>CAVZCZ010000001.1:0-71172 GCA_963773935.1 uncultured Actinomycetota bacterium
TCAGGCGGGTGGGATGTTGTTGTTGAGGCGGAACAGGTTGTCCGGGTCGTACCGACGTTTGATCTCGACCAGCCGGTACCAGGTCGATCCGGGGTAGGCCTCGCGGATTCGCGCCGGGCCGTCGTCGTTGAGGAAGCTCACGAACGCGGCCGGCTCGCCCTGGCGTAGCGCCGCGGTCAGATCCAGCACCCACGCCCGGCTCGCCGGCTCGCCGGCCGGGTCCTGAAGGATGGTCGCCACAGTCACCATCATCTGACGGTCGCGGTGGGCGAAGGCCGTTGCGTCGACCGGAACTCGGGCCATCGCGCCGCCGAGCACCCGCAGCTGTACCACCGCCATCCCCGCCGGCGCCGAGCGCAGCCGATCAACAATGAGCGATGCAGCATTGAGGTCGATGTCATCGGCGAAATAGGTGCGACCCACCGCGACCGGGTGATAGCCCTCCTCTTCCGGCGCATAGATCTCCGGGTACGTCATCGGGCGCACCATGTCGGCCAGCGGCGACGCGAGCGAACGAAACGGTGCCACCGCTGCCTCGCCCGCGCTGGGCTCGCCCGCGAACATGATGAGTCCCATCACCACGAGCTGCCCGTGCGTCTCCTCCGGCAGGAACGGCATCGGCGGCGCCACCATGATGTTCGCGATCGCCGACAGCTCATCGGGCGCGGCGTGGCTGGCCGCGACGAACCCCGCAATGACCTCCGGCGTGGCCGGCAGGATGAGCATGCCACCCGTCACTGTGCTCACGTCGTGCAGACGGAACTGGAACCGCGTGGCGACGCCAAAATTCCCGCCTCCGCCTCGGATCGCCCAGAAGAGATCCGGGTGCGATTCGGGGTCGACGTGCAGCACCGATCCGTCGGCGGTCACTATCTCCGCGGCGAGAAGGTCGTCGATCGTCAGGCCGTACTTGCGGGCCAGAAAGCCGATGCCGCCGCCCAGGGTGAGGCCACCGATGCCGACCGACGCGGTGTCGCCGAATCCGGTGGCGAGCCCGTGCACCACCGCGGCGGTGGTGTACTCACCCGCGGTGAGGCCGGTTCCGGCCCACGCGGTGCGGTTCTCGACATCGATATCCAACGATCGCAGCGCGGACAGGTCGATGACGATCGCCCCGTCGGCTACGCCAAAGATGCTGTGGCCGCCGCTGCGTACGGCGAGCGGCAGTCCAAGGTCTCGGGCGAGTCCGACCGTACGAGCGACGTCCGCGGCGTCGCTCACCCGTACGATCGCGGCCGGTTTGCGGTCAATCCCGCCAGGAAAGATGGTGCGCGCGTGGTCGTACTCGTCGTCGCCGGGAGCGATGACCGCGCCGGTCACCGAATCCCGCAGGCTCTGATCAAGCATCGAGAATCCTCCGTAGTCCGTGTCAGACCGGACATTGCGCCTGGTGCCGCTCATCAGCCCGGTCACCGTATCGTCGGAGCTGATCGTTCGTACCCGACATGCACGACAAGTAATCCAGCGCTCAGCGCAGACGGCCTTTGGGTTTGAGGACGGTGGTCGGGCAGGTCTGGCGCGGGCAACGGATCGCCCTCGAACGAGACCGTCCCGAATCGTCGACCCGCCATCCAGTCGTCTCGGCTGGCGACGATCTCCTCATGACTACGGCCGATGAAGTTCCACCACATGATGATCTCTTCGGGGAAAGGCTCGCCGCCGAGCAGCAGCACCCTCGCCGGCGCCGACGCGGCAAGTGCGAGACGGTCGCGGCTGGTGCCCAGGTAGAGCAACGGCCCGGTCGGCAGCGGCTCACCGTCCACGTCGACCTCACCGTCGAGCGTCAGCACCGCGTGCTCGAAGTCCGGCTCCAGCGGGATCTCGGTCCGACCCGGGCCGGCGAAGGTTACCTCTGCGCCCAGCAGCGGGGTGTACGCCTGCGCGGGCGATGTCGCGCCATCGAGTGCGCCGATCACCACCTTCGTCGTCACCGGTCCGTCCGAGGCACATCGGCAGCGAGGCATGGTGCGCGAAGTCGGGCGCGGTGCCCGTCGCGGCCGCGGGCAGCGCGACCCACAGCTGTACGCCGTGCAGCATCCCGCCCGGCTCCAGTGACTGCTCGGCGTGGGCGATGCCCCGCCCCGCGGTCATCAGGTTGAGCTGCCCCGGCCGGATGACCTGGTCATTGCCGAGGCTGTCGCGGTGGCGCACGTCGCCACTGACGAGCCAGGTCACGGTCTGCAGTTGGGTGTGCGGGTGCGGCGGCACCTGCATCGCCGACCCTCGACCCGCGGTAGTGGTCCACGAAGCACCACGCGCCGACCATGCGGCGATGCTTGTTCGGCAGCGTGCGCGTCACCGGCATGCCTCGGGTGCCACCGAGCACGACGTCGCGACCGGTGAGGAGCTCTCGTACGGCCGAAGCGGCGACGTCGGCGGTACCGCCGCAGCGCGCCTCCTGTGGGTGCGCTTCGAGGTTGCTCACACCAGGAGCCTACGTCGACACACGGCACTACCGTCGGGTCGTAGCATTGTCGGTCCCACCCGTCGATTATTCGCGTCGTCTGAAGGTCAGAATGTCAAAAGAAGACGTGATCCGGTCTGTCTCCGTGCGGATCCAGGAGATGCAGGACGCCATGGCCCAGATCGACGAGAGCGCCGCCCGCCTGCTCGGCATCAACCGCACCGACCTGCGGTGCCTGGTCCGGCTGAGGACGCGTGGGCCGATGACGGCGGGGGAGCTGGCGGGCGAGGCGGGACTCACCCCGGGCGCGACCACCACCGCCATCGACCGGTTGGAGCGGGCCGGGTACGTCCGCCGGATCCGCGACGACTCGGACCGCCGCCGGGTCATGGTCGCGCCGACCGAGACCGCGACCGCGGCCGGCCAGCGGATCTGGGGACCGCTGCGCTCGGAGTCGTTCGCCCAGCTCAAGGGCTACACACTGGCCGAGCTGGCGCTTGTCACCCGGTTCCTGGACCAGGCCGTCGCGCAACAGCAGCGCCACGCTGCCCGCCTGCGTGCGATACCCACCGGTGAGCGACCCTGAGAACGGCTCAGGGTGCCGGGTCCGGGGCGGCTCAGAGAATCTCTCTGATGTCCCGCGGTGCCGCCGCTTCTACCGTGAGCAGCATGTCGAAGCGTCATGTCCAGGTCCTCGTCCTGGTTGCCGTGGCTCTTGCCGGCGCCGCCTTCACCGCCGGCTGCGACCTGCGCCACCCGAACACGCTGGAGGACGGGCTGAGCCAGCCCGACGCGATCAGTGAGGTGCGCATCGCCGGCGGGGCCGGCAACGTCACGATCATCGGTGACAGCACAACCGGGGTCGAGGTCCGTCGGATCGCGCGTTACCGCACCGCCGAGCCAGGACAGAGCATGACCGTGGCGGGCGGCACGCTCAACCTGGACACGGACTGCGGCGTGGACTGCAGCGCCTCCTACGAGGTCCGCGTGAGCCGCGGCGTGCGGGTCACCGGTGGCAACGACTCGGGCAACGTCATCGTCCGGGGCGTCTCCGATGTGGACGTACAGATCAGCTCGGGCAACGTAACGGTCGACGGCGCCACCGGATCCGTGACGGTGCGGGCCGACTCCGGCAACGTGGATCTGTCCGATGTGGCCGGCACGGTCGATGCCACCGTCTCGTCGGGCAACGTCGAGGGCAGGAACCTGCGTGGCGCACAGACGATCCTGCGGGCCGACTCCGGCAACATCGAGGTCTCGGTTCCCGGCACCGGTGACCTGACCGCGAGCGCCAGCAGCGGCAACATCCAGGTGCGCCTGCCGGATCGGTGCTGCCGGGTCGTCGCCTCGGCGGACAGCGGCCGTGTCGACGTGGACGTGCGGCAGGACCCGGCAAGCTCGCATGTGATCGACCTCAAGGCCGACAGCGGCAACATCGAGGTCCGCGCCGCCTGAGCCTGATCTCTGGGTGCAGCCGGCTACCGGGGTCGGCGGGCCCAGCGACTGAGCAGGCCCCGCCGGCCGACCGGGACTTCGGCGGCCTGAACCTCCCGCGCCGCGGGTGGGACCCAGGATGCCGGCGGATCCCAGGCTGCCGGTGTCGCCTCGGCGGCCGCGGGATCGGCCTTGGGACGGCTGCCGGGCTCGGGCAAGCGAGCGGGCTCGGGCAGGCTGCCGGGCTCGGGCAGGTGCTGATCGATCGCGGCGACCAGATCGGGGGCGAGCGGGTCGGTGAGTGGCCGGAACCGGGCCACCACCGATCCGGCCGGTTCGACCAGGAATTTCTCGAAGTTCCACCGGACGTCGCCGGCGGTGCCGTCAGGGTCGGGCGTCTCCGTGAGCCGTTCGAAGAGTTCGTGCCGATCTGGCCCGTTGACCTCCACCTTCTCCGTGATCGGGAAGGTGATGCCGAAATTCACTTCGCAGAAGTCCGCGATCTCGAAGGGCGTGCCCGGCTCCTGCCCACCGAACTGGTTACACGGCACCGCGAGCACGACCAGGCCGCGCTCGGCGTACGTCTCGTAGAGCTTCTGCAGGCTCGCGTACTGCGGGGTCAGCCCGCATTTCGACGCCACATTCACGATGAGCATGGTCTGGCCCCGATATTGGCCGAGGTTCGCGGAGCCGCCCCCGAGGGCGCCGATGGTCACGTCGTGGATGGTCACGTGGATCAGAATACCGTCCCGCAGGCCAATCAGGACCATCGATGTGACGGGTGGTGCCAGGGCCGTCATAGCGGTCCGTACCCTGCTGGTATGGCTCGAACCCGCTGCTACGTCGACGGCAGGTTGCACGCTGAGGGCTTCGCGGTGGCCGAGGTCTCGGATCATCTCGCCACCCCGGGTCACACTGTGTGGTTCGACATCTGCCCTCCGCAGACCGCGGACCTCCGGACGATCCAGGAGGAGCTCGGCCTGCACGACCTCGCCGTGGAGGACGTGCTGCAGCCGGGGCAGCGATCCAAGCTGGACCAGTACCCGGAGCACCTGTTCATGGTCACGTACGCGCTGGATCTGGAGACGGGCACCGGCCGGCTGGAAGCCCACGAGGTCGGTGTCTTCATCACCAGCAATGCGCTGGTGACCGTCCGAGCGGACGAAGGTTTCGCCATCGACAAGGTGACCGAGCGCTGGGACTCGATGCCGCAGCTCGCCTCCAGTGGAGTGGCGTTCCTGCTTCACGGGATACTCGACTACGCGATCGACACCCAGTTGGACGTGGTACAGGCGCTCGATGCCCAGATTGACGGCCTGGAGGACCAGCTGTTCGATGATGTCACGTCCGATGCCGCGCTACAGCGGCGCGCGTTCGAGATACGCCGGAGCTTGGTCACACTGCGCCGTCTGGTGCTGCCGATGCCGCGATGTCGTGAACACCCTCATGCGGCGCGAACTCGCGGTGGTGGACCAGGCCGCACTGCCGTACTTCCGGGATGTCCATGACCACGCGATGCGGGTCGCCGAGTGGACCGACTCGCTGCGTGAGCTGGCGGCCAACATCCTGCAAACCCGCTTGAGCGTGCGCAGTAATCGCCTCAACGTGATCACGAAAAAGGTCACCAGCTGGGCGGCGATCATCGCCGTACCGACCGCGGTGACAGGGTTCTACGGGCAGAACCTGCCGTACCCGGGCTTTCAACAGCATTGGGGCTTTTGGGTGTCCACTGTGGTGATCGTGGTCGGCTTCGGTGAGGTCTCTACGTGACCTTCAAGGCCAAGGATTGGCTCTGATCTAATGATCCGATGAGCGACGCGCCGGCCGATGTCCAGCTGGCGCAAGGGTGCGCCGAAGCGCTCTACGCCCGCGATCGGGCATCGCAGCACCTGGGCATGACGATCGAGTCGGTCGGGCCGGGTCGGGCCACGATGAGGATGCCCGTGACCGCGACCATGGTCAACGGGCACGACATCTGTCACGGTGGCTACGTGGTGCTGGTCGCCGACTCCGCGTTCGCCTTCGCGTGCAACACCTACGACCAGGTGACTGTCGCGGCGGGCCTCGACGTCACGTTCCTGCGCTCGGCCCGGCTCGGCGACGTGCTCGTCGCGATCGCGGTCGAGCGGGCCCGGGTCGGCAAGAGCGGGCTCTACGACGTGACCGTGACCCGGCGAAACGAGGGCGAGCCCGAGGTGGTCGCCGAGTTCCGCGGCCGGAGCCGGGTCGTCGGCGGAACGGTTCTCGGTTCCGACGCTGTCGTAGCCGCCGGCGAAATGCAGGCCGCCGGCGAAGTGCCGACCACCGAGGAGTGAACGATGCCGCTGCTGGACCTGAGTCCCCGACCAGGCGACCTGGAGCCGATCGAGACCGCGACCCGCGACGAGATCGCGGCGTTGCAGCTGGACCGTCTGAAGTGGACGCTGCGGCACGCGTACCAGAACGTGCCGTTCTACCGGCGTCGCTTCGACGAGGCCGGTGTCCATCCGGACGACGTGCACCAGCTCTCGGACCTGTCCCGGTTCCCGTTCACCACCAAGACGGACCTGCGGGACAACTACCCCTTCGGGATGTTCGCCGTGCCCCGCGAGCGGGTGGTGCGCATCCACGCGTCCTCGGGCACGACGGGCAAGCCAACGGTCGTCGGCTACACCGCGCCGGACATCGAGACCTGGTCGGCGCTGGTGGCCCGCTCGATCCGGGCCTCGGGTGGGCGACCCGGCATGATCGTGCACGTCGCGTACGGGTACGGCCTGTTCACCGGCGGCCTCGGTGCGCACTACGGCGCCGAGAAGCTCGGCTGCACCGTGATCCCGATGTCGGGCGGCATGACGGAGCGACAGGTCCAGCTCATCATGGACTTCCGGCCCGACGTCATCATGGTCACGCCGTCGTACCTGCTGACGATCCTGGACGAGATGCAGCGTCAGGGCATCGACCCAGCCTCGACCTCGCTCAAGGTCGGCATCCTCGGCGCGGAGCCGTGGACCACCGACATGCGCGCGGAGATCGAGCAGCGGGCCAACATGCATGCGGTGGACATCTACGGGCTCTCCGAGGTGATCGGGCCGGGGGTGGCCAACGAGTGCGTGGAGACCAAGGACGGCCTGCACATCTGGGAGGACCACTTCTACCCCGAGGTCGTCGACCCGTCGACCGGCGCGCCGCTGCCCGAGGGCGAGCAGGGAGAGCTGGTCTTCACCTCACTGACCAAGCAGGCGATGCCGGTGATCCGCTACCGCACCCGAGATCTCACCCGACTGCTCCCCGGCACCGCCCGCCCGGGCTTTCGCCGGATGGAGAAGGTGACCGGCCGCAGCGACGACATGATGATCATCCGCGGCGTGAACGTGTTTCCGACCCAGATCGAGGAACTCATCCTGCGGCAGCCCGCGCTCGCGCCCCACTTCCAGTGCGTGCTCACCCGACCCGAACGCCTCGATGAGCTCGAGGTGCTCGTGGAGGCCCGGTCCACAGTGGACGAGCGCGACCGTACGGCCCACGCGGCCGAGCTCGCCGCCCAGATCAAGGCCAGGATCGGGGTGACCGCCACCGTCACCGTGCTGCCGCCCGAGTCGGTGGAGCGCTCGGTCGGCAAGATGCGCCGCATCGTCGACAACCGCTGACCGCCGAATCGAGGGCCGCTGACGCGAGCGGAAGATCCCCGCCAGCCGAACGAATGTACAGTCCTACTGCGCGATTGTTCGGCTCACGGAGATCTTCGTCGGACGTGGGAATCAGGGCCGGCCGAAGTGGACGTGCAGCACCGATGGTGACGTGGCGAACGACACGACCTCGAGCCCTGACCCGGCCATGTCGTCGAGGAGCGGCTCTCCGCTGCCGAGCAGCACCGGCGCGATCGCCACGTGCATCTCGTCCACCAGCCCGGCGCGCAGGTACTCCTTGATCGTGGCCGCGCCGCCGCCGAGGCGTACGTCCTGATCGCCAGCCGCCTCGATGGCGCGCGCCAGGGCCGCCTCGATCCCGTCCGTGACGAAGTGGAACACGGTGCCACCGGCCATCTCGACCGATGGCTCGGGGGTGGTGGGTGAGCACGAACGTCGGATGGTGATACGGCGGCTCGTCGCCCCACCAGCCCGTCCACGACTCGTCCGGCCACTCGCCCCGGATCGGGCCGAACATGTTGCGTCCCATGATGGTGGCGCCGATGTTCGCGTCGCCGGCCCGCAGCATTTCCTCGTCAACTGTGACCTCGGCCTCGCTGGCGTCTTTCCCGATCCTCTCAAGCCAGTACGGGGTGGTGAAGATCCAATCGTGCAGCCGCTCTCCGCCGACTCCGAGCGGCTCCTCCAGGCTCTGGTCGGGGCCCGCGGCGTACCCGTCGAGCGACATCGACAGGTTGTGTACACGAAGCTTTGACATCAGCTCGTCCCTTCGATCGGTTGGCCGTACCGCGGCCTTACGTGCAGTGGTCGGAGCCAACCGCCCGAGATCTCGACATCCCATCCTGACCTTCTTCGCCGGTCCGCCGCGGTGGAACTGGTGCTGACCTGGGTGGTTGGATGGGGATATGGCGAACCCGGCGATTCTGACCGTGGACGACGACCCCGCGGTGTCCCGCGCCGTGGCGCGCGACCTGCGCCGGCGGTACGGCGACCAGTACCGGGTGGTGCGGGCCGAGTCCGGCGCGGCGGCGCTCGACGCGCTCCGGGAGGTGAAGCTGCGCGGAGACTCAGTGGCGGTGCTGCTCGCCGACTATCGGATGCCGCAGATGAACGGAATCCAGTTCCTCGAGGCGGCGATGGACCTCTTCCCCTCCGCGCGCCGGGTGCTGCTCACGGCCTACGCCGATACCGAGGCCGCCATCGACGCGATCAACGTGGTGGACGTGGACCACTACCTGCTCAAGCCGTGGCACCCGCCGGAAGACACGCTCTACCCGGTGCTCGACGAGCTGCTGGCCACCTGGGCCGCGAGGCCCGAGGCGGGTGAACCGCAGCTGCGTGTGATCGGGCACCGGTGGTCGGCGCCATCGTTCGCCGTGCGCGACTTCCTCGCCCGCAACCTCGTCCCGTACCGCTGGCACCTGGTGGAGGAACCGGAGGCTGGTCGCCTGCTCACCGCGGCCGGACTCAACGAGGGCGATGTGCCGGTGGTCATCACCACGGAGGGCAAGACCCTGGTCTCGCCAAGCCTCGCCGAGCTGGCCTCGACGGTCGGCCTCACCACGACCCCGACCGCGGACTTCTACGACGTGGTGGTCGTGGGCGGTGGCCCGGCCGGCCTTGGCGCGGCCGTCTACGCCGCATCGGAGGGGCTGCGCACCGTGCTGGTGGAGAAGAGGGCCACCGGCGGTCAGGCCGGTCAGAGTAGCCGGATCGAGAATTATCTCGGATTCCCGGACGGCGTGTCCGGTGCACAGCTCACCGAGCGCGCCCGGCGCCAGGCGACGAAGTTCGGCGCCGAGCTGCTGACCACGCGCGTGGTGGTCGGGCTCGATGTCGTCGGGTCGGGTCGGGTGATCCGCTTCGCCGATGAAACGTCGATCGCCGCCCATAGCGTCGTGCTTGCCACCGGCGTGATGTACCGGCGGCTGGAGGCTCCGGGACTGGGTGACCTCACCGGCCGGGGTGTCTACTATGGATCGACCGCGACCGAGGCGCCGAGCTGCGCCGGCGAGGAGGTGTACCTCGTCGGTGGGGCCAACTCGGCGGGCCAGGCGGCCGTCTACTTCGCCCGGTACGCGCGGCGGGTGCACCTTCTCGTCCGCGGTGACGGGCTGACCCAGTCGATGTCGCAGTATCTGATCAGCCAACTCAACGCGATCGACACCATCGAGGTGCATCCGTACACCGAGGTGGCCCGCGGGATCGGCAGCGACCATCTGGAGCGGCTGACCCTGTGCGACGTCCGCACCGGCGACACGCGTGACGTGGAAACCTCGTGGTTGTTCTGCTTCATCGGCGCCGAGCCGCACACCGACTGGCTCGACGGCGTGCTGGTCCGGGACGAGCGGGGGTTCCTCGTCACTGGTCCGGATCTGATTTCCGGCGGCGTCCGGCCGGCGGCCTGGGGTCTGCCGCGCGACCCGTACCACCTCGAGTGCAGCGTGCCGGGAGTCTTCGCGGCCGGGGACGTGCGGGCCCAGTCGGTGAAGCGGGTCGCGTCGGCCGTCGGTGAGGGTGCGATGGCGGTGTCCCTGGTGCACAGATACCTGGAGGCGCAATGAGCGACCAGAGCTCACCCGTTCGGCTCGTCCCGGACGAGCTGCGCACGCTGTTCCTGTTTGAGAGCCTCGACGACGAGCAGCTCGCGCTGCTCGCCGCCACCGGCGAGGTCGAGCACTGGCCGGCCGGCTCGACGATTCTGGCCGAGGGTGAGCCGGCAGCCTGCTTCATCGTGCTGCTGTCGGGCAGCATCGAGCTGAGTCGGCTCGTGCACGGCGACCCGGTCACCGTGAACCGGACCGAGCAGCGGGGGGTGTACGCGGGCGCCACCCAGGCGTTCATGGGCGATCGGGCCACTCAGCTCTACACCGCAACGGTACGGGCGGTGTCCGATGTGGAGCTGTTCACACTGCCCGCCGAGACGTTCGCCCGGATCATGCGCGACTGGTTCCCGATGGCGGTGCACCTGCTCGAAGGGCTGTTCCTCGGTCTGCGCAACAGCCAGCTGATCCTCGGGGAGCGGGAGCGGCTGCTCGCGCTGGGTTCCCTCTCGGCGGGGCTGACCCACGAGCTGAACAATCCGGCCGCGGCGGCGGTACGGGCTACGGCGGTGTTGCGAGACCGGGTGACCGGAATGCGCAGCAAGCTCGCCCTCATCGCCGACGGGAGGTTGGACGGCCGGCGCCTGCATGAGCTGGTCGAGCTGCAGGAGGCCGCCGTGAAACAGGCGGCCGCCGCGCCGACGCTGTCCGCGTTGGAGACCAGCGACGCCGAGGACGCCCTGGCCGACTGGCTGGATGAACGGGGCTTCGCCGGGGCCTGGGACATCGCCGGCACCCTGGTGGCCGGCGGTGCCACGGTGGCCTGGCTGGACCAGATCACCTCGGCCGTCGGCCCCGACAACCTGGAGCCCGCCGTGCGCTGGCTCACGTACACAGTGGACACCGAGCTGCTGATGCGCGAGATCGAGGACGCGGTCACCCGGATCTCCGGGCTGGTCGCCGCCGCAAAGCAGTACTCGCAGCTCGACCGGGCGCCACATCAGACCGTGGACGTGCACGACCTGCTCGACGCCACGGTGGTCATGCTCACCTCGAAGATCCCGCCCGGAGTCGAGGTGGTCACCGAGTACGACCGGACGCTACCGACCGTGCCGGCCTACCCGGCCGAGCTGAACCAGGTCTGGACCAACCTCATCGACAACGCGCTCGACGCGATGGGCGGCACCGGCACGCTCACCCTGCGCACACTCCGGGACGGTGACCGGCTCGTCGTCGAGGTCGCCGACACCGGCACCGGCATTCCGGCCGAGGTGCGCCCGCGCATCTTCGAGCCGTTCTTCACCACCAAGCCAGTCGGGGAGGGAACCGGCCTGGGGCTCGACATCTCGTACCGGATCATCGTGAACAAGCATCACGGCGACATCCGGGTCGAGTCTGAACCGGGCCGTACGGTCTTCACCGTCGTTCTGCCGCTGACGGACTGATCCCGCCGGCGCGAGCCCCGTGGCCGCGGCTGGTCAGGTCGGATGGTGGACACACCGATGTGGTCGGCGCTCCCGCTCGGGACGATGGGGATCCGAGCACGTCGATCAACGTCGAATGGAGTGGCGGTGGCGCGGGTCGCACGTAGTCGCGGGCGGGTGATCCTGGCAGCGGTGCTGGCCGTGGTCGCGGCCGGATCGCTGGCGGCGTGCGGCGCAACCACTGTCCCGCCCGGCACCGGGCCGACTGGGACCGAGACCGCGCCGGACGGCCAGGGCGCGCTTGGCACCGCAACCAACACGACCCCAGGAGTTTCGGTCATCGTCGACCGCGAGACTTTGGTGCTCCCCGATGGACGCGCGTTGTCGTTGGCGGCGATCGACGGTGGCGCCATGAACGGGTACCAGACCCGAGACGGCTGGCTGGTCAACGGTTTCGGCAACGGAGTTGACACGCTCTCGCTCTGGCTCGTGCTCCCGGATGGCACGCTGCGGAAGATGGTCGACCGGGCTGAGGGCGCGGTCGCGGTCGCGGTCGACGGCCGGCGGATCGCCTGGCGCTCCGGCGGCACGCTGCACGTGGGCCGGGTCGACCCCGGTGGCACGGCGGTCGTTGATGTCACGAGCCCCGCGCCGCCGCGTGGCCACCCCATCAGCCTCACCAACGACACGGTGGTGCTCGGCTACAGCGAGACCGGCGGCGGCATCGACCACCACGACGTGTGGTATCCGGCGCTGGGAGCGTACGAGCCGACCTGGGAGGAAAGCGCCCATGTCCGGGCCGTCTTCGGGCCGGCGCCTAACGGCGTCTCATTCCTCGGCCTGGTTCCCAACCCGTCCGGCCCCGGCCACTGCATCGCGGAGTTGGACCCGGAGGACAGCCTCCAGGCAACCAGAACCGCGTGCGGCCTTCCGGTCCAGCTTGAGCGCTACGGCGCCGTCACCCGGGACGGGAAGCGGCTAGCCGTGCGCTCCAACGGAAACAGCGGCACACCTCAGATCGGCATAGTCGACCTCACCACTGTCTTCTCCACCCCGACTCTGACCGCCAGTTGGTCCGCGACGACGGACGGCGCGTGGGAGGACGACAACACGATGTTGGTGCCGAGCACGGACCTCGGTGGAGCGCTCGTCCGCTACCACATCGGCTCCGCCACGGGCACCGCGGCTGATCGACCGGGTATCACCGGCAGCATGGGGGTTGTGCTCCTGCCCCGGCTGGTCTGAGGTCGGCCGGTGATGCTCGCCGGTTGTCAGCGCAGGGCGTCCATCGCGCGGTAGAGGCGCACCTCGGAGACCGGATACGGCGTGCGCAGCTCCTGCGCGAACAGGCTGATCCGCAGTTCCTCGAGCATCCACCGGATCTCGACCACGGCCGGCACTTCGCGCTGGTGCGGGGGAAGCGAACCGAGCAGATCGTCGTACTCCGCCCAAGCTTGGTGAACCTGGTCCATCCAGGCCCGGTCCCGGGCCGGGTTCGTGGACAGCTTTTCCAGTCGTCGGGCGATCCCGCGCAGGTACCGCGGTAGGTCGCCCAGGTGCGAGAGTCCGGTCGCCGTCACGAATCCGGGCTTGATGAGTGCGAATAGCTGCGCCCGCATGTCCTCAATGGACTCTTTCATCGCTGGCGGTGCGGGTGCCGCGAGCGCGGCCCGAACCTCATGCGCGGCGGCAACGACCTTCTCCACCGCGACCACCACCTGAGCCGTCGTATCTGGCAGCTCCGCTGCAACGGCCTCCCGGAGCGCGGCATAGCCAGCATCATCGAAGGATGGGCCACCGTGGCGCGCGACGATCGCGTCCACCGCGGCCGACACACAGTCCTCCAGCAGGTCGGGCACCTTCGCATAGGGGTAGCGGGTGAGACCGAGTTTGACCTGATTGGACAGTCGCCGGGACAGCACCGGTACCGGTGTCGGAACCTCGAGCAGCAGCAGGCGGCGGGTTCCGGACGCCATCGCGCGGGCCTGCTCCACCTCGGACTCGAAGACACGTACCGACACGCTGTCCGCGTCGTCGACCAGAGCCGGGTACGCAGTGACCTCGTGGCCGGCCCGCCGCCGCTGCACCACCTTGGCCAAGGTACCCGGATGCCACGCCCGAAGTCCGTCGCGAGCCATATCCTCGGTGAGCTCCGCCACCGCCTCGCGCGCCTGCGGGGCGAGTTGGCGCTGCACCGCGGCCAGGTCCTTGCCCTCGGCGGCGGCGATGCCGGACTCGTCCTCGACCCGGAACGTCATCCGCAAGTGGTCGGGCACCTTGGTAACGTCCCACTCGGCCCGCGGCACCACCACTCCGGTCAGGCCGCGAAGGCTCGCCGCCAGCTCCTCGACCAGGGTTGCGTCGCTTGGCTGCGGGGGGAGGGCCTGCATGAGTGCGGCCGCGTAGTCGGGAACCGGCACGAAGTTGCGCCGGGTCGCCTTTGGCAGGCTGCGGAGCAATGCCGTGACGAGATCCCTGCGTAGACCGGGTATCTGCCAATCGAACCCAACCGGCCGGACCTGATTCAATATCGCCAGTGGAATGTGGACGGTCACCCCGTCGGCCGCGGTGCCCGGCTCGAACTGATACGTGAGCGGCAGTGCGCGTGGACCTTGCCGCCATTCGTCCGGATAGTGATCCCGGTCGAGCCTGTCGGAACCCGGCTTGACCAGCATTGCCTTCTCGTAGTTGAGCAGGTCCGGATCGGTGCCGCGAACCCGCTTCCACCAGCTGTCGAAGTGGCGGCCCGAGACCACCTCGGCGCCGACCCTGGCGTCGTAGAACGCGAACAGAGTCTCGTCGTCGACCCGGATGTCGCGCCGGCGGGCCCGGTGTTCCAGCTCGGAGACTTCGTCCAGCAGGGCCCGGTTAGCGTGGAAGAACTCGTGCCGGGTCTTCCAGTCGCCCTCGACCAGCGCGTGGCGCAGGAACAACTCGCGCGACAGCACCGGATCGATACGTCCATAGTGGACCTTGCGCCCGACGACCAGCGGCAGGCCGTACAGGGTGACCCGTTCGATGGCCATCACGGCGCCCTGGTCGGCTTCCCAGTGTGGCTCGCTGTACTGCCGCTTGATCAGGTGCCCGGCCAGTCGTTCGGCCCAGCTTGGCTCGATCCGGGCCACCATGCGCGCCCACAGCCGCGACGTCTCGACCAGCTCGGCCGCCATCACCCAGGTCGGGCTCTTACGGAACAGCGCTGAGCCCGGGAAGATCGCGAACCGAGCTCCCCGCGCACCCAGGTACTCCGACTTCTCCAGGTCCCGCACCCCCACGTGCGACAGCAGCCCCGACAGCAGCGAGATGTGCACCCGCGTCGCCTCGACGGTGTCCGGCAGTTCTGCCGGGATGGTGACGCCCATGCCCTTGACCACCTGCCGGAGTTGGCTGTCCAGGTCCTGCCACTCCCGGATGCGCAGGTAGTTGAGAAAATCGGTGCGGCACATCCGCCGGAACTGGTTCGAGGACAGTTCCCGCTGCCGCTCCTGCAGGTACCTCCACAGATTCAGCAGGGTGAGGAAGTCCGAGTCGGGGTCGCGGAACCGAGCGTGCTTGGCGTCGGCGGCCTGCTGGTGCTCGAGCGGCCGCTCCCGCGGATCCTGGATGGACAGTGCCGCCGCGATGACGAGTACCTCGCGGACGCAGCCGTTGCTGTTGGCCTCGAGCGCCATCCGCCCGAGCCGGGGGTCCAGCGGCAGTTGCGCCAGCTGCCGACCCAGGCCAGTCAGCCGGCGGTCGGTGTCGAATGCGCCGAGCTCCTGCAGCAGGGTGACACCGTCGTGCACGCTACGCCGGTCCGGCGGCTCGACGAACGGGAACGCCG
The DNA here is from genome assembly GCA_963773935.1 of uncultured Actinomycetota bacterium. Classification (GTDB taxonomy): domain Bacteria; phylum Actinomycetota; class Actinomycetes; order Mycobacteriales; family Micromonosporaceae; genus DATBGZ01. The sequence continues at coordinate 15,255 of CAVZCZ010000001.1, forward strand.
CCATGTCGCCAAGGCCCAAGCGCGGCCATCTGGAGGATGACCGAGGCGAGGTTGGTCCGCAGGATCTCCGGGTCGGTGAACTCGGGCCGGGACAGGTAGTCGAGCTCGGTGTAGAGCCGGATGCAGATGCCGTCGGAGGTACGGCCGCACCGGCCGGCGCGCTGGTTGGCCGAGGCCTGCGACACGGGCTCGATCGGCAGCCGCTGCACCTTGAGCCGTTGGCTGTACCGGGAGATGCGGGCCGTGCCCGGGTCGACCACATACTTGATCCCGGGCACCGTGAGCGAGGTCTCGGCGACATTCGTCGCGAGGACCACGCGGCGCCCGGTGTGCGGAGCGAACACCCGCAGCTGCTCCGCAGTGGACAGTCGCGCGAACATCGGCAGCACCTCGATGCCGCCGCCGGAGCGGTCGCGCGGATGGCGCCGACGCAGTGCGTCCGCGGTGTCGCGGATCTCCCGCTCTCCGGAAAGGAACACCAGAATGTCGCCGGGTCCCTCGGCGCAGAGCTCGTCCACCGCGTCGCAGATCGCGCCGACCTGGTCTCGCACCTCGTCGTCACCGTCTACAGTGGATTCGTCGGCATCATCGGTGGACTCGATGAGCGGTCGGTAGCGGATCTCCACCGGGTACGTGCGCCCGCTCACCTCGACTACCGGCACCTCGCGTCGGGTGGCCCGGGCGAAGTGGGCGGCGAAGCGCTGCGGGTCGATCGTCGCTGACGTGATGACCAGCTTCAGGTCGGGGCGCTGGGGGAGCAGCGCGGTGAGGTAGCCGAGCAGGAAGTCGATGTTGAGGCTGCGTTCGTGCGCCTCGTCCACGATGATCGTGTCGTACGCCAGCAGCTGCCGGTCGTGTTGGGTTTCGGCCAGCAGGATGCCGTCGGTCATCAGCTTCACCAGGGTGCGCTCGCCCACCCGGCCGGTGAACCGCACCTGGTAGCCGACCGCCTCGCCGAGCGGGGTGGAAAGCTCGCTGGCCACGCGCTCGGCCACGGTCCGGGCCGCGATCCGTCGGGGCTGGGTGTGCCCGATCATCCCGCGGACGCCACGGCCGAGACTCAGGCAGATCTTGGGGAGCTGGGTCGTCTTTCCGGAGCCGGTCTCGCCCGCGACCACGACGACCTGATGATCGCGGATGGCGGCGGCGATCTCCTCGCGGCGCTGGCTCACGGGCAACTCGGCCGGGTACGTAAGCGCCGGCACCCCGGCCAGCCGGGTGGCTAGGCGCGCCTGCGCCTGGCTGATCTGCCGCTCGGCAGCGGGGAGATCGACCCGCCGACCGTCGAGCCTGCGCCCGAGTCGCCGCTCGTCGAGCAGGGTGACCGTTGCCAACCGGGTCCTCAGCTCGACAAGCGATGCCGTCTGAGCAGAACCGGAGTTCAGCGGGTCGGGGGAGGTGTCCATGTCAGTGAGCAACTGTAGGCATCGGGCGACCCAGGCTGCGCACGGTTTTCACGGGCACGCGCGAACGGCGGGGAGCGAGCGTCCAGCGAAAGCAGCGGGCGTGCGGGGCGAGCGCCGAGGACGACCACACACCACCCTGGCGCCGACGCGGATGAGAAATAATCAGGAATCGGACAATTGGTCGCCAATCCTGACCGATTGGCTGAGGTCGTCGCGAGGAATCCTCGGAAGACTTCCCCGGGTGCACGGAGTGGGCATTCTCGGTCGCCGGCAGCGGATCTTCGCCTGGGTCGGCTTCCTCGCGCTCGCCGCGCATGCCCCCGTTGTGGCCTGGCTCAACCCCGGCGACAAGTGGATGGCCAGTGTCGTCGTGGCCGCGATCGTCGGGTTCGTGATCGTTATCGACGACTACTACCGACGTCGTCAGCCGGTTTCCCCCCCGGACCCGTCGACCTAGGGGCTATCCGCGCAACGATGCACGGATAGCCCCTGGGTCGCGGCGATACTTCTGTCGCGGCGATACCGCTTGCGTACGGTCAACTTCCGCGCGGCATGTCCCGTCCACCCTGTTGGCCGGCTTGTGCGGCCCGCTGCTGGGCCTCCTGCTGGGCCTGCTCGGCGGTTTGGCGCGTGCCCTCCTTGACGTCCTGCGGCGCCGTGTGGCGGCCCTGGACATTCTCCGCCGGCCAGCGCTCGCCCTGCGTCGCGTCGCCGCCGTACGTGCCGGCGCCCATGCCGGTCGAGCCGACTGCACCAGCCCCAGCCCCGGCCGTCATCCCGGTCGCGGAGTAGTCGGGCTCAGTTCGCACGGTGGCAATCGCCCAGATCGCGAAGATGTCCACGGCGATGATCAGCAGCGCCCACAGCGGGTAGTACGGCAGCCAGAAGAAGTTGGCCACCGCGGATATCGCGGCCATAGCGATGCCGAGCCACCGCGCCAAGGTCGCACCCGTGAAGAGGTAGAAACCGACGAGCAGCGCAGCCACGCCGATGCCCAGGTGAATCCAGCCCCAGGCGGTGGTGTCGATCTCGTAGTAGTAGTTGGCGCCCACGACAAAGAAGTTGTCGCGGGCGATCGCCGCTATGCCCATGAAGATCTGGTAGATACCGATGAGAATCAGGAGCGTCGCGGCCATGACGAGACCGCCCCGCGCCCACGCCTGTTTGGTGCTTGTCGTCGTAGCCATCACAGCCCCCATCCGACTCGACTGGTCACATCGATCGTCTCGCCGGATGGTGACGGATTGGGCCGAAACGGCGAAAGTCAGTCCTTGAGGCAGCTAACAAACCGCCCAAGTGGCCCGAACGGTCACTGTCGCACCTTGGTCATACGGTCGCGGCATGACAGCTTTGGCAGTGGTGGAGTTGGTTGTCGCCGACATGGCCGCGTCGTTGGCCTTCTACCGCCGGCTCGGATTGGTCGCGCCGGAGGGGTCGGAGAAGGAAGGGCACGTCGAGGTGGAGCTCCCCGGCGGCCTCAAGCTGGCCTTCGACACCGAAGAGATGATCAAGTCAATCGACCCGCAGTGGACCCCGCCGGCGGGCGGGCACCGGATCGCGCTCGCGTTCGAATGCGCAGATCCGGCCGCCGTGGACGCTGCGTACGCCGACCTGACCGGCACCGGCTACAGCGGCCACCAGGCGCCGTTCGACGCCTTCTGGCGGCAGCGGTACGCCACCGTGCTCGATCCCGACGGAAACCACATCGACTTGTTCGCCGGATTGGGTTGAGCCCAGCCGACCCGCCCCGGGGCACGCCCGGGCGGACCGAGGGCACGATGCTCAGAGGCGCTAGCCGACGGGGGCGGGTTCCTCTTGTTGGCCCCAGGCCGTCTTCATCGCGTGCTCGACGAGCGCGATGAGCGCGTCGCGAGCCGAGTCACGGCGGCGTGCGTCGCACATGACGACCGGCACTCCGGGGTCCAGGTTCAGGGCGAACTGGACCTCGGACGGCTCATACGACCGGGTGCCCTCGAAGCAGTTCACCGCGACGATGAAAGGCATACCGCGCCGCTCGAAGTAGTCCACCGAGGGGAAGCAATCCGCCAGCCGGCGAGTGTCAGCGAGCACGATCGCACCGATCGCGCCTAGTGACAGTTCGTCCCACACAAAGAGAAACCTGTCCTGACCGGGGGTTCCGAACAGATAGAGCACCAGGTCGTGATTGAGCGTGATCCGGCCGAAGTCCATCGCCACGGTCGTGGTGGACTTGCCCTCCACGCCGGAGGTGTCATCCACGCCGATGCTCTCATCGGTGAGGTACTCCTCGGTGAGCAGGGGTTGGATCTCGCTCACCGCGCCGACGAGTGTGGTTTTGCCGACGCCGAACCCGCCCGCGACCAGGATCTTCAGGGCGACGGGCAATGCGTCGTCGACGCTGGTGTCAGAGGGACCGAAGGCCATCGAGGACCGCCTTGAATACGCGCTCAGTGGGAAGTTGTGCTGCTGGTGCGGGGGAACGTGCCCGTATGTAACCGCGGTCGAGAAGGTCGCCGAGTAGCACCCGTACCGTGCCCGCGGGCAGGTCCAGATGCGTGGCGAGTTCGGCCACGGAGATCGGGTTCTGACACAGCCTGATGATGGCTGAGAGTTCTGGCTGCAGCGAGGCGTCGAGCTGGGAGGTCGCTCTGGTCGCCATGATCAGCGTGATCAGGTCGAATTCGCCCCGCCGGGGTTTGGTCCGCCCCGACGTCATTGCGTAGTGGCGGACAACGGGTCCGGCATCCTCGTCGAGCCAGATGGACTCCGGGTGTTCCGGTGACGTCATTGTGCGGCACTACCCCTCAACATTCGCGGCCGACCGGACCGGCGTCGAAAGATACTGACCGACACGCGCCACGATCATCTCCATCTCGTAGGCGATGAGTCCGACGTCGGCATCCTCGGTGGCGAGGACGGCGATGCACGCACCGTTGCCGCCTGCGGTGACGAAGATGAATCCGGCCTCCATCTCGATGATGGTCTGCCGGACCGCCCCGCGACCGAAGCGACGGCCGGCCCCCCGGGCGAGTCCGTGCAGGCCGGCCGCGACCGCAGACAGGTGCTCGGCGTCCTCCCGGCTCAGCCCGGCCGACTTCGCGATCAGGATTCCATCGTGCGAGAGCACGACCGCCTGATGCACGTGGGCCACCCGGTCAACCAGGTCGTTCACCAGCCAGGTGATGTCGACCGTCGCGCTCGCTCGCTGCGCCACTGGGTCAGCCTCCTTCTTCTGTATCGCGCATCTCAGGCGTGGACCGCGTCCACTGTGGAGCCGGGTGGACCGGGGATTCCGGCGGAACCGGTGGTGCTGGTGCTGACTCAGGTCGTGGCGACACAGTTTCGGGTTGTGACTCAGCTTCGTCGTGTGACTGCGCGTCCGTCCACTCTGGCGTCTGCGGGTCGGCCCCGGTGAGCCTGGCCGCCTCGGTCCGGCCCCGTAGCGTGCCGGACCGGTAGGAGGCCATCAGGCTGCGGGTCTGATCTGGGTCGCGGCTGAGCGTGCCCATTGCCCGTACCGCTCTCGGTGGCGCCGGCCACCGGGTCCGGCAGCGTCCGCGGCGGTAGCTCGCCGGGGCTGGACTGCCGTTGCCGCCAGGGCAGACCGGCGGGGGTCAGCTTGGGCGGTCCGGTCGCGGGACTGGGCTCCGTCGGCGGCTGCGTGGGTGGCAGAGGCCGGGTCGGCAGCGCAGCCGCGGTTGGCGCCGAGGCAGCCAGCGCTGTCGGTGCGCCGGGCGGCCGGGGCGGTCGGTGCGGTCGGCGCAGGTTGTACGGTCGGCCGTACTGGCTCCGGCGGCTCCGGGAACAGCGGCACCTCGCGACCGGATCCGTTGAGCTCCCGCACCGGGGCTTCGAGCGCGAGGGCGCTAGCGGCCTCCGCCCGGCCGGATCCGGCCAGCTCGTGGCCCGTGTCGGCCGGCAGCCGATGCCGGCCCACGCCGGCGAGCTGGGCCGGACGGTACCCATCGAGCTGGCTCCGGTCGGGACGGCCCGCGTCGTCGCCGTCATCGGCCATGAGCGTGCCGGGAAGCAGGACGATCGCGGTTGTGCCGCCGTACGGAGACTCGGTAAGCCGGACCCGTATTCCGTGTCGTTCGGCGAGCTTGCCGACTACGTAAAGACCGAGCCGGGCGGTGCTGGTGAGCCGGAACTCCGGCGGATTGCGCAGTTGCTCGTTGGCGGTCACGAGCTCTTCGGGGCTCATCCCGAGGCCGCGGTCCTCGATCTCGATGGCGAACCCGTAGCCGACAACCGACCCACCGACCCGGACCAGCGTCTGTGGCGGGGAGAAGGAAACCGCGTTCTCGATCAGCTCGGCCAACAGATGGATGACGTCGCCGACGGAACGGCCCAGCAACGATGCGGAGCCGACCGGCAGCACCGTGACCCGCGTGTAGTCCTCGACCTCCGCGAGCGCGCCGCGCAGCACATCGACCATCGGCACCGGCTTGCGCCAGGCGCGGCCGGCGGTGGCGCCGGAGAGCACAATCAGGTTCTCCGCGTTGCGGCGCATACGGGTGGCGAGGTGGTCGATGCGGAACAGCTCGGCGAGCTGTTCGGAGTCTGTGGCCCGTCGCTCCATCGTGTCGAGGAGACCCAGCTGGCGGTGCAACAGAGCCTGGCTGCGCCGGGCGAGGCTCAGGAAGACGTCGCGGACGCTGCGACGAAGTTCCGCCTGCTCCACCGCAACCCGGACCGCGGTCTCCTGGACTTGGTTGAACGCCTCACCCACCTGGCCGATCTCGTCGCGGCCGAAGTCGAGCGGTGGCGCCTCGGTTTCGATGTCGACACGTTCCCCGTGCTGCAGGCGTTCCACCACCCGTGGCAGCCGGTAGGAGGCCAGGTCGCGCGCCGCGTTGCGAAGTCGTTCCAGCTGCCGGATTAGGTTTCGGGCGGTGGTGATCGAAATGATTACTGAGGCGATGACCGCGATCAGTCCCAGAACGCCCGCGAGCGCAAGGCGCACAATGACCCCAATGGCGACTGGTTCGACGCGCGCGAGCAGGTCCTGGGTCCCGGCCGTCTGCAGGTTCAGCAACTCGGTGAAGACATCCTCAGTCGCCGTCCTCCATTCGTTGGCGCTTAGGGGCAAAGGTGCCCCATCGCCACCCCTATCGATTACGCCGTTTTCCAGTGCCCGGTAGCGATTGAAGGCAGCTCCGTCAACCATCTGCTCATACCTGGCCCGGTCGGCCGTCGGCAATTCGGCTACGGCCTCGGCGAACAGGAACCGCTGGGCCCCCACGAGGCGGACGAATTCAGAATATTCGGTCCCGTGGAACCCCCCCGCCGCGATCACACCGGCAAGCACTGCGTCCTCCTGCGCCAGAACCTCCTGGGCTCGGAACAAGTCGGTGAGGGTCCGGGCTTCTGCGGCGGTCTGTTTGTCGTCGAGCTCTCCCAAGGTGTCGTACATCCGGAAGATGGAGTCGAGGACGCTGGTAAACATCGCGGCAGCCTCGGTGCGGTCCACACGCCCCGCGTCGATCGCAGCGCGGCCCTCGGCCAGCATGTCAAGTTGGGTGAACGTATCGTTGATCCGCTGTTCGGCCGTGGGGCTCGCCGCGACCTGAACGGCGCTGGCGCTGGCGAGCTTTCTGTAATCCTCTACGAACTCATCGCTTTGCTTCCGTTGGGCGACCAGCGCATCGCGTTGGTCTGCCCTCGAGCCGCCTAAATAGACAAGAGAGAGCCGGCGTTCCCGCTGCATGGCGTACAGAACGAACTCGCTTGGTTGGCCGACACTCTCGTCCAGCGTGGTAAGCCACAGCAAGTTCAGGCCCTCACGCAGGGTGACGAAAGCGGCAAATCCCCATAGCGCGGCGAGCGAAACAAGCAGAGCCACGACCTTGGTCCGCACGTTCGAACTTTTGCGCGAACTCATCCTACACCTGTCCCAACCCGGCCAAAGCGACAACTGACTATGCGACCATGAGCGATGCGGTGGGGTCAGCGGGAACGAGCGAGGATCGCCCACTCATCGCACGAGCACCGCGGGCAACCGTAGCAGCGTTCATCAGCGGCGCTCAAGGTTGGCCAGGACACGCCGTCCATGTAACGCCCTCCCGACTCCGGGGATCGAGTTATCCATCGTGAAATTTACGAGCATGAAACTCGCGGGCAATGGCTAGAAAGACCGTCAGCCGACGCGCGCCCGGCTAAGGCTCCGATGCCAGTTGGACGAGTTCACCGACGTCCACCTCGGGCTTGAACCATGGAACTTCAGCCATGGAACTTTTACCATGGAAGTCGTGCGCCACCGGGGAGGAGCGGGCCGGGATGAAGATCGTGTTCGTCCGCTGCCGGGAAGGACCCGGTTGCTCGCCGCACGGCCTTCCGATGCCTCAAGCTGAGGTTCCCTTTTCCGTGCGTTGTCGATGATGTTGACTCTCCCGCTAGTAATCACGACGAGTCAGAGTCACGGTGCACCGATCCCGCCCGATGGAATGGACGGCATGCAAGCAGTACATACGTCGTCCGCATCCCCGCGGGCGCCGTCACATGCTGCAGATCCACATACGGAAACCCAACCATGGCCTGAAGATCGAATTCTGGCACCGCTGCTGTGGAACGCGGCCTGTCGCTCAACCGCATCACGTCAGACTCGTTCCACGTGGCCGGCACCACGTCTCGTACTCGACTCAACCGCGGATCGGGGCAGCCGGGCATCGCTCGGTCGGTCAGGCCTCGCCGAACGATTGTCTGAGCCTCGTTCGACGGATGGCTGCTTGCACAAGTCGGATGGTCATCACCGCATACGTGGTCAGCGAGCGATCAAGCACCCCGACCAGGCAAGTCTCGATGGCCTACGATAGCCGCGCGGCAGGGGCCCAACCGCGTCACCGCCAGTTAACGTGCCTGCCCACCCACCAAACCGGTCTGAGTATCGAGCCGAGGACAAAGGAGCGCCGTCGTGGACGGATTGATCAGGCACTTTGTTTGGCACACGTTCGACGTCCGACGCGACCTGCCCGAAGGCTGGCAGGCCGATCTGCTGGCAGTTTCGGAGTCGGCTGTCAGCCGCGAGCTGACGCCGACTTCCGTCACGTCCAGGGAGGACAGTTCCGTTCGACAGTTACCGGTCTCGACCGTGGGCGGCCTGGCTCTTGCCGAAAAAGCCCCGTGGCTCCTGGATCTTTACCAAACGCTCTTTCGAGATCTTGGACAGTCGATCGTCAAGGAGACGGTCAGTACTGCAAAGGATCCGCGGATCTCCATCAACTTGAACGTGCAGCGTGGATCTGCGATGCGCTACGAGGCGCACGTGGACTCTAACCCGCTCGAGGGCTTGCTCTACGTCACGGACCATCCAGCCGGAGCCGGTGGTGAGCTCGTCGTGTCACAGGTCATGGGTGCCCGCGGAATTCGGGAGATTGACGAGAACGCTGCAGTCATATATCCAAAGGCCGGACATTTGGTCTTCTTTGACGCCAGAGAGCACGCCCACTACGTACGTCCACTGCGCCCCGCAGACGGGGTTCGAGTGGTCGCAGCCATGAACTTCTATACGCCGTCATGCTCTGAAGACGATCGACCCGCCGATCTCAACCGCCATCTGTTTGGTGCCGACTGACGGCCAACTGAGACCCGATATCCCGGCTCAGTCGATCTCACCTGGGAAGGTTGACATTGGGCACGCTCGTAGTATTGGGAGCTGGCCGACCAGGGATCGGCCAGGCCGTCGCCGCAAGGCTGGCTAAGGACGGCTACGTCGTTGTCGGAACGTCAGATCCGGAGTACGGCGGCGAGGCCGCTGCCTTCCAATCTGCGAATCCGTCAGTCCACGTCACCGAAATCGATCATTCCGATCCAACCAGCGTGACAAATTACCTTGGCACTGTCGATGGGACAGTCGATGGGCTAGTGATAGCTGAGTTTTGCTTCTTCATGGAGGACCCCCGAGCCTTCGACCTCGACAAATGGAACCGCAGCCTGTTTGTCAACCTCACGCTTCCGAAGCTCGCGTTCCACACGCTATTGCCGCGCTTCGCAGACGGTGCTTCCATGACGGTAGTTACCAGCACGGAGGGTTTCATAGGCTCGTTCGGCGCACATGCGTTCGCGGCCACCAAGGCGGCGATCCACAACCTGGTAAGCTCTCTGGCTAATATCGCTGGCAAACGTATCCGGGTGAATGCTGTGGCGGCTGGGTGGATCAGTGGCGTCATGAACACCGATGAAGTCTTCGACACGTCTCGCGCTATTACGCCGCTCGGTCGGTTGGGCACCCCCGACGAGATTGCTGCTGTCGTTGCTTTCCTCGCGTCGCGGGAGGCCAGCTTTGTCAACGGGTCAGTGGTAACCGCTGATGGTGGATATAGCGGTGTGGACACAATCTCGAAGCTCGAGTTTCAAGCGGAGTTCGAGAACGATTGAAAGTCCGCGCTCTCTCCCTCCATGAACGCCCGACGAGGGTGCGGGAGCTGGCGCGGATAAAGCCCGGGACTGGCAACGATCAGGCTGCCACCGCCTCGGCTGCCACCGGCTTGGCTGCCAGCGGCCCGGCGGCGGCGAAAGCATCCGGACGCCGCTTGGCCCAGACGACGAGTCCGATGTAGACCAGGTCGAGCACGCTGCACATAATGCCCAGACCGATGATGAATGGCGAGAATTCGATCACGCCATACAGGATGGCCGCAGCGAGGGTACCGATCCACTTGCTGACCGCGATCGTGAGAGTCTGCCCGCGAAGGCCGAGCCTCGCGACAAACATCGCGATGAACAGACCCGACATCAGCAGGTTCTGTAGGAACGCTGAGTAGCGCGAGCCGTCGTCTACACCGAACTCGGCGATGAACAGCGATTGCACCGCGTAGGAGAACCCGATCACAAGCACAGCCCCGAGGGCGAACATTTGCTTTGTCAAGAAACGGGGAAACTCGGCGCGGCCGAACTTGAAGAACGTGTACAGGATGATGATATCGGCGAGCCCCCAGACGACGTCGACAACGCCTTGCTCCGGAAAATCGGACGTCAAGTCGGGCCATGCGTAGAGTGACTCCCACGCGAGGTTAAGGCCGAGCGCGATAATCGGCATGGCGTAGGTCTTGTGCCGGAATCCGATCCAAATGGCGCTGATGTAGACGATCGTCCAGGCGATGCCGCTGATGAGGGTGAGAATCAGGTCCGCATCTGTGTTCATGAAGTTCCTTCAGGCTGGTGCGGTTGGCTGCCGCGGTGAAGCTGGGGGTCAGGGAGGACTCCGGTCAGTGCACGGTAGCGGCGGGTGCAGATGGCGTCTAGTTCAGCCTGCCGCTGGGCGGGGAACTTCGCGAGCTCGGTGCGGAAGAGCTGCTCGTAGCGGGCAGTCTCGGCGCGGAGCCGGTCGGGCGCGGCCGGGCCGTAGAGCGTCACGAAGGCGTCGTAGGTGTTGAACAGTCCGGCAGCGATGTCCTGATGGTAGGTGGCGACGTCGTCGGCGATGTCGTGGAGCACCTCCACCGGCCAGAGCAGGTCGAGCAGGTCGTTGTCGACCGGTCGACCGAGGAGGGCGAAGGTCATGCCGTGCAGCATCCGCAGGTCGAATGAGCGCAACTCGGCGAGCCGGATCACCTCCGCATGAGTCGCCTCGCGACTCGAGGTCACCTTGTTCTCCAGGTACAGGTACTCCTCGCCCAGGTCGAGTTGGCGGGCCACCACTTCGTTGTGGGCGTTCAGCCGGCGGAGCAACGCCTCGAACCGTGCCCGGTACGCCTCGAACGTCGCCTTGAATCGGCGCACGGTTTCGTGGTCCTTGTTGCGGGTCGGGTCGAGGTCGACGTCCTTGGCGCGCTCTGCGACCGCGTCAGCTTGGAAGACAATGAACTCGGCCCGGAAGAGCATCGGCGTGCAGCGCAGTCGTTGCCACCACGAGAGCCGCTGGGCGCGGAAGTAGAACTTGAACCCGAAGTCCAGGACGACACGGGCCACCTTTGGCAATATCTCCAGCGACGTGCGCAGCGGCATGCGCAGGCTGGCGGCTGCCATTGCGACTCCTCGACTTCCCGTTCTGGTTCTGTTGCGTTGTGGCGGTGGCCACTCAACGAGGCCGCGTCTCGACTCGGCAGTGTGGCCCGGGTTCGAGCATGACGCCAACCAGGCGGCACGATCGAGCGTCGGCGTCCCCACCAGTTGCGCCCTTGGCACGAGCGCCATGACTACACTCCGGCTCAGATGCGTCCTAGCTCATTCTTAAAAATCGGATTCACGTTGGCAACATCCTGCACATCGGACTTCGCTGATGTAGCGACGGCGCTATCAGCTATAATCGCGAGTTCACACCGGTTGCCATGAGTGGCGGCAGCTCTGGCACCCTTGCCATCGACCACCATCGAAGCCGCGGCTGGCCTACGAATCCCGTCAGTCGCCCGGAAACTTTCGTGCTCCTAGAGCCTGTCCACAGTGGATTCGTTGGAAACGGAAGCGACTATCCGGGTCGATGTCGCTCCGCGTGGCGGCGGGCCTTGTTCCGGTTCCCGCACCACGCCATCGAGCACCACCGCCGACGACCGCGCGGATCCGCGAAGACCCAGCCACAGCCGACGCCGGGACATGCCGAGACCCGGGCCGCGTCCGGCCCGGTGAGCAGGGACATGGCGGCCCACGCCACCACGTGCAGTGGCGAATCCACTGTGGACTGACTTGGGAAGACCCAGGTCGCCGGACGTCCGGGGGCCAGGCGCGCCGCGGTCGCGGCCGCATGTACCTCTGCGTTCACAGTGGCCCAGTCCGGCCCGGATGCGACACCGAGCAGCGCCGCATACAGCGCCGACCGCAACGCGACCGCCCGCGTCACCACGGCTGCCGCCGCCTCGGGAATGGACTCGCCGAGCCGGCGCTGCCGGGCCGCGACGGTCGGAGGAAGCAGCCCGACGTGCCCCGCCCAGACCGCGAGATGAGCGTGCGTGTGCAGGTACTCCTTCGGGGCGGGCGCTCCCCACCCGGCCCGTGTGTTGCAGAAGTTGAGCGCCGGGTCGTCGGTGATGGCGAGCGGCACCACCAGCCCTGCGACAACAACCGACGCCACGGTCCACCTCGCCGACCTTGGAGTGCTAACCTGCAGCAGACACCTTACCGGTTAGTGGCGCTACCGGTTAGTGGCACTGCGGGACCCAGGAGCGGGAGGAAACGTGCGCGTCGTCGTGTCCCTCGCCTGGGCCAGGTTGCGGCACCGGCCGACGCGGTGGCTTCTGGTGGCCTTCGGCGTCGCCGCCGCGACCGTATTGCCGGTGGTGACTCAGGGCATCGCAGCCTCCGTCGCCGCCGAGGCGTTGCGTTACGGCGTGGAGTCACTGCCACCTGGTGACCGCAGCCTTGCCGCGATCCGGTCCAGCGTCGCGATGGCGCCGCAGGAGGTAGCGGCACTGGACAGTACGGCCCGTGGTGCGCTCGCGCCGCTGACCTCCGGGCCGGTGTGGGCGCAGATGCTGACCAGGACCATCTCCGATGGCGTTGGCGGCATCTACTACTTCGGTGCGGCCGACGGCCTCACCAGCCTGGTCCGGATCACGGAGGGGCGCCCGCCAAGCTCTTGCACGCCAACCCGGTGCGAGGTGGTCGTGCTCGGATCGGGTACGCCCGCCCCACCGGCCGAAGCCGGACTTGTCGTCGTGGGTCGCGCCGTGCGCACCGAGCCGCTGCTACTCGCCGGCTCGTTCGACCCGGGCGACGGGGCGCCGATCCTGCTCGCCGATGGCGTGGCCGCGGCGGCCCAACTGTCGTACCTGGAACAGTTCCAGCGTGCGTACGCCTGGGTCGGACCGGTGGACCTGCAGCGGGTCAACGCCCTAGGGGTGGACGGTTATCTTGCCGCCAGCAACCAGGCCAGCATCGTGCTCAACCGCTCCCGGCTCAGCCTCACCGCACCTGATCAGCCGCTACGGGCGGAGGCGAGCCGGGCGGAGCTGTCAGCCCGCCGGTTCTTCCTGCTCGGAGGCGCCGCCACCGCGCTCCTGCTCGGCTTCGGTGTGATCGGCGCGATCGGACTACGTCGTGACCATGTGGCGACTGCTGCGCTGCTGCGCCGCCGGGGTGCGCGCACCAGGCACGTGGTCGTGCTCGCTAGCATCGCCGCCGCGGTGCCCGTATTGACCGGCGTCGTGCTCGGGGCCGGACTGGGCGCGCTGGGAGTCGCGATCCTGGCCGGGCGAGAGGGTCTGCCGGTCTGGTCGACCGCACTCGACGCGGTCCGTTCGGCGGCTGCACCGTTGACGCTCGGCGCGATCGCCGCGGCTGTCGTCGTCGCGATCACCCTCCTCAGTGGAGCGTCGGCCCGGGCGGCCTGGCGAGGCGTGGACATCGTCGTGGTCGCGGGCGCGGTCACGGCGGCGTTGGCGTTGGCCCGTGGCGCGGTGACCGCAGAGTCATTGGAGCAGCGGTTCGACCCGCTCCTGGTTGCGCTGCCGGTACTGGCCGTCGTCTGCGGCGGCCTGCTTGTCGGCCGAGCCTGGCCGCTGCTGACCGCCGCCGCCGCACGGCTGGTGCCGCGCCGGTGGCTGGCGCCGCGCCTGGGACTGGTCGGTGCTGTGCGCGATCCACTGCGACCGGTCGCGACGGCCGCCTTCCTAGCCGCCGCCGTCGGCATCGTCACCTTCGCCGGGGCATACCAGGCCACGCTGCGCCAGGGCGCGGCTGACCAGGCCGCGTTCGCGGTGCCGCTGGACGCCAGCGTCCGGGTCGGCCAGAGCCTGCGCCCACCACTGGACGTGGCCACCTCGGATCAGTACGTCGCAGCGGGACTGCAGCCGTACGGGATCGTCCGCAGCGCGGCTACGGTCCGGCTCAACGCGGCCCAGTCGGTCACCGCCGACCTCATCGGCGTCGACCCTGCCACACTTCAGTTGGTGCATGAATGGGACGACGTGATCGGCGCCAGTGACCCGGCGACGGTGGCCGGTGCCATCAACGCGCCGGGCAATCCGGCCGGCATGGCCGTGCCAGCCGGCGCGACCCGTGTGTCATTCCCTGCCCAGGGCGATGTGTCCGATGTGGACGTCGCGGTTTGGCTCCGGCTACCGGATGGTCGGGACACTCCAGTTGAGCTAGCCGCCACCGGTGCCGGGGCCGTCTCCGGTCGGTTGGGCGCTCCTGCGCCCGTCGGAGCCCGATTGTTTGCGCTGACACTGATCGAGAGCGAGATCGGTAACACCCGACGACAGCACCACGAGGGCGAGGGCGGCACGGCGCTACCGGCACTTACCGGAGAAGTACACCTCGGTCCGCCGGTCTACGACGTCGCGAGCGCCATGCCCGGGGACTGGACCGGGTGGGGCTCGACCGAGGCGGCCGTCACCGGTGCCGCAAGCCTGACCATCGCCTACTCGCTCACCGGGGCGGAGGTCGTGGCGCGGGCGGGCTACGGCGCCGAGCCCCCGCTGCCGGTGCTCGTTGACCCGGCCACGGCCGCACTCGCCGTCGGCGGGGTTCTGCGATGTGAATGTCGGCGCCCGCTTGCCGATCGTGGCCACAGTGGTGGGCGTGCTGCCCCGGTTCCCGGACGCGGGACCGCAGTTCGCGCTGGCCGACGCCCGGGCGCTCGCCGATCGCCTGGACGCCCGCGACCCCGGCACCGGCTCGGTGAGCGAGCTCTGGCTGGCCGCCGCGCCGGGGGTCGATGCCGGCGCCGCCCTGGCCCGGGCGCCGTTCGACCTGCTGCGGGCCGACCTGCGGCAGGACCGGGAGTCACGCCTTGCCAGGGATCCGGTGGCCGTTGGCGCTGCCAGCCTGCTCACCGGCAGTGCTCTGCTCGCATTCGTGGTCGCGTTGCTGGCGCTGATGCTGCTCGTCGTCGCCGAACGGCGCGACGAGTCGGCGCAGCTGTACGCGTGGGAGAGCGACGGCGTATCGCCGGGTACCCTGCGCCAGTCGCTGTTCCTGCGCGCGGTCGCAGTCGTGGCGATAGGCGTACCCGGTGGGATCGTGATCGGCCTGGTGCTGTCCCGAATCACCACCGCCCTGGTCCGGGTCACGGCGGTGGGCGGCACGCCGGTACCCCCGCTCAGCGCTGCCGTCACCCCACTGTGGACAGTGATCGCGCTCGGCGCAGGGATACTCGTGGGCCTGGTTGTGTGCGCGGCGCTGACCGCGGCCTCGCTACGCGAGCGGCTGCCCGCCCGGCCCGAGGAGGGTCTCACATGAGCTCGCTCGCGGTGCGCGCACACGACGTCTTCTGCCTCTACCCGACCCCGCGTGGACAGGTGGCCGCATTGCGCGGGCTGACGTTGGACATCGGGGCGGGGGAACGGGTGGTGGTGCACGGTCCCAACGGCTCGGGGAAGACCACGCTGCTGCGGGTGCTCATGGGCGAGGTCGCGCCCAGTGCCGGGACGGTGCAGGTGTGCGGCGTTCCGCTCGGCGCGGCCGAGGCGCAGCGGGCGCGGCTTCGCGGACAGCGCATCGGTCTGGTGGATCAGCACCATGGTCGCAGCCTGCGGCCGGAGATATCGGTACGGGACAACGTGGCCCTGCAACTTCGCCTGAACGGCCACCCCGCCCGGCGAGCCCGCTCCAAGGCCGAGGATGTGTTGGGGCGGCTGGGCCTCGCCGACCTGACCGGCCGACGGCCCGGAACACTTTCGGGCGGCGAGGCGCAACGAGTTGCGGTGTGTGCCGCGGTCGCGCACGAGCCAGAGCTGGTGTTCGCCGACGAGCCGACGGGCGAACTGGACCAGGACACCGCCGATTCCGTCTACGACCTTCTGGCCGCTGCCGCGGCCGGTTCGGGCGCGGCCCTGCTGGTGGTGAGCCACGATGCCCGAGCGGCCCGGATCGCGGACCGGATTGTGCGCATCCGCGACGGACGGCTCAGCGAGGAGTGGCTACCGGGTGGTGAAGCGGCCGAGTCCCTCGTCGTCGACGACCGGGGGTGGGTCCGGCTGCCCGAGCCGCTGCGCCGCCGGACCGGCCTGATCAGCCGCGGACACGCCACAGTGGACGGTGACTCGATCGTCCTGCGTCCGGTACGCGGGGCGGTACCGACAGCAGAGCCAATGGGACAACGCGCCGTAACGGCGGCCATCACCGGCACTGAGGTCGCCACGGCCACCGGGATCGTGGTGGACCGCGGCGGCCGCCGGGTCCTGGTCGGCGTCGACCTCGCTGCGCGGAGGGGGACGTTGACCGCGGTGCGCGGCCGCTCCGGATCGGGCAAGACCACGCTGTTGCGAATCCTCTGTGGACTGGAGCGGCCTGATGCCGGCCAGGTTCGGGTCGGCGGCACCGATCTCGGCGGCCTCGACCGTACCGGCCTCGCCGCGCTACGCCGCCAGCACATCGGCGTGGCCGGGCAGGGCACAGCGCTGCTGGAGACGATGGACGTGACCGAGAACCTCGACCTCGTTCGCCTGGCCCGGCACCTTCCGGCGGACCCGGACCTGGTGGCCGAGCTGATCAGCGAACTCGGGCTGACCGCGGTGCGCGACCGGCGCGGTACGGGTTCTCTCGGGCGGTGAGCGGCAGCGGGTGGCGGTGGCACGGGTGCTCGCCGGCGCTCCCGATCTGGCCGTACTGGACGAGCCCACGTCGCACCAGGACGAGGCGCACGCGGAGTTGGTGGTGGCGGCGCTCGCGGCTGCGGCCCGCCGGGGTGTGGCGGTGGTCGTGGCCACCCACGACCCGGTGCTCACTGCGGCCGCCGATGCCATCCTGCCGTTGTAGGTCCCGATCGAGCAGGCGGCGGACAGTCAGGCCGACTCGCGTCCGCGCGGTTCGTCGCCCGGGTGGCGTTCTGCCGCTAGGCTGCCCGCGTGGAACGCCCCGACCTCGTCTCGCGTGCCGGTGCGGTGGGCGTGTTCGTCGATCTGTTGCGGGAAGCGGGCGCGCCGCTGAACTCGCGCGGGTTGAAGCTTCGGCTGCTCAGTCGTGGCGTTGACGAGGCGTCCGCCGATGCGGCCTGGCGTCGGGCGCAGCCCGCGGTGCGCGGGCATGCTGACGTCAGTTACGACCCGGCCCGGGGCACGTACCGGTACGGCGGGGGGCGCATGGCCGCGCCCGCGCTCACCGGCGAGGAGGCTCTGGACCGGCTGCTGCCGCCGCGCCTGACCACGCGTCGCGCGGCGCTGGCCGCGGTGGTTCGGGCTGCGCTGAAAGAGCGCGACGACCTCGAGGCACGGCTGCGTGCCGAGTATGTCGACAGTCGTGCGATGCGCGCGGTGCAGGAACGGCAGGTCCAGATCGACGCGGTCCGTGCTCTGGCGGAGGTAGCGTCCGAAGTGGAGGAACTCGCAGCCGCCGGAGCCGGCGCCGGGGTCACAGCCGAGCGGGTACGGGCGCTCGCCCAGGCGTTCGGGCTGGCGCCAATCGGCCGGGCGGGGGAGCTCACCACGTTCGAACCGGCATGGCATACACCGATCGGCGTCCGGCCGCCGGACCGTTCGCAGGTCTGCGTCATCCGGCCGGGCTATACCTGGCCCACCGCTGCGGAGGATGTACTGCTGTGTAAGGCCCAGGTTGCCTGGCTCGGCGGGGAGGCGCGTCAACGGGAAGAGGTCGGGAACGACATCGGGGACGGGCGGCAGTAACCAAGGAGTACCGACGATGGAACGCGCCGTAACGAGCGTGATAGGCGTTGACTTCGGCACGGCTACCACGTTGGTGGCGGAGCGGCTCGCGACCACGCCGGCCACGATCCTTCCGTTGGGCCGGTCGACCAACTGGCTGGCGTCCGTCGTGGTCGTGGAGGGGACCGCGCTGCGGGTTGGCGAGGACGCGGACGTCGCGAGCCCCGAACAGGTGATCCGCTCGGTCAAGCGGGCAATCACCAACCGGTCCGAGAGCTTCACCGTGATCGCGCCGCCGTCCGGACCGGATGGCGTGATCGAAGTTCATGCCGATGCGGCGATCGCGGCCGTGCTGCGGGAGACGGTCGTGCGCGCGCGGGCCGCGGGCGTGGCGTTCGGCGGCCAGCGTCCGGTGCGGCTGGGCTGTCCGGCCATGTGGGACGGAGGGCAGCGCCGACGGATGCTCGCGATCGCCACGGCGGCCGGTTTGCCGGTGGCCGATCTGGCACTTGTCGACGAACCCGTCGCTGCCGGCGTCGCTTGGCTCGCGCACCGTTACCTCGCCGCGGGCGAGCGGCCGACCGGTCGGCTACTCGTGTTCGACATGGGCGGCGGCACGCTGGACGTGGCGGTGCTGTCGGTGACCGGTGGGCCACAACCCGAGATAGCAGTGCAGTCGTGTCTTGGCATGCCGATGGCCGGCGATGCGCTCGATATCGCGATCGCCCGTGACCTCGCTGGCGAGATGGCCGAACACGAGGTCGATGTGAGCCAGCACCCGCGGCCTGAGCTCGCGTGGGCGCTGCTCGAGCGGGCGGCTCGGGAGACCAAGGTACGGCTGAGCCATGCCGACGAGCACCCGGTGGTGCTGCCTCGGCAACTCGACTATCCGCACGTGATGCGTTATCGACGAGAGCAGCTTGAAGCCGCGTTCCGGTTCCAGATGGACGGCGCGGAAAGCCTCGTTGTCTCGGCGCTACGGGCGGCGCGGCTGGCTCAGGAGCCAGCGACCGCCGCGGCACTGCGCGCGATCAGACGGGCCGACCTCGCCGCAGGCATCGACTTCGTGCTGCTCGTCGGTGGAATGAGCCGAATTCCGTACGTCGCCCGGCGGCTGGCCGCGTTCTTCCCGGACGCACGTATCTACGACGACGCCGGGGTGCCGCCGGAGGAGGCGGTGGTGGCCGGCCTGGCCGACCCGGTCGGCTATGACCGGATCCGGTTGCACCGGCCGGCCTTTGATGTCGTGCTCGACTGTGACTACGGCCGGATCGTGGCGTACGAGGCGTACACGCCGCTCTACGAGCCCTGGCAGGTCTACAGTGGACATTCAGGGCTCGGATACGAGCGCCGGCTGCGTCCACCGGAGGTACCCACCCACGGCTTCGGCACGCTGCGCGCGGTGTCCACGGCGGGCGAGACGCTGCGCATGCTCGTCGACGGCCAGCTCATTGACGGGCTGCCGGTACGGCTCGGTCAACACGACATCGTGTTCGGTCTGAGCTGCGACGGCCGGATCGACATCGTCGACGGGCTCGGCGAGGCGCAGGCGCTGCGAGCCGAAGGTTGGCCGGTGCCGGGGCGCGAGCACGCCGGCCCCGTGTTGCACCGGCTCCGGTGAGCCGCACCGTTAGAGTCGTCGGGTGACCCGCCGCGCCGCCAAGCCATCGCCTCCGCCGTCCTCGCTCGCCGCCGAGTTCGCGAAGGACCCGGTTGGAGCGGTCCTTGGAGTGTTACGGGCGGTGGATGCGGCGCTCGCGAAGAAGGACATCACTGCGAGGCTGGTCGAATCCGGCGTTGACGCCGAAGCGGTGGAGAAGGCCTGGGCCGCGGTCCAGAAGCAGATCCGCTTCAACGACAATGTGATCATCGAGAAGCAGAGGTACCGATGGACCGACACTGCTCGTGAGATTCCGCTGGAGGAGCGCTTCTATCGGCTCACTCGCAGCTCGGACCCAGCGATGCCCGAAAAGCTGATGCAACTGGTCCGCGACGCGTTGGAGAACGAGGCGGCGGATCCGGTCGCACTGGC
This sequence comes from uncultured Actinomycetota bacterium, assembly GCA_963773935.1. Classification (GTDB taxonomy): domain Bacteria; phylum Actinomycetota; class Actinomycetes; order Mycobacteriales; family Micromonosporaceae; genus DATBGZ01. The sequence goes on from CAVZCZ010000001.1 coordinate 35,147, forward strand.
CGTTGCCCGCCGACGCATCGCCGATGCCGAGCGGCGCATCGCCGAGCTGCAGCAGCGTATCGATGAGCTCACGGCAGCCGCCCAGGCAGCCACTTCCGCCCCTGCCGAACGTCCGCCCGCGTCGGATGCGGGCGCTGACGCTCATGCCCAGTATGAGCGCGCCGAGCGGCGTCGGACCGCCCGCGAGCGGCAGGCTCGCATCGATGCTATGTCCACTGTGGCCGAACTCGCCGCTGAGGTGGAGGAGTTGACCGCGAAACGGGCCACGCCCGAGGTGCTGCTGGAGCACACGCGGGCGCTGACGGGCGGCCGCGGCCTCGAGGCGATCGGTCGGGCCGGGGAGCAGACCCCGTACCAGGAGTCCCAGCACGAGCCCGTCGGCGACTTCCCCAACGACGGTGAGTCGGTAACTGTCATACGCCCCGGGTATCTGTGGCATGCGCCGGGCGAGGCGGTGCTGATCAGCAAGGCGTTGGTCACCCGCGCGAAGGGAGCGAAGGGTCGATGATGGGCACTCGGGCGGTCGGTGTGGACTTCGGCACCTCCACGTCACTTGTCGCCGAGCGCGACGGCGCCGAGCGGGCCGAGATCCTGCCGCTCGGAGACGACCTGCGCACGCGGTACGTGCCATCGGTGGCGGCGCTGCGGGATGGCCGGATCGTGCTCGCCGAGCAGGCCGAGGGTCGCCGGTCTGACGCCGTGATCCGGTCGATCAAGCGCGGCATCACCGAGAATCGGGACCAGATCCGGGTGGCCACGAGCGATGGCGAGATCGAGGTCGCGGTGGACGAAGTCGTGCTCGGGTTGCTTACTGAGATCGCGATGCGGACCCGAAGGCAGGGCCTGCACCTCGATAAGGAGCCATTGGTACGGCTCGGCTGCCCCGCCATGTGGACCGGCCCGCAGCGCCGCCGCCTCATTGACCTGGCCCGCAAGGCCGGACTCCCGGTCGACCACGCCACCCTCATCGATGAGCCGGTCGCCGCCGGAGTGGCGTGGCTGGCGCACCGTTACCTGGCGCACCGTGATGCTCCACAAGGGAGAGTCCTCGTCTTCGACATGGGCGGCGGGACGCTCGACCTCGCCGTGCTCGATGTGATCGGTGGGGCAAAGCCCGACGTGACCGTACTCGCCGCGATCGGGCTCGCCGAGGCCGGCGACGACCTGGATCGCACGCTGGTGCGCGAGTTCGCCGCCGACCTGTCTTCGCGGGGCTTCGACCTGGAGTCGAGTCCCGACGCGTCCGAGCTGCGCGGCGAGCTGCTCAATCAGGCGCGTAGTACGAAGGTAGTCCTCTCCGCGAGTCTGCACCGCACGGTGCAGCTGCCAGCGGACCGGTTTGGCGGTATCCGGACCATCGATTTCGCCCGAGCACAGTTGGAGGAGGCATTCGAGCCGCAGTTGACTCGGGCCGAACAGATGGTCTGGGCGGCCCTGCGCGCGGCCAGGCTCACCGAGGAGTTCGCGCCAAAGGAGGACGTGCCAGCCCGGGCAGAGGTCTCCGCGATGAAACCGGAGGAGCTGCGCCGGCTCGGACCTGAGGATCTCGCCAGGGACGTGAAGTACGTGGTGCTGGCCGGTGGCATGAGTCGGGTTCCGCTGGTTGCTCGGCGCCTCGGCGAGATGTTTCCGGAGGCGGAACTGTACGAGCGGGTGGGCGACTTCCTCGCGGACGAGGTTGTCGTCGCCGGTCTGGCCGACACCGCCGGCTACGACAAGATCAACCTGCACCGGCCGGCGTTCGACTTCGTGCTGGAATGGGACGAGGGCCGCGAGCGGCGCATGCTCTATGAGGCCTATACCCCGCTCTACGACCCCACGCAGGTGAATTTGGGCGCCACATTCCTCGGCCACGGCTGGTACGCGCGCTACCCCGACATCGCGCGCGAGGGCGTCGGCGTGCTACGGGTCCTCTCGCCCACCGGAGAAAGGGTGCAGCTGGAACTCGACGGCAACGTCATGGACGGACTGCGCGTGGGTTTCGGCTCCAAGGGATTCTCTTTCAAGATCTACTGTGGCGGGCAGATCCTGATCTCCGACGGCGTTGGGCGGCGCTACTCCATGCGGGTGACCAGCTGGCCGGTGGTGCGCGGGGCGGACTTCGCGATGAAGCTGTCGCTGACCCAGGTGAAGGAGGAGTCCGATCCGGTCGTGCCCTGGTACTACGACGACATCGAGGCCGACGACCGCCCCTGGGGCTAGTCGCCCTCAGCGGCGGGCAGCGTCTCGCGCAGCACCTGCAGCTCGGCGGTTTGCCTCGCCGCTCTGAGCCGGTTCACCTTCGTCACGTACGTCTCGCCCGGTTGGACTCCGCCCTCGAGCTGAGTACACCGCTCCGCGATCTGGTAGCTGATCTGCTCGCCCAGCTCAGCGAAGAACCTGTCGCGATCTTCCATCTGTGCCAGCTCGATCGGCCGATGTGTTTCCCAGTGCCGCTGCGCGAGCGTGGCGTACTTGTTCATCGTGGCGTCTCCAGTCGATCGGTTCGCCCAGCTCGACCGCCTCGTCTGGATGCTCCCTCACCCTATGCGGACCCGCAACCGCACAGTGACGCGCGGTGTTACGCCGAGCGCGGGCAGGCTAGCGGGGTGCGACGTATGGTTCACCGACGATGACGATTCACGACCGCCTGACCGCGACCGCATCCAACCGCATCGGCCTGGGACTGGCCGCGGTCGGCCGTCCGGCGTACATCAACCTTGGGCATGATGTCGACCTGCCACCCGAGCGGTCGGTGGCCGCCCTGCGCGGTCAGACCCACGAACTGCTCAATGGGGCGTACGCCGCCGGCGTGCGCTACTTCGATGTGGCCCGCTCCTACGGTCGCGCCGAGGAGTTCCTCAGCGATTGGCTGAACCGCTATGACGACGGGGCGGATGCGGTGGTCGGCAGCAAATGGGGCTACACGTATACCGGCGGCTGGCGGGTGGACGCCGACGTACACGAGGTCAAGGACCACAGCGTTGCCGCGTTCGATCGGCAGCTCGAGGAGACACGGCAACTGTTAGGCACCCGCCTGTCGGTGTATCAGGTCCACTCGGTGACGCCGGAGAGTCCCGCGTTGACCGACGCCACTCTGCATCAACGGCTGGCCGTGCTGGCCGCCGACGGCATAACCATCGGGTTGTCCACCAGCGGCCCGGCGCAGGCGGACGCGATCCGGGCCGCGCTTGCGGTCACCGTCGATGGTGTGCAGCTATTCCGAAGTGTGCAGGCCACCTGGAACCCGCTCGAACCTTCGGCTGGCGGCGCCCTCGCGGAGGCGCGCGCGGCCGGCTGCGTGGTCATCGTCAAAGAAGCCCTCGCCAACGGTCGGCTCGCCGGCCGGGAGCCGGGTGCAGCTCACGCGACTCTCACCTCCGTCGCCGACGACCTGGACACGACGCCCGATGCGGTCGCGCTTGCCATGGCACTGCATCAATCGTGGGCAACAGTCGTGCTCTCCGGCGCCGCCACGACCGAACAGCTCACGTCCAACCTGAGTGCGTTGCGGTCACGCTCCGGCCCGACCAGATCGCCCGCCTGGCCGACCTCGCGGAACCGGCCGCGCAGTACTGGCAGCACCGGTCGGGTCTGGCCTGGACATAGGCATCACCACACGCTCGTACACGGACTCCACTGTGGACTCGACTAACTCGCCCAACTTATAGTTGCGAATCTGTCGGTGGCCTGGGTTAGACTGCCAACATGTGTTCGAGCGGGGGTTCCGAGCCGTGGCAGCCGTTGCAGTCCGCGGCGCAGGTGCTGGCCGATGAGGATGTGACGTCGTGGTCGGATGGGCAGGTCCGCGACGGGCTGCTGGCGTTGCTCACGGTGGTCAACCAGCTCACCGCGGTGGTTTCCACCGTGTCGGCGTCGTTTGATACCCGGGACCTGGCCGAGCGGGACGGGTTTCGCACCGCCCGGTCGTGGTTGATCGCGTTCGGGCGGATGAGTCAGCGGGCGGCCACCGGCTGGCTGTCGCGGGGTCGGCTGCTGCGGCAGTTGCCGGCGCTGTCGGCCGCGGCGCACACCGGGGCCGTGTCGGCCGAGCATGTCCGCACCGTGGGTGATCTGGCCGGGCACGTCGGCATCGAGGCAGGTGCAGCCCTTTGATGAGATCCTGGCCACCCTGGCCGCTAGCACCGGCCGGCACGCCGACGTGGAGGCGGCCTGTCACCGCATCCGCGCCCATGTCGACCCGGACGGGCCCGACCCCGATCCGCACGCCGCCGAACGAAGGGCGCTGTCGATCTCCCGGTGCGGATCGTTGTTCTCCGTGTCGGGACGCCTCGACCTCGAAGCCGGCGCGACGGTGCTGACCGCATTGGACGCGTTGATGCGCCCGGTCACCCCGGATGAGCCGAGCACCGCGGTGCAACGCCGCGCCGACGCCCTGCTCGAACTGGCCCGCCAAGCCCTCGACCGCGGCACCCTACCCACCGTCGGCGGGCTGCGACCCCACCTCGGCCTGCTCATCACCCCCGACACCCTGCTCGGCCTCCGACACACCACCACCACCCCAACCACCAACGCTGCCCGACCCCGAACGGTGCTGCCGCCGCGCATGACGGCGCGAACGACGACATTGCGGCTGCCGATGAGGCGGCGGGCTGCGCGTCCACGGCGGACCCGCCCCCGCCGCGGCCAGCCTGATGCGTTGCAGTGCGCGGGGGTGCCGATGGCGCCGGAGCTGCCCTGGTCCGCCTGGGCCGACCGGCTGCCCGCCTCGGTGGCTCAACGGCTGGCTTGCGACTGCGAGGTGTGGAGGGTGGTCTTGGATCCGGCGACGGGGCTGCCGTTGGAGGTCGGCCGGGCGCACCGGATCGTGCCAACCTGGATGCGCAAGGCGCTCATCGCCCGCGACCGGGGCTGCCGGTGGCCCGGATGTAGCGCTCCGGCGAGCTGGTGCGAGGTCCACCACCTGCTCGCCTGGTACTCCGGCGGACAGACAAATGTGGACAACGCCGCGCTTTTGTGTCGTTGGCACCACGGCAAGGTCCACGATGGACTCCCCGACCACCAACGCTGGCAGATCACCCTCGACCCGACCACCGGCGACGTCACCGTGTCCCGCCCCGGCGGCCAACCCTACGAACTCGGCCCCAGCCAGCCCACACCGACCCACCACGAGCGACATGCAATCAATGGACGTGACAAGCCCGCCCCTAGTGAGCAAGAACGATCAGGCGCGCGGCGACGCGGGGGGCGGATGATGGGTCGGGTGACCTGGCAAACCGGTGGCGCGCGACTGCGACGTTTGGTGGACGTGCTGCTCAACGATCTGCGGGCCGACATCGACGGCGGCGAGGTGGCAAGCCGCGCGTACCTGAGTCGGTTCCACTTCGACCGACTCGTCCGCGCGGCCGTGGGGGAGCCGCCCGCTAGTCTGCGCCGGCGGATCCTGCTGGAACAGGCCGCGTATGCGTTGGGGCGCGGCGCCACCGTCACGGACGTGGCGGGCGCGTCGGGATATGGGTCACCGGAGGCGTTTGCGCGGGCCTTCTCGCGCGCCCACGGCAGGCCGCCAAGCGACTTCATCAACCGGCAGCGGCCATTCCTCTTGGCCGCCCCCAATGGAATCCACTTCCATCCCCCGTGCGGTCTGGTGCTGCCCGGGCTCAAGGAGGATGAGTCTACAATGGACCTCACCGAACGGATGACCGAACACGACCTCTGGGTGACCGACCAGATGTTGCGCCTCGCCGCGGACGTGCCCGACGAGATTCTGGACCGCCCCATCGTGCTCAGTGTGGAGAACCTCGACGACGACCCGGCCACGGGCACGAGGCCCACCATCCGCAGCCTGCTGAGACGCACTGGTACGGAACAAGGAGATGTGGGGCGCCAATTTCACCGGAGCGGACTACGTCGACCAACAGGACCATTCGATCTGCGGGTTGCGTCGGCGCTTTGACGCGGCCGTACCGCCGTACCGGGCGGCGCTTGCCCGAATCGTCTCGAACAACGAATGGGATACCGCATTCGTCGACGCGGTGTGTGAACCACCGCAAACGTTTACCTACGGCGGCGCCGTAGCGCACGTGCTGACGTTCTCAGCGTATCGACGAACGGAGGCCTTGCTCGCTTTCCACGGTGCCGGCTACCGCGACCTCGGCATAGGTGACCCGATGCACTTCGACCGGCGCGACTTGTAAGGCAACGGCGGGTTAGGACCCGAGCTGAGCCGCTGGGTCGGCGGCGGCCGCGTACAGGCGCTCCGGGCCGACCGCGCCGACCAGGATCCGGCCGTCGTCGGTCAGCAGCACCGAGAGCAGCCTGCTCGTCAGCAGCGATCCGCTGCCCCAGGCACCGCTCACCTTTGGCAGATCAGCGAGAATGCCGGCCAGGCCGCCCGGAGCACCCTGCTCGGAGCCCGTCGGACGTCGGCGCGGGCAACCGGGCAACCAGCACCGAGGTCCACCCGGTGCCGATCACGGCCACCTTCGGCCGATCGGCGCTGGGCGCCGCCTCTCCGGGCTTGGCGTCGGCTGAGCGTCTGGCTTAGCTGCGTCGGGCTTGGTCGGGTCGTGCCCCTCGGCGTCGTGAGTCTCCTCGATCACGGTCGCGCCCGGCGGCGGGTTGAACGTGAACTGTGCCGCGTCCGGTCGGTCGAAGCTGACCTGGGTGAAGGCGACCTCGATCGCGGGTTCGTCGCTGCCGCGGGCGAGCACGGCCATGCGCAGCGGTAGGTGCTCGGCTGCGTCGATGGCAAGGTGGATCGAGCCGATGAGGGAGGCCGGGTCTCGGGGCGCGAGCACCAGCTCGTACGCGTCCCGCCCAGCCACCGACGCCGAGCCGTTCGTGGTGACCTCGGTGGACGGTTCGAGGAGGGCCAGCGCGGCCTTTGCCAGGGCCTGCGGGGTCAGGCCCATCCCGCCCGCCGACGGAATCGGGAACGGTGTGCCGCCCGGCGATGCCGTGCCGGCCGGGATCGTCGCGTGGGTCGCGGTGTTGTCCCTACTCGACCAGATCCAAACGTCGGTGCCGTTGGTGATCACATCGGTCTCGCCGGCCGGGTCCAGCAGCGCCACCCGCGCCTGGTTGGGGCTGGCGTACCAGACCCGCAGCGTATGGGTGCCGGACAGCAGAGAAAAGAGGTCGGGGCTGCCGGCGTGAGCACTACTCAGTGCCGGAAGTCCGAGGTCGGCCCGGGCCACGATGGTGCCGGACAGTCCATCGACCCGAGCGGACTGCAGATCGACCAGGAGCTCGGCCGCGGTCCGCGGCGCCAACGCCTGGTCGGTCGCATTGGTGATCGCCCCGATGGCGACGCCGCCTCCGATGACGGCAAGGGCGGCACTGGCCGGAACGAGCCAACGGCGGATGGCGGGGGAAACGACGATGGACATGCGGCACCTCCTGCGCTCCATCCTGCCCGCCCGCCGCTGAGCCGGGGCTGAGCCCGGTACTGGGGGTTGGCCCGTGGGCGTGACAGTCTGGACCCGTGCGGGTGCTCGTGGTGGAAGATGAGGCGCGACTGGCGAGCGCGTTGCAACGCGGGCTGCAGTCAGAGGGTTTCGCGGTCGATGTCGCCGCCGACGGACCGACCGGGCTCGACCAGGCCCGGCATGGCGAGTACGACGCGATGATTCTCGACGTGATGCTGCCCGGCCTGTCGGGCTACCGGGTGGTGCGGGCGCTGCGCGCCGAGGGGCACTGGCTGCCGGTGCTGATGCTCTCGGCGAAGGACGGAGAGCACGATCAGGCCGACGGGCTGGACTGCGGCGCCGACGACTACCTCACCAAACCGTTCTCGTACGTGGTGCTGCTGGCCCGGTTGCGGGCCCTGCTTCGCCGCGGCGCCCCCGAGCGCCCGGCGGTGCTCACCGTCGGCGAACTCTCGCTCGATCCGGCCCGTCGGCGGGTGACCGTGGCTGGAACCGAGGTGAGCCTGACCACACGCGAGTACGGCCTGCTGCAGTACCTGATGCGCCGTGCCGGCGACGTGGTGTCCAAGACCGAGCTGCTCGACCATGTGTGGGACGCCAGCGAGGAGACGGCGCCGAACGCGGTCGAGGTCTACATTGGATACTTGCGGCGCAAGCTTGGCCGCGACGTGCTGGAGACGGTCCGAGGCGCGGGCTACCGCCTGGTCGCCGCAACACCGTAATAGCCCGTGAAGACTCGGTCATGAAGCGGTGGTGGCGGCGCCAGTCGCTGCGGGTTCGGCTCATCCTCATCGGCGTGGTCGGGCTGTCTGTCGGTCTCGCGGCCGGTGGAGTCGCCCTGGTGGCGACGCTCGGCTTCGTGCTGCAGCGCTCGGTTGACGGCGAGGCGCTGGCAATCGGGCGACAGGTGGCCGACCTCGTGGATGCCCGATCGCTACCGCAGCCGCTGCCGGTCACCGGAGCGGAACAGGTCCAGGTAGTCGATGCCCAGGGGCGGGTCCGGTCCGCCTCCGTGGACGCGGACCGACTGGTACCCATGCTCCGCGGGGACGAGCTGGCCCGGGCTCGGGCCGGCGAGAGAATGTTCCTCGATGGCGATCGGATCGGCGTCAAGGAAGGCCCGGTGCGCGTGGTCGCGGTGCCGGCCGGACCGGCCGACGACCCACAGACCGTCCTCGTCGCACGGTCCATGGTGGACGCGCTGCGGGGGCTGGGTGTGCTGCGATCGCTGCTGTTCGTCCTGTTCCCTTTGCTTGTCGTAGCGCTGGCCGTGGTGGCGTGGCGGGTGATCGGGGCGACTCTGCGTCCGGTGGAGTCGCTGCGACGCGGAGCCGAGGAGATCACCGGCGCGGGCGCGTCCACACGGCTGCCGGTGCCGGTCGGGCGGGACGAGATCCACCGGCTCGCGGTCACACTCAACAACATGCTCGATCGGCTGGAGGCCGGCCGGGCCCGGCAACGCGAGTTCGTCGGCGACGCGGCGCACGAACTGCGCAGCCCACTGACGAACATGCGCACCCAGCTAGAGGTTGCCCAGCACCTCGGCCCGCAGGCGGACTGGCCCACGGTGGGCGACGATCTGCTCGCCGACACCAAGCGCCTGTCCCGACTTGTCGATGATCTGCTGTTACTGGCACGCGCCGACGGGTCGCCGCAGCTGTCCCGGCGCGAACCCGTCGACCTGGCCGCGCTCACTCACGACGTCACCGCCCGGTTGGACCGGGTTGACTTGGTGGGGAGTCCCGTGTGGACCGAGGGCAATCCCGACGACCTACGCCGGGTGGTGGCCAACCTGGTTGACAACGCCGTACGCCATACCCGTACCCGGGTGAGGGTCGCCACCGTGGCCGACGGCCCGTGGGCCGTGGTCACGGTGACCGACGACGGGCCCGGAATACCCGCGACCGAGCGGGACCGTGTCTTCGAACGCTTCACCCGCCTGGACGACTCCCGGGCGCGCTCGGATGGTGGCGACCCGGGCGGGGCGGGACTGGGTCTGGCCATCGTCCGGGAACTGGTCCGCCGCCACGGTGGAACTGTGGCTCTGACAGATGCTGGACCGGACGGCCCGGGCTGCGGGTCGAGGTGCGCCTGCCACGTCTTTCGTCGTCGCAATGAGGCGCCTGACTGGCCGGCGTGTCGTCTCGGGGACGGCAGGTGTTGTTTGAATTCCACAACCGTGGGGCGTAGTTACTACCCACAGGGTGTGGACTCATCGAGACACATGCCAGCCCGGGGCGGTTATCCACAGGCGCAGGGCCGGGTCTGGCGCGGTCTGCATCGGTACGCGAGGCTCAGGTTCGTGCAACGGGAAGTCCTCAGCGAGGCGGTCGGTTCCATCCTGGACGCCGAACGGAGCCGGGCCGGGCTCTCCCAGGCGCAGCTAGCGGAGCGGGCCGGGGTTAGCCAGCAGTTCGTGTCGCGACTCGAGCGAGGTGCCGTAAATGCCACCCTCGCCACCCTCCAGAGGATCTTCGCCGTGCTCGGCAAGCAACTCAGAGTGGAGGCGGTTCCGCTCGGAGCCGATCTGGACATCGACATTGACCGGAGCCTTGCGGCCCCCGAGGAGCAACGAGAACAGATTGGAGTTCATGGCAGCCTGCTCCGTCAGCTGAGCGATGTCCCCTTCGCGGTCACGGGTCGGTCGGCCGCATATGTCCAGAGCGCCCCCATGCAGGCTCCGCCATGGATAGACATCGTGGTTGCGCGCAGGGACCTCGACGCGCTCGCGGCCGTCATGGAGAAGTCGTTCTGTATGCGCTGGAGCGCGAAGTCGGAAGGCTGGGGCTACGAGTCAACAGACCCGCGCCAACCGGGCACGGCCAGATGGCGTATTCGCCTGAGCGACATGCGACTTCAGCTCGTTGACGAGTTACCGCCGACAATCGAGATCCGCCTTGGCGAGTTTCTCCTGCGGGTCGTACCGATCGCCGAGATCGAGCGTGCGGATCCGTGGCTGCACCGGCTCATGACTCGTTGGCGCCAAAGACCCGAATCGTCCGTGCCGGGGCCGTAGGTGGTATGAACGGGCCGTGAACGACACCGCCAATGACGTCGTACAGATCTGTCAGGACCTGATCCGCATCGACACCACGAATACCGGAGACACCACGACCAGCGCGGGAGAGCGGGTGGCCGCCGAGTACGTCGCCGCCCGACTCGCCGAGGTTGGCCTCGAGCCGGTGATCCGGGAGAGCGAGCGCGGCCGGACGAGCGTGGTCGCCCGGTTCGCCGGTGCGCCGCCGCCGGCTGGGCAACCGACCCGTGGGGCGCTGCTCCTGCACGGCCACCTCGACGTGGTGCCGGCGGACCCCGACGAGTGGAGCGTGCATCCCTTCTCAGGAGAGGTCCGCGACGGCTACGTGTGGGGGCGCGGAGCGGTCGACATGAAGGACTTCGACGCGATGCTGCTCGCCACGGTGTGCCAGATGCGCCGGGATGGCCGTACCCCGCCGCGCGACCTGGTGCTCGCGTTCGTCGCCGATGAGGAGGCCGGCGGCGCGTACGGTGCGCGCTGGCTCGTGGAGCACCACCCCGACCTGTTCGAGGGGTGCACCGAAGCGATCGGCGAGGTCGGCGGGTTCTCCTTCACGGTCGCCGAGGACCAGCGCCTCTACCTCATCGAGACGGCCGAGAAGGGCCTGAGTTGGCTGCGGCTGCATGCCCGCGGCCGGCCTGGGCACGGGTCGATGATCCACGACGACAACGCCGTCACTGCCCTGGCCGAGGCCGTGGCCCGGGTGGGGCGGCACCGCTTCCCGGTAAAGCTCACCGACCCGGTTCGGGCATTCCTGACCGAGGTGTGCGACGCCTTGGGCATCGAGTTCGATCCCGATCAGCCCGAGCAGGCCCTCGCCAAGCTCACCACGATCGCCCCGATCATCGGCTCGACCCTGCGGAACACCGCCAACCCGACCCGGCTAGCGGCTGGATACAAGGAGAACGTGATCCCGAGTCGGGCGACCGCCACGATCGACTGCCGGACCCTGCCGGGGGAGCACGAGACCTTCCTCGACCAGCTCCGCGCGGTCATCGGACCCGACCTGGACATTGAGATCTTGGAGAGCCTGCCACCCGTGCAGACCACCTTCGACGGGCCTCTCGTGGATGCGATGACCGCCGCGCTAAAGGCCGAGGACCCGGGTGCGCGGGCGGTGCCGTACATGCTCTCCGGCGGCACGGACGCGAAGGCGTTCTCGACAGCTGGGCATCCGTTGCTTCGGCTTCGCCCCGCTGCGGCTGCCGCCAGACCTGAACTTCTCCGCGCTGTTCCACGGCATCGATGAGCGGGTGCCGGTGGACGGACTAGAGTTCGGCGTGCGCGTGCTCGACCGGCTCCTCGCCACCTGTTGACGCCAGCTTGAAAGGCTTGTGATGTCGGACCGATTCGTCGAAATCGAGGCCGCCCTCGAACGCGTGATCACCTTGGCGCGGGCACACCTGGCGGCGGTCAAGGCGGCCGACGGCGCGCCGGACGATGATGCCGTCTGGGACGCGTATGTGGCCCTGAACAACGCCTCGCATGACTATGACGTGCTGTTGGAGGACGCGTACGGCGAAGTGACCCCGTGGGATCTGGAGGAGATCACCGGTGAGGACGACGACGGACTCGCCACCACGCGGATTTCTGGGCCGGATGGACCGCCCGGCGACGACCCGCACCCCCACGTGATCTCCGTGCGGCAGCGGCGTGACTACCGCGTGCCGAGTGTGGCGGCCCTGATTCGCCTCGCCGAGGACGGCCGGCCGGCACTGGGTGACGACGAGGAGCACGAGCCGATCGGCACGGTCGCCCATGCGGTGCTCGAACTGCTGCAGTCCGGCGACGGATCGCTCGGCATGCTCGACGTGCCGGAGCTCGATCCGCTCGACGGCGTGGTGCTCGTGGCCGAGGTGGCTGAGGCGCTCAACCCGGAGGCGCTCGACCCGGAGGCGCTCGACGTCGAGCCCGCTGACCCGGACGCGCCGTTCCGTCTGGCCGCCACCGATCGCACCCTCGGGCGCCTCCACGAACGCGCCATTGACCTCGGAGCCGAGCTCAGTAGGGCCGGCTCAGTACGACAGCGCCGGCAGTGCCGGGACGCTGCGCGTCCGGCGCAGCAGCACCTTGCGGGTGCCATCCCGGAACAGCTGTACCCGGGCCAGCTCCCAGCCGGAGTACTCAGCCGCGATCGCGAGCTGCACCGCCGCGGTCACCTGGTCGACATGTGGTGGTAACCGCAGCTGTGCCGTTTCGTAGTCCATCCCTGCATCGTGCCCCAACCCCACGGCCGTAACCAGGGCTGTTTCGAACTGCGCAGCCGACCCCCGGTGCCTTGCGCCCACGCGCGAAACGGGACCCGTACTCTGGGGCGACCCCCCCGACAGGAGCACCCATGAAACTCGGGCTCAGTCTCGGCTACCAGACGGCCTGGAGCACCCCCGCGGATCATCTGGCGCTAGCACAAGAGGCCGACCGGCTCGGTGTCTCGGTGGTATGGGCAGCGGAGGCGTACGGCTCGGATGCCCCGACGATGCTGTCCTGGATCGCCGGTCAGACCTCCCGGATCGACGTAGGCGCCGGCATCATGCAGATTCCCGCTCGCACACCGGCGATGACCGCCATGACCGCCGCGACCATCGACACCTTCTCCGGTGGGCGGTTCCGGCTGGGCCTCGGCGTGTCCGGGCCGCAGGTCTCCGAGGGCTGGCACGGGGTGCGGTTCGACAAGCCGCTCGCGCGCACCCGTGAGTACGTCGAGATCGTCCGGGCGGCGCTGGCCCGGCAGACGGTCTCGGTGTCCGGGGAGTTCTACACGTTGCCGCTTCCCGACGGGCCCGGCAAGGCGCTCAAACTCGGCTTCCGGCCCCACCGCGCCGATGTTCCGATCTACCTCGCCGCGGTCGGACCCAGGAACCTGGAGCTCGCCGGAGAGATCGCCGACGGCTGGCTCGCGGTGTTCTACGCACCCGACCACGCCGCCGACCAGCTCGCGTCGGTCGCCGCGGGTCGCTCCCGAGCCGGACTCACTCTCGCCGGATTCGATGTGGTCCCGACCGTGCCGGTTGTGGTGGGCGCGGACGTCGCGGCCTGTGCCGACCGGGTCCGCGGGTACGCCGCCCTCTACCTCGGCGGCATGGGTAGCCGGGAGAAGAACTTCTACAACCAGCTGGCGACCCGGATGGGCTTCGGCGGCGCGGCGCGCGAGGTGCAGGAGCTCTACCTCGGCCAGCGCCAGCGCGACGCGGCCGGGGCAGTGCCGTTGGAGTTCATCGATGCGACATCGTTACTCGGTCCCAAGGAACGCATCACCGACAAACTCCAGGCCTACGCCGAGGCCGGCGTGACGACGCTCTCGCTGAGCCTGTTCTCCGACGACCGAGAATCGGCCGTGGCGACCTTGCATGCTGCCGTCGAGGCGTGGGACGCGGCGGGGGTCGGTCGCTGATGGCCATCGAACTCTGGCAGGCCGTTGTCCTGGGCATTGTCGAGGGGATCACGGAGTTTCTGCCCGTGTCTTCGACCGGGCACCTCACGATCGTCGAGCAGCTCCTCAACATCCCGATCGACGATCCGGCGGTCACCGCCTACACGGCCATCATCCAGGTCGGCGCAATCGCAGCGGCGGTCATCTATTTCTGGAAGGACATCGTCCGGATTACCGCGGCATTCCTGCGGGGCGCGGTCAACCGTGAGGCGCGACAGGGTGGGGAGTGGCGGCTGTCCACCGCGGTCGTCGTGGGTTCGATCCCGATCGCCGTGGCGGGTTTCGCCCTCAAAGACGTCATCGAGGGGCCGTTCCGTAGCCTATGGGTGGTCGCCGCCGGCCTGATCGGCTGGTCGGTGGTCATGGTGTTCGCGGAGCGCGCTGCCACGCAGCAGCGCGACGAGCGAGACGTACGGCTGAAGGACGGCCTGGTCATCGGCCTCGTGCAGATCTTCTCGCTGATTCCCGGGGTATCCAGGTCGGGCGCCACCATCTCGGCCGGGCTGCTGCGGGACATCGACCGGGTGACGGCGACCCGCCTTTCCTTCTTCCTCGGCATCCCGGCGCTGACCGCGGCCGGGATCTTTGAGGCGGTGACCCTCCGGGAGGAGATCACCGCGACGGTTGGATGGATCCCGACCATCCTGGGTACGGTCGTGAGCTTCGTCGTCGCCTACGCATCCATCGCCTGGCTGCTCCGGTTCGTGTCCCGAAACTCGATCATCCCGTTTGTGTGGTATCGGGTGGCCATCGGCGCCCTTCTCATCGCCGGCCTCAGCACCGGTGTGCTAACGGCTACCTGACCCCGAATATCGGTTACCGGACCGCGACACGACCGCGTTTTGGTGGTTGCTGACGTCGATCTCGTCAAGAATCACAGACGTGGAGTCCGGCAACCAGTTGGCTTGGCGATCGGCCGTCGTTCCGGTGCCGGCACGCGGCCGCGCCCGCTTGTTCGGCGACCGCGACTCGAGCGGCGCAAATGACCCGCGGCAGCAGGCGATCGAGGCAATGGTCGAGTGGTGCCACAACGGTGACCGTCCTTTGTGGCTGATTCAGGGCCCGTCCGGCGCCGGCAAGACCCAGCTCGCCAGCGAGGTCGCCTATCAGCTGACCGCGCAGCGATGGCCCTGTGGCTGGGCCCGCCAAGGCCTTGCCTCCTATGCGGTGGCCGCGGCGGCACGCAACGGGCGGCGCGCCCTGCTCCTGGTCGACGACGCGGAGACCCGGGCCGACCTGTTCGAGTTACTGCGCACGGTTGCCAACGGCGGGTTGCCGCTGGCGGTACGGGTGATCATCGTGGCACGAGAGTTCGGTTCCTGGTGGGACGGGATGCTGGCCCGGTTGACGCCCCCGGAGCAGGAGGCACTCGCCTCGGGTCGGACGATCATGGGTGGCGGCGGGGTCACCCTGCCGACCGCGCACGCCCTTGTGCTGCGGTCACTGGACCTGGGCGACAGTCCGAAGGGACACGCGGTGGCCAGGCTCGCTACCGCTGATCCGGTCAGCGGAGCGGTGTTGCTGCGCCAGGCCGCGCTGGTGGTCGCGCTGTCGACCCGGGTCGGACAGCTCGGACCGGCGGAGGCCCGCTCAGCCTTGCGGGACTTGTTCGAGGAGGAGGAGGGGTACTGGCGGCGGGCTGCCGGCGAGGTCATGGCGCCGGGCCAGCCGACCCCGGCACTCCGCTCCGCGCTGGCCGCCTCCGCGGTGATCGGCACCGACGGCCTAGCCGACGCGGCAACGGTGCTGCGGCGGGTTCCCGCGCTCGCGGTGGGCGCCGCCGACCGGCTCGCCCGCCTCGCGGTCTGGTGGCACGGTCTCTATGCCAGGGCCGGTGACTCAGGCGCGCCGACACCGCGACTACCCGCCTGGCTCGCCGAGCGACTGCCCGACGGAACGGACAGCACCGGTATCTCCTGGACCGTCGCGGCGCTCGACGCCGAGCGTCGCGCCACGTCGACACTGGCCGCGATGACTCGGGCCGCGCACCGTGATGTGTGGCCACAGCGCCACGGTCCGCGCACGAGCGGAGAGAGCAGCCGGGCCGCGGCCGAGGACGCCGCCGCGGAGCACACCGCGTTGCGGCGCGCAGTGAACGCGACGGCACCGGTCGACGAGGCATTGGCCTGGCTCACGCAGGAGCTCGAGCTCAGCCGGGACGACCTCGAGGCGCTCGGAGAGGCGATCTCCTACCCGACCCGGTCGCTGTCCCGGACCGCGCTCGTACTGGCCCGGCGGCTACTCGACGGTGCCGACACCGACGAGGACCGAGCCGCGTTACTGCTCGGACTCGGCGCCCGCTACTCCGAACTCGGACGGTGGTCCGAGGCCCGCCGGAAGACTGAACTCGCGGTGCAGACATTGCGCGAGCTGGCCGGTTACGACCGCGAACGGTACCTTCCCGACCTCGCCGCGGCCGTATCCAACCTGGCCTCGTGCCTGGCGCAACTCGGTGAACGCGATCAGGCGTTGACCACGAGCTACGAGGCGGTGGCCATGCACCGCGAGCTGTTGGAGACCGACCGTGATCGATACCTGCCCGCCTTGGCCCGGGCGCTGACGAACCTGTCGGCCTGCTTGTCGCGGTCCGGTCGTCGTCCGGCGGCGCTCGGAGCCGCCGGCCAGGCCGTAGCTATCTACCGGGAGCTGGTCGAGCTGAACTCCACCGCGTATCGCGGCGAGCTGGCTGCGGCCGACCACAATTGGAGGGTCTGCCGGCAGGCCATAACGCCGGCGATCGGCGGTGGGTCCGCGGCGGAGTCCGCCTCGATCACGATGCCAGCGGCGAGGGCGGCCGATTCGGCACAGCCCGCGCCAGCTGAGCTCGGATCCGACTGACACCCGGCTACGCTCGGGTTCGTGGCCACCGTCCTGCTGCTGCGACATGGCCGGACCGCGGCCAATGCGGATGGTTCCCTGGCGGGCCGGTCCCCGGTCGGGCTCGACGATCTCGGCCTGGTCCAGGCGAAGGCGGCCGGCGAGCGGCTGGCCGGACTGCCGCTGATGTCGGTCGTATCCAGCCCGCTGCCGCGCTGCCTCGAAACCATCACCGAGGCGCTGCCGGCTGCACAGCCGGTGATCGAACCGGGGCTCATCGAGTGCGGATACGGCAACTGGGAGGGCCAGACGCTGAAAGCTCTGGCGAAGGACCCGCTCTGGCGGGTGGTGCAGCAGCATCCGTCGGCGGTCACGTTCCCCCAGGGCGAGGCGATGGCAGCGATGTCGGCGCGGGCGGTGGCGGCCGTACGGGCACATGACGAACGCGTCCGACGCGAGCACGGCGACGCGGCGCTCTGGCTCGCCTGCAGCCACGGCGACGTGATCAAGGCAATCGTGGCCGATGCCTTGGGCGTGCACCTCGACCTGTTCCAGCGGATTGTGATCGACCCCGGTTCCGTGACGGTGATCCGCTACACCCCCGGGAGGCCGTTCGTGGTCCGCCTCAACGACACCGGCGGCGACCTTGGATCCCTGGTTCCACCGGCACGTCCGCGCCGGGGTCGTCGTGGCCGTACGACTGGCGCACCGTCGGATGCGCCGGTGGGCGGCGGTGCCGGACCCGCCGTCCCACCCGCGCCCTCCGGTACGGCACATCACGCACCCGGCAGATAGGGTTTGAACGTGGCCCAGGGGGTTTGCTCATGACCCAGGTGTACGCGTTCGAGCCGCCGGAGCGGTTCGTCGCCGGAACTGTGGGCGTCCCGGGCGAGCGCACATTCTTTCTCCAGGCCAAGGGCGGTGGCCGGCTGGTGAGCGTGGTGCTGGAGAAGGTCCAGATGTCGCTGCTGGCGGACAAGCTCGAGGAGCTGCTGATCGAGGCGCAACGCCGCTTCGGTGTCGATATGCCCGAGGCCCCGCCCATTACCGACGACAACGAGCCGCTGGATCTGCCGCTGGACGAGGAGTTCCGGGTCGGCACGCTCGGGCTGGCTTGGGATGGCGAGACCGACACGGTGGTCATCGAAGCGATCGCGGCGGGGGAGTACGAGGCGGAAGAGCCCACGGAGGAGGAGCTCGCGGTGCTGGACCGGCTCCGCGTACGGCTGACTCCGGCCGCGACAAAGGCGTTCATCGCGCGGGCCAAGCGGGTGGTGGGCGCCGGCCGACCTCCGTGCCCGTTGTGCGGACAGCCACTGGACCCGGCCGGGCACCTGTGTCCGCGCCACAACGGCTATCGCCGGTAGCGTCCATTGTCCGGTGCTGCCCGGCGCAGGCTGCGCAGGAACCTGCCGACCGATCAGGCCGTACGGCTTCTTACCGAGGGCGAGATCGAGCTCGAGGGGCGGCTGCGCGACGCATCCAACACCACGCTTCGGGCGTTCGTGACCCAAGAGAACGTGTCGGCGCGCTGCGTCTACAAGCCGATCAGCGGCGAGCGTCCGCTGTGGGACTTCCCCGACGGCACCCTCGCCGGACGGGAGGTCGCCGCATACGAGGTGTCCCGGGCGACCGGGTGGGACCTGGTGCCGCCGACCGTGTTGCGCGACGGTCCGCTCGGTTGGGGAGCCTGTCAGATCTGGGTCGATGAGAACACCGACGAAGCGGCGCAAAGGGTCGGCTTTGTCCGCGCCGACTCCCTTCCCGACGGTTGGCTCACGATCGCCGCGGCCGAGGATGACGACGGTGAGGCGTACCTGCTCGCCCACGCCGACGACCCGATGCTGGCCCGGATGGCCCTGTTCGACGTGGTGGTGAACAACGCCGACCGAAAGGGCGGGCACGTGTTGCCCGGCCGGGACGGTGTCCTCTGGGGCATTGACCACGGTGTCTGCTTCAGTGTTGACGAGAAGCTGCGCACAGTGCTGTGGGGCTGGATCGGACGGCCTGTACCGGACACCGACCTGGCCGCGCTCGCCGACCTGAGCCGCGCGTTGGGTGGGTCGTTGGGCGATCGATTGTGTGAGCTGCTGGCCGCGGAGGAGATCGAGGCGACGGTGGCGCGGGTGGATCGACTCGTGGCGGCCGGCGTGTACCCGGCACCGAGACCCGGTTGGCCCGCGGTGCCATGGCCGCCGGTTTGAACCGGCCGTCCGCTTCCCGCATTCGGTTGTCTACCCTTGCCGGATGGACTCCTGGATCTCGCCCGCACTGCCCGGACTTCCCGGGCGCGGTCCGGAACTCGCCCTGTACGACACGGCCCGACGCGGCGTGCACCCGGGATCGCCGGACGGGCCGCGGACCATGTACGTCTGCGGCATCACTCCGTATGACGCGACCCACCTCGGACACGCGGCTACAATGATCACCTTTGATCTCGTGAACCGACTCTGGCGCGACGGCGGCCACCCGGTGACGTACGTGCAGAATGTCACCGACATCGACGATCCTCTGCTGGAGCGGGCCGCGCGGGACGGCGAGGACTGGCTCGTGCTGGCGATGCGGGAGACGGCCCTGTTCCGTGAGGACATGGAGGCGCTGCGCCTGCTGCCACCAGAGCACTACGTCGGTGCGGTCGAGTCGATCCCGTCGATCGTCACGCGGGTGGTGCAGCTGCTCGACCGCGGGGTGGCGTACCGGCTGGATGACGACACCGGCGACGTCTACTTCTCCATCGCGGCCGCGCCCAACTTCGGGTACGAGTCGCACCTGGCGCGCGAGGAGATGGTGACACTGTCGGCCGAACGCGGCGGGGATCCGCAGCGGACCGGAAAGCGCGACCCGTTGGACCCGCTGCTGTGGCGCGGCGCCCGGGACGGGGAACCCGCCTGGGACGGCGGCACGCTCGGTCCGGGGCGACCAGGCTGGCACATCGAGTGCGCGGTGATCGCGCTCGATCGGTTGGGCACGGTGCTCGACGTGCAGGGCGGCGGTAACGACCTGCTCTACCCGCACCACGAGTGCTCTGCCGCCCACGCCGAGGTGCTCACCGGCGAGACGCCGTTCGCCCGATACTACGTGCACGCCGGAATGATCGGCCTTGGCGGCGAGAAGATGTCCAAATCCAAGGGAAACCTGGTATTCGTGTCGCGGCTGCGCGGCGACGGGGTGGACCCGATGGCAATTCGGGTCGCGCTCATGTCAACGCACTACCGGGCCGACCGTACCTGGACCGACGAGATGCTCAAGGCCGGCGAGCGGCGTCTGGCCACGTGGCGCGCCGCGGTTGCCGCGCCGACCGGACCCTCCGGCGAGGACCTGCTCGCGGGCGTACGAGCGGCGCTCGCCGATGACCTGGACACCCCCCGAGCACTGTCCCTTGTGGACACCTGGGCCGACGCCGCCCTCGCCGGCGGGTCGGCCAACAACCCGGCCGCGCCAGCGCTGGTGGCCACCACAGTGGACGCCCTGCTCGGCGTCCGCCTCTAGCCGAGCCGAGCCCCGCCGGACCGCACTGGGAGCGCTTGTTGTGACGCCGCGATCAGCCGATGGCGACGTCGGGGTCGGTGTCGGCGAGCGGTCCTGGGACCGGGTAGTTGTCCACCAGCGTGGTCATCGGTCCCGGCCAGGTCGCCTGGGCTACCTCGATCGGTCGGTGCTCGGCGTCGAATCCACTGTGGAGCAGGTGCAGCACGGGGGTGTCGGGCCGGATGAAGAGCTGGGCCGCCTCGTCGCGCGTCGGCAGGCGGGCGGTGAGCTGATCCGAGGCGGACACGTACCGACGTCCGGTCTCGGCCTCGACCTCCTGGTACAGCGGTCGGCCGAACCCGCGTTCCTCGAACAGTGAGGTGCCGGCGACGTCGGTGGGTCGGAACCAGGACGCGCCGATCTCGACCGGCTGGTCCTCCTCGGTCCGGACCAGATGGCGGCGCACGAGCAGGGAGGTCCCGTCGGGCACGCCGAACGCGTCGGTCACTTCGGCGGGTGCGGGCACGATGCCAACCTCGGTGAGGGTCTGGCGGTAGCGGGTGGCGAGGTCGACGTGGTAGCCCCGTCGCGGGCCGTATCGTCCGCGCGCGAGCCGGCTGAGCCGGCGGCGGGTGCCCCGGACGTATGTGCCGCTGCCGGGTCGGGTGATGAGCACGCCCTCGACCCGGAGCTGGTCAATGGTCCGTTGCACTGTCTGCTTCGCCACCGCGTACGCGTCTGCCAGCGCCGGGATAGAGGGGAGCCGCTCTCCCGCGGCCCACTCACCGGCCCGGATCCGTTCCCGCAGCGAGGTCGCGATCTGCCGGTGCGGATGTTCTGCCGCGCCGGGATTGATGCCGCCAGGGCTGCCCATTCGACAAACCTAGCGTCCTAGGACGAGACCCTGATGACCTGACACACCGTGTGACACACCGCACTGTCCCGGCAGGTGGACGGAACGACCATTTGTCGACAGAGCAGGGGAAGTGGCCCCCCTAAGGTTGCGGCATGGAAGTGACCCAGTCGGCGAAACTGGCCAACGTCTGCTACGACATCCGCGGCCCAGTGCTGCAGGAAGCCAAGCGGATGGAGGCCGAGGGCCATCACGTACTGAAGCTCAACATCGGCAACCCGGCCCCGTTCGGCTTCGATGCTCCGGAGGAGATGCTGCAGGACATCATCCTCAACCTCCCGACCGCGCACGGCTACGGCGACTCCAAGGGGCTGCTCTCCGCCCGTCGCGCCGTGGTGCAGCACTACCAGGACAAGTCGATCGGCGGTGTCGACATCGAGGACGTGTGGCTCGGCAACGGTGTCTCCGAGCTGATCACGATGTCGCTGCAGGCGCTGCTCAACAACGGCGACGAGGTGCTCGTCCCGATGCCGGACTATCCACTCTGGACGGCGGCGATCACGCTGTGCGGCGGCTCTGCCGTGCATTACCTCTGCGACGAGTCCGCGGACTGGCAGCCGGACCTGGACGACATCGCCGCGAAGATCACGCCGCGAACCAGGGCGATCGTGGTGATCAACCCGAACAACCCGACCGGCGCCGTCTACAGCCGCGAAACCCTGGCCCAGATCGTCGAGCTGGCCCGCCGGCACAACCTGATCCTGTTCTCGGACGAGATCTACGACAAGATCCTTTACGACGACGCGACCCACACGTGCACCGCCTCGCTCGCGCCCGATCTGCTCTGCCTTACCTTCAACGGGCTGTCCAAGGCGTACCGGGTGGCCGGCTTCCGAACCGGCTGGATGGTGCTCACGGGTCCGAAGCAGCACGCCACCAGCTACATCGAGGGCCTGGAGATCCTGGCCAACATGCGGTTGTGCCCCAACGTGCCGACGCAGTACGCGGTGCAGACCGCGCTCGGCGGCCATCAGAGCATCAACGACCTGGTGCTTCCCGGCGGCCGCCTCGTCGACCAGCGCGACACCGCGGTGCGGCTGCTCAACGAGATCCCCGGCGTCTCCTGTGTCAAACCCAAGGGCGCGCTGTACGCCTTTCCGCGCCTCGATCCTGACGTCTACCCGATCGTGGATGACGAGCGCTTCGTGCTGGATCTGCTGCGCTCCCAGCGGATCCTGGTCGTGCAGGGGACCGGCTTCAACTGGCCAACGCCAGACCATTTCCGGGTCGTGACACTGCCGCGAGTCGCCGATCTCGAGGAGGCCATCGGTCGCATCGGCACCTTCCTCGCCACCTATCGACAGGACTGACGCGTTCCGACCCCGGAGATCCCGGCCAGCCGAACAATTCGGCAGTCTGACTCGCGATTCTTGCGGCCCGTCGAGATCACCGCTCAGGTTCGTTGTCCAAACTGGACGGTCTCGATTGGGACCGGTTCCGTGCGCTCGGAGACCTCAAGCCGAACCGGGGTGGCCGCCGCGGCGGCGGAGGTACCGTTCGATCTGTTGCGCGATCTCGTCGCCAGACTGTGGGGACAGGTCCTCGCCGGCACGCTCCTCGAGCTCGCGCACGTACTCGGCCAGCTCGGCGTCCTGCTCGGCGGCGGAGCGCAGCCGTTCTTCCCACTTCGCTGACTCTTCGGGCAGGTCGGCCATCGGCACCTGAATATCGAGGACCTCCTCGATGCGGTGCAGCAGTCCGAGGGTCGCCTTGGGGCACGGCGGATTGTTCGCGTAGTGCGGCACATGCACCCAGAACGAGAACGCCTCGATCTCCGCGGTGCGGCAGGCGTCGTGCAGCACGCCGACGATCCCGGTCGGGCCCTCGTACTTGGTGACCGTAAGGCCGAAGCGTTCGATATCCCCGCGGTCGGAGGCGCTTCCGCTGATCGGCAAGGACCGCGCGTACGGCACGTCCGCAAGCAGCGCACCCAGCAGCACTACTTTGTTCACCTCGAGGCTGTGGCACAGCTCGAGCACCTCGGCGCAGAACGACCGCCACCGGGTGCTCGGCTCGATGCCCCGGATGAGAACCACATCCACATCGGCCCCGGGCGGGCTCGCCACGGCAAACCGTGTGGTGGGCCAGACGATGCGCCGGCCACCGCCGTCGCCCAGGGTGACCGTGGGTCGGTTGACCTGGAAGTCGTAGTACTCCTCCGGGTCGAGCTCGGAGACCGTCTTCGCGGACCAGACCTGTTCCAGATGCTCGATCGCAGCGGTCGAGGAATCGGCGGCGTCGTTCCACCCCTCGAAGGCCGCGATGGCCACGGGGTTGCGCAGCACCGGGAGTCCGTCGAACTCGCTCACGTCCATCAGCCTAATGCAGTATTGGTGGCGCTCGCTTCGCTCGCGCCGTGGCGGTTGGCCTGGGCGGTTGGCGGGGATATGAGACGGACGGGCCGGGAATGCCATTCGGGTCGGTGACCTGGGCCGGTTAACCTGTACGACGTGGCGAACCGACTTCTCGACCTCATCTCCCAGCGCGTCCTCATCGCGGATGGCGCCATGGGGACGATGCTGCACGCAGCCGACCCCACGCTGGACGATTTCCAGGGGCACGAGGGTTGCGTCGAGATCCTCAATCTCACGCTGCCGGACGTGGTGCGAGGGGTGCATGACGCCTACCTGAGCGCCGGCGCCGACTGCATCGAGACCAACACGTTCGGCACGAACCTGACCGCGCTCGGAGAGTACGGCCTCAGCGATCGGATCTTCGAGCTGGCCCACGCCGGCGCCCGCCTGGCCCGCGAGGTGGCCGACGCCCATTCGACCGCGGACTGGCCACGTTTCGTCCTCGGCTCTATGGGTCCAGGCACCAAGTTGCCGACACTGGGCCACACAACGTTCGCCACGTTGCGCGACGCGTACCAGGTCAACGCGGCCGGCCTGCTCGCGGGCGGTGCGGACGCGCTGATCGTGGAGACCTGTCAGGACCTGCTGCAAACCAAGGCGGCGGTGATCGGCGCCCGGCGGGCGATCGCCGCGAGCGGGCGCGAGGTCGCGTTGGTGTGCCACGTCACAGTCGAGACCACCGGCACCATGCTGCTCGGCTCTGAGATCGGCGCGGCGCTGACTACGCTCGAGCCGCTCGGCATCGACCTCATCGGCCTCAACTGCGCCACGGGCCCAGCCGAAATGTCCGAGCACCTGCGTTACCTATCCCAGAACGCCCGGATCCCGCTGTCGGTCATGCCCAACGCCGGTTTGCCTGAGCTCACTGCGAACGGCGCCCGGTTCCCGCTCACGCCGGCTGAGATGGCCGAGGCGATGCGCCGGTTCGTGGGGGAGTACGGCGCCCGGTTGGTAGGTGGCTGCTGCGGCAGTACGCCCGAGCACATCCGTCAGGTGCGCGCGGCCGTTGATGAGACCGAGCCGGCCGTCCGGACGGTACGGCAGGATGCCGGTGTCTCCTCGATCTACCACCACGTCCCGTTCGCCCAGGACGCAAGTGTCCTGATGGTCGGCGAACGCACCAACGCCAACGGGTCG
This sequence comes from uncultured Actinomycetota bacterium, assembly GCA_963773935.1. Classification (GTDB taxonomy): domain Bacteria; phylum Actinomycetota; class Actinomycetes; order Mycobacteriales; family Micromonosporaceae; genus DATBGZ01. Next base: position 59,673 of record CAVZCZ010000001.1, read on the forward strand.
AAGGCATTCCGCGACGCCATGCTCGCGGGCGACTTCCAGCGCTGCGTGGAGATCGCGCGCGACCAGGCCCGCGACGGTTCCCACCTGCTCGACGTGTGCGTGGACTACGTGGGCCGCGACGGCGCCGAAGACATGCGCGAGATCGCCGGCCGGTTCGCGACCGCCTCCACGCTGCCGATCATGTTGGACTCGACCGAGCCCAACGTAATCGAGGCCGGACTGGAGATGCTCGGTGGCCGGTGCATCGTGAACTCGGTCAACTTCGAGGACGGCGACGGACCCACGTCGCGGTACGCCCGGGTGATGCCGATCGTGGCCGAGCACGGCGCTGCCGTGGTCGCGCTCACCATCGACGAGGAGGGTCAGGCCCGTACGGCCGAATGGAAGGCACGGGTCGCCGCGCGCCTGATCGACGACCTCACCGGCCGGTGGGGCCTGCGGGTGTCCGACATCCTCGTGGACTGCCTGACGTTCCCTATCTCAACCGGGCAGGAGGAGACCCGGCGGGACGGCATCGAGACGATCGAGGCGATCCGGCTGATCGCCGAGCGTTTTCCCGGGATCAACTTCACTCTCGGCATTTCCAACATCTCCTTTGGACTGAATCCCGCCGCCAGGCAAGTACTCAACTCGGTGTTCCTGCACGAGTGCCAACAGGCCGGGCTCACCTCGGCGATCGTGCACGCCAGCAAGATCCTGCCGATGTCGAAGATCCCCGAGGAGCAGCGCGAGGTCGCGCTCGACATGGTCTACGACCGGCGCCGCGAGGGCTACGACCCGCTGTCGAGGTTCATCGACCTGTTCGAGGGCGTTGACATGGCTTCGGCTCGGGCGTCGCGGGCCGAGGAGCTGGCCGCGCTGCCACTGGACGAGCGGCTGCAGCGGCGCATTATCGACGGCGAGCGCAACGGGCTCGAGGCTGACCTCGACGCCGCGCTGGCGAAACGGCCGGCGCTGGCCATCATCAACGACACTCTCCTTGCTGGCATGAAGACGGTGGGGGAGTTGTTCGGATCCGGGCAGATGCAGCTGCCGTTCGTGCTGCAGTCCGCTGAGGTGATGAAGATGGCGGTCGCCTACCTCGAGCCGCACATGGAGAAGGCCGACGACGGCGGCAAGGGGCGCATCGTGCTCGCTACGGTCCGCGGCGACGTGCACGACATCGGCAAGAACCTCGTCGACATCATCCTCACCAACAACGGGTACGAGGTTGTGAACATCGGCATCAAGCAGCCGATCAACGCCATCCTCGACGCGGCCGAGGAGAACAACGCCGACGCGATCGGCATGTCCGGCCTGCTGGTGAAGTCCACCGTGATCATGAAGGAGAACCTGCAGGAGATGGATGCCCGCGGCGTCTCCGCCCGTTGGCCGGTGCTCCTCGGTGGGGCTGCGCTGACCCGCGCCTATGTCGAGGACGACCTGCGTGACCTTTTCGGCGGCGAGGTGCACTATGCCCGGGACGCCTTCGAGGGACTGTCCCTCATGGACACTGTGATGGCGGCCAAGCGGGGCGAGACCGTGGTCGTCGACGCGGACCGCGAGCGCAAGCTGGCCGAACGGCGCGAGCGCCGGGCACGGCACCGTTCCACAGTGGGCGACAACCTGCCGGGTCTGGACGACACGTCCGTTCGCTCCGACGTGGCCGCCGACGTACCGGTCCCCACGGCGCCGTTCTTCGGCACCCGGGTGGTCAAGGGCATCCAGCTGTCTGACTACTCGTCCATGTTGGACGAACGGGCCACGTTCCTGGGCCAGTGGGGCCTGCGCGCGTCACGGGGCGGCAAGGGTCCGTCGTACGAGGAGCTGGTCGAGACCGAGGGCCGGCCCCGGATGCGGTACTGGCTGGACCGACTCGTGGCCGATCAGGTGCTCGAGGCCGCGGTCGTGTACGGGTACTTCCCGTGCTATTCCGAGGGCAACACGCTGGTGGTGCTGGACGAGAACGGAACTGCCGAGCGGGCCAGGTTCACCTTCCCCCGCCAGCGCACCGAACGCCGCCTGTGCATCGCCGACTTCTTCCGGCCCCGGGCTTCCGATGGTCAGCTCGATGTGATCGGAATGCAGCTGGTCACGGTCGGCCGGCCGGTGAGTGAGTACGCCGAGAAGCTGCGCGCGGCGCACCAGTACCGGGACTACTTCGAGGTGCACGGTCTTTCGGTGCAGCTGGCCGAGGCACTCGCCGAGCACTGGCACCGCCGGATCCGGTCCGAGCTCACGCTGCCCACGGGCGAGTCAGTGGCGTCGTTCGACCCGCCGGATCTGGCTGGCATCCTCGCCACCGACTACCGGGGCTGCCGATACTCGTTCGGCTACGCCGCCTGCCCCGACCTCGAGGACCGCGCCAAGATTTCCGCGCTGCTCGAGCCGGAGCGCATCGGCGTGGTGCTGTCGGAGGAGTTCCAGCTCGACCCGGAACAGTCCACCGACGCGATCGTCGTGCACCACCCGGACGCGTCGTATTTCAACGCCAAATGAGACCGGCGGCGATCGGTACACGACTTGACCTGTGGAGACGCAGCTCAAGATCCCGATCGCTGGGCACACGGTGGGCACATCGCGACTATGGGACGTGCTACCTAGGAAGCAGGTGGCATAGTCGCCATAGCGAGCATTCGCGAACTGCCTGCAAGCGAACGCTGGCTTGCACGTAGGCTGCTTGCGGCGAGGTCCGACGCGTCGCCGGGCAGCTACCATCGAGGCTGCCCGACGCACGCATTGCCAGTGGACGCGACTTAGCCGCTGAAGAGCTGAACGAGCTCGCGATCGCGTGGTCACGCGCGGAACACGTCGTCGATCGCCTGCCGCGTGCGGTCCTCGTCGTCCGGCCACAGAGTGGGAGTAGACGTTCAGCGTCATAGCCGGCCTTGGTGTGCCCCGGGCGCTCGCTGACGACATTGACCGACAGCCCGGCCCAGATAGTGCCGCCACCGAGGCGCCGTGGCGGGCGATCGGGCCACATGCCGTGGCGCGATTGAAGGAGTTGGTCGCCCTGGTGACGGCGGCATGTTGGGAGGTGCTGCCGGTGGGAAACCCGATCGGGCTGCCTCGCGCGGCCTAACCGGAGTCGTTATTCGGCGGTGGCGGCAAGGTGATCACCGGCGGCAGTGGCGATGGCGACAGGGACGGCAGCGGCGAGGGACTTACCGGACGGCACCGGCTCCGGCGACGGCTCGGCAGACGGTTCGACGGACGGTTCGACGGCGGCTCCGGCGACTCCGAGGGCGACGGACTGGGTGAAGCGGTGAGGACCGGAGCGTTGAACTTGCGCAGGCCCTCGTCGAAGTTCATCGCATCGGTCGCGTCCCGCATGAACTGTTGCCAGATCGGCCCGGCGTGGGTGGATCCGAATACCTGTGAACTTCCGGTCCGGGTGATGAGCGGGGCGCCATCGTTCGTACCGACCCACACCGCGGCCGCCAAGGCCCGCGTGTAGCCGACCATCCAGACGTGGGCGTTCTCGGTCTCGCTCTTCCCGAACTGCCAGGTGCCGGTCTTGCCGGCAGCGTCCCAGTCGTCGGAGAACTTGGCTGTCGGGACCTGGTTGAGCGTGTAGTCGAGCATGTCGATCTGCTTGTCGTTGAGGCCGATCTCAGTCTGCGTGAGCGCTCGCTGTACACCTGGTCCTCGCCCTTCATGACCGCTTTCACGAAGTGGGCCTGAGCCCGCTTCCCACCGGCGGCGAACGTCGCCATGCCGTTGGCGTGGTCGAGCGGGGTAATGCCGTACTGGCCGATGCCGACCTCGGTGGAGAACTGCGGCGCCAGGTCGCGGCCGGACTTGCCGCGCAGGTCGGTCCGAACCGGGTTGGGCTGGCCGGGCACATTGGCCCACATCGAGTCGATGCCGGCCTTGGCCGCACTCTCGATGACGTTCGCCGTGCCGAGGTGCTCGGTCAGGTCGAAGAAGGGGACGTTCAGCGACGCCACCGCGGCCTCGATGAGCGTGCAGCTGGGCTGGCAGGCCGCGGTGGCGGCGTTGCGCACCGGCCCGGCCGGCGTGCCGTTGACGCGGCCACTCTTGGGGAACTCCTTGGACGGCGGCGCGTCCCAGACGGACTCCAACGAGATGTTCTGCCGCAGGGCCTCGGCCAGGTCATAGACCTTGAACGTCGAGCCCGGCGGGTGCTGGCCGAAGCCAACCGCGGTGCCGTCCTCCTCGAAGTACCAGCCGGCGTAATCGGCGCCGGTACCGTTCTCGCCGCCGTAGTAGGCGAGCACCCGACCGGTTCCCGGCTCGACGGCGACGAGGGCGGCGCGCCAGTTCGCGGGCTGGCCGCGCAGCGCCGCCGGCGTCCCGTCCTGGCGGATGTCGGCGGCCTTCTGCGCCGCCTGCTGGGCTCGAGGGTCGATCGTGGTGATGATCCGGAACCCTCCATTTTGGATGTATTCGTTGGTCTTGTTCTTGAACTGGTCAGTCTGGCGGAGCTCGCTCAGCGCGTGGCTCACCACCAACCCGGTCGGGGCGTCCATGCCCGACGTGTGGGCGGCCGGATCCCAGGGCACGACCGTGTCCGGGTAGACCAGGACGGCGGCCTCGGCCGGGGTGAGCGCCGCGGTGGCGACCAGCCCCTGGCGAACGTACTCCCACCGGCCCTTGGAGTTTTCGAGCGCGATCTCGTTTCGGGTCGGGTCGTAACCAGGCTCGCCATCGGGGTTGTCCGGGTTGGGGTTTGGCTGTTTCACCATGGCCACGAGCACCATCGCCTCGGCCATCGTCACCTGCTGCGCGGCCGGCGCGTTGCGGTTGGCGGTCTTGCCGAGGTACGCCTGAGCCGCCGCTTCGATGCCGTACGCCCCGCGTCCAAAGGGGACGGTGTTGAGGTAGAACTCGAGGATCTCCTTCTTTTCGTACTTGTCCGAGAGCTTCCAGGCCATCACGGCCTCTTTGAGCTTGCGCGAGTACGTCACGCCGCTCAGGTCCGCGGCCACCCGCGCGTACTGCTGGGTGATGGTTGACGCGCCCTGCAGCTCGCCGCCCGTGAAGTTGTTCCAGGCCGCCCGCAACACACCTTTGAAGTCGATGCCCTCGTTGGTCCAGAAGGTCTGGTCCTCGGCCGCCACGATCGCCTCGCGGACCGCGTCGTTCATCTCGTCGTAGGTGAGCAGCGTCCGATTCTCCGAGCCGAGTTTCGCCATCGGCGTGCTGCCGTCGGCGTAGTACACCGTGGTCGCCTCCGGCAGGGCCAGCTCCGCCGGAGTGGGCACGCTCGAGAACAGGTAGCCGACATAGATGCCACCCAGTCCAGTCAGGACGAGGACCAGCGCCATCGCAGCCGAGAGGATCCTGTGACGGCCGATCCACCAGCGCAGGCGATGGAACCAGGGACCCTCCGGCTTGGGGGGCGGAACCGGCTTCGCCTTGAGCTTGCCGGGCTCACCCGGCTCCTTCTTGAGCGTGCCGGGCTGACCATGCTCCGTCTTAAGGGGACGGGTAGGCGGCTCATCGCCGCTCAGCGGCCGGGTAACCGGCTCATGGCTCCTCAGCGGGAGGGTCGGCGGCTCATCGCCAGATTGACCATATTGATGGGATCGGTCGGGTTCGCCGGGTGCGGGATCGCTGGGACCACCGGTGACGGTCATGATGCAATTGATTACCGAGTTGGGAGAGAAGCAAACTCTGTGCCGGAAGACCGACAGCAGAACACATCCCGTCAAAGGGGAACAAGCGTGTCCCCGACCAGCACCTTCGCCGGTCCCTCCGGCACGAGGAGCGTGGCGAAGAGGAGTCGCTGGTCCACGTTGCGGTACCGGCCCAGCGTCCGAAGCGGTTCGTGGCCGCGCTCGCCAGTCTCCTGGTCGGTGGTGGTCACCAGGCACCGGCCGGACCCCTCCGGCACGTGGAACGTGGCCTCGCCGATCCGCAGCCGCCCGCCCGTCCACGCGTCCTCGGCCCACGGCTCCGCCCCGGCGAGCACGATGTTGGGCCGGAAGCGGGTGATCGGCAGCGGACCCTCCATCGATCCGGACTCCGCAATGAGGCCGTTGAGCGCGGCCAGGGAGGCGAGGTTGGCCAGGCTGACCGGGAAGTCGTCCTGGAACACCATCCGATCGCCGGGGCGGGCGTTGGGTGAGTCCGGGGCGCGGCGGCCCGGGTCGTCCTGCCAGACGAGGCGGACCGGACGGCCCAGCCCCGCCGTCAGCCACTCCTGCGCTTTGGGATCGGCGAGCGTGGCCTGACCGCGGTACGCGAAGACCGAGATTCGGGCCGGCGGGCCGAGGACCGGCTCGGCAGTCGTGAGGTCATCCCGGCCCGACAGGCTCAGCCTCAACCCACCGTCGAACGTGACGGTCGCGCGCAATCCGGTGAGCCCGGGAACCTCCCGTTGGGTGACGGCGGCGCCGCCCTCGTCGACGATGAGCCACCGCCGGTCGCCGACCACGCCCCACGGCTGGACGGTGATCTCGTCATGGTCGACCCGGTGGCAGCCCTTGACCGGATAGGTATGGAGGGAGACGACGTGCATCCCGAAACCCTCGCACGCGGCGATCGACCACGACAACGATGGCCGGGTCCGGCTAGGATCGACAGCTAGCGTCGGCGCACCGCATCACGGCCAGACCGTCACCGCCATCCGCGTTGCCAACCAGTCATCGTCTCCACCACCGAGGGCAGCCCGGCTAGCAACCCGCACGCCGACAGGCAAGACCTAGGTTCACCAGAACCTGATCAACAAGATGTGACGGAGGTATCGGGACATGACCGTGACATATGTACCGGGAATGGGGTCACCGGTTCAACCCAGTATCGCCAACCGTGTATTTCTGCAGGAGGGCTTAGGTCGGCCATGCTCATTCTCACAGCAAGTGACTACATCGTTATATCTAGTAGGGACACAAATGGGTTGCGAGGCCAAGGGTCGCCGCCGCTGTGTGTGCGATGCGAAGGAATGCTCATTTATCGTGGTCGCGTGACCGACGGACACGGTTCTGTCATGTCCGCGCGGCGCCAGATCCACCCGCGTCGACGGAGCGTCGGGCATGTATGAGCCGATCCACCTCCCGTGGCGGCGGCCCTCCCGTCGCCGCATCTGGGTGACGGTCGTCCTGGTCGTCGCGTCCCTCACCGCGATTGCCGTGACCGTCGTGCGGACCATGCCCCACCACCCGCCCGTCGAGCCGCTCACACTCGATGAGCTTGCCCTGATGATGCCCGATTCCCAGCAGACGCAGCTGGTCGCGGCGATCGTCAGAGCACGGATTGCCAACGCCAAGGCCACCCCGAAACCATCGGCGACGGCAGCAGCGGCCGTCTGTCTTGCGCCGAGCCCTCCCCACGCGTGGAACAGCACCCAGCGCGACAACGCCACGACGATCGTCCAGGTCGGTTTGGCGCTGGGCATCTCCGAGCGCGGCCTGATCGTTGCTCTGGCGACCGCGATGCAGGAGAGTCAGCTCTACAACCTCGGCCACCTCGGCGCCAACAACGATCACGATTCCCTCGGCCTCTTCCAGCAGCGTCCCTCGATGGGCTGGGGATCGCAGGCGCAGCTCACCGACCCGGTGTACTCCGCCACGGCCTTCTATCTGGCTCTGCAGCGGGTTCCCGGCTGGGAGTCGATGGCGGTCACGGTCGCCGCGCAGCGCGTCCAGCGCTCCGCATTCCCCAACGCCTATGCCAAGTGGGAGACCAACGCGACGTCTCTCTCAAAACAGATCCTGTGCAACGAGACAGCGGGCCGACCGGCGTCGTCCGCGTGACCGCCGCCATTGAGGTTCGGTAGCCGCGATCGATGCGGTGACCGGCCGTTGCGGTTTCACAGCCCGATCATGACGAGCTCGGCTTCGCCTAAAGGTCCGGTCCGCGTCGTGAAGGCTTGCCTTGTCACGGCATCGTTCGATGTCGTCTACCTGCACGGTGTCGCTCGGTACCTGCACGGTGGTCCCCGCGGGCGTCTTGTCCGCGGGAGATACGACCGCCGGGGAAGCTGCTGTCGCTCCGGCCAAGCCGAAGATCAGTGCCGCGGAAGCGCCGAGAACGCCAGCGCCGCGCGCCACCCATCGGGATGCAACGAAATTCACGTCGCCTCCTCACCAAAAGCGGATCTCTGAGTCGAATCGGTCGGTTAATCGACCATACGACTCATCGAGCCAATTGGAAATAGGGACATGGTGATTTCGCCCGATACCCGTACCACGATCTAGCGATCGCCACGGCGAAGAGCGACCCGGGCGTCGTGACAGGTGTATCCCAAATGTCCATTGTGTACCACCAGTCCCGACCCGCTGGACGGGCTGTAGGCTAACGAGCCGGATGTGAGGGAGGGCGACGGTGGTCACGCGGCGCAGCATGCTCGTGGGCTCGGCGGCAGCACTCGGCGCTCTGAGCGTGGGCACTGGCACGGCGGCCGCGGCCGGCGGGCGCAATCGCCGAGTGGCGTTGACCACAGCGCTGCGCCCAGGGCGCGGTCTTAGGGTTCCCGCTGCCCGGCGGCCTGACCTGCCCGGTTCCGTACATGTCGCGGGCCGCCTGGGGTGCGAACGAGTCGTGGCGGTTCCCCAACGGCTATGAGGACTGGCCAGCCTGAACACCACCCGGTTCAGGCCCTCACCGTTCACCACACCGGCTTTGCCGCCAGTGCGGATCCGGCAGAGACGATACGCACGATCTACCGTCAGCAGGCGCTGACCTCGGCCCGAGGCGGGATACAGGGGTGGGGTGACATCGGTTACAACCTGCTCATTGACGCTGCGGGTGTGGTCTACGAGGGACGGCACTCCGGATCCGCTTTCCCCATTTTTGGCCCGACCAATCGCCTGATGACGACCGGCGCCCACGTGCAGTACTACAACACCGGCAACATCGGCGTCTGCCTGCTCGGCTATCTGAACGACGCGCCACCGTCGCAGGCCGCGCAGGACTCGCTGGTCACGGTCCTCGCCTACCTCGCTGCTGTCGCGGGAGTCAATCCGCTCGGCACAGTCAACTACTACAACCCGGTACCGAGGCCGAACGGAACCCACAGCACCGCGACGGTTCTTGGCGTCAGCGGGCACCGGAACTGGGTAGCCACGGACTGCCCGGGCCATGCCCTCTACCCGCTGCTCGGCGGGATCCGGCAACGGGTCGCTGCCGCGATGCCGTCCGCGCCTGAGCCGTCGCAATCCCAGCCCACCCCCACCACGCAGAACCCGCCACAGCCCACCGACACCGGCCAGCCCACCCCGACCACGACGCAGGACCCGCCACAGCCCACCGACACCGGCCAGCCCACCCAGACCGCGACGCAGAACCCGCCACAGCCCGCCCCCACCACGCAGAACCCGCCTCCACCCGGTGGCGGCGGAAGCTCTGCCAGTGAACGAGGCGGTGACGAGTATGTTCCCGCGGCACGGGTTGCATCGCCGAGCCAGTTCCCGACCGTGGCCCCATCACCGACGTCTACTGTAGACGGTGTGGCAACTGGCGACGCCGTCGGCTCGGGCGACCCTAAGATTGACAGCTCCGCCCACCGCCCCGGTGGCCAGCGGTGTTACCGCCGACACCCCCGGCTGGGGAGTCACTGCCACCGCAGTCGGCGTCACGGTGGCGGGAGCGCTCGGCGGCTGGTGGTGGAAACGCCGGCGAACCGCCTCCACCACGCCCACGCCGGATGGACCAGACTCCTCCATAATGGAGGCTTCAACTCAAGTCCAGCCCCAGCGGATCAACCGACGACGGGACAATCCATAGTGGATGAACCGCCGACGCAACCATCCCCAGTGGATGAACCGGCGGTACAGGCATCCCCAGTGGATGAACCGTCGGCTGGACAATCCACGGTGGACGAATCGCACGAATAGGGTGGCCAAGACGATGCCGTGGTGGTCGTCTCGTACTGCCTAGTCTCCGGCCTCAGCTGCCTTCGGCGGCTGGTGGAGGCCGAAGGGCGAGCCTTGATCGTCCCGGCAGAGCTTGAATCTGCCAAACCGTTCGATCGACTCGGTGGTCCCTTCGACATCTGTCCCTTCCACTGTCCCGCCGAGCTCACGCACGCGTGCCAGCGCCGCGTCCATGTCAGCGACCCGGAAGAACACATACGGCGCCGCCCCGGGATCACCGCCGTGCATGCCCGCCGGAAGGGTAGGCGTCCTGATCGCGAAGCCACCGCCAGCCGGCCCTGGTTCGAACGTCCACCCGAGGAGTGCTCCGTAGAAGGTGCGGCCCCGCTGGGCATCCTCGACCCCGATCTCGATGAACGAAGGCTCACCGTCCATGTCGTCGCCTCGCTTCTGTATTGACCGTGCTCTCGATTCTGCACGAGGGCAGGGTCGTGGCGATGCGGGATGTTCAGGGGTCCATGCCGTAGTGTCCGACAGATGTTCGATGCGCGGTGGGACGAGGAACTGGATGAGGCGCAGCTCGCCGCCGTGACCCACGGCGACGGGCCGCTGATCGTGGTGGCCGGAGCTGGGACGGGCAAGACCCGTACCCTCGTCTCCCGGGTGGCCGCACTGATCGACCGCGGGGTCGACCCGGAACGCATCCTGCTGCTGACCTTCACGCGGCGGGCCGCGGACGAGATGCTGGCCCGCGCGGCGGCGATCTGTACCCGTCGTGACGCCGCTCGCAAACTGTGGGGAGGCACGTTCCACGCGATCGCGTACCGGCTCGTCGCCGCCCACGCCGAGGCGCTCGGTCAGGCGACCTCATTGTCAGTGCTCGACCAGGGCGACGCCGCCGACCTGATGGACCTGCTGCGCCACGAGCACGGCCTGACCGGGGGAGGGCAGCGGTTCCCCGTGGCGACACGCTCCTCGACATCTACTCCCGGTCGGTGAATACGGCGCAGCCAGCCCGGGACGTCATGGCCACCCACTTCCCATGGGTTGACCCCGAGACGGAGCCGATCCTGGAGCTGTTCCGGACGTACGTCGCTCGTAAGCGGGCGCAGTCTCTACTCGACTTCGACGACCTTCTGCTGGGATGGCGGGCGCTGCTGGCCAACCCGCAGTTGGGCCCGGCCATGGCGCAGCGGTGGGACCACGTTCTGGTCGATGAGTACCAGGACGTGAATCAGATCCAGGTGGACATCGTCAATCTGCTGTGCCCGGACGGCACGGGCTTGACCGTGGTGGGTGATGACGCGCAGGCCGTGTACGGATTCCGCGGCTCGGTATCCGGCACCTCCTGTGCCTGTCCGACACGCTGACCGGACGCCGGACGGTGTGCCTGGAGCAGAACTTCCGGTCGCGGCAACGGATCCTGGCGCTTGGCCAACGCAATAGGTCCATCCACCGGCGGTGTCCAGCTACGGCTGCGGTCCGAGCGGGACGGCGGGCCGCGACCGCGTCTGGTCCGTTGCCATGACGCGTCGGCCGAGGCACGCATCGTGGTGGACACCGTTCTTGAGGCGCACGAACAGGGCCGGCCGCTCAAGTCACAGGCCGTGTTGATGCGAGCCGCTCACCACAGCGATCTCCTCGAGATCGAACTGACCGCGCGCCGCGTGCCCTTCGTCAAGTACGGCGGGCTGAAGTTCCTGGAGGCCGCCCATGTCAAGGACTTCATCGGCGCCGTG
>CAVZCZ010000002.1:0-25589 GCA_963773935.1 uncultured Actinomycetota bacterium
CGCGCTGCCGAGCGGGAACTGGTGTGACGGCGTCACGTACACCAGCCGCGCGCCACGCGGCAGGGCGTCGACGACGAGCCCATGCGCGTCGACCGGGACGCCGACGACCCGGGCACCCAATGACTGGAACAGGTGCCGAACCGGCGGATACCCGGGTTCCTCGACCGCGACGAAGCTGCCCGGCTCGATCAGCACCCGGCCGATGAGGTCCAGCGCCTGCTGCGCGCCGTGGGTGACGAGCACGTCATCGGCGCTCGCATGCACGGCCCGGGACACGCCGTAGTGGCGGGCGATCGCCGCACGCAAACCGGCGTGTCCGGCGGGGTCGGCGTAGTCCACCGACCCGATCGCGGAGGGTCATAATCTCGCGGCCGATCAGGCGCCGCCACGTCTCGAACGGGAACAGTGCCCGGTCCGGCACACCGACGCTGAAATCGAAGTGCGCAGCGACGGTGGGCGCGGCTGCAATCGGCGGCAGCGATGACCAAAGCCGACGCGGCCGCACGCCCGCGGCCGGCCGCTCGGGGTCTGGCGCACTGCGGGCCGGGCGCGGGCGGGCGCGGCGGACCACGCCGGTCGGGGCGCTGACGTACGTACCCGCGCCCACCCGGCCGGATAGGTATCCCTCGGCACCGAGCCGTTCGTAGGCGATGGACACCGTGTTGCGCGAGACCGCCAGCTGCCCTGCGAGCACGCGCGTGGGTGGCAGTCGCTCCCCGACGCGCAGGCGACCGTCGAGGATGGCGTCGAGCAACTGCCGGTAGATCTGCGCGGCCAGGTCACCGCGGCCGCCGAGTGTGATGTGGACGTCCACGCACTCCACGCACTCCTCGCATTGGCCCAATCAGTTTGAGGTGAATTGGATCTGCAACTAGACCATTCGTGACCTTAGCGTAGAGCCGTGAGCAGAATGACCGTCGGCCAGGGCGCCGCCGTCTCGATCGGTGCCGTGCTCGGCACCGGGGTGATCTCCCTGCCGGCGCTCGGCGCACAGGTCGCTGGACCGGCCTCGCTACTCGCCTGGGTCGCCCTGGTTGTGCTGTCGGTGCCGCTGGCGACCACGTTCGCGGCGCTCGGCGCGCGCTACCCGGACTCCGGCGGCGTGTCGACGTACGTGCGCCGTGCCTTCGGCGACCGGAGCGCTGCTGTCGTCGGCTGGTGCTTCTACTTCGCCGTGCCGGTCGGCGCGCCGGCCGCGGGCTTCATGGCCGGGGCGTACGTCGCGGCCGCGTTCGGCGGCGGGCACCCGGACGGTGCTGCTCACCACGGCGGGGCTGGTGTTCACCGTGACCGTCATGAACGCGTTCGGGCTGCGGGTCTCCGGCCGGGTTCAGCTCGGCCTGGCCGTGGTACTGGTGGCGCTCCTGGTGGCCGCGACGGTCACCGCGCTGCCGCACGCACGACTGTCCAATCTGGAGCCAGTCGCGCCGCACGGATGGTTCGCCATCGCCCCGGCCGCCGCGGTGCTCGTGTGGGGTTTCGTCGGTTGGGAGGCGGTCAGCTCGCTCGCCGCCGACTTCCGGAATCCGGCTCGCGACGTCCCGCGAGCGACCGCGATCGCCCTGGTCGTGGTCGGCGTGCTCTACCTCGCCGTTGCCGCGACGAGCCTGCTCACGCTCGGGGCGTCCACCGCGACCACCGAAGCCCCGCTCGCAGAGCTGCTCGCGATCGGCGTCGGCGGCGAGGTCCGCGCCATCACCGCCGGGGTCGCCGTCCTGTTGACGCTCGGCGCGATGAACGCCTACTACGCCGGCGGGGCCAAGCTCGGGGCGGCACTCGCCCGGGACCGCGCCCTGCCCGCCTTTCTGTCCCGCGGCAGCAGCGCCGGCGACGTGCCGCGACGCAGCCTCGCCGTGGTCGCTGGGATCAGCTCGCTCGCCGTGGTGGGGGCGGCCATTTTCGGGGTCTCCACTCGAGAGATCGTGCTACTCACCGTTGGCGCGTTCGTGCTCGTCTACGTGCTCGGCTGTGCTGCCGCGGTCAAGCTCCTGCCCCGTAAGACCTGGGCGCACCGCTCGGCCATGCTCGCGCTCGCGTCGTCGGTCGTACTGCTCGTGATGGCCGGACCGTACCTTCTGTGGCCGCTCAGCGTCGCCACGATGGCATTGGTCTACCACACCGCGGTGTTGGCCCACGACCGCGTCCGGCGCTTCCGCAAACGACGCAGCGCGAGCCCGGCCGACCCGGAGCCCGGCTCTGAGCAGCCGATGGCGGAACCTGCGACGGCTTCCCGCGGCTAGCCGCACCCAGGCTCACCTGAGGTTTCCGTGCCGCGTTGACGGGTACGAAGGTGCTAGCCGAAGGAGATGGACATGCTTAAGAAGTGGATCTTCGCTGCGGGCGCTGGCGTCGGCTACGTGCTGGGTACCCGGGCGGGACGGCAGAAGTACGACGCGATGGTGGGCAAGGCCCGCGAAGTGATGCGGCGGCCAGAGGTCAAGGAGGCCACCGACGCCATCCAGGCCGAGGCGAACCGGCTCTACGACGAGGGCCGGCAGCTGGTGCGGGACCGGGCCCGCGACCTGCGCGCGCGGGTTGACCGCGATCGGGACAGCGGACTGGGCGCGGAATGGGACCCGGGCTATGTGCCCGGCACGCAGCCCGTACCGCCCGACGTCAGGTCCCTCAGCGAGCGCTGAGCGGATCGGCCGCTGCGCGCTGAGCCGCTCGGGCGCGGCCGGCCATCCGCATGGCCGCGATCGCGAGGACCAGCCAGGCCACCTGCGCGGGCAGCGCCAGCATCACTCCAATGTGGACGGATGTCGTCGCGCCATCACCTCCGCCGGCGGCGAATCCGAACCAGGCCAGGCCCACGAGGACGAATGACAACGCCGCCGCCGCGACGTTAATGATCACTGCACGGTTCACCCGCTCGTCGGTGGGTTGCTTGGCGGCGAGGATGAACGAGATCACGGCGCCGACGGCGGCGGCGATGAACAAGCGACAGTCCCCACTCCCGACTCACGCCGAGCGCGATCAGGTTCGCCGTCGTCGACGGGTAGTCGGGGGCGGAAGCCGCGTCGGGACTACCCCACAGCCAGGGCGTATAGGTGCTGACGTCGGCGCCGTCGGCTCGAGTGAACCACGGCGCCGACACGGCGAGGACAGTCACGAGTGTCGCGAGTAGACCGGATCCCAGACCAATCAGCCGCCAGTTGCGTCGGCTCGTGGGCGCAACCGCTGGCATCGCATCGGGGGCCAATGTTCCTCCTTGTCTCGTGTTCCTCCTTGTCTCGGCGGACCTTACCCGCTGCCCTGGAACGAGTCGAGCGCGAGCACGACCCTCATGTTTGGGCGACGCGGACGCGATCCCACGCCTGCACCGTGCGCCGTAGGACCTCCTCGCCCGGAAGGGCCCAGAGATCGGTGTTGAAGACCTCGACCTCGATCGGGCCGGCATAGCCCGCCGCCGCGACGGCCTGCCACAACCGTCCAATGTCGATACATCCGTCGCCCGGCAGCGCCCGCCCGGTCAGCACCCCGGCCGGTAGCGGCGTGACCCAGTCGGCCAGCTGGAAGCTCGCAATCCGATCGCCGGCCCGGGCGATCTCGTCGTACACCCGGTCGTCCCACCAGACGTGGTACGTGTCGACCACGACGCCGACCGTCTCGACCGGATAACGCAAGACCACGTCCAACGCCTGGCTCAGTGTGCTGATCACGCAGCGATCGGCCGCGAACATCGGGTGCAGCGGTTCCACCGCCAGCCGGACGCCGGCCGACGCCGCGTACGGCACGAGCGTGCCGATGGCGTCCGCCACGTGGGCGCGGGCGCCAGCGAGATCCCGGCTTCCCTCCGGCAGGCCTCCGCTGACCAGCACGAGCACCGGCGCGCCGAGCTCAGCGGCCTCGTCGATGGCCCGCCGGTTCGAGCCCGGCCAGTCGGGCCGGTCGAAGAATCCGGACCGGCATAGCGTGCTCACGCCCAGTCCGGCGTCGGTTACCAGTCGCCGGGTCTCGGCCACGCCACAGGCGGCGACCTGCTCCCGCCACAGCCCGATCTGCGCGAGGCCGGCCGCGGCGCAGCCTGCGATGAGGTCGGTCATGGGCCAGTCCTGCGCGGTGGCCTGGTTGAACGACAGGTCCGCCAGACCGGTCACGCGCCCACTCCGGCCGCGACGGCGAGGTACGCCTGCGCCCGCCGGGCGGCGAGTTCGGGATCGGGCAGCACGCCAGCCGCGTCGGCCAGCACAAGCGCGGTGGCGAGATGGCTCGCCGATCGGTTGGCCTGCAGGCCGCCGACCATGGTGAAGTGGTCCTGGTGGCCGGCGAGCCAGGCCAGAAACACGATCCCCGTCTTGTAGGCCGAGGTCGGTGCGCAAAAGATGTGTCGGGCCAGCGGGACCGTCGGCGCCATCAGGTTGTCGTACGCGGCGAGGTCGCCCGCGTCGAGCGCCATGAGGGCGGCCGCGGCCGGCGCCGCGATCGCGGCGAAGATACCGAGTAACGCGTCCGAATGGCCCTTCTCGTCGCCACGGATCAGCTGCGGGTAGTTGAAATCGTCGCCCGTGTAGAGGCGTACCCCGGCCGGCAGGCGGCGCCGCAGGTCGACCTCTCGTGCCTCGTCGAGGAGTGACACCTTGATGCCGTCGACACGGTCCGCGTGGTCCGAGATCAGCGCCAGGACGGTCTCGACAGCGATGTCGAGGTCCGGGCTGCCCCAGTAGCCCGCGAGCGCCGGGTCGAACATCTCGCCCAGCCAGTGCAGCACGACTGGCACCGGGCTCTGACTGATTAGTCCACTGTAGACCTTTAGGTAGTCGTCTGCGTCGCGCGCGGCGGTGGCCAGCTGGCGGCTGCACATCAGAACGGGCGTCGCTCCGGTAGACAGGACATCCCCGAGCTGCTCCGCATAGGCCGCCGCCACGTCGTCCACGTCGGCCGGGCCGGTCGGGAGATGGTCGGTTCCGACCCCCGCCACGAGCGCGCCGCCGACCGCAGCCGCCTCGCGAGCCGACCGCGCGATCAGCTCACGCGTCGCCCGATAGTCCAGCCCCATTCCCCGCTGCGCGGTATCCATGGCCTCGGCAACGCCGAAGCCGTGCCGCCACAGATGATGCCGGAAGGCAAGCGTTGCCTCCCAGTCGATCGCGGCGGGTGCCCCGGGTACGTTCTCCGCCCGAGGATCCGCCACCACGTGCGCCGCGGCGTAGGCCACCCGGCTCGAGAACGGAATCGGTGCCGGGAGTCGGGGTGCGCCACGGACCTCGTAGCGCTCGCCGGACGGCAGGATCACGTGGTTCATCGGGCCAGCTCCGGGATCGGCACGCGCCGGCCCTCGCGGGCCGACAGCAGTCCGAGTTCAGCGAGCTGTACGCCGCGGGCAGCGGAGTCGAAGTCCCACGGGAACGGCGCGTCCTCGACGACATGGCGCAGGAACGCCTCCCACTGGACCTTGAAGCCGTTGTCGAAGTCCTCGTTATCCGGTACCTCCTGCCACTGGTCGCGAAAGCCCTCGGTGACCGGCAGGTCCGGGTTCCATACCGGCTTCGGCGTGCTGCCGCGGTGCTGCAGCCGGCAGCTGCGCAACCCGGCTACGGCCGAGCCGTGGGTGCCGTCGACCTGGAACTCCACGAGCTCTTCGCGGTGCACTCGTACCGTCCAGGACGAGTTGATCTGCGCCACGATCCCGCCATCGAGCTCGAAGATTGCGTAGACCGCGTCTTCGGCCGTTGCGTCGTAGCCCACCCCATGCTCGTTGACCCGGCGCGGGATGTGGGTCGCCGTCACCGCGGTGACCGCGCGGACCGGGCCGAAGAGCTGCTCGAGCACGTAGTGCCAGTGCGGGAACATGTCGAGCACGATGCCGCCACCGTCGGCCGCCCGGTAATTCCACGATGGACGCTGCGCGCTCTGCCAGTCACCCTCGAAGACCCAGTAGCCGAACTCACCGCGAACGGAGAGGATCCGCCCGAAGAACCCGGCGTCGACGAGCCGCTTGAGCTTGCGCAAGCCGGGGAGGAAGAGCTTGTCCTGCACGACCCCGTGTTTGACGCCGGCCCGGCGAGCGGCTCGGGCCAGGTCGAGCGCCGTCTGCGTACTGTCGGCCAGCGGCTTCTCCGTATACACATGCTTGCCCGCGTTGATGGCCGCCCGTACGGCCTTCTCGCGCGCATGGGTCAACTGCGCGTCGAAGTAGATGCTCACGTCGTCGCGGGCGAGCGCGGCGTCCAGATCGGTGGTCCAGTCGGCCACGCCGTGCCGTGTGGCGATCTCGGCCACCCGGTCCGGGTTGCGCCCCACGAGCACCAGCTCCGGCCAGATCCGGTCGCCGTCGGCCGTCGCCACGCCGCCCTGCTCGCGGATCGCCAGCAGCGACCGGACCAGATGCTGCCGGTAGCCCATCCGCCCGGTCACGCCGTTCACGACCACGGTTACTGGCCTTCGCGCCATCATGGTCTCCAGTTCGTTCAAGCAAGCGCTTTCCTGCCGACCGTAGGTGATCGGGACCTGGCAGACAAGCCACGGAGCGTGTGATGTGGGCGACCCCGGTAGGCTGACCGCGTGCCCGCCGGCCCCGTGACTCTCGCCGATGTCGCCCACCGAGCCGGCGTGTCGTCAGCCACGGCGTCGCGGGTCATCAACGGCAGCGCCAAACCCGTTGACGAGGCGTTGCGCCGCCGGGTGCTCAAGGCGGTTGAGGAGCTCCGATATGTTCCCAACGCCCAGGCGCGGATGCTCGCGCGGGCAGAGCGCGGCGCGGTCGGCGTCATCGTGCACGACGTGTCGGACCCGTACTTCGCCGAGATCACCCGTGGCCTGCAGCGGGTCGCTATCGAGCGGGGCACGCTGCTCGTCATCTGCAACAGCTACCGCGACCCGGTTCGAGAACGGGAGTACGTCGAGTTGCTGGGCGCCCAGCGGGTGGCCGCCATCGTGCTGGCCGGCTCGGGCTACCACGACACCAAGGCGACGCGGGACCTCAATGAGTCATTGCGCCGTTACCAGGACGGCGGTGGCCGCGTCGCGGTGATCGGCCGGCACGAGCTGACCGGCGACGCGGTCCAGCCGGCCAACGCCGACGGTGCCCGGAAGCTCGGTGAGCACGTCTGCGCCCTTGGCCATCGCGCTATCAGTGTGATCGCGGGGCCGAAGGAGCTCACCACGACGACCGACCGCCTGGCCGGCCTGCGCGAGGCGCTGACGTCGGCGGGGGTGAACCTGCCACCGCGCCGGATCCGGTACGCCGACTTCAGCCGAGACGGTGGCGCCGCGGCGGCCGCCGAGCTGCTCGATGCCAATCCGGCGACGACGGCGCTGATCGCCTTCAACGATTCGATGGCGATCGGGGCTCTGGCCACCGCACGGAGGCTGGCGCGCCACGTGCCCAGCGACCTCAGCGTCACCGGGTTCGACGACATGCCGATCGCGCAGGACGTGACGCCGGCCCTCACCACGGTGAGGTTGCCGTTGGTCGAGATGGGCGCCCGCGCGCTCACGCTCGCCCTCGGCACCCACGCCCACGGCAAGGCCATGGTCGAGACGGCGCCGGCCGAGGTCATCGTGCGGGCCAGCACCGGGCCGGCCCGACCGAGCTGAGGCCGTACCCGGTTAGTCCAGACCGGCCGAGCGGGACCGGCTTGCTCGCGGCCGATCCTGCAACAAACCTGCATCGGAGAAATATTGACGGGGCGCGACGTAACGCAGCACGATGGCGAAGAAAGCGCTTTCCTAGCTCAAGGAGCTGCTATGCGTCTGCCTCTACGCCGTTGCGCCATGGCGGCCGCCGCCGCTGTGGCGGTCAGTACGACCGGCGTCCTCGTCGCCCACTCGGCGCAGGCTGTCACCCAACCCAGCCCGGCGGCGCTCGCCGTGGCCCGCCAGACTCTCGCGCCTGGCGATGGGTGGGCATCCAGCGGTACCGGGACCACAGGCGGCTCCGCCGCCGACCCGGCCCGGATCAGCGTTGTGCGGACCCGGGCCGAGCTGATCGTCGCGCTCGGCGGTGACAACGCCACCAATGGAGCCAACGCAACACCTAAGATCATCTTCGTGAACGGCGGCATCCGCGGCAACGTCGATGACGCCGGCGGTGACCTCACCTGTGCCGACTACGCCGATCCGGCGTACTCGCTGGACGCCTACCTGGCCGCCTACGACCCGGCGGTGTGGGGGCGGGTGGCCAGACCGAGCGGTCCGCTCGAGGAGGCGAGGGTGCGCTCGACCCGCAACCAGGGCGCTCGGATCAACATCAACGTCGGATCGAACACGACGATTGTCGGGCTCGGCGGCTCGAAGATCACCGGCGTCAACCTCGTCCTCAACCGCGTCGACAACGTGATCCTGCGCAACCTGCGGTTCGAGGACGCCCACGACTGCTTCCCCGCCTGGGACCCGACGGACGGCGCGCTGGGCAACTGGAACTCGCTCTACGACACTGTGTCGGTCAACACGACGACCCACGTCTGGGTCGACCACAATTCGTTCAGCGATGGCAACAACACCGACGACGTGCAGCCGATCTACTTTGGACGGCCGTACCAGGTCCACGACGGCGCGCTCGACATCATCCGGGCCTCGGACCTGGTCACGGTCTCGTACAACAACTTCTTCGACCACGACAAGACGATGCTCATCGGGTCAAGCAACACGGTCGGCGCCGATGTCGGCAAGCTGCGGGTGACGCTGCACCACAACCGGTTCGCCAATGTCGGGCAGCGGGTGCCGCGGGTGCGCTTCGGCCAGGTGGACGTATACAATAACTACTTCTACGCCACCGACGAAGAGTCCTTTGTCTACTCGTGGGGTGTCGGCGTCTTCTGCGCCATCTACGCGGAGAACAACGTCGTACTGCGCAGCGCAGATATCCCGCTGGACGCCTTTGCCTTCGACTGGCGGGGTGGCGCCCCCGGCGCGATCACCGAGATCGGCACGCTCAGTCGCGTCGGCACCGGTCCGCTGACACCGGTGAGCCTGGTCGGGGCCTACAACGCGAGCCACGACCCGGACCTACCACCGACCGACTGGGTGCCGACGCTGCGTGGTCCGGTCGATCCGGCCGAGACGGTGCAGGCGACCGTGTCCGCGAAGGCGGGAGCCGGCAAGCTCGGCATCTGACTCCATGTGCACTGCGCATCTGATTCCACTGTGGAGACGGGGCCTCGCGCGGCGGACGCGCGGGGCCCCTGGCTGACCAGGTGGTGGTCCTCGCCAGCCGCCACGACGAGGACGTCGCCCGCCTGGAACGGCGTCCCCGCCCCGGCGCCCGAGCAGATCCGCCCGGCCAGCCCAGGCCGCCCGGCGGAAGTAGCTCCCGTCGCGTTTCCACGCCCCCACCACGGCGATCGACTGGAGCGTCCCGAACACCTCCGCCATCCACAATGGATAGCAATTCGGCCAGGGCGGGAGGGCCGATTCCGTGCAGCGGTTGAACGCGCCCGGTTTGTTTCGACAGATCCGTGGCAGTCCGGCTAGTTGACGTGATGGCGTGATCAGCCTGGTCTCTCGCCGATGCCGGCGGCGCGCTCAAGCGCCTCTGTGACCGTGCCGACGAGCAGGGCGGCCTTGTAACCCGTCATGGGCAACGGGTTCGCGCCCTCAACCGCGTGGGTCGCTGCAGCCGCGAACGCTGCCGCGGTGACGGGCTGACCGACAAGGGCCGCCTCGACCCTGGGCAGGCGGAGCGGAACCGGTGCCACGGCGCCGACGGCGATCGCCGCCCACGACACTGTGCCGCTCTCGTCGCCCTCGCCGTAGTCGATCCGTAGGCGTACCGCCGCTTCGACGAGCGGCCATTCGGCGTACGCCCGGCTGGTAGCGCGGAAGTACCCGGCACGCTCCCCGGGTACAGGTGGCGGCATTGTGACCCGAATCAGCAGCTCGTCGGCGTCGAGCCGGTGGTCGTGGGTCCCATCGCTGCCGTCACCGAAAACCTCAGCGACGGACAACGCGGCGCGCCGGTCGGTAGCAACCATCGCACCGTACGCGAGCAGCGCCGCGCCCAACGTCGACGGGTGCGGCGCCACACAAGGACCGAGGTCGAAGAGGACGCCGTAGCGGTGGTTACCCGACCGGGCCGGGCAGTCGGTCCCGCCCTTCTTGAGGCAGCTCGTGGCAGGATGCCGGAAGTACCAACATCGGTTGCGCTGCAACAGGTTTCCGCCGATCGTGGCGACCCGGCGGATCTGCGGAGTCGCCAACACCTCCGCCGCCGCGGAGAGCCCCGGATAGCTGGCCCGGATGCGGGTATCTGCGGCGAGTTCGGCGACAGTCACTAACGCGCCGATCGTCGCGCCGCCGTCAGTGCCTGACCAGTCCACTGTGGATAGTTCAGGTCGGCGACCGAGATCAACTACAGGCCCGCGCGAGACGCCGCTGCGCCGCCGCTCCCCGAGATCGGTACCACCCGCCCGCACCTCGCTCATCGGGATCCACCTTGGGCTGGTGCCGCGAGCGCCGCCAGGAGCCGGTCGGGCCGGATCGGTATGTCGTACATCCGAACATCCGTTGCGTCGCACACGGCGTTGGCGATCGCCGCCGCGATCGGCATCGTGGACACCTCGCCGAGCCCGACGCCGGCCGTCGGCACATGCGCGAAGCCCTCTTCGTCAAAGTGCAGGTCGATGTCGGGAACGTCGCCGATGCCGGGGATCCGGTAGTCCTCGAGACCGGCACTGAGCACCAGCCCGGTATGCGGGTCGGTCTCGCGCTGCTCGTACAGCGCGTACCCGATTCCCTGGATGATCGAACCGCGGGCTTGCGCAGCGGCGAGGTCGGGCACTGCGAGCCGGCCGGCCGCTATTCCACTATGGACGGTGAGAACCCGGGTGCGCCCGAGCCGGGTGTCCACCTCCACCTCGGCCACGGCCACCGCCCCGGTGTATCCGCGCCCGGTGTGGAGATGATTCGTCAACCGCGTAGTCCACGGGATGAGCACAGTGAGGAGACCTGCGCCGGCGAACGGGGCGGTCGTGTTCCGGCCCAGCCGGCGGTCGTCTTCGGGTCTCTTAGACACCACCCGAAGTCCGTCACCGCTGGCGAGAGCCTCCGCCCAGGCCAGCACGCCGCCGGATCGGCGAACACCGGAGGTTTCCGCGTTGCCGCCGAGGCGCGCGGCGAGGCTGGACTTGAGCCGGCGGGCGGCGTCGACCGCGGCCGGCGCTATCGTCGCGGTCACGGTGCTACCGCCCGAGGCGGGCCCCCGTGGCAGGCGCGAGTCGCCGATCCGGACGTCCACGCTAGACGGCGAAACGCCGAACGCCTTCGCCACCGTGGTGGCAAGCACGCTACGGGTTCCGGTACCGATGTCCTGGGCGGCGGTGCTGGCAACCAACCTTCCACCCTCGACGGACAGCGCCACCTGACAACCGGACCGCCACCAGTAGAACCAATTGGCGGCCGCGACGCCGACACCCCGGCGAAACCGCCCGCCGCGCGGCAACGCGGCCCGGTCTTGCCAGGCGGGCAACGCCCCCGCCCACTCGTATAGCCGTTGCCGGGAAGGGTCGGTGTCCCAGCGGCGACGCAACGCGATCGGGTCCTGCTCGAGCCGGCGGGCCGCTTCGTCGACCGCCTGTTCGACCGCGAGGCAGGTCAGCGGCCCGCCCGGCCCGCGGAACGGCGCGCCAGGCCCGACGTTGGTGACCACGTCATAGTCGAGCAGCTCCTTTGCCGGCGCAGAATAGATCAGCCGCGCCAGCCCAGCGATCGTGGATCCGACGGCGACGCCGGAGTCCCCATAGGCGACGAGGCTGAGCGCACGCAGCTCGCCATCGCGGGCGGCGAGCAGCGACACCTCAACCTCGGCAGCCGGCCGGTAACCGGTAACGCTCAGCTCCTCCAGCCGGTCCAGGGCGACCCGCACCGGCGCCCTCGCCGCCCGGGCGAGCGAGATGGCGGCGACCGTTTCCGGTCCCAGATACTGCTTCGCGCCGAACCCGCCGCCGACGTGATCGGCACGCACCAGAACCTGCTCGCGGGAAAGGTGGAACCGCTTGGCGATCTCGTCAGCGAGGTGCGCAACGGCCTGCGTCGATACGTCCACCGTCAGCTCGTTGCCGGACCACCGCGCGACCGCGGCATGCGGCTCGAATGCTGTGTGCAGCTGAGCCTCGGTACGGAGGATGCCCTCGACGAGCAGCGGGTCGCCTTCAGCACGGGCCTGGGCCAGCAGCCGGCGGGCCCGGCGTCGGCGGACCGAGAGCATCCCTACCGGACCGCGCACGTTTCCATGCCAACGTGCCGGCGTCGGCGGTGCCTCTGTCGCCGTTGGTGGTCTGCGTCTGCCGCCGGCGTAGACCTCGGGTGCATCGGAGGCCCGGGCGGCGGTCATGCCGATCACGGCGGGCAGCGGCTCATACGTCACGTTGACCAGGGCTGCGGCGGCTTGCGCGGTGCGCAGGTCTACCGCCGCGACGGCCGCCACCTCCTGCCCGATGTAGCGCACCATTCGATCCTGGCCGAGCAGCTCGACGGCGGCGCGGACCCCGTCGAGTGCCAGGGCGGGCATGAGGTCCACTCCCAGCACTCTGGCGTGCGCGTGTGGGGAACGCACGATGAGCCCCTCGAGCTGGCCGTCCTGGTGTATGTCCACTGTGTACCGGGCATCGCCGGTTACTTTTGCTGGCGCCTCGAGGCGGGGCCCCGACAGCGGGCCAGCGGCGTCGAATTGTCCAGCGCAGGCCCCGCGTACCGCCTGGTAGATCCCCGGATACGCCCCACACCGACAGAGGTGCCCGGCGAGCGCTGCCGCGATCGTGGCGTCGTCCGGCTCGGCGTGCCCATGCTCCACCCGCCACCGGTCATGAAAGGCGGTCGCTTCGACGACGAACCCCGGCGTGCAGAAGCCGCACTGCAGCGCGTCGCACGCGGTGAAGGCCCGGACGATCGGATGCGCGCGAGCCGCGACGCCCTCCACGGTCTCCACAGCCCGCCCGTCGACCGCAGCTGCGGGTAGCAGACACCCGACCACCGGCTCTCCATCGAGAAGCACGGTGCATGCGCCGCAGACGCCGCCACCACAGACCAGTTTGGTACCGGTGAGGTGCAGAGTGTCGCGCAGCACGTCAACGACGGTGTCGTCGGTTCCCACCGGCACGTCATGAGTCTGTCCATTGACGTTCATCGTCACCATGGGAGATCTCCGCTGCTCGACTAAGTGAATTCCATCTTTTGCCACACCGCACGTCAAGAGGCAGCTCGTATTGCGCAGCGCCGACATCCCGCTGGACGGCTTGCAAGCCACGATCACGTCTGGATCGGAGTCCGCGGGGAATGCGCGATCCGGCGGGGCCAGGGCTCATGAGGGACTGGACAACCCGCCGGGAGTTGCAGGGTTGTTCGTCTAGTCCACAACTGTCGAGTTGTGACTACTCCTCACGGTTGTCACTGTCCGTAGACCGTGCCTAGCGGGTTGTCAACCTGCGGGCGCTCAGGTGCATCCACGCCGAGAGCAGCGGCAACGGGCCCTGGCTGACCAGGTGGTGGTCCTCGCCTGCCGCCACGACGAAGACGTCGCCCGCCTGGAACGGCGACCCCGCCCCGTCGATCTCGATGACACCGCTGCCCTGCAGGATCACGAAGACCTCCGGCACTGTGTGGACATGGTGGCCCTCCGGGTGACTGCGCGCTCCGGCCTCATAGCGGGTGATGCCGCCGCGTTCGATGTGGTAACCCGGCAGCGCGTCCGCCAGCACCGGTCCCGTGCCCTGCGCGGTGAGGTCCACGAGTGACAGCTTCTTCACGGGGTATTCCTTTCGCCATTGGGAGCGCCGGCACCGACGGGCAGCGCCCACGGGACGGACAGCTCGGAGAAGAGAGCAAGCGAGGCGGCCGCGTGCCGGAGCAACTCGTTGATGCCGGAGATGACCTGGCGCGGCCGCGGCAGGTCGTCCACGCCGCGCAGGAAGCGGTGGTCGATCGCACGTACCGGCGCCGCCGTGACCGACTCGAGTACGTGGGTGAACGGAAGGGTCCGGGACAGCGGGGCGACGAGCGCGACGGTGGAGTCGCGGCGGTGGGCGACCAGGTTCTCCAGCAGGCCGATGCGCCCGGGCACGGCGCGAAGTGCCGGGTCGGCCGGTCCGCGCAGCCGGTCGGTCGGGTACTCCAGTACGGCTGTTGCCGCCGTACCGCTGACCGTGATCTCGCCGGCAACGAAGTCCTCGGCGCAGAGCGTGACTGCGACCAGCGCTTGCAACCCGCTGTCGAAGGTGAGCCGAAGGGCGGCCGTGTCATCGACCTGGATCTCGTGTGCGCGGTACCGCTCGACCTCGATGCGGCGCGGCTCCTCGCGGGCGATCGCAAGCACCTGCATAACGGCGTGGGCGAACGGGTTCGCCAGCGCACCGTCGAGCACGCGGCTCCCCATCAGGTCCGCCCGACCAACCCAGGCGGAACGGCCGAAGTAGCTCTCGTCGCGCTTCCATGCGCCCACCGCGGCGATCGACCGTAGCGTCCCGAGACCTCCACCATCCACAATAGATAGAACCTCGGCCAGGGCGGGAGAGCCGAGTGCCTGGAACCCGACCTGGCAAGCCCGCCCGGTGCCGGCGATGACGCTGGAGAGCCGGTCGTGCTCGGTGGAATCCAGTACCGGTGGCTTCTCCAGCAGCACGTCCGCACCGGCTCGCAGCGCGTCCTCCGCGATCGCGAGGTGGGTGTGCGGCGGGGTGCACACGATCACCACGTCGGGTGCGGTGGCCGCCAACAGGGCGCGGTGGTCGGTGAAGACCGGAACGCCGGGCTCCGCGTCGGGCACCGGGGCGACGTCACCCAGCGCCACCAGCGTGACCGAACCCGTCCGGGCCAGCTCGGCGATGCCGCGGCGATGGCTCTGCCCGTGTCCGTTCGCACCGACGAGCGCCACCCGGGCGGCCCCGGCGGTTATGGCGGCGCTCGGCCCGCCGCTCACCCGAACTCCCGCGCCAGCATCGCCGCCACGCCGTCGCGTTCGAGCGCGGTCAGCCGATCGGCGACGAGGTCGGCCAGCACGTCGTCCTCGGCGAAGCTGGCCGGCATGACGCCGGGAAGTGCCAGCATCGCTGCGACCCGGGCCGTCGGCTCGGGCCCGCAGCGCTGCAATGCGCCCCGGATATTGGTCGCCAGGGGATCGTCGAGCGGGAGTTCCCGGCCGTTGTCGGCCCGGCCGCCGGTGAAGCGGATCCAGGCCGCGAGCGCGGTGGCCAGGTGCGCAGGCTCGGCTCCGGTCGCCCTTCGGTCAGCGATCGGTGCGAGCAACCGCTGCGGCAGCTTCTGCGAACCGTCCATGGCGACCTGCCAGGTCCGGTGGCCGATCGCGGGGTTGGCGAAACGCCGCCGTACTGAGTCCGCGTACTCGCCGACCGCGACGCCTGCCGGCGCGCGTAGGGCGGGCTCGATGTCGACCGTCGCCATGGCCGCCAGGAAGCCGGTCATCCCGGGCAGGCTCATCGCCTGCGCGATCGTTTCGAAACCGGCCACCGCGCCCAGGTACGCCACGGCCGAGTGGACCCCGTTGAGCAGGCGGAGCTTCAGCCGCTCGTAGCCGGACACGTCGTCGCAGAACACCGCGCCGACCGCGTCCCAGGCCGGGCGGCCACCTGGAAACTCGTCCTGGAGCACCCATTGCCGGAACGGCTCGGCCTCGACCGCGGCGAGATCGGCGACACCCAGCGCGGCCTCGGCTCGGGCCAGGGTGGCCGGTCCGCTGGCCGGGACGATGCGGTCGACGACCGTGTCCGGAAAGGACACCCAACCGCCCGGATCAGTGCCGAGTGCCTGCCGCAGCACCTCGCGAAGGCGTTGCCCGTTCGCCGGTAGGTTGTCACAGCTGACCACGGCCAGTGGAGCGCCACCGGCGGCCGCACGGGCCCGCACCGCCCGGGCCAGCAGCCCGGGGACCGTCTGAGGTGGACGGTCGCCCGCCAGATCCGCCCGCAACCGAGGGTCGTCCATGAGCCGCCCGGCAGCATCGGCCAGGTACGCCTTCTCAGTCACCGTCAGGGTCACCACCCGTACGCGCGGGTCGACGAGTAGCGCCAGGATGGCGTCGGCCTCGCTGGGCAGGTGCCGGACCGCCACGAGGGAGCCCACGACGCGGGTGCTCGGCGGCGCCTCGGACAGTGCGGTCACGCTGAACAGACCGTCCTGGGCGGCCAGCACGTCCAGCGTGTCGCGGCTGCGCGGCGCCACCCCGACGATGCCCCAGTCCCCGCCGGCGGCGGCCATCGCCTCTTCGGTGTAGACCGCGGTGTGCGCGCGGAAGAAGGCTCCGACTCCTATGTGGATGATGCCGAGCGACGGCTGGCTGACCAGGGGGCGGGAGCTGCGGGGCAGCCGGGCCAGACCGGAGGCGGCCAGGCGCGTCGCCGTCACCGCCACGCGGGACCGTCCGGGTAGGAGAACTCGGTGATGGACTCGGGCTTCATCTCGACGCTGTAACCGGGGGCGGTCGGCACGCGGTAGCGCCCTTCCCGGACCACGACGGGATCCGTGAAGTGCTCGTGCAGGTGATCAACGTACTCGATCATCCGGTGCTCGAGCGATCCACTGACCCGCAGGAAATCGAAAATCGACAGGTGCTGGACGTACTCGCACAGCCCCACGCCGCCCGCGTGCGGGCACACGGGCACGCCGAACTTGGCCGCCAGCAACAGCGTCGCGATCACCTCGTTGACGCCGGCGACGCGACAGGCGTCGACCTGGCAGGTGCCGATCGCGCCGGCCTGGAACAGCTGCTTGAACATCACTCTGTTCGCGGTGCACTCGCCGGTAGCCACCCGGCATCGCCCGCCGGTCGCCTCTCGGACGGCGGCCGCGATGCGCGCGTGCCCGAGCACGTCGTCAGCGTGGGTTGGTTCCTCGATCCAGTACGGGTCAGCCGCCGCAAGCAGGCGCATGTTCTCGATGGCCTGGTCCACGTCCCACACCTGATTCGCGTCCATCATGAGCAGCCGGTCTGGCCCGATCTCCGCTCGGATGATCCCGGCGCGCCGGACGTCGTCCTCGATCGCCCCGCCAACCTTCATCTTCACCGCCGTCCAGCCGTCGGCGACCGCGGCCCGAGTCAGCGACCGCACCTTGTCATCGGGGTACCCCAGCCAGCCGACGGAGGTCGTGTAGGCCGGGAACCCGTCCCGCTCGAGCTGGGCCAGGCGGTCCTCGTAACCGGGCTCAGCCTTCTCCAATAGCGCGAGCGCCTCGGCCGGTGTGATCGCGTCCGAGATGTGTCCAAAGTCGACACTCGCGACGAGCTCCTCGGCCGGCAGCTCCGCCAGCAGCCGCCACATCGGCTTGTTCGCCAGTCGGGCGCGCAGGTCCCAGACCGCATTCACGAGCGCGCCCGCCGCCATCGCGATGACGCCCTTCTCCGGCCCGAGCCAGCGCAGCTGGACATCGGCGGTGAGCGACCGCGAGAAGGCGACCGGATCGGCGAAGAGCTGCTCGACGCTGCTCCCCACCACATGGTGCGCGAGCGCGCGGACCGCGGCACAGGTCACCTCGTTGCCGCGCCCGTTGGTGAAGGTGAGCCCGGCGCCGCAGACTCCCGCGTCGGTGCGCACGACGACGTAGGTCGCCGAGTAGTCGCCCCGGTTGATGGCGTCCGAGCCGTCGCCGGCGGCCGCGGTGGGGAATCGGACGTCGTGGACGTCAACGCCGGTAATCCGGGTGGGCATCTCAGTTCTCCAGTCGGAAGATCCGCTTTGGCAGGTGGTAGGCGAGGTCGGCGATGGTCTCGGCGGCCTCGTCGAGCGGCATCCGCCCGTCGACCACCAGCCTGGCCAGGTAAGCGGCGTCGACGCGGCGGGCCACCTGGTGGCGTACCGGGATGGAACAGAAGGCGCGGGTGTCGTCGACGAAGCCGGACGTATTGGCGAAGCCGGCCGTGTCGGTGACGGCCTCCCGGAACCGGCGCAGCCCGTCCGGGCTGTCGAGGAACCACCAGGGTGCGCCGAGGAACACCGCGGGGTATCCACCGGCGAGCGGCGCCAACTCGCGGCCGAACGCCGTCTCGTCCAATGTATACAGCACCAGCCGCAGGCGGGGATCGTTGCCGAACCGGTCGAGCAGCGGCCGCAGCGCCTGGGTGAACTCGGTCGCCTGCGGGATGTCGGCACCCACGTCGCGGCCGTAGTCTCGGTGCAGGGACGCGTTGTGGTTGCGGACCGCGCCCGGATGCAGCTGCATGACCAGACCGTCCTCGACCGACATCCGGGCGAACTCGACCAGCATGTGGGCGCGGAACGCCTCGGCGTCCACAGGGGATGGTTCGCCGTGGCGCAGCCGGTCGTAGAGTCTGACCGCCTCGGCCGGGTCGAGGTCGAGCGTGCGGGCGGTCGGATGACCGTGGTCGGTGCTTCGGGCTCCAGCCTCGCGGAAGACCTCCCGGCGCGCCTGCAACGCGGCCAGATAGCCGGCGTAGGTCCCGGTGTCCTCGCCGGTCAGCTCACCGAGGCGGTCCACCCGATCGCCCCAGCCGGCCCACTCCGGGTCGACGACGTCGTCCGGCCGGAATGTGGTGATGACCCGGCCGCCCCAGCCGTCGGCGCTCAGCTTGGCGTGCGCGGCCAGGTCGTCGCTCGGCGACTCGGTCGTGGCCAGCACCTCGATGCCGAAGCGCTCGAAGAGGGCCCGGGGCCGGAACGCCTGGGTGGCCAGGCGCTCGGCCAGCGTCTGGTAGACCTCGTCGGCGGTGTCGGGGCGCAGCGGAACTGCGATGTCGAATACCTCGGCGAGCGTCAGCTCCAGCCAGAGCCGGGACGGGGTCCCGCGCAGCGCGGACCAGTTCGCCGCGAGCGTGCGCCAGATCGCCCTGCCGTCGGTCTCGACCGGGCGGCCGTCGCGGCGCGGCACGCCGAGCCGGTCCAGGCTCACGCCCTGGCTGTAGAGCATCCGGGTCACGTAGTGGTCAGGCACCACGAGCAGTTGGGCCGGGTCGGGAAACGGGCGGTCCTCGGCCAGCAGCGACGGATCGACATGGCCGTGCGGAGAGATGATCGGCAGGTCCCGGGCATGTCCAAAGAGGACACGCGCGACCTCGCGGGTTCGGGGATCGACGGGAAACAACAGGTCCGGGTCGGTCACGAAGCACTCCTCGCGTAGCGGTCCGAGGCCAAGAGGTCGCGGTCGAGCAGGTCGGCTGTACGTACTGGTGTGCCGCTTTCGATCGAGGCGTTCCCGGCCAGTCCGGTGAGCAACGCGAGCGCGCCGTCCCGGGCGGTCGCGCTGCGGCCGAGCACGTCGGGCGTGCCGGCGCCGCCGGCGAAGAGAGCGGCGCACATCCTGGCGTCGGCGCCGCCGTGGCCCTCGCGGACGAGGCCCGCTGGTGTCGCGTCGTAGGGCGGACGCCAGAACGGGTGCACGGACAGGCGTACCGTGCCCGACTCTGCCGCTGCGCCGACACCATGCAGCGACGCGGTCGGCCCCGGACCGCCCTTGACCGAGGGGGCCCGCTGCGGACTCACATGATCGCTCTCCACGACCTCGAGCTCGAGCCGGCCCTGTGATCCGTTCACCATGACCCGATATCCCTCCCAGGGCGCGTAGGCATGCAGGTGGTAGGTCATCGTCGCGCCGGTTGAGTACCGCACCAGCACCGACATGTCGTCTTCGATGCTCACACCACCAGCGAACACGTTGCGGTCCCGGATGTAACCGTCGTCTGCCTCGGCGTCAAGGTAGAGCTCCCGCAGGCGCGCGTTGTCCGCCAGCGCCAGGGCGAACGGGTCCGCCGCCGCGGCCGGCGCGCCGTGGGCCCGGGTATAGCCGCGGTCATAGCCGTGCTCGACGCCCGCGGGGCCATAGAAGAACAGCCGGCCCTCGGCGTGCACCCGATCGGGCACCGCGCCGATCCACCAATTCACCAGATCGAAGTGGTGGCTTGCCTTGTGCACGAGCAGCCCGCCGGAGTTCGCCTTGTCCCGATGCCAGCGCCGGAAGTAGTCCGCCCCGTGGCGCACGTCGAGCAGCCACTCGAAGTGCACGGAGCCGATCTCGCCGACCGCTCCGCCCGCGAGCAGTTCGCGGACCCGCTCATGCAGCGGGTTGTAGCGGTAGTTGAAGGCCACCGCGACGCCCGGCTGGCCGTGCTCGCGGGCGGCGCGGTCGGCGCGCAGGATCCGGCCACAGCGCGACGCGTCGGTCGTCATGGGCTTCTCGGTGATGACGCCCCGTCCCCGTTCGAGCGCTGCCACGATGTACCGATCGTGGGTCACGTCGACGGACGTCACGATCACCGCGTCCACCCGCTCCCGGTCGAGCATGAGGTCAAAGTCGTCGATGCCGTAGGCCGCGACCGGTGGGTGACCGAGCTCGCCGAGCCACCGGTTGTGGGCCCGGATCCGGGCCGCATTCGGGTCGGCCAACGCCACCAACTCGGCTCCGTCGGCGTGGTCGCGCACCAGCGCCCGGACGAACATCTCCGCCCGGGCGCCAGCGCCGACGACCGCGTACCGCTGCCGTGTCTGTGCCACTGTCTCCCCCTACAAACGATCGCAGCGATCCTAGCCGCAGCCGCTGTACGGCCGTCAAGATCTGCTGCTCGGTTTCCTCGATTCAACCAGGAAAGCGCTTGCTTGACCAACATCTGTTACCGAGCCGCGACCAGAAGTGGCGCCGAAACCGTTGACATGGGAGCAACCGTTTGCATTAATTGGCCAACCGTCACCCGGCTCGGGGGCGGCACCCTGACCGGTGGAACAGCACGACGGCCGAAAGGAGCGCCCATGCCCGCCACCATCCGCGACGTGGCGCGCGCCTGCGGCGTCCATGTTTCTACCGTGTCCCGGACGTTCTCGGCGCCCAACCTGGTCAATCCGGAGACCCGCGGCCGCGTGCTAGCGACGGCCGAGCATCTGGGTTACCGGCCCAACCGGGCGGCCCGCGCACTGATCACGGGACGCACCACCAATCTCGGCCTCATCGTCGCCGATATCGCCAATCCGTACTTCCCCCCGATGATCAAAGCGGCGCAGAGTCAGGCCCGCCTCCGCGACCACCACGTCTTTGTCGCCGACACCGACGAGGACCCAGCGGTCGAAGAGGAACTGGTCCGGGCCTTGGCCACTCAGGTCGACGGCATCCTGTTGTGCAGCCCGCGCATGGCCAACAGCGCGATCGAGCAACTCGCTCGCGAGGTCCCGCTCGTCGTCGTGAACCGCGTCGTCGCAGACCTGCCGACGGTCCTGATGGACGTGGCCAGTGGTACGCGCAAGGCCATCGACCACCTGGTCGACCTCGGCCATCACGAGCTGCTCTATCTCGGCGGTCCGCGCAGCTCGTGGACCAACCGGGAAATCCGCCGCGCGGCGGCGGCGACCGCGCGGGCCCGGGGCGTGAACCTCGTCGCCCTCGGACCAATCGCCCCCACCGAGACCGGCGGTGCCGCCGCGGCCGGCGATGTCCGGCGCTCCGGCGCGACAGCCGTACTCGCCTACAACGACCTGATGGCAATCGGACTGCTCGGGGCACTCGCGAGCCTCGGGCTGGACGTGCCCGGCGAAATCAGTGTCGTCGGCATCGATGACATTCCGCTGTCCAGTCTGGTCAACCTGACCACGGTGGCCACGCCGACCGCGGCCGCCGGCCGTACCGCTGTGGACATGCTCCTGCAGCACGACACCCAGGCCCGAACCGGACGCGGTTCGGGTCGCACAGAGCCCGGGCAAAACCACCGCACCAATGCGCAAACAACTCTTCCCACCACATTGATCACTCGCCAATCGACCGGTCCCGGACCGTACCGCACGCCCGAGCCGACGCTCGTCGTGCCCCGGCCCGGCAGGCCTCATGTCACTGAGGAGTGACGGCCATGCGATCCCTACCCACATCACCAACGCGATCCCGTACCCACAGGCGGCTATGGCTGGCCGCGCTCGCCGCCGGGATGAGCGTCGCCCTTAGTGCCTGTGCCAGCAGTGGTCCCACCGAAGCACCCGCGCCCGAGGTCGCTGCGATGGAGACCGGGCCGATTGAGATCACCGTCTTCTGGTGGGGCGGCGACGCCCGCGCCGCACTAACCCACGACGTGCTCGCGCTCTACACGAAGAAGCACCCGAACGTCACGTTCAAGGAAACGTGGCAGGCCAACGCCGGTTACATCGACAAGCTCAACACCAACCTGGCGGCCGGTGCAGCGGCGGACATCTTCCAGCTCGACGACAACATGTTGGGCGGTGTCGCGGCGCGCAACCAGACCCTCGACCTCACGAACTACCTGTTGGCCAAGCGGGTCGACACGTCCAAGCTCTCGGCGAGCCTCGTCGACTACGGCAAGGTGAACGGCAAGCAGGTCGCGCTGCCGCTCGGGGAGACCACCCCGGGCATGGTCTACAACAAGAGCCTGGTGCAGCGCCTCGGCGTCCAGGAGCCGCAGATCGGCTGGAGCTGGGAGAAGTTGATCAGCTGGGCCACCGACGTCAGCCAGAAGACCAACTTCACGGTGTACGGCACCATGGACCCCTCGGCCGACTACAAGGCGCTGTGGGTCTGGCTGCGCCAACAGAGCAAGGATCTGTATAGCGGCACGAAGCTCGGCTTCACCGAGGCGGACCTCACCAAGTGGTTCGACATGTGGGCCGACGCCCGCGCGGCCAAGGCGGCACCGCCGGCCGACATCATCCACGTCGCCAACGCCGGCAGATGTGACCGCGCAGCTCGTGGTGACCGGCAAGGCCGCGACGTCGTTCATGTGGTCCAACCAGATGCCGGAGTTGGCCAAGAACACCAAGGACACTCTCGGTGTCGTCTCGTACCCGGGCGACCCGAAGGGCCAGTGGGCGCGGGCCTCGATGTACTTCGCCGGCTACGTCAACACCAAGTACCCGGCGACCGTCGTGGACGTGATCAACTTCTTCATCAACGACCCCGAAGCCGGCGCGATCCTGGGTACCGAGCGCGGACTGCCGTCGAACTCGGACGTCCGGACCTCGGTGCAGGCGTCACTCACCGACGCGAACATGAAGGCCACGGTGGACTTCGAGAACGTGATGACGCCCAAGTTCGGTCAGGCCCCCAGCGTCCCGCCGAGCGGCCAGTCCGACGATCCGGCAGCTGCTGATCGAGACAGCCGAGAAGGTCCAGTTCGGACAACTCTCGCCAGCCGCTGCGGCGAAGGAGTTCATGGAACAAGCCGCGCTGAAGCTGAGCGCATAGCAGGCAGATCCCTTGATTAGTGATGTGGAGAGGAGGGCTGGCGTGCTCGACACCGAGGCGCCGGCCACCCCACTCCGCGACCGCAGGTCGGATCGGACTCCCGCCCGGAAACGGCGGGGGTCCGGAGCCGATTCCCGGCGCGAGGTGGTAGCCGGGTACGCGTTCCTATCCCCGTGGCTGATCGGGCTCATGGCCATCACCGCGGTACCGATGCTGTACTCGCTCTACCTCAGCTTCACCAACTGGGATCTGATCTCGAACTCGGGACAGTACGTCGGCTTCCGCAACTACGTGCGGATGTTCACCCTCGATCCGGCGTTCTGGCGTTCAGTCGGGATAACGGTGACCTACGCCGTGGTGGCCACGCCACTCAAACTCCTGGTCGCCCTGGGCGTGGCCATGCTGCTGGTCAAGTCCCGCCGGGGCGTCGGTCCGGCCCGGGCGCTGTTCTATCTGCCATCGCTGCTGGGCGGCAGTGTCGCCCTCGCCCTGGTCTGGCAGTCGCTGTTCAACCGGGACGGCGTCTTCAACGATTTCTTGGCATGTTCGGCATCACCGGCAAGCCGTGGGTCAACGATCCCGACTACGTCATGTCGACGATCATCCTGCTCGGGGTCTGGCAGTTCGGCGCGCCGATGGTCATCTTCCTCGCCGGTCTCAAACAGATCCCCGCCGAGCTGTACGAGGCGGCCGCGATGGACGGGGCGAACCGATGGCGGCAGTTCCTGCACGTCACCCTGCCCGGTCGCTGTCGCCGGTCATCTTCTTCAACCTGGTGCTGGAGACCATCCACAGCTTCCAGATCTTCACGTCGGCCTTCGTCATCGGCGGCGGCCAGGGCGGTCCGGTCGACGCCACGAAGGTCTACACGCTCTACCTTTACCTCGAGGGATTCGGCGCGTCGCACATCGGCTACGCCTCCGCGCTGGCCTGGGTGTTCCTGGTCGCCGTCGGGCTGCTGACGCTCGTCTTCTTCCGCACCGGCCGGTTCTGGGTGCACTACTCGGATGGGGACGAGCGCTGATGGCCACTCTGACCGAACCCCGCCCAGTCCTGGCGACCCGGCGCGGCGGCCCGATCCTGCCCAAGGTGCTCCGTACCGTTCTCGTCCTCGGCCTGCTCGCGGTCGTGCTCTATCCGCTCGCGTGGCTGCTCGCCACGTCGTTCAAGCCGGACCGTCGAGGTCGCGTCGAACCTCTCGCTCGTGCCGGAGGAGCCGACGCTGGGGAACTACGCCCGCGGGCTGGATCGGCATGCAGACCGTGAGCTTCGCCCGGTTCTTCGTCAACAGCACGGTGATCGCCACCGGCGTGGTCATCGCCAACTGCGTCTCCTGTCTGGTGGCGGCGTACGCGTTCGCCCGGCTGCGCTTTCCGCTGCAGGGCATGTGGTTCGCGGTCATGATCGCCACGCTGCTGCTGCCGCACCACGTCCTGATCGTGCCGCAGTTCGTGCTCTTCAAGTTCCTCGGTTGGATCGACACCCCGCTGCCGCTGATCGTGCCCAAGCTGCTCGCCACCGAGGCGTTCTTCGTCTTCCTGATGGTGCAGTTCATGCGCGGGATCCCGCGGGAGCTCGACGAGGCGGCGAAGATGGACGGTTGCTCCTCGTTCGGCATCTTCTGGCACATCATCCTGCCGCTGGCCCGGCCGGCCATCGTCACCACGGCGATCTTCTCCTTCATCTGGACCTGGAACGACTTCTTCAGCCAGCTGATCTACCTCAACTCGCCGGACAACTACACGGTCCCGATCGGGCTGAGGTTGTTCATCGGCGGGGAGGGACAGACCGAGCTCGGTCCGATGTTCGCGATGTCGGTGCTCTCGCTGGTGCCCGTGTTCCTGTTCTTCCTCGCCTTCCAGCGACTGCTGGTCGAGGGCATCAACACCTCAGGGCTCAAGGGATGACCGCCCCGCCCGCATCCACGTCGACCGTGGCCTCCACAGTGGCGCCGGTCCGTCCCGACTGGCGCGAGTCGCTCACAACCGCCTCCGACCTGGCCGTGCTCGGCTTCGTTCTCCTCGTCGGCTGCGTTCCTGTCATCACCGCGGGGGCGGCGCTCGCGGCCGCGACGACGGCGGTGGACCAGCTGTGCCGGACGCGGTCGCTGCCGGAGCCACGGGTGCTGCTGCGGACCGCGAGCCGGGGCATGCTGGGCGGGCTCGTCGCGGTCCTGGTCGCCGTCGCCGCGACTTTGTTGGTACTGCTGGACCTGCGGCTGCTCACGAGCGGGGTCATCCCGGGCGGACCGCCGATGGTTGCCGCGGTCGCGGCGATCGGCGCCGGGCTCGTCGCGGTCGCCGGCACGACCCTGGTCCGGGTTGGCCAGACTGGCGGCACCGGCTGGCGGGCAGCCGTCGCCTGGTCCCTGCGGCGGCTCCGGGACCGCCCGTTGACCGGCCCGGCCGTGCTGGCGGTGCTTGGGCTGGCAGTCCTCCTCGGGTCGACGATCCCGGTCACCATCTTCTTCCTGCCGGGCTTCGTCCTCTTTGGACTGCACACCTTCGTGCGTCGGCTGG
>CAVZCZ010000003.1:0-184415 GCA_963773935.1 uncultured Actinomycetota bacterium
ATCGGCGTTTTTGACAGCAGGTGGGAGGTGTAGCCGTTGTCGACCATGTACGTGGCGATCACGCTGCCGGCGCCCAGGCCCCGCACCGCGCGCGAGGCCACGACCCATACGACATCGAAGACCTGCAGGCAGCCGATCATCGACAGGAATGCCCAGATCCGGATCGTGGGTGCGAGCAGGGGCAGAGTGATGTGTCGCTGGATTTGCCACCAACTCGCGCCGTCGATCTCGGCCGCCTCGGCAAGTTCGTCCGGGACGTTCGACAGCCCAGCCAGGAACAGGATTAAGGCGAACCCGGTGTACTTCCACGTCAGAACGAGCAGCAACGTCCAGATGACGACGTTCGTGTTGCCGAGCCAGTCGATCGTGCTGAACCCAAGCGAATTCAGGATGCTGTTGGCCGGCCCGCTGTACTGAAGCAGCTGCAAGAAGATGACGCCGACAGTGACTTCGGCCAGCACGTACGGCACGAACACGAGTAGGCGGAACACGGCCCGGCCACGGAACTTCCGGTTCAGCAGGAGCGCGATGGCGAGTGCCAGCGGCCCCTGCAAGACCAACGACCCGAGCAGCAGGATCGCGGTGTTGCGCAGCGAGGCCTGGAAGATCGGGTCGCGCAGCGCACCATACTCGCCGAAGTAGTAGTACAGCCCGCGGAACTCGTGCGGCCAGCCAACGCCATTCCACCGGAACAAGCTGTAGTAGGCCGCGAACCCGATCGGCAAGAGCACGAAGGTCGAGAAGACGATGAACGCCGGCGCCGTGAGCCCGATGATTTCGAACCACTTGCGTCGTTGGCGGGCTGCTTTGGAGCCCCCCATGGGCCTTGGCCCCGCCGGCCGCGCGATTGCGCGGTCGGCGGGGCCGACGGCTTGGGTCACGGTCACTGCTCGGTGGCCTTCTTCAGAGCGTCGACGACGCCCTGCTGCGAGCCGGTGCCCGCGAAGATTGCCACGATCGCCGTGTTCATTGGGGTGCCGGCCTTAGCGCCAAGCAGCGTGTCGAGCCAGAGGTTGACGGCCGGCGCGCTCTGCGTGGCCTTCGAGATGGCCTGCAGGTTCGGGTCGGTGAGGCCGGCCTCGGCGCCCTTGACGACCGGGATGCCGGCGCCGGTGGCGGCGAAGGCCTTCTGGTTGTCCAGGTTGACGAGGTACTTGAGGAACTCAACAGCCTCCGGCGGCGCGTTCTTGGAGATCGCGTAGCCGTCGCCGCCGCCCATCACGGTGCTGGGGGTAGCCGTGCCGGGCGTGCTCGGGAAGGGGAACCAACCGAGGAAGCTCGGGACCTTCTTGTCGGCGGTGAGACCCTGGATGACGCCGCTGTTCCAGTGGCCCATGAGCTCCATGGCGGCCTTACCGTTGGCGACCATACCTGCGGAGCTGCCGGCGCCGGTCTGGCCCGGGGTGCCCAGGAATCCGTCCTGGAACGGCTTCAGGTCGAGGAAGGCCTTGAGGTCGTCGCCGGCCTTGATGAAGCACGGGTCCTCGAACTTCTGCTGGGTCGAGGCCGCCTGGACGGCGTCTGCCGAGCAGTCGTGCAACGCGAAGTTGTACCACCAGTGGGCGGCCGGCCAGCTGTCACCGGCACCGACCGCGATCGGGGCGACGCCCGACACGGTCTTGAGCTTGGTGATGGCGGCCTTGAGGTCGTCGAATGTGGTCGGCGGAGCGGTGATGCCGGCCTGCGTGAAGACGTCCTTGTTGTACCAGAAGCCCTCAACGCCGAAGTTGTACGGCAGGCCGTACTGCTTCCCGTCCACCGACCAGATCTTTGCCGCGGCTCCGATGCTGGCGACCTCGGGCTGGACCAGGCTGGTGATGTCCTTCAGATAGCCGCCCTCGACCTGCTCCTGCATCTCGCCGCCGCCCCACGCCTGGAAGATGTCCGGCGGGTCGTTGGTCAGCAGGGCCGCGGGCAGGCGGTTGCGTTGCAGGTCGTTCGTCTCGATCGGCACGACCTCAATCGTCACGGTCGGGTGCAGGGTGTGGAAGTCGTTGGCGATCTTCGCCCACAGGTCCTTGCCAGGGCCTTCGGTGTTGGCGTTGTGCCACCAGGTTACGGTCACTGGGTTCTTGTAGAGGTCGCCTCCGGACGGAGTCTCGCTCTTGCTGCATGCAGTCGTGGCTAGCAGGGATGTCGTCGCGAGCAGCGCCAGGACGGCGCGAATACGGCGCGATTTCGCCATCGGTCGTCTCCCTCAGTCGTCGGTGAGGTACCGGACGACGGGAGTTTTGCAGCCCCCGTTCCCGTCTGTCAATCGTTCTCGATAACGGTTTCGCCATCGTTACCGAGTGCCTCTATGATCTGTGGCGTGGAGTTCGTGCAACGCGTGAAGATGTCCGACGTCGCTCGCACCGCGGGAGTGTCGGTGGCCACCGTGTCGAAGGTCGTCAACGGGCGATGGGGTGTCTCGCAGGCGACCGTGGACCGGGTCCAGCAGGTCATCGATCAGCTCGGCTATGAAGCGAGCCTCGGCGCCCAGAGCCTCCGCAGTCACCGCACGAACGTACTGGGCATCCTGGTGGCCGAGTTCGAGCCGTTCTCGACCGAGCTGCTCAAGGGAGCGTCGCGAGCCGTCGCGGACACCAACTATGAGTTGCTGGCCTACTCCGGCGGGGCTCGCGGGGCGGACGTTGGTTGGGAGCGGCGATCCCTGTCGCGCCTGTCCGGCACGCTGATCGATGGCGCGGTCATCGTCACGCCGACAGTCCTGGACACCAAGCCCGGTATACACGTGGTCGCGGTCGACCCACACACGGGACCGTCGGGCCTACCGACCGTTGACTCCGACAACCTCGCCGGCGCGGTGCTGGCGACGAACCACCTGCTCGGGCTCGGACATCGGCGCATCGGCTTTCTCGGCGGCCGCCAGGATCTCGAATCGGCGCGGCTGCGTGAGGCCGGCTTCCGTCGGGCCATGGCTGACGCCGGTCTCGCCGTCGACGAGGCACTCGTACGCGTGGGTGGCTACCGGCCCGAGACCGCCGAGGGCCCGGCCCGCGAGTTGCTCAAACGCACCGACCGGCCGACCGCGATGTTCGCGGCCAACGACCTGTCCGCGATCGCCACGATCGACGTCGCGCGCGCCCTCGGGCTCACGGTGCCCGATGATCTGTCCGTGATCGGGTTCGACAATGTGCCTGAGTCCGCGCTCGCCTCTCCACCCCTGACCACGATCAACCAGCCATTGCAACGCATGGGCGCGGAGGCGCTGCGGCTACTGGTGGACCTCATCGAAGGCGTCGAACGCGACACGCACATACGACTGCCGACGAATCTGGTCGAGCGCGGGTCCTGCCGGGCAATCTGAGGAACCTCGATGATCGCCCACCTGACACTCCCACTTCGCGCGAGATGACGGCCCGGCGAAATGGGCGAACGCCTTGAGGTTCTCCAACGATTCGCCGCGGACACAGGGCACGCGTGGCGCGGGTCACAATGCCGATAGGATGCCTTGCACGGCAACGGTTGCGGGCGCGCCGCATCGACGAATCCCTACTTCGATCATGACCTACGCTATGTGCAACTTGCGGCGATCAACTTGCGCGCCTAACTCCAAGATCGCGGGGAAATGAAGGTCAGCCGCCGCCGGGGAGGGCTCGGGGCAGTCGTACGTCCAGATCCGGGGTGGAATAGCCCATCAGGGACAGCCGGTCGGCGACCTCCCGAACCGGCTGGTGCGCCTTGTTCGCGGCGGCCAGCAGATGCGCCATCGAGACCGGGCGGTCGCGGTCCAGCCACGGCCGGGTGCCATCGAGGTCGTTGCTG
Organism: uncultured Actinomycetota bacterium; assembly: GCA_963773935.1. Lineage (GTDB taxonomy): Bacteria > Actinomycetota > Actinomycetes > Mycobacteriales > Micromonosporaceae > DATBGZ01. The sequence continues at coordinate 3,769 of CAVZCZ010000003.1, forward strand.
GCGTACGTCAGGTCGTTCGAGCGGATCTTGTCGACCGCGATCGTGCCGAGGTCGACGTCGACGGCGTACCCGAGCTGGCGCAGCCGGGCCGCGATCTCGGTGGCCGGCTTGCGGATGCGCCGCGCGGCTTGCAGCAGGTGCGGCAGGCCGACCGGCTCGTCCTGCTTGAGCCACGGGTCGGAGCCGTCCAGGTCCTGGCTGGTGATCACGAGGTCGTCGCGGGTGAGCTGGTCGACCGTGAGCTCACCCAACTCGGTGCGCACGACGTATCCGAAGACGGTCAGTCGGGCGGTGATGTCGTGCACGTCGCGGCCGGTGACACGGGCGGCCCGGAGCAGGTGCACCGCCGGCACCGGCTCGGACGGGTCGAGCCACGGGTGCGCACCGTCGAGGTCAACGCTAGTGATGACGGCGTCGTCCTGGTCGAGATGGTCCACGATGATCTCGTCGGGCTGGGTGGCGAGCCGGTAGCCGAGTTCCTGCAGCCGGCCGGCGATCTGCGCGACCGGCAAGGCTCTTCGAGTCCGCCGCGCGCAGCAGGTGCAATGTGGACACCGGCTTGGTCGCGTCCAGCCACGGCGGCGAACCGCCGAGGTCGCGGCTGGCGAGCGACGATGTCCTCCTGCGTGATCTCCACGTCGGCGATGACCGCCGGATCGACGCCGAGGGTGAAGCCGAGCAGGACCAACCGCGCGCCGACCTCGGCCACCGCCTGTCCGGTCTGCTTGGCGCAGCGCAGCAGGTGGATCGGGGTCACCGCCTCGGCCGGGTCGAGCCACGGGGCGGCGCGGTCCAGGTCGCGGCTGAGCAGGATCAGGTCGTCCGGCGTCGTGCGCAGGCCCTCGCAGCCGGGCGGCAGCCCGTACCCGAGCACAGCCAGGCGCGCGGCGATGTCGCTGACGTCGCGGCCGACCTTGTGCGCGACCCGGATCAGGTGCAGCAGCTTGACCGGTTCGGCCGGGTCCAACCACGGGAAGCGCGCCGTCGAGGTCGCGGCTGGCCAGCACCAGGTCGGCCTGGTCGAACTTGTCCACCGGCACCGAAGTCGGGATCGGTCACGAACGAGTAGCCGAGCCGGGTGAGCCGGGCGGCGACGTCGTGCACAGTGCGTCCGCTGCGGTGGGCGGCCTTGAGGATGTGCGGCAGCAGCACCGGGTTGGCCGGGTCCAGCCACGGCCGGGAGCTGTCCAGGTCGCGGCTCATGAACAGCGCGTCGTCCGGGTCGCTGCCGATGGTCTCGTGGCCGACCGCGGTGGTGTAGGCGAGCTCCTCGAGCCGGGATGCGATCTCACTCGGGTGGCGACCGATCCGGCGCGCCGCTCGGACCAGATGCGCCAGCGGCACGATCTCCACCGGGTCGAGCCATGGTGCGGAGCCGTCGATGTCGACGCTGAGGATCAGCGCGTCGGACGGGCGGGCTCGCACCACATTCGCCCAGTCGGCGCCCGCGGAGATGAGCTTGCCGTAACGGCCCGCCGCGGCGAGCGCGGTCATCCGCCACTCGACCAACTGGTCCGGGCCGCTGGGGGAGTTGCCGTCGGGCAGGAAGCACCCGGCGATGGCGGCGTCGACCGGATCGCCGGCGAGTGTCCACTGTCGATAGCCGCCGGCGAGCGCGCGATCGAAGATGACGTCGGCGATGAGCGGCCGGGCGTGCGCGAACGTGTAGAGCCAGTCGTACGTGAGCACCGCCGGGCCGGCCTGGGTGAGTGCGTCGACCGCCTGCCACAGCAGGCGTTCCAGGTCCTCCTCGCGGTAGGCCAGGATCTTCGTACGGTCGACCGACAGGCGTGGGGCGAGCTCGCGGCTCAGGTTCACCACGGCGCCGGTGAGTTCCTGGCCGGCCCAGAGCCCGTCAGCGAGGATCGCCCCGTCGCCGGTGCACCACCAGACGCCGGCAGCGGCGTCGGCGACGACCGCCGTGCCGGGCGCGCCCTGCACCGCCTTGCCGGCGGCCTGCTTGGGCGGGGTCGCGTCGGAGAGCTCACCCGGCTCCCACGCGTGCCGGTCGGTGCCGTCGGTGGCCTCGGTGGCGAAGTCAGCCACCCAGAGCACGTTGCGCAGAGTGTCCACACAGGACACGCCGGTACCGCCGGTGCGCAGGTGCAGCCGGATCGTGGTGCCGCAGTCCTCACCGGCGCCGAGCGTGCGGATCCGGAACAGGCTGCCCGGGCCGGCGATGGATACCCGCAACCGCTGTCCGGGTGCGCCGTCGCGACCCATCCGGCAGGTGTCGACGGTGATCTCCTCGGCGAGCATGAAGTAGCTCAGCACCCCGATGCCGAAGCGGCTGTTGGGGAACAGCTGCACCGGCGGGTCGAGCCGGGCCCACTCGGCCTGCTCCTCAAGGAACTCGGGCAGGTCGCCCAGGCGGACGCCGGCCTGCGCGAAGACCTCGCTCAGCTCCCGTACGCCCATGCCGACGCCGTTGTCGACGCAGTCCAGGTAGGGCCGGCCACCTTCGTCGATGCCCTGCTCGAACCGGATCCGTCCGGCCCAGCCGTCGGCGAAGTCCCGGGTGCGGCGCAGGTACTCGGTTCGCGCCTCCCGGTAGCGGCAGGCGTCCAGCGCGTTCTGGTACAGCTCCCGGATCGCCAGCGCCGGGTCGCCGTACAGCTGCTCGCCCATGAGCAGTTCCTGCACCCGGTCCTCGGCCAGCCGGAACCGGACCCCGGCCGACTGGTAGGCCCGAATACCGTCCACATCGGATGGTTGCAGCCCGTCGGTGGTGACGTGGGTGGGAATCGTGCCGCAGCACCGAGAGCGTGTCGTCGGAGACGGCCGCCCGTTGCACCTCGGTGAGCACGTGGTTGAAGGCGTCGATGTGGGCTGCGCAGCGCGATCTCGACCGCTGGGTGGTCGCAGACCGCGGCGAGCACCAGCGTCGTGCCGCGCGGCTCCCACCGGGCCTCGGCGATCGTGGTCCGCAGACCGGCCGCGGTGACCGGGTCGACGATGCCGAGGTGCTCGCCGATGACCTCGGGCAGCGCGGCCGCCTCCATGGCCATGCCACGGGCGGTGACCAGCAGGTAGCCGAGAAGCCGCTCCCGTACCCCGTCGGCGGCGATCGACTGCAGCGCGTCGGCGCGGTCGGTGCGGGCCAGGAAGCCGGGGTCGGCGCGCAGCGCCCAGAGCAGGCCGGCGATGCGGCGCGGACCGAACGGCCCATGGTCCTCGGGCGTGCGCCCATCGTCCGACGGACCATCGTCCGCGGCTGTCGTCCGCGGGTCGCTGCGACGGGACGGGTCCCTTGGCGGCGATGGGCGCCAGCAGGTCGGCGAGCGACTCGGGCCGGTACGCCGCGGGCTGCCGGACGATCCACCGGTGCAGCAGCCACCAGCCGATCTCCTCGGCGGCGTCGAGGTGGCCCCGGGCGACCGCGGCGACCGCGCGCCGGTAGGGCTGCGGGTAGCTCTGCGCGAAGCGCTCGAACGCGGCCCGGTCGCTGGTGGCGTCCTGGGACGGGGTGAGGTCATGCGGGCCGACGACCCGTTCCCGCCCGGCGAGGCCGGACCACAGGGCGTCGTACAGGAAGGGCACCGAGAGCAGCAGACCGACCTCGGCGGCGGAGAGGTCGAGATCGGCCGGGAGCCCATCGACCAGCCAGGTGAGCCGGTCGGTCATCCGGCGGGCGAAGTCGAGGTCCTGCCACGGGTCGTCGGCCGAGCGGGAACAGTCCCTCGCGGCGGACCCAGGTCACGTGCACCAGAAGCTCGGCCACCGTCCGGCGCGTCGCGCTCGCGGTCCGGCGGCATCGGCGACCCGCTCCCACAGCGGATGCTGCGCCACGGTGCCGACCCAGCGATCCAGCTCGTCAGCGGTCGTCGGCCAGACCACGGGGGGCACGTTCACCCGCAGAAACATACCGACAGGTGGCAATAAGCATCAACGGCCGGGTGGCTCGATTCCGGCCGTCGCCTGGGGATTGACCGCGTCCCGGACAGTGCGCAGTCCGGCGAGCAGCGCCTCGAGCTCGTTGTTGGTGAGGCGGCTGGTGAACCAGTGCTCGATGAGGTCGCAGGTGGCCCGGAAGGATCGCATCGAGCCGCTTCTGGCCGGCCTCGGTGAGCTGTGCGAACGAGCCTCGACGGTCGGTCTCGCACGCCCGTCGACGAACCAGCCCGTCGTGCTCGAGCCGGTCCACGACACGGGTGACACCGCTGGTGGTGATGTGGGCCTGGGCGGCGAGGTCGGTCATCCGGAGGGACGCGTCGGGGGAGCGGCCGAGTCGAAGGATCACCTCGAACTCGAGCGGCTTGAGGTCGTGCTCTGCAAGCTGCTGCTCGAGCTTGTGGCTCATGCCGAGGAAGGCCTCGGCCAGCAGACCGACCGCGGTGATCCGTGGATCATCACGAAGCGTCACAGGTCACATCGTAGCAACTGTTGACACGGGAATTACTGATAGCGATAAGGTTGTTCCGTCAGCAGTTGAAGATTCATCTAGCACTTCGGAGTAAGGAGTACGGCAATGACCCAGGTCCAGGCAACGACCCGTACGGTCGACACGGTCGAGATCCCTACACCCGGAACGTTCAGCTTCGACCCGGCCCACACGGTGGTCGGCGCCACCGCCCGCCACCTGATGGTGTCGAAGGTCCGTGGCAAGTTCGCCGACGTAGCCGGTTCGATCGTGGTGGCCGAGAACCCGCTCGACTCCAACGGTCGAGGTCGCCATCAAGGCGGCCAGCATCGACACCGGCGTGGCTGACCGCGACAACCACCTGCGCAGCGCCGACTTCCTCGATGTCGAGAACTACCCGGAGCTCACCTTCACGAGCACCCGTGTGGTCAAGCAGGACGGCACGGAGTTCGTGCTCGCCGGCGACCTCACCATTCGCGGCGTGACGCGCGAGGTGGAGCTTGAGGTCGAGTACCACGGTGTGGCCAAGAGCCCGTGGGGCCAGCAGGTGATCGGGTTCAGCGCGACCACCGAGCTCGACCGGGAGGAGTTCGGCATGACGTGGAACGCGGCGCTGGAGACCGGTGGCGTCGTGGTGGGCAAGAAGCTGAAGATCGAGATCGAGGTCGAGGCAGTCCGGCAGTAAGCCCTTGGGGTCTTGGGGTTTGGAAGGGGCCCTTCATGGCGGATATTGGCCATGAAGGGCCCTTCCATGCAGTCGAACGCGAGGCGGGGGTCGTGGTCACCGGATAGGGTCGGGGCACCCCAGCACAGATCGGAACCAGGATGACCATTCCTGCTGCCCCCACCCAGGCTCTGCCCGCCCGCGCCCGCGTGGTCATCGTCGGCGGCGGCATCATCGGCACGTCCGTCGCGTACCACCTGGCCCACCTCGGCTGGACCGACGTGGTGCTGCTCGAGCGCGACCGGCTCACCTCGGGCACCACCTGGCACGCGGCCGGGCTCATGGTCACTTTCGGCTCCACCTCGGAGACGTCCACCCGGATGCGCCAGTACACCCGCGACCTGTACGCGCGGCTCGAGGCCGAGACGGGACTGGCCACCGGGTTCAAGCCCGTCGGCTTCATCGAGGTGGCGGCCGACACCGGACGGCTGGAGGAGTACCGCCGGGTGTCCGCGTTCAACCGCCACTGCGGCGTGGACGTACAGGAGATCTCGCCGGGTGAGGTCAAGGAGCTGTTCCCGCTCGCCCAGCACCGACGACATCCTGGCCGGGTTCTACGTGCCCGGCGACGGGCGGGTGAACCCGGTCGACGCCACCATGTCGCTTGCCCGCGGGGCACGGCAGTTGGGGGTGCGGATCGTCGAGGGGGTCGCCGCCACCGGCGTGCTCACCCGCGCCGGAACGGTGACCGGGGTGCGCACGGCGCACGGCGACATCGAGGCCGAGTACGTGGTCAACTGCGCCGGCATGTGGGCGCGCCAGTTCGGCGAGCTGGCCGGGGTGAACATCCCACTGCAGGCGGCCGAGCACTACTACCTCATCACTGAGCCGGTGTCCGGTGTGGACTCCAACCTGCCGGTGCTGGAGGACCCGTCGTCGTACGGGTACTTCCGCGAGGAGGGCGGCGGGCTCATGCTGGGCCTGTTCGAGTCCGTGTGCGCGCCGTGGCACGTCGACGCCATCCCGGAGAACTTCTCCTTCGGCACCCTGCCACCGGACTGGGACCGGATGGCCGCCGTACCTGCAGAAGGCGATGGAGCGGGTCCCGGTATCGCTCACCGCTGGCGTGAAGACGTTCTTCTGCGGGCCGGAGAGCTTCACGCCCGATCTGGCGCCGATCGTCGGAGAGGCGCCGGAGCTGCGCAACTACTTCGTCGCCGCGGGGCTGAACTCGATCGGTATCCTGACCGGCGGCGGCCTAGGCCAGGCGGTGGCTCAGTGGATTGTGGACGGTCGACCCGAGATCGACGTGACCGGGATCCACATCGACCGCTTGCAGCCGTACCAGCGCAATCCCGAGTACCGCGCGACCCGCACGGTGGAATCGCTGGGGCTGGTATACGAGACGCACTACCCGGGTCGTTCCATGCGCACCGCCCGCGGGGCGAAGCTGTCGCCACTGCACGAGCGCCTGGTCGCCCAGCGCGCCTTCTTCCGCGACGTCAGTGGGTGGGAGGGCGCCGACTGGTACGCGCCGCCCGGTGTGTCGCCCACCGTGGATCGTCCCTGTCGTGGGGGCGGCAGAACTGGTTCGAATACTGGGCATCAGAGCACCGGGCCGCCCGCGAGGGCGTCATCGCCATGGACATGTCGTTCATGTCGAAGTTCCTGGTGCAGGGGCGCGACGCTGGTCAGGTGCTGGAGTGGGTGTCGGCCAACCGCGTGAACGGCGAACCGGGCCAGATCACCTACACCCAGTGGCTGAATGAGGCCGGCCGGCTTGGAGGCGGACCTCACCGTCACCAAGCTCGACGACGAGCGGTTCTGGGTGGTCGCCTCCGACACCGCGCACCGGCATGCGCTCACGCATGCTGCGCCGCCATGCCGCTGACGCGCACGCTTTCGTCACCGACGTGACGTCTGGGTACGCCCAGATCAACGTGCAGGGTCCGCGGTCCCGTGAGCTCATGGCCGCGGTGACCACAGTGGACATGTCGAACGAGGCGTTTCCGTTCCGGGCGGCCAAGGAGATCGACATCGGGTTCGCCCGGGTGCTCTGCATCCGGATCACCTACCTGGGTGAGCTGGGGTACGAGCTGTACATCCCGACCGAGCAGGCGGTGCACGTCTACGACCGCCTCGTCGTTGCCGGAGCCGCGGTCGGCCTGCGCCATGCCGGGTTGAAGGCGCTGGCCAGCCTCCGGATGGAGAAGGGCTACCGCGACTACGGTCACGACATCGACAACACCGACTCGGTGCTGGAGGCCGGCCTCGGCTTCGCGGTCGACCTGAACAAGCCGTTCCTCGGCCGCGACGCGGTGGCTGCGCTCAAGGCGCAGGGTCCGCCCCGCCGCCGCCTCGTGCAGGTGCTGCTGGGCGACCCGGAGCCGTTGATGTTCCACGCCGAGGTGGTGCACCGCGACGGCGTTCCGGTCGGATATGTGCGGGCCGCCTCGTATGGACACACGCTCGGCGGAGCGGTCGGGCTGGCGATGGTCGAGGCCCCCGGCCCGATCGATCAGTCCTGGCTGGACAGTGGCGAGTGGACGGTCGACGTGGCGGGCACCTGCTACCCGGCCCGGGCGTCGCTGAAACCGCTGTACGACCCGACCAGCGCCAGGGTAAAGATGTAGCCATGTTCGCCCTTCAACTCGCCGACGGCGTCACGTTTGGCCCACTGGAGCCGTGGCACGCTGAGGAATTCGCGGCCGCGGTCGACAAGGCCCGGGAGCACCTGCGGCCCTGGATCCCGTTCGCGACCAGGATTGTGGACGTGGACAGCGCCCGCGAACTGCTGCAGCGCTACGCCGACAAGCACGCCGAAGACACCGGCGCCATGTACGGCATCTGGGTCGACGGCGTGCTCAAGGGCGGCACCATGTTCCGTACCTTCGACCCGACCATGGCGTATGCGAGGTCGGGCGTCTGGCTCGACCCGTCGGCCGAGGGCCGCGGACTGGTCAAGGCCGCTGTCACCCACATGATCGACTGGGCGGTCCGGATCCGCGGCATCAAGCGGGTCGAGTGGTTCTGCGCACCCGTCAATGAGCGCAGCAAGGCAGCCGCCGCCCGGCTGGGGATGACGTACGAGGGCACCTTGCGGTCGTCGTTCGTGGCCAACGGCGTCCGACAGGACAGCGAGGTTTGGGCTGTGCTCGCCAATGACTGGCTCGCCCGTACGTCGTGAGCCCGTTCATGGCTTTCGGGCGGCCCCCCGAGGGTTGATCCGCCAGACTGTGACCGTCCGCACGAGTGTCGACTCCAGCTCGTAGCGAACCGGCACCTCGTACGAAGCGAGTGCGGCAAAGTACTCGCCCGGGAAGTACGCCCGCCCGGGGTCGCCGACGAGCACGTCAGCGCCATCGCGAGCAGCCCGACGCAGGAACGTCAGCATTCGGGCCGCCATCTCCTTGCTGTAGAAGACATCGGCGGCCAGCACGAGGGACGGGCCGCCGAGCTCGGCAACGCCCCGGTCGAGCACGTCCGCATGGGTCACCTCGAGGCGTACCCCGTTGGTGTCGGCGTTGAGCGCGATGGCGACGGTCGCGGTCGGGTCGATCTCCACCGCCCGTACTGTTGCCGCGCCGGCCCGCGCGGCCGCGATCGCAGTCAGGCCGCTGCCGGAGGCGAGGTCGAGCACCGACCGTCCGGCGACCTCGGCGGGGTGGTCGAGCAGGTACCGCGCGAGGCCCTGACCGCCGGCCCAGGCGAAGGCCCAGAACGGCGGCGGTTGGTCGCTGTGGTACTCGCCCTCGGTCAACTCCCACAGCCCGATCGGCTCCTCCGCCTGGTAGAGCGTCAGTTCAGGCACGAACGCGACCGGCTCCACCCGCAGATGGGTACGGACGAACTCGGCCAGCGCCTCGGACACACGCCGATTCTGCCGGTCCGGTGGCTGGCCGTCCGATGTGGGTTGATGCTGGGCACATGGCAGAGGACGTGGACGTGGTGGTGGTGGGTCTCGGCGTCGGTGGCGAGGAGGTCGCCGGCCGGCTCGCCGAGGCCGGGCTGTCCGTTGTGGGTATCGAGGAGCGCCTCGTCGGCGGCGAGTGTCCGTACTGGGGCTGCGTACCGAGCAAGATGATGATCCGGGCGGCGAACCTGCTCGCGGAGACCCGCCGGGTTGGCGGGATGGCCGGGTCCGCGCAGGTCGAGTCCGGACTGGGCTCCGGTGGCGCGACGCATCCGGGACGAAGCCACCGACTCCTGGGATGACACTGTCGCGGTCGACCGCTTCACCGGCAAGGGCGGCACGTTCATTCGGGGCTCGGCGCGCCTGGTCGGTCCGCGTGAGGTGGCAGTCGGCGAACGTACCTTCGTCGCCCAACGTGCCCTCGTCATCGCCACCGGGACTACCGCAGCGATCCCACCGATCGACGGTCTCGTCGGAACTCCACTGTGGACCAACCACGAGGCGATCGAGGCGGACACCCTGCCATCCTCGTTGATCGTCCTCGGCGGCGGGGCGATCGGGCTGGAGCTGGCCCAGGTCTTCGCCCGCTTCGGGGTGAAGGTGACCGTGATCGAGGCGCTGGACCGGCTCCTGGCGATGGAGGAGCCGGAGTCGTCCGAGGTGGCCGCGGCCGCCTTGGCGCGCGACGGGGTGATCATCCGTACCGGTGTGTCGGCGATCTCGATACGCCATGACGGTACGGGTTTCACTCTCACGCTCTCCGATGGCTCCACTGTGGATGGTGCACGTCTGCTCGTAGCCACCGGCCGCAAAGCCGAACTCGGCCGGCTCGGGCTCGACGCCGCCGGCCTGGATCCCGCCGCGAAGTTCGTCGACGTGGACGAACGGATGCGGGCCGGCGACGGGATCTGGGCGGTGGGCGACGTCACCGGTCACGGCGCTTTCACCCACATCGCGATGTACCAGGCCGGCATCGCGGTGCGCGATATTCTCGGCGAGCCGGGCCCGCCCGCCGACTACAAGGCGCTGCCGCGGGTCACGTTCACCGATCCGGAGATCGGCGCGGTTGGGCTCACCGAGGCGCAGGCGCGGGAAAAGTACGGTCGGATCGCCGTCGGTATCTCGCAGGTGTCGTCGTCGGCACGAGGCTGGATCCATAAAGCCGGCAACGAAGGCTTCCACAAGCTGGTGGTCGACGCCGACCGGGGCGTACTCGTCGGTGCGACCTCGGCCGGGCCGGTCGGCGGTGAGGTGCTCTCCGCCCTGGCGGTCGCGGTGCACGCGTCGGTGCCAGTGGAGACGCTCCGCCACATGATCTATGCGTACCCGACGTTCCACCGCGGCATCGAGGACGCCCTGCGGGCGCTACCGCACTGATCATCCATTGAGGACAGTCGACGGTGGAAGTGCAAGATCACCGTGTACCTGCGTCGGCCCGGGCGGGCGTGCCGGCCGCGGCGGGTGTGCACAGCGATCACCGTCCAAGGTCACCGTGGAGCAGGCGTACGGCGTGTCGTCGGCGTGGCGGGGACGGCGATCGACGGGACAGCCGCGGTACCTGGTCAAGGTCACCGTGGAGCAGCGTACGGCGTGTCGTCGGCGTGGTGGGGACGGCGATCACTGCTAAAGGTCACGGTGGAGCGGGCGTACGGCGTGTCGTCGGCGTGGCGGGGACGGCGATCAACGGGCGGCGGGAGAGTGATCAACCGCGTGGCGGGGACGGCGATCAACGGGCGGCGGGAGAGTGAACCGGCGGGGAGGTGGCGGGAGGGTGATCAACCGGGTGCTGGGGACGGCGATCAACGGGTAGTGGGAAAGGGCGATGCGGGACGGCGCTCAAGACGGGTGGCGACCTCCCGACGGTGGGGGTCAAGCCGCGTGGCGGGCGGCGGGGGCCTCGGTTGAGGGGGAGTGGCGCAGGTCGGCGACCAACGTCGCCAGTCCAGTTGTGATCGGTACCGCGGCCACCAGACCGATCGTGCCGACCGCGGCGCGAACGATCTCCTGAGCCAGGAACTGGCTGGTCAGCAGGTCGCTGACGTCCTGCCCGCCGGCGGCCACGAGAAGCAGCAGCGGCAGGGAGGCGCCGGCGTACGCGAGGACGATCGTGTTCACCGCCGACGCGACGTGGGCCCGACCGACCCGGGTCGCGGCTCGGTAGAGCTCAAGCCTGGAGGTCGCGGTCGGGGTGAGCTCGGCCACGGTGGATGCTTGGGTGACCGTGACGTCGTCGAGAACGCCCAGAGCGCCGATGATGATGCCGGCGAGGAGCAGGCCGCGCATATCGACGTTGCCGCTCATGATCGAGAGGTAGAGAGTCTGCTCATCGGCGAACCCGGTCAGGGCCGTGGCCGCGATGAACGAGGCGCCCAGCAGGCCAGTGAGCACCAGGCTCGCCAAAGTGCCGAGGACCGCCACCGCCGTGTGCACGTTGACGCCGTGGGTCAGGAAGAGCACCGCGAACATGATCGCCGACGAGCCGACGATAGCCACCAGCAGTGGCGGCTCACCGTCGAGAATCGCCGGGATCACGAACAGGAGCAGCCCGGCGAAGCTCACCGCCAGACCCACCAGCGCCCTGATCCCGCGCCACCGTCCAAACGCGACGATCACCGCCGCGCACAGGGCCAGCAGCAGCACCAGTGGCTGGCCCCGCTCCTTGTCGATGACGCCGTACTGGACCGGGTTGCCGGCTCCGGTCGGATCGGTCTGCACCCCGAGAATGACCTTGTCGCCGTCCGCGATCTGGGGCGCGCCCGGACCCTGCGGCAGGTCCACCGCCACCTCCGTTCCCTTCCCCGGGCCGTCGGTCACCTGCACCAGCGCCTTGCCGCAGCGCAGTGGCTCGTTCCCGTACGTCCGCTGATCGGGCGGGCATGGTGACTCCTGGATTCCCAGGATCTCGCCGTAGGCGCGCACTCCGCTGCTCGCCGGCTGGTCACCGGTGTCGGGTCGTCCGGGCCACAGGACGAGCAGGGCGATCGCGGTGAGCACCGCGCACGGCACGAGGATGTACCAGACGATCCGGGCCGTGCGCGTGGAGACCGTGAGGTCGCCGCCGTGGTTGTGTCCATGACCACCGTCGCGGGCCTGGGCCCGGCGGGAGTGGGAGTGGATCCGGCGCTGCGCGGGCCAGCGGCCCGCGTCTTGTTCGTCCCACGCGAACTCACTGCGCTCGCGATCGCGCGGTGAGTCGGTGTGGTGCTCGGAGGTCGGCCAGTTCTCGGCGTCATCGGTGCGCGCGGACACGGCTGCACTCTCTCATTTCCGGTGGCGTCGGCACCCGACCGCCCCTCGAACGACTGCCGACGCCCGCTGGAGCAAGAATAGTGTGCATGCCACATGGTGAGGTGACCGAACAATTGGCGAGGAGCGAGCGCTACGAGCAGGGGCTCGGCCTGCTGCTGCAGTTGGCGCTGATGCTCAACCACGATCTGACCCAGAGCCTGGCGCGAGACGGCTTGACGATGTCCCGCGCCCGGGTGCTGTGGGAGCTTCGCTCCCGCGGCCCCTCGGTGCAACGCACGCTCGCCGACGCTCTCGGCGTGACGGCTCGGACCATGACTGGTCTGATCGATGGGCTGGTCGCCAGCGGGCTCGTCACTCGTGAACCACACCCGACCGACCGCCGGGCCACACTGGTGACCGTCACCCCGCTGGGTGCCGCGACGGTCGCATCGATGGACCGCGATCAGCAGCAGTTCGTCCAGATCCTGTTCGGCGGCATGCCCGGCGACCGGTTCGAGTGCCTCATCGAGGGTGTCGCCGAGATCGTGTCGCGGCTTCGAGAGCATGGCCTCGACCTACCCGACGACGACCCGGCGGTGGCCCGATGATCGCCTGGCTGGTCCGCGCGTCGGCGCTGTCCGGCAAGCCTGTCACGGTTGCGTACTGTCCAATGTGAACGGACCGACTCGGGACTCGTTGTCCGCGTGGCGGTCAAACCGGGCCGCACTGATAGAACCGGGGCTGGACCGGACCAGGTAACGGCCGTACGGTCGCTGGCATGACCGATTCCGCCGTTGGTATCGCGGCGCAGGTTCGTGCCGGGCAGCGCAGCGCCGCCGACGTCGTCGACGAGTGCCTCGCTCGCATCGAGGCCAACGACGGCGCGATCGGCGCGTTCCAGGTCCTGGTGCCCGACCGGGCGCGCTCGGATGCTGCCGACCTCGACCGCCGCGGCGACCTCGCGACCCTTCCGCTCGCCGGTGTGCCAGTAGCCATAAAGGACAATGTCGCGGTCGCGGGACTGCCGACCCGGCATGGTTCCGCGGCGACCTCGACGCGACCGGAGACTGACGACGACGAGCTGGTGCGGCGGCTGCGTGCGGCGGGCGCGATCGTGGTCGGCAAGACCCGCCTGCCGGAGCTGGCGATCTGGGGCTTCACCGAGTCGGTCGCGCACGGCGGCACCCGAAACCCGCGCGACCCCCGCCGTAACGCCGGCGGCTCAACCGGCGGCGGTGCGGCCGCGGTGGCCGCGGGCATGGTGCCGCTCGCGCTCGGCTCGGACGGCGGAGGCTCGCTGCGGATCCCGACTGCCAACTGCGGCGCGATCGGTTTCAAGCCCGGGCTCGGCATCGTTCCCATCGCCGGAGGCATTGAGGAGCATTGGTACGGCTGCAGCGCCTTCGGCCCGATCGCGGCGACCGTCGCGGACGTGGTCGTGGCGATGGAGGCGCTCACCGGTCGGTCGTGGGCGGCGCCGAGCGAGCTGGGTGCTCTGCGGGTCGCGGTCGCCACGAACCGGCCCACCCCGATCGGGCGGCCGGACGCCACCGCCCAGTCCGCCCTGCACGCTGCCGTCAAGGCGATCCGCGCCGGTGGCCACCTGGTTGAGGACACGGAGATCCCGTACCCGCGCAACCTCGCCAGCACGTGGATCAGCTGCTGGCACGCCGGCATCGCGCAGGACGTGGCCCGGATGGAGCTGCGGTTCGAGCGGCTCGAACCGCGGACCCAGCTCATGGTGCGGTTGGGTCGGGCGCGGCACCGCCGGCACGGGCCAGACCTGGCGCCGGTCCGCGCGGCGATGGCCGCCTGGCGCACGGCAGCAGAGGAGTTCCTCGCGCCGTACGACGTACTACTGACCCCGACGATCTCTCGCCCCGCACCGCGGATCGGCTGGGGACAGCGAGCCGGTTATCGACGGGCCCTTCTCAACGGCGCGAGGGCGGCGCCCTACACGCAGGCCTGGAACGTCGCCGGTTTCCCAGCGATGAGCATGCCCTACGGTCGGCGCGGCCGGCTGCCGGGCGCGGTGCAACTGATCGCCGCCCCTGGCAAGGAGCAGGCACTTCTCGCGCTTGCCGCGCAGCTGGAGTCTGTCCACATCGGACTATAACGGCACTACTGGAAGGAGTTCTGCACCGACGTCGCGAAGTCCTGGACCGCCACGGCGAGCCGGTTGGCGGCGGTGACGATCTGCTCGGATGCGCCGCGCAGGCCGCACTCGAGAAACAGGGTTGTCACGCCATCGCTGAGAATCAGCACGGGCTGGTTGTCGTCGTCGAGACCGCGATAGGCGGCGCAGTCGCGCAGTGAGAGTGCCGCTACGGGGTCCGGAAAGGGTAGCTGCCCCTTGAGATCGACCGTAGTAGTCTCGCCCTGACCGCTTGCTGGCACCCGGTCACCGTAGCGAGTCCCGGGAGAGTTCGCACCCCCCGAAGGCAGGTCGGATCCGAATGACCACGATGGATGGCAACGACCTTCGGTTCGGCTTTGCCGCCCTGCCCGAGCGCATCTGGGAGGCCATGACCAACCCGACCAAAGCCGCCGCGTGGCTCCCTGACGGCATGGTGGCCGAGGTGGGTCGGCGGTTCAGTCTTCCGGGACCGCATCGCATCTCGGGCGAGGTGGTTGCCGTCGATCCGCCGACGCGAGTGGTGCTGCGTTGGCGTCGCCCCACCGAACTGGGTGCGCCGGTCGTCGAGTCAGTGATGACCTGGCTCGTGGAGCGAGCGCCGGGAGGCGCCTGCGTGCGGGTCGTCCCGTCGTCGATCGACGATCCTGGCGTGGCCGACGTCGTCGTAGCGATGCGAACCATCTTCGATGAGCGCCTTCGTACCGTCCTGCGCCCCGCACCGGCCCAGCGCCGGCTCTGTCGTCTCCGCCGGTGCTCGTTGATGTCGCTACCCCGGCCGGGGCGCTCGAGATTCGCGCGGCTGCGGGTGCGGCCGGGGTAGATGGGCGATCGCAGGCGGTCAGTTTGTGGCCGATCCTGCGCCGGGCCAAGGTCCGCACATCGGAGCCCGAGTCTCGGCGCCGTATCGGCACCGCCTTGGCCTATCGACTGACCGCGGTCATCGCGATCGCGGCGGCGGTCGCCGCGATCACTTTCGGCACCTCGGCTATGCCGTGGGCAAACGCACCGGGGGAGTCCACGCTCGGCGACGCACCCGCCGCCACCGGTTCGGCGGCGGCATTCGATCCAGCCGCACAGGTCAATCCGAACGACGGGAGTCCGGGATCGGCCGCGACGGCACCCGGGACCGGCGCCACCCCGATCACTGGCCAACGACGAACGGATCCACCGGCATCCCCAGGAATCATCCCGACCGTCACGGTCCCGCCGCTGATCCCCCCGTTGACCGTTTCGTTGGCGGTCGTCAACAAGGGGCCGCTCGACTACACCGTCAACGTGACGATCAACAACCCAGCCGGGTCGCCGCAGGCGTGGATCAACGTGAGGGTGCACATCAATGGCGTCATCTCCCTGATCACGGTTGTCGGTTCCATCGTGAACCTCTTGCTCGGCGGTAACGACCCCTGCTTCGCCCCGGCACGGCGACCACCGTCGGCGCCGGGCAAACCGTCATCTTCAGCTTCACCGTGAAACCGGGCCTCAGCGAGCCGAGTGAAGCCGTCCTGAACCAGGGTGCCTGCTAGGCGGGCTCGGCCAAGGTCCAGGCGCGCTTGCTGGTACGGCGGTCGGCCGCCGTGATGTACCTCCGGGTCCAGCCACCGTCCTTTGTGGTGGCGACCTGTCCGTCGACCAGGTCGGCACAGTCCCGTACCTGTGGATGCCGCCGTACCACGTCGCCGAGGAACGCCAGGCACAGATCCTCGGCCTCGTGGCCACGGTCGTCCAGAACGTCGAAGCTGCCCTGGTCGTAGGCGACCGTCGCGACCGATCGGCTGCCCTCGAGCAGCGCGTGCGTGGTGAGCACCCAAGCGTCAGGGGCGGCCGGGAACGGGAAGTCGGGCATCTCACCGACGAGCCGCCACGACCCAGCGGGGTGTTCGTGCACGGGCAACCAGGCGAAGGCCTGCCGGTTGCGGCTGCTCGGGGTCGCTTTGTCATCCCACGGCCACAGCCCATTGCGGTCTGGCCAGACCAGTTGGCGTACCGGAATCGCGGTGCCGCGGTAGAAGCCGAGCGCGGTGCCGAAGAGGGCCGGGAGCCACGACGCGTGCACGTTCCGGAGCTGGGTTTCAAATCCGTCGATGACTCCGTGGAACGGTTCGTCCGGCTCCGGCCATCCCTTGTCCCGGCCGAGTTCCACACAAGTGTTCAACCAGGTCTGCATCCCTTCGCCCTCGAGCCCGAACATCACCACCTCGGGCTCACCGAACGTGTGCCACAGGCCCACCGTGTAGGCGAAGTCGATGGACCCCGCCACCCACAACGACACCCAGCCGTGCCGTCGCACGGTTTCGACGGTGGCCCCGATCTCGTTCTCGTCCGGGCGGCAGATGCGGCAGGTGCAGGACGCAGGGGTAGGCACGGGCCGACCTTACAAGCCCATCCGGCAACCGTCTTCCCCGACGAGAAGTGCCCCCGCCACCCGCGCCGAAAATCGATGACAGGCAGTGGTCATCCGGCTGCGGCGTGCCGCCGAATACCTGGTAACCGAGAGGGGTGATAGCGATGACGACGATGATGGCAACCCGTGCAGAGGCGCTGTTCGCCTCCTGGGTGCAGGGCTCACAGATGCCGACCGTGGAGCAGATCCGGACCGCCGTAACCGAGACGCTTTCGCGACTGGGCGCCGGCGGATGCGCCGCCCGGATGGCGGAAGAGTACGGGGAGCATCCCACCGAGGCGGCCGGGCGCATGATCTGGGTGCTCGCCGCTTTACGCGCCGCGTTCCCCGATGGGGAAACCGCCGCGATCTAGCCCTCCGCGCGGCCCAAGAAGTCAGTTTCAGGGCAGTTCTGCGCGCTCGGATGCCCTAAAAGTCACTTCGAGGGGTCATGCGCGGGGGAAGCTTGACATGCAGCCGTTGGGTTGCCTAATGTAATAGGCAGCCTAGTGGTTGCATGTTGGGAGGCGAATGGACGAGGTGTTCAAGGCGCTGGCCGATGCCAGTCGCCGGCGACTGCTCGACAGTCTCAATGCTCGCAACGGGCAGACCCTCCGCGAACTGTGCGCCGGGCTGGACATGACCCGGCAGTCGGTCAGCAAGCACCTGGCCATGTTGGAGGCGACGGAGCTTGTCACCACGGTGTGGCGTGGGCGGGAGAAGCTGCACTACCTCAATGCCGCCCCGATCAACGCCATCGCTGAACGCTGGATCAACCAGTACGCCCGCGAGCGTGTGCAGGCGCTCGCCGACCTCAAGATCAGCATTGGAGCAGGAGATCATGGCAGACGGAGAATTCGCGTATACGACGTACATCAAGACAACGCCCGAGCGGCTCTGGGAAGCGCTGACGAATCCGGCCTTCACCCGGCGTTACTGGGGTGTGATCTTCGAATCGGACTGGGCTGAAGGGTCGTCGATGAGCTGGGAGCTCAACGGTGTCAAGGTCAGCGACCCGGATCAGGTCGTGCTCGAGTCCGAGCCGTACCGCAGGCTCGCCTACACCTGGCACTCGTTCACGCCAGAGTTCGCCAAGGTCATCGATCTCAACGACGAGGATCGCGCCCGGGTCACGAGCGAACAGCGTTCGAAGGTCACCTTCGACATCGAACCGCTCGAGCACCTGGTCAAACTGACCGTCATCCACGAAGGCGGCAGCGCGGTGGTCGGGATGGTCAGCCAGGGCTGGCCGCACCTGCTCTCCAGCCTCAAGACGTTCCTCGAAACGGGCGAGCCACTGCCCGAGGCCACCGCGGCAGCGCGCGCGGAGAGCGCGCACTAACCGCGCCCATGATCGGCGGTTCGGGAGTCCTGGCGCCCCCAGAGGGGCGGTAGGACTCCCCGGTCCCCGGAGAGTCAGGCGGGGCGGAGCCAGACGGCGCCGAGTGGGGGGATCCGTAGCGTGGCGGAGGCCTCCCGCCCGTGCCACGGGACCGGCGCGGCGTCGACTGAGCCGAGGTTGCCCACGCCGGATCCACCGTACGCGGCGGAGTCAGTGTTGATGATCTCCCGCCATCGCCCGGATTTCGGCAGCCCGATCAGGTAGTTGTCATGCGGTACGGCGGAGAAGTTGGCCACGCACACCAGCAACTCGCCGCCGGCACCGATCCGTTCGAAGGCGAAGACGTTGCGCTGGTTGTCATCGCCGACGATCCAGGAGAAGCCCTCCGGCGTCGTGTCCTGCGACCACAACGCCGGCTCGATCCGGTAGGCCGCGTTGAGGTCCGCGACGAGCTGGGCCACCCCGGCATGCGCCGGATCGTCCAACATGGACCAGTCCAGACCGCGCTGTTCGCTCCACTCGCGACCGTCGGCGAGCTCGGAGCCCATGAAGAGCAGTTGCTTTCCGGGGAAGGACCACATGAACGCGAGCAGAGCACGGATGGTGGCGCGCTGCTGCCACCAGTCGCCGGACACCTTGGAGACGAGTGACCGCTTGCCGTGCACCACCTCGTCGTGGCTGATCGGCAGGACGAAGTTCTCGCTCCAGGCATACACCGTGGCAAAGGTCATCTGATGGTGGTGGTACTGCCGGTGTACCGGCTCCTTGCCGAGGTAGACGAGCGTGTCGTGCATCCAGCCCATGTTCCATTTGAAGCCGAAACCCAGTCCGTCGGCGTTCGTGGACCGGGTCACGCCCGGCCAGGCGGTCGACTCTTCGGCCACCATGAGCACACCCGGGTGGTGCTTGTAGACGGTGCCGTTGAGCTCCTGCAGAAAGCTCATCGCGTCCAGGTTCTCGCGTCCACCGTGGACATTCGGGCTCCACTGACCATCCTCGCGGGAGTAGTCGAGGTAGAGCATCGACGCCACGGCGTCTACCCGAAGCCCGTCGACATGGAACTCCTCCAGCCAGTAGAGCGCATTCGCGACCAGGAAGTTGCGCACCTCCGGTCGGCCGAAGTCGAACACAAGGTGCCCCAGTCGGGATGCTCGCCGCGTTGCGGGTCGGCATGCTCGTAGAGCGGCGTGCCATCGAAGCGGGCCAAGGCCCACTCGTCCTTCGGGAAATGAGCTGGTACCCAGTCGAGGATCACTCCGATGCCGGCCTGGTGCAGCGCGTCCACGAGCGACCGGAAGCCGTCCGGATCGCCCAGACGCGCGGTCGGGGCGTAGTAGCCGGTCACCTGGTATCCCCAGGAACCACCGAACGGGTGCTCCATCACGGGCATGAACTCGACGTGGGTGAAACCCATGCGTACCACGTACTCGGTCAGTTCTCGGGCGAGCTCCTGATAGGACAGTCCCGGCCGCCATGAGGCGAGGTGTACCTCGTAGATGCTGACTGGCTCGCGATACGGCTCGCTGGCGCGACGGCGAGCGAGCCACTGCGCGTCGCCCCAGTCGTAGTCAGATCGGAACACCACCGACGCAGTCCGGTCGGGCACCTCGGCGTAGGCGGCCAGCGGGTCGGCCTTCTCGCGCCAGACCCCGTCCCGGCCGAGAATCCGGAACTTGTACCGCTGTCCGGCCGAGGCGTCCGGCACGAACAGCTCCCAGACGCCGCTACTGCCCATCGAGCGCATCGGCCACCCGTCGTGCGGGCCCCAGCCGGTGAAGTCGCCGACCACGCGTACACCTTGCGCGCTGGGCGCCCAGACGGCGAACGCCACACCGTCGTCGCGTGGGTTCGCGCCGAGCACCGTCCACAGTCGCTCGTGGCGTCCCTCGGCGATGAGCTGCAGGTCGAACTCGCCCACCGTGGGCAGATGCCGGTACGGGTCGTCCGTGAGCCGCCCGTCCGCCTCGATCCGGTAGTCGGACACCGACCCGGGCACGGTGGCCTCGAAGATCCCTTCGTCGACAAGTTTCTGCATCGGGTGGCGGACACCGTCCACGATGGCCACCACGTCCTGCGCCCCGCGGCGCAATGTGCGGATCACGGTGTCGGTCATCGGCCGGATGCGCCCCGAGCAACGCGTGTGGATCGTGGGTGGGGCCAACAATGATTTCCGTCATGTGCCGCTCTCCCCGATGGGGCTGACAATGAAGACGTGCGCGGGCTCGCCGTACGGGTCGAGCCGGACCGGGTTGTGCTGTCCCCACTCGTACTCGACGCCCGTGAGTTGGTCCCGCACGGTCATCCGCTCATGCCAGTCGAACCCGAGCGCCGGCATGTCCAGCGACGTATTCGTCCACTGTGGATTGCGTGAGTCGAGCGAGCACACCACGAGCACCGTGTTCCCCGTATCGGCGTCCCGTTTGGACCAGCACAGGACATTGTCGTTGTCGACGTGGTGGAAGCGTAGGTTACGCAGCTGGTGCAGTGCGGGATTGTCCCGGCGAATGGCGTTGAGCCGGGCCAGGAACGGCGCCAGGGACACGCCAGCCCGCACCGCCTGCGACCACGGCCGCGGGCGGAGCTGGTATTTCTCGTTATCCAGGTACTCCTCCGCGTCCGGGCGGGCGACGTGCTCGTACAGCTCGTATCCGCCGTAGATCCCCCACGACGGCGAGAGCAGACTCGCCAGCACCGCGCGGATCTTGAACATCGCCGGGCCGCCATGCTGAAGGTGCTCGGGCAGGATGTCCG
The DNA here is from genome assembly GCA_963773935.1 of uncultured Actinomycetota bacterium. GTDB lineage: Bacteria > Actinomycetota > Actinomycetes > Mycobacteriales > Micromonosporaceae > DATBGZ01. Next base: position 24,544 of record CAVZCZ010000003.1, read on the forward strand.
GAGTGTTCGGCCAGAAGTTGGGACGCATGTGGTCGGCCGCGGCGACCAGTTCCTGGCAGTACTCGCGCAGTTCATGCGATGCGGAGCGCCAGGTGAAGTAGGTGTACGACTGGGTGAACCCGATCGTGCCGAGCCCCTGCATGACCGCGGGGCGGGTGAACGCCTCCGCCAGGAACAGCACGTCCGGATCGCGATCTTTGACCTGCCAGATCAGCCACTGCCAGAAGTCCATCGGCTTGGTATGGGGATTGTCCACCCGGAAGATCTTCACCCCTTGCCCGACCCAGTGCAGAACCACGCGCAGGATCTCGGCCCGGATCCCCTCGGGGTCGTTGTCGAAGTTGAGTGGGTAGATGTCCTGGTACTTCTTCGGAGGGTTCTCGGCGTACGCGATCGTGCCGTCGGGCAGTGTGGTGAACCATTCTGGGTGGTCGGTGACCCAGGGATGGTCGGGCGCGCACTGCAGCGCCAGGTCGAGGGCCACCTCCAGCCCCTCGCCACGTGCCCGCCGTACGAACGCGCCGAAGTCCTCGAGGGTGCCAAGCTGCGGATGGATGGCGTCATGTCCGCCCTCGGCCGAGCCGATGGCCCAGGGGGAGCCGACGTCCCCCGGGCGTGCCACCAGTGCGTTGTTGCGGCCCTTGCGATGGACCTTTCCGATCGGGTGGATCGGTGGCAGGTAGACCACATCGAAGCCCATCGCCGCGATCTCGGGCAGGCGTTGGGTGGCCGTGGCGAACGTGCCGTGCTTGAGCGGCAGCCCTTGTCGGTCCACTGTGGCGCCTTCGGACCGCGGGAAGAACTCGTACCACGCGGAGAACAACGCCCGCTTCCGGTCCACCCAGATACGGAACGGCTTCGTCGCGGTGACCAGTTCCTGCACCGGGTGCTGCCACAACAGCTCGGTGAGGTCCAACGCGGGGTAGGCCCGCCCGGCCAGGGCGAGGCTCCCGTCGCGCAACGCCGCCGCCGCCTCGACCACATCATCGACGCGGTCGGCGGGCACCAGCTTGGCCGCCCGGTCCAGCACGGACGCGCCGATCTCGAGGTCATTCGCGAGCTCCGTGGCTCCCTGCCCGGCCTCCATCTTCTTTGTCAGCGCCGACCGCCAGGCCAGGTACGGGTCGGCGAACGCGGTCACGGTGAAGGTCCACATGCCGACCGCGTCAGGCTGGATCATGGCGGTCCACGCATCGGTACCGGGGCTCTGGACCATCCGGACCTCGGGCCGGGCGGAACCGTCGGGGGCGTGGCATAACACCTCGCAGCCGACGGCGTCGTGACCCTCGCGGAACGCGACCGCGCCGATCGGCACCCACTCGCCGACGACCGCCTTGGCTGGATGCTCGCCGCCGGCGGGCCTGGGCGTGACCTCACCGATCCAGATTCTCCCGGTCATCGGGATCCAGTATTCGGCAAACCAGTCGTCACCGTCTGGTAGACCTCCAGGGTGCGCTGCGCTACGGCGGCCCAGGAGAACTGATCCACCGCGCGTTCCCGGCCGGCCTTGCCCATGGCCTTCGCCCGAGCAGCGTCTCCGACCAGGTCATTGAGCGCCCGGGCCAGGTCGGCGACGAAGCGATCTGGGTCGGCCGGGGTGCCTGTGCCGTCCGTCGCCTGCTCAATCGGGACCAGCAGCCCGGTGCTGCCATCGGCCACCACCTCGGGAATACCGCCGGTTGCGGTGGCGACGACCGCCGTCTCGCAGGCCATCGCCTCAAGGTTGACGATTCCCATGGGCTCGTAGATGGACGGGCATACGAACACGGTCGCGTTCGAGAGCACCTGGATCACCTCGGGCTTGGGCAACATCGCCTGTACCCAGATCACCCCGTCGCGCCTCGCCCGCAGCTCTGCGGCGAGTCGCTCGACCTCGGTCGCGATCTCGGGTGTGTCCGGCGCTCCGGCGAGGATCACCACCTGCACCCCGGCCGGCAACGACCGGGCCGCGCGCAGCAGATATGGCAGACCTTTCTGTCGGGTGATCCGTCCGACGAAGACGACGCTGGGCGCCTGCGGGTCGATGCCGAGCCGGGTCAGGACGCTGGTCTCGGGGTCGGGCGCGTACTCCTCGGTGTCGATCCCGTTGTGCACGATGTGCACCCGGTCCGGGTCGACCGCCGGGTACGCGGCGAGCACGTCGAGGCGCATGCCGGCGGAGACCGCGATGACGGCATCGGCCGCCTCCAGTGCCGTGCGCTCGCACCAGGACGACACGGCATACCCACCGCCGAGTTGCTCGGCCTTCCACGGGCGCAGCGGTTCGAGGCTGTGCGCGGTGGCCACGTGGGGCACGCCGTGCAGCAGCTTCGCCAGGTGGCCGGCGAGGTTGGCATACCAGGTGTGGCTGTGCACGACGTCGGTACCGGCTGTCCCGGCCGTCATCGCAAGGTCGACGCCGAGTGTGCGCAAGGCCGCGTTGGTGCCGGTGAGCTCGGCCGGGTCTGCGTAGCCGATGACCCCCGGCTCATCCCGGGGTGGCCCGAAGCAGTGCACCCGTACATCGACCAGCGCACGCAGACTTCGGGCAAGGTACTCCACGTGCACCCCGGCGCCGCCGTAGACCTCCGGCGGGTACTCCCGGGTCAGCAGATCCACCCGCACCCCCCAGACACTAGTCCAGTGGGTCGCAACTCCTCCGCGGATGAAGAGCGGCTTCACTCCGCTGACCCCGCAGCCCCGCCCACGCAAAAGAGTCGCGACGGATCGCACCAACTCCAGCCGTTCGGCTGGTGTGGGCGGTTCGCTCTCGATAGCGTCGCAACTATGGCGGCTCCGAAAGTCCTCGCGATCGTGCTGGCCGGCGGCGAGGGCAAGCGGTTGATGCCACTGACGGCCGACCGGGCCAAGCCCGCGGTTCCCTTCGGCGGGCTCTACCGGATGGTCGATTTCGCGCTGTCCAACCTGGTCAACGGCGGTTACCTGAAGATCGTGGTGCTGACCCAGTACAAGTCGCACTCCCTGGACCGGCACATCACCAAGACCTGGCGGATGTCCAACCTGCTGGGCAACTACGTCACGCCGGTGCCGGCGCAGCAGCGGCGCGGACCGTACTGGTACGCCGGTTCCGCCGATGCGATCTACCAGAGCTTCAACCTGATCAGCGACGAGCGGCCCGACTACATTCTCGTGTTCGGCGCCGACCACATCTACCGGATGGACCCGGAGCAGATGGTCGCCGACCATATCGCCTCCGGCGCCGGAGTCACGGTCGCCGGCATCCGCCAGCAACTGTCCCAGGCCGACCAGTTCGGTGTTATGGACGTGGCCGGGGAGAGCCGGCGCATCGCCGCGTTCCGGGAGAAGCCCACCGACGCGGTTGGTCTGCCCGACGCCCCGGATGAGGTATTCGCGTCGATGGGCAACTACGTGTTCAGCACCGATGCCCTGATGGAGGCGTTGACCAAGGACGCCGCGGACACCGCCAGCAAGCACGACATGGGCGGCAGCATCATCCCGATGCTCGTCGACAAGGGCGAGGCCAATGTGTACGACTTCCGGGACAACCGGGTGCCCGGAACCACCGACCGCGACCGTGGGTACTGGCGTGACGTGGGAACGCTCGACTCGTTCTACGAAGCCCACATGGACCTGATCGCGATCCACCCGATCTTCAATCTTTACAACTATGAGTGGCCCATCTACACGGAGAACCGGCCGTGGCCGCCGGCGAAGTTCGTGCACGGCTGGCAGGAGCGGCTAGGCCGCGCGATCGGTTCGATGGTCTCGCCCGGCGCGGTCATCTCCGGCTCGCTGGTGGAGAACTGCGTGGTCTCGCCCAACGTCCGGGTGCACTCATGGGCTCACGTCGAGGGCTCGGTACTCATGGAGGGCGTCGACATCGGGCGTCACGCCGTCGTGCGCAACGCCATCCTGGACAAGAACGTGGTCGTTCCGGAGGGCACCGAGATCGGCGTGGATCTCGAGCGGGACCGCACCCGGTACACCGTCTCCGAGAATGGCGTCGTGGTCATCGGCAAGGGGCAGCGGGTCCACCCGCCGGAGGCCTGACCCCCAGCGCGTTCCGGCGCCGACGCGTAGCCGTGCTCACGACCGTGACTCGCGCCCGCTGGCGCTGTGGCGTAGGTTCAGGCCGCATCCTCACGAGTAGTCCGAGCCGCGAGGGACGAGCGGCCAGGACGGATCGTGTCTCGCTAATGGTTGTCGGGCTGGCCGGGGAGAGCCGAATGTCGATGACGGGCAGGGACCCCGACGCACGGCACGGCCGGGGGCCGGCTACGTCGACGTCCGATCCGTGGGACTTCGACCCGGATGCTGAGGTGCCGAATGGGGCCTACCGCGGCGTACGCCGGGCGGACGTTCCTCGGCACCGCCGCCGGCTGCACGCGCTTGGGGTGACCGCCGCCATTCTTGTCGCCGCCGTTGTCGCCGCCGCGTGGATCGCCGTGGCCGGCGGGCCGGACGGCGAGAACGCGGACTGGGCGGGCGGCGACGCGGCGACATCGGATCCCGCTGGCGTCGGCATGGGTTCGTCGTCAGCTCTGCCATCCACCTCGATCAACGCGACGCCCGCTGCGACCACCCCGGCCGGCCCCCTATTGGCGGTTGAGGCCGAGGCCGGCATGCCCGACGTCAAGCTACGTGCCGCGCAGGTGGTCGCGGAGGCCGGCGCGTCTGGGGGCAAGGTGGTCAGGTTCACCAGCAATGCAGGCGAGATCGAGCTCCGCGGCATCGCCGTGCCCGCTGCGGGCACCTATCGCTTCACGATCTACTACGCCCCGGGCGCCGCGGCAACCGGCAGGCTGGCCGTGGGTGGCGCTGCGCCAGTGACGGTCAGCTACGAGGGCGGGTCGGGATGCTGCTCGGTCGCCACAGTGGACGCATCCGTACCGGCCGGGAACCATAATGCCGCCATCACAGTGTCCTCAGGGGACGGTGCCACTCCGGGCATCGACCGGGTCGTGATTAGCCGCACGTAAAGCCGACGGTCGATGGATCAATCGGCGTCGAGCCACGCGTGGTACGCGGTGAAGTCGTACGGCCGGCCGAGGAAGTTCTGGACCAGGTCGGCCGCGGGGGCCGAGCCCCCGGGTGCCAGGACGGTACGGCGGTAGCGGTCCGCGGTCGCATCATCGAGCAGTCCGTCGCGCGCGAACACCGTGAACAGGTCCTTGGCGATCACCAACGACCACATGTAGGTGCAGTAGATCGCCGAGTAACCGTCGAGATGTCCGAAGCCGAGATGCAGGTAGGTGCCCTCGACATGCCGGTACGGCGTGAACCGCTCCTGAGCCTCCCGCTCCACCGTCACCGGGTCCACGCCGGCTGGGTCGCGCCGGTACAGCTCAAGGCTCAGCGCGGCGTAGAACATCTGCTGCCGTACGAACAGGCCCTTGCCGAACTCCTCCGCCGAACGCAGCTTCGCGACCATCTCGGCCGGGAGCGGCTCACCGGTCTCGTGGTGCACCGCGAACGTGGCCAGTGTGGCGGCGTCGCGAACCCACTCCTCGAGCAGCTGCGACGGCGCCTCGACGAAGTCCCACTCGGTGGCGATGCCACTGGTGCCCGACCAGCGCGAGTCGCCGGCGAAGATGTGATGGATCAGGTGCCCGAACTCATGGAAGAAGGTCTCCACATCGGAGTGCTGCAGCAGGGCGGGCTCACCCGGCGACGCCTGCGAAGCCGGGTCCTCGGGTCCAGTGCCTGGGCGGGGCAGGTTGCAGACGAGGGCGCACTCGGGGATCCGCAGGCCCGACTTACCGGTGGTGAGCGGAAACATCGCGGCGTGGTTGTACTTGTCCGCTCGTGGGTGCATGTCGAGGAAGATGCGCCCGAGTAGTTGACCGCCAGGTCCGAGCACGTCGTAACACTCGACCTCCGGGTGCCACACCGGTAGGTCGGTGCGGGCGCTGAACCGTACGTGAAAGAGCCGTTCCACCAGACCCATGAGGCCGGCCTTGACCCGGCCGTACTCGAAGTACGGCCGCATCGCCTGGGTGTCGAAGGCGAGCTGCTCGGCCTTCACGCGATCGTCCAGATAGGACGAATCCCACGGATGCACTGCCTGCGCATCGGGGATGTCGCGGCGCTTGCGCTCGAGCAGGAGTTCGTAGTCGCGGGCCGCCCGATCGTTGGCCGCGTCGGCGATACGCTCGATGAAGTCGGCGATGTTCTGCTCGCTGCCGACCATCTTGTTCTCGGCCACGTACTGCGCCCAGGACGGGTAGCCGAGCAGGGTGGCCAGCTCGTGCCGGCGCTCCAGCATCCGCCTGAGAACGTCCACATTGGCCGGGTGCCCGCGCAACCGAAACAGTCGCCACAGCTGCTCCCGGGCGGACGAGTCCTTGGCGTAGGTGAGGAACGGGATGATGTCGGGGTACTCCGTACTGATGCGCACCCGGCCGTCCTCGCCCGGCGGGTGCGCGCGCACATAGTCGTCGGGCAGGCCCGCGAGCGCCGCCGGTGCGAGCGAGGCGGCGCGGGTGTCAGAGCGGATGTTGCGGTCGAAGTCCTGCCCGATGCCGACCAGTTCCTCTTGCAGTTCCCGCACCCGTCGCCGGGTGGCGTCGTCCCGGTCAACGCCCGCCCGCCGAAACTCCCGGAGCGTGAGGTTCAGGTAGTGCCGGGTTGCAGCATCGAGATCGAGATCGCGGTCGAGGTCGAGAACGGTGAGCGCATCGTAGAGCGCGCGGTCGAGGCTGATGTCGGTGCGCACCTTCGCGATCGCCTGCTTGGCGGCCTCGGCGGCGTCTCGAGCCGCGGCGTCCGGACTGGTCACCGCGACCAGGTCGATCGGGTCGGCGGTGTTGGCCAGGGTGGCCATCGCCTCATCGAACCCGTCAAGCAGAGCGGGGCCCTGGAGCGAGCCGGTCTTGACCGTGTCGATCAAAGCCAGTGCCCGGGTGATCGCCGAGTCGGCCGTTTGACCGAGAGCCTCCGCGTCGGCGCTGGCCAGGAATGCGGCAGAGGGCTGTTGCACTGTCGGTCTCCTCGGCTTGATCGGTCGGTTCGACCCTATCGCCGTGGCGCGGCGGCACGTGGTGATGTGTTGCACGCGACAGCAGGCCGGCGTTCCGACGGCGTCGGACTGCGGCACAGTGAGGTTCCCGGAGTGACCTTCCGTCCCGCTCCGGCCGCCCCGAGGAGGACGACATGAGCGACGCCCGGACGATGTGGACCTTGTTCGAACCGATCCACATTGTTACCTACTTCGATCAGCGAGCCCGCGATCGGTTCACCGCGGCCGGTCTGCGTGGTTTCTGGCGCGGGTACTTCGCCGGCCGGTCGGCGCCGCTGGGTGCGATCGGCCCGGCACCTATGATCGCCGCCTACTACTCCTTCGCACCGTCCATGGTCAGCCGGGCGTTGCCCGAGGTGTGGAGCATGGCAGCGCCGGCCGACGTACTGGTGGCGCGCGCGGAGGGTGCGGTCGAAGCCCTGTCGGGGTTACTCGTCGAAACGCCGATCGAGCGGGTGGAGGAGGCGGCCCGACTGCTCGAGACCGCGGTGTCGACGCTGGATCCGGCCGGTCGGGTGCTCGGCGCCGCCAACGCCGCGCTGCCCCGGTACGACAACCCGTACGCCCGGCTCTTCCAAGCCGCGACAACTCTGCGGGAGCACCGTGGCGACGGTCACATCGCGGCGCTGGTCACGGTCGACCTCGGTCCCATCGAGGTGCTCGTCCTGCGCTGCGGGATGGACATGTCCCGGGAGTACCTGCAGCCGGCGCGCGGCTGGACTGACGAGGAGTGGACCGCCTGCCAGCAGCGGCTCGTCGACCGGGGCCTGCTCGACAGTGAGGGCACGGCCACCCAGGCCGGGCGGGATTTGTTCCGGTTCGCCGAAGACGCCACCAACCGCGTCGCCGAGTCGCCGTGGACGGCGGTGGGTCCGGGCGCGGTGGCGCGTCTCAAGGAGCTGCTGGCACCGATGACCGATGCGTGCTGGACTGTCATCCCAGCCGGCAACCCCATCGGCGTCCCCGTTCGCTGACCGTGATCCGCGCCTCGAGCTTCGGTGAGATTGCCCAAACCTGACCTCGAGCGCACGGTTCCATCAATGTGGACAGAACAGCAAGGTGGGCCAAAAGGATTGCGAAGGGGACCCCCGACTGGACACCCCGAGTCCGAATGCGCAGTATGGCTCACTATGCAGAGTGGGTCACGATGAATGGACGTCATCGCGGTCCCGGACTGGGAATGCGCGGACGCGCCGCCATCGTGACCATGATGTTGGTCGTCGGTGTCGGTGCTCTCGCGCTGTGGCAGTCTGTGGGCCCGAGTTCCTGTTCCGGTGAGATCCGGCTGAGCGTCGCCGCGGCGCCAGAGATCGCTCCGGCGTTGCGGCAGACAGCCGACACCTGGGCCGCGGCCGCGAGCGCCCCCGGCGGCCAGTGTGTCGCTGTTGATGTGACCGCGGTCGCTCCGGCTGACGTGGCCCTGTCGATTGCCAACGGCGGCGGCGTCGCGGTTGTCGGCCTCACTCCGCTGGGCAGCCCAGCACCAACGTCGCCCGCGCCGTCCGGGTCCGCTTCGGCGCCGGCCGCCGCGGTCAAGGAGGCGGCGGCGACAGTCCCCGACGTATGGGTGCCTGACTCCTCTACGTGGCTGGTACGACTGCGGGCCGCCGGCCCGAACCTGGTCCCGCCGCAGGCACCGTCAATCGCCCGTAGCCCGGTCGTACTCGCCATGCCGGAACCGGTCGCCGCTACCCTCGGTTGGCCGAACACCACCCTGAGTTGGTCAACCCTGCTCCAGCGGATGACCACCGGACCGGCGCTGAAGATCGGCATCGTTGAGCCCAATCGGGATGCCGTCGGTCTGTCCGGACTGGTGGCGCTCGGCGGGGCCGCGGCCGCTGCGGGCGCCGCCGCCGAGCAGGCGACCGTCGCCGTGATGCGGGCATTGTTCAGCGGGCGTACGCCAGCGGCCGCCGATCTGCTCGCTCGGTTCCCCAAATCGGCCGACCCGGCCGCGCTGGCGGCTGGCCTCAGTGCCGCACCGCTGTCGGAGCAGGCGGTGCTGAGCTACAACGCCGGGTCGCCGGCCGTCAAGCTGGCGGCCATCTACATTCAGCCGGCGCCACCGGCGCTGGACTACCCGTACGCGGTCATGCCGGGCATCGCGACCGAGCGCGTCCGGCTTGCCGAGGAACTTCAAGCTGCGCTCGCCGGTGTGCCGTTCCGCGACGGACTCGGCGCCGCGGGCCTGCGCGACCAGGACGGCAACTCGAGCCTCGCACCGCTGCCCGGCGCGCCCGCGGAGATCGCGGCCGGCCAGCTTGATGGGGCCGCGGTGGGCAAGGCGATCGGCACCTGGATCTCGGTGACCCGCCCGGCCCGGATGCTCGCGGTCATTGACGTCTCCGGCTCAATGGAGATCGCGGTGCCCAGCGCTGGCGGTGCGTCCCGTGGTCAGGTCGCGACCGCGGCGGCCCAGCAGGGGATGATGCTCTTCGATGACTCCTGGTCGGTCGGTCTGTGGACGTTCTCGACCCTGCTCGACGGCGACAAGGACTACAAGGAGCTGCTGCCGATCCGGAAGATGTCCGAGCAGCGACCGAACCTGCTCGCGGCGCTGACCACGGTCAAACCCATCCCCAATGGACAGACGGGCCTGTATGACACCACGCTCGCCGCGTACAAGACCGTGCAGGCCGGCTGGGACCCTGCCGCAGTCAACTCGGTGGTCATGCTCACTGACGGGCAGAACCAGGACCCGAGCGGGCTGACGCTGGACCAGCTCATCGAGCAGCTCAAGGGCCTGATGGACCCGCGCAAGCCGGTACAGGTGATCGCGCTCGGCATCGGCGACGAGGTGAGCGAGGCCGAGTTGAAGCGGATCACGGACACGACCGGCGGTGGCACGTTCATCGCCCGGGACCCCTCGGCGATCGGGCCGATCTTCCTCAAGGCCCTTTCGCTGCGTCCGCCGCTGCCCCGACGTAGCCGCACGTCGCATGGACGGGGCTGGGTGACCACAAACCACCCCGCCCGTCCGTGCCTCGAGACGCATGTGCCTCAGCGCATGTGCCTCAGGGCATGCCTGCGGATCGCCAACCGCGATCAGGGAAGCCAGCCGCCTCGGCGACCCGCGCCGAGGCGATGTTGGCTGGATCGTGCTGGTACGTGGGGACCGCGCCCTCGTCGAGCACCCGCCGGGCGGCCTGCGCGACCAGCGCGCGCGCCAGGCCCTGGCCGCGGGCCCCGGGCTCGGTACCGACCGCGAGCTCACGGCCGTACCGATCGTGGTGTTTCAAGCCCACCCCGGCCAGGTAGGCGCCCGTCTCTGGGTCGTTGACCATGAGCACCTCGTGCCCGAACGGGCGCAGCCACTCGGGGACGGACTCGTCGGCGGCGTCGACCCAGACTCCGGCGTCGGGCAGCTTCGTAGGCTCCTCGCACCAACGGAAGATGCCGCTGTAGACGCGGCGGCCTTCCTGGGAGAGCAGGCCGGGCAGTAGCGGGAGTAGTTCCTCCCAACTCGTACCGTTGGCGGTCAGCTGATGTACCCGGGACCCGACCTCGGCGGCACCGCGCGGCGGCACCGAGAGCACTGATCCGCGGGGCGAATGGACACCTATGACCGGAAAGATCCGGCCGTCCCAGCCGGGTTGCTCCCGTCGAATTGACCCGACCACGTCGACTGGTCCGACGGCCGGCCAGCGGCCGAGCCAGGTGCGCAGGTGAAGTCGGAGCCGATGGAGCGGCGAGTCCGTCATAGCGTGGCCCGGTCCGATTCTGCTCCGGCCTGCGAGTGCTGTCGGCGCCTGTGAAGGTCGTACGCGGGCACGGCTGAGCGTAGCTCGACAGGGCCGGCCGCGACCGCCGCGGGTCGATCTTCCTCGCTCGTGGCGGATTACATTTCCACGTACCGTAGTGGAGTGGCCACGCGATGTAATGGGAATCGTGCCGCCATGTCACTGAATAGTGATAACATTGAGCACTATGAATTGAAGAAGAATTGTGTATACTGCGTCTCCTGTGCATTGCATTCTACGGATGTGACTACCAGGGGTTATACATGCATTACTCGCGGTAATAGTGTGCGCGGGCCCACACAACATTTACTGGGAGGAACAGCTTTTATCCGCCTACCTTTGGCCAATGCGGCAATCCCCCTCGCATGAAGATATTCATGACAAGACGACTGCTCATACCCCTCGCCACCGAGCGACGAGCACGGCCCCGAAGGTCCGTCTCACGAACCTCAGATGGCCAACCCCGGCGACATTGAGGAGCGTGGGAAAGAACAAGCTGGGTCTCACGGCCAGCGTGTTGACCTGCCTCGCCCTCGCCGCAATGGCCAGCGGGCAAGGTGGCGCGGAACCTCGCCAGGTCGATACCGCGGCGTTCAGCGTTTCGGACCGAGCCGACCGGGCCAACCGCTCGTACGACCGCCAGGCCGACCAGGACGCGGTCGACGAAGCCAACAAACTTCTCGCGCCCCAGATCGCCAAGGCAAAAGAGGAAGAGGCTCGCAGGGCGGCGGAGGCCAAGGCGGCCGAGGAGGCCAAGGCTTTGGCAGCCGAGGAGGCCCGCAAGGCGGAGGACGCCCGCAAGTTGCTCCCGACGCCGGTCGCCGGCCTCAGCCAGGCGCAGATGAACAACGCGAAGCGAATCGTCGAGGCCGGTCAGGCCATGGGCCTACCGAAGCGATCGTTCGTCATCGCGATCGCAACGTCGATGCAGGAGTGCAACCTGTACAACCTGGCGAGCACGAGACTGCCGGAGTCGTACAACTACCCCAACGAGGGCAGCGGCTCCGACCATGACTCGGTCGGCCTGTTCCAGCAGCGGCCGAGCTCCGGTTGGGGCACGATCGCGCAGATCATGGACCCGACCTACGCGGCCACCGCGTTCTACCGCGTTCTGGTCACGGTCCCGGGATGGGACAGCATGGCGCTGACCTACGCGGCGCAGCGGGTGCAGGTCTCGGCGTTCCCGACGGCCTACGCCAAGCACGAGGCGCGTGCTCAGGCCGTGGTTGACGCTCTCGTTCCCTGACGTCGTTCAACTATCGATCTCGTTCCTGGAGCAGGAACCGTCCGCCGGTCTGCGAGTTCGATCGTTGGTCAGAGCCCGAGAACCTGCCTCAGTCCTTGATCTACTTGGAGCACGAGGCTGTCCGGGAGGCTGCCCACAGGCATGGCTGAGTTCGTCCTTGTTGAGCGTGACTACGGCGGTGACGTTCGCTACCGAGTCACGGGGCAGCCCCGTGGCCACGGCGGGAAGAAAGACGTTGCCGGGCATGGTGGCGAGGCCGGTGTTCGACGTGACGACCACCGCCACCACCGTGGCAAGTCGGCTTTCGTTGTAGGACGCCGACTGAACTACCAGTACCGGGCGCCGCTTCGCGGGTCGGCTGGCGGTCGTGTCACCGAGGTCGGCCCAACGGATGTCGCCGCGAGCTATCACCAATCGTCCTCGTTGGCAGCGAGCACGCGATGACCAGCGCGCACCGCAATCTGGGACGACTCATCTGACTCCACCAGTTCGATGGCGGCGTCGATGCGACTCGTGAGCGAATGCGCGTCTAGTTCGTCGATGTAGCGCCGAGCCGCCCTGGTGAAAAACTCCGAGCGGCTCATGCCGAGCGCGGCCGCGCGACGCTCGGCCGCCTCGAAGGTTTCGTCTGGGACAGAGATCGCCGTCTTCATGGGTGTCAGTATAACCGGGTATGACTGCGCCACCGACCCTGCACCTCCCTAACTTCACGGCGCGCCTCACTCGTACCGTTGCTGCTGCGGTGCATCCCAGACGAGGCAGAACGGATGGTTGGACGGATCCGCGTAGACCCGCCAGTTGTCACCCTCGCCGGGCAGTCGGGCCGCGCCCAGGCCCAGCACCACGGTCTCGGCGCTGTCCACGTCGTCGACCTGCACGTCGAGGTGGAACTGCTGCGGGTGCTCGGGGTCCGGCCACTGTGGAGCGTTGTAGCGCTCGACCCGCTGGAACATGACCTGTCGTCCGTCCTCGGCACCGATCAGCACGCCAGGCTCGCCCTCGTACTGCACCTGCATTCCGAGCAGCTCGCTGTAGAACCGGCCCAGGGCTTCGGGATCATCGGTGTCGATCGTCACCGCGAACAGCCCCATCGGCTGGGCGACGCCGTCGCCCGCCTCGTCGCGCCGACAGAGGTCGAACGGGTGGCCGGCCGGGTCGGCGAGTGTGATCCACGCGGACTCGCCGTAGTCGGCGCCGCCGAGGCGGGTCGCGCCGAGCTCGACCGCCCGCGCAGCCGCACGCTCGATGTCCGGGGTGGTCAGGTCCAGATGGAACTGCTGTGGGTGAACCGGGTCTGGCCACTGGGGCGGAATGTGGTTGGGCGCCAGCTGGAAGCAGATCCGCAGCCGGTCCGGAGTTCGCAGGATGATCCACTCTTCGTCGGCATAGCTCGTTGGCCAGCCGGCGAGATCGCCATAGAAGGAGGCCAGCCCTTCAATGTCGGCTGCGTCGAGCACCACGCTCTTGAGTCGTCCGATCATGTGTACCAACCTAGTAGAGGGGTCCGACAACGTCCGGAGAAGCGGGTCCGGACGGATGCGACTGCGCGGTCGGTCGGGCCGGAGCAAGAGGGAGCGAGATCCGGGCAGGTCGCGAGATCCGGGCAGAATGGCCCAATGCGGATCCGGCCGGTTACGCCCGACGCGCTCGTGGACGACCTGGCGGATCGCGTGGCCCGGCGCCAAGGCTGGCTTCGGGTGGCCATCGACGGAGCGGACGCCAGCCGGCCGGCTGAGTTGGCGGATGCGTTGGTGGCGCCGCTGCGGCGGCGGGGGCGCGAGACCGTACGGGTGAATGCCGAGGATCATCGACGGCCTGCGTCGCTGCGGTTCGAGCGCGGCCGGACCGACCCGGACAGCTTCTACGACGATTGGCTCGACGCAGAAGGCTTGATCCGGGAGGTGCTCGAGCCGCTCGGCCCTGGTGGCACCGGCCGGATCCGTCCCGTGCGGTGGGACGCTGCAGGTCGACCGAGCCAGCCGGACCGGTTTCCTCCAGCTGACCCCGGGCGCCGTGATCATCCTCAGTGGACCGTTGCTACTCGGGCGCGGGCTCCCACTGGACCTGACCGTACATCTGGATCTGTCGCCGGGCGCGCTCGCTCGGCGTACGTCGCCGGAGCTCGCCTGGGCGCTGCCCGCGTACGCCCGGTACGCGGCCGAGGTCGACCCGGTGGCCCTGGCGGACCTCGTGGTCCGGATGGACGACCCGCGCCACCCCGCGATCATCGAGCGCCACTAGCAACCCTCGATCCCCGTCACAGACGTCACGCAGGGCACCTCTTCGACAAGAAGGGCACCTTCTTCGACCAGATGGCCCAGAAGGTGCCCTTCATACGCACGTGCGTCAGCCGAGGCCGCCGCCTCCAGCGCCGACCGTCAGCACGATCTGCGTGGTGCCGACGACGGCGGTGCCTTGCGCCGGGTTGACGCCAGTGACCGTCTTGCCCATGTCGGTCGACTGAGCGTCGGCGCCGGTGTCGAGCACGACCTTGACGTTCACGAAGCCGGCGTCCTTGAGGATCGTGGACGCTTCCTGCGCGGTCTTGCCGATGACCGTTGGGATGGTGATCGTCGGAGTGGGCGGCGGTGGTGGCGGGGGCTGCACCGGCGGCGGTGGTGGCGGTGGCGGGGGCTGGGGTACCGAGGTGCTGGTGCTGGCGGACGTGCTGGTGTTCGGGTCGACCGTAGTGGTGTCATCCCGGAACAAGTAGAAGAGCACGCCGCCGAGGCACAGCAGCAGGAGCAGGAGCAGGAGCAGCGCGAGCAGGATGTAGCGCCGGCGACGGCGGGCCTCCTCCTCCTCGGGGGTCTCGTCGACTGGTCCGCCGGCTGCAGCACCGGCACCCGCACCGGCCGCGGCGCCGGCACCGGCGGCTGCTGCTGGGGCAGGAGCACCGGAGGCGACGGGCGTTGGGGCCGTGGGCGGCTCGTACGACTGGGGTGGCGGCGCGGGCGTCGCTGGCTGCGCCGGTGGCGGAGGGGTTGCCGGGGTAAATTCGTCCGACCGTCCGGCGTTCTGCTGATCCGACACGTGGAGCCCTTTCAAGTCCAAAGTGCACAGAGGTTGGCAAGGCACAGCGATCTTGGCGCAGTGATCGACCGACCCTTCATGATGGCGTCCCCCGCAACTGCGGTCACTCACCCACTGGTTGCGGTAACTCAACCGAATGGCTATGCCGTCCAGTCCGTTTGGCTCATGTGGCGTGCCCGTACGGTAGGGGCTCGGCACCCGTTCGGATATCGGTCGTTCGATCGATGCACGATCAGACACTCCGGGCACATCGTCCACGGTCAGTGCGCAGCGTGCGGTACGACCGAAAACGGTTTGAGGCCCGAGGCCACAGGCTGGAAGGATGCCTGACCGTGTCGACACCGGTTACAAGCAGCGACGTGGCCCTCCGCGCTCGAGGACTCTGCAAGGACTACAAACGAGGGCGCGCAGTCGACGGAGTCGACCTCTCCGTGGCCGTTGGCGAACGGGTGGCGCTGCTGGGTCCCAACGGTGCCGGAAAGACGACAACACTGCTGATGTGCCTCGGCGCGGTCACCCCGGACGCGGGATCGATCGAGATCTTCGGGCACCGGCTGCCCCGGCAACGCTCGGCCGCGATGACCGAGGTCGGCTTCGCCGCGGGCTACCTGCCGCTGCCGCAAGGCGTGCGGGTGATCGAGTTCCTGCGCCTGTACGGCCGGCTGCAAGGGCTGCGCCATCCGGATGCGGCCGCCTACGACGGGCTCGAGCGGTTCGGCATCAGTCACCTCGCCCGAGCCATGGGTACCGAGTTGTCCAGTGGTCAGAAGACTCTGGTCGGCATCGTGAAGGCGGTCATGCACCGGCCACGGTTGCTTGTCCTCGACGAACCGACCGCGTCGCTTGACCCGGATGTGGCGCTGCGGGTACGGACCGGGCTGCGCGAGCTCTCCGACGAACACGCCACCGCCTTGCTCGTCACCAGTCACAACATGGTCGAGGTCGAACGGCTCTGTGAACGGGTGGTGTTCCTCTCGCACGGCCGGGTGGTCGCCAACGGCAGTGCGGCGGAGATCACCGAGCGGTATGGCCGCGACGACCTTGAGGACCTGTTCCTGCACCTGGCCGCACATCAGGAGGTACCGGCATGAGCGCGCCTGGCGACGTTGTCATCGATACCACGCAACGGTACGGCCCGGCCGCGGCGACCGCGTGGCGCGTGTTCGGCATCGCGCGCCGGCACGCGTACGTGATGCTGCGCAGCCCGCATCGACTCTTCGACGTCATCGTGTGGCCGGTCGTGGATGTGCTGCTGTTCGGCTCAATCGGAGTCTTCGCCGCCAGCCGCGCCACCAGCGGCGCGGCCCAGTTCGCCCTGTACCTGCTGGTCGGCGTGATCCTGTGGCATGTCATCTACCAGGCGCAGATCGCGGTGGCCACCGGTTTCCTCGAGGAGACCTGGAGCCGCAGCGTGCTCAACCTCATCGCGACACCAATGCGGGAATGGGAGTACGTGCTGGGCGTGGCCCTGTTCGGACTGGTGAAGCTTGTCATCGCGGTCGGTGGGGTGACCCTGATCGTGTGGGGCGCGTTCGCGTTCAACGTGAGCGTCATCGGAGTCGGCATGATCCCGGTGGCCGCGCTGCTGCTCGTCGTGGGTTGGTCGATCGCGCTGTTCGTCATCGGGCTGGTGCTGCGATTCGGCGCCGGCGCAGAGGCGTTCGCCTGGGGCATCCTCTTCGTGGTGATGCCGCTTTCCGGTGCTTTCTACCCGGTCGAGGCGCTGCCGTCGGTGCTGCACCCGCTTGCCCACGTGCTGCCGACGACCTATGCCTTCGCGGTCGGGCGCAGCGTCGCCGCCGGGGAGCCGTTCCCCTGGGACCAGTTCGCGATCGGCGCCGTGGGTACCCTCGGGTGCTCGCCGTGATCGGTCTGGCGTACGTCACCTGGATGCTGCGCGTCTTCCGCCGACGCGGCTACGTCACCCGCTACTCGTAATCCTGGCGCTCGGTCCCCCTGTTTGGAAGGAGTCCCTCCTGTACCGGAACGGTTTGGAGGGCGTCCTTCCTTGCACTCACTCGGCGCGGCGGCGGAGGTCGGGTAGGTCGCGGACGATCACCGACATCCGGCTGGTGCGGATTGTGCCGGCAGCACGGAGCACACCGAGCGCCTTGCTCACCGCCTCGCGGGAGGCGCCGATCCAGCCCGCGAGCTCGTCCTGCGAGAACGGCAGTGCGATCTTGAGACCGTCCGTTGTGGGCTGCCCGAACCGTTCGGCCATCTCCACCAGCCGCGCCGAAACGCGGCCGATGGTGTCATGGGCGCCGAACTCGATCCGCTTACGGTCGGCGTCGCGCAGGCGGCTGATGACCGTACGCATGAGCAGGTATGCCACCCGGCCGTGCGCCTGCAGGAACGCCTCGAACTCGGCCACCGGCACCAACAGTGCGGTAACCGGCTCCAGCGCAGTGACGGTCGCCGACCGCGGCTCCCGGTCGAGCGCGGAGAGCTCGCCGAGCAGGGCGCCTGGGCCCCGTACCGCCAGGACCACCTCGGTGCCGCCGGACGTGTTGACGGATACCTTGACCCGCCCGCTGCGTAGCACCAGCACCCAGTCGGACCGGTCCGCTTCGCGCATGAGCACCGAACCGCGCCGGTAGTCCCGCCTCCGGCCAGCCCGCTCCAGCGCCGAGGCCTCGTCGGGCGTCAGCTGGTCGAAGAACTCCCGCGCCGGTGCAGCGGACGTGGCAGCGGCGGGGGCGGGTCGGGTCATGGGGAGAGTCCGGTCACGACATACGCCTTCACGGGTTGCTGGCGGCCCTTGACAGTGAGCTCGCCCAACGGTTCGACGGTTGCCGATCCCTGCAGGGCCACCAGGGTCTCCTCACCGATGACAACCTTTCCCGGCTCCGCGATCGTCTGCAGCCGCGCTGCGACGTTGACCGCGTCGCCCATCGCGTTGAAGCCGCGCAGTGTCTCGCTGCCGATGTTGCCGACCAGCGCCGGCCCGGTGTTTGCCCCGACCCGCAGCCGCGGCCAGTCCGGCTCGCCCGCGGCGATGGCCTCAACCGCCCGCTGCATCTGCAGCGCCGCCCGCACCGCTCGGCGGGCATGGTCGCTCTGCCGGGCCGGCGCGTTGAACAACGCCAGCAGGGCGTCGCCGACAAACTGAACGATCGTCCCGCCATTGTCCAAAATGCACGGTACCGCGACGCCGTGATAGCGGTTGAGCATGCGCACGATCTCGGCCGGCTCGACCCCTTCGGAGAAGGTCGTGAAGCCGCGCAGGTCGGCGAAGAGTGCGGTCACCTCCACCACCGAGCCGCCCAGCGCCGCCTGATCCGGATCGGCGAGCAGCGCCGCGGCAACATCCGGTGACATGTACTGCCGGAACAAGGTACCGAGCTCGCGGTAGAGCCGGGCATTCTCCAGCGTGATCGAAAGCTGGGTCGCGAGCGCCGCCACCAGCGGGTCGCTGGCCCGGGGGGCCGGCACCCGGAACCCGGCCGGACTCGGCACCGACAGCGCGCCGGCCACCCGTCCTTTGACGAACAACGGATACAGGTATCGATCGTCCATATCGTACGGTCCCGGACCGGCCAGGCGCTTCGGGTCGTACTCGCGACCGTCCACTGTGAGCTGTCCATCGGAGACCAGGCTCACCGCGATATCGCCGTACGCCGGCCGGACCCGGCGCAGCACCTCGTCCAGCAGTTCGGAGTCGGTCGAGCGACCTTTGCCGCAGCTTCGCCGGCGGGGGCGGAAAGGTCCTGACTAATGCGGCCCTGTTCTCCGGCTTCGACGAGGGCGGCCAGTCGGCGGCTGCGCTCCCGCTCGGTGGCCAACGCCGCGCCGGCCCGGTCGAGAACGGCGGTCTGGCCCTCGGTCAGTCCAAATCGGTCGGCGAGCCGGGCAGCGAGGCGGGAGTCCGTGGGCACCTCGGTGCCACTGCGCTCGCGCTCCTGCAGGGTGGTCACGAGATCCTCGAGCGCGGCGCCATACTCGGCCCGGATGCGCTGGTTCGTGGCGCGCAGCCCGATCGCGTCGAAGAGCCCGGCACTGGTGCCCTCCCGGCGGTACTGGACATAGGCGCTGTAGGCGACGAAGCCGAACGCGAACGTCAGCAGCACGTGCCATTCCCACCACGACAGGTGCCACTTCGGCGCCAGGATCACCGCCACCATCGACTCGGCGAGCAGCACGAACGCGGTCACGAGACTGAGCAGGACAGCTGCGGGCGACCGGCGGTGCAGCAGGTAGAAACGCACGGCCGCAACGACATAGAGCCCGACCGATGTCGCGGCCACGATGGCCAGCGGACCCTCGACATCGCGGGCCGGCGGCGGGGGCTGGTTCAGCGGAGGTAGGTCCGCCAACGACACGACCGCCCAGGCCACCAGGACCACGGCCACGACGGCCCGGAGGACGACCAGGGCCCGGAAGGTACGGTCGGCCCGTTCGGCGGAGAACGGTAGACACGACGCGACTGCGAACACCGACGCAAGGGCGAGGCCGACCGGCTGTGCCACATCGAAGCCGGTGTTCGCATGACCGATGAGCACCCCGGGCGTGGCCAGCGCATGGAGGGCGAGAAATCCGGCGCTGCTGAGGAAAGCGAGCGATACCAGGAACAGCCGGGCGTCGGTATGCCGGCGCGCCGTCACGCTGATCCGCGCACCGACCGCGACGTTGACCGCAGCGACCACGAGGACGAGCCAGAAATGGCTCGGCTGATGTTGCCAGACCGCGTCGACCTGTGGCCGTGCGAGCAGGAGCCACAGTGCGGCTACGGGCAGGGCCAGGTGCAGCACCCACACGAGCACCCGGGCCGGTTGTACCTCGGGTGGAAGGTGGACGCCCCGCGTGGGTCCGCTCATCGCACGACCTCCGGACAAGTTAGATCTGTCGATCACGGGACCGTGACCACGATACGGCGGCGCCGCTCTTCGGCGCATGTGTCAGTCAGTGTGCGGCCGCCGGTCTGTGGCGATGTACGCAGACCGCATGGCGCCGGCGCGGTTAAATGTGCTCACCACGTGTATGGAAGGGCACCTTCCATACGCTTTCTGGCTATGAAGGGCACCTTCCTTGCCAGACCTGGAGCCGTTGTCGAGGACGAGTGAGGCGAACTGACGATGCGCAAGGGACCGATCCTCACCCTGGCGGCCGGCGCGATCGTGGCCGTCGTCGTCCTGGTGATCAACATCAACGGGTACGCGACGAAGCAGCGGGCCGCGGCCAACAACAAGACCCAGCCCGTGGCCACCACTCCCGGCCCGGCCGTGACCACCACTCCACCGGCCCCACCACCACCCGCGCCGGAGCCGCCGGTGACCTACGCCGGCAACGTGGGCGGCGGCGGTGCGAGCATCGCGATTGCGGTCAAGGACGGCAAGGCGATCGCCTACGTCTGCGACGGGGCAACTGCTGAGGCCTGGTTGCAGGGCACCGGCACGGCCGGTCAGCTGACGCTCAGCGGTGCCGGACGGCGCGAGCCTCACCGCGTCCTACGCCAATGGCACCGCCACCGGGACGGTCAGCGCCACCGGTCGACAGTGGACCTTCGACATCGACGCCGTACAACCCCCGTCCGGCCTCTATCGAGCCAACGCCACGGTTGCCACCGCCCAGATCGTGGGCGGCTGGATCGTCCTTGCCGACGGCACCCAGGTCGGCACGACCCGCAAGGGCACCGCCATCGCACCGGCGCCACCGTTGAACACCGCCAACCAGAGCGCGGTGCTCGATGGCGCCACGGTCACGGTCACCGTGGTCGACGGCACCAGACTCAACTGACATCAGTCCAGACAGGAGCGACAGACCATGACCGCGGATTTCGCAGCCGATCCGGCGTACCGCCCGGTGGAGTCGTCCGTACCGTCCTCCACGCCGGACCAAACGGGCTCGGGCCGCTCCGCGGCGAAGTTGATCGTGCCGTTGCTGGTCGGCGGCGCGGTGGCGCTGAGCCTGGGCGTCTACGGCCGGCTGCACGAGCCCACGTTGTACGCGATCAACCTGCCCGGCTTCACCAGCGCGATATACGTGAAGGTGTGGCTGACGAGCCTCGCCTTCCTGCTGGCCTTGGTGCAGCTCGTCTCGGCCCTGGCGATGTGGGGCAAGCTTCCGGGCGTCGCACACGCGCCGAACTGGGTCGGCACCGTGCACCGGTGGTCGGGGCGGGGCGCATTCCTCGCCGCGGTGCCGGTGGCGGTCTACTGTCTCTACGCACTCGGGTTCGAATCCAGCTCGCCACGGGTGCTCGTCCACTCGCTGCTGGGCTGCTTCTTCTTCGGCGTGTTCACGGTGAAGATGCTCGTGCTCAGCCGAAAGGGCATGCCCGGATGGGCCTTGCCGGTCTTCGGTGGTCTGGTGTTCACCTCGCTGGTCGCCATCTGGCTGACCTCGTCACTGTGGTTCTTCACCGCCAGAGGGGTGCATTTCTGACCGGGACAAGGCCAGTTCGTCCACAAGCCAGTCCGTCCACAATAGACAATCGGGTAGCCGCCCGCGGACGGCTACCCGATCTGTGGTTGGAGAAGAGCGGTCAGCCCCGCTTCGCGATGGCCGTGACGAAGCCGACAAGCCAGCCTACGAACAACCCGTACGAGCCGCCCGCCTGTAGCGCGCGAAGTGCGGATCCGTTGCCGCCGATGTCGGCGACGAAGAAGGTGAGGAACGCCGCCAGCGCCGCGCCCAGGATGAGCGCGACCCAGCCGACGATGAAGCCGACACCGGCCGAGGCGATGCCCTTGGCGACCATGGCCAGGATCGCGAAGACGAACACCACGATCAACAGCGCGCGGAGCCCGTGCGCGATGAAGTTGTTCATGTTGCCGTTCGGGGTGAAGAGCCAATTCGGCCACGTGAGCTGATACAGCAGGAAGCCGATGGCGCTGTTCGGATCGACGTTGTTCGGGTTGCGGATCCAATCCACGAACGGCGGGTTGCCAAACAGCAGGACAAGTACGGCCGCGGCGATGGCACCGGCCGCCGGGATGGGGCGCTTCGACATGGCCGTCACGATATTGATCCGGACGCCGGCCCGGCATCGCCCGAGTGTCCAGGTTTGATCGCCGCGCCCTGGGTACTCAGAGATGTCAGGGGCAACGAACCCGGCCACACAGTGACTCACTCCGACATGTACCACAATCACTGACTAGTCTCATTCGGCGGCGAGTAGGTCCTGTTTGCGGACGACTCCGACGGAGAGGGTCTTATACCCCACGGATTCGAAAAGCACCGTCATGCGGTCCTCCTCGTACCCAAGCACGGTACCGGTGCCCCAGGCGCGATGGCGAACCGTGCTGTGCAAGGGAAAGGGCTCATCCGTACGGTCGACGCCACCGGCCTGGGCCGGCATGGTGGCAGGTCGGACGGGAGTCGCGACCCGCGACCGGTCGGGTCGTCCAGGGGGCGCGGGAGCACTAGCCCGTACCCGACTCGACTGGCGGGGTACCACGGCCGCTGACCCCGACGTCCGACCCAGGCCGCGTCGCCGCTTGGCCGGTGCCGGCTCGGGCGCAGCGGTCGTCGCTGCGCAGTTGTCGCAGTGCCCGCAGGGCCCGTCCAGCCGGTCACCGAAGTATGTGAGCAGCGTCTGACTGCGGCAGGTACGGCTCTCCGCGAACTGGCGCATCATGTCCACGCGCGTTCGCTGCACGGTCTGGTGACGCTCCACTTCGGCCAGTGCCAGCCGTGCCGCGGCCAGCGGGAGTGGCGCGCTGTCCGGACTGCGCAGCCGCCCGTCGGCGTCGGCCACCACCGCACCGACCTCCTCGAGCAGGGTCAGCAGTTGGGTGAGCTTGCGGGCACTGAAACCGCTGCGCTGGCGCAACTCGGTGCGGGTGTGCGGGGCCTGCCGCAGTACCGCCACGAGGTCCCGGATCTCGGACTCGGCCGGCGAACCGCTGCTGAAATACCGCTGCAGCGCCACGTCCTCGGCCCGGTAGAGCAGGACCGCTCGGGCCGGGGCTCCGTCGCGGCCAGCGCGGCCGATCTCCTGAAGGTAGCTATCCGGGGAGTCGGGAAGGGCCAGGTGCGCCACCCAGCGGATGTCGGGCTTGTCGATACCCATACCGAATGCGGACGTCGCGACCATCACGGGAACCTCGCCCGCGAGGAACTCGTGGTGACGTCGGGTACGCACGGCCGCGGTCATGCCACCGTGGTAGTGCTGTGCCCGGTGGCCGGCCTCGCGCAACCGCCCGGAGAGATCCTCGGCCTGCCGGCGGGTCGGCACGTACACAATGCCGCCGCCGGGTGCCTCGCCGAGTAGCGCGAGCAGTCGACGCCAGCGGTAGTCCTCGGTCGGGCAGTTGCTCGCCTCGAGGAACAGGTTCGGCCGATCCAGTCCCGTGACGACCGTTTGCGGGTCGCGCAGCCGCAGCCGGGCCGCGATGTCTTCGCGCACCGGTGGCGAGGCGGTGGCGGTGAGGGCGACGACAACCGGCCGCCGGCCCTTGTGCCGTCCTTTGGTCGGCGCGAGTTGGGCGATGGTCTCGCCCAGGATTAGGTAGTCCGGCCGGAAGTCGTGCCCCCAGGACGACAGGCAGTGTGCCTCGTCGACCGCGACCAGCGCCGGGCGCAGCGCCCGGACCGCGGCCAGGCGCTCGGGCTGGGCCAGCTGTTCGGGCGTGATGAACAGGAACCGGGCCACGCCGGCGCGCACCGCGTCGAGGTTCTCCTGCTGCTGGCGCGTCGACTCGGCGGAGCTGACCCGTACCGCTCGGGTCAGCGCATGCCCGCGTCCGTCGAGCCCGGCGATCTGGTCCTGCTGCAGCGCCAACAGCGGGGAGATCACCACGGTCGGTCCGCGCACCATCGTCGCCGGCACCTGGTAGACGGCCGACTTCCCGGCGCCGGTCGGGAGGATGACCATCGCGTCCCGGCCGCGCAGCAGGGCGCGCATCGCCAGGAGTTGGGTGGGCCGCAGCGTGCGCCACCCGAACACAGCGGCGGCCCGGCGACGCAGCCGCCAGGTGAGGAGTAGATCTTTCATCGCCGCCGGACCATACCCCAGCCCAAACGCGGAGAAACGGTCGAAACGCCGGCCACGCCGGCCGTTCTTGAGGACCCGCGAGCGCTTGCGCGCCAGTGGCCCGCGGCCGGCGCCGGCGTCGTCTGGACCGAGGAGCCGAGTGACGAAGGAGCGAGCGACGAGGGAAGACGGCGCCTCCAATGGCGCCGGACGCCGCGTGCGCGGAGCGCACGCCAGAGGCACTGCCAGAGATTCGGTAGACTGCCGTCGGTGGACGACCTACTGGCCGAGTACCGCCGTGCGTCGATGTTCTTCGATGCGGGCGACCCCATCCGTGCCGCCGCTATCCTCGAGCCGATCGTCGCCGCCGAGCCCGACCACAGCGACGTTCGGCTACTGCTGGCGCGGGCGTACTTTCACTCCGCTCAGCTGCGGCGTGCCGAGGAGCAGCTCCGATTGCTGCTCGACCGCGACCCGTCCGATCACTACGCGCAGTACGTCCTCGGCCGCACCCTCGAGCGGCAGAACCGGCCCGCCGAAGCGCTGCCGCATCTGCGGATGGCCTCGGCCATGCAACCGAGTGAGGAGTACGCCGAGACGCTGCGGCGGGTGGCCGCCAAGGCGTAACAGTCCGGCGTCGCGTGTTTTGAGCTGACCGGGCAGGGGTATCGGGCGGTCATGGAACCTCTGTTACTGATTCTCGCGGCCATCCTCGTGATCGCCGGCATCGTGGCGCTCTTCCGTCGCCAGGTGTTGTGGGGCGTCGTTCTCATCATCGTCGGGCTGCTGGTCGGACCCGGCGGCGTCAGCGTGTTCACGTAAGCGTCGTCGCGACGCGTGGCCGGTCCTCCCCCAGGCCACGTTCCTCCGTGGTGGGTCGCCGTCGGGTGGCCCACCACGGACGCGCTTTCGCCGAGCACGTTCGTCGTACCCACCGAGGAGGTGGCCATATGGCCAGAACCGCCGCCGCCCTGCGACCCATGATGGACGTCTGGGAGTGGCAAGCGATCGGACGCTGCCGCGACCGGGCCGGCGCCCAGTTCTTCCATCCGGACGATGATCTCGGCCGGATCAGTCGCCGGCTGCGCGAAGCCGCCGCCGAAACGGCTATGCCACTCGTGTCCCGTGCGCGCTGAATGCGCGACCCACGCGTTGACGATCGTGGAGGAGTACGGCGTCTGGGGTGGTTTCAGCGAGACCGAGCGGGCGATGCTGCGGGAACTCGGCTGGCAGGACACGCTGGACCAGCACCGGCTGGTCGATGTAGGCAAATTGGAACGCCGGATCGAACGGGCTCGTGCGCGGGCCGCGCTGGCCAAGCAGCGCGCCGCGGACGTTCCAACGTCTAGGCACGGCAGTGCATCCGGGCACACCGTGTCGTGATGAGATGAGGCAGGTCGTGGTGTCGCACCCGGCCCGACCGCCCTCGGCGAAGCCGCCTGGGTGGACCACGTCGCGGGACTGGACAGGGACTCAGGTGAGCGGTGGCCTGACCATCGAACTCAATCGCACGCGCCCGGTTGTCCGGCTGCGTGCCTCCGGCATGCTCGACGCCCTCACCGCCCGAGATCTCTCCGCAGCCTTGCTGGACGCCATCGCCGAACAGGCAGCCGGCGTGCTCATCGAGGTCGACGACCTCACCGTGACCGACGATGTCGGCCTGACCGTGTTCGCCACCGTCGGTGCGCAGAACCGGATCTGGCCGGGGTGTGGGCTCGTGTTCGCTGGGCCCAACCCGCAGTTTCATGCTGCGGCCGAACGCATGGGCATCATTGCGTACGTACCGATGTGTCCTGATCGGCCGACCGCTGTGGCGCACCTCGCGGCGATCCCCGTGCCGCCGTGGCGACGAGAGCACATCGCCGCCGACCGCAACGCCCCTGGCCTCGCCCGGGCCGCGGTCGCTGAGTTCTGCGCCCACCAGGGCATTGGTGGCGGGGCGATGGGGGGCGAGACCGCTCAGTTGGTCGCCTCTGAGCTGGTCACCAACGCGGTGGTGCACGCCGGCACGCCCATTGAGCTCACGCTGCGGCTGGTGCTGCCACTGCTGCACATCGCGGTCCGCGACTCCGGCCAAGGGCGCGCGGCGATCTCGGGCACGGTCGACGAGGGGGCAGAGAGCGGCCGGGGTCTCGTCCTGGTCGAGGCTCTCTCCGCGTCATGGGGCAGTTTTGTCCCACCAATTGGGAAAGTGGTGTGGGCGGCGGTTCGAGTTCGACCGATCGCCGCCGTGTCCTAGACATGCTCTGACCTGGGAAGACTCACCTGTTCGGTGGGTTGTGCTCCTCCGTTCGTCGAATCCGACTGCCTGACCGGATTGAAGCTTGGCCGGCTGGGTACGAGGATCAAACAAGCAGACGAGAAGACGGAGCGGACCCGCACTGCAGCCCAACCCGGTAGGGAGCTGACATGAGGATCGACGTACGGCGACTCGGAGATGCGGATCTGGTTCTGGTCGAGGGAGTCCTCGACCTGGCCACAACGCCACGACTGCAGGCCGTGTTGGACGCCCGCGTTACCGAGGGCCGCTGCCACATCGTGCTGGATCTGTCCCGGGTAAGGCTGCTCGACGCCGGTGCGGTTGGGATGCTCACCGCCGTCGCGGAGCGAGCCGTACGGGCGAAGGGCGCCCTGCGGGCGGTCGGCGCACGCGGCCTCAGCCTCGACGTGCTGCAGATCGTCAGCCTGGACAAGCGACTGCGCGCATACGACGAGCCGGACGCGATCCTGGCCGAGTTTCCGGTCGAGGAAGCGGAGCCCGACCACTACCACGTAGCCGACCCGCGCTGGCCGGGCAGCCGGGACATCACCGTCCACGGCCTGCTCTCGGCCGTGCGCGCCCTGCCGGACGACTCGCCCGACCGGGCCGAGTTGCGCCGTCAGGCAATCGAAGACTGCATGCCCTTCGCTGCGCGGCTCGCCCGCCGGTTCCGGGACCGTGGCGAGCCGGGCGATGACCTGACCCAGGTGGCCATGGTCGGCCTGGTGAACGCCATCGATGGGTACGACCCGACCCGTGGTTGCGAGTTCGTCGGCTACGCCACACCCACCATTGTGGGCGAGATCCGGCGCTACTTCCGCGACAAGGGTTGGCGGATCAAGGTGCCGCGGCGGCTGCAGGAATTGCGCCTACAGGTCAACCGCGCCCGGGTGGAACTGAGCCAGATTCAGGGCGGTGAGCCGACGACCGCCGAGATCGCCCGGCACCTCGACCTCCCCGACGCGGACGTGGCCGAGGCAATCGAGATCGGGCGGCTCTATCACCCGATGTCGCTGTCGGCGCCGGCCGGCCCGGACACGGACCTCGACCTCGCCGACCCCCTCGGTGAGGACGATCCCGGGATGGTCGCCGTGGACAACCGTGAGTCGGTCAAACCACTGCTCGCGACTCTGCCCGAGCGCGAGCGCAAGATCCTGACTATGCGGTTCTTCGGCGACATGACCCAGTCTCAGATCGCCTCCGAGCTTGGCATCTCGCAGATGCATGTGTCGCGCCTGCTGTCGCAGACACTCGGCAACCTGCGGGCGGCGCTCGGTGAGGCCGCCGCCGCCTGAGGCCACACCAGCACAACCTCATGCTGATCCGGTACCCGCTGGCCTCCGGCACTGCACCTGTCGGTGAGTGGCTATTTATGAGGACGGGTGTTGGGTCGAGTCGTCCTCGAATGCCGCGCGCAGGCCGGTGATGTCGAGCAGGCGGCTCATGAACTCGCTCACATTGATGAATACCAATCGGCCGCCGGTGGCACGGATGTCCCTGTTCAGACCGATAAGCGCGGAGAGACCCTGCGAGTCACAAAACGTGACCCCGGCGAAGTCGAGGACCAGCCGCGCCGGCCGGGTCGCGATCGTTCGCTTTGCGGCCGCACGAAGGCTACCGGCGGTAGCGATGTCGATCTCGCCCGTGAGGGCGAGCACGGTTTCGCTGGCGGTTCGCGTCTCCTCGACTGTCAGGTGGGCCGATGTCACGTGGTCATACTAGGGCTGCCGACGGCTCAGGCTCCAGAAGCACTGCGGTGCGGCGCCTTTCCGGGGTGCATGGCCTGCGTTATCTTCTTGGGCGTCATCCCTTCTGGACGGAGGCTCGCATGAGCATCGGCGTCAGCGTGTTCCTGATCGCACTGGGTGCGATCTTTTCGTTTGCGGTCACGGCCGACAGCCTCTTCGGCTTCCTGGACTTGGATGTACTCGGATACATCCTGATGGTCGCGGGCGTCATCGGCTTGGTGGCAACCCTCTACCTGCGCCAGCGCAAGCGGGTTCGGGTGCTCAAGAACGGCAAGACGGTTGAGGAGACGACGACGGACGTCTGAACAACCGACGAAGTGTCCGTTGTGGACATTGGTGCTCGGGTGTCGCTAGTGGTCGGGCGGGGCGGCGCTGATGTCGGCCAGCGCCGATTCGGGATCCCGCTCGGTGGCCAGGTTTCCCAACGACAGGACTCCGACGAGGTGACCGTCCTCGCACACCGGTAGCCGGCGAAGCGCGTGATCGCGCATCAGCTGCACCGCGTCGGCGGCCGGCTGGTCCGGGGCGATCACGATTGGGTCTGGGGTTGCGATATCGCCGACAGTTGTCTGCGCCGGGTCCCGGTCGGCCGCGACCGCCCGAATCACGATGTCACGGTCGGTGACGATGCCGATGACCCGATCGCCGTCGACGACGAGCACATCGCCGATATCGAAGACCCGCATGTCCCGTGCTGCTTCCACGAGGGTGGCGCTGGCGGCCAACCCGACCACGGACGTGGTCATGATGTCGCGGACCAGTTGCGTCGGCATCCGTACTCCTTGTGTTCCCCTCGATTCGCGTGGCCTGTTACGCCCAGCATGTACCCGACGTCGTCGCTTACTACCTCTATTCGACGACGCTGTCCGTTGGGCGTGGCGAGTCAGGGACGCCGGCGTCGGGGGGTAAGGCCTCGGTCGCCAAGGTCCTGCATCGGTGGCAGCGGGGCGCCGGAACGGGCCGCACCGGCCTTGGCCAGGGCCGCCGCCAGTGGCTGCGCCGGCGGGGCGGTGGCCGGCGCGAGGTCGGCCTCGGCCGCGGCGCGCCGGCTCTCGGCCCGGAATGCGCCGGGGGAGCTACCGACCGTACGGGCGAAGAAGCGTCCGAAATTGGTCGCCTCAGAGAACCCGAGGCGGGCGCCGACCTCCGCCACCGGTAGGTCGCTCTCGGCCAGCAGTCGCTTCGCCTCCAGTGCGACCCGGTCGTCCAGCAGCTGTTTGGCCGTGCGACCGGTCGCGGCCAGGCTCGCCCGGGTCAGCGTTCGCACTGAACACCCCAACTGCTGGGCGTAGTCCTCGACCTGCCGGGTGGTCGCGAATCTCTCGTCGATACGGTTCCGGAACTGGACCAGGATCTCGCTGTCCGCCGCCGCCTGTCCTGGTCCGCCCTCGGCCTCGAGCCGGCTCAGCCGTAGCAACAGCGCGGCCAACTGGTGTCGCAACACGGCGATCGGAATGTCGTCACCGCTTACCATCCGGGCGTAATCGATCTCGAGTTGGCTCACGCCGTCGACGATCGCCTCGCTGTCCTCGCCGCCGGGCTGCCAATACGTGCCCAGACTTAGCCGGGTCGGCCCCGGTCCGATCGCGGGCGCACGGACGGCCTCGTAGGGAAAGTGTGCCTCGAACAGCACCAGCGTCGCGTCGATCCCGGGCGGCGGGAACCCAACGAACTGCCCGGGCCGGACCCAGATCAGCCCACCCGGACGGCATGGGTACGTCTCGAAGTCCACTGTGAAGCTCGCTCGCCCCGCGGTGACCAGCGCCAGCAGGTGCACCGGAACCCGATGGCGGGCGTTGGGCTCAGGGTCGCCGGTCGGTGCCCGGCGGTAGAGATCCTTCAAGCGCAACGTGTGGATGCCCACCACAGGGTGGCGGGGGTTGCGGAAGCTCACGTCCGCGATCGAGGGTTGTCCGAATCCGACCATGCCGAGATGTGACTCTACCGGCGCGCGGCCCGGCGGGCGCCGCCGCCGAATCGGGCGCTTCCGGGCGCCGCTTCGGGTGGACGGTGTGGTCAGCGCCAGCGGAAGTGGACGAAGATGCGGCCGAAATTGTCGGAGTCCTTCTCCACCCGGTGGTAGAGGGCCTTGATCTCCTTCTGATCCAGAAAGCGGAGCACGCGCTTCTTGAGCTGGCCCGAACCCTTGCCGGGAATGATCTCCACGAGCGGGGCTCGCTTCGCCACCGCCTGGGCGATGATGTCGTTCAACGCCCGGTCGATGTCGGTGCCGCGGTTGTAGACGTCGTGCAGGTCCAGCTTGAGCTTCATCGCGCCTCCGCCACGAGCCTATCCGTGACCTCGCCGTCCGGCGTGTCGCCTCGGGGCGGACATGCGTCGAAGCGATATCCATTTCAACCAGTGATATCGCGGGGTTCCCGCACCAGTACTGCCGAACCCAGGACGGCATCCGCTGATATCACCGGCGGAACTGGATATCGCCGTCGACTATGGGCGGCGCGCGGCAACCCGCCGTCAGCATTGGGCGCTGGGTCAGAAGGTGGGGCTCACGGCGAGGTCGGCCAGGGCGGCGGTGGCCGCCCGGCGACCGGAGGCGAGCGCACCCTGGATCGAGCTGGTGTCACGGTGGTCGCCGCACACGTACAGCCCTGGAGCCAGCCGGACCCGGCGGCGCAGCGGATGCGGGGCGGGCATCGCCGGCAGGGCGTGCGGGATCGCGTAGGTGGCGGCGAGCTCCCACCGGGCCGTGGGTGTCCGGTACAGGGCAGAAAGCCGCGCCCGGACCCGAAGCTCCAACTCCTGGTTGTGGCCTGCCGCCCCGAGCACGGAGGTCGCCACCAGCTGGTAGCCGGGTGTGGCGTATCCGGGTGCGGCGGCGCTCACCACGACCGAGTTGCGGATGATGCTCGGCTGGTCGGCGTCGACGAGCAGCAGCGGTTCAGCGCCCGGGAGGTCGTTGGTGACGTGGTAGTACGTGGTGAGGCCGTACCACGGCGGTTGCTTTGGCAGCCCGAGTAGCCGGGCCGCCGCGGACGCATCGGTGGCGACGACGACGGTGGGCGCGGCCAGCTCGGTGTTCTTGCCCAGCCGCACCGCGCCTGGGCGGATCGAGGTCACTTTCGCTCCACACGTGACAGTGCCGGCAGGCAGCCCGGAGTGCAGTTGCCGCGGCAGGGCCGCGATCCCGGCCGCCGGCACCGCCGCGCCACCGCGCAGGAACGAACGCCACATCAGGTGGAAGAACCGGCCCGAGGTGCTCAGCATGTCCTCGCCGAAGATGCCGGAGAGCATCGGGCGCAGCACAGTGTCGATGGCGCGCTCGGACAGGCCGGCGGCGCGCAGTTCCTCGTGCGTGGTCCGGTCCGACCGGTGCTTGAGCCGACCCGGCGGTCCCATGGCGTCCAATGTGGTCAGTCGAGCGAGCGCCGCCGCGTCCCGCAGCGAGAGCAGACGGATCCGCATCGCGCCGACCACGGACGGGTCCGGACCGAGCCGATGCACCACCTGGTTCGAGAGCACCCCAACCCCGCGCGAGAAGGGGCGCAGATCAAGCGCGCCGACGTCGAACTCGCGCGCGAGCGCAGGATAAGCCGGGCAGACCACCTGGAAGCCGCGGTCGAACCGGAAGCCGTCGGTCTGGTCCGTGCGCAGTCGGCCCCCGACATCGTCGGCCGCCTCCACAACCCGCACGTCGAGCCCGGCACCCGCCAACCGTCGAGCAGCCGTCAACCCGGCCAGACCCGCTCCCACGACGATGGCGTCCACACGTTCCGCCATCACCCCAGGGTAGGCGCTTGTCCGGCCGGAGTGAGCAGGTTCGCATTGCGGGACGACGCTGTCCCACCATCTGAATGGTGCGCGCCGATCTTGGACTTGAGCCGGTGTTTGAAGATCGAACTAGCCGCAGAACTCCAAGATCGCGGGTAAGGTCAGGTGAGTCCTATGTGGACAGTCTTGAGACCCGGAGGACCTCGGCCACCGACCACGCCTGGAACGGGCAGCCCGTCGCGGCGTGCGGCGCGTCGCCGTCGGCGGTCTCGCTGACCGACCCCACGCCCCATTCGCCCAGGTGGGCCGTGAGCCCGTCGAGAACCCCGTCGATGCTCATTCCGGTCGCCACGGCGGCGTCCGCGTACGGCCCGATCAGCCAGGGCCAGACCGTGCCCTGGTGGTAGGCGTGGTCGCGGGCACCCGGGTCACCCTCGTGCCGGCCCTGGTAGCCGGGCTCGGTCGGGGCGAGACTGCGCAGGCCGAGCGGCGTCAGCAGGGCTCGCCCGATCTCGCAGCACCGCGGCCGGGTCGGCGCCGCGCATCGGGGCGTGCGGCAGCCCGTACGCCAGCAGCTGGTTGGGCCGTAGCGCCGCATCGTCGCCCGCGGGACTGTCCACTGTGTCGTAGAGCCACCCCCGCGGCGAGGGAAACCGGGCGCGGAACGCCTCGACGGCGGTGCCCCGCAGCTTGTCCAGGTCGGCGGTGTCGCGTCCCAGCCGGCTCCGCAGCGAGGCGAGCGCCGCAAGTCCGTTGACCCACAATGCGTTGAGCTCAACCGCCTTGCCCGTGCGCGGCGTGACCGCGACGCCGCCGACGACCGCGTCCATCCAGGTGAGCGCGTGCCCCGGCGCGCCCTGTGTGAGCAGTCCGTCGGCGTCGATCCGGATGCCGTACCGGGTGCCGGCCAGGTGCCGCTGTACCACCTCGTCGAGCGGTTCGGCCAGCTCCGCGGCGAGGTCGGTGTCCCCGGTCTCGGCGAGGTGCCGGTCCACCGCATGCAGGAACCACAGGGTCGCATCGGCGGTGTTGTACTCGGTCTGTCCGGTGTCGGCCGTGTTCGCGAGCATCCCGTCGGAGAGCGTGCCGGCGTAGGTGCGCAGCAGATCGCGTCCCTCCTCGGCTCGGCCGGTGCTGAGGAACAGGCCCTCGTACGCGATCATGGTGTCCCGCGACCACGCGCCGAACCACGGGTAGCCGGCGACGACGTCCGGTCCGGCCGCGGTACGGACGATGAACGCGTCGGCGGCCAGGCTGAGCACGCGCCAGCCTCGTATGCCCGCCTTCGCTACGCCGCCGGCCTTCGCTATGGCCGCGTTGCGAGCGGCGGCAGCGGCGAGCACATCCCGAGCCGGCGGCGGCGCAACGCTCAGGTCGCCGGCCCACGCATTCACCTCGAGGCTCTCGCCGACGTCGAGGCGCCGGCTGAACCGCCCCACCCGGAGCAGATCCTCCTCCGCGGCGAGCCCGCGCCGAGCCTCCTCGCGATGGTGGGCGCCGCCGTACCATTCGCGCGCCCGGCGTCGAAGCCCGGCCCGGCGATCCGATACGCGTCCTCGACCACGACACCGTCGGCCGTACGGTCGACCCGCAGGCCGTTGCCCGACTGCCGTTCTCCGTGCGCGTCCCGCCAGGTGCACAGCGGCTCCACGGTGAGCTCGACCGGCCCGCCGGCGAGCAGGGTGTGCACGACCGCGACCGACGGGTGACCGTGGCGCATGGCGATCCGGCGCTCGAGCACCACCTCGCCCACCCGCCAGCGCCAACACGGCAGCCCATCGCGCCACTCGAAAGCTCTCGAGCACCTCGTATCCCTGTGGGTCCACCACGGCCGAGGCCCACTCATGGGTGGCCAGCCGGACCCGCCCGCCACCGGGCAGTCGTCAGCACCGGATCCAGTGCGGCCAGGGCCATCATCCGGCGGGCCGGGATGTCACCGCTGACCACCAGCAGTCCGTGGTAGCGGCGTGTGCGCAGACCGCTGACGGTCCCCATCGCGTATCCGCCGAGTCCGTCCGGCACCAGCCACTCTCGCGCGGCACCGCTGTCGAGCCGGCCGCAGATCTGCGTCCCGAAGGTGAACACAGCCAAAGTCTGGCGGGCGGTGCCGCAGCGCGCAGCGTGGGCCCCCAAACCGGACACCCAGCACGTCACCGACGCCCGTGAACAGGGGGTTTCCGGACGGCGTAACACGGCTCGGGAAGAATACCCACCGTGAGTGAGCAGCCGTTGGGGGCGGAGCGGGCCCGGTTGATGGACGCGGACGCCGGGGATCCGGCGTGGCGGGCCTGGGGTCCGTACCTGTCGGAGCGCGCCTGGGGCACCGTCCGGGAGGACTACAGCGACCACGGCACCGCATGGGACTACTTCCCGCACGACCATGCCCGCTCGCGGGTCTTCCGCTGGAACGAGGACGGGCTCGCCGGGATCTGCGACGAGCGACAGACGTTCTGCTTCGCGCTCGGGTTCTGGAACGGCAAGGACAAGATCCTCAAGGAGCGCATCTTCGGGTTGGGCGGACCCGAGGGCAATCACGGCGAGGACGCCAAGGAGTACTGGTGGTACCTCGACTCGACCCCGACGCACTCGTTCATGCGGTGGCGCTACCACTACCCGCAGAGCCGGTTCCCGTACGGCGACATCGTGCGCACCAACGCCGCGCGGGGCAAGGCGGAGCCGGAGTTCGAGCTCGTCGACACGGGCATCTTCGACGACAACCGGTACTGGGCCATCACCGTCGACTACGCCAAGGCGTCGCCGACCGACATGTGCGTGCTCATCAGCATCGAGAACCGCGGACCGGAGGCGGCGTCGCTGCACGTGCTGCCGACGCTGTGGTTCCGCAACACCTGGGCCTGGGGTCTGCCCGGCTGGGACGACGTGCCGCAGATCCACGGCTACGACCGCGGCACCCTGGTCGCCAACGCACCGCACTCTCGGCCGGCTGGTGCTCTGGCCGGTGAGGACGATCGCCCGAGGCGCTCGTCTGCGACAACGAGTCCAACGCGGAGCGCCTGTGGGGCCTGGGCAACCGTTCGCCGTACCCGAAGGACGGCATCAACGACTACATTGTGGACGGTAAGCCCACGGTGAACCCGGACCGGGTCGGCACCAAGGGCGCGCTGCACTACACAGTGGACGTTCCTGCCGGCGGCACGAAGACGCTGCGGCTGCGCCTGGCCCAGGTGGCGACCTCGGCCGACGAGTGGTCGCCCGAGGCCGCGGACCGCAGCCACGCCGCGCTCGACCTGGCCAAGGGGTTCACCCGGGTCATGGCCGACCGCAGGCGGGAGGCGGACCAGTTCTTCGCCGAGGTGACGCCTCCCACTGCCAGCGCCGACGAGGCGATGGTGCTGCGGCAGGCCATCGCGGGTCTGATGTGGGGCAAGCAGTTCTACCACTACGACGTGGCGCGCTGGCTCAAGGGCGACCCGCACTACTTCCCGGCAAAGGAGTCGCGGCAGCGCAACGCGCACTGGTGGCACATGTCGTCCTTCGACGTCATCTCGATGCCCGACCCGTGGGAGTACCCGTGGTTCGCGGCATGGGATCTCGCCTTCCAGTGCGTGGCGATCGCCCGGGTGGACCCGGGCTTCGCCAAGCAGCAACTGCTGCTCCTGCTCAAGGAGTGGTACATGCATCCCAACGGGCAACTGCCGGCCTACGAATGGGCGCTGGACGACGTGAACCCGCCGGTGCACGGGTGGGCCGCGCTGCGGGTGTTCGAACTGGACGGTGCCCGGGACTTCGAGTTCCTGGAACGGGTGCTGCACAAGCTCCTGATGAACTTCACCTGGTGGGTCAACCGCAAGGACGCGGGCGGCAACAACGTCTTCGAGGGTGGCTTCCTCGGGCTGGACAACGTGGGGCCGTTCGACCGGGGCGCGGCGCTGCCGGTCGCTGGCGTGCTGGAGCAGAGCGACGGCACGGCCTGGATGGCCATGTACGCGCTCAACATGCTCGAGATGAGCCTGCTGCTCTCCATCCGAAATCCGTCCTATATGGACCTCGCGACCAAGTTTCTCGAGCACTTCGCCTACATCGCGTCGGCCGCCTACGAACAGGGCCTGTGGGACGCCGACGACGGCTTCTTCTACGACGTGATCCGACAGGCCGACGGCGTGAGGGTGCCGTTGAAGGTGCGGTCGGTGGTCGGCCTGCTGCCGCTCGCGGCGAACACGATCCTGTCCTCGGTGACGCTGAACCGGCTGCCGGACGTCTCCGGCCGGCTGCGCTGGTTCCTCTCGAACAAGCCCGAGTACGCCGAGGCGCTCAGTTCCCGACGGATCCGCAACGGCCAGCAGCAGCGGCTGCTCTCCGCGGTCGGACCGGACCAGTTGATGCGGATCATGGTCCGGATGCTCGACCAGGACGAGTTCCTGTCGCCGTACGGACTGCGTACGCTCTCGCGCGCCCACCTTGCGCAGCCGTTCACGGTGACGTTGGGGGGCAACGACTTCACCGTCGGGTACGAGCCGGCCGAGTCGACCACCAGCTTGTTCGGCGGGAACTCCAACTGGCGCGGCCCGGTGTGGTTCCCGGTGAACCACCTCATCATCGAGGGGCTGCGCCGGTTCGGAGAGTTCTACGGCGACGATCTGCTGGTCGAGTACCCGACCGGGTCGGGGGAGAAGAGGACGTTCGGTCAGATCGCCGACGACCTCGCCGAGCGGATGGTGAACCTGTTCCTGCTCGACGGCTCCGGTAGGCGGCCGGTGCATGGAGATGTCGAGCTGTTCCAGCGCGACGAACGGTGGCGCGACCTGATCCCGTTCTACGAGTACTTCCATGGCGACACTGGCGCCGGACTGGGCGCGGCGCACCAGACCGGGTGGACCGCGCTCGTCGTGGACTTCATCATCACCCTGCACGAGAAGCGCTCGGCCGAGCGGCGGTCGCCGCGCGCAGCCGAAGGGGCGTAAGGGCTGGAGCCGGCGCCGCAACGACGCTGACGCCATAGGCCGACACCGAGGGGTGGCTATAACCGCCCTTCGGTGCCAAGTCCACGGGCTTTGTGACCGGACGGATGGTGCGTCGCGGCGGTGATCCGGACTAAGTTGCCGGACTGTGACCATCGACGTCCCCGCACAACGGACCATCGACGCACCCAAACCCCGCCCGCGCGGCCTGTCCACGCGCCAGCTGCGGTTCGACTTCTTCACGCCGCGCCGACCCGTGCAGTGGCTCGCGCCCGTGCAGCTGGCCCGAACCGGACTGCGGGTCGGCCTGGCCGCCGGCATCGGGGGATACCTGGACAAACGCGAGCTGCAGAACTCGTTTCTCCAGGACGAGCTGCGCGAGGACGAGGAGCGCGACGACCAGGGTCGCCCGATCGCCGCCCGCGAGGAGCTGTGGCTGGACTACGTCGCGGACACCGGCGACGGCTTCAACGCCACGTACGCCGTGGCCTACTCGCTCGGCCAGGAGTCCGTCAAGGTCGGCAAGCTGGAGTTGCCGCGCGGCCAGGTGCTGGTCATGGGCGGTGACGAGGTCTACCCGACGCCAAGCCCGGCGGACTACGACGACCGGCTCCGGGGGCCGTTCCATGCCGCGCTGCCCGACGTCGCCGCCGGCCGAAAGCCCACCATCTACGCATTGCCGGGCAACCATGACTGGTACGACGGGCTGACCGCGTTCTTCCGGGTCTTCACTGGCGCGAAGACCACGATCGGGGCCTGGACGACGCGCCAGAAGCGCAGCTACTTCGCGATGCGGCTGCCGAACGGCTGGTGGTTGTTCGCCCTCGACGCCCAGCAGGGCGCGCACATCGACGATCCGCAGCTTGAGTACTTCCACCGGATCATCCATGAGCGGATGGCCGCCGGGGACCGGATAATCCTGTGCACTCCAGACCCGGCCTGGGTGCAGGGCGACGCGGACGGCGATGCCTACCGGGCCATCGACTACTTCCTCCGGAAGGTGGTCGACGTGGAGGGGCAGGAGGCCTGGTTGGCGGAGACCTTCCCCACCGTGCCGCAGCGGGCCAAGGCGGTGGCGGTACCGGTCACGATCTCCGGCGACTGGCATCACTACTCGCGGTACGAACTCGCCGGCCAGGGAGAGGACCGCCGCCACCTCATCACGTGCGGGGGCGGCGGCGCCTACCTGCTCGGCACCCAACAGCTCCCCGGTGACATCACTGTCCCACCGCGCAACATGCGCCCACCGAAATGCCAGGACGACCGCACGTACGGGCGGGCGAAGCGGTTCCCGTCCTGGGGCCGGTCGGTCTGGCTCGGCCTCGGAGCACCAGTCCGGCTGCCCTGGCGCAACCCGACCTTCGTGGCGATGCTGGGCCTGCTGCAGCTGCTGATGCTCTACGCGCGCAGCCAGTCCGAAGACCAGCTCACCATGGGCGTGATCACGATGTCGGCGATCGTCTTCGGCCTCGCCTACTTCCTCGCCTCCGGGCTCGGGTCGGAGGCGAAGAAATGGCCGGTTGTGCTGGCGCTCGCATTGCCACATTCGGTCGCCCAATGGTACGGGGTCCGCTGGGTCATGGATCGTGCTATGGAGCGGGCGCAACACTACTGTCTACAGTGGACAACGGATCCGGCTGAGATCTGCACCAAGGGCGAGGTGCACAACCTCAGCTTCTACGTGCTGTACGGCCTCGTCGCGGGTCTGGTCTCCGCGGTCCTGGTCGGGATCTATCTGATCCTGGCCAGCCTGGTGCGGGTCAACCTGAACGAACTCTTCTCCAGCCAGCGCATCGAGGGATACAAGAGCTTCCTGCGCCTGCACATCGGGCCATCCGGCGAGCTCACGATCTACGCGGTCGGCATCCGGCGGGTACGGCGACTGCTGCCCGGATTCCGTCGGCTGCACTGGAAGCCCAACCCGCGCGGCGCGGCGCACGAGCCGTGGTTCAAGCCGCGCCGGCGGCTGCGGTACCGGCTGATCGAAGAGGTGACGATTCCGCCATCGCCGGGCCGCCACGCCGCGTAAGGTTTGCTTCCGCGAAGCGCGAGGAGCGAGCGCCAGTGAGGTCCAGTCGCGAGCGTGAGGAGCGAGCGAAGCGAGCCCCGCAATCGCGAGCAAACGCACGGCAGTCGCGAGCCACGAGGCCGGGGTTCGACCGAACCCGATCCGGGTAGGGAACTGACATGGCAACGTACGAGGTCAACGAATCAGCGGTCGCGTACGCGAAGGAGCTGATCAAGGCGAAGAAGTATGTCCTCGACAGCGACTGGGGTCGGGTGCAGCCGAGCGCGGAGGAGCAGAACGCGTTCCTGGCCAAGCACAGCTGGGACGAGTACGCGGGGTGGTACCTCGGCCTCACCGTGGGTGCCAATGACGAGACCAAGGCCCGGTATGGCTTTGTCTATGGCGACCTTCGGAAGTTGCACCGTACCGGGCTGATCGCCTGCGTCTACCGCGCATCCGAGTGGCGGCACAAGGCGATCGAGCTCGCGGCGCATGACCTACTCCAGCTCCTCGACGAGGCCACCCTCTCGAAGAAGCCGGCCGGCACGCGCAAGGCCAGTTAGGGCGCGCGTACCTCGGTGTGGTGCGCGCTCTCCGCGCGCTCGGCGAGGAGGTGCTGCACGTCGTCGATGTCCTTCGGGGAGGTCCGCGAGGCGAGCCAGTACATGATGCCGGTCGGGATGAAGAACGCCTGGAACGCGGCCAGTCCGACGGCGAAGTTCCACGGCGGCGGCAGTGTGCGGGCCAGCACGCCGAAAGTGGCGCTGGCCAGCGGAGTTGCCGGCCGCCCGACCGATGCCATTGGTCAGGTTGCCGAGGCTGTAGACGGTGCCGCGGTGCTCGGGCGGGTTCACCTCGGTGATGAGGGCGAACCAGTTCGGCGAGTTGGCCGAGGTGAGCGCCAGGGCGAGCAGAGCGGAGAGGAAGCTCGCCGCCATCACCGGCTCGGTGACCACGCTGCTCAGCACGGCACCGATCACATTGCCCGATCCGTCGGCGAGCGTCCAGCCGTATCGGCACGAAGAACAGCGCCACGTAGAACGGGATTCCGGCCAGGATGCCGACCGCCGCCACCATGCGCCCGACCGCGCGGAGTGCGCCGCTGCATCCGGTCGCCGATGATGCCACCGACGATGGAGAACACCCCGCCGAGCGAGAACAGGGTGGCGTACACGCTGCCGATCTCGATGGCCGTCTTCTGCGAGTAGCCGAGGTCCTCGGCCTTGGCCTGGAACAGCCGGGGCAGGAAGACCAGGGAGCCGAAGACGAGCTGGGCGGTGAAGCCCTGCAGGATCAGCCACACGTTGGTGCGCCGGCGCACGATCACCGGCAGGTCGTCGCGGCTGATCCGGTAGTCGTACTCCTCGCCGGCGGCGAAGACCCCGGCCAGCTGCGGCTCGCTCTGACGCCGCGGCGGATGGTGTCGGTGAACAGGTACGCCACCGTGGCACCGACTCCCGACCACCGTGATCACGTAGAACGGCCGGCGCCAGTCGGCCGAGCCGAGCAGTCCGCCGACCAGCGTGCCGGCGAGCATGCCCGCGCCCTGCGACAGGCCCCAGAAGCTCATCACCAGGCCGCGCCGCCGAGGACTGATCAGGTCACTGACGACCGAGAAGCCGACCGAGCCGACCGCGCCAAGCCCCACCGCGCCGACGATCTGGGCGGCGAGGAAGAGGAGGTAGTTCGGCGCCGCCGCGGTGGCGAGGGTGCCGGCGGCCCAGATCAGGGTGCCGGCCATCAGCAGCGGCTTGCGGTTGGCCCGGTCGCCGGCGTACGCCCAGGCCACCGAGGCGAACGCGCTCACCAGGTAGGTGGCGGCGGTGACCGCCGCGATCGCCCCTTCGCTCGACGCCGAACTGCTCGGAGATCGGCGTGTACAGCGGCGGCACCAGCCCGATGGCGACGTTGTCCAGGGACGCCAGGACGATGAACACGACCACGGTGTAGAGCCGGTGCACCCGGGTGATCGCGCTCGTCATGCCGGCATCCGATCACAGCGGTTACAGCGGGCGCTACTGCAGGTACTCCTCGACCTCGGCGACGGGCCGCGGCTGCACCTCGTCGGCGTGATTGCCGCTCGACTTCGCCGCCCGACGCCGACGCAGCAGGTCCCAGCACTGGTCGAGGGACTCCTCCAGCGTGTGCAGGCGGGTCCGCTCCTCGTCTGAGGTGATCTCGCCGGCTTGCGCCGCCGCGCGTAGCCGGTGCTCCTCGTCCACGAAACCGTTGATCGTGTCCAGGATCGACTTCTCGTCCATGCCGCCAGCCTTCCACGTTCGCCGAACAATCGCGGAAAGGTGCCCCTCCTTCATGCCGACCCGTGAGAATGGCGCAATGCACGAGGGAAGGCGCGGCACCGTGGCCGTGGTTGTGGCATTGGCGATTCCGGTGGCCGCGCTGGGGGGACTGGCAGGGTTCGCCACAGCCGGCCGGACCAGCCCTCGGTGTCGCAAGCTCAGGCCTGTGCGAGCTGGGCGGTCGAGTACCGCAGTGCCCGCGGCCGATCTCGCGACGGCCGACCAGCTGTGGCGAGAAGCGGCAGGCCGGGCGGCCTCCGGCCGGTGGAGCGGGCCGAGTTCCGGGAGCGGGTGGCCGCGCTCGAAGCGGCCCGGCCGACGTGGTGCAACGCCACTGGACGACTCACCCGGTAGGAGCGCGGCGCGCCAGTCCTGACGGGCGGCGCAGATCGGACTAGGGTCGGTGATCGTGGAGACCTCACCGACCCAGCGCGCCGTGGCACGGCATCCTCGTCGCCACCGCGCTCCCGCTGCGCGACGACCTCAGCATCGACCACGACGCGTACGCCGAGCACGTCCGGTTCCTGGCCGACGGCGGCTGCCAGGGCGTGGTGCCCAACGGTTCGCTCGGCGAGTACCAGACGCTCACCGCCGGAGGAGCGGGCCGCGGTCGTGACCACCGCGGTCGCGGCCGCGCCCGCGGGCTTTCACGTGGTGCCGGGAGTGGCCGCGTACGGCGCGCTGGAGGCCCGGCGGTGGACCGAGCAGGCGGCCGAGGCCGGCTGCCCCGCGGTCATGCTGCTGCCGCCCAACGCGTACCGCGCCGACGCGGAGTCGGTCGTCGCCCACTACCGCGAGGTGGCCAAGGCCGGCCTGCCGATCGTGGCGTACAACAACCCGATCGACACCAAAGTGGACCTGACCCCGGCACTGCTGGCGCGGCTGCACGGCGAGGGGCTCATCGTCGCCGTGAAGGAGTTCACCGGGGACGTGCGGCGGGCGTACGAAATCGCCGAGCTCGCGCCCGATCTCGACGTCATCTGCGGCTCCGACGACGTCGTGCTCGAGCTCGCCGATGGCCGGCGCGCCGGGCTGGATCGCCGGCATTCCCAACGCGCTGCCGGCCGAGTGCGCGGCGCTGTGGCAGGCGGCCCGCGACGGGCGACCTGGCCACCGCGGTGCCGGCCTACCGGCGGCTGCATCCGTTGCTGCGCTGGGATTCCAAGACCGAGTTCGTGCAGGCGATCAA
Source organism: uncultured Actinomycetota bacterium (assembly GCA_963773935.1). GTDB lineage: Bacteria > Actinomycetota > Actinomycetes > Mycobacteriales > Micromonosporaceae > DATBGZ01. The sequence continues at coordinate 66,612 of CAVZCZ010000003.1, forward strand.
GCTCGCGATGGACGTCGGCCGGCCGGTACGGCGGCCCGTGCCGCCCGCCGCGCGGGCCGCTCATCGGACGAGCAGGACGCGGCGATCCGCCTCGCCACCGCGTACGCCATGCAGGACGTCGAGACCGCGGCGGTCTGAACGATGAGGACGCAACGAGTTCTGCACGCGGTGGACTCGCACACCGAGGGCATGCCGACGCGGGTGATCACCGGCGGGGTCGGCGTCATCCCGGGCGCGACGATGGCCGAGCGGCGCACGCTACTTCCTCGAGCACATGGACGACCTGCGGACCCTGCTCATGTACGAGCCGCGCGGGCATTCGGCCATGTCCGGCGCCATCCTGCAGCCGCCGACCCGGCCGGACGCCGACTTCGGGGTGCTGTTCATCGAGGTCTCCGGCTGCCTGCCGATGTGTGGGCACGGCACGATCGGCGTGGCCACGGTGCTCGTCGAGACCGGCATGGTGCCGGTGCAACACGCCGGTGACCACGGTACGGCTGGACGTACCGGCCGGGCTGGTCGTGGTCGACGTCGCCGTCCGCGACGACGGGGCCGCCACCGCCGTGACCATCCGCAACGTGCCGTCGTTCCCGGTCGCCCTGGACCGACGGTGACCGTGCCGGGCCTCGGCGAGGTCGGCTACGACCTGGCCTTCGGCGGCAACTTCTACGCCATCGTGTCGCTGGCCGAAGCTGGGGCTGCCGTTCGAGCGGTCGGCCGCCGACCGGCTGCTGACCGCCGGACTGTCCATCATGGACGCCATCAACGCGTCCGACCGGCCGGTGCACCCGGCCGATGCCGCCATCAACGGCTGCCACCACGTCTACCTGGCCGCGCCCGGATCGGACGCCCGCCACTCCCGGCATGCGATGGCGATCCACCCGGGCTGGTTCGACCGGTCGCCCGTGCGGCACCGGCACCTCGGCCCGGATGGCGCAGCTGTGGGCGCGCGGCGAACTGCCGCTGCACCAGGACTTCATCAACGAGTCCTACATCGGGCGGCACTTCGTCGGCCGGCTGGTCGAGGAGACGACGGTGGCCGGCCGGCCGGCCGTGGTGCCGACCATCACCGGGCGGGCCTGGATCACCGGCACGGCGCAGTTCATGCTCGACCCCGAGGACCCGTTCCCGGCCGGCTTCCTGTTGGGCGGGGTGGCGGGGTCCGAAGGGTCGTAGCGCCGGCGATGGCGCGTCCTGCAGCGAGTGCCGACGTGGTCGTGGTGGGCGCCGGTGTCGTCGGGGCCGCCTGCGCCTACTACGCGGCCCGGGCCGGGCTGCGGGTGGCGGTGGTCGATCGGGGCCCGGTGGCCGGCGGCACGTCCGGCGCGCGGCGAGGGCAACCTGCTGGTCTCGGACAAGGCGCCGGGTCCCGAGCTGGACCTGACGCTGCGCTCGCTGGAGCTGTGGCACGAGCTGGACTCCACACTGGACGGTGCCGGCGTTCGAGCTGGAGGCCAAGGGCGGCCTGGTGGTGGCCGCCTCCGCCGACGGTCTGGCCGACCTGGCCGCGCTCGCCGCGGCGCAGCGGGAGGCCGGCGTGTCGAGGCGGTGTCCGACGTGGACCCTCGCCGAGCACGAGCCGCACCTGCGCCCGGGCTGGCCGGCGGCGTCTACTACCCGCAGGACATGCAGGTGCAGCCGATGCTCGCGGCCGCCCAGCTGCTCCGGGCGGCGGTCAGGCAGCACGGCGCCACCGTGCGTACCGCACACGACCGTGACCGCTATCGAGCGTGGCCGGCGACCGGTCGGTCGCAGCGGTGCGGACGTCGGCTGGCGTGATCGCCACGCCGGCCGTGGTGAACGCGGCCGGCACCTGGGCGGGCGACGTGGCCGCGCTGGCCGGCGTCGACGTGCCGGTGCGACCGCGGCGCGGCTTCATCCTCGTCACCGAGCCGCTGCCGGCGCTGATCCGGCACAAGGTCTACGCGGCCGAGTACGTGGCGAACGTGGCCAGCTCGGCGAGCGACCTGCAGACCTCGGCCGTCGTCGAGGGCACCCGCGGCGGCACCGTCCTCATCGGAGCGAGCCGGGAGCGGGTCGGCTTCGACCGGTCGTTCTCGCTGCCGGTGCTGGCCCGGCTGGCCGCCCAGGCGGTCGACCTGTTCCCGGTCCTGGGCCAGGTGCACGCCATCCGCGCCTACCACGGCTTCCGCCCGTACTCGCCGGACCACCTGCCCATCATCGGCCCCGACCCGCGGGTGCCGGGACTGCTGCACGCCTGCGGCCACGAGGGCGCCGGCATCGGGCTGGCCCCGGCCACCGGCGAGCTCATCACGCCGCCCTCACCGGCCCGGCATCGCCCGTGGCCGCGGACCCGTTCCGGCCGGCCCGCTTCGACGAGGAGGCGGCCGATGACTGACGACGTTCACCTTCGACGGCGCGGCGGTGCCGGTGTCCGCCGGGGCAGACCGTGGCGGCCGCGCTGTGGCAGGCCGGCATCCGGTCCTGGCGGACCACCCGTCTCGCCGGCGCGCCGCGCGGGCTCTTCTGCGGCATCGGCGCCTGCTTCGACTGCCTGGCCACAGTCGACGGCGCCACCGGCCAGCGGCTGTGCGTCACCCCCGCCCGCCCGGGCCTGACCGTGACCCCCGACCCGGTGTTAGGAAGGGCGCCCTGCCAGACCAGAAAGCGTTCGGAGGGCGTCCTCCTTCAGCTGTCCGGCGGCCTACGACGTGGTGGTGGTCGGGGCCGGGCCGGCGGGGCTGGCGCGCGGCGGCCACGGCGGCGCTGGGCGGCGCCCGGGTGGCGCTGCTCGACGCCGGTCCCCGGGTCGGCGGGCAGTTCTGGCGGCACCGGGACGGCGAGACCGGGGCACGGGTACCGGGACTGGTCCGTCTTCACCGGGCTTCAGTCCATTGTGGAGGAACGGGTCGACCACGTGCCCGGTGCTACGGTGTGGTGGTCGAGCCGGGGTTCGATCGCTGCACACCACGGCCGGCGGGTTCGAGGCGCCGCGGGTGGTGCTGGCGACCGGGGCGTACGACCGGGCGCTGCCGTTCCCGGGCTGGGACCTGCCCGGCGTGGTGACGGCCGGGGCGGCCCAGGCGCTGCTCAAGGGATCCGGCGTCGCCGTGGGCCGGGATGTCGTGGTCGCCGGGGCGGGCCCGTTCCTGCTGCCGGTGGCGGTGGGCCTGGCCGAGGCCGGGGCACGGGTGGTCGGCGTGTTCGAGGCCGGCGACCCGCGCGCGTACCTGTCCCGGCCCGCGGTGCTGGCCGGACTCGCCGGCAAGGTGGCCGAGGCGGCCGGGTACGCGGCACGCCTGGCCCGGCACCGCGTCCCGTACCGGGTGCGGCACGCCGTCATCGCCGCCCACGCCGGCCCGGACGGGACAGTGTCCGGAGTGGACGTGGCTCGCCTCGACCGCGGCCGGCCAGGTGGTCGTGGGCTCGGTGCAGCGACTGGCATGTGACGCGGTGGCGGTCGGGTACGGCTTCACCGCCAACCTCGAACTCGCCGCTCGCGCTCGGCTGCGGCACGTGGGTCGGCGCCGACGGCGGCCTCGCCGTGCTGGTCGGCGACGACGGTCAGACGACCGTGGCCGGCGTCTACGCCGCCGGCGAGATCACCGGAGTCGGCGGAGCCGCGCTGGCGGTGGTGGAGGGCGAGCTGGCCGGCGCCGCCGCGGCTGAGGCCGCCGGGTTCGACTCGGCACTGTCCACTCGCGACCGTGCCGCTGCGCGGCGCAGGCGGGACCGGCTGCGCGCGTTCGCCGACCTGATGCACACCGCCCACGCGCCCCCGGCCGGTTGGCCGTCATGGCTGGAGACCGAGACGCTGGTCTGCCGCTGCGAGGAGGTGCCGTACGCAGCCGTGGTGCGACGCGGTGGGCGAGCTGGGCGCCACCGACGCCCGCAGCGTCAAGCTGCTCGCCCGGCCGGGCATGGGCTGGTGCCAGGGACGCATCTGCGGCTACGCCACGGCTGTGCTCACCGCCCGCGCCTGCGGCCGGGCGGTCAGCCGCGACGACCTCACCGCGTTCGCCCACCGTCCATTCGCGACACCCGTACGCCTGGCCGACCTCGCCGCCCTCGCCGAGACTCCGAAGGACGTCGATAGCCGATCATGAATGGGCCACGACGTCGGCGATCGCCATGACCTGGTTGATGGTCAGCGGCATCGTGCCTCGCATCGGCAGCGGTGGCGGCGGTGGTGGCGTCGCCGGGTCCTCGCTCGCGCTCCACGCCTGCGGGAACATGCCGATGTTCATCGTGAATCCGCCCGCGGCGAAGTACCACACGTGCGTGACCGTTGCCTCCCCCGCCGGGGATCCGTACGGGTAATGGATCGCCACCGACCCGTCGGCGAAGTCGTGCCGCCACCCGTCCACGCATTCGGAGACGTTGGCGCCGCGCCCCGCCCGATCGGACGGGTCGGCCACGGACTCGGGCAGGATCTGAAGGTTGATCGCCCCGTAGCCGGCATCGTCGCCGACGTCGAAGATGAGAGCGAGCCAGGGCCTGCCCTGGAACTTGGGTTGCTGGTCGATCCGGGCCGCGGCCGCGGCGTGATGAACGTCTTGCCCGGCGCGATCTGCGCCGCTGCGGCGAGCACCGCGGCCGCCGCCCGCTGACCGGGTCGGGTAGCACCGACCCATCGGTCGCGAAATCCGTCGGGGCAGCGGATGGGCAGACGCGGAAGGGATTCACCTCGAGGAAATCCGAGGGGACCGGGGTCGGGTCGATACTCGCCGACGCCGCGGCGCTCGGCGACGCCCCGGCGCTCGGCGATGCCCGGCGCTCGGCGATGCCCCGGTCGATGTTTGTCCCGCGGCCGGGCTCGTCGGTCCGGCTGGGTTGTTGATGACCTGCGGCACGCCCGCGACGGCGGCCACCGCCAGCGCCGTGCCCAGGCTTGTCCAGATCGTGCGCTGTCGACGTTGTAACCGCCGCCCGCCCGCGACGGTGTCGTCGGCGCTGGTTCGCAGCGGTGGCTCGCCGACCAGCATGTCGTCGAACGCCGTCCGCAGTTCGTCGGTCATCGATGCCCTCCGTGCCTGGCCAGCGGGGAATGCGTGGGCGAGGGCGGACAAGCGGTGACCTTCGCCCTCCCGAACTCTTGGCTGCGCTCACTCGATTGCCGCGTTAACCAGACGGATGACGATAGCGGTGGGGTTGCCTGCGCGATCGACGCGGTCCGATCGGCGGGCGAGCCCTTGCCGAGGTCGGAAGTACCTGTTACTACTGGTATCGTGCAGCGACGAACGACGAATGTCAGTATCCGGCGGACCAAGGCGGAAGCCCATCCGGCGGATCCGCCGTCCGAGGGCTCGCGGAGCTGGACGGGGATCGCCGCCGAACCCGGTGGCACGAGCATCGGGCACAGCGGCGCACCGAACTGATCGCCGCGGCGGTCGCGGCCGTGGTCGAGTTCGGACCTGACGTCGACATGGAACAGGTGGCCGCGGTCGCGGGCGTGAGCAAACCGGTGCTCTACCGCTATTTCGCCGACAAGGCACAACTCTGGATTGCGGTCGGCGAGCACGTGGCCTGATTGGTCGTCGACGCGGTGGCTCCGGCGGTGTCCCAAGTGGACGCCAAGCAGGAGCTGATCGCGGCCACCATCGAGGCCTACCTGAGCGCGATCGATGCTCAGCCGGACCTCTACCAGTTCGTGGTGCACCAGTCGGGCGCACCGGGAATGCCGCACATCCTGGAGACCGCGGCCCGCACCATCGCCACCGAGCTTGGCCCGGGTCATCGGTGACCGGCTGCGGGCGTTGGGCCTGGACTCCGGTGGGGCGAGCCGTGGGCGTACGGAATGGTCGGCATGGTCCAATCCGTCGGCGACTGGTGGATCCTCCACAGTAGACCGATGAGCCGTGCCGCGCTCACCGACTACCTCACGACGCTGCTCTGGCACGGCCTGTCCGGTATTCAGGCGGCCGCCGACCTGCCGATGGGACTTCCTGGTCCATCGGCCAGCGGAGGTCGGCATGACCACGGGGCGAGATGACGCACAGCGATGTCGCCATCATCGGCGCCGGCTTCGGCGGACTCGGCGCGGCCATCCAGCTCAAGCGCAACGGCATCCACGACTTCGTTGTGTTCGAACAGGCGGACGAGCTCGGCGGCACGTGGCGCGACAACTCCTACCCGGGCTGCGCCTGTGACGTGCCCTCCCACCTGTACTCCTTCTCGTTCGCGCTGAACCCACGATGGTCGGACACGTTCTCCGGCCAGGCAGAGATCTGGGACTACCTGCGCGGCGTGCGCGGACCGGTTCGGCATCCGCCCGCACCTACGGCTGGGGTGCGGCGTGGACGAGCGCCGCCTGGGACGAGGCCGCCGCCCGGTGGCGGCTCGACCACCCCCGCTGGGGAGCACGTGGCCCGGGTCCTGGTGGTGGCGACCGGCCCGTTGAGTGAACCGTCCATTCCAGACATTCCCGGGCTCGACACCTTCGCCGGCACGATGTTCCACTCGGCCCGGTGGGACCACGGCCACGACCTGGCCGGCCGCCGGGTCGCGGTGATCGGCACCGGCGCGTCGGCGGTGCAGTTCGTACCGGAGATCCAGCCGGTGGTGGCCAACCTGACACTGTTCCAGCGCACGCCGGCCTGGGTGATCCCGCGGCGAACCCGGCGCATCACCGGTGCGGAGCGGGCGTTGTACCGGCACGTGCCGGGCGCACAGCGGCTCAATCCGCGCGCTGATCTACTGGGGCCGCGAGGCGATGGGGTACGGCTTCCTGCATCCAAGGGTCAACCAGTTCCTGCAGCGGGCTGCCGAGGCACACCTGCGCCGACAGGTCCGCGACCCGCGGCTGCGAGCCAAGGTGACACCCCGGTTCGTCATGGGCTGCAAGCGGATCCTGATCTCCAACGACTACCTGCCGGCGCTGGGCCGCCCAACGTCGACGTGGTGACCGAGCCCATCACCGAGGTCCGCGAGGATGCCGTGGTGAGCGCGGACGGTGCGGCGCATCGGGTGGACACGATCATCCTCGGCACCGGATTCCAGCGTGACCGACGTGTCGGCGATGCGGCACGTCATCGGCCGCGACGGTCGTACCCTGGCCGACGCGTGGTCGCCAACCATGCGGGCCTACCTCGGCACCACGGTGTCCGGCTTCCCGAACCTGTTCGTCCTGTTAGGACCCAACACCGGATTGGGTCACACCTCGGTCGTGCTGATGATCGAGAGCCAGCTCCGGCATCTGCTCGACGTGCTCGCCCACCAGCGGCGGCATGGCCTGGCCGCGATGGAGCCGACCGAGCGGGCGCAGCGGCGGTGGACCGAGCTGGTGGATGCGCGGATGGCCGGCACGGTGTGGGCGCAGGGCGGCTGCGTGAGTTGGTACCTCGACGCCACGGGTCGCAACTCCACCCTGTGGCCCGGCTACGCCACCGGATTCCGGCTGCGGCTTGGTCGATTCCGCCCCGGCGACTACGCGATGTTGCACGGGAAGCCACCCGCGAGTCGAGGCGGCCCAGTGACGAGCCTTAGTGGACAGACTGTCTTCATCACCGGCGCCGCGCGTGGCATCGGCGAACACGTGGCCCGGGTCGCGGCCGCCCGGGGGGCGCGAGTGTTCCTGGCCGGTCTGGAGCCCGATCGGCTCGCGGCGCTGGCGGCCGAGCTCGACGCCGGTTGGCACGAGTGCGACGTCACCGACCAGGCCGCACTCGCGGCGGCGGCCGCGGCCGCGGTGGCCCGCACCGGCCGGATCGACACGGTGGTCGCCAACGCGGGCATAGCCAACCTCGGCACCGTCGGGGTGGGCGATGTGGAGGCCCTGGTCCGTACGGTCGACGTCAACCTCAATGGCGTCATCCGTACCGTCGCAGCCACGCTGCCGCACGTGCGCGCGGCCCGCGGCTACTACCTGTTGATTTCGTCGGCGGCCGCGTTCACCGCGCTGCCCGGCATGGCCGCGTACTGTGCCGCGAAGGCGGGAGTGGAGCACTTCGGCACCGCCGCTGCGCCTGGAGCTGGCGCCGGCGGGAGTCGCGGTCGGCACCGCCCACCCGAGCTGGGTCGACACCGATCTGGTCCGCGACGTGAAGCGTGAGCTGCCCTCGTTCCGCGAGGCGCTGGCTCGGCTGCCATGGCCCATGAACGTGACCGTCCCGGTATCCCGGTGCGCTGAGGTTCTGGTGCGGGCCATCGAGCGGCGAAGCCGGCGGGTGTACGTGCCCCGGCCGGTCGCGGTCGTACAAGCGATCCGCACCCTGGTTAACAGCCGCGTGTACGACGCCGCCGTCCGCCGTGCCGGTGGCGATCAGATCGGGAAACTGGAGGAGGACGTGCGGGCGACCGGCCGATCCTTCGGCGACCACAGCATGGGCCTCGGCTCTGCCGAGCTGCGGGCGACGGAATCGAACCGTGCCGATCAACTATGAGCGCGGCGAACCGGGTTGCTGATCGACGGCATCGGCCAGCAGTGCCAGGCCTGGCTGCGGTCCAGTAGCCTAGTCGGCGGCGGCGCGGTCACGGCCTTCGGCCAGGAACGCCACCACAGCGTCCACATCGGACAGCTCCGCAATCGGGCGGGCGGCGCCGAACGGAGCGTTCCAGAACGTCCCCTGCCGGCGCTGCCACGGCCCCACGTAGGCGTACGGCTCGTCGAGGTACCCGTCGCCGGGCGAGATGCCGTAGTTGACCTCGTTGACGCTGATCCCGACGTCGAAATGCTCCGGCCACAACACCGGAGTCTGGTCCGGCGCAAGGCGCGCAGCGCGGTGTCGCCGAGTTCGAACGCGCCGGCGAGCACGGCGATCGCATCGTCGTCGAAGTGCAGCGCCTCGTCGGGGTCGACGCCGGAGCCGTCCTTGTAGAGGTCGGCTGGTCCGCCCGCGGGCGCACCCGTCAGCACGCTCAGGCCGGCGCAGGTATGCCCGGCCAAGGCGACGCGTTCCCCCTCGATCACGAGGGTCATACCCTCGACCCGCAGGTCGGGTTCCTTGACGGTGGCGAAGCCGCCCGGCGTGATCCGGAGCCGGATGGTCTGACTCTCCCGGTACTGCGGCCCGGCCAGCAGCAGTTCGGCCACGCCATGCCAGGACCGCCGCGACGTTGCCAAATTGAACCCATCGGACCAGTATGTCGCGGCCGCCGGCGATGCCGGGGTGACCGGGTAAAGTAGGGACGCATCCGCTGGGCGAGCAGGGTCGCGGGCGCTCCATAGTGGTCATACAGCGGGGCCACAGTTGCGGGTAGAGTCGGACCCGACGGCGGATGAGGGTCCTGAGACGCGATTCGCACGCTGCCGCGACACGCCGAGCGGGTGGCCTAGCGAGCGTCGAAATCTCGGGCTATGCTGAGCGCGCTGGAGCCGAACGTCTTCCCCCGTGGACGCTCGGCTCCCGCCTTTTGTATCGCAGACCCCTTGGTTGACAGCGCCTCGATCGGTCGGTTCGATCTGTCTGACATTTCGTCTCGCCCGACCCGCCGCCATTGGAAAGTTTGTGCGCTATTTCCATGGCATGGCAACACGCGCGGCGCTGAGCCAGGCCCGCGAGCCGTTGTCCGTCCTGGTCAGCCGGCTGCGGACGACGTCGCGCCCAGACTGAACACGCGGACGTGCCCTCACGCGCTCGCGCCGATACCGGCTGGATCTAACTCCCCGCTCAGCCGGCCGTGGCTGCCGCCCGCCTCGCCATCGAGCGTGCTCCAGCGGTTAGCCGCCCGGCCAGGGCGAGGCACTGCGGAGCCTGGCTGCCGACGTCCGGACTCCCATCGCCACGTTTGCGCGCCGCGCTCATGCGGCGAGGAGGGCGCTTGGCGCGGCTATGTGTGGAACTCGGTCGCGGTGCTGGCGCGCCGTAGGACGAGGTTCGCCACAACGAGTGCGACGTCAGCGTCCGGTGCGTCGATGCCGGCTTGCGTCCGCAGCCACAGCGCGACTTCACTCCACCGGTAGAAGGCAACCCCTTCGCCGCGCTGTGGGCCGGCGGTGGGAAATTGCCCCACCGCGCGCGCCGGCCATGTACCGACGGATACTCTCCCGGCTGCGGCCGACCCGGTCGGCAATGTCGGCAAGGGTGAGCAGATCTCCGTCCACGACTCGGATAGCACGCAGACCCACGGACTCGATCGCCCGCGCGGCGGAGGCGATCGCGTCGGCGAGGGCGGGAGCCTGCCGGTCGAACTCGGCGATGGCTAGGCCGCCCTCAACGCCGAACGCTGCGTCATCGCAGCCAGCATCCACGAGCGCGTCGAACTCGTCGTCCGTTGGCTCCGGTCAAGGATCAGTGTGAAGACGTGCGTCGCCACTGTGCGTCTCCTTCCGGACCTGCTCGCGGGGCGTGGATGCGTGTGCCGTTCCTGCTGACCCCGCGCGCCCCGCCCTCGGCCGTGAAACGATCGACCTGTTTGGTATGCGTGCCTGGATCGCGCGGTGTGCACTACACCGAGCGCGCCGCCGAGCAGGGCTCCCACATCACCTCGCCCGACTGGTGCCCATTGTGGATCTCAATGACCGAGCAGGCCAGCCCGCGCCGCCCTGGTGAGGGCGCCACCACTCACTGGATGACTTCGAGGCTGGCCGAAGTGGTGCATTAGTACAGCGGGGCGATTGGGGGTGCGATAGTGCACCGGCTTCGTTTGCGGGACCGGTCAAAGCGCGCGGGCGGTGGGTAACACCCGCTGGGTCCACCAGGCCAGCTCGGCCGGGTTGCCCGGCTTGGACCAGCCCAGCTGCAGGAAGCCACCGAGCAGGGCCAGGTCGAGGTGCCGATCCCACCAGAGCGCGGTGTCGATGCCCCGCCGTTCCAGGCTCAACCGGTACGCCGCGATGGTGTCCTCTTTGGACTCCGGTAGCCGGTCGCAGTTCACCGCGAGGTACCAGGCCAGATCCACGCACGGACCGGCTTCACCCGGCCAGCCCCAGTCCAGCAGTACGGTCCGACCGTCCGGCCAACTGCCGAGGTTGCCGAACTTCCAGTCGCCATGCACCAGTGTGCGCGGTCCATCCGCCATCGCGTCCGCCAGCGGAGTCGGGTCCGCGGCGAGGCGAGGCACAGGTCGGCGGCCTCGGGGGCGAGCTCCCGCATCGCCTGCCAGCCGTCCGGAAACAGGCCCGGGATGACGTCGGTATGGCCGGCGGCCTGTTCCCGTACCGTGTGGTCCGGGTGGGCGAAGCCGTACCGCTGCTCGGGTGTGGTCAGCCCGTACCTGTCCCGGAAGTCCCAGAACGCCGCGTGCAGCGCGGCCATGTGGTCGAGCAAGCCGCGGTGCTGTGCCAGCGAAACCGGATCGCCACCCGCCGGGATCATGGCTGCGCTGGCGTCGCGCATCACCTGGGTTAGGTGGCCGGTGGCCGGGTCGTAGGCCATGCCCACGGTGACGTGGTCGATCTCGGCCGGAAGCTGGGCGAGCAGCCCCTCCTGCCACATGATCAGCGCTCGCGGGCGGGTCCCGTCGGCGCCGTCGCCGAGCACCCGCATCAACCAGTCGAGGTCGCGGGCGATGTGCTTGACGATGTACGGCTCATCGTCCACGTACGCCCGCTCGAACGGTGAACCGGACAGCGAGTCGACGTGCTTGTCCATCGCCTCGATCCGCCACGGACGGCCCCCCGCGAGGTCGTCGAGTAAGGCTTCGACGGTGGCGTGCACTGTAGCATGGTGTTCATCCTGCCGCCTGCATATCGGCGAGCAGACCGGCCGGCCAGCGGACCGCCAGAAACTTGACCCCTCCTTGCTCCGTGGACGTCCTCACGTTGGCCCTGGCACTTCTCGCTGTCGGTGGAGATCGCTGTCCCCAGCCGCGGCCGTTTTGGCTGGTGAGGAGCTGCGAGCAGTACCCGGTGATCTTCCGTCAAGGTCGCCGTGAACACCCTGACGCGCACGACCAGGCATGGGCGGGTCGCCGCGGTGCACGGTGATCAGGGGGGGCCGGCCGGGCTAGATGTGGCGGTGCTACTTCTTGTTGATCATGTAGCGGATTGCCATCCAGATGACGATGAGTCCGATCACGATGCCAACGATGGAAACACCCGGAATCTCGTTCCACGGCCGTGGGTCATCCGCGACGACGTGCAGCACCCGGTCACTGTGCCATCGACGCCCGTGCGCGTCAACGACGTTCACGGCCGCAGCACCGCGTACGCCCGTACCGGGAACGTGCCCATGCCCGCCACCATGGGCGGCGCGGCGTGGAACCGGAACCCGTCGGTGGCAGCTCACCGAGTCCGCGCAGGTGCTCGACGATGATCACCCCGTGCCGGAGCAGGATCGTGTGCGCGGGGCGGGTCGCCGTCGGTCAGGTCGTCCACGCTGACCGAGTCAATGCCGACCAGCGTCGGCGCCCCGGGCGGCCAGGTCTTCGGACGCGTCCGCGGTGAGGTACGGATGCCCGCCGGCGCCGTAGGCGTCGGTACCCCAGTGCCGGTCCCATCCGGTGTGCAGCAGCACCGCCTTGCCCCGCACGTCGTACGGTGCGAGCAGCAGCGCGGTCGATCGCGGTCGTTGACTCGGGCAGCCGGACCACCAGCCCGGGCAGGTCGGCCAGGTGCGCGAGCGCGACGCCGGCCAGGTCGGCGCCATCGGCGAACCGGTGCGACGGCACGTCCAGGTACGTGCCCGTGTTGGCCACCATCGAGATCCGTCCGATGTGGAACTCCGTGCCCGGCGCGTAGCGGGCGCGCGAGTCGACCCGGCTCAGGTGGTCGGTGATCTCCGGGCCGGGCAGGCCGGGGAACGTGACCATGCCGTGGTGGATCGGGTGGCTCAGCTCCACCAGAGTGGCGACGGCCCGCGCCGGCAGGTTGCGCGGTACGGCCGCGGGAGCCCATGTGCGGCTCGCGCAGGATCTGCTTGTTGGTCAGCCGGACCTCGGACACAAGGAGCAGCCCGAGGTGCGCGACGAAGTAGGCGGCCAGGTCGTCGTCGGAGATGTCGGCCCCGTCGATGTCGAGCCGGAAGCCTTCGGTCCGCAGTCCACCGCCGTTGGCGAAGCTGACGTCGGCGTCGAACTGAACCCGGTACTCATCGGTCATGCTGCCAGCATGCCACGCGCTGCCGAGGCACGAGTGTTAAGAAGGGGACCCTGTACCGCGAAATGCGATAACAAGGTGCCCTTCCTTGTCACCCGCCCAGGAGCAGCGTCGGAGCCTGGCCGGTGTAACCGTCGAGGATCTGTGCGGGGTCGGCACCGAGCACGTCGGTGAGCATGCGCGGCGTACACGTCGCGGAAGTCCATGGTGGCCTTCAGATCGCCGTCGTCGAGGTCGGTCAGGCTCGGCTGCTCGCCGATCAGCCGGCCGCCGGCGACCCGGGGACCGAGCACGAACACGTTCGACGCGGTGCCGTGGTCGGTGCCGTCGGAGGCGTTGGCCCGCACCCGCCGGCCGAACTCGGAGTAGACCAGCACGACCACGTCGCGTCCGCGTTCGGTGGCCCTCATCCGGTCGACGAACGCCGCCACGGCCGTGTCGAGCTGGCCGAGGATCCGCTCCTGGGCGGGCTTCTCGTCGGCGTGGAAGTCGAAACCGCCCAGCGAGACCGAGAAGACCCGGGTGGACACGCCGGCCTCGACGCACTGGGCGACCAGGTCCAGCTGGGCGGCGAGCGGCGGCCTGGTTGCCGCCGGTCGCGGTGGCCGCCGGGGTGTCGTCGTCATCGGTGCCGGCCGCGGCGGCCGCCAGCCTTGACGTCCTTGATCATCTCGTCGACCTTGACCAGGTCGGCGAAGCACGCGGCCGCCCGGGCCTGCAGCGCAGGCTCGCCTGTGGACGGTTGGGCCAGCGCGGCGACGGTCTGCGGCCGGACACGCCGGTGCGACGCTGCGCCCGGTCACCGGCACCGCCGCGCCGGCGCTGGTTCCCCGGCCAGCAGCGGCGGCAGCACCGGCTCGAACGAGACGGCCAGCCGCGGGTCGCCGCCCACGCTGTCGAGCCAGCGGCCGAGCCAGCCGGTGTTGCCGGGCCGCTCGGGGTCGGCCGGTCTGCCAGATGTCCATGGAGCGGAAGTGGCTGCGGTCCGGCTCCGGGTAGCCCACGCCGCGGACGATCGCCAGCCGGTTGTCGCCGTAGAGCTGGTGCAGTCCCTTCAGCGACGGGTTGAGCCCGGTGGTCGTCGTCAAGGCGCAGCACCTGCTCGGCCGAGTAGGACAGGCCAGGCCGCGCGTCGTGGTAGGCCGGATCGGCGTACGGGATGACGGTGGCCAGACCGTCGTTGCCGCCGTAGAGGGTGACCACGACGAGGGTACGGTCGCCGGGCGCCCGGCCCGGGTCGTCCGCCGTAGCGAGGATGTCCCACAGCGTGTACGCGGTGGCGCCGGCGGCCAGCGCGCCACCCGCCACGACGCCGCTGGCGATGAGGAACTTCCGCCGCGTCAGAGTGTCCACAGTGGTCTCCTCAGCTGACCGTGTACTCGGGGCTGGCCAGGCCGACCGTGAGCAGCCGGCGCGGGTCGTCCGCCGCCTCGGTCAGCGCCGCCCGGGTCCGGTCGGTCCACGCGTCGACCACGAGCAAGCGGCCCAGGGCGTCCAGCCGCGCGTCCGGCGAGCCGCCGGCGAGCTGTCGACAGTGGCCGCTCGCCGCCGCGGCCAGCCCGGCGGCCAGCCGCAGGCGCACCTGCATCGATGACGTGGTGAGCCAGGCGGCCCCGGCCGGCCAGCCACCGACGCTGGGCGGGCGCAGTGGCACCTGGCCGAGCCCATCCAGGCCGCCGAGCAGCTGCCGGCGTTGTTGTCGGTGAAGGCGCTCGGGCTCAGGCCGAGCTGGCGCATCGCCCCGACCACCCACTCGACCGGCTGCTTGACCAGCTGGCCGCGTGTGGCCGGGAACTCGGGTCGCGGAGAACAGCGCCCGCAGCAGGGCGGTGACGTCGCGGCCGGCGCCGGTACGCCGCGGCCAGGCGCGCCTCGGTGGCGGTCGGCATCGGTCGCGCCGGCGAAGCGGAACCAGAGCCGCGGGCCAGGAACGCGGCGTGGGCCGGCTGGGCCACCAGCAGATCGGCGTAGGAGTCGACGTCGAAGTTGGCGGTCTGGCCCGAGGATCGTCTTGGCGCCGGCGTCGTGCCGGTGCGGGTCCAGGCGGCCTGCAGTGGTGCGGTCGATCGTCCAGCCGGTCAGCGCCCGGGCGCCGGCCTTGATGTCGTCCTCGGTGTAGGCGCCGATGCCGAGCGTGAACAGCTCCATCAGCTCGCGGGCCAGGTTCTCGTTCGGCGCCTGGCGGGTGTTGCGCTGCCCGTCGAGCCAGAAGATCAGGGCGGGGTCGCGCAGCATCGCCTTGGTGAGCACCGCGAAGTCGCCGCGGCCGTGCGGCGCGGAAGGTCGTCAGCTGGCCCTGCATCAGCTGGGCCGACTTGACCTTCTGCACGCTGGTCGCCCAGTGCCCGTGCCAGAAGAAGACCATCTTCTCGATGAGCTGGTGTTCGCGCGACCACCATCCGACCGAGCCACCAGCCGAGCAGCGTCTGGATCTGGGTCCGGGTTGCCTGCTGCGCCCGCTGGCGCTGCTCCCGGGTCGCGCCCCTGGGCAATGCCGCGTACGGGTCGGCGCCGAGACGCGGCGCCGGCGTCGCGGCGGCGCCGGCGTCGGCGTCGGCGGGCGTGAGCAGCGGGCCACGAGGCGTCGAACCCCGGGCCGCGGCCGCGTCGACCTCGGCCGCGGTCGGCCCGAACGTCGCACGGCGCAGCAGGTGCGCGACGAGCCCGCGGTCAGCCATGGACCGGACCCTATCGACGCCTGTAAGGATGGGGTAATCGGCGGGTGCGGACCGGTCAGTCAGACGAGGTTCGGGTCGCGCGAGCGCTTCTGGGCCGGGAACGGCCACCAGTCACGCATCATCGTCGGCGTGCCGGCCTGCTCGATCGTCCGGCGCGACCGATCCGTCCTCGGCGCAGGGCTGGTCCGCGGCGATCGGGTCGGGTTCGACCGGGAACAGGTTCGCGCTGTCGCGGGCGTTGGGGGCGCGAAGGATCACATCGACGAACGCGGTGCCGTCGACGATGCGGGCGCCCGCGATGAGCACCCAGTAGGAGACCCCGTCGGCGATCTTGTAGCCGGCGGCAAGCCATTCGTGGCCGGGCATCCGCGGGACATGCATCGGGATCGGCTCCTCGTCGAGCTCGCCCAACATGTCGAGGATCGGCTCGGGCAGGCACATCTGCCAATGGATGGTCCAGCCGCCGTTGCGCAGCAGCGTCACGGCCGCGGCGACCTCATGCTCGACCGCCTCCGGCTGGGCCCCACTCCGCCCTCGGAGTTGTAGACGCGCGGCGACCTCGGTCCGGTCCCAGCCCAGCAGGTCGTTGTGGACTACGCCCGTCGATAACCACCGGTGGCCCGGCGGACCCACGATCGCGCTCGCGGCCAGGAAGTGTGCCCTCGTCGGTCCACATCGGACGCCACGTCGGTCGGCTCCGGGTCGGCTACCGCTCGCCGGCAGCCAGCCGAGCACCGCGAACGTGAGTGACCGCGAGCGCCGCCGCGTGCGAGCTTCGCGATACGGGGTGAGGCCGGCGAGCATCCGGCGCACGGAGGAGGCCCACCCGACCATCATGACCGACGCACCCCGCGCGTCACCGGCCGTTTGGTCAGCGAAGGACGCCGATCCGGGTGTACTCGTGGTCGGGGAAGACCTTCTTGACGTCGCCCACGCCGAAGCCGCGCTCCAGCACCTCGCCGAGCACGTCGCGGTAGTCGTTGGCGCCGGCGAGGTCGCCGTTGTCGAGGGCGGCCGGGGCGAGGCCCGGCCACTTGCCGTGCACCTGGCCGCCGTTGAGGCCGCCGCCGAGCAGCAGCATCAGGCCGCCGTGGCCGTGGTCGGTGCCGGCGTTGCCGTTCTCGGCGACCCGGCGGCCGAACTCGGTCATCGTCACCAGCGTGACGTCGTCGAGCTGCGGGCCGAGGTCGGTGGCGAACGCGCCCAGCGCGTTGGCCAGCGCGTTCAGGCTGTTGCGCATCTCGCCGCCGCCGACATTGCCGAGGTTGGTGTGCATGTCCCAGCCGCCGAGGTCGATGGTCGCCACCCGCAGGCCGACCTTCGCCTTGATCAGCCGGGCGACGTCCTTGAGCCGGTCGGCGAAGCCGCCGCCGGGGTACGGCGCGACCGGTGTGTAGCCGGCGTTGGCGATCTGCCGGGCCTGGTTGAGCGCCTTCACCGTGGTCATCGCGTGGTCGACGGCCGGGTGGTCGAAGCCCGTGTAGAGCGCCTCCAGGGCGGCCATCGTCTTGTCCCGCACGTTGCCCGGCCCGGCCAGGGCGAACTGCTCGATGCCGTCGAGCACCAGCTTGGGCTCGGCGCCGATCAGCGACCGCGGCGTGGCGTCGCCCTCGGCGACCGCGCGGAACGTCGTGCCGGGGCCGAGCGCGGTCAGGGTGCGGTCCAGCCAGCCGGTGTGGGTGGCCGTGGTCGCGGTGCCGCGCTCGAGGCAGTCCTGGGCCTGGAAGTGGCTGCGGCTCACGTCGGGCGAGGCGACCGCGTGCACGGCCGCCATCTGGCCGTTGCCAGAACGGGTGCAGCGGCGCCAGCGCCGGGTGCAGGCCGAACCGCGAGTCGCCGGGCAGCAGCGCGGCGGTGTCGACGCCGATGTTGGGCCGGGCCTTCTTCAGGTTCGCGTCGTTGGCGGGCACGATGACGCTCAGCCCGTCCATGCCGCCGCGCATGAAGACCACGACGAGGGTGCGGTTGGTGGTCGCCGGGTCGGCGAAGGCGTACTTGGTCGTCACGAGCTGGGTGCCGAGCGCGGCGACGCCGACCGCGCCCGCGCCCGGCGATGACCCGGCGGCGGGTGAAGCCCGCGCCGCCAGCGGTCCTTCTCCTGGGCCAGGTCGGCCGCGACAGTCTCGGCCTGCACCCGGATCGCCGCCTCGGTCAGGTTGGGGCCGTGCCGCAGCAACTCCGCGGACGTTCCGCGGTTGGGGCACGCCGCCGCTGCGCCGTGCCTGGGCGTCCAGCTGTCGGGCCTGGTTGAGCTGTCGTCAGTCATGGCCTCACCGCAGCGCGTGGTAGACGGAGTCGAGGATCAGCGGCACCAGATAGTCGATCTTGCCGCCGAGGCGGAGGTCCTTCACCGCGGTCGCCTCCTCGGCGCCGAGGAACGTCAGCAGCGCGGCCTTGTGCTCGGGCTTCATGGGCTGGTGCACCAGCCGGCGCGAGATCGTGTCGAGGTACTCGCCGACCGTGGCCGGCTGCAGGCCGACGAAGGTCTCCGGCTTGGGGTAGGTGAGGCCCTTGGCCGAGCCCGGCATCATCGACCGGTGCGAGTTCCACGTGCCGAGCGTGGCGTGGGCCGAGCCCCAGGCCTCGGCGACCTCGGGGAAGCCGTCCGGCGGGCCCCAGGTCAGCGGCGCCTGGCCGAGCTGGTCGGTCATCCGGTAGAGGCCGTCGAGACCATCGGTGGTCTTCGCGCCCGGCGCCGACGCCGACGATGCGGGCGGTAGCGACCACGTTCTCCAGCGGCGTACGGACCTTCAGCCCGGTCGACATCCAGAACTCGACCGAGCTGAACAGCGTGCGCAGCATCGGCACGATCGCCGTGCCATTGTCCAGATAGGACTGTGCGAGCCGGTCGACCAGCGTGTCCGGTGGGTCGTCGCAGACGAAGCGCCGGGCCAGCTTGTGCGCGATCCGCTTGGCGGTGGCCGGATGGGTGGCGAGGTAGGTCCAGGTACTGGTCGCCGAGGCATGACCCTCGGCCGCGGTCCGTTGGGGTGGGTGAAGTCGAGCACCTTCACCTCACCGGTGTAGTGGCGGCTCGGCGTTGTAGTCGAACTCGCCGTTGTTGTCGACGGTGCGGCCGGTCATGATGTACGCGCTCTGCCGCACGTCGACCTCGGTGTACCCGGCGTCGAGCCCGACCGTGTGCAGCTCGAGCAGTTCGCGGCCGTAGTTCTCGTTGACCTTGCGCTTGTTGGACCTGGCGTTGTCGAGGTAGCGCATCATCGCCGGGTGTCGCGCCGACGCGAGCAGCATGTCGCTGAACCGACCCAGCGCATGGGCCCGGATGAGCGTGGTCGTAGGGGGTGCGGACGTCCCAGCCGCCGTCGAACGGGTTGGTCACGTTGAGGTGGTTGGACCAGAAGTCGACCATCACCTCGTACAGCTGGCGGGTGCTCCACATCTGCCGGGCCAGGGTGGCCCGGCCGAGCTCGGTCATGGCCTTGCCGTCGTCCGCCTTGAGCGCGGCCCGGATCTGCGCGGTGGTCATGCCGATGGTCGGGTAGGCGGCGAGGATCTGGTCGACGAACGGGTCGGCGATCCCGGTCGGGTTGAACTGGCGCTCAAGCCAGGCGTCGATGCCCATCTGCCGGGCCGCCACGACGTCGACCAGGGTCGGACCGAACGTGGCGCGCCGGAGCAGGTGCAGCTCGGGGTCGCGGTCGAGCGGCGTGGGCCAGGCGGGGTGGCCTCGGCGGCGATCCGGGCCGCCGCGGCGGGCGAGTCGGCCAGGCCGGCCGCGCCGAGCCCGTCGACGGTGTTGGGCCGACCCGCCTGGACCGCCGGAGCCGAACGCCTGGTGATGAGCGTCGCGGCGGTGCCGGCGCCGGTGGCCACGACGACACCGGTACCGATGCCCAGCAGCAGCCGTCGGCGCCTGACCGGGAGGTCGGCGAGCACGCCCTCGGCGGCCGGTGCGGCCTGAGGCGACGTGGATCACCTTGGTCGGCGGCGAAGCAGGTCGGCCAGGCGCCGCCACCGGCTCGAGCGCCGGTGCGACGCTGGTTGGCTGGCTTGCTCGCTGGGCGTCGGCGCGCCACGGTCCAGGCCTGCGCTGGAGCGCTGCTGGCGGGGCTCTCGCCGGTTTGGCGCCGCCGCGATTGGGGAAGATGAGGTCCACCAACGGTGCGTCCGTGGACGCTGGGCCACCGCGACGAGGGGGCTGGCGATCTGCCATGCGGGCACCCTAGCGTCAAATATCTGACACACTCAACATCGACACGGTTGGCGGTACGCGAGTGGCGGGGAGCGAGCGCCAGCGAGCCCTGCAGCGGCGAGCCGAGCGGCTAAGTCATTTCGTGTCGCAGTTGTCTGATTACTCTCCGCAGTTCTTGTTATCGGCTGCTATACCCCGAATGCCGGAGGTGATGGCGTCGGTCTGACGGTCGCCGGCCGCGATCCGGTGACCGGCGCGCTGCGGCCGGAGGGGACCCGACGCCGACCCCGTCACCGTCCTTTGTGGTCCGTCATCCGACGCGCCGGTGCTCTACGCGGTCAACGAACTGGCGCCGAGGAGACGGTGAGCGCGTTCGCCATGGCCGCGGACGCGACGCTGACGCCGTGGGGCTCTTGGCCAACCGGCGGCGCGCTGCCGTGCCACCTGACCGTCGCCCCGACGGCCGGCAACTGCTGGTGGCCAACTACGGCAGCGGCAGCGTGGCCAGGTTCGTGCTGGATGCCGGCGGGCGGCCGCCGGCCGGGTCGACCTGGTCGCGCACACCGGCAGCGGCCCGCACCCGGAGCGCCAGAACAGGCCGCACGCGCACCAGGTGATCGCCACCGCCGACGGCGTGTTCGCCGTCGACCTCGGCGTGGACTCGATGTTCGGGTACCGGCTCGACCCGGGGACCGGATGCTCGGCGATGGCGAGGTCGTGGCGACCCTGCCGCCGGGCACCGGCCCGCGTTACCTCGCCTGGCCCCGAACGGCGTGGCCTACCTGGTCGGCGAACTCGCCGGCACGGTGACCGCTTGCGGCCCGGACCGGCGCGCTGGGACGGAGATCGGCTCCGTGCGCACGAGCACGGCTCCGCCGAGTCGACACTGGCCGTCGGAGATCGCGGCCTCGGCGGACGGCCGCTGGCTCTACGTGGCCAATCGCGGGCCGGCGACGATCGCCATGTTCGCCCTCACCGATAAGCTGCCGATTTGGTCGGCGAGGTGCCCACCGGCGGCGCCTGGCCGCGCCAATTCGTGCTCATCGAGCAATTTCTGTATGTCGCCAACGAGCGCTCCCACACCGTCGTCGTGTTCCGCCTCGACCCGGCGACCGGGCTGCCCTCCCCGACCGGCGACGTCCTGCCCACGCCCAGCCCGACCTGCCTGCTGCCGGTCACGCCTTCCTGATCCGGGAGACATGACCACGGCCAACGAGTCGATTGTGGACGCTGAGGGTTGGCCAAAGCATTAGCTAGAACGTCGGTGGCAACGGGAACCGCGCCCCCCGGTCCCGTAGCCACGCCACGACGTCTGTGCCGCCGCTGCGGCGCGCCGCGTCCAAGGGGGTCAACCCGTCGTACCCAATCCAGTTGAGATCCGCGCCGTGGTCGAGCAGTAGTTCCGCGGTAGCCCGCTGCATGCCGTGGCACGCCATCCAGAAGGCCGACGTTACTTCGCTCGAGCCGGGGACGGTCTCCAGGTGCGTTCGGACGCGATCGACCAATCCCAGGCTGGCGGCCTCGCCCAGGCTCGCCCGTGCGCCGCGTTCGATCAGGCGTCTGGCGGCAGCCCACTGCCCAAAGGCCGTGGCGTCTGCGAGCGCGGTGCCGTTGGCGATGACCGCGCCGTCGGCCTCGATGTCGGCGCCGGCGTCGAGCAGCGCGTCGAGTACGGCCACGTCATCACTGCTGGCCGCCCAGTGCAGCGGTGTCTCGGCATGGGGTCCAGTGAACCGGGCGTTGACATCCCCCCGGCCGCGACGAGAACCGCGACTGCCTCCGCGCCGCGGGGATAGTGGCCCGGCCAGTCCGTCACGACATGCAGCAGCGTCCGCGTCGTGCCGCCCGGGGGCCGAGCCGTACGGCTGACAGCCCTGGATCTTGCTCGAGCAGTTGCCGCAGCGTCTCGACGTCACCGGTATGGATGGCATCGACGGCCGCCGCGGCAAGTGGATGCTCACTTTGCAAATGGCCGCTCCGTTGCCGCGGTGAGTGCCGCCTCAGCGTCCAATTCGGACGCGTGGAGCAGCGCGTGAGCGCGCGACCCATAGTCCACCATGAGCACCACAGTGTCGTTGCGGAGGTGGAGTGCGATCGCCGCGCATGGGGCATCGGGCTGCTCGACTCCGCGCTCGTCGCAAGCCAGGACGAGGTCATTGGCCAGGTCCTCGAACACGAACGTGGGCAGCGCTCCGCCCGACGTGCGGGCCAGCAGGTGTATGAGCGCCATCACCTCGGCGCGCCCGTGGCAGGGTTGCTCGCCACCGGACCACCAGATGAACTGCACGTCGTCGGCGAGCAGGCGGTCAACATGGCCTATGCCGGCGTCCCACGCCTGGCCGAGAACGGCTGCGGAGATCACCCGACCAGCATGCGGTGGCCAAGGCCCAAACACAAACGGCGGACCTGTGATCGCGACTGGCCGAACGAATCGCCAGTGGGACTAGTGGGACTGCGCATGTGTTCGGCCGGCGAGGATCAACCTTTAGTCGACCACGACTGAGCCGTGCTCCGCGACCGTTCGTCCGTCGGCCGCGACATAGCCCGTCCGAGCAGCCTGCGGGTCGGTCCCTGTCGGCCGGCCGACACGGCAGAACTGTTTGTCTTCGCCTGGTCGGCCATCACCAATCTGACCGCCGTGTAAGGCGGCATCGGCAGCCGTACCGATGGAGGGAGCCGACAATGACTCATGCGACACACCGCGGGGCGCAGTGGCTGATGCCCCTAGCCGTCCTCGCCATGCTCGGACTCGGGTTGGCTGGTTGCGGCGTCGCAAGCACGCCCGGTGGCGGGCCGAATGGTAATGGCCCGTCCGCAGGCCCCGACGAGGGCGTCGGCAGCCTCGGCGACCTTCCCGCAGGTGCCACGGTGGGCGTGGAAACGCCGACACCTGCTCCGCCTCCGCCGTTGGTGGTGGCGGTGCAGCCAGCGCCTGAGGATTGCGTCTCCTATAACCCATCGAACCTGACGGTGGCCGCGCAGGGCGATGCGTGGATCCTCAGGGACGGCAACCACAGCATGAAGCTGTTCGATACGAAGGCTGACGCGGACAATGGTCTTAAGGTGGCTCGCAACTGGAAGCACATGTGCTTCATCGGACGCGACAATGACATGGCCGACCGGTACCGCTACATCATCACCTACTGGAAGACCCCGTCCGGACTGCCGCCCGGGCCCGCGCCGACGCTCGACTGCGTCAGCTACGACCCGGCACAGCTGACCATCTACAGTGGAGTGGCCCACCCCGCCAATCCCGACCTGTACGAATGGGCGCTCTATGCCGGCGCTTTCCCGCTGCTGTTCCTGGCCGGCGAGCCGGACGCGCTCCGGGCGAAGATCGTGGCTTCGGGGTACACCAAGCGGTGCATCATCGGCCACGGCAACGACCGACCGGACCCGGCCCGCTATCTGATGTACCACTGGCGGCATTAGAACCGGTATTCCCAATGTCAGATCTCGGCCGAACGCTGCAGGGTTGCCGATACTTCGGCAACCCTGCAGATATGCAACGGCCGTCGGGCAGTGATGCTGCGCTCGTTGCCGCGATGGCGGCAGGCGATCCGGCCGGCTTCGACGGCGCGTACCGGCGGTACGCGGACCGTCTGTTCGTTTGCGCGCTCCATCGTGGGTGACGCCGATGCGGCCGCGGATGTCGTTCAAGAGACATTTCTCATCGCTTCACAACGGGTGCATCAGGTTCGGGATCCTGACCGCCTCGGAGCTTGGCTCTACACGATAGCCCGCAACGAGTCCCAGCGATTGATCCGGATGCGTAAACGGACCACGGTCCTGGGCGAGACGGACGAACCGATGCTGGACACCGATCCCGGCCGCGCCATGCACGCGGAGCAGGTCCGCGAGCTCGTCCGCGCCGCCGCGGGCGGCCTCAGCGAGGCAGATCGCGAAGTGTTCGAACTCACCGTCCGGCACGGACTCTCGCCAGCCGACATCGCGAGCGTGCTTGACGTCTCCACCAACCATGCGCACGCCCGGATGTCGCGCGCCCGCACCCAGTTCGAGGGTGCCCTCGGCGCGCTCCTCTGGCGCGATCCGGGCCTGACCGATGCGCATCGCTCGCCGACGTCCTCAAGGGCTGGGATGGCAAGCTCACCGTGCTGCTACGTAAGCGCATCGACCGGCATGCTCGCGACTGCGACGTGTGCGGTGCGGAGCGACGCGACCGGATGCGGCCGGCGGAACTGCTTGCCGCGTACAGCGCATTGCCGTTCCTCGCGATGGCGGACCCACGGGATCGGCTGCGGCGCGGGCCGCAGCGCCATCGACGCTCGTCCTGCCCAAGGTCGATGCGGTGCGAGGGTCGCCACCGTCATCGCACGAGCACCCCCATCATCGTGGGCGGCATCGCCATCGTCATCATGCTGGCGGTGGGCGTGGCCGCGGGGCTGTCCGGCGGCCTGCTCGCCGGAGAGCCGGCTGGGTGGCCGTCACCGGTGGCGATCTCCGCTGGCCCGGGCGGTGGCCTGGTCGCACCGACCGGGTCGAGTCCGATCGGCCACGGCAACGGCGTCCACTCGACCACGGCGGCGCCGCAGCCGCCCCCGGCCACGTCGTCATCGTGCCGTTCAAGGTCACGGCATCGGTGCAGGTGCGGTCCTGCTCGTCGTTCGTGCGGGTCTGGATGTTCGAAGCCGATCTCGGAGGCGCCCTCAAGACCGCGAACCTGCACTATGTTCTGCGCCGGCGCATCCACGCCTATGACGGTCAGCGGGAACCACTCCACCAGGAGCGTGACCTGATTGGGGGCGACCCAGGTCACGTGGTGGGTCGTGACCACGGCCACGGACGGGCGCACGGCGGAAACCCCGCATGTGACCTCCAAGCCCTGCCCGTAGACTCGCGGACCGCGGGCCGCGCTCAGAGCGAGGTCGCGGGCGGGTCGTACTTCGGTTGGTACAACGTCAGGTCGCCGGCACCAGGGACCTTGAGCCGCGCCGTGACTCCCCACGCCTCGTCCTGGACCGGACCGGAGAACTCGGCACCTTTGGCGGCGAGTTCGACCATGGTCGCGTCGAGGTTGTCGCAGATCAGCGAGACGTCGAAGTGCTGGTCCGTCGATCCGGTCTGGCCCTCGTGCTCCCACGCACTCGGGTGCACGCCCAGCTCGCTCGGGCCGGTTTTGAAGATCAGCCAGCCGCCCCCGGTGTCCGCGCTGGGAAGGCCGAGCACGTCGCGGAAGAAGGCTCGGGCGGTATCCGGATTCTCGGCGTAAATCAGCGTGTGCAGTGCCGTAATCATGGCTTCATCGTACGAGGGCCCGATCAGAAGTAGGTGTGGATCACATCAACCACGTGGTACGCATCGTCGACGACCGGGATGACGCGCCATTTGTCGAACGCTGTGCACGGATGGGATACGCCGAGCCGTACCAACTCACCCGGCGCAACCTCGGCACCGTGCAGGTAGGCGTGTTGGTCGTTCAGTTTGTCCACTGTGGATCCCTCTAGCGAGCGCAGCGAGCCGTCGACGCCGCGCACCGACAGCGGTACCGGCAGCCCCAGGTCGTAGGGCAGGTCACGTTTGCCGGCGCCGAGGATGGCCAGGGCCGGCTCGGGGGTGGAGAGCACCTGCGCCCACACCTCGAGCGCAGCGGTGAGTGAGCCCTCCTCGGGGACCCGGGTGAACGGCGTGCTGGCCCGGTAGGTGCCATCGTCGTGGGTGACCACAGCGCCACTGCGCAGCACCACGCGCCCGCCGTGCGCCCGGGCCGCCGGAGCCAGGACGTCGACCACCACGTCGAAGTACGCGCTGCCGCCGGCCGACAGGAGGACCGGGTACGGACACAGCGGGGCGATCCTCGCCGCGGCCTGTGCCATGTTGGCCATAAACGTGGCCACCTCGGAGACGTCGGGGAGCATGCCCTCGAACCCCGCTACCCCGGCTAGTTCGATGCCCGGTACGGCGGCCGCAGCCCGGGCAACGGCCTCGGCTTCTCGCACGGCTCGGCAGCCGGTACGGCCGCCGGCATAACCCAGCTCGACCAGGACCCGTACCCGCCCGCCGTCGCGCAGCGCGTCCGCGAGCACATCTACGCCTGCCAATGAGTCCACATAGCACAGAAAGTCCCAGTCCTGGCCGGCGGCCCAGCGCAGCGGTTGCGGATCGAGTACCTCGTTGGCGAGCAGCACCCGGGGCACGCCGAACCGGCGGGCGGCTAGCGCCTGGTTCGCCGTCGCCACCGTGATGCCCCAGGCGCCGGCGGCGAGCTGGGCCGCGAAAAGTGACGGCGCCATGGAGGTCTTGCCGTGCGGGGCGAAGTCGACGTCATGGGCGGCACAGTATTCCGCCATCAGCGCGATGTTCGCCTCGATCGCGGATCGTCGAGCGACCATGACCGGCCACGAGAACGGTCCATCGAAGAGCTGATGCCCCGCCGCGGCGAACTCGGCGTCGGCTGCGGCGTGCTCTGGCAGCCACAGCCCCTTCGTCGCCCAGTCAACAGCACCCGTCATAGCGATCATGCTGTCATGGAGCGGACGCACCATACGGGCGACCGCCGACGGATCTGGAGCACCACATTCACGCGTGAGCATTGGTGTCACGGTGCCGAACCATTCGGACGACGGCCCACGGATCTGGACCACCGCATTTTCGCGCGAGCTCGGTGTCACGGTAGTGCGGCGCCGGAAAGCGCGCCGGTCAGCTCACCGGCCCGGAGTACGGGCACGCCGTTGACCACGACGTCGGCGACGCCTTCGGCGAGGGTTCGCGGCTGCGCGTAGGTGGCCCGATCCGCGACCCGCGTGGGATCCACCACGGCCAGGTCCGCGGCGAGGCCGGGCCGTAGCAACCCCCGGTCATACAGACCGAACCGGCGGGCGGGGTGTGCGGCCAGGTGAACCGCCGCCTCCGACCACGACCAGTCGCCGAGGTCCCGAACGTGGTGTGCGAGGTATCGGGCGAACGTTCCCCAGCCACGCGGGTGCGGGTGGCCGCCGACGTAGATGCCGTCGGACCCGCCCACGTGACACGGGTGGCGCAACAGGTGGCGCAGTGCCTCGTCGCTTGTGGTCGGCGGCTGGGCGATGACGGCGGAGGCGGCAAGCCCCGTGCCCACCAACACGTCGAGCAGGACCTCGGCGGCTGGCCGGCCCGCCCGCTCGGCGACCTCGGTCAGCGCCAGGCCCTCCGCCCAGGCCCACTCCGCCGAGGGGACATGCGCGAGCGTGATCCGGGCGAGCAGGTCCGGTTTCAGGCCCTCGGTGACGGTCGCGCGGACCGTCGGATCGGCGAGTTTGGCGACCACGGCGTCGAGATCGGTGTCGTCGAGCCATCGTGGCAGCGCGACCATGGCCAGGATGGTGCAACTGCGCCGGTACGGATAGGTGTCGAAGGTGAGGTCGAGCCCTTCGGCGCGGTAGGAGTCCACAATGGACGAGAGGGTCTCGCCAGGCCCGTGGAAGTGCGAGATGTGTACCGCGACGCCCGCGGCTATGCCAATCTCGCGGGCCTCTGCTGCGCCGCCTGGGGCGTTGACGCCGTACCCGCGCAGGTGGGTGACGTAGGGCAGCCCCGCTGCGGCCACCGGCGCGCAGAGCTGCCCGAGCTCAGCCACGTCGGCATAGCGACCGGGCAGGTACTCCAGACCCGACGACAGGCCGACCGCGCCATCGGCCAGGGCACGCTCCACGGCGGCGCGCATGGCGGCGAGCTGCGCAGTGTCCGCCGGACTCGCGGCGCCACCCATCGCGGCAAAGCGGACGGTCGCGTGCGGGACGAGGTAGGCGGTGTTCACCGCGGTCCGGTGATGCCACGTGGCGCGCAGCTGCGCCACGCTCACCCCGCCCGGGTCGAGGTCTGGATGGCTGCCATTGATGGCCGCGAAGTAGCGCTGCACAAACGCCAGCGCGGCAGCCGACGACGGCGCAAACGACAGCCCGTCCTGGCCGAGCACGATCGTGGTGACGCCTTGCCTCAGCGCCGCGTGTGCGACCGCGGGATCGAGCACCGCGGCATCGGCGTGGTTGTGAGCGTCGACGAAACCCGGCAGCACGTACCGGCCGGTGGCGTCGATCTCCGTGCCCGCCTCGGCGTGATCGAGCCGGCCGAGCGCGGCGATTCGGCCGGCGGTGACGCCGACATCGGCCCGTAGCGCGGGCGCCCCCGTGCCGTCGTACACCCAACCGCCCCGTACCAGAACATCGAACACACCGTCATTCTGTCGGTGCCCGCTAGGCAAGCCCAAGGCGCCCGGCTCGATGCCGGACGCCCGAGGCTCGATGGTTGTTAGTTCTGGACGGGTTGGCCGTTCTGACCGACGAGCCACCACGTCTGGTTGACCCCTTGGCCATTGGCCTGACCGGGCGCCGTGTCGCCGATGTTGTAGTAGAGCTGGTGGCCGAAGTACGTCACCTGGGTCTTGCCGCTCGCAGTGGTGAACGTGGACAGGTTCTGCGCGTCAACGCCAGCGCCTGGCTGACCGGGACCGATCGCCGGCGGCCAGGAGGTCTCACAGCTCGAGTCGCAGGCGCTGGTCGTGCTGGTGTCGTTGACGTTCAGGTAGAGCGCACAACCGTTCTGGTCGACCAGCACGTTGGACTTGCCGCCGGCCTGTCCGACCGTGACGGTGGTGCCCTGGGCGGGGCTGGCGGTTCCGGTGGCCGTGCCGGTGGCGGTTGCGGTGCCTGTGCCTGTGCCGGTAGCAGTTGGGGTCGGGGTAGCGGTGCCGGTGGCTGTTCCGGTAGCCGTTGGCGTTCCGGTCGGGCTACTGGCGCAGAGAGCGCCTGTTCCACCCGGCGGGACGACCGGTACGCCAGGCGCGCCCGGTGATGCCGTACCGGTGCCCGTGGGCGAGCCGGTTGGCGTTGCGGTCGGTGTCCGCGTCGGAGACCCGGTCCGAGTCCCAGTACCGGTCGTGGTGGCGCCTGGCGGTTGTGCCGGGCCAGGGTCGATCTCGGTGATTTCGCCACCGGGCGGCTGCACACCATCCGACGGGATCGCACTCGCGGTGCGGGCGCTAGCGCCGCTTGCCATGCCGGCCGCGGCCAGGGCTGCCGCCACCGCCACCATCGGCACGATGAGGGCCACGACGATCCTGCTCCTCGGTGTCCGTTTAACTCTGCGTTCCGGCATGATCGTTCCTCCCCGTTTGTTGAAGGTCCCGTGACCTCAACGGCCTATTCTCGGCGTGGCCGCCCCGCCTGTAGCCGGGATCGGCGCATCGATATCGCGCCATGCGGCGCGGTGGGCGGATGATGCTCACGCGGTACGGGGTCACGATGCGGCGTGAGAGACTGCGGCCATGTGTTATGGCGATGACGCCCGCCCGCCCGCGCCCCCGGTCCGCGGCGAGGTTGGCGACCGTGGAGATCTCGTGCTCACCTCGGCTGACGGGACGCAGCTTGCGGCGTACCATTGCCGACCCGCCGGGGCCACCTCACGCGCAGTTGTGATCCTGCCGGACGTACGCGGGCTGCACTCGTTCTACAAGGAGCTGGCCGTGCGCTTCGCCGAGGCCGGCCTCCACGCTGTTGCCATCGACTACTTTGGACGGACGGCCGGAATCGGTGGCCGGGACGAGGATTTCCCGTTCCGCGAGCATGTCGACCAGACCCGGCCCGCCACGGTGGCCGAGGACGTCGGTGCGGCGGTCGCCTGGCTACGCCAGCAAGCAGGGGTGTCGTCCGTGTTCTCTGTCGGGTTCTGCTTCGGCGGGGCACAGTCGTGGGCCCAGTCCGCGGCCGGGCACGACCTGGCTGGCTGCATGGGGTTCTATGGGGTCCCGTCCCGAGTGGCGGACCTGGTGCCGATGATGCGCTCGCCGCTGTTGTTGCTCGCCGCCGGCGCTGACTTCACTCCGGTCGAGGCGGTTGAGGCGTTTGCCGAACAGGCGCGGGCCGCTGGTGTCACCGTGGACATGACGGTATTCGAGGGAGCCCCGCACAGCTTCTTCGACCGTACGTATGCCGAACACGCCGATGCCTGCATGCGGGCGTGGCGGGAAATGCTGTCCTTTGTGGATGCTCATAGCGGGGGCTGACATGGGAATCATCACCCGGGGCTTCGCGGGTCGGGGTCGTTCAGACGTCGATCTGCCGCCGGGGCAATACCTCACCGAAGACTTTCCGGTGCTTTCCGCCGGCCCGACCCCGCGCGTGCCCCTGGACACTTGGGAGCTCGGCATGACCACGGAGTCCGGCCAGCGTCACACCTGGAGCTGGGCCGAGATGCTCGCCCTGCCCAGCGAGACGGTCACCGTCGACATCCATTGCGTCACGAAGTGGTCCAAGCTCGGCACCGCTTGGCGCGGCGTGAAGATCGAGACGCTGCTCGAAGACGTGGGGACCGCGGCCGACTACGTGCTCGCGCACTCCTATGGTGGCTACACCACGAACGTGCCGCTGGAGGACCTGCTCGAGGGCCAGGCCTGGGTCGCGTACGAGTACGACGGCGCACCGATACCTGCCGAGCACGGTGGCCCGGCCCGGCTGCTGGTGCCGCACCTCTACTTCTGGAAGAGCGCCAAGTGGGTCCGGGAGCTGCAGCTGCTGCTCCAGGACGAGCCGGGCTTCTGGGAAACCGCTGGCTATCACAACTACGGTGACCCGTGGCGTGAGCAGCGGTACTGGGGTGACTGATTCCGTGTCGGTGGGTACGGAAACAAAGCTTCGGCGGCTGATCTGGCGGGTCGCCACGGTGGCGGCGATCCGCGAGGAGACCGTTTCCGCGCGCACCCTGGTGCTGGACGTCCCGGACTGGCCGGGCCACCTCGCCGGGCAGCACGTCGATGTCCGGCTCACGGCCGAGGACGGCTACAGCACTGAGCGGTCGTACTCACTCGCGTCCGATCCGTCCACAGTGGAGCTGATGGTGCAGCGGGTATCACGGGGCGAAGTGTCGCCCTACCTGTGTGACGTGGCCGGGGTCGGGGATCAGTTCGAGCTGCGCGGCCCGGTTGGCGGATACTTCACCTGGTCACCTTCCCGCCCTGAACCTGTGCTGCTGCTCGCCGGCGGGTCGGGTATCACGCCGCTCATGTCGATGATCCGTACCCGCGCCGCCGCGGACAACCGGGTGCCATTCCGGCTCGTATACTCGGTGCGCGATCCCGACGTTCTCATCTACGCGGACGAGCTGCCGCCGGGTCCGCGACGACCACGGGCTCGACGTGACGTATGTGTACACCCGGGAGACGCCGGCCGGGTGGAGCCGTCCTCCCGGCCGGCTTTCCGGCACGTTGCTGGGGGAGGCGGGCTGGCCGGCTGAGTTCGAACCGGCCTGCTTTGTCTGCGGACCGACCGGGTTCGTCGAGTCGGCGGCCAGCCTGCTCGTGGCGTCGGGGCACGCGCCGGAGAGAATCAAGACCGAACGTTTCGGGCCTACGGGCTGAGGAGACCTCATGACTGACACTGACGCCGCACAGTGGGTGGACGGTAACGACCTGGCCGGAGCGATCCGGGAGCTGTTCGCCGCGGACGTGACCGTCGCTCGTGGACGGTGTGTGGCGTGCGGCCAGGAAGGCATGGTGGCCGAGGCGCACGTCTACTACCGGGCGCCCGGCCTGGTGGCCCGCTGCCCGTCGTGTGAGGCCGTCCTGCTTCGGGTCGTCCGCGGCCCGGGGCGCGCGTGGCTCGACATGCGCGGAGTCAGCTACCTGGAGTTCGCGCTCCCCGACTAAGTGCCGCCGGGCGCAAGTCCGACTCGACCGGACCAGCGGGGGAGTCCGTCCGGTACCGAAAAAAAAAAAAAAAAAAAAAAAAAAAAAAAAAAAAAAAAAAAAAAAAAAAAAACCTCGACGTCGACTGTTGACGGGCCATATCGTGGGCCGGTGGATGTTGACGTCGCCGTGGTGGGTGGTGGGATCGCCGGAGTTTCGGTCGCGGGTGAGCTGTCCCGCGAGCCGGGCCTCCGGGTGGCCTTGCTCGAACAGGAGAGCCAGCTCGGCTACCACGCCAGCGGCCGGTCCGCGGCCGCGTTCCTGGAGTCGTACGGCAGTCCCGAGATCCGGGCGCTGACCCGCGCTTCCCGGGCCGCCCTGGACGAGGGTGCGCTGTTGGCACGGCGGCCGTTGGTGTGGCTCGCGCCGCCGGACCAGGTCGGCAAGCTGCGCCCTCTGCTCGCGGCCGAGCCGGCGTTGCGTGAAGCGAGCGAGGCAGAGGTACGGGCGCTGTGCCCGGCGGTCCGGCCAGGTTGGTCGGTGCTCAACGGCGTGGAGGACGCAGCCCAGGATCTCGACGTCGCCGGACTGCTCGAGCTCTACCGTCGGCTGGCCGTCACCAACGGCGTCACTATCCACACTGGAGCGTCCATTGTGGCTGGTGAGCAAAAGGGCAATAGCTGGCTGCTGCAGACCGGGCTCGGCGAGGTACGGGCGACCACGGTGGTCAACGCCGCCGGTGCCTGGGCCGACGACGTGGCCGGCCGGTGCGGATTGCCGACCGTGGGGCTGACGCCGTACCGGCGCACCGTCGCCATTGTCACGTCGTCCGGGGTGGACCGGGCCTGGCCGCTCGTCGCCGACATCGGTGAGACGTTCTACTTCCGTCCCGAGGGTGACGGTCTGCTGCTCTCGCCGGCCGACGAGACACCCAGCGAGCCGGTCGACGCCCGCGCCGAAACCGAGGACGTGGCGCTTGCGCTCGACCGGGCCAACGAGGCGACGACGCTCAACCTGAGGCACGTACGGACGACATGGGCCGGGCTGCGTACCTTCGCGCCCGACCGGAATCCGGTCGTCGGCGCCGCCGCGGAAGGGTTCATCTGGGTCGCCGGACAGGGCGGCTACGGGATGCAGACTGCCCCCGCCATGGCCACCCTGGTGGCCTCGCTGGTCCTCGACCGCCCGTTGCCCGACCAGCTCACCCGCGAAGGCTTCGACCCGGCGCCGCTCTCGCCGGCGCGGTTCGTCACCACAGCCTGATCGCCCACCTGCTGTCAGTCTTGACAGTCGAGCCGCCAAGCCGTTTCATTGTGGCACTGGTGTAGCACAATCGATGGAGTCCGCGCGGTGATCGAGTTCCGTTTGGCGAGCCATACCAATGTGGCTGTGTACATGCAGCTGGTGCAGCAGGTCAAGCAGGCGCTGCGGTTGGGTCGGCTCGAACCGGGTGAGCAGCTTCCGACCGTCCGCGAGGTCGCGGAGACGTTGGCGATCAACCCGCACACGGTACTGAAGGCGTACCGCGAGTTGGAGTTGGCCGGCCTGGTCGATGGCCGGGCGGGTCTGGGCACGTTCGTCCGACTGTCGGTGCCCGGCCGTTCACTGGCTCGCCAAGCCGTCCTTGAGCGCGAGCTGGTTGCTTGGCTGCGTCGGACGCGTGCGGTCGGGTGGGAACGCGAGGACATCGTTGCCCTGGTTGAGACGACCCTGCGGGCGGAGTTCGACCACGGCACATCCGGTGAGGGGATCGCGTGAGTGTCGCGCTGGAAGCCACGAGGCTGGGCAAGCGGTACGGGCGGACCTGGGCATTGCGGGACTGCTCGTTGCGGCTGCCCGCGGGGCGGGTCGCCGCCCTGGTCGGACCGAACGGGGCCGGCAAGACCACGCTTCTGCACCTGGCGGTCGGGCTGGCTCGGCCCGACGCGGGCGAGGTGCGGGTGCTCGGTGAGGTACCTGGAACGACCGCACTGCTGGCCCGGGTGGGGTTCGTGGCACAGGAAACCCCGCTGTACCGTGACTTCACCGCCGACAAGCTGATCACCATGGGCGGCCGGCTGAACCGTCGGTGGGACGCGGCCCTGGCCACCGACCGGCTTCGCCGATTGGGCGTGCCATCTGATCGTCCGGTCGGCAAGCTCTCCGGCGGACAGCGCGCCCAGGTTGCCCTCGCGCTGGCCTTGGCCAAACGACCCGACCTACTGCTGCTCGACGAGCCCGTGGCCAGCCTCGACCCCCTCGCCCGCCGCGAATTCCTCCAGGCGTTGATGGGCAGCGTGGCCGAGTATGGGACGACCGTCCTGCTTTCCTCGCACCTGCTCGGTGACCTGGAACGAATCTGCGACTACCTGATCGTGCTGCAGGCCGGACAGGTCCAGGTCCTTGGCGCCGTGGAGGACCTGCTGTCCGCGCACAAGGTGCTGATTGGCCCACGCCGGGAACCATCCACGTTCATCGGTGCCGTGGTCGTCCAGGCCAGCCACACCGACAAACAGACCACGCTGTTGGTACGGACCGAAGGTGACTTCGAACGAAGCCGACTCGAACGGCTGCGCCACGATCCAGAGTGGATGGTCGAGGACGTCGCGCTCGAGGACCTCGTGCTGGCCTACCTGGCTGACCCGTCCGCCGGCGCGCTGCCCGGTCCGTCACGTACCGATCCGGAGGTAACCAGATGGTCTGGCTGACGTGGCAACAGCACCGCAAACAGGCGCTCTTCGCGCTCATCGGACTCG
The DNA here is from genome assembly GCA_963773935.1 of uncultured Actinomycetota bacterium. Lineage (GTDB taxonomy): Bacteria > Actinomycetota > Actinomycetes > Mycobacteriales > Micromonosporaceae > DATBGZ01. The sequence continues at coordinate 100,729 of CAVZCZ010000003.1, forward strand.
CCGTCCTCGCCACTGCGCTGGTGCCAACCGGGCTTCAGATACACCGCGAGTTCGTCAACACCGGACTGGCCCAATGCCTGGACTCCATGAGCAGGGCCGAGTTCCTCGAGAACGTCCCATCCGACCCCGTGACCGGTCTGCCGGACTGCCAACGGCCCGCCGGGCAGTTCGACGCCCTGTTTGACAGCTACTTCCAACCGGTCACGTACCTTATTTTCCTGCCCCTGCTCCTGGGGATGTTCTTCGGCGCTCCGCTGGTCGCTCGCGAAGTTGAGCATGGCACGCACCGTCTGGTGTGGACCCAGGGCGTCAGCCGACGGCGGTGGGCGCTGGTCAAGATCGGTGTCGTCGGCACCAGTGCGGTGGCCCTTGCGGCGGCGTACGCCCTGCTTGTGACCTGGTGGCTTACCCCGATTGCGCTGGCCAACGCTGGCCGATTCGACCCATGGATCTTCGACATGCAGGGGCTCGTGCCCGTCGGGTACACCCTCTTCGCCGTGGCGTTCGGCATCCTGGCTGGAACGGTCTGGCGCAGGATCCTGCCCGCGATGGCGGCGACCCTGGCCGGCTTCCTCGCCGTCAGGGTGGCGGTGACCGCGTGGATCCGGCCGCACCTGCAACCCGTTCACGAACGCCGAGTCCCCATTACGGACGACAAGGTTTACAACTTCATGCGTGGCGACTGGATCCTCGATCGGGATGTCTACGACTCCGCGGGCAACCTCGTCGTTTCCAACGGTGACGTGAGCTGCGGGCCGCCACCGGAAGTCTGCCATCCCGAATGGGGCCCCGACGCCTACAACCTGCTCGTCTACCAACCTGCCGACCGATTCTGGCTGTTCCAGTACCTGGAGACCGGGCTGTACGTCGGCCTCGCCGCGCTACTGATTGTCCTAGCCATCTGGCAGATCCGCCGCCGCATCACCTGACCGTCATGCGACCGCTGCGGCGCGTCGCTAGCCCGTTAACGCAGAGTCCACCGCATAAGATGACGCATATGCCGACGTTGAACATCACGCTCTCTTTGCACCAGGACGAAATCGACAGCATCAGGGCGGCAGCAGGCTCGGAGTCCCTGGCCAGCATGACCGCTCGCGCCTTGCGTAACGAAATACGTGCACGCAACGCGGCCGCCTACACGAAATGGACCGAGAATCTGCCGGCGGAGACTAGGGCCGACCTCGATGCCTGGGACGCCGCGCCGATGCCCGGGTGGGACGCTTGAAACGGGGTGATGTTCACGAATACGCCATCGGTTCGCGCGTCGTGAGGGCGGTCGTCGTTTCGGCAGATAGGTACGCTCCCAGCCGAATCGCGATGGCACCAATCGCAGAGGTCGACGCAGGTGGAGCGAGGTTTGGGTTGGCGGTGCCGACGACCTCCAGTGACCCGGTGATCGGTAGCATCGATGTTGGACGAGTCCGCCCCGCTGATCCAGAACTTATCCGGACACGGTTGGGAAGGATGTCCCCCGTCACGTTGAGTCGTGTGTCGGCCGCGATCAAGGAGTTCCTCGACCTCGATTAGTCGTGGGCCGGGCCGAACGCCTTCGCACCTCGATCGGGATCTGGTTCGGACCTGGTCGGCGTGTCGCGGTCGGCTGGCATATGTCTCTCGACGTCCACAACCCTGAGGGTGTAGTCACAACTGTCAGTTGTGGCCTTGGCGAGCTACCTGGTAGACGGACGAGGCCGACACCGGACCCCAAGTGTCCGGCCGACCGCGGCGAGGTTCCCACGAGGGCTGTAAGCAAGCTGTTCGGCAAGACCGCGGACAACCAAGAGGTCTCTACCCGATGCGCTGTCTCAGTCGCCTTCAGATTCGTAGTCATCCGCGTCCCTGGACGTTATGCGCAGTCGTACGTACGGAGTGCCGATGCCCACGCCCAGCCAACCCTCGCGTTCGCCGACGCGGCGGCGGCTCGGCCGCAGCTCGTCCGCCGCGAGTGCGAGCGCGGCGATCAGGCCATACCTGCCCGCCATCAGCCGTACGGCCGAGAGCGCCGCGCCCGCGCGCAGCCACGCCTCGCGGGTGTCCGGACCGTGCAGCATGGCGATCAGATCTCCGGCGTCCTCTTCGACCCGCAACCGGACGCCTTCGGCCTTGGCCACGGCGGTGAGGTCCCGCATCAGCCCTCGGCTCGGTGCCCGGGCCCGGTCCACGAGACCCGGGGTAGCCTCCGTCGCGTCGAACAGAGCCACCGCCTCGGGCGTGATCTCGATGCTGCCGACCGTCACCAGCTGGGCGAGGTGGTCGGGATCCGCATCTGGGAGCAGCAACACCCGCGCTGCCAGCCCCTCGGCGGCCAGCGCGACCCGCGCCCGGTGCAGTGCCCCACCGCCGCCGATCAGCGTCTCCCGCCACTGCGCACCCGTGCCACCACGGGGATCGGCGTAGAGGTCCAGCGCATCCGTGCTGACCACCCAACGCCAGGCCAGGCCGGCCGCGGAATGCAGTCCGCTGTCGGGCGTCGGAACCGCGGCGGAGGCGGCCGCCGACCCGGCCAGCGCCGCCGCGATCTCCCGGTTCATCTGCTCCCCGATCAGGAGTCGAGGCGGAGTGCGCAGTTGATCAGCCCGAGGTGGCTGTATGCCTGAGGATGGTTACCCAGGCCGCGTTCCGTGAGCGGGTCGTACTGCTCGGGCAACAGACCGGTCGGACCGGCACAGTCGATCATCTGATCGAAGAGTTCCTCCGCGTCGGCTCGCCGTCCGGTGCGCAGATAGGCCTCGATCATCCACGCGCTGCAGATATGGAAGCCACCCTCGTGGCCGGGCAGGCCGTCGTCCCAGCGGTACCGGTACACAATCGGCCCGCTGCGCAGCTCCGCCTCGATGGCGAGGACTGTGGAGAGGAACCTTGGGTCGTCGTCGGCCAGCAGCCCGGACAGGCCGATCCACAGGGACGACGCGTCGACCTCGGGATGGTCGTAGGCGACTGTGTACGCTCCGACCTCCGGGTCCCACCCGCGCGAGAGCACATCCTCGGCAATCTTGTCGCGCAACGCGGGCCAACCGGGGTCGATCGGCATCTTGTGCCGTTCGCCGAGGCGCAGTGCCCGATCGACGGTGAGCCAGCCCATCACCTTGGAGTAGACGTGGTGCCGGGGCGGGATGCGCGCTTCCCAGATGCCGTGGTCCGGCTCGTGCCAGCGCCTCGACACCGCCTCGACCATGTTGCCCATCAGTTCGATGTGCCATGGCTCCAGTCCGCCGCGCAGATCCGCCAGGTGCGCGATCAGGTCGGCGATCGGTCCGAAGACGTCGAGCTGTACCTGCCGGTTGGCGGCGTTGCCGATCCGTACCGGACGGGACCCCGCATACCCGGGTAGCGTCTCGATGACCGCCTCGGCGCCCAGCTCATTACCGTCCACTGTGTACAGCGGGTGCAAACGCTCCGGGTGGCCGGCCGTACCTTCGATGATCCCCTTAGTCCAGCGCAGCATCTCCTCGGCCTCCTCGCCGGAGCCGAGCAGCACCAGTGACTGTGCGCTCATCGCCGCGTCGCGCAACCAGCAGTAGCGGTAGTCCCAGTTGCGTACGCCACCCATCTCCTCCGGGAGCGAGGACGTCCCCGCGGCGATGATCGCACCGGTCGGCCGGTAGACCAGTGCCCGGAGTGTCAACGCCGAGCGCAGCACCAGCTCGCGGGCCCGGGTCGGCAGGCGCAGCTGGCTCGACCATTCGCGCCACTCCCGTTCGGACGCGGCCTGCCGGGTCTGGACCGCGGCGGCCTCGTGGTCGGCCGCTCCTCCGTTGCCACCCAGGCGCAGCTCGAGGGTCACGGTTCCGCCTGCTTTGGCCAGGTCCACTGTGGCGTGTGCCGTGTGGTGCCCGCCGTCATCGACGATGCGCCAGGTCACCCCTGGCGCGATCAAGGCCATCGGGTCGTTGGACCCGAACACGCGCAGTTCGTCGCCGACTGGCTCGAGCTGGGTCGGTACCTGTCCGAACTCGGGCCGCGGCGCGAAGCTCAGCCGTACCGGCACCGAACCGGTGAGCACCCGGACCAGCACGGTCTCCGGCTCCTCGCCCTGCAGCGTGTCGGTGACGGTGAGCCCGGACCACCGGGTCTCCACGGTCATCGTGCCGCGTTTGTAGCGCTGCCCGAGCGGCATCGGCTCACCTTTGCCTGGCTGGTCGGGGGCGACCGCCAGGTAGCCGGCGGAGTCGTCGCCGAGCATGGATGCGAAGACGGCCGGTGAGTCCGGGCCGCGGGTGGCACAACCAGGCGACCTTGCCGTCGGGAGCGATCAAGGCGAGCGTGCGTCCGTTCGCGAGCATGGAGTGCCGCTCGATGGGCACTGCCTGCTCGCCGTAGAGCCAGCGCCGGCGGTACTCAGTCAGCAGCGCGAGCACGCGGACACCACCGTCGGGGTCCGCCACGGCGAAGTGGGCGCTGGTCTCGTCGCCTTGCCCAATCTTGATGCCGACGTCGGGGCCCTGAAGTTTGTGGAACGCGGTCTCGTCCGTGGCGTCGTCGCCGAGGAAGATGACCGCGCTCGCGGAGTGCTGGGTGCGCAGCTCGTCGACCGCGGTGCCCTTGTCGGTGGCGACGACCGACAGCTCGAGCACGTCCTTGCCTGCGGTCACGTACACGCCTGGCCAGGCGGCGGGTCCGGACCGTACCTGCTCAAGCATGTCCGCCGCGGTGTCGGGCCCAGCGCCACGGGTGTGTACGGCGACGCTCGCCGGCTTCTGCTCCAGCCGGATGCCGGGGTGAGCGCGGGCGAGTTCGGAAACGGCCTGGCCGAGCCGGGTCCGCAGCTCGACGGTCTCGGGCTGGATGCGACCCACGAACCCGACGTCGAACTCCGACCCGTGGCTGCCGACGAGATGGACCTCGCTGGGCATGCGCGACAGGGCGGCGAGGTCGCGCAGCGAGCGCCCGGAGATGACCGCGACCGTGGTCTGCGGCAACGAGGCGAGGGCACGGATCGCCGAGGACGCTTCGGGCAGCGGCACTGCGTAGGCGGGGTCGTCGACCAGTGGTGCCAGAGTGCCGTCATAGTCGCAGGCGACCAGCAGCCGCGGCACTCGGGCGATGCGCGCGATCGTGGCCCGCAGGCTCACGTCGAGGTCGGCGACCTGCGGGGCACTCATGCCACGCTCCCTTCTGGACGATCGAGTATCGCGCCGCTGGGCGGGAGCGATGGCGTGCAGCGGAGACTGCGGATGGGACGGCGGGGTTGGCTGAACCGAGTGAGCTGAGGAAGTCAGCGGCCCATTGCCGCACACCGTGGTTGCGCAGGTACCGGCGCATCGCGTGGATCCGCTTCGCCGCGTCGCTCCGATCGGCTTCCACGCCGCGCATGATGGCGTCCTTGACGCTGTTGATGTCGTGCGGGTTGCACATGTACGCCTCGCGGAGCTCGCGAGCGGCGCCGGCGAACTCGGACAGCACGAGGGTGCCGCCCAGATCGGTGCGGGCCGCGACGTACTCCTTGGCCACCAGGTTCATCCCATCCCGCAGCGGGGTCACCGCCATCACGTCGGCGGCCCGGTACAGCGCTGCGAGCTCCTCTCGACTGTACGACTGGTGCAGGTAGTGCACGGCCGGAGCGCCGACCCGGCCGAACTCGCCGTTGATGTGGCCGACCTCGCGCTCGACGTTCTCCCGCAGCCGGCCATAGTGCTCGACCCGTTCCCGGCTCGGAGTAGCCACCTGCACCAGCACCGCCTCAGGCGTGTTCAGCCGTCCTTCAAGGAGCAGCTCCCGGTAGGCGCGCAGGCGCTGCTCGATCCCCTTCGTGTAGTCCAGCCGGTCCACACCGAGGATCAGCGTCTTTGGCCGGCCGAGCTCGGCCCGGATCTCCTCCGCGCGAGCCCGTACCTCGACCGAGTCGCTGAGCTCCTCCATCTCCTCGACATCGATGGAGACCGCGAAGGCGCCGGCCCGAACCGCCCGGCCGTTGACGTCGACGGACAGCCCACGGCGGCGAAGCCCGAGCAGGTGGTGGGCCAGCTGCAGGAAGTTCCGCGCGCCCAGCGGGGTCTGGAAGCCGACCAGGTCGGCGCCGAGCAGGCCGCGAATGATCTCCTCCCGCCCCGGCAGCTGCATGAAGAGCTCGATGGGTGGGAACGGGATGTGGAGGAAGAAGCCGATGCGTAGGTCGGGTCTGCGCTCCCGCAACATCGCCGGCACCAGCTGCAACTGGTAGTCCTGCACCCACACGGTCGCGCCCGGCGGGCTGGCGCGGTCGGTCGCTTCGGCGAATCTGCGGTTGACCTCGCGGTAGGCCTCCCGCCAGTGCCGGTGGTAGACGGGGGTCTCGACCGCGTCGTGGTAGAGCGGCCAGATGGATGCGTTGGACTGCCCTTCGTAGTAATCGGCCACCTCATCGGCGCTCAGCGGGACCGGATGCAGGGCGATCCCGTCGATCTCGAACGGTCGCGCAGCAGGTCCGGGCACGCCGGCCCACCCCACCCAGGTGCCACGGTTAGCAGTCAGGACCGGATGCAGCGCGGTGACCAGCCCGCCAGGGCTGCGCCGCCAATGCCGTCCGTCCACGACCTGGATGCCGCTTTCGGCGCTCCCGGCGGGCACCTCGTCGACGGGCAGCCGGTTGGCGACGACCACGAACGAGCCGTCCTGAGTCACGCCGTCCTCCATTCGGCCGATAAGCCCCTGGACGGTAAGACTATCGAGAACTGGCTGAAAGGTCGGCGGGGTGGTTGACATTCAAGGTCGTACGTGTGTTCGACTATCGTGATGGAGAAGCGGAAACACTACTGGAATGGCCGCTGGGGTCGGCTCGCGCGGGTGGATGTGGTGCTCTACGAGGACGCCGGAACCTGGACCGTCGAGGAGCGGATCGGCGGCGTCGAAGGGCGTAGCCAGATGGCCGAGTACGACCGCGAAGACGACGCGTTCGACCGGGTCCGGGACCTTCTCGCAGGCGCGGACGAGTGGCGCGAGTTGTAACTAGTCCCTGGCAGGACGCTTGCGGGCGCCGACGAGAACCAGAAGCAGGCCGACCACGGCCACGATCGGGCCGACGATCGCCCAGGTCGTGTCACCGTTCATGCCGCCGCTCTGGCCAAGCAGATCGAGCCCCTGCAACGTCCAGAGAACCCCGGCCGCGACCGCCAGGACACCGAGGACTAACCACACGATTCGCATGGGGCGCCTCCTCCCGAGAGGACGTTCCCGGCGCGCGCCGGCAACGCCCTCATCGTGCCGCGTGGAGATCGTCTTGGCCAGAGTCCTGGGTAATGCTTTGGCTCGCGGACTCGGGGCTCGCTGACGGCGGCGGCGCAGTGCCACCCGTAACCGTCATCGCCGGGCGGCCCGCCTTATCTGTGGCTACATTGACAGCGTGCTCGGATTGCCGGCCGGCATTACCGCCTGCCTGTTCGACCTGGACGGGGTGCTGACCGGCACCGCGACGGTGCACAACGCCGCCTGGACCGAAATGTTCGACGACTACCTGCGTCTGCGGGCAGAACGGAAGGGACAGCCCTACGTCGCTTTCGACCCGGTCGCGGATTACAACTCCTATGTGGACGGGCGGCCTCGTGCGGACGGCGTGCGTACCTTCCTCGCCTCGCGCGGCGTCCGGTTGCCCGACGGCAGTCCGAACGACCCGCCCCGCCGGGAGACCGTGCACGGACTGGCCAACCGCAAGAACGACATCCTGCTGCGCCTGATCCGCGATCAGGGCGTGCAGCCGTACCCGGGCTCAGTGCGCTACCTCAAAGCGGCCAAGGCAGCCGGGCTGCGCCGCGCGGTCGTGTCGGCCAGTGCCAACTGTGCCGAGGTCGTCCGAGCCGCTGGCCTCGAAGACCTGCTCGAGGTACGGGTCGATGGCATCGTGGCAGCGGAACAGCACCTGCGCGGTAAGCCCGCGCCGGATACATTCCTGGTCGCGGCAGAGGAGCTAGGGGTGCCGGCCGAGGCCGCCGCCGTGTTCGAGGACTCCGTCGCCGGGGTGCAGGCGGGTCGTGACGGCGGGTTCGGCTACGTAGTCGGAGTGGACCGGGTCGGGCACGCCGCGGAACTACGAACGAGCGGCGCGTCTGTGGTGGTACACGACTTGGCGGAGCTGCTGCATGATTCCTGAAGCGCATTTCCCGGTCGAGCCCTGGTGCGTCCGGGAGACGCGGCTCGACCTCGATCTCCTCGCCCAGACCGAGTCCGTGTTCGCGCTCGCGAATGGCCACATTGGACTGCGCGGGAACCTGGACGAGGGCGACCCGCACGGACTACCGGGTACCTATCTCAACTCGTTCTACGAGCTGCGGCCGTTGCCGTACGGGGAGGGCGGGTACGGATATCCGGAGTCCGGGCAGACGATCGTCAATGTCACGAACGGCAAGCCGATGCGCCTGCTCGTCGATGACGAGCCGTTCGACCTGCGCTACGGCGAGCTGCGGTCGCACGAACGGGCGCTGGACATGCGGGCCGGCACCCTGACGCGCCAGCTCGAATGGTGCTCGCCCGCGGGCCAGGTGGTGCGGATCCGTACGGTACGACTGGTCTCATTCACTCAGCGTTCCGTCGCCGCCATCCACTACGAGATCGAGCCGGTCGACCATGAGGCGAGACTGATCCTGCAGTCCGAGCTCGTCGCTAACGAGGACCTACCGCCCCGCTCGGGCGACCCCCGGGTCGCCGCGGTCCTGGCCTCCCCACTGGTCTCGGAGGATCACCACCACGCGGATCATTCGGCGCTGCTGGTCCACGTGACCAAGCACAGTGGACTTCGCCTCGCCGCGGGCATGGACCACGTCATCGATGGTCCGAAGCGGCTGGCGATCACGACCGAGGCGCATCCGGACTGGGCCCGCACGACTATCGCCTGCGTGCTGCAGCCAGGTCAGAAGCTGCGGGTGGTGAAACTGCTCGGGTATGGCTGGTCTTCGCAGCGCACCCGCCCGGCGCTGCGGGACCAGGTGCATGCCGCATTGGCGGCCGCCAAATTCATCGGCTGGGATGGACTCGTCGCCGCACAACGAGAGTATCTGGACGCGTTCTGGGACGCCGCCGACGTACAGGTGGACGGCGACCCGGAGGTGCAGCAGGCTGTCCGATTTGGACTGTTCCATGTCCTGCAGGCCGGTGCCCGGGCCGAGCTGCGCCCGATCGCGGCCAAGGGGCTGACCGGACCGGGATACGACGGGCACATGTTCTGGGACACCGAGATGTTCGCACTCCCGGTGCTGACGTACACGCTGCCCGCTTCTGCTGGCGACGTGCTCCGATGGCGGCACGCCACGCTCGACCTGGCCCGCGAGCGGGCGGCTGTGCTGCGGCTTCACGGCGCAGCCTTTCCCTGGCGGACTATCCGGGGGCAGGAGTGCTCCGCGTACTGGCCCGCCGGCACCGCCGCCTTCCACGTCGGCGCCGCCATCGCCGACGCCGTGCTGCGCTACTACCACGCCACCCAGGACGAGGCGTTCATGCGCGAGGTCGGCGTCGACCTGCTGGTGGAGACGGCCCGGCTGTGGCGCTCGCTCGGTCACCACGACCGCCACGGCCAGTTCCATCTGGACGGCATGACCGGCCCGGACGAGTACAGCGCGCTGGGCGACGACAACGTCTACACCAATCTGATGGCGGCCCGGAACCTCGCCGCCGCAGCCGAGCTCGCGCCGCGTTTCCCGGAGGCGATGCACCGACTCGGGGTAGACGATGAGGAGACCGCGGGTTGGCGGGACGCGGCCGCGGCGATGGCGGTGCCGTTCGACGAAGATCTCGGCGTGCACCCGCAGCACGAGTCCTTCACCCGCTACCAGGAATGGGACTTCGCCGACACCCTCCCGGAGGACTACCCGCTCCTGCTCCACGTTCCCTACTTCGACCTCTACCGCACCCAGGTGGTCAAGCAGGCCGACCTCGTGCTCGCGATGCATTGGCGCGGCGACGCGTTCACCCCGGAGCAGAAGGCGCGCAACTTCGTCTACTACGAGGCGCGGACGGTGCGCGACTCATCGCTGTCCGCCGTTACCCAGGCCGTTCTGGCAGCCGAAGTCGGGCACCTCGAGCTGGCTCATGCCTACATCGCGGAAACCTCCTTAGTGGACCTACGGGACACGTTCCGCAACACTCGCGACGGCGTGCACATCGCGTCGCTGGCTGGCGCCTGGATCTCCCTCGTGGCCGGGCTCGGCGGGATGCGCGACCACGACGGCAAACTCTCCTTCGCGCCACGCCTGCCCTCGAAGATCGACCGGTTGGAGTTCTCGGTCCACTGGCGAGGGTTGCGGCTGCGGGTGACTGTGGTGCGCCACGGAGGCGACATACACGGTGCGCGACGGCGGCGACGTGGGTCTGGAGCTGACCCACCACGGCGAGGCACTGCTGGTACGGCCGGGACAGCCCGTCACCCGCCCCATCCCGCCCGCGCCCACGATCACCGTGCGGCCGGAGCAACCCCCGGGTCGCGCTCCGTCTCGCCAGTTCTAGGGCCGCGCTTGAAAGGGCGTCAGCGGCGACGGGTGCGTTGTTCGCAGGCGTCAGCCGCGGCGCAGCGGCCGCGGGCGTCGGCCGCGGCATCGCGGGCCGCCTCATCCATGGCCCGGGCCGTGACGGTCGCGAGGCGAGCGCTTTCGGCCGCGTTCTGCTCGGCGCGTTCCGCGTCGATGCGGGTGCGGGCGGCGTCGGCCTCCTCGCTGCGCAGATCGGTGCTGCGTTTGGCCAACCGGTCGTGCTCGGGCGTCCACCCTTCGGCGCGACGGAACACCTCACGCAACTGGTCGGCGGAGATGTCGCCGCGGCGGAACGCGGAGAACGCGGCGTGCGACGTCTCCTGCTGCAGCCTCTCGTTGACCGGCACCGGTCCCGCCTTCTCGATTGCGGCGATCTGGGCGGCCACCTCGGCGGCCTCGCGGGTCAATGCCTCGTGCGCCCGCCGGGCCTCCTCGGCTACGCGGGCCGCGACGGCGTACTCGGCCTGTGCGGACTCGGCCAGCTGCGCGGACACGGACGCCGCCGTGGCGGCCTGGGTCGCGCGCTCCCGAAGCTGCTCGCACTCCGCCCGCAGGGTGGCGCACTCGTCCGGCTTGGACCGGTCGACCTCGGGCTCGGTCGGCGCCGGCTCGGTTTGCGTTGGTTCGATCCGCTGCGTTGGCTCGTACCGCTGCGTTGGTTCGTACCGCTGCCCGTTGGTTCGTACCGCTGCGTTGGTTCGTACCGCTGCGTCGGTTCGAACCGCTGCGTTGGTTCGTACCGCTGTGTCGGTTCGGTCCGCTGTGTCGGCAGCGTCCCCCTGCTGTCGGCCGTGCTCGTGACACCTGCCGGCCTTGTTGGTTCCGAGCTGCCGCCGCCCGCGTAGAGCGGTACGTAGCTCGTCGGCTCGTTGGTCGTCGGCTGTCGACGGTGCCGAGCCGTAGTTCGCCGAGCCGTGCGCCTGGCTCGGTCCCACACTCGACGGGGCGCCGTACCCGGGGGTGAAGGCGCCGCCGTACTCGCTGTCCTGGTTCTGGGCGCCGTAGCCGGGTGTGAGAGCCACTGCCGTACTCGGTGTTCTGCGTCGGTGGTGCGTAGCGGGACGTCGTCGCCGGGACCGCTGGAAGATCGCTCGGCCGGTCCGAACGTTCGGAGCCGTGCGGGCGCCCCGACGGAGGCGACTGGCCCGGCGTGCCGTAGATAGAGGTCACCTGGCCGTACCCGCTCCCGGCCACCGGTCCGGCGGGCAGGGCCAGCGGGCGCGAGCCGGGCGGCAGTGCCGTCGACGGGCCGCGTGGGCCACCCATGGCGGGCCGGCCCACGACCGGCATGCCGCCGACCATCGGTCCGCTCGGAAGCGGCATCGGTCGTGAGGCTGGCGGCGGTGGCATCGGGTCGGGGTAGTTGGCTCGACGGACCGCGTCGGCGGCGTCTGCGATTGCGCCGACCACGCAGGGTGATCACCACACTGTAGGCGAAGAGGCCGGCGCCGATCACGACGATGATGAGCGACCAGATCGCGAGCACGCTACCGGCGCCGCCGTCATCCGGAGCGGCGTAGGAACTGGTCACTCCGCGAGGATGTCACGTCCACGGGGCGTTGCCTACCGCGCGTCGGGCGTGCCCTGTGTTACGTCTCTGTATCGTTCGGGGTCACTCCTGGACTCGTGTGACGAGGCTCATGTAGGGCCTGGCGACGATCCGTCCCCCCCGCTCCTCGTCGGATGCCTCGCAAACGCCGTGCTGACCTGCGGTGACGTGGTTCTGTCGGGCGGTCGTGCCAGGGTGGTTCCGGAGCGAACGGAGGGGCCTGTGCGACTGCTGTTGTTCTCGGACCTCCATCTCGAGGCCGGGTTCGCCTGGGCCTCCACCGAGATCGGGCGAGCTCGGCGACGAGCGCTGCGGGACTGCCTGCGCGCCATCACGTCGCTGGCCGTAACGCTGAATGTTGATGCGCTCTGCTGCGCTGGCGATCTCTACGAGCAGGACCGCTTCCGCCCTGACACCGGACATTTCCTTCGCGACTGCTTCGCGGCGGTCGATCCGATCCCGGTCTTCCTGGCGCCGGGCAACCATGACTGGCTCGGGCCGGCCAGCCTCTATCGGCAAACGCAGTGGACCTCGAACGTGCACCTGTTCGAGGAGGAGCGGCTGACTCCGGTTCCGCTCGCCGACGGGCTCACCCTGTGGGGCGCGGCGCACCATTCGCCGGCCAACGCCCGCGGGTTCCTGGACGGGTTCCGGGTCGACCGCGAAGGCGTCAACCTGGCCCTGTTCCACGGCTCCGAGCAGGGCTCGTTCGCATTCCAGGATGAGGACAACACGAAGAAGCCACACGCGCCGTTCCAGGTCGAGCAGATCCGCGAGGCGGGCCTGCACCACGCACTGCTAGGGCATTTCCACAAGCCTCGGGACGAGAAGGATCACACCTATCCGGGCAACCCGGAGCCGCTGCAGCTTCGGCGAGACCGGCGAGCGCGGAGCGGTACTGATCACGGTCGATGCCGGGGGCGGGGTGACGCAGAAGCGGCATCGGGTCGCAGTCACCGAGGTCAATGACATTGACGTTGATCTCACCGGAGTCTCCCACGCAGGGCAGGTGCAGGATCGGGTCGACGACCGCCTCAGCGGCATGACCGGGATAGTCCGGGTCCGGTTGGGCGGGGAGGTGGGCACCGACGTTGACGTCCGACCCGACGACCTCATGCGCCCGCAACACATCGAGGCATGGCTCGTCGCGGCCAAGGACGTCAGGTACGGCTACGACCTGGATGAGCTGGCCGACGAACCGACGGTACGGGGTCAGTTCGTCCGGGACGTGCAAGCAGCCGCCGACCTGACCGACGAGGATCGCCGCCGGGTGCTTATGACTGGTCTTCGTGCCTTCGATCGCCGCGACGACCTTGAGGTGCGCTGACATGCGGATACGACGGGTCACGGCGCATGCCTTCGGACCACTCGCTCGACCAGACGCTCGCGTTGGCTGAAGGACTCACTGTTGTCTATGGCCCTAATGAGTCGGCGAAGTCGAGTTGGCACGCAGCGCTCTTCGCGGCCCTCTGCGGGCGCCGTCGGGCCCGGCCCGGCCCCGAGGAGATCGAGTTCGAACAGCTGCACAAGCCATGGGACCGGACCGACTGGGAGGTCAGCGCCGAGGTGGTTCTGGCCGACGGCCGACGGGTGGAGATGCGGCACGAGCTCATCGACCGTGTCGCCTGCTACGCCAAGGATCTCGACGTCGGGGCTGACTATTCGAAGGAGATCACTGCGGCCAGGGTGAAGGGCGAGGTGCCCGACGCCGCACGATGGTTAGGTCTGGATCGTCGGGCCTTCCTGGCGACGGCATGTGTGCAGCAGTCCGACCTGCTCTCGTTGACCAAGCGGGCCGGCGGCATTCAGGAACACCTCCAGCGGGCCACGGCGACGGCCGGTACCGACGCAACGGCTGCATCCGCGCTGGCTGAGATATCCAAGTTCCGGGACCGCGAGGTGGGCACGCCGAAGTCCAGGGTCAAGCCGCTCCAGTTGGCTGAACTGGCCGACCGTGCGGCACGAGCGGCGGTGCTCAAGGCCCGGGCCGACCACGTCGAGCTCGAGCGGCGCACGGTCGAGGCCCGGGAGCTCCGGCATGATGCGGAGGCGATCCGAGTACGGCTGCACGGGTACGAGGTTGCGCAGGCGCACGCGACGGCTGCCCGGCTCTACGATGACGCGCAGCGGCTGCGCCGTCGGGGCGCCGAGGCCGCCGAGTTGACCGCGCTACTCGATGCGCCCGCTGACCAGCACCCGCCGGCCGCCGCGGTCGCGGCGGCCGTTGCGGCGTGGGAGTCGCTGCCGCCAGCGCCGAGTCCGGTCTCACCATCCTCAGTGGACACAGGCAGGAACTCGCGCCGAAGTCCGATCCTGGCGTTCGTGGTGGGGCTGGCGTCGATTCTGGTGGCCGCGTACGCATTCGTCGCGGGGTCGATGCCCGTGGCCGGGGCGGCGCTAGCGCTCGGCCTGGCGGCTGGGGCGGTCGGCCTGTTCCTCAGCGGCCGGGCGTCCGCGCCCTCGCGGGTGGCGGTGCCTGGTGCGCGACCGGCCAGATGACGAGCGGCGGCAATGGGATGAGGCCCGAGGACGAGCGTCGACCCAGGTGCTCGCGGCATCGGCCTCGATCGGCGCGCCCGCGCACGACGTCGACGCGGCGATGCCACTGCTGACGGCCTGGCTCGCCGATGAGCCGAACCGGTCGGCGCAGCGGGACCAACTCGTGGCCTGGCGGTCTCGACTCGGCGATCTGCTGGACGGCGCGACGCTGGCGGATGTCCGGCAGCATGCGGACCAGGCCGCTGAGCTCGCGGCTCGCGCGGCCCACGGGCTGCCCCCCGGGGTTGATGACGGCGCGACTGTCGATGGCGCGGCACTGCGGCAGGCGCGTGAGGAGGCTGACCGGCTCGCGGTCCTCGCGGAGAGAGCCCTGGACGAGTACGCCGCCGCGCACACCTCGGTGCCCGAGGCCGAGGAGTGGGCGCAGGCGGCCGCCGCGGATCTGGCCCGCGTGCGGGACCTCGATCGGGTCCTCAGCCTCACCGAGCAGTACCTGACCCGGGCCCAGGACCTGGTACACCGGGACATCGCGCCGCGCCTCGCCTCGGCAGTGCGACGGGACCTCGCCATCGTGACGGCCGGGCGATACAACGACGCGGTCGTCGATCCAACCACGCTCGCGGTGGAGGTGCGCGGTCCTGGAGGTCGTCTGCGAAACGCGGACCGGCTGTCTGTCGGCACCGCGGAGCAGGTCTATTTGCTGCTCCGGGTGGCACTCGCCGAACAGCTCGTCCGGCCGGGCGAGAGCTGCCCCCTGCTGCTCGACGAGGTGACCGCACACGCCGACCGGGACCGGACGAACAGGTACTCAGCTGCTGCTCAACGTCGCGCAGCGCCATCAGGTGGTGCTGTTCACCCAGCAGGAGCAGGTCCGGGACTGGGCCCGCACGCACCTCGACGGCGAGCTGCACGCGATTCGTGAGCTGCCGCCAGTTTCGACTGTCTGACCTAGGCGGGCGAGTTCGCAAGCCTAGGCGGGCGAGTTCGCAAGCCTAGGCGGGCGAGTTCGCAAGCTCACTCGACCGCCTAGCGGCTCGCTGCGCTCGCCGGGTGGTTACATTGAGCGAATGGTGCGCGGCTCGCGTAGAGGGCGAAGCCAGCGATGCAGCAAACAGCCAGCGCCAATGCCGCGATGGCCAGCGCGAACACCAGCACCGGCCAGTCGCTTCGCCGCTTGCGCGGCTTCGGCGACCGAATGAACGGCATGATCGGATCAGGCGGATGATTAAGGCTCGGGGCGTCGAACCGGTACCGCCCGATCGCAGTGCTTGGCGGAGGTGGGACCTCCTCGCCGCGGTAGGCGAAGGCTACG
Organism: uncultured Actinomycetota bacterium; assembly: GCA_963773935.1. Taxonomy (GTDB): domain Bacteria; phylum Actinomycetota; class Actinomycetes; order Mycobacteriales; family Micromonosporaceae; genus DATBGZ01. The sequence goes on from CAVZCZ010000003.1 coordinate 116,519, forward strand.
CCGCCTACCGCGTCAACTTCGTCTACACCGCCTACTGCGCCTGCACCGCCTACCCCGGCGGCGTTGTCGCTCGGTATGGACACCTCGCTGGACCCCTGGTTGAACCCCTCCTCGCCCGACGCCGCACCGCTAGCGCTCGACGAGGCGTCGTCGTTCGACCCCTGGGTTGTCATGGCCGACCTCCGTTGGAGTCCAGCCTAGGACTTCGCGGCTACGCTAATCACCGATGTCGACAGCTTCCGCCGATGGGGCGCACGCGTTGGTCGCCGCGTTCCGTGCCGGCGGTTCGGATGGCCTGCCTGGCGCGTGGCGGCTCGACCGCGCCGCGGTCGCGGATCGTCTCGACGAGCTGATCACCGAGCCCACGCGGGTGCGCCAGGGCCGACTCAATCTCTGTGGACCCGCGGCGGTGTTGGCGCTCTGGTTCGCCCGCGATCCGGTTGGTGCGGTCGGGTACGCGATCGACCTGTACGGGTCCGGCCGAGCCACCATCCGCGATCTTCAGGTGATCGCGTCGCCGCGCCTCCGGCAGCTGCCGTACGGCTCGGTGGAGCAGGATCGCAACTGCCCCCAGGCGGACTGGATGATGATGGCCGCGCTGCGCGACGCGACCAACCGGGTGCTGCGCTACCGGCGTTCGTCGGGTCCCTGGGAGGCCGCGGCAGCGATCACGCTGCCGTCGTCGATGCGCCGGTGGCTCGCCGCGACCGGCGCCTTCGAAACTGTGCGGGACGAGACGAACCTGGTGCTAGCGTAGGGGATTGGCGCACGCCGCGTCGCTGCGGCCGGCACCGCAGCAGGACCTGCTCTTGCTCGTCGCGCAGGAGATGTTCCGCCAGCCGGCCGCGTGGCGCCGGCGAGCCCGGGACCGTGTGGTGAGTCTGGTGCCCAACCACTGGGTGGTGCTCCGCTCGCCGGTACAGGTGGAGTCCGAGGCGGTGCGATTCGCGTTCTGGAGCTGGGGCGGGGTTCGGGAGGCGATTCTTCCGCGTGAGTTGTTCGACCGGTGCTACTACGGCTGCCTGCACGCGCTCGCCACAGCCCCGCCCGAATGACTGGGCCGTCCGAATGCTGTGTGTCGAGACGTTCGACAAAAGGGGTTGCCGCGTCTGGGACTCGGTGCCTAGTGTTGCCATACACGTGAAGGGAGGTGGTCCAAAGTTGTGTAGCACTGGGACTCGTGAGGTGACTGTCAGCTAGCCGCCGTCCCTTCGGGACTCCGACGTGTCGGTCAGCTGTGATGGCGGCCGGCGAATACGAGACAGCCACCGCGACCCCTGGGAGTGATCGGCCTTTGTCCAGCCGATCCGCGCGTAAGCGCGCCCAGGGGTCGTCCCTGTTCCCTCTCCGTTCCCTCTCCGCGACATTGTCGGTGGTGACTGCGAGGATCCAAGCATGCCGACCCGTACGATCGCCGTTGCCGTCGAGGTCACGCCGAAGAAGGCCTTCGCCTCCGCCCTTGACTGGCCCGGCTGGTGCCGTCCCGGACGCGATGCCGATGCCGCGCTGGAGGCACTTGCCGGGTATGCGGACCGGTATGCGCCGGTGGCCGCGACGGCCGGGGTGACCTTTCCGACCCGGCTCAGCTTCGACGTGGTCGAGCAGGTTCCGGGCGGTGCGACCACCGCGTTCGGCGCTCCCGAGATCACCGCCGCGCCGGAGCGGCTTCCCGTCACAGCGGCCGCCGCAAGCCGGATCGCCAGCCTGGTGACCGCTGCCTGGTCGGTGTTCGACGGAGTCGTCGCCGAGTCGCCGGCCGAGTTGAGGAAAGGCCCCCGCGGCGGCGGCCGCGACCGGGACAAGATGGTCGACCACGTGCTCGGCGCTGAGGCCTCCTACGCCCGCATGATCGGGTTGAAACTCAAGCAGCCGGAGATCGGTGACATCGACGCGATCGATGCACAGCGATTGGCTATCGCAGCCGTGCTCGGCGCCCGCTCCGACGGGAGCCCGGCGCGGCCCAACGGCTGGACCACCCGGTACGCCGCCCGCCGCATCGCCTGGCACGTCCTCGACCATGCCTGGGAGATGCAGGACCGCGCCGCGCCCGGCTTCGGACTGAACTGCGGTTGTGAAGCGACCAGACATCACCGCATCATGATGCGGTGATGCTATGATGTTGGCGTGAGAACGACCATAGATCTGCCGGATGATCTGCACCGCCAAGCAACAATGATCGCTCGGGACACTTCCCGCACACTTAGCGAGACGGTGGCCGACCTACTTCGGCGTGCCCTAGAACCCGGTCTAGCCACCGCAGCGATCTCGCGAAGCGGACGGACCGGTCTGCCTGTCGTCCACGTCGGTCGGGTGATCACGACTGAGGACGTGCGCGCATTGGATGACGACGACCTGTGACCATTCTGTTGGATGCCAATGTCTTGATCGCACTACTGGTGCCTGAACACGTTCACCATGATGCCGCCGAGGCGTGGCTTGTAGGTGGCAAAGACCACTTCGCCACGTGCCCGGTCACCGAGGGGAGCCTCGTGCGGCTGCTTCTGCGCGAAGGTGTGTCGGCTGAGACCGCGAAGGCCGTTGTGGCCTCGGTTGCGGCGAATCGACGCCACGAGTTCTGGCCTGATTCGATTTCGTACAGCATGGTGACAATGCGCGGCGTTGTCGGCCACCGCCAGGTGACCGACGCTTACCTCGCCCAGCTGGCGCAGGCAAATGGCGGTCGCCTCGCGACGTTCGATCAAGGCTTGGCGAAGCTCCACGCAGACATCGTTGATCTAGTTCCGACCCAGCTGGCGACCTGATTGCCGACCTGCTGAGTTAACTCCAGGATGGGCGGACGAGGCCGGCTTCGTAGGCGAAGACTACGAGCTGGGCGCGATCGCGGGCGCCGAGCTTGACCATCGCCCGGCTCACGTGGGTCTTGGCCGTGGCAGGGCTAACGAAGAGCTGGGCAGCAATCTCCTCATTGGACAGTCCAGCGCCGACGAGCGCCATCACCTCACGCTCCCGGTCGGTGAGCTGGTCGAGCTGACGGGGCGGCGGTGTCTTCGCGCGCCCGGCGAACTCGGCGATGAGCCGTCGGGTCACCTTTGGCGACAGTAGTGCGTCGCCACCTGCGACCGCCCGTACGCCACGGATCAGGTCGGCCGGTTCGGTGTCCTTGAGCAGGAACCCGCTGGCTCCCACCCGTAGCGCCTCGAACACGTACTCGTCCAGATCGAACGTGGTGAGGATGACGACGCGGCAGTCCGCGAGCGCGGCGTCGGCGGCGATCTGGCGGGTCGCCTCGAGACCGTCCACATGCGGCATCCGGATATCCATGAGAACCAGGTCGGGTCGGGTCGCCTTCGCCAGCCGCACCGCGGCCGCGCCGTCGCCCGCCTCGCCGACGATCTCGATGTCCTCCTCCGCGTCAAGTAGGGCACGGAAACCCGCGCGGACGAGTGCCTGGTCATCCGCGAGCAGGACCCGGATCACGGCGACTCCTCTGCGTTCGTGGGTGCGTCGGTCGGTTCCACCGGAAGGTAGGCCTCGACCCGGAAGGCGATGCCGTCTGCCCCGGCGCCAGCGGTGAGAGTGCCGCCCAACGCGGCGGCTCGCTCCCGCATGCCCGGGATGCCATTGCCATCCGATGTGGACGGATCTCCGCCGGCGCCAGTGTCGTCGACCCGTACCGTTAGCCCGTCTGAACCGTACTCGAGCAAGATCGTGACCGATGCCTCGGACCCGGCATGGCGCCGGACGTTGGTCAGCGACTCCTGGACGATGCGGTAGCCGGCCCGTTCGACCTCCCCCGGCATCGGCCGTACATCTCCCGTCCGGACAATGTGGACGGACGTGCCGGCCGCCGCAGCCGCGTCAGCGAGGTCGTCGATGGCAGCGAGTCCAGGGGCGGGGGCGAGCGGTGGGGCCTCGTCATCAGGCTTCAGCGTTGCCAGCACGGTGCGAACCTCGCGCAGTGCCTCGGCGCTGGCCAGCTTGATCGCGCCTAGCGCGTCGCGGGCCTGCTCCGGCTGGGTGTCGAGCAGATGTAAGGCGACGCCGGCCCGCACATTGATCAGAGACAAGTGGTGCCCGAGCACGTCGTGCAGCTCCTGGGCGATGCGCAGCCGTTCGTCGCTGGCCTGGCGGCGCGCCTGCTCCTGGCGCGCGCGGGCGGCCTCGGCCCGGGCCCGGGCACCCTCCGTGAACCGCTCGCTCTGGGCGTGCGTCGCCTCCGCCACCGCAAGCGCGAACGCGGTCCACACGGCGGTGACCACGAACGTGCCCACGCTCACGTCGCCGAGCGACCGATTGGCGATGCTGAGGTTCGCGATCGTGGCGGCCACGAAGGCGAGGTACACCCCGGCCGTGATGCCCCACACGGCCGGGCGCTTCGCGCGCCGCACAGCACCGAAGAGCGCGATCAGGCCGGCGAGGAAGAACGGCCCGCGAGGGTAGGTCAACATCACGTAGCCGTAGGTGGCGGTGAGCGCCACCAGGAGGGTGATCAGTGGTCGCGCGCGCCGCAGGATGAGCACGACCGGCCCGGCGATCAGGAGCCCGAACCCAAGCTCGTCCAACTCTGCACCGGTGGTGTCGCCGCGGCTCGCGAGCAGGCAACCAAGAACCTGGACCGCGATGAGGAATACGGTCAGAAAGAGCGGGTATCGGCGCTGCTCCCGGCGCATCGTCGGGCCGTCCGGCCAACGACCGCCATCCCATCGGCGACCTTCCCAGCGACGGCTGTTCCAGCGACCGCCTTCCCAACGACCGCCTTCCCGACGACCGCGTTCCCACCGGCGGCCGTCCCAGCCGTGGCCCGTCCGCGCGGTGCCCTCACCCGGCGTCGGTGTCGTCTCCACACGGCAAACGTAGGCGAGTCGGCGCGAGGTCGCGTCCTTCCGGTGTGCACCGCGACGTACTCCCGCGGGAGTACGTCGTCGCCGGCAGCGCCACAGCGGCGGTATGCCAGATGCCGCCCTCGGTGTGACGTCGGTGCTGCCAGTCCGCGGCCACCATCGAGCTATCCACGACGCACAGGAGGAATGTGATGAGCACCGATGGCAACGCGACCCGGGTACGGGCGTCCGACGCCGAGCGGGAGGAGTTCGCCCAGATGATCCGCGAGGCGACCGGCGATGGCCGACTCAGCCTGGACGAGGGCGATGAGCGACTGGCTCAGGTGTACGGCGCGAAGTTCCGGGACGAGTTGCGACCGCTCGTGGCCGATCTGCCGGCCGGGGCGCAGTCCGAGCCAATCCGCCGCAGCGGCCGTCCGTCGATGGAGCCCGAGCACTACCGGCCGCACCCGGCTGCGTTCGCCCGGCATCTGGCCGTCGTTCTCCTGGTCTCCAGCGCTCTGGTCGGCTTGTGGGTGCTCACCGGCAGTGGGTTCTTCTGGCCCGCGATCCCGCTGGTCTTCTTCGGCCTCGGGCTCGTCCGACACGCCCGGTGGGGAGGCCGGCGTGGGTATTACCACGGCCGCTACCGCGACTACCACCGCGAGCCGGGGAGATCGTGGCAGTGACCGTCGGTACCAGCGAACGTTGACTGGGCCACCAGAGTCGGCGGCGCTGTTGACACTGTCATTTGACAGTGTCATAGTGGGCCGGTGGCATGGACGCTGGAACAGCTCGCCGAACGGGCCGCCCGAGCGCTGGTCGACGCTGAGGTGCGCGTCGCCAACGGTCGGGTGACGGGGGTGCCCGACGGCCGGCTGATCCGGTGGTACGCCACGATCGGGCTGGTTGATCGCCCGCTTCTCGGTCCCGGCCGCGTCGCCCGGTACGGCATCCGGCACCTGCTTCAGCTTGTCGCCGTGAAGCGCCTACAGGCGCAGGGACTCCCGCTGGCCGAGATCCAACTCCGCCTCGCCGGCGCTACCGATGCCACCCTGCGCCGGATCGCTGCATTGCCGCCGGGCCTCGACGCGTCCGTTCAAGATCTTCCCGTTCCGACAGATCGTAAAGTCCGGCTGCATGATCTGTCGGAACCCGGCGATCACGTCGACGCCCCCGCCGTAATCCTGCGGCCTAGCCGAAGCGCACCCGCGCGGGACGTGCCCGAACCCGCCACGCCCAAGGAGGGCGTGTCGTCCCCGGACGCGCCGGACCCTGTGCCGCGCCCGACACGCTTTTGGGCGGCGCGCCCAGCGGCGCGCCCAGCGTCGGGGCCCCCCGTCGCCGGCGGCGATGAGGGACTGGACACCGAGGGTGACACTGTCACGAGGGTGTACGGCGTCCAGATCGCTGGGCTGCTGCTGTTCCTGCCGGCAGAGCCGGCCGATGACGACCTTGACGAGATCGCGGCGGCCGCGCAGCCGCTGTTGGATCTATTGGCCGAACGCGGCCTGTTGCACCGGTGACCGAGGAAACCCCGAGGGAAGGAGCCCCACCATGGCGCTGCGAGTACAGCCGATGGACGAGCGCGAGGTGACCGCGCTGCACCAGCCGGCACCCGCCGGCGGCGAGCGCGAGGCGGGGCTCGGCACCCTGCAGACCGAGCGCGGCAACCTGCCGTTGGAGAGCGTCGACGCCGCGGTCCGCATCACCGGCCTCGTCGGACGCATCGAGCTGACCCAGGGGTTCCACAACCCGCACGACGTCCCGCTCGAGGCGACGTACGTGTTTCCGCTGCCGGATCGCGCCGCTGTCACCGCGATGAGCCTGACCGCCGACGACCGTACCGTCCGGGCAGAGCTCCGCGAGCGGGCTGCGGCACGGGAGCAGTACGACCAGGCAGTGGCCGCCGGGCAGCGGGCCGCCATCGCCGAGGAGGAGCGACCAGATGTGTTCACCATGCGGGTGGGCAACATCCTGCCGGGCGAGCGGGTCAGCGTCGCACTCACTCTCGTCGGTCCATTGTCCTATGAGGACGGTGAAGCGACGTTCCGGCTGCCCCTGGTCGTCGCGCCTCGCTACATTCCGGGCCGGCCGGCGGGCACTGCCGTCGGTGACGGTTACGCACTCGACACCGACGCAGTTCCCGACGCGTCACGGATCACGCCCCCGGTACTGCTGCCCGGCTTCCCGAATCCGGTCCGGCTCGGCATCGCGGTCGACATCGATCCGGCCGGCCTGCCGCTGGCCGAAGTACGGTCGAGCTTGCACACGGTCGTTTCCGAAGGGAGCCACCTGCAGATTCAGCCCGGCGAGCGGGCCAACCGGGACTTCATCCTGCGACTGTCCTATGGGGAGCCTGATTCCTCGGCCCAGGCGTTGACGCTCACCCCGGATGCGAACGGCGACGAGGGCACGTTCCGGCTCACCATCCTGCCCCCGCGCACGGCGGCGCCGGCCAGGCCGCGCGACGTGGTGCTGGTGCTCGACCGCTCGGGCAGCATGATGGGCTGGAAGATGGTGGCCGCGCGGCGGGCCGCCGCACGCATCGTGGACACGCTCGGCGCCACCGACCGGTTCGCCGTGCTCGCCTTCGACGACCGGGTCGACCGCCCGACCACACTCGGTGCCGGGCTGCACCCGGCGACCGACCGGAACCGCTTCCGGGCCGTGGAGTTTCTCGCCGGCATTCAGTCCCGTGGTGGGACCGAACTGCTGGCTCCGCTCTCGAGCGCCCTCGACCTGCTCACCGACGCGGCCCGGGACCGGGTCGTCGTACTGGTCACCGACGGGCAGGTCGGCAACGAGGACCAGATCCTCACCCACATTGCACCGACCCTGTCCGGGATCCGGGTGCACACGGTCGGCATCGACCAGGCCGTCAACGCCGGTTTCCTCGGCCGTCTCGCCGCGGCCGGCGGTGGCCGGTGCGAACTGGTCGAGAGCGAGGACCGGTTGGACGCGGCGATGGACCAGATCCACCGTCGCATCGGAGCACCCGTCGTCTCCGGACTCAGCCTCACGGGCACACGGTCTGGATCTGGTCGCCGACACACAGGCTCCGGCCCGGTTGCCGGACCTGTTCCCGGGCGCGCCACTGGTGGTCACCGGCCGGTACCTCCGGGCCGACGTTGATGCAGCGATGCACGTCGACGGACGCACTCGGCCGGGTGAGCCGTGGACGGCCGAGGTGACCGGCGGGACGGCACCGGACTCGTCGGTGACCGCGGTCTGGGCCCGGGCCACCTGCGCGACCTCGAGGACCGCTACGTCAGCAAGCCGTACGGCGGCGATGCCGAGCTCGAGCGGCGCATCGTGGCGACCTCGGAGCGGTTCGGCGTGCTGTGCCGGTTCACGGCATGGGTGGCCGTCGACGACCGCGTGGTGACCGACGGCGGCGAAACGCACCGGGTGATCCAGCCGGTCGAGATGCCGGCGGGTTGGCAGATGCCGATGCCGGCGGCAGCGGCGCCGTCGATGATGCTCGCCGGCATGGCCCGGCCGTTCGCGGCGGCGGCTTCGGCTGACGAGCGCGAATTTCGCGCCATGCGAGGCGTTTCCCAGCCCACCGCGCTCCGCCAAGCGTCCGCTCATGGATCGGCTGCGTCGCCCTTCGGTCGCCCAGCCCTCTCGGGGGCGGAGGAGAGACGAGGAACCGGAGCTGGAACTCCGGCAGGTCGAGACGCCGGTGAGCGTTCGCCAGCTGGCCGCCCGCGAGGCGGAACGGCTGCGGGCCGCGGCGGCGGCGCCTGAGTACGAGCGGCGGGAGCTGCTCTCCGACCTCGGCACCCGGTTGGAGGCACTCGTCCGCGACCTCGGCGGCTCACCGGACGCGGCCGCCGTACGGCACCTCGCCGCCGACCTCGCCGAGGACCACCTCGCGGGGCTGTCGGGCGACGCGCTCACCGAGCTCTGGGAGCGCGCGCTGCAGCTGCTCGACCACCTCGCCGGCGAGCAACCGGCACCGGGCGGCGCCTTCTGGAAGCGGAGCTAATCACGGCGACCTTGGGCTTATCGGTGCGATCGGTGATCCACTAGCACCGATAAGCCCAAGATCGCGGGGAGCGCGGAGTTGGCCGGGAGCCGGGCCGATAGCATCGGAGTGCCCGTTTCGCGCGGCGTGTGCCATCCGCCGTACCCGATTGAAGGAGTTCACCGTGTCCGGACCTCGTAAGCCTGCTGCTGTGGCCGACCGCGTCGTCGTCCCGGCCGGGACGACGAGCGCCGATGCGGTGGCCGCGGCGGGCCTGCCCACGAACGGGGCCAAGGCGATCGTGGTGGTGCGTGACGCCACTGGCACACTGCGCGACCTGGACTGGGCGCCGGAGACCGACGCCGAGGTGGAGCCGGTCGCCATCGACTCGCCCGACGGACTCATGGTGCTGCGGCACTCGACCGCGCACGTGCTCGCCCAGGCCGTACAGGACCTCTTCCCGGAGGCCAAGCTCGGCATCGGCCCGCCGATCGAGAATGGGTTCTACTACGACTTCGCGGTACCCAAGCCGTTCCATCCGGACGACCTCGCCAAGCTCGAGAAGCGGATGCAGGAGATCGTCAAGGCGGGTCAGGTGTTCCGGCGCCGGCGATTCTCCTCATTGGACGAAGCGAAGAAGGAGCTGGCGAACGAGCCGTTCAAGCTGGAACTCGTGGAGATCAAGGGCGAACTCGGGTCGGGTCAGGGCGGGTCAGCGAGCATCGACGCCGCCGAGGTGATGGAGGTCGGCGGCGGCGAACTCACCATCTACGACAACGTCGATCCGAAGTCCGGCACCCGCGCCTGGGGTGATCTGTGCCGTGGCCCGCACCTACCCTCGACGAAGCTCATCGGCGCGTTCAAGCTGATGCGGATCGCCGCGGCGTACTGGCGCGGGTCGGAGAAGAACCCGCAACTGCAGCGGGTGTACGGGACCGCGTGGCCGACCCGGGACGCGCTCAAGGCGTACCTTCAGCTGCTCGAGGAGGCCGCCCGTCGCGACCACCGCAAGCTCGGTGCGGAGCTGGACCTGTTCTCGTTCCCGGACGAGATCGGCTCCGGGCTCGCGGTGTTCCATCCCAAGGGCGGCATCATCCGGCGTGAGCTCGAGAACTACTCACGGGAACGGCACGAGCAAGCCGGATACTCCTTTGTGAACAGTCCGCATATCACGAAGGGTCAGCTGTTCGAGACGTCGGGGCATCTGCCGTACTACGCGGAAACCATGTTCCCGCCCATGCAGATGGAGGGCGCCGAGTACTACCTCAAGCCGATGAACTGCCCGTTCCACAATCTGATCTTCGCGTCGCGGGGACGGTCCTACCGGGAACTGCCACTGCGGCTGTTCGAGTTCGGCGCGGTGTACCGGTTCGAGAAGTCGGGCGTCGTGCACGGCCTGACCCGAGTGCGCGGGCTCACCATGGACGACGCCCACATCTACTGCACCAAGGAACAGATGCAGGGCGAGCTGAAGTTCCTGCTCCGCTTCGTCCTCGACCTGCTGCGCGACTACGGGCTGGACGACTTCTATCTCGAACTGTCCACAAAGGATGATTCGCCGAAGTTCATCGGCGCCGACGAGGACTGGGCCGAGGCGACGGAGGCACTTCGCAGCGCCGCGGTCGAATCTGGTCTCGAGCTGGTCCCCGACCCGGGCGGCGCGGCGTTCTACGGGCCGAAGATCTCGGTGCAGGCCAAGGACGCCATCGGTCGTACCTGGCAGATGTCCACTATCCAGCTGGACTTCAACCAGCCGGCGCGGTTCGGCCTGGAGTACCAGGCGGCCGACGGAACACGGCAGCAACCGGTGATGATCCACCGGGCGCTGTTCGGTTCGATCGAGCGCTTCTTCGGCGTACTCACCGAGCACTACGCGGGCGCCTTCCCGGCCTGGCTCGCGCCGGTGCAGGTGGTCGGCATCCCGATCCGCGAGGACCACGCGCCGTACCTTGAGTCCTTTGTGGAGCGTCTGCGCGAGGCGGGGATCCGGGCCGAGGTGGACGATTCCGACGACCGGATGCAGAAGAAGATCCGTACCGCCCAGCAGCTGAAGATCCCGTTCATGGCGCTCGCCGGCGACCAGGACGTGGCCGACGGCACGGTCTCATTCCGCTACCGGGACGGGTCGCAGCGCAACGGGGTGCCCCTCGACGAGGCGGTGGCCCACGTCGCCGACGTGGTCCGCTCCCACACCAACGTGGGCCCGTCGGCGTCTTGAGGTGTAAGGAAGGGCCCCTTCCATACGTTTTCTGTCAATGAAGGGGCCCTTCCTTACACTCGACGGGCGGGCGGCTGTCGGTGGGCGTCGGTAGCGTGCGACGCATGAAGTACGGGTTTGTGATGCCGGGCGGGGACGCCGCCGACGCGGTCGACTTGGGTGTCGAGGCCGAGCGGGCCGGCTGGGACGGGTTCTTCTGCTACGAGCCGACGTGGGGCGTCGACGCGTGGGTGTCACTGACCGCCGTCGCCATGCGCACCGAGCGGATCCGGCTGGGCACGATGCTCACGCCGCTGCCCAAGCGCAAACCGTGGGAGGTGGCGAGTCAGGCCGCCACGCTCGACCGGCTGAGCGGCGGGCGGGTCATTCTCTCCGTGGGGCTGGGTGCGCCGGAACCACGGTTCTACATGTTCGAGGACGACCCCGGCCGCTCGGTACGGGCCGAGATGCTCGACGAGGGGCTGGAGCTGCTTGCCCTGATGTACCGGGGGGAGCCGTTCGAGTACCGGGGCAGGCACTACCGCGCGCACCGGCCGGAGATGATGGTCCCGCCGCCGTCCCACCAGCAGCCCCGTGTGCCGACGTGGGTGGTCGGACTGTGGCCGGCGCCGGTGTCGATGCGACGCTCGGCGCGGTGGGACGGCTGGCTACCCAACTACCGCACGCCAGAAGGGCAGCGAGGTGAGCCATCGACCACGTTACTGGCCGAGGCGGTGGCCTGGCTGACCGAGGAGCGGGCGAGGCACGGCCTGACCGATGGACGGCTACGACGTGGTGGTGGAGGGCAATACCGAGCCGGGGCCCGCCGCAGTCGAGGAGGTTCAGGGCTGGGCCGAGGCAGGCGCCACCTGGTGGCTCGAGGCGAACTGGGCGCTCGACGAGACGAGTCTGGTCGAGTCGTGCCGCGAGCGCCTGCGCGCCGGTCCACCCCGCCTCACGGCTCGGTAGCATTGACCGGTTCGTGCCAGTAAGCACGTGACCGAGGCGCTCAGAGGGAACCGAGGCGCTCAGAGGGAGAGGCCGTGGCCGGCGTACCGGACGAGCTCGACCGGCTGTGGACGCCGCACCGGATGACCTACATCAGCGGCGCAGCGACACCGGACGGTGGCTTCGACAAGCCCTCCGGCTGCCCCTTCTGCCTGGCACCGCGCCGGTCCGACGAAGACGGCCTGATCGTGGCCCGGGGCGACGTCGTCTACGCGGTGCTGAACCTGTACCCGTACAACCCTGGGCACCTCATGGTGTGTCCCTACCGGCACGTGGCCGACTACACCGACCTCACGGACGCGGAGACCATCGAGCTCGGCCGGTTCAGTCAGATCGCTATGACGGTGATCCGGTCGGTCAGTGGTCCGGCCGGCTTCAACCTCGGCATGAACCAGGGCCACGTCGCTGGGGCGGGCATCGCCGGGCACCTGCACCAGCACGTGGTGCCGCGCTGGGCCGGCGACACGAACTTCATGCCAGTGATCGGCCGTACCAAAACCCTGCCGCAACTGCTGGGCGAGACCCGCCGGCTGCTCGCCGAAGCCTGGGCCGAGGCGAACGCGCGCCCACGCCGGTCGGCTCGGTTCAAAGCCACGCCGCCGGCGCCAGCAAAGCCCGGGCGCGCCAAGGCCAAGGCAGAACCGCCCCGTCCGGCTAAGGCGGTCACCGCGAAGGCCGTACCCGCTGAGGCGGTCAGAGCGAAGGCCACCGCCCGGTCGCGAGCGCGAACTCAGCCCGGCTCGTGACCTGGTGCGGCTCGTCTCGGTCAGGGGACGGCGTTCGGTACGGATACCCAGACCCGGTCCTCGACCGGAACGTAGCCGAGGCGTTGATAGATGGCGTTGCTGGTGGGGTTGGCCAGATCGGTGAAGAGCACCACCTCATCGGCGAGCTCCAGGGCCCGGCGGCTGATGTCCGTGGTTAGGGCAGCCGGCGTATCCGCGGCGGCGAAAGTCGATCGGTGTGAACACGGGGCCGATGCGGATCACGCCCGCCTGCGGTCGACTGTGCCCCGCCATGCACACAGGTACGCCGCCGTCCTCCCAGAGCAGCAGTCCGCCGTAGCTGATCCGAGCATCAACCACAGTGGACAGGTTGGCGTCTACCTCACCAATCTCCTCGGCCGAACAGCCCGTACCACGCATCAGCAACTCCCGGTCTGCGGGCTCCGCGATCCGGGCACGACCAGAGGGCGCAGGATCTGGGCGGCACCAATGTGTCGAGGCGAAACAGACGCGTCTGCCGGACGATCTCGCACGGAACTCCGGTGCGGGCAAGCCACCGTGCCGCCACAGCCTCCGCGACAGGCCGCTCCGCGTTGATGCGCCCCATCGGTGGCGACAATGTCTACAAGGGACTCCACAGCCTCGTGTGGAACGCTGGTCAGCAGGGCCGGGTACGGCGGTGTGCGCATGAAGGCGCCGCCCACCGTGCCATCCGCCGAGTCCCACCAGCCGTACACCGGATCGTCGTCGCCGTACGCGTTGCGGCCGTGTGTCCGCACGTGGTCCATCGTGGTAAGCAGCAACGTGTTCTCGGTCGGTCGGGAGCGCAGGAAGGCGCCGGCCCGTGCGTCGAATCGATCAAGGTCGGTCGTTGTGTGCCACGGCATGTCTCATCGTCGCCGCTCCGGCGAGCCGGTCAAGCATGTCGGGTCGCCGTGACACAGATTTGGTCCGGGGCAGGCCACTCGACCGTGGTGGTCAGCCCCGCAGCGCGCAAGTTGTCGCTCACTCGCGAGGCTCGCTCCGCGAGACGGGCCGGGGACGGCTGTTCGTAGCAGAGCACGAACCTCCCGGACAACCGCAGCGCCCGCCGGATGAGCTGAGCCAGTCCAGCCTCCTGGGCGGTCCGGAGGAGGTTGACGTTGATAGCGAATACGGTGTCGAAACGCCTGCGCCGGGACGCGTAGGTCGGCGAGGTCAACCGCCTCGATGCGGGCTATCCCACGGGCGACGTAGGAGGCATTGCGCCGGGTCGCCCGCGCCACCGCGGACGCGGAACGATCGATGGCGAGAATGCTGCCGGTGGTGAGCCGCTCGCAGACGTACGAGATGGCCGTACCGTTGCCGCAGCCAATCTCAAGCATGCGGTGGTTCGGTCCGACGTCGAGCAGGTCGACTGCCCAGCGTGCCCGCGACGCGACCACGTGGCCAAACTACCTCACCCAGAGCTCGCCATTGACGCAGGAGATCTCGGCCAGCCGAACACAACGCAAGCAGGACTTCGTGATTGTCCGGCTCGCCGGGATCACCACTCGAGCACACGCCTGGCCACCCCCGGGGCGGCGTCAGGGTTTGCGCGCCACCAGGCCGAAAACGACGCCGTCCAGAACCCGCGCGATGGCCTGTTCGCGGTCGGCGTCGGGCAGCTGGTTGAGTGGACCGTCCAGCAGGAGCATGGCGAGCCCGTGTACCGCCGACCAGGCGTGTATCTCAGCGAATGGGCGCCGTTCGGGAGGCAGTAGGCCCGCAGTCATCAGCGCGTCGAGCGTCTCGCCGAGCATCTGGAAGGCCGGCGACGCGGCCATTCCAGCGACGGGCTCCTCGGCGGTGCGGTCCAGGTAATCCTTGTCCGCTCGGCAGAAGGCGGTCCGGAACAGGCCAGGCTCGGCAAGGGCGAACCGCAGGTATCCCATGCCAATCGCCCGCATCCGCCGCAGCGCCTCAGCCGCGTCGTCGGAGAGGGGTTCGGACCTGGCCAGCTCGGCCCGCATGCTCTCGGCCAGCCGCTCCTGGGCGAACTCCTTGACCGCGTGGATGAGGTCCCCGTGCCCGGCGAAATGCCGGTACGCGGCGGTGGCCGAGACGCCGACCTTGCGGGCCGCCTCGCGCAGCACGACTGCCTCCGGTCCGCCGTCGCGGGCCAGCTGGGTGGCGGCGACGGTGAGGGCGTTGGCCAGGTCGCCGTGGTGGTACCTGGTGCGGTTCATGGTGGTTCTGCCTCCGGCGGGAGCGGACTCAGGACGGACTCCGGCGCGGCTCGACGATAGTTCATCTGCCGGGATGTTGACACCGTTAGCATCGACCGCTTAAGTTTACGCCGTAAACATCATCCAGGGGAGGGACCATGCTTCAGCGTTACGGCCAGTTCGTGGCCCGGCGAGCCAAGCTCCTGCTCACGCTCAGCCTGCTCGTCATGGTCGGTGCCGGCGTGCTCGGCGCCGGCGCGTTCAGCAAGCTCAGCAACGGCGGCTTCAACGACCCGAACGCCGAGTCCACGCAGGCGCAGCAACTGATCGACTCCCGATTCGGTGGCCAGACCAACCTGGTGCTCCTGGTGACCGCGAAATCCGGGACAGTCGACGAGCCAGCGGCGGCCAGCGCTGGTAGGCAGTTGGCGCAGACGCTTGCCGCCGACCCGGATGTGACCGACGTGATCTCCTACTTCGAGACCCGCGCGCCAAGCCTGCGCTCCGAGGACGCCTCGAGCGGCCTGGTGCTCGCACACATCGCAGGCGACGAGGCCCAGGTCACCGAGCGAGCGGAGCACCTCATCGACACGTACGCGGGTGACCGCGGCGCGGTAACCGTGCTCGCCGGCGGTCCGGCCGGCATCAACCAGGACGTGACCAACCAGGTGACCAAGAGCCTCGCCATCGCCGAGGCGATCGCGGTGCCGCTCACGCTGGTGCTGCTGCTGTTCGCGTTCGGCAGCCTGGTCTCGGCCCTGCTGCCGCTCGCGGTGGGTGGCGTGGCGATCCTCGGCACCTTCGCCGAGCTCTATCTGCTCGGTTCGGTCACCGACGTATCCATCTTCGCAATCAACCTGACCACGGCACTGGGGCTCGGCCTCGGCATCGACTACGCACTGTTCATCGTGAGCCGGTTCCGGGAACAACTGGCCGCCGGCGACGACGTGCCGACGGCGGTGGCTCGGACCGTGGCCACGGCCGGTCGTACGGTCGTTTACACCGCGGTCGCGGTGATGGCCGCGCTCGCCGCGCTGCTGGTGTTCCCGCTCTACTTCCTGCGCTCCTTCGGGTACGCGGGCATCGGTGTCGTCGCCATCGCGGCCCTTGGTGCGCTCGTGCTGCTGCCGGCGCTGCTCGCGGTGCTTGGGCACCGGGTCAACGCCGGCCGGGTCCGGTGGACCCGGTCGGCCGAAGGCGCCGGGTCGCCGCAGAGCCGAATGATCGGCTCGCAAGCTTCGCCGTTCTGGGGGCGGCTGGCCGGCCGCGTCATGCGGCGGCCGGCCCTTTACGCCCTGCCCGTGATCGCGGCTCTGCTCGTGGTCGGCGGCCCGCTGCTCGGCGTCAAGTTCGGAACCCCGGACCAGGGGGTGCTCCGGGCGGCGGCGGACAGTCGGCAGGTGGCCGACGCGCTGGTGACGCGATTCCCGGGCAACGCCGGCGCGCCCATCGACGTGGTCACTGTCGGACCGGTCGGTCCGGAAGCGTTGCGCGGGTACGCCCGCCAACTCTCCCTCCTGCCGGACGTGGCCCAGGTCAGCACGAGTGTCGGCAGCTACCGGCAGGGCCAGGCAACCCCGGCCACCGCGGCGGACGCGGCCCTGAGCTCTCCCGACGGACAACGCCTGACAGTGCTAACCACACAGGTGGCCAAGTCGGACCAGAGTCAGGCATTGGTCGGGTCGATCCGCGACCTGTCCGGGCCGGCCGGCACCACGGTACTGGTGACCGGCGTGGACGCGGAACTCATCGACACTCGTCAGGTGATCGGAGAGCGGCTGCCGCTGGCGGTCGGACTCGTCATCCTCACCACCCTCGTGGTGCTGTTCCTCTTCACCGGCAGCGTGATCCAGCCGATCCGGGCGGTGCTGCTCAACGCGCTGAGTCTCTCCGCGACGCTCGGCGTGCTGACCTGGATCTTCCAGGACGGCCACCTGGCCGAATGGCTCGGCGTCACCCCGAGACCGATGGACATGTCGATGACCGTGCTGCTGTTCTGCATCGCGTTCGGGCTGTCGATGGACTACGAGGTGTTCGTGCTGAGCCGGATCAAGGAGCTGCACGATCAGGGCGTGCCGTCGGCGCAGGCCGTGCCGGAAGGGCTCGCCCGTACCGGTCGGATCGTCTCGACGGCGGCCGGGCTGCTCGCGGTGAGCTTCTTCGCCTTCGGCACGAGTACGGTCAGTTTCCTGCAGATGTTCGGCATCGGCACCGGTCTGGCCATTCTGATCGACGCCACCCTGATCCGGGGGGTGCTCGTGCCGGCGGCGATGCGCGTGCTCGGGCCGGCCGCCTGGTACTCGCCCGCGCCGCTGCGTCGGGTGTACGCCCGGGTAGCGCTGAGCGAGAGCTGAACCCGTCGCGATACTATGCACCGTCGACGCACACATTGGGGGTTCTGTATGCGGCGTTTGGGCCGGGCGGTGGCTGCACTTGTCGTGTCAGCCGCGGTGAGTACCTCGCTCGCGGGTTGCGTCGGACCACTGGCCACACAGGACGTTCAGGTCGCCGCTCCGGCGGTCGAACCGAACTGCCTGGTCGGGAACTGGATGCAGACCGAGGGCTGGAACCGGCTCAGGTTTGACGACGGCACCCAGACCGTACTGCTCATGATCTCTGGTGGGGCCACCTTCGCCGTCGAACCGGTCGGCACCGGCAGGATCAGCTATGCCGCGGACACGATCTGGCAGGGCGAGGACGGGGCGAGCGAGCAGCAGATCCAGGTGGCCTACGGCGGCACGGGCACCGTCACGTTCTCCGCGGTCAACGGCGACTACCGCCAGGTGAGCGACTTCACCAAGCGGACCCAGACGATCACGATCGGCACGAGGTCCGAGACCACATCGGGCACGTCGGGCGTCATCTTCGAGGGCACCTACCGGTGCGACGGTACCGACCTCATCATCTCCAATGAGGACACTCGCGCGGTCTACAACCGCGCCTGATCGGACGACTCCCAGGGCGCCCGTAGCTTGGGCGCCCTGGCAGTCAGGGTGTCAGTGGGAGTGCGCCGAGTGCTCCTTGCGGGCCGCGTCGGCCAGGTGCGAAGGCATCGGGTCATATCGATTGAATGAACGGCTGAAGGTGCCCGAGCCGGAGGTCATCTGCCGCAGCTCCACCGCGTAACGGACCAGCTCCGTGGCCGGAACCTCGGCCCGGACCAGCGTCCGTTCGGCGCCGTCCGGGTCCGGGTCGGTGCCCAGCACCCGGCCCCGCCGGCTGGACATGTCGCTCATGACCGCGCCGACAAAGGCGTCCGGCACCCGGATCACCACATCGTCGACCGGTTCGAGCAACTGCACCTGCCCCTTCTCGGCGGCGTCCTTGAGCGCCATGGCGCCGGCGGTCTGAAACGCGGCGTCGGAGGAGTCGACGCTGTGTGCCTTGCCGTCGAAGAGGGTCGACCCGGAGGTCGACCACCTGGTGCCCGGCGACGAGGCCGCGCTCCATCTGGGTGCGCACTCCCTTCTCCACCGACGGGATGTAGTTGTGCGGCACGGCGCCGCCGACGACCTTGTCCACGAACTCGAAGCCGGAGCCGCGCGGCAGCGGCTCGACCTCGATGTCGCACACCCCGTACTGGCCGTGCCCGCCGGACTGCTTCACGTGCCGGCCGTGGCCTTTGGACCCGGCCGTGAACGTCTCCCGTAGCGCCACCCGTACCGGCTCGGTGTCGAGCTCGACCCCGCCCGAACGCAATCGCTCCAGCACCACGTCGGCGTGCGCCTCACCCATGCACCACAGCACCAGCTGCCGGGTCTCCGGGTTGCGCTCCAACCGCATGGTCGGGTCACCGGCGACCAAGCGACCGAGGTTCTTGGCCAACGCGTCCTCGTCGGAGCGGGTCTTGGCCACGATGGCGACCGGCAGCAGCGGCTCGGGCATGTCCCAGGGGCCCATGAGCAGCGGTTTGTCCTTTGTGGACAGAGTGTCGCCGGTCTCGGCCGAGTTCGACTTCGTGATGGCGCAGATGTCGCCCGCCACCGCGTAGGGCACCTCGCGCAGCTGGCCACCGAGCGGGGAGTAGAGGTGGGCGATGCGCTCATCGGCGTCGTGGTCGGGATGGCCGCGCGCCTCCATGCCGTGCCCGGACACGTGCACGGAGGTCTCCGGGCGAAGCGTGCCGGAGAAGACCCGTACCAGCGACACCCGGCCCACGTAGGAGTCGATCGTCGTCTTGACCACCTCGGCCACAAGTGGACCGGCCGGATCGCAGGTCAGTGGGGCGCGAGCCGAACCGTCCACTCCGGACACTGGGGGCAGGGCGTGCTCCAGTGGGGACGGGAATGCGCTGGTGAGCAGCTCCAACAGTGCGTCGAGGCCGACCTTGGTCTCCGCGCACACCGGCACCACGGGGTAGAAGCTGCCCCGCGCGACCGCCTTCTCCAGATCTTCGATAATGACCGATGTCTCGATCTCCTCGCCGCCGAGGTAGCGGTCCATCAGGGACTCGTCCTCGCTCTCGGCGATGATGTCCTCGAGCAGCTGGTTGCGGGCTTCCTCGATGACCGGCAGGTGCTCCGGGTCGGGCTCGCGTACCTCGGGCGGAAAGCCCTTCGTGTAGTCGAAGACCCGTTGCGTGATCAGGCCCATCAGGCCGACCACCCGTTCGCCGTCGTCGCTGAGCATCGGTTGGTAGAGCGGATGCACGCCGTCGCCGAATACCTCGCGGCACTGCGTCAGGGCGTCGTCGTAGTCCGCCCGCGGGTGGTCCAGTCGGGAGATCGCCACGGCGCGGGGCATGCCGACCGCGGCGCACTCCTCCCACAGCGCGGCCGTGGCGGCGTCCATGCCGTCGACCGCGGAGACCACGAACAGCGCCGCGTCCGCCGCGCGCAGGCCGGCCCGCAGCTCGCCGACGAAGTCCGCGTAGCCGGGTGTGTCGAGCAGGTTCACCTTGATGCCGGCGTGCAGGAACGGCGCGCAGGCCAGGCTCACCGAGCGTTGCTGGCGCACCGCCGCCGGGTCGTAGTCGCTCACCGTGGTGCCTTCGGTCACCGAGCCGGGGCGGCTGATCGTCCCGGTGACCGCGAGCAGCGCCTCCGCCAGGGATGTCTTCCCCGCCCCGGAGTGGCCCACCAGCACCACGTTGCGCACCTTGCCGGGTGCATCCACCACCGGCGCGGGGCCGGTGACTCCCTTCTCCTGCGACTTCTGCGCCATGGCACGACTCCCCTGTCGGACGGACCGGGCCGACGAACGCTTGTCCCGCTGACCCCACCGCCCCGCCGAGGGTGCTGTGAGTCAGCTCACGTTCATCGGCACTTTGCCTGATCCCACACCCGAACGTGGCGCGGGCACAAGCCCGATGCACGGAACCCACGCCCCTGTGGTGCGCAGGTCAGGCCCTTCGCCACTAGGCTCGTGACGCGATGGCGAAGATCTTCGGTTCGTTCAAGACCGGCGTGCGGGCCGCGTTCGACCCGATGGGTCGTGCGCTGACCCGGGTCGGGGTCCCACCCGATGCCGTCACGATCGCCGGCGCGGTCGGTGTGATCGCCGCGTCGGTCGGCCTGCTGGCCCGCGGATACCTGATCGCCGCCACCATCGTGATCACGCTGTGCTGCCTGCTGGATGTCCTGGACGGCTCGATGGCGCGGGCCCGCGGGTACTCCACCCGCTTCGGCGCGCTGCTCGACTCCACTATGGACCGGGTCGCGGACGGTGCCATCTTCGGCGCGTTGACCTGGTGGTTCCTGGTTTCGGGGCAGCGGGTGCTGGCCGTCGTCGCGCTGGTCTGCCTGGTGGGCGGGCAGATCGTCT
Organism: uncultured Actinomycetota bacterium; assembly: GCA_963773935.1. Classification (GTDB taxonomy): domain Bacteria; phylum Actinomycetota; class Actinomycetes; order Mycobacteriales; family Micromonosporaceae; genus DATBGZ01. The sequence continues at coordinate 137,152 of CAVZCZ010000003.1, forward strand.
CGTACGTCAGGGCCCGGGCCGAGGGGCTCGGCTTCACCTGCGACGTGGGCATCGCGGAGCGGATGGAGCGCCTGATTCTTATCGGCATCGGTGGTCTGCTGACCGGATTCGGCGTCGGCTGGGGACTGCCGGCGGCGACCTGGCTGCTCGCGGTGCTGACCGTGATCACCGTGGTGCAGCGGCTGGTGCACGTGCGCCGGCAGGAGCGGCGGCCTTCCCCACAGCCGTCGCCCGAGGCTGCATCGGAGTCGACGGCGCAGGAGCGGACATGAGCAGTCTTGTCGAGTTCGGGTACGGCGCGGGATGGTCGGTCATCAAGGCGCTGCCCCGGTCGGTCGTGTGGCCGGTGTTCCGCGCCGGGGCTGATCGGGCCGCCCGCCGGAACGGTCCAGGCACGCAGCGGCTGCGCCGCAACCTGCGCCGGGTGGTGGGTCCCGACCTGCCCGAGGCAGAGCTGGACGTACTGGTGCGTGACGGGTTGCGGTCGTACGCCCGGTACTGGTTGGACGCGTTCCAGCTGCCCAAGTTCTCCCGGGAACAGGTGCTGCGCGAATTCGAGCTTGAGCGCGGTCACATGATCGGCGAGGCGGTCGACGCGGGCACCGGCTGTGTCGTCGCGCTGCCGCACGCCGGGAACTGGGACTTCGCCGGGGCCTGGGTCTGCGCGCACGGCTGGCCGCTGACCACCGTCGCGGAGCGGCTCAAGCCGGAGGGTCTCTACCAGAAGTTCGTGGAGTACCGGGCGTCGCTCGGCATGGAGATCATCCCGACCGTGGGCGGCGGGCGGCCGCCCCTGGACGTGCTCGAGGACCGGCTGCGGGCGGCACATTGCGTTCCGCTGCTCGCCGACCGGGACCTGTCGGCCCGGGGCGTGGAGGTTGAGTTCTTCGGTGCCCGCACCCGGATGCCGGCCGGGCCGGCTCTGCTCGCGCTGCGGTCCGGCGCGCCGCTGTACGTGGTGTCCCTCTGGTACGACGGCCACCACCCGCGGGGCCGGTTGGACGGACCGATTCCGATGCCGCCGCCCGAGTCCGGCTCCCTCGACGCACGGGTGAAGGTGTTGACCCAGCAGATCGCCGACGGGCTCGCTGTGGGCATCGCAGAGCACCCGGCCGACTGGCACATGCTGCAGAAGCTGTGGCTGGACGATCTCCCAGCGAAGGCGGTCGCCGACGCGTCCGACGGATCGGGCTGACCATGCGAATCGGCATAGTCTGCCCGTACTCGTTCGAGGTTCCCGGCGGCGTACAGCGGCACGTGCACGACCTGGCCGAGACGCTACTCGCGCTGGGTCACGAGGTGAGCGTGCTCGCCCCGGCGGACGACGATGTGCCCCTACCGTCCTATGTGGTGCCTGGGGGCCGGGCGGTGCCGGTGCGCTACAACGGTTCGGTGGCCAGGCTGTCATTCGGACCGCTGTCGGCCGCTCGGGTCCGCCGATGGGTGATCGCCGGTGACTTCGACGTGATCCACGTCCACGAGCCGTTCACCCCCAGCCTGGCGCTGCTGGCCGTCCTGTCGGCGCGGGATGAGCCCGTCGTCGCGACCTTCCACACCGCGATGATCCGGTCCCGGGCCATGCACGTCGTCTCCGGCGTGCTGCAGCTCGTGCTGGAGCGGATCACCGCCCGGATCGCGGTCAGCCCCTCGGCCCGAAAGGTGCAGGTGGAGCACCTTGGGGGTGACGCGTGGGTGATCCCCAATGGAGTGTCGGTGGCCCGGTACGCCACCGCCTCTGCGCTGCCGGGCTGGCCCGGTGCCGGCGGGGCGATCGGTTTCCTCGGCCGCTTCACCGAGCCGCGCAAAGGCTTCGCGCTGCTGCTGGAGGCGTTCGTCGCGCTGTCCGCGCAGCGACCCGGGCTGCGCCTGCTCGTGGCCGGTCCGGGCGACCCAGATGAGGCCCTGGCCGACGTGCCCTCCGAGGTGGCCGACCGGATCACCTTCCTCGGCCTGGTGGGCGAGGAGGACAAGGCCCGCATGTTGCGTGGCCTCGACCTGTACGTCGCGCCCAACCTGGGCGGCGAGTCCTTCGGCATGATCCTCACCGAGGCGATGGCGGCCGGGACGCCGGTCGTCGCCAGTGACCTGGACGCCTTCCGCCGCGTCCTCGATGGCGGGCGGGCTGGCGCACTGTTCCCCGTCGGTGACGTGGCCGCGCTCGGGGCCGTCATCGGCGAACTACTCGACGACCCAGGGCGCCGAGAGGAACTGGCGGCCCGGGCGAGCGAGGTGGTCGAGACGTACGACTGGCCCGCAGTGGCCAACCGGGTGCTGGAGGTCTATCACTTCGCGATCGAGGCGGCGCCCCGGAGCGTGGCCGAACGCGCGCACCGGTAGTCGGTCAGCGCGGGCTGTCGAGGGCGGGGTCGTCGATGTCGAAGAAGGTCGGCTGCGGGTGCCGCCGGGTCAGCCGCAAGAGACGTACCAACGGCCGTTGCCGTACGGCCAACGCGTCCCGGACCAGGTCTGAGTGCACCTGACGGGCGAGCGCGAGCCGGCGACTCGCCTCGGCCACCGCGCCGAGATCATCCGGCTCGAACTTGGTCGCCGCCAGTCGTAGTGCTCGGGTGAGATCGTTCTCGGCGGCCTGCCGATCGTCGAGGTCGGCCGCCAAGACCGTCCGTGCGGCGACCTGCGCCTCCACCAGGCTCTCGCGATCGCCGAGTTCCGCGGCGGCCGCGGCGCGGCGGACGGACTGAGCGTCCAGCGCCGCGAACGCGGCGGCGGCTCGCGCGTGCAGGCGGTCGACGCGGGTCGCCGTCCAGGTCACGTACGTGGCGATGGCCACGACGACCGCCACCACCGTTACCACGACCCACATGTGACGGATCGTAGTCGGGTGATCTTGTGGCGCCTCTCGCGCTCGCGCGGCTCGAGGCTCGACCCGACGCCTGCTCGTGACTCCTGCTCGTCGTCCAGGAGTGGTCCGAGCCCCAGCTCGCGCCGCAGGCTGGACTTAGCTCGTCCACGGTAAGGCCGGGCGGCGTCATCGGTCGTGGCGCATACCACCACGCTTCAAGTGGCCTGCCGGTCCGCGGCTGGTACCGGCGTACTATATGCGCATCGCCAACAATCCCAAGGAGCACCACCATGTCCGACCAGCCCGCGACTACCCCTGTCACCGGTACCGCCCGGGTCAAGCGGGGGATGGCTGAGATGCTCAAGGGCGGTGTGATCATGGACGTGGTCACGGCGGAACAGGCCAAGATCGCCGAGGACGCCGGCGCGGTCGCGGTCATGGCGCTGGAGCGGGTGCCCGCCGACATCCGCGCCCAGGGTGGCGTGTCCCGGATGTCCGACCCCGACATGATCGACCGGATCATCTCCGTGGTCTCGATCCCGGTCATGGCCAAGGCCCGGATCGGCCACTTCGTCGAGGCGCAGGTGTTGCAGGCCCTCGGTGTGGACTATGTGGACGAATCCGAGGTGCTCACCCCCGCCGACTACGAGAACCACATCGACAAGTGGGCGTTCACGGTGCCGTTCGTCTGCGGTGCCACCAACCTCGGCGAGGCGCTGCGTCGCATCAACGAGGGCGCCGCAATGATCCGCTCCAAGGGTGAGGCCGGCACCGGCGACGTCTCCAACGCGACCACCCACATGCGGAAGATCCGCGCTGAGATCCGTCGACTGACGTCGATGAGTTCGGACGAGCTCTACGTCGCGGCCAAGGAACTGCAGGCACCGTACGAGCTGGTGCGCGAGGTCGCCGAGGCGGGCAAGCTTCCGGTCGTGCTGTTTACTGCCGGCGGTATCGCCACCCCGGCCGACGCGGCGATGATGATGCAGCTCGGCGCGGAGGGCGTCTTCGTGGGGTCGGGCATCTTCAAGTCCGGCAACCCGGCCCAACGGGCGGCCGCGATCGTCAAGGCGACCACATTCCACGACGACCCCGACGTACTGGCGAAGGTATCCCGCGGTCTGGGCGAGGCGATGGTCGGCATCAACGTCGACGACGTCCCCGTCCCGCACCGCCTGGCCCAGCGCGGCTGGTAACCGAGCGCCACCGGTGACCACTGCGGTGTCTGCGGTGTCTGCGGTGTCTGCGGTGTCTGCGGTGTCTGCGATGCCGGCGTCCTGTCATCGGCCGCTGGCTCCTTGCCCGCGGCCGAAGATCGCTGTCCCGCGACGCGGCCGTGCCACGCCGCGCCTGCCGTGCACGGTGACCAAATCGGAAGATCGCCGTGTCCTGTTCGGCGAACGTGGACCGCGTTCCGCCACGACCGGTGCGACACGGTGATCATTGGGCGGGGGTGCCGAGCGGCGACGGGTGCTGCGGGTGCGGCCGATCCGGCGTCCCAACGCCACGGACCAGAAGGATCTGCCGGCTTGCGACCGTCGAGACGGAGCTTCTGGTGGCTGGCCGTAGGGTTGACTCGTGACAGTCGTCGGTGTGCTCGCGTTGCAGGGCGACGTGCGTGAGCATCTGCATGCGTTGGCGGCGGCGGACGCGGTCGCCCGGCCGATCCGGCGTCCGGACGAGCTCGAGGGTATCGACGGGCTGGTCATCCCGGGCGGGGAGTCGACCACGATGAGCAAGCTCGCGATCGAGTTCGGTCTCCATGACCTGGTGCGCGAAATGGTCGCCGGGGGACTGCCGGCGTACGGCTCGTGTGCCGGGATGATCATGTTGGCCACGGACGTACTCGACGGCCGACCCGATCAGCGGGCATTCGGCGGCATCGATATGACGGTACGGCGCAACGCGTTCGGTCGGCAGGTGGACTCGTTCGAGGCGCCGGTGGACATCGACGGCATCGAAGGCGGATCGTTCCACGCGGTGTTCATCCGGGCACCGTGGGTGGAACGGGTCGGCGCGGCTGTGGACGTACTGGGCCGGGTCGTCGAGGGGCCGGCCGCCGGTAGAATCGTTGCGGTTCGACAGGGAAACCTGCTCGCCACGGCCTTTCATCCTGAGCTCACCGGTGATCTTCGGGTGCACCGGTTTTTCGTCGCGATGGCCAGTGGCGTCCGGCAACGTTCCTGACCAAGGTTCTTGACAAGGGGTAGCGCATGTCCGGCCATTCCAAGTGGGCGACGACCAAGCACAAGAAGGCGGTCGTCGATGCGCGCCGTGGCAAACTGTTCGCCCGTCTGATCAAGAACGTCGAGGTCGCGGCTCGCACCGGTGGCGGTGACTCGGCCGGCAACCCGACCCTCTTCGACGCAATCCAGAAGGCGAAGAAGAACTCCGTCCCCAACGACAACATCGACCGTGCGGTCAAGCGCGGGTCCGGTCAGGAGGCGGGCGGCGCCGACTACCAGACCGTGATGTACGAGGGTTACGGCCCCAACGGCGTCGCGGTGCTGATCGAATGCCTCACCGACAACCGCAACCGAGCCGCCACCGACGTACGCACCGCGCTGACCCGCAACGGCGGCTCGCTCGCCGACGCCGGCTCGGTCTCGTACATGTTCTCCCGCAAGGGCGTCGTGCTGGTCCCCAAGGGATCCCTGTCGGAGGACGACGTCCTGCTCGCCGTGCTCGACGCGGGCGCCGAGGAGGTCAACGACCTCGGCGAGGCGTACGAGGTGGTCTCCGAGCCCGGCGACCTGATTCCGGTACGGACGGCCCTGCAGCAGGCGGGCATCGAGTACGAGTCGGCCGAGTCCGGGTTCGTGCCCAGCGTTACCGTCCCGCTGGACGAGGACGGCGCCCGGAAGATCTTCAAGCTGATCGATGCCATCGAGGAATCCGACGACGTGCAGAACGTATACGCGAACTTCGATGTCAGCGACGAAATCATGGCGGCCGTCGGCTAACGATGACGGTGTCGCCCCAGCACCTGTGGCCGTGGCCACCTCGTTAGGGTGCTGGCATGACGGGGGAGCATCGGTTCGCTGTTGGTGACGTGGTGGTGCGGCGGGAGGTCCTGCTCGGGGAGGCGTGGTTCGCCTTCGCCACGATCTGTGTGGTGGACACCGACGACGCACTCGTGCTGTACCTCCCGCCCGGCACCGAATTCGCGTTCGCGGATAAGGGTGCGTTTCCGGCCGGCCGCCATCCGTGGCTCGGGGAGCACACCCACTGGCGGGGTCACGGCAAGTTGATGCTGCACCGTCCTGGCGAGGCGCACGCGATCGACGTCTACTGGTCCGGCGAGGACCGGGCCTTCGCGGGTTGGTACTTCAACCTCCAGGACCCGTACCGGCGCACCACGCAGGGCATCGACACGCTCGACCATGAGCTGGACATCTGGTGGCCCGCTTCGTCGGATCGGTACCAGTGGAAGGACGTGGAGAAGTTCGAGGAGCGGGTCCGCGAGGGCCGCTACCCGGATTTCGATGAGGAGATCCGCGCCGAGGGTAAGCGAATCGCCGCCGACCTCGACGCCGGCCGTCGGTGGTGGGACGAGAGTTGGGCCGACTGGCGGCCCGACCCCTCCTGGCCCATTCCCGAGCTGCCGGCCGACTGGGCAGACATCCCGGTCACGCATCGCCCCTGAGTCCTCAAGATCGGAGGTTCGGGAATCTGGCGGCCCGCCTGTGGGCGGTGGGACTCCCGAACCGCCGATCTTGACCGGTTGCGAGCGAAGCGGGGCGGCGGGGACCGGGGGGCGGCTTGCGGAGGGTTGCCTGGACCGGCGAGGATCGGAGGCGTGTCGGCGAGTGATGGCTGGTCTTCTTACCCGGCGAATGCCGTGCACCCGGCGAACGCCGTGCACCCGGCGAACGCCATGAATCCGGTGAGCCCGGCACATCCGGTAAGTCCGGCATACTCCGCGTATCCGGCAAGCCCGAACGGCCTCCCGGCGCCGGAGGCGGGCACGCCGTCGTTGGCCCGGGCCGCTCTGATCGAGTTCGCTACGCGGCAGCCCGCCACACAAGCCGATGTCGATCAGGTGATGCGTTCGCTCGCAATGCACGAGAGCTGGTGGGTACCGATCGAGTACGCCCGCCAGACGTGGGGTCAGTCCACTTTCGATCAGACGATTCCCTTCCCCGACCGGGGGCCGACGGCGATGCTGAACGTCTTCACCGATCTCGAGGCAGCCACCGTCGGCGAGGCGGACGCCAGTGGCGACTATGGGGGCCCGGTCCCGGGCGTGAAGTTGTTCCGGTGCCTCGAACCGGGGCTCAGTTCGCTGATCGTCAACCCGGGCTCGCCGCGGGAGCATCAGTGGTACATCGCCGCGGCCGGCTTTGAGATCGCCGTCGGCTGGGCCACCGCGATCGCCGTGGAGCACGCCCTGGCTGGGTGGGGCAATGGTCCGGTCCCCGCGGCGGACCTGCTCGCCCACCGGTATCACCTGCTGATCGAGACAGGAAAGCCGAGCGCCGACGCAGGTCTTCTTGCCGGAGATCGACGGTGTCGTTGCCGTCTGCTTCACAGCCACCGACCGGACGGCTGAGTTCGTGGCGAGCCTGCCCCCGCCCGCGCGACCGCTGGCCGATACCACACCGATCGACGGGCCGGGGCTTTTCGAACTGGTACGGACCATGGGCGCAGCCGGCGTGGTGATCAACGCGGGGTCGGACGACCAGACCGCGATGACCCGCGAGGACATCACCGAGATCGTCGGGGCTCTGCGCTAAGCCGGCCTGAGGGTCCATATTGTCCGTTTAAGGTAGATCGGCTGTTAGCGTGGGCCAATGACCCAGACTGCGCCGACTGCCCTCACGCACCCGGTCCGGGGCACGCCGACATGGTCTGGGTGCCGGCCGGACACTTCCTGATGGGCTCCAACGATCACTACCCGGAGGAGGCTCCGGCGCACCGCGTGTCGGTGGACGGATTCTGGATCGACACCTACGCCGTGACCAATGCGCAGTTCGCCGCGTTCGTGGCCGACACCGGGCACGTGACGGTGGCGGAGCTGCCCCCGACCCCGCTGTGTACCCCGACGCGGACCCGTCGTTGATGCAACCGGCTTCGGTGGTGTTCACTGCGCCCTCCCGGCCAGTGAACCTGGACGATCACATGGCCTGGTGGTCCCTCGTCCCTGGCGCGGAATGGCGGCACCCGCGCGGACCCGGCTCGGACCTGACCGGTCTGAGCGAACATCCCGTCGTGCACGTGGCATGGGCGGACATCATCGCCTACTCGGCCTGGGCCGGAAAGTCCATCCCCACTGAGGCTGAGTGGGAGTACGCCGCTCGCGGCGGCCGCCGTGGCACCGAGTACGCCTGGGGCGACGAGCTGAGTCCCGGCGGCGTCCACATGGCCAACGTCTGGCAGGGCGAGTTTCCACTGCGGAACCTCGCCGCCGACGGCTATGAGTGGACCGCGCCGGTCGGGTCCTTTCCGGCCAACGGCTACGGGATCTCCGACATGATCGGCAACGTCTGGGAGTGGACCTCGGACTGGTACGCCACGCACGCCGAGTCGCTGCCCGCGTGTTGCGGTCCGGCCGGTCGCAGCGGCCCCGGCGAGGCGGCCAGCACGGCCACCGGGGTCCAGGATCCCGCGGAAGGTCACCAAGGGCGGCTCGTTTCTCTGCGCACCGAACTACTGCCGCCGCTACCGCCCGGCCGCGCGGATGCCGCAGGAGATCGACACGTCAACCTGCCATCTCGGCTTCCGCTGCGTGATTCGGCCAGGTCCACCCGCGTAGCTGCGGCTGAGCCGAAACTCGCCGCCGATCCTCGTATTTGCCGCATTATGGACAGCACGAGGGGTCGCGCTGGGAGGCGAATGTGGTCACGAAGAAGGCCGGCACTGGCAAACCAAACATCCTGGTGATCTGGGGCGACGACATCGGCATCACCAATCTCAGCTGCTACAGCGACGGGCTGATGGGTTATCGCACGCCCAACATCGACCGGGTCGCCAACGAAGGCATGCGGTTCACCGACTACTACGGCGAGCAGAGCTGCACCGCGGGGCGCTCGGCGTTCCTTACCGGCCAGAGCGTCTTCCGCACCGGTCTGTCCAAAGTGGGCATGCCCGGCGCTGCGACCGGCCTCTCCGCCGAGGATCCCACCATCGCCGAGCTTCTGAAGCCGCTCGGATACGCCACCGGTCAGTTCGGCAAGAACCACCTCGGCGACAAGGACGAGTTCCTACCGACCGATGCACGGATTCGACGAGTTCTTCGGCAACCTGTATCACCTCAATGCCGAGGAGGAGCCGGAGAACGCCGACTACCCGCCGGCGGATGAGTTCCCCGACTTCCGCAAGAACTTCGGGCCGCGGGGCGTGCTGCACTCCTGGGCCCGGAACGGCAGCAAGCAGAAGATCGAGGACACCGGCCCGCTGACGCGCAAACGCATGGAGACCGTCGACGACGAGTTCGCCGACGCGGCGATCGACTTCATCAAGCGCCAGCACTCAGCCGACACTCCGTTCTTCGTCTGGTTCAACTCCACCCACATGCACTTCCGGACCCACCCGAAACCGGAGAGCATCGGCCAGGCCGGCCGCTGGCAGTCGCCTTACAACGACACGATGATCGACCACGACCGTACGGTCGGGCGTCTGCTGGACCTCCTCGACGAGTTGGGCCTGGCAGACGACACCATCGTGATCTACGGCACCGACAACGGCCCGCACATGAACTCCTGGCCCGACGCGGGAACGACGCCGTTCCGGAGCGAGAAGAACACCAACTGGGAGGGCGCGTTCCGCACGCCGGCGATGATTCGGTGGCCAGGTCACATACCTGCTGGAACCGTCTCCAACGAGATCGTCAGCCACCTCGACTGGCTGCCGACCTTCCTCGCGGCCGCCGGGGAACCGAAGATCAAGGAGAAACTCCTGAAGGGCCACAAGGCCGGAAGCAAGAGCTTCAACGTCCATCTGGACGGACACAACCTGCTTCCGTACCTCACCGGCGAAGAGAAAAAGAGCCCACGCCAGGGATTCTTCTACTTCTCCGACGACGGCGACCTGACCGCTGTGCGGTTCGACAACTGGAAGCTCGTGTTCATGGAGCAGCGCGCGCCAGGGACAATGCGGATCTGGGCCGAGCCGTTCACACCGCTACGCGTGCCGAAGATGTTCAATCTCCGAACGGATCCGTTCGAGCGCGCGGATATCACCTCGAACACGTACTACGACTGGCTGCTCGACCACGCCTACATGCTGATGGCGGCGCCAGAAGATCGTCGCCGATTTCCTGTCGACGTTCGTGAAGTACCCGCCGCGCCAGAAGGCTGCGAGCTTCACCGTCGACCAAGCGATGGAGAAGCTCGAGGCGGGCCTCGCCAGCCGGTAGCCGCCGGCGCGCGCGGTCTACGACGTCGAGGAAGACGCTGGGGCGGGTCTCGGTGCGCTGCGGAACGTGCCGCGGTAGGCATTCGGTGTGGCACCGACCCGTCGCGTGAAGTGGTGCCGCAGCGTCGCCGCGTCGCCGAAGCCGGCCCGGGTTGCCACCGCCTCGACGCCCAGGTCGGTTTCCTCCAGCAGCCGTCGGGCCAGCATCACCCGCTGTGTGGTGATCCAGTCGTGCGGGGTTGTCCCGGTCTCGGCCCGGAACCGGCGGGCGAAGGTCCGCGGGGCCATGTGCACTCGCGTGGCCAGATCCTCCACTGTGGACTGTGCCTCGAGGTTGGCGATCAGCCAGGTCAGCAACGGCTGCAACGTGGCCGCGTCCGGCCGGCGGGGTAGCGGCGACTCGATGAACTGGGTCTGCCCGCCGGGCCGCTGCGGCGGGACCACCATCCGCCGCGCGAGCTTGGTCGCGACGGCCGAGCCGTGCACCTTTCGAACCAGGTGCAGGCACAGGTCGATGCCCGCGGCTGTCCCGGCGCTGGTGAGAACTGGGCCGTCCTCGACGTACAGCGAGTCGCACTCGACCTTGGCCAGCGGGAACCGTCTGGCCAACTCCTCGGCGTACCTCCAGTGGGTCGTGCAGCGCCGCCCGTCGAGCAGGCCGGCCTCGCCGAGGACGAAGGCACCCGAGCACACGCTCATCACCATTGCCCCCCGCTGCACGGCGCGGCGCAGCGCGTCCTTGAGCTGCGGCGGGATCTCGGTCGAGAACGGATGGGCCGGTACGGCCACCAAATCCGCGGTCTCCAGCGGACCCAGATCCGCGTGTGGCGTGATCAGAAACCCGGTTTCCGTGCGCACGGGTGCGCCGTCCGGGGAGCAGAGCGCGAAGTCGTAACCAGGGAAACCGTCGGCGGTCCGGTCGGATCCGAAGACCTCGCAGAGCACTCCCAGCTCGAAAGGAGCGACTCGGTCGAGGACCGCGACGGCGACGCTGCGAAGCATGCCGACCACGCTACGCCGAAACTGGCAGAAAATCGAGGGGGTGTGGCATTACTGCCACTGGGGCATCGATACCGATGCGCCGACACTAGTAATCGGATCCGGTGTACACCGGCCAAGCCCTCAAATAGATCGTTCCTCAGCAGTGGAGAGGTTTGGCCATGTTCGCAATCGTGGTATTTATCGTGCTCGCTGTCCTCGTTGGACTCGCGGTCGTGTTCGGACTCAGTGCCGACACACGCCAACCGGGGCGGCGGTGGTACCCCGCCGGCCCCGACCTGCCCGAAAACTATCGGACGCGCTAAAGAACCTTCATCCCGTACATCTCGCCAAGTGGGTCGGCGAGTAGTTCGAGCCGGACGCCGTCAGGGTCGCGGAAGTAGATCGAGACCTCGCTCTCGACCAGGTACTCCACCCCGGCGGCGTCCAGCTTGCCGCGTAGGTGCTCCCACTTCTCCGGCGCGACCGAGATAGCGATGTGATGCAGCCCGCCGAGTACTTCGGCGTACGGCCCGAGGTCCAGGCCGGGAAGATCGAAGAACGCCAGCAGGTTGCCATTGCCGATGTCGAAGAAGAAATGGTTGGAGCCGCGGTAGTCGCGGTTTTCGAAGATCTCGGTGAGCGGGAACTCGAGCAGATCCTGGTAGAACCGCACCGTGCGCTCGACATCGGAGCAGATCAATGCGACGTGGTGGAAGCCCCGCGCGCTGCTGGCCGGGCGCTGCTCGCGCAGGTGCTCGGCCCTGATGCGGTCGCGTTCGGCTTCGATGTGCGCGTAGTCGATCCCAGTCATGATGATCCCTCCGCGACCCACCCTAGATGCGGAAGAACGAGTTCAAGAAGCGTTCCCCGGCGGCGGCGTCGCCCCGGATCGTTCCGGAGTTGGACCGCCCGAATGCGGTGAGCACGAAGCTCCCCGGGTCGAACTCGATCACGGCCGGCAGGTTGGATACGTCGCCCGCCTCGTAGGTGAACCCGCTCGGACCGGCGCTGACACGATAGGCGCCGGCATTGTTCCCTGAGGTCACGTGGATGCCGATCTCGCACGGCTGCGCGTCGGCCGGCATGTTCCCCGTGGCGGACCAGAGGATGAACATGAACGGCGCCAGCAAGTCGGCCGTGTCTCCCGACAGTCCGTGCGCGCGCCCGGTGCCCTGACGGATGTCCCACGAGTGCACGCCGTAGTCCATCAGCTGGAACGTCGGGTAGAAGAACGCGGGCAGCGGGCCCATGTACTTGTGCGGGACGGTGAGCCCGCCCCACTCATCGGGTCCGAGCGCGGAGACCATCTCCATCAACTTTTCGAAGTCGGTCCGTAGCCGGTCGACCGCTTCGGACTGGGACAGCGAGCGCAAGCCTTTGGCGCCCTCGTCGAGCATGCCCTGCATCGCGCGCGTGCCGAACGCGTCGGGCACGGTGGCGCCGCTGCGGGCGGCGTCGAAGCCAACGAAGTAGCTCTCGGTCACGTCGATGATGTGGCCGATGATGTCGCGGACCTGCCACTGGGGACAGGCGGTCGGTGCCTCCCAGGCGCCGGGCGCGCTCGCCATCGCGAACATGCCCTCGGCCTCCGCCCGGACAACCCGGAGCAGGTTGTCCTTGGCGTCGTAACTCATGGCGTTCCATCCGGACATGGCGACCTCCTCGTCGCAGGGGCTGCTTCCTCGCTCGGGCCAGCTGCCTAGATGGCCAGCTGCATCAGTGGCCGGGCCGCATCAGTGGCCGGGCCGTCATGCCCGCGTTGGCACGCCGGATGTGACGCGCGCCACACAGGTGGCCGAGAATCAGGCTAGGACTCGCGATCGGCGGAGGTCAAGATATTGCGCGGGCAAATATCGGCGCAGGACGCAGTCATCCGCGGCCGGTCCGGGACGTGGCCCAGCTCACATCGCATTAGTTACGGAACGGCTCCGTCTCGTCGGACCCCAGGACTAGGTTGAAGGAAGTTACGAGACATGGCCGTATCGAAACGGCCAGGCGGTTTTGCTCTCTCGTTGGGGGACTTTGCTCATGCCCGCACAAGCTCAGGGCGCGCCGGCCCAACCGGATACCGGACACCCTCGCCGCTGGACCATCCTCGCCGTGCTGGTGCTCTCGTTGCTGGTGGTGGTGCTCGACAACACCGTGCTCAACGTGGCGTTGCGAACGATCGCGGATCCGGTGCACGGTATCGGCGCGACCCAGGCCGAACTCGAGTGGGCGATCAACTCCTACACGCTGGTCTTCGCGGGTCTGCTGTTCACTGCGGGCGTCCTCGGCGACCGGATCGGCCGCCGGCGCATGCTCGTCATCGGCCTGGTGCTCTTCGGCCTCGCGTCGCTCGCCTCCGCGTATGCCCAGACGCCGACCGAACTGATCTGGGCTCGGGCGCTGATGGGCATTGGTGGCGCGGCGGTCATGCCATCGACACTGTCGATCATCTCGAATGTCTTCGACCCGCGCGAGCGGGGTAAAGCGATCGGCGTGTGGGCCGGCGCCGTCGGCCTGGGCGTCGCGATCGGCCCAGTCGTCGGCGGCGCGCTGCTGGAGAAGTTCTGGTGGGGTTCGGTCTTCCTCATCAATGTCCCGATCATCCTGCTCGGCGTGGTGCTGGTCGCTGACCCTCGTGCCCGAGTCGCGCAACCCGAACCCGGGGCGGATCGACCTCATTGGTGTCCTGCTCTCGATCGCCGGTCTGGTCGCGCTGGTCTACGGCATCATCGACGGCGGCGAGCATGGCTTCGACCAGCTCAGCGTCTGGGCGTCCATCCTCGTCGGACTGGCCATCCTGGGTGCGTTCGTGTGGTACGAGCGGCGCAGCGATCACCCGTCGCTGGACGTGAGCCTGTTCAAGGACGCGCGGTTCTCGGCCGCGGTCGGCTCGATCGGCCTGGTCTTCTTCGCGGCGTTCGGCACGTTGTTTTTCCTCGCCTTCTACCTGCAACTGGTCCGCGGATTCTCGCCGTTGCAGGCCGGCCTTCTGATGACCCCGTTCGCAGCGGCGCAGCTGATCTTCGCGCCGCAGAGCGCCGGCATGGTTCGCCGGTTCGGACCGAAGGCGGTCTGCGCGGTCGGGCTTGGCCTCGTCACCGTGGGTCTCGCCGGCTTCGCGTTCGTCGGGGCGAGCACGCCGATCTGGGTGCTGATCGTGCTGACATTCATCCAGGGCGCGGGAATGGCCAACGTGGTACCGCCCGCGACAGAGTCGATCATGTCGTCGTTGCCGCGGGAGAAGGCGGGCGTCGGCTCGGCGGTCAGCAACACCGTCCGGCAGGTGGGTGGCGCACTAGGCGTGGCCGTCCTCGGGTCGGTACTCGCGGCGGTGTACCGCGGCGAGATCGGTGCCGCGATCGCTTCTCTGCCTGAGCCCGCTCGTGCGGCCGCCGCTGAGTCAATCTCGGGCGCCTACGGCGTGGCCGCTGACGCCGGCCCGGCCGGGCCAGGGCTGATCGATGCGGCCAACGAAGCGTTCGTCACCGCGATGCACTGGGCCGCAGCGGGGTCGGCACTGGTTGCCTTCGTCAGCATCTTCGTCGTGCTGGCCTGGCTGCCCAAGCGGGCCAACCCGCACTACGAGACACCGGCTGCGGCTGACACCGGCGCGGCGGACGACGCGGGGGCGAACTCGCGGGCAGAACGCAGGTAGCGGCAGCACAATGTCTCGCATGAGCACCGTCGTGGGCACCGTGTCGGTAGACGCGGACCGCAAGGGTCCGGGTCGGCCGCGCAATGCTCGCGTCGACGAAGCCATCATTGAGGCGGTGCTCGATCTACTGGTCGATGGCGTGACCGCTGAGGCGCTCACGATCGAGGCGGTCGCCGCTAAGGCGGGTGTAGGCAAGGCCACCATCTATCGTCGCTGGGTCAACAAGGACGCTCTGCTCGTCGACGCCGTGGCCGCGCTCAAAGGCCCATTGCCGGAGATCGCTGGAGAGTCCGTGCGGGACGACTTGATCACATTGTTGCGACCGGTCGGCCGTTCGTCATCGATGCGGGCGGCGGCCGTACTGCCATGTTTGATCTCTGAGCTCAAGCGGAGCCCGACCCTGCACGCGTGCTACCAGAAGGTGATCGAGCCGCGGCGGGAGCTCATGCGCGACGTGCTGCGGCGCGGCATCGCGGCCGGTGAGCTGAGGGCCGATCTGGACCTCGAGGTCGTAATGGCGATGCTGGTCAGCCCGATGGTGGTGCAGGCCGTCGGCAACCTGAACCCTCTGCTTGAGCGGGAGACCCTGCCGCAGCGTCTCGTCGATGCAGTCTGGCCCGCGATCGCGGTCTGACTGCGGCGTGTCGGAACACGTTCTCCTCTGGCCGTGCGATAGAACATCTGTACCCGGCCAAGGAGCGCGTCGGGCGAGCGCCAGCGAGTCTGCGCGCGACGCAGGCTTCACCGCGACTGGGCCAAGGAGCGCGTCGGGCGAGCGCCAGCGAGCCTGGGGCGCGACGCAGGCTTCAACGCGACAGGGGGAGGGTGTGTGCGCGTACTCGGGGTGGATCCGGGCTTGACCCGGTGCGGTGTGGGCGTCGTCGAGGGCCTGCCCGGCCGGATCTGCCGGCTGATCACGGTCGACGTGCTACAGACCGCTCCTGGCGATGATCTCGCCGTCCGCCTGCTCGCGCTCGACACGGCCCTGTCGGCTTTGGTCGCGCAGCACGAACCCGATGAGGTCGCGGTCGAACGGGTTTTCAGCCAGCACAACGTGCGCACCGTCATGGGCACGGCCCAGGCCGGCGCGATCGCGGTACTCGTCGCGGCGCGGGCCGGATTGCCGGTACGGATGTATACGCCGAGCGAGGTGAAGGCAGCCGTGACCGGCTCCGGCCAGGCGGATAAGGCTCAGGTCACATCGATGGTGACCCGCTTGCTGCGCTTGGCCGCCAGTCCCCGGCCGGCGGACGCGGCAGACGCCCTCGCCCTGGCCATCTGCCATGTGTGGCGGGGTGGTAGTCAGGCAAAGATCATGGCGGCCAAGCTCGCCGTTGACGCGGCGGTCCGGACGAGGGGAGCGGTGAGATGATCGCGAGCGTGCGGGGCCGGGTCGCGTCCGTGGCGCCCGACGGCGCCGTGGTCGACGTCGGCGGTGTGGGGCTGTTGGTGGTCTGCACCCCGACCACACTGGCCGGGCTGCGCGTAGGCGACGAGGCGCGGCTGTCCACCAGCCTGGTCGTGCGGGAGGACTCACTGACCCTGTACGGGTTCGCCGACGACGACGCCCGCTCCCTCTTCGAGTTGCTGCAGACCGCGAGCGGCGTCGGACCGCGCCTGGCCCAGGCGGTGCTCGGGGTGCACCAGCCCGACGTGGTGCGCAAGGCGATCGCCACCGGCGACATCAACACGCTCACCCGGGTGCCGGGCATCGGCAAGAAGGGCGCCGAACGGCTGGTGCTTGAGCTGCGGGACCGGATCGGCAGCGTGATCTCGTCGGCCGGCAGTGGCGAGTCGCTCTCACTCCCCGTCGCCGGCATCTCGTGGGCCGACCAGGTACGCCAGGCGCTGGTCGGGCTCGGGTGGACAGCCGGGCAGGCCGACCAGGCGGTGAGCATCGTGTCGGCGGAGCTCAACGGTGAACCCGCGCCCGGCGTGCCGGTGCTGCTCAAGCGCGCTATCCAGGTGCTCGGACGGATCCGGTGAGCGAGGACCCAGCCGGCAGCGACCCTGGGGTCGATCTGGTCTCCCCGGTCGCACTCGACGAGGAGCTCGAGGCCGAGGCGACATTGCGTCCGCGCCGCCTGTCGGAGTTCATCGCTCAGAACCGGGTCCGCGAGCAGCTCGATCTGCTGCTCCAGGGTGCGATGCGCCGCGGTGCGCCACCGGAGCACATCCTGCTGTCGGGTTCGCCCGGGCTCGGAAAGACCACGTTGGCCATGATCATCGCGGCTGAGCTCGGCACGGCGCTACGGATCACCTCCGGACCGGCGATCGAACGCTCCGGTGACCTTGCCGCGGTGTTGACCAGCCTCACTCTGGGTGACGTGCTGTTCATCGACGAGATTCACCGCATCGCCAGGCCGGCTGAGGAGCTGCTCTACAGCGCCATGGAGGACTTCCGGGTCGACGTCATCGTGGGCAAGGGGCCGGGTGCCACCGCGATCCCGCTGGATATCGAGCCGTTCACCCTCGTCGGCGCCACCACCCGGGCCGGCCTGCTCACCGGTCCGATGCGGGACCGGTTCGGCTTCGTCGGGCACCTCGATTTCTACGAGGCGCCGGAGCTGGACATCCTGCTGCACCGTTCGGCCCGGATTCTCGGCGTCACTTTGACCGACGACGGATCCACCGAGATCGCCGGCCGGTCCCGCGGCACGCCCCGCATTGCTAACCGGCTCCTGCGCCGGGTTCGGGACTTCGCCGAGGTACGGGCCGACGGTGTCGTCAACGCCGCCACAGCCCAGGCCGCCCTTCGGGTCTACGACGTGGACGATCTCGGGCTGGACCGGTTGGACAAGGCGGTCCTCACCGCCCTGGTCCGATCCTTCGGCGGCGGTCCGGTCGGACTGTCCACACTGGCGGTCGCCGTCGGTGAGCAACCCGACACGGTCGAAGAGGTTTGTGAGCCATTTCTCGTCCGGGCCGGCCTGCTGGCGCGGACCCCGCGTGGGCGCGTGGCGACGGCCGGTGCCTGGCGGCATTTGGGCCTCACCCCGCCCGACCGGCTGGCCTTCGTCGACCGCCTGTCAGGAGGGTTCACGAGCCGACCGGATACCATGGGTGACGGTGCCGCGCCGATACCGGACCTGTTCACCCAGGATCCCTGACGGCGAGGCGAGATATCCGGGACTAGGAGCGCGTCGGGCGAGCGCCAGCGAGCCTGCGTGCGACGCAGTCTTCAGCACAACTCGGCCAGCACCCTGCCGTGCTTGGACCGAGGAGTGACGCATCTCTCCTCAGCGGCACCCACTAGACTCCCCGCGGTCTAGCAAACACTCACCCTGTCCCGTCCCGGGACCGACCCGATCTACGGATCGGCGAGACCGAGACGTGCCATACGGAAGGCGATTTACGTGCTTCTCGCGCAAGATTCCGGCGGTAGCAGCCTGCTCAGCTTCCTGCCGATCGTCCTGATCATCGCGGCCATGTACTTCCTGCTCATCCGCCCGCAAAGCAAGCGGCGAAAGGATGCGGCGGAGATGCAGGCCCAGCTGGGCCCGGGCGACGAGGTCCAGACCGTGGGTGGGTTGTTCGGCACCGTGGTCGCAATCGATGACGAGGCGGTCACCATCGCGGCCGCTCCTGGCGTCGAGCTTCGCTTCGCGCGAAGCGCCATCGGTCGGGTCGTCAGCGCTCAGCTACGAGAGGACGCCGAGGACGAGGGCGACGACTCCGACCCGGCGAAACCGATCGAACGCGACTGACCCGCCCGGTCTACCTGGTAACCCCCGAGAACAGGCCATACCGTTGGCCGAGCACGAGGCAGGAACGAGGCCGAGTGTCGAGGACAACACAACGTTTACCGTTACCGCTCACTCGCGTCGCCGGTTTTCCCCGGAACTGGCGGCGCGCCATCCCCCGGCGCTGGTGCGTTGTCGCACCGGCGGTGACTCGCACAGGGAGATAGACCACTGTGGCACCACCTCCTCAGGGCCAGATGCGCCCGTCGCGGTACCTGTTTACGCTCGCCGCGATCTTCATCGTGCTCTATGCCGTGGTGCTCGGATTCGGCAGCGGGTCGCTGAAGCAGCGCCTTGAGCCAAAGCTGGGCCTGGACCTGGTGGGTGGCACGACGATGACGCTCGTGGCCCGCACCGTCGACGGCAGTCCGCCCGACGCGGTCAGGCTCGAGCAGGCACGGGAGATCATCGAGAAGCGGGTCAACGCGTACGGGGTGGCCGAGGCCGAGGTCGTGACCGAGGGCAACAACCACATCGTGATCTCGGTTCCGGGGCAGAACAACGACACGATCCGCCAGGTCGGCACCCCCGCTGAGCTTCGCTTCCGCAAGGTCATCGGGACCACCCAGGGCTCGCCTCCGCTGGCGCCGAACCCGAGCGCCTCGGCGAGCCCGGACCCGAGCGCAGCTTCGCCGAGCCCGGAGGCGAGTCCGTCGAGCACTCCGGCGCCGACCACTCCCGCTCCGACCACTCCCGCTCCGACCACTCCCGCGCCGACGTCTCCGGCCGCCGGCGCCACGCCGTCGTCACCCGGGGCCCTGCTGCCCCCGCAGGAGGCCGTACTGGCGAAGCTCGGCAACGCGGCGACCGTCGCCGCCAGCATCGACCCACTGTCGGTAGCCGACGGCCAGTCCTCAGTCAGCTCCGACCCTGCCACGATGGCGCAGCTCGAACCGTTCGCCTCGCTGACCGCCGCCGAGGTCGCCGCCCTGCCGTTCAACATGCAGTTCGTCGTCCCGCAGATCACCTGCAAGACGCTCAACGAGCGGCCGGCGGGCTCGATCCAGGACGTCAACCAGCCGGCCGTCGCCTGTGAAGACGGCGGCAGCACCAAGTACCTACTCGACAGATCCAAGGTGGTCGGCACGGATCTCGCGGACGCTGCCGCGAACCTCGACACCAGCCCGGGCGGCGGCTGGAAGGTCGACCTGACCTTCAACGGCGCCGGGTCGGACAAGTGGACCGACCTGACCCGCGAGGCCCTCAACAACGAGGGCAACGCCTGCCTGGTCACGCAGCCCTTGAACAGCGGCAGCGGCCAGACCTGCATGGTTGCGGTCGTGCTCGACAACACGATCGTGACGGCACCGGCGATCCAGGCCGTGCTCGGCACCACATCCGAGATCACCGGCGACTTCGACAAGCCGTCCGCCCAGTTGCTGGCCAACCAGCTCAAGTACGGCGCGCTGCCACTGACCTTCGACAGCGGCACGTTGAACTCGATCTCGGCAACGCTGGGTCAGGACTACCTGCGCGCCGGCCTGCTCGCGGCCGGCATCGGCATGCTGCTGGTCATCGTGTACGCGTTCTTCTACTACCGGCTGCTCGGCAGCGTGATCACGCTGAGCCTGCTGCTGTCGGCGCTGCTGACCTTCGGCATGCTGATCTTCCTCGGTCGCCAGATCGGCTTCACCCTGTCGCTGGCCGGCATCGCGGGATTCATCGTTTCGCTGGGTGTCGCCGCGGACTCGTTCGTCATCTACTTCGAACGGCTCAAAGACGAGATACGCGAGGGTCGAAGTCCGCGTAGCGCCGTCTCGCGGGCCTGGGTCCGGGCCCGACGGACGATCATTACCGCGAACGCGGTGACGATTCTCGCGGCGGTCGTGCTCTACGTGGTAGGTATCGGTGCGGTGCGGGGCTTCGCCTTCGCGTTGGGCCTGGCTACCCTCCTCGACCTGGTGATCGTGTTCCTGTTCCGGCATCCGATGATGACGATGCTGGCCCGTACACCCGCCTTCCTCTCGCCACGCGTGAGCGGCCTCGGCCGGGTACTGCACCACACGCGTGACGACGGCACGACCGGCGGCACGCGTGCGAAGGAGGCCTGACATGGCGAAGCAGGACAAGACACAGCAGGTCGCCGAGCCGCGCAAGCAGCACCGGATCCGGGATCTGGCCAGCCGTCTCTACAGTGGCGACGCGGGCATCGACGTCGTCGGCAAGCGCAAGATCTGGTACGGCGTCGCCGGCGGCATCGTCCTCGTCGCGATCATCACCTTCCTGCTTCAGCCGTTCAACATCGGGATCGAATTCCGGGGCGGCAACAGCTTCACGCTGCCCGCGAACGTCGGCACGATGGCGGACGTTCAGTCCGCGGTCGAGGAGTCCGGCGCGGAGGTGGCGTCGGCGCAGAAGATCGGCGGCTCCAGCGGCGACTCCTACCTGATCAAGACGGAGCAGCTCTCCGACGATGCCGCCGCGGCGGATGCTCGGGCGGCCGAAATCAAGGACACACTGGCCGAGAGGTTCAACATCTCGCCGGACGCGATCAGTGAGAGCGCGGTCAGCGGAGCCTGGGGCGCTTCGATCACGCGACAGGCGCTCATCGGAACGGTCGTCTTCCTCGTGCTGGTGGTGATCTACCTCAGCCTGGTGTTCCGGGAGTGGAAGATGGCCGTCGCGGCAATCGCCGCCCTGGCCCAGAACCTGATCCTGACCGCGACGGTGTATCTGTTGACCGGCTTCGAGGTCACCCCGTCCACGGTGATCGGGTTCCTCACGATCCTCGGCTTCGCTCTGTACGACGTCGTGGTCGTGTTCGACAAGGTCCGCGAGAACACCCGGGGAATCACCGGAAACCCGAACCGTACCTACGGTGAGGCCGCCAACCTGGCCGTGAACCAGACCCTGATGCGGTCGATCAACACCGCCGTTGTGGCGCTGCTGCCGGTCGGTGGTCTGCTCTTCATCGGCGCCGGCCTGCTGGGCGCGGGCACGCTGAAGGACCTGGGCCTGGTGCTGTTCATCGGTATGCTCGCGGCTGTCTACTCATCGATCTTCTTGGCGACGCCTGTCCTGGTAGACCTCAAGGAGGCCGAGCCGCGGTTCAAGCAGCACAAGCTTCGGGTGTTGCAGCGCCGGGCGGCGGGCGTCAACGCCGAGCGCAAGACGGCCAAGGTCGCATCCCGGCCGGCCAAGACCACTGGGTCCAAGACCGCCGTCGAGGCCGAGCCGGCAGAGGTCGAGGAGACCGACAGCGGCGCGCTCGCCGCGTCGGCACCTCGACCGGGCGCCCGTCCCGCGCCGCGCAAGCGGCCTGGCGCCGGGGCTAAGCCCGGCGGCGGCGGCAAGCCGGGTGGTAGCCGCAGTAGCGGCCGCAAACGGTAGCGCCATGGCGCACGGCGACAGCGGGCCGCACATCGCGGACGTGGTAGCTAGCCACGTCATCGATGTGCCCGGCTTTCCGAAGGACGGGATCGTCTTCAAGGACCTGAGCCCGCTGTTCGCCGACGGCGCCGCCTTCCGCGAGATAACCGACGCCATCGTCGCGCACTACCCAGCCGGGTTTGACGTGGTGGCCGGAATCGAGGCCCGCGGCTTCCTCGTGGCGGCGGCCGTGGCATACGCGTGCGGGGTTGGCACGGTCCCGGTACGCAAGTCCGGCAAGCTTCCGCGGGCGACGCACGCGGCCTCGTACGACCTGGAGTACGGCTCGGCGACCCTCGAGGTGCACGCGGACGCATTCGTTTCTGGTCAGCGGGTTCTCGTGGTCGATGACGTGCTCGCCACCGGCGGTACCGCCGCGGCCACGCTCGACCTCATCGAGCGGGCCGGCGGCGACTGTGGCCGGCTTCACCGTCATCCTCGAGCTCAGCTTCCTCTCCGGCCGCGACCGCCTCCCCGGCCGCCCCGTCCACGCCCTCCTGACCGTCTAGGCCCACGCAGTACCAGACCCGCGGCCGGCGCCGGCGTCGTCTGGACTGAGTGCGCCGGGAGCGCAGCGACCAGAGCGCGAGGGAAGACGGCGCCAACAGATGGCGCCGGACGCCGCGCGAGCGGAGCGAGCGCCAGAGACTCAGCGGAGCGAGCGCCAGAGACTCGGCTAGCATTAGCGGTTCCGGGCGCGGACGCCCCATCGCCGAGGTGCCGCGCGCCGGCACTGAGCCTGGTCAAGGCTGAGGTTGAGGAGCGGCCGGTGCCGAAGAACGTCGCCCCTCCGCGGGAGGGGACCAAGAAGAGTCCCGCGCGCACCGATCAGGCGCCGACGGACGCGCCGGCACAGACCGAGCCCGCCGAAGCCGAGGCAGTGCCCGCGGTCGAAGTCAACGAATCGACACCGCCACCGGACGCAGTGGGCCCGGCAGAAGGCGACCGCGCGGAGGTCGCGGAGGCCCGCGGGGCGCAGGACGCGCTGATCGGTACCGGGATCGGGTTTACCCTGCCGACCGGGCGGCGGGTACGCGCCCGGCTGGCCCGGTTCAACGCACCGTGGCAGTCGCCGCAGTTCGCTGAGGTACTCGAGCCGCTGATCGCCAACCACCGGGCCACCCACCCGAAGGCGGACGCCCGACTGTTGCAGCGCGCCTACGACGTGGCCAACCACTGGCACACGGGCCAGTTCCGAAAGTCCGGTGACCCGTACATCACGCATCCACTCGCGGTCGCGGCGATCCTGGCCGAGCTGGGCATGGACACGACCACGCTCGCCGCGGCGCTGCTGCACGACACGATCGAGGACACCGACTACTCGCTCGAGCAGATGCGAGATGACTTCGGCCCGGAGATCACGCTGCTCGTCGACGGCGTGACGAAGCTCGACAAGGTCAAGCTCGGCGACGCGGCCAAAGCGGAGACGATCCGCAAGATGGTCGTGGCGATGGCCAAGGATCCACGAGTGCTCGTGATCAAGCTCGCGGACCGGCTCCACAACATGCGGACGCTCGCCTTCCTGCCCCAACCCAAGCGGGAGCAGAAGGCGCGCGAGACGCTGGAGATCCTGGCGCCACTGGCGCACCGGCTGGGCATGAACACGATCAAGTGGGAGCTGGAGGACCTCGCCTTCGGCGCGCTCTATCCGAAGCGGCACGAAGAGATCAGCCGGCTGGTCGGTGAGCATGCGCCGCAACGTGATGGCCTGCTCGGGCAGGTCACCCTGAGGGTCGGCGGCGACCTCAAGGGCGCCAAGATCAAGGCGGAGGTCAGCGGCCGGCCCAAGCACCTGTACTCGATCTACCAGAAGATGATCGCCCGGGGCCGGGACTTCTCCGAGATCTACGACCTGGTCGGGGTACGCATCCTCGTGGACACGGTGCGGGACTGCTATGCCGCCCTCGGCATCATCCACGCGAACTGGCAACCGGTGCCGGGCCGGTTCAAGGACTACATCGCGATGCCGAAGTTCAACATGTACCAGTCGCTGCACACGACGGTGATCGGGCCGAACGGCAAGCCGGTGGAGATGCAGATCCGGACCATGGCTATGCACCGCACGGCCGAGTACGGCATCGCCGCGCACTGGCGCTACAAGGAGTCCAAGAACGCCACCGTCGTGGGCCCGCCGGCGCATATCGACGAGATGACCTGGTTGCGGCAGTTGCTGGACTGGCAGCGGGAGGCAGCCGATCCGGCCGAGTTCCTCGACGCGTTGCGGTTCGATCTGTCCACACAGGAGGTTTACGTCTTCACGCCCAAGGGCGATGTCATCGCGCTGCCGAAGGACTCCACCCCGGTCGACTTCGCCTACGCGGTGCACACCGAGGTGGGGCACAAGTGCATCGGCGCGAAGGTCAACGGCAAGCTGGTGCCGCTGGAGTCGAAGCTGTCCAACGGCGACGTGATCGAGATCTTCACGTCGAAGTCGGAGACGGCGAGCCCGTCTCAGGACTGGCTCGGGTTCGTCCAGTCGCCGCGCGCCCGCACCAAGATCCGCCAGCACTTCAACAAGGAGCGCCGCGAGGGCGCGATCGAGCAGGGCAAGGATGCCATCGCCAAGGCCATGCGCAAGCAGGGCCTGCCGCTGCAGCGGATGATGACCGCCGACTCGCTCATGGTCATCGCGCGGGATCTGCATCTGGCCGATGTGTCGTCGCTGTTCGCGTCGGTGGGCGAAAACCAGGTTTCGGCGCAGTCCGTCGTGGCCCGGCTGGTGAGCAGCCTCGGCGGAGTCGAGGGCGCTTCGGAGGATCTGGCCGAGACCGAGGTACCCACGCGCCGGGCCCGGCCCACCCAGACCAGCCACGACCCCGGTGTCGTGGTGCTCGGCGAAAGCGACATCTGGATCAAGCTGGCCCGATGCTGCACTCCGGTGCCGGGCGACTCGATCTTCGGGTTCACCACCCGTACCGGTGGGGTCAGCGTGCACCGGGCCGACTGCACCAACGCCGACGACCTGCGGCAGCAGTCCGACCGGATGGTGTCGGTGGAATGGAAGCCGACGGCGGCGTCGATGTTCCTGGTCGCCATCCAGGTCGAGGCGCTCGACCGGCACAAGCTGCTGGCCGATGTGACCCGGGCGCTCTCCGACGAGCGGGTGAACATCCTGTCCGCGCTCGTGACCACGACCCGCGACCGGGTGGCGGTATCCCGGTTCACCTTCGAAATGGCCGACCCCAAGCATCTCGGCCACCTGCTCAGCGCGGTGCGCAAGGTGGACGGCGTCTACGACGCGTACCGGATCACCTCCGGCTCCTGACCGTCCAAGCCTCCCTAAAAGTCACTTCTAGGGCACGAATCTCGGGCGAAGTGCCCTAGAAGTGACTTCTAGGGCAAAAGGGGGTAGCCGGGAGGTGCTACGAGGCGGCCGGTGACGGGCTGGGGCTCGTGGCGCTTGGGGACGGGCTAGCCGACGGCGTCGGAGCGGGGGTGGCGGTGATCGGCCCGGCGGTCACCTTAGTGAAGGTGAACGGCTGGTTGGGCCGCCCGCCGCCTGCCTGCGCGGCGTACTCGCCGTTGTCGCCGGCTGCGGCCACCTGCTTGATGATGTCCAGCCCGCTGAGGACCCGACCCCACAGGCTGTAGTTACCCTGCAGGCCGCTCGTGTCGTACACGAAGAAGAACTGGCTGCCATTGCTGCCCGGCTGACCGGTGTTGGCCATCGCCACATCGCCTCCGTGATAGGCGGGCAACTTGTCCAGAGGCGTGTTCTCGTCGTCGAAGCGGTAGTTCGGGCCGCCGGAACCGGTGCCGCTCGGGTCGCCACACTGAAGCGCGAAGATGTCGGTGACCAGTCGGTGACACGAGGTGTTGTCGTAGAAGCCTTTGCCGGCCAGGTAGGCGATGCTGTTCGCGGTGCACCGGGTCTTGGACAGGTCCATCTCGACCTCGACCTTGCCCAGGTTCGTCTCGAAGGTGATCACCTGGAAGCCGGAGCTGGGTGGCTCCGCTGGCGGCTTGCCGACGTCCGCGACCCCGCTGGGTAGTGGGACCGGGCTGCCGGACGGGTCGGCGCTCGGGTAGTCCTCGACGTAGACGCAAGGGCCGGCGGCGGTCGGCGGTGGGGCAGTGTCGTCGCCGCCCGAGGAAGCCGCGACAATGATCCACACCACGGCGCCGAGGACCACGGCGCCGGCGACGCCCGCGCCGATGCGTGCCTGCATCATGCGCTTGCGTCGGGCGGTTTCACGACGGGCGGCCATCTCCCGCTCCAGCCGCGCCCGCGCGGCGGCACGCTGCCTGCTGTCCCGTTCCGAACTCACAGCTGCGACCTCTCAGTTGGTGTCCGTGGCGCTCGCCGACGCTTGCGGAGGCGGATCTGCGGGCAATTATGGCCGGTCACGACGACGCGCTGGCTGACGGCGTCACCTCAGGCATCGGGGCCCCGGTCGGGTCGATGGAGAGCTCGTCCCGCACGATCAGCTTGTCGATCTTCAGGTCCTGGGCTGGCTTGCCGACTGCTGCGGGCGCGTTGTTGGCGTCCACCGCACCCGCGGCCGCGATCGCCTCAACGATCTCCATACCGCTGGTGATCGTGCCGACCGGGGTGTACTCAGGCGGAAGGTCGGAGCCGTCCCCGTACACGATGGAGAACTGCCCGCCGTTCGCGTTCTGGTCCAAGGTGTTCAGGATGATCGTGCCCTTGGCGTAGTAGCTCGGGACCACCTCATCGGGGGAGGGCGATGCGCCCGGCGTTGCCGGTGCGGCGGTGCCGATCGGCTCCATCGGCTTGCCCTCCACCGGGAACTGGTACTCGGGGCTGCCGGTGCCGGTGCCCTCGCGATCGCCACAGGTCAGGGTCTTGTGGGCGGTGTCAAGGCCAGTACAGACGGTGCCCTCGTAGTAGCCCTGGGTGCTGAGGTACTTCATGCTCGAGGCAGCGCACGGCGCGCGGCTGACGTCGATCACGGCCTCGATGTCGCCCTGCGCCGTCTGGATCGTGAGCACGTGCAGGCCGGTGCGCGCCTCACCCGTGGTCGGCGGCAGACCGGTCGCGGTCACGCCGTTGCCCGCGACCACCTCCTTCTGTGTCCACGTACAGGAGGCGAGCTCCGTCTCCTGGGCCGGCTTCGAGTCGAACCCGCCGAGCAGCCAGGTGGTTCCGAGCGCGACGAGGATGAGCGCGAGCGCGCCGCCGATACCGGCCTGAACCTGGCGCTTGCGGCGCACGTGCTCGGCCCGACGCGCCATCCGGCGTTCCGTCCGCGCCCGCTCCAGCCGTCGCAGGCGGCTGTTCTTGGAAGCCACGCGTGCTCACTCCCCAATTGCTCTGTGCTGCTTGTACGTCCAGTGGAGTCACCGCGTGACCACCGGTGCCGCGGCGGTCACAGCCGGCTAGCAGAGCCAGTGCGGCACGCCACAGACTCGGCAGAGTGTACGGGTATGGGCGTACCGTCGCGCCAGCGAGGTTGACCAACCGTGACCCAACCCCCAGCTAGTCTTCAGGCATCGTCCAGGCATTCGCCTCGCGGTGCCGGGTGGTGCCCCGACCGACCCGGAGAGGAACGGCAAACGTGCTGGTCAGAAGCGTCGTGGCCGCAGCCTTCGACACCAACTGCTACATCGTTTCTACCGGCGCCGGGCAGGAGTGTGTCGTCGTCGACCCGGGCATCGGGGTGCTGACGGAACTCGATGCCGTGCTCGCGGCGGACGACCTGCGTCCCGCCGCGGTCCTGCTTACCCACGGTCATCTCGACCACTGCTTCTCCGTGGCGCCGATCTGTGGTGCCCGGGGCATCACGGCGTACGTGCACCCGGGTGACCGTGAGATGCTCGCCGATCCGGCGAAGGGGCTGTCGATGAGCCTGACCGAGCTCTTCGGCGGCCGGCTGCCGTACAGCGAGCCGGAGGACGTGGCGCCGTTGCCAGACGGGGGCTCGATCACGGTGGCAGGGCTGGAGATCACCGTGGACCATGCACCGGGTCACACCGGCGGGTCCGTCCTCTTCCGGCTGCCGGGCGCCGGCTCCGCGTTCGACGCCGAGGAACTGTGCCTGTCGGGGGATGTGCTCTTCGCCGGGTCGATCGGGCGCACCGATCTGCCCGGCGGCTCCCTGGACACGATGCTGCTCAGCCTCCGCGACAAGATCCTCCCGCTCGACGACGCCACGGTGGTGCTGCCGGGGCACGGGCCGGTGACCACGATCGGCCGCGAGCGGCGGACGAACCCGTACCTGCGCGAGGTCATCGAAGGGATCTCCGAGGCCGGCGCGGCGCGAGAAATGCGTGGCTGGTAGCCGTACAGAGGTAGTTAGGTTGGACTCGTGAGCCGGATCGCCCCGCTGAGCGGGTTTCCCGAGTGGCTGCCGCCACAGCGCATCATCGAGCAGCAGATCATTGATCGGCTGCGGACGACCTTCGAGCTGTACGGGTTCGCGCCCCTGGAGACGCGCGCGGTCGAGCCGATGGACCAGTTGCTGCGCAAGGGCGAGACCTCCAAGGAGGTGTACGTCCTGCGCCGACTGCAGGCGGGCGACGACAGTGATCCGGACGACGCCCTCGGCCTGCACTTCGACCTGACCGTTCCGTTCGCCCGGTTCGTGCTGGAGAACGCCGGCAAGCTTGCGTTCCCGTTCCGGCGCTACCAGATCCAGAAGGTGTGGCGGGGCGAGCGGCCGCAGGAGGGCCGGTACCGCGAGTTCACCCAGGCCGACATCGACGTGGTGGACCGGGACACACTCCCCTTCCACTACGAGGTCGAGATCCCGCTGGTGATCGGCGACGCGCTGGGTGGATTGCCGATCCCGCCGATAAAGATCCAGGTCAACAACCGCAAGCTGTGTCAGGGCTTCTACCGCGGACTGGGGATCGACGACACCGACGCAGCCCTCCGCGCAGTGGACCGGGTGGACAGGATTGGCCCGGCCGGCGTCGCCGACCTGCTGATCCGGACCGCCGGCGCCACCCCGGAGCAGGCGAAGGCCTGCCTCGCGCTCGCCGAGATCTCGGCCGAGGATGCGTCCTTTGTGGACGCGGTGCGCTCACTCGGCGTCGATGATCCGCTCCTCGACGAGGGGCTCGAAGAACTGGTGCGGGTGGTGGAGGCGGCGCGGGAGCACAACCCCGGGCTGCTGGTGGCCGATCTGAAGATCGCTCGCGGTCTCGACTACTACACCGGTACCGTCTACGAGACGATCATGCTGGGGTACGAGCGGGCCGGGTCAATCTGTTCCGGCGGCCGCTACGACAACCTGGCCGAGTCGGGAACTGAGCGCTACCCGGGCGTGGGCATCTCGATCGGCGTCTCCCGGATGCTCGGCGTGCTGTTCGGCGCCTCCGCACTGACAGTCTCCCGGTCGGTGCCCACGTGCGTGCTGGTCGCACTTCCCGCCGAGGAGCAGCGGGCCGATTGCGACCGGATCGCGGCGACGCTCCGGCGCCGCGGCATCTGCACGGAGGTGTCGCCGTCGGCGGCCAAGTACGGCAAGCAGATCCGGTACGCGGAACGGCGCGGGATTCCGTACGTCTGGTTCCCCGGCGACCCGAACGAGGTGAAGGACATCCGCTCGGGCGCCCAGGGTCGATGCCGACCCGGCACAGTGGACACCGCCGGCCGAGGACCTGATCCCGGTCATCGGCTCGGCCTGACCTCGGCTGTCGGGAATCATCAGACACTTGCCTGCGACCGTGATCACCTTCATCCTGATCTTCGCAGGACACCGGGTCCTGTCTAAAGATCCGAGGAGGGCTCATGGCCGGCATCGACGATGTGTTGGAGCGACTGGTCACCGATGCGGGGTTTGCCCGCGATCTGGCGCAGGATCCGGCCGCCGCCCTCGCCGGCTATGAATTGACCCAGGCCGATCTCAGCCTGCTCTCGACGCAGGTCTCCTTCGACCCCGGCGCACTGTCCCTTGTGGAGGAGCGGATCAGCAAGTCCAGCATGTTCGGTCTACTCACGTCCCTTACCGGCGGCCTGGCCGGACTGGGCGATGCAGGCGCGGGCCAGGGCCCCTCACCGCACATGTCGCCCGAGCCACACATGCTGCCTGAGCCACACATGTCCCCGGGGGTCATCGCACCCATCGATGCCGAACCGGGCCAAGGCACCATCGGCGGTGGCGGCGAGGTTTACATCAAGGAGGTGGACCCCGGTGCCGAGGCGCACGGCACCGGTGGCGGCGGCGGTGCGGGCAGTGAGGTCTCCATCAAGGAGGTTGATCCGGCACCGCAGCCCAGCTCGGAGGCCGACGACACCGGTGGCGGCGGCGGTGCGGGCGGCGAGGTCTCCATCAAGGAGGTCGACCCCGGCGTGCCTCAGGACGGCGGGACGCAAGGGATCATCATCGACACCAGCGTCGACAACCCAGATTTCAAGCCTGGAGATTCGCAGGGCATCATCATCGACACCAGCATCGACAACCCGGATATCATGCCCAGCGTCGGTGGCGTCCCGAGCGACGACGCGGCGAGTCCGAACATCATCGTCCAGGGTGGGACGTTCCCGACCGACGATCCGGCGAGTCCGAACATGATCGTCCAAGGCGGCTGATCGGCCGCTGTACAACGCTGTGCCGTGGGTCGGGCCGTGTTGGCGCGGACGACGAACGCGGCTCCGGTGGGGTCGACCACGCTCCAATGTGGTGGGGTCTCGGGCAGCCAACCGTCGATAGCGGCACCGGTCGATTCGAGGAATACTGCCGTGCCGCAGCCCCCTGGCCCCGGTTGGGCAACGACTCGGTCGCACAACGGCAAAGTAGCCCTGTCCACTATGGACTGAGACGATTCTCTTTGACCCGCATGAATCGGTGTGACACGCCGGGGATTGCATCGAACAATTGTCGGAGGCCGATGGTAGGTTGATGTCGTGCCTGGGGAGACACCGACAGATCCGATCGCCGATGCGGTGGCGGGGTTGGCACACATCCCGGCCGGGCCCGGGCTGGCTGCGGGGTTGGCGTGCCTGGATCTGAGGGCGTTGACCGGGTCGCAGGTGGTCGATGTGCTCAAGGCCCGGTATCGGCAGAACAACCACGATCGGGCTCAGCTGTTCGCGGTCATCGCGGAGGTGCTGCACCGTGGTCAGGCCGAGACGTCGGTGTTGGAGGAGTATCCGGGGGAGTTCGCCTCCGATGAGGTGCGCGCGGCGTTGGTGTTGACCCGCCGTGCCGCGGACTCGCTGTGCGACCTGGCCGAGAGTGTGGTGCGGGAGCTGCCCACCGTGTATCAGGCCTTCGCCGCCGGGGTGATCGACCAGCCCCGGGTGCGGGTGTTTCGCGACTGGACCTGTGGTCTGTCGGAGGAGCACACGGCAGCGATCGTTGATGCGTTGCTGCCCCGGGCGGCGCAGTTGACCACCGCCCAGCTGTTGCACGAGATCAAGCGGCATGCGATCGCGTTGGACCCCACCTGGGCTCGACGACGCTATGAGCGGGCGTTGAAGAGTCGGCGGGTGGGGGGCAGCCGCAACGAGGACGGCACCGCCAACCTGGCCGGCTACGACCTGCCGGTCGATCGGGTCGCCGCCGCCTGTGACCGGTTCGACCGGCTGGCCAAGGCCGCCAAGCAGGCCGGGCACCCGGATCCGATCGACCACGTCCGCGCCGACCTGTTCCTGGGCATGACCGACGGCACCTACGCCGGACTCACCGACGCCCAGATCCTGGCTCGTGTGCTCGCCGAGGCCAACCTCACCCAACCCCCACCAGCCGAATCCGCCGACCACCATCGGGCTAACGATTCGTCAGGCGAGGATCTGACCACCAACTACCCATTCGGTCACCACCCCACTGGCGGCGACCCGTCTGGTGACGATCCGTCCGGTGAGGACTCGCCAGGTGACGACTCCTCTGGTGAGGACCGCTCTGGCGACGATCCGGCCGTCTGGTGAGGACCCGTCTGGTGACGACGCGTTCGGTGACGACGCGTCCGGTGACGACGCGCCTCCTGAGGACCCGTCCGGTGGCGACACGCCCGATGGCGATCCGTCGGGTGGCGACAACGGCAGGAGTGGCGTGGTGGGGCGGAGGTGTGGTGGGTTGCGGTTGTTGGTGGGGTTGGCGACTTTGGCTGGTTCGGACTCGCGTCCGGGGGAGCTGCTTGGCTGGGGTGCGGTGCACGCCGAGTTGGCCCGGGTGATGGCCGCCGCGGCGGGTGCGTCCTGGTGGTATGTGCTCACGAGCGCCGACGGCGGACCGGTTGCAATCGGCCAGATCCGGTCCCGGCCCGACGGCCCGGTCCGAGGCGGCCGCGGTTATTCCGGACTGCAGCTATGGCTGCAGGTCAACCCGGAATCCCTCGACATCCTCGCCCGCACGCCACATCCGGCCGGGTGGGACCGGGTCATCGCCGAGATCACCGCCAAGACCGAGAGCAGCACCGGCCCGCCCAACGGCGACCCGACCGCGCGGCTACCCGGGGCGGCGCTGCGACGCTGGACCCAAGTCAGAGATCGCACCTGTGTATTTCCGGGCTGCCGCATGCCCGCGCACCGGTCCGACGCCGACCACAGCGTCGAGCACGCCAACGGCGGACCCACCACCGACACAAACATCGCAAACGCCTGCCGGCACGACCATCGACTGCGCCACGAAGGCCGCTGGAGCGTCAGTCACACCACGCCCGGACGCGTCACCTGGACCAGCCGCCTCGGCCACACCTACCACCGCCAACCTCCACCCGACCTCAACGACCTCCCCGAACCCATGCCCCGCGGCGAGGACGAGGACGACTCCGACGCTGACGAGATCACTCGACCGTCCACAGAGGACTGGCGCACCAGCACTTGCATGCAACCCGAACGACCCCAACCGCCAGCACCGGCACCGCCGCCGCCACCCCCACCCGCCGACGACGACCAGCCACCCTTCTGACCAGTTCCGTGTGTAAGCGTTCCGTCGTGCCGTAGCTCATCTTCCTGCGCCGGGTGGTGTGCGAGGTTGCCGCTGCGCTCAGCGGAATCTCCGGACCTGTCTCGTCGGGTATCTAGCGCCCGAGCTTGCGCCAGCCGCCGGCCCGGTTGTTGGCGATGATCTGCTGGAGCATCGCCTTCATGGCCCGCTTGTTGATGGGCTCGTCGCGGTGGATCGCGATCGTACGGGCGGTTGTGTTGTTGTGTCCGCCCGTGATGATGCCGTCCGGATCAGGCACGATCGCACCGTCGTAGAGGAAGACGTTCACGTGGTCCTTCGCCGCGAGCAGCGCGCAGACGTTGCCCTGCACTACAAAGTATGGACGGTTGGTGAACTTGATAGTCTCCGTAACCTCGTCATCGGCGGCATGAATCAGGTCGCGGACCTGCCGGCAGATCGCCTGCTGCCAATCGGGCAGCGCGTCGATGTAGGCGTCTACACGCGGGTCGGTCGGGTATGACATCGATTCACCGCCGGAGTCAGCGTCTGCGTTTCTCGACTAGGTCAAGGACGCGGCGCCCGCAGGCGGCGGCGGCAGCGACGGTGCCGACGCGCCGCAGGACTCGACGCCGTCGGCGGCGGCGAACGCGCAGGTCAAGGCGAAGGAGGCCTCCCAGCAGGCGCTGACCGTCGCGCGCGAGAAACCCGATCCCGTTCGCGGTCGCCGGCAGCCTCGTGCTCGGCTATCTCGTCGGGCGCGCGGTGTCTAGATGAGCAAGGCGTTCACGCCGATCGGCATCGTCCTCGGTCTGCTCTCCGGACTGGTCGCGCGGCGAATCTTCGCCTTCATCTGGAGCAAGGTCGACGATGAGGACGCGCCTGACCCCAAGTTCCGTGAGATGAACTGGACGAAGCTGCTGATCGCGCTGATCGTCGAGGGTGCGATCGCCCGGCTCGTTCGCGGCTTGACCGACCATGCCACGCGTCAGGCCTGGATGCGCGCGATCGGCGAGTGGCCGGGCGAGGAGCGCCCCCAGCCGGAGTGACCGCACGGCGCCCTGTCGTGCGCCGGATCCTTGTAACCGACGGAGGGCGCGCTTGCGTCCTTTGATGTGCTGTGTCTTTGGTGCCGGCGTCGACGACCCAGGCTGCGACTCCCGCGTCCGACAGCGACGCCGCGCTGGTCCGTGCCACACGTGAGGGCAAGCTGAGCGCATTCGAGGAAGCTCGTCGATCGCCACCGCGGCGTGGCCGTTCGGGTCGCTGGGCGGGTGGTGGGACCGGCCGACGCCGACGATGTGACCCAGGACGCGTTTCTGCGGGCGTTTCACCGGCTCGATCAGTTCCGCGAGGACGCGGCCTTTCGGAGCTGGCTGTTGCGCATCGTGCACAATGCCGCGATCGACCATCTGCGTCGCCGACCGCCCGAGCCCGTCGATCCCGCGGCCGTCGAGGACAGTCCGGACGCGGCCACCCGAGAGCCCGCAACACGCCTCGAGACGCGGGAACGGATCGATCGGCTGGAGCGCAAGCTGCGCGGACTCTCGCCGGCGCATCGTGCCGTCCTCGTGCTCCGCGACGTCGAGCAGCTCGACTACGCCGAGATCGCGGAGATCACCGACTCGCCGGTCGGGAGCGTGAAGGGCCGGCTCAATCGCGCGCGAGGCGAGTTCATCGCCATGTTGCGTGCCAACACCTACGACTG
Organism: uncultured Actinomycetota bacterium; assembly: GCA_963773935.1. Lineage (GTDB taxonomy): Bacteria > Actinomycetota > Actinomycetes > Mycobacteriales > Micromonosporaceae > DATBGZ01. The sequence goes on from CAVZCZ010000003.1 coordinate 171,545, forward strand.
GGAGCTGCCCGAATGACCGATCCGCCTCGACCGTCGGACGCTGCCGAGCGACACGCGAGCGAGTTGCTGGCGCTGATCGCGACCCAGCCGCCGGTGCTCCGGCAGGAATTCACCGGCGATGTGATTCGTGTCGTCCGTATCCAGCGTGCCGTGGCCGCGCCGCTGCACGCCGCGGGCAACTTCCTGGCGGCCATATTTGGGGCGCTCGGCGGGGTCGTTGCAGCTGAGCTGCGACGGTCGAAGCCGTGACTGCGACGGTGCTCACTCAGGCCGGCGACCAGCTGGGCGTTTTCCTGCCTCGGCTCGCCGGCGCCATCGTGCTGGCGATCGCCGGATTCCTGGTCGCCGCGTTGCTGGGCCGGATCGTCCGGCGCGCGTTGATCGGCCTCGGCGTCGACAGCGCCTCGGCGCGCATCGGTCTGCCCGCCGTGCTGGAGCGGGCGCAGCTCGGAGACTCCCTGTCGCGGCTCATCGGTCGGGCCGTCCGGCTGAGCATCATCGTGGTTGTCCTCTTCGCCTCGCTTTCGCTGCTCGGGCTCGGGTTCCTCAGCCAGGCGCTCAACGAGGCCGTTCTGTTCATTCCCAGGCTGCTGATCGCGCTCGCCCTCGTGCTGATCGGCGTGGTCGCCGGTGGCTTTGCGCGTGAGCGCATCGAGCGCACGTCGGTCCAGATGGACCTCCCGATCGCGATCGCTCCGGTCGCCCAGGCCGTGATCATCGTGCTCTTCGGCTTGACCGCCGCACTGCAGGTGGGAATCTCGACCGGCCCGATATTGCTCATCCTCACCATCGGCTTGATCGCCATCACCGCCACCGTCGCGCTCGCGTTCGGCCTGGGCTCGCGCGAGATCGCCCGCTCGCTGAGCGCCGCGCGGTACGCGCGCGCCGACTTCTCGGTGGGAGAGACCGTCCGGGTCGGAGAGCTCCGCGGCCGGATCGAGCGGATCGACAGCGCGGCCACGGTCCTGCGCGTCGGCGACGACCGCATCCGGGTGCCCAACCGCGTGCTTATCGAAGGCGTCGTCACCGTGGAAGAACGAGCCGGCGAATCTATGTAACTCCTCGGCGCGCGAGCTCGTCATCCAGATGTGACGACGACAGAACACGTGAAGCTCGCGCCCGCCGAGACGAACGCGACGGGGCGGTTCCGGCGGTCCGCCGACGTCGCAGCGGCCCGCGGCCGCGACGCGCAGATCACCCGTCATCTCCCGCTGGCCAGGCACCTGGCGTGGCGTTACCGCGACAGCGGTGAGAGCTTCGACGATCTACTGCAGGTCGCGACGGTCGGGCTCATCAAGGCGGTCGACCGCTTCGACGCCGACCGCGGCTTCGCGTTCAGCTCGTTCGCCACGCCGTACATCCTCGGCGAGCTCCGCAGGCACCTGCAAAACACCGGCTGGGCGGTTCACGTTCCGCGCCCGCTGCGCGAGTTCGCCCTGCGCATGGACGCAGCTCGCTCGGAGCTGACCGAGCGACTCAACCGTTCGCCCACGGTGGCCGAGCTCGCGGCCGTGCTCGGCGTCTCGGACGAGGCGGTGCTCGAGGCGCTCCAAGTCGGCAGCGCCTACGGCGCCACGAGCTTCGAAATCCTCAACGGCGACACGGCGCCCGCGCTGACGCTCGTTGATCGAGGCTATGACCGGGCAGAGGATCGCGCGACCCTTCGACCACTGTTGCGATCGTTGTCGCCGATCGACCAGCAGGTGATCCTGCTCTACTTCCACGAGGGTCACACACAGCACCAGATCGCCTCGCAACTCGGCATCTCCCAGATGCAGGTCTCGCGGCGCCTGACGCGCAGCCTGCGCGAGCTGCAGGACCTCGCCCACCCGCGCGCGGCATGATCGATCCGCGGCCCGCGTGCGCCCCAGCTGACCAGGAGTGTCGCGGCTGACGGTCCGGATAGGTGGTTGCACCGATGCGGCATAGCGCCGGCCACGGGACATTGCCCATATGCCCGCCGAGCTCACCCGCTCTCGACAACCGAACCCCAAGGACCCTGAACGCAATGTACGCACAGCTCATCGAAGGTGGCACCACGCCCGACCGGCGCCCGCAGATGGACCAGCTCGTCACGGGGCAGATGCTCCCCGCACTGCAGGCCGAGCCCGGATACGCCGGGGCGCTGAACCTCGTCGACCGCGACACCGGCAACGCGCTGATGATCGTGCTCTGGGAGACCGAAGCTCAGGCGCGCCGGCCGCTCGCCGAGTACGGCGTCACGTTCCTCAAGGCGCTCGCCGGCGTGGCGGCGATCTCGACCGGCACCCGTCGCCCGATCTCCGTCTGGGACGTCAACGCACGCGCCTGACCGGCGCCGCCGCATCAGACCGCCATCGGCCGCCCGCCTCCGCGCGGGACCCGGGCCGGCACCCACACAGCCGCCATGCGGAGATGAAGGAGACAGACATGAACCAGACGACCCTGGTGGTGGGCGCCGGTCCGGCCGGGCTGGCCGCGGCGGCAGAGCTTGGCCGCGCCGGCGTCCCGGCGGTCGTGCTCGAGCGCGGCGAGGCGATCGGCGCGGCCTGGCGCGGCCGCTATGACCGGCTGCGGCTGAACACCAGCCGCCTGACGTCCAAGCTACCCGCGGCGCGCTATCGGCCCGGCACCAGCCGGTTCCCCACGCGCGACGAGTTCGTGCGCTACCTGGAGGACTACACCAGCCACAACGAGCTCGACGTGCGCCTCGGGACCCGCGTCGATCGGCTCGACCGCGATCCCGACGGCTGGCTGGTGCGCAGCTCGGCGGGTGATCTGGCCGCGGCCCACGTGATCGTCGCCACCGGCTACGAACACACGCCGCACATCCCCGAGTGGCCCGGCCGCGACCGCTACAGCGGCCAACTGCTGCACGCTGCCCAGTACCGCAGCGCCGAGCCGTTCCGCGACCGGGATGTGCTGGTCGTCGGACCGGGCTGCTCGGGAATCGAGATCGCCTACGACCTCGCCACCGGCGGGGCGCGGCGCGTGCGGCTCGCGATCCGCACGCCGCCCAACATCCTGCTGCGCGAGCAGGCCGGGGTGCCCGGCGACCTGCCCGCACTCGCGCTGCTCCGCCTGCCGCCGGCGATCGCCGACGCGCAGCTCAAGCTCGTCCGACGCCTCGCTCCGGGCGACCTGGGCGACTACGGGCTCGCCCCGCCCCGCGAGGGCGTGTTCGCCCGGCTCAGGCGCGACGGCAAGACACCCGCGATCATCGACCGCGAGATGCTCGACGCGATCAAGGAAGGGAAGATCACGATCCACGGCGCCGTCGACGCGCTCGACGCCACCGGCGCTCGACTGGCCGATGGGACCCGGGTAGAGCCCGACGCGATCATCGCCGCGACCGGCTACCACCGTGGCCTCGAGCCGCTCGTCGGACACCTCGCCGTGCTAGACGACCGAGGCCTGCCCCGCATCCACACCGGCAATCCGGCGGCGCCTGGCCTGCACTTCATCGGCTACCAGCCACAACCCGCGCAGATCCGCCACATGGGCCGCGAGGCCAAGCGAGCAGCGAAAGCCATCGCGCGCGAGACCACGAGCGCGCACCCGCGATCGCGCCCCGCCGTCGCCGCACGGCCCGCGCGTGGCTGAGCCCATGACGGCTAAGCAGGCCGACGGCAGCGTCGGCGAGAGCTGGTCGCGCGGCACACGCGTCTTCGCGCGCCGCGCTCGGCGTCTCCACGGGCGGCAGGGCCGCCGCGCAGCGGGCGGCCGTCGAGGACGCGTTGCTCGTTGTCGCGCAGGCGCGGCTCGTAGTGGTTGAAGAACACCTTGCCGACGAGGTCGCGGCGGCTGCGCACGCCGGTCTTCTCGAAGATGTTCTTGAGGTGCTCCTGCACCGTGTGGGGTGAGACGACGAGGCGCTCGGCGATCCCGTTCGTCGACTCGCCTTGCAGGACGAGGCGGGCGACTTCCTGCTCGCGCGCGGTGAGGCCGTACGCGGCCATCAGCAGCGGCTGGATGCGAGCCGGATGGCCTGGCTCGACGATCACGGCGACGCGCCGGGTGCCGGTCGCCACGAGCGTCGCGCCGTGCAGGACGACCCAGTTGCCGGAGTCGCTGAGCACGCGCGCGAGCGCGACCTCGCCGGCGCGGTCGCCGTCGGCCGAGCGCAGCGCCTGGCCGGCGACCGCCATGACCGCCGGCGGCAGCCGCCCGCCGTCGCCGCCGGGCAGGTCGGCCAGCCAGCGCTCGGTGCCGGGCGTCGCCGACTCGATCTCGAGATGCTCGGTGAGGACGAGCAGCCCGGGCGCGTCGGGCGTGTCTGGGTCGCGTGCCTCGCCGATCAGCAAGGCGCGCCGTATGCCCTCGCCGATCGCCGGCGCGACCGACTGCAGGAAGCGCTTCTGGTCGGCGTCGAAGTGCTCCTCGCCCGGCGCTCGGTAGAGCCCGAGACAGCCCCACGTCGCGCCGCCCTTGCTGCGTAGCGCGAGCAGCAGCTCCTGGTCGCCGTTCATTGTCATGTTGGCCTGCCAGCGCGGGCTCTGCGACGGGTCGCCGCCGGTGGCCTCGTGGATCGTCGAGATCCCGGCCTCCGAGCGCGCGACCGACGCCATGTCGTGGGCGTCCTCGAGCAGGTACTCGCCGCGCAGCGCCTCCTCGGGCAGTTCGTAGTACATCGCCGGGTTGAAGTGGCTCGTCATCAGCAGCGACGCCGGGTCGAGCGTGAAGCAGCACGGGCCCTGCATGTTCGGCACCAGCGGGGCGATGATCTCGCTCACATCGCGCCAGAGCGTCACGAGATCGCTGCCGCGCGCTGCGACGTCTTCGATCCGCTCGACTCCCCGGTCCATCCCGAACGCTCCCATCCCGCGAAAGGCTACGCGCGGGCGCGCGCGAGCGGAACACCATGTTTCTGGTACAGACGCCGCGCGCGCCAGGCGGTGCAATCCTCGCGATGTCGTCAGGAGCGCTGACACCCGAGGAGCTCGAGACGCTGCTCGAGGACGCCTTCGTCGTCCGCGACCGCACCGCGCTCGCGGGGCTGTTCGAAACCGACGGGCTCGTCGCCGCCGCCGGTGCCGCCGCGCGCGGCGCCGGCATCGAAGCGTTCGTCGCCGCGCTGTGGGCGCGCGAGGTGACCTACCTCGCGCAGCCACGGCGGGTGCTCCAGGCGGGCAACACCGCCCTGATCGTCGCCGAGCAGTCGATCAGCGTCGTGCACCGCGCCGCCGACGCGCGCTGGCGCTACGCAATCGCCCTGCTCAATCCCAACACCCAGGAGGCCATGCCATGACCGACGCAACGCTCACCGAGAACGCCCGCTGGTGGTTCGACGCCCTCGCGGTCATCAAGACGCGCGCCGCCGACACCAACGGGCAGCTCACGATCATCGAGGTGACAGAGCCGCCGAACGCCGAGGCGCCGCTGCACGTCCACCACCACGAGGACGAAGGCTTCTACGTCCTCGAGGGCGACGTCACGATCCACGTCGGCGACGACGTCGTCGAGGCCGGCCCCGGCGACTTCGCCTTCGGCCCGCGTGACATCCCGCACCGCTACACCGTCGGCCCCGACGGCTGCCGGATGCTGTTCATCTGCACGCCCGGCGGCTTCGAAGACCTCGTCATCGGCATGAGCCGGCCGGCGGAGAGCCTCACGCTCCCGCCGTCCTCCACAGAGGAGCCTGACTGGGAGCGCGTCGGCGCCGTCGCCGCCGCGAACGGCTGCGAGCTCCTCGGCTAGCGTCGCGACCGCATTCGCGGCCATGCGATCGCGCCGCTGATGAGGCTGCGCGTGACTGCTCAGGACGACCAGCCGGCGCGCAGGGTCGAGGCTTTCCGGCCTAGCACCGGGCCCGGGCGGGTGTCGTGCCGCCCGGGCCGGCGCGCGGGTTCAGCGGCCGGGCGTCAGCATGCGGCGGTGACGTCGAACGCGCTGTCGGCGAGGCGCGGGCCGTCCGGCCGGATCTCGCTGGTGAAGACGGTCACGATCATGCTGTCGCCGGCGACGCCTCGGCCACCATCGGAAACGAGGCGGTGGCCTTGATCCGCGGCGTCGCCGTGATCGAGCAGTTCTTGAGCGTGCGGCCGTTGAGGTCGAAGTCCGACAACGTGACCTGGTAGCGGCCGATGCTCAGCCGCTTGGTGTCGAACTCGTCGAATCCGAACGGGGGGTGCGTGCCGTCCTTGTTCACGCGCGCTCGCAGATGCGGGTTGGTCATGTGCACGCCATTGACCGCGCGGTCGGCGAGCTTGCTCCCGGTGACCGGACGGAAGTCCAGCGCGCGTTCGGTTACGACCGATCGCCAAGCTGGTCGGGGCTCGAGATGATGATGCCGCTCTGGGCGAGCGCGGTGCCGGACAGGGCGACGAACAACGCGGCGCCGGCGATGGCGGTGGCCGGCGAAGGGCGCCGGCGCAGTCGATGGAGCATCTTGTTCCTCCTCTTGCAGGGTCGGGGGAGGCGGCCGGGATGCCATGAGGGCACTGGCCGCGAGAGGTGGGTGTCAGCCGCTACGGTCCCAGCGCCGTGCAGCACCAACCAAGAGGGACTTCCCGGTCCCGCCCCGCGCTGGGCGCAGACTCTGCCCCCGAAATGGCCCGATCAGAGAGGAGCTGGACCGGCGCTTATGCCGTTGGAGGAATCGGCCTCTCCGGCCGTCGCGCACCGCTGGTTCTACCTCACAGCCGTAGAGCGCTCGTTCCCCCATGCATCACGCGCTCTGGCAGCCGCCCGAGGCGAGGCTGGGCGCTTGGATGCGTGTCCAGGTCGAGGTAGCGATCGAGCACGCGGTCGAGGCCGCGTCGCCGAGCGAGTGCCGCGAGCGGCGGGAACATCAACCGCTGCACGACGTCCGGCGGCTGTCTGTATCGCAGCTCGGTGCGATAGCGCGTGGCGAGCAGGGCGCCGAACAGCGGCGACGGCCGCCCTTCGCGGTTCGTGTGCCCGTCGGCGCACAGGCCCCAGAACACAGGGATCGCCTCCTGGAAACGCAGCGCCGGCTCAACGCGCACGCGGGTGAGCACCTCGTCGTCACCGGGATTCCACCACCGGTGCCACGTCCCGCGGGGCACCGTAGCTCCTCTCCCGCCTCGAGCAGGCGCTGCTCGCCATCGAGCAGGAACGCGATCCGGCCGGAGCGGACTTCGAAGTGCTCGGCGCAGTGCTCGTGGACATGCTCGCCACCGGGCACGAAGCCACCGGCTTCGACGGCGAAGTCGCCGACGATGCGAGCCCTGGTTTCCTGGGCCGACTCGACGAGCATCACCTTCTCGCCCGTCAACGGATTCCAGACCACATCACCCGCCCGCACCCAGCGAACCTACTCCTCCCGTCCGCTCAAGGCCAGGCGGGCGCTCCCGCTTCCGCATGGTGAGGCCAACGACGCCAAGGAGCGATCTCGATGCCGTCACGCCTGTGAAGAACATGGAGCCGCTGGCGCCCATCATCGGGCGCTGGCGCAGCTCGGGAACCGTCCTGGACGACGAAGGCAACGTCACGATGGGGATCTCGGGCACCGACACCTATGACCTGCTGCCAGGAGGGCGCTGGATCGCCCACGAGGTCGACGTCCGCATGGGCGACCAGAGGACGCTCGTGCACGAGCTGATCGGCGGCGTTCACCCCGCCGGCGGCTGGCAGATGCACGCCTTCGACGAGGCGGACAGCCCCGGCATCATGCGACTCAGCCAGGAAGACCTTGACCTCCTCCTGCTGCATGGTGACGGGGTGCGCAGCTGGTTCCGTATCCGGGCCGGCGAGGACCGCATGACCACCCGGTGGGAACGTGAGGTCGACGGCGGCTGGCTGCCGTGGATGGACAGCGGTTCGAGCGCCTGTGATCAGCAGTCAGGTCTCCGAGCAAGGGCTGGCGGCGCGGGCGTGCAGGCGCGTCCGGACCGTCGGGAGCCACCTGCCGGGCGGCCCGCGACGGCCGCGGCGAGGTTCCGGCCCGGCCACTTGTCCGCTGTCGCGTGGGCGTGAGCGGCGCGAGGCATCGGCTGTCGTCGACGGCGGGTCGGGGGGTGCGGGGCCGAGTGCCGCGCAGCGTCGCGGTAACCAGTCGGCGTTCCCGGGCGCGTCGGGCGGTCAGCGAGGAACCCGAGACAGCTCACGGCTTGCCGGATGCTCGAACGGCTTGAGTCCGTTGCCGCCCATGGGGTGTTGCCTTAGGAACTCCGCCATTCCGCGGGCGACCGGCTCGGGGCGCTGGATCTGCAGCAGGTGACCGGCCCCGTCGATCGTGCATTCCTCGACATCGCGGGAGCGCGGAGCGCAGGAACTCGGCGACTCGACCCACGGGCTGCTCTCGCTGCCCACCACCGACAGGACGGGCCGACCGAGGTGGCCGCCTGCTCGGCGCCGAACTTCCACTCGACCAGGGAGGGCAGCTCGATGCCGAAGAAGGTGTCGGCGTCCTCGATCGCGTTCGCCAGGCGCCGGGAACGTTCTTCGAGCACGGCGCGGCACTCGACCAGTCGAGACCGCTGACGACGCTCAGGAACACGGCCACGGCGCCGGCTGGTCGCCGCTCTCGTAAGCCTCGAGCGCCGGTCCGGCTGCGTCCAGGAAGGCGGGGACGCTGGGAACCGAGAACAGCGACGGGTCCAGCAGCAGGAGCGTGTGGACCCTGTCGGGGGGTCGAGCGCCAGCTGGGCGGCGACCGCGGCGCCGCTCGAGTGGCCCGCGATGTGGGCGCGGCGGGATGCCCAGGTGCTCGAGCAACGCCGCGGCGTCGGCCGCGTGGTCCGCGATGCTGACCGGCGGGGGTGTATGCGTGCTGCCGAGCCAGCCTCGCTTGTGGTACCGGATCAGCTGGTAGCGGTCGGCAAGCGCCGGATCCGAGAGCAGCGGCAGGAAGCCATCGGCGATCACCGGGCTGATGAGAAGCAGCGGCTCGCCCGATCCGGTCACCTCGTACTCCAGTACTACGCCGTTAACCCTTACGCTCTGCATGGTTCCTCCTCGTTTGGGGGCGTGGTTTCGGTCTGAACCCGATAGGCGTGAGAAAGAGTGTTACGGCGGTGAGGTCCACGGTTACGGCGCGTGCCGGCTCGACCTCGTTGGTGGCTCTGCGATCGTTGGCGAGCGATGAGTGACGCTGCGGCGAGGCCGTCGTCCAGTGCGCACGTGACGCCGCGGCGCGAGGCGACTGGCGGGAGGCATTCGACCTGTTTATGAAGGCGGACGGCGACGGTCTCGTCGGTCCCGCCGACCTACCGGTGCTCGGCGAGGTCGCCTACGCGGCGGGACATCTCGACGTGACGATCGAGGCGTGGGAGCGCGCGCACGCGCATCTGCGTGCGGCTGGCGACGACGCGGCGGCGGCGGGCGCGGCGGTGCGCGTCGCGATGCACCTGCTCTTCGACACCGCCCTGATGGCGCCGGTGCGGGGCTGGCTGGCACGGGCGGAACGCCTGCTCGAGGACCAGGACGAGAGCCGGCCCACGCATGGCTCGCCGTGGTTCGAGCTACGAGCGGATGCTGACCGGTGACCTGCGGCGCTCGCGCCGTGGGCGCGGCGCGCGATCGAGATCGGCTCCGGCACGAGCCGGCTGCCGCGCGCGGTCGGACGCGTGGCGGAAGCGCGGCTGCTGATCCTGGACGGCGACGTCGACGAGGGCCTGGCGCTGCTGGATGAAGCCGGGGTGGCCACGGTCTCGGGCGACCTCGATCCGCTCTCGACCGGGGTCGTCTACTGCGAGCTCGTCTGCGCCCTGCAAGGGCTCGCGCAATACGACGCTGGCCGAGGAATGGACGGAGGCGATGGAGCGGTGGTCGCACGGCGAACGCCATCGGCAGCCTCCACGGGCGCTGCCGCGTCCATCGCGCCGAGATCCTCAGGCTCCGCGGATCATGCGGCGAGGCGGAGAGGGAAGCCCTCGGCGCGTGCGAAGAGCTGCGTCCTTACCTGCGCCGCGAGCTCGGATGGCCGCTGACCGAGCTCGGGCGCATCCGCCTGCGCAGGGGCGACCTCGAGGGCGCCGAGGAGGCCTTTCTCGCCGCGCACGGAGCGGCTGGGATCCGCAGCCCGGTCTCGCGCTCGTGCACCTGGCGCGGGGAGACGTGGGGCGGCCGCGGCGTCGATCCGGGACGCGCTCGAGCATCCGCTCGCGGGTGCCCTCCAAGGAGCTGCCGCCGAACACCGAGCTGCAGCGGGCGCCGCTGCTCGAGGCGCAGGTCGAGATCGAGATCGCGGCCGGCGACATCGCTCGGGCGCGCCGGCGGCCGAAGAGCTTCGCGGATGGCGGCGACGTTCGAGAGCAAGGCGCTGGTCGCCAGCGCAACGCTCGCTCACGGCCGGGTGCGGCTCGCAGATGGCGACCCAGCCGACGCGGAACGGTTCTGCGCAAGCCGCGCGGCTCTGGAACGAGGTCGGCGCGCCGTACGAGACGGCGCTGGCGCGCGGCGGCTTGGCCGATGCGCTGCGCGCAACCGGCAACGAACAGCGCGCCGCTCGGAGCTCGGAGCGGCGCGCGCGATCCTGGACCGGCTTGGAGCCGAGCCGACGCCGAGGCGCGGTAGCCGGTCGCGCCGCGCGGCGGAGCGGAGCAACCGCCTGCGCCGAGCTGAACGTGTTTCGCCGCGAGGGCGACACTGGTCGTTGGCATTCGCGGGGCGCACCGTGCGCCTGCGCGACCTCAAAGGCATGCGCTACCTCGCGCGGTTGCTCGCCGAGCCCGGGTCGCGAGTTCCACGTGCTCGACCTGGTCGCCGTCGAGAGAGGGCAGGCTGAGCCGACCAGCAGGGCCACACGGCCGAGCTCTCGCGGACAGGCGCCGGCGATGCCGGCCCGCTCCTCGACGCGCGCGCCAAGGACAGCCTACGGCGGCGGCTCGCCGAGATCGAGGAGGACATCGACGAGGCCGCGACTTCGAGCGACCCCGGGCGGATCGCGCAGGCCAGGCCGAGCGCGAGTTCCTCGCTCGCGAGCTCTCGCGCGCCGTCGGCCTCGGCGGCCGGGATCGACGTGCGGGTTCGGCGTCGGAGCGCGCCCGAGTCAGCGTAACACGCGCGGTACGGCAGGCAATGGCTCGCATTGGCGAACACCATGCCGAGCTCGGCGATCACCTCGACCGGACAATCCGCACCGGCACCAGTGCGCCTATGTGCCCGACCCTCGCTCCCCGCCGCTTGGAAGTCTTGACATCAGCCCGGACTCCTGAAAAAGAGCTCGCCCCGCGGAAGGCACGACCACGGGAAGTCGTGATCGGTGCCTCGAGCCGAGCGACAGAAGCTAGCGGTGCTGTGGTGTGAGTCGTGTGGCGATCGCTTTTAGCGCGCTGGTGGTGCGCTCGTGGTCGCCGGTGGTGTTGAGGTCTTGGAGCAGTCCGCGAACCAGGGCGGTGATGGCGGTCGCCAGCGGTGCGGCGTCGCGGTGTCCGTCGGCGCGCAGTGCGGCCTCGATCGTGGGCAGCCAGTCGGTGATCGATCGGGCCCGGAACCCGGTCCACGGGGTCCGGTCGGGCGGAAGGTCGTGGAGCTGGGCGAACAGCAGCACGTAGGGGCGCAGCTCGGGCGCGGTGATCTGGTCCCATGCCTCGGCGAGCACGGCGCCGTAGGGCACGCCCGGTCGAGGAGCAAGGAGCTCTTCGAAGGCTGCCCGCTGTCGGCGGCGCGCCTCTCAAGCGCTTCCAGCACCAGCTGGTCCCGGGTCGTGAAGTGGTACAGCAGCATCCGCGGCTCGTGCCGGCCGCGGTCGCGAGCTTCGCGAGCGTCAATCCGGGCAGGCCGTGGCGCAGCAGCTCATCCGTGCAGGCCTCAAGCAGCGCGGCGCGGCGTTCGGGTTGCGGGCGTCGTCCCATCCCCGCATTTTGACGTAACTTTCGGTACAGGTAACGTTGCCGGGCATGCGAGTCGTGTTCATCCACGGGGCGTTCTCCCGCGACGGGGCGTGGTGGTGGGCGCCGGTCGCCGCGCGGCTCGAGCGCAGCGGGATCGCTAGCACCGCGGTGGCGCTGCCGTCCTGCGGGAGGCGGGCGTGGCTCCGACCGGGACGGGGCCTGGCCTGCACGACGACGCTGCGGCGACTACCGCGCTGCTCGACGACGATGGGGGCCGACGATCCTGGCTGCGCACTCCTACGGCGGGATGGTGGCCTCCCAGGCCGGGGAGCACCCAGCGGTCCAAGCCCTGGTCTACATCTCCTCATTCCTGCCCGCTGTCGGCGAGGACCTCGCAACCCTGAGCCGTGGGCCCAACCCGGTCCCCGTCGTCCCGCATGAAGACGGGTCCGTCCGCGTCGACGACCGCGACACCGCCGCGTTCGACGCGCGCTTCCTTTACGACGTCACCGACTCCGAGCTCGTCCGCGGCGCCCACGAGCGCCTCTGCCCGCAGTCCTCCGCCGTCTTCGGCGCCGCCACAACAACAGCCGCGTGGGAGCGGATCCCCTCCACCTACCTCGTCTGCGCCGAGGAGCGCAGCACCGATCCCGACCTCCAGCGCGCCCAGGCCGCCCGGGCCACCACCGTGCACGAGCTTGCGGCGGGGCATTTCCCGTTCCTCTCACACCCCGACCTCGTGGCCGCCCGCATAGAAGAGATCGCCCGCAACACCTAGGCCAGGCCACCCGGCTGAGGAAGCTCAGTGGCGCCGGCTTCGGTAACGACCGTCCGGCGCTGCTCGCAGCACTCCGCGGCCTCGGGCCGTTCGATGTCCACGGCGACCCATAGACCCGCCGGTATGGCTCCGGCGAGTTGTGCCCCACTGGGAGCTAGCGCCCGATCGAGCCTCGCCCCCACGAGGAGGGTCGGCACGTTTGAACCCTTGGGTCGCTGCAACGGCGCTGGTAACGGCGTCAGGCTCTTGGAGCAAGGAGATCGGCCCACAGACCAACAGGGACGGTCGCCACGAACACCGGATCGCCGTTTCGCGCGCGCGGCGCTCACCCGGCAGTCAACCACTCAAACACATCTCGCAGGAGGCACGTCATGCT
>CAVZCZ010000004.1:0-391255 GCA_963773935.1 uncultured Actinomycetota bacterium
AGGCGATCGGCTCCCAGTCAGGGCGCAGCGACATGTCGGAGCGCCCGTCCTCATGCAGCTTGACGCCGAGAACCTGGTGCAGTTGGGTGACGTTGCGCTCGAACCCGAGCCGGACGCCGGCCAGGTACAGCCGCCAGGTGCGGGCCTTGGCGCTACCCACTTCGGCGACCGACGCATCCCAGTGCGCGTCGAGGTTCGCCGCCCACGCGGCCGTGGTGAGCGCGTAGTGCTCGCGCAGGTTTTCCTCGTGCCGGACCTCGAATCCGTTGTCGTGCATGGCGGAGACAATGCGACCGACGCCGGTGAGCTCGCCGTCGGGGAAGATGTAGCGGCTGATGAAGCCGTTCTCCAGCACGCCGCTCCGGTTGTCCGGCACCGTGATGCAGTGGTTGAGCAAGCGCCCACCAGGACGCAGCCGCCGGTACAGGAAGTCGAAGTACGCCGGAAGCTGTTTGACGCCGATGTGCTCGGTCAACCCGATCGAGCTGATGGCGTCGAACTGGGTCTCCTCGACGTCGCGGTAGTCGAGATGGCGTACCTCGGCCAGCTCGGAGAGGCCAGCCTCGGCGATGGCCTTCTGCGCCCACTCTGCTTGCCGCCGGGACAGCGTCACGCCGAGCGCCCGCACCCCGTAGTGCGCAGCGGCGTGCATCACCATCCCGCCCCAGCCGCACCCGACATCGAGCAGTCGCATGCCCGGCCGCAACCCGATCTTGCGGGCGACGAGGTCGTGCTTGACGAACTGCGCCTCTTCCAGGGTCGCGTTCTGGCTGGGGTAGACCGCGCACGTGTACGCCATCGAGGGGCCGAGCAGGAGTTCATAGAAGTGATTCGATACATCGTAGTGATGCGAGATCGCCGCACTGTCGCGCGCCCGCGAGTGCCGCCGTCCCCGCAACCGGACCTCCTGTGCAGGCTTGGGCGGCGGCCGGAGCAGCCGGAGGCCGCCGAGTTCGCGCAGCAACCGCACCTGCTCCCGCAGCGGCACATGGATTTCTTGCCCGGCCAGGGCGGCCAATGCGGTGTAGAGGTCGCCTTCCACCTCGAGATCGCCGGTGACGTAGGGCCGAGCCAGACCCAACTCACCGGAGGAGGTGGCGAGATAGGAGAACGCGCGCGGGGATCGCACATCGATGGTGACGGGAGCGTCGGCGGGGCCGGCTCGGCTGCCGTCAAAGACCTTGATCGCGACCTGGCTGGTGCCGCGGGCGATCGCCCGGGCAATTGCGTCAGCGCGTGTCACAGGTTTGCTCCCTTCGGTGGTCAGCCACAGATTTTCTGATAGAGGTCAGGCAGTCGCTGGTCAGGATCGTATGCGTCCTTGACTGCTCGGTAGGCGGTTCCGTTGTAGCGCTGCCAGAACTCCTCGGCAGAGTAATGGACGGTTGAGTAGAGCGACTTGTGGCCGCCGAGCGCGCCTACCGCCTCCTCCACGAGACGGTTGTGGTGGCGGTCATCCTGGCCAGACTGCAGCGGCACGCTCGACCAGAAGCCCACGTTGACGTAGAGCTCGTCCGGCTCCAGTGGGTACAGCGGCCAGGCCTGGTTGGCCCGCAGCCGCAGCGGGCACAGCCAGATCGGCGTGATGCCGATGTCGCGGTGAAACGTATCGAGGAACTTGGCCGTGGACTCGATGGGAATCTCCACGTCCTGAACGACCGGCTCCTCGGGCCGCTTGCCGCGTGCCTGGGCGACCCTTGCGGTGAGCTGATGCCGGCGGTCGAAGGCGACCAGGCGGCGGTACACATCGGAGCGTCGGTACCGGCGCGGCCAGAGCCGCCGTACCCATGGCTGTTGCACGCCGAACGCACGCGAACACCAGAACCAGTCGGTGTCCCAGCGCCACAGGTAGTCCCGCACCGTCAGGTAGTCGACCGCCCGCCGCTGGATCGATCGGTAGTAGATGCCCATGCCGGTGTAGTCGCTCACCGCCGGCGCCGCATCGACGAAGGTACCCAGGGTCAGGTACTGCTCGTTGGGCGAAAAGACCGTACCGTCCACGAAGTCCACCGGTTCGCCGTCGTGGCGCCGCTCCGCACAGACCTTCGCCATCGCGCTCAGACACTCCTCGGCGGTATCGAACCGCAGGTGCCGCACCCGCACGTAGGGCAGTACCGGCTCCAGATCGATGCGCAGCCGCAGCGAGTAGCCGAGTGTGCCGTACGAATTCGGGAATGCGCGGAAAAGGTCGGCATGTTCGTTGTCGGCGCGGGCCACGACGACCTTGCCGTCGGCGGTAAGCACCTCCAGTTCGCGTACGGACTCGTGTGGCAGTCCGTTGCGAAACGAGCTGGATTCGATGCCGAGGCCGGCCACCGCTCCGCCCAGTGTGATCGTCTTCAACTGCGGAACCACCAGCGGCATCAGCCCGTAGGCGAGCGTGGCGTCGACGAGGTCTTCATACGTGGTCATGCCCTGCACGTCGGCCGTCTTCGCACCCGGGTCGACCGAGAGAACCCGGTCGAAGCCGCTCACATCCAGACCCTGGTGTCGACGGTCGGCGCCGAAGCGGAACAGATTGGACGTGCGTTTGGCCAGCCGTACCGGCGCACCCGGGGGGAGCTGCTCGTACGCATGTCGCAGGCCCTGCACCACGCGGGTATGGCGCGGATCGGGCGCCGGACTGGGACTAGTTGCCACACTGGCACGGTACAACGGGCACGGCTGCTCCGCCGCCTAGCTTAGATCACGGCGACCCACCGCTTCGGCGAGGTTACTCAGCGTGTGTGCCCGCGGTGCCAGCGCTGGGCGCCGCGGCGGAGTCGCCTACCCACACCGTCTTGAGGTTGCAGAACTCACGGATCCCGTGCGCGGACAGCTCCCGGCCGTACCCGGACCGTTTCACACCGCCAAAGGGCAGCTGGGGGTACGACGTGACCATCCCGTTCACGAACACCATGCCGGCGTCGAGGTCGGCGGCGAACCGGGCCTGCTCGTCCGGGTCCGTGGTCCACGCATTCGCGCCCAGGCCGAAGGTGGAGTCGTTCGCCAGAGCGACCGCGGCCTCGTACGAGGCGACCCGGAACAGCCCGGCGACCGGGCCGAACACCTCCTCCGACCACATGCGCATGTCCGGGGTCAGATCGGCCACCACGGTGGGCGGATAGAACCACCCCGGTCCGGCCACGGCCGATCCACCGCACAACAGCCGGGCGCCCCTGCCGATGGCATCGCGCACCTGCGTCGAGACGTCGTCGCGGCCCTGACGCAACGCCAGCGGACCGACGTCGGTGCCGTCGGCCATCGGGTCGCCGACCCGCAGCGCGGCCATGTTCTCGACGAATGCCGCCGCGAACTGCTCGTACACATCGGCGTGCACGATGAATCGTTTCGCAGCAATGCACGACTGACCGTTGTTCTGGCACCGGGCCGTGGTGGCCACCTGAGCCGCCCGCGCCACGTCAGCCGAGGGCATCACCACAAAGGGATCGCTGCCGCCGAGCTCCAGCACGGTCTTCTTGAGCTCCCGGCCGGCGACCGCGGCGACCGCCCGGCCGGCGCCCTCACTACCGGTCAGCGTCGCGGCCCGAACCCGATCATCGGAGAGCACCGCCTCAACCTGGTCAGAACCGATCAGCAGGGTCTGGAACGCGCCCACCGGGAAACCCGCCCGCTCGAACAGGTCGCCCAGGTAGAGCGCGGTCTGGGGCACGTTGGACGCATGTTTGAGCAGGCCCACGTTGCCGGCCATCAGGGCCGGCGCGGCGAACCGCATCGCCTGCCAGAGCGGGAAATTCCACGGCATAATCGCGAGCACCGGTCCGAGCGGTTGGTACGTCGCGTACGCTCGCGACGCCCCCACTGACCCCCCGTCGCCGGGCTCGTCGGCGAGGAAGCCCTCCGCGTGTATGGCAAAGAAGCGGCACGCGGCGGCGCACTTGGCGACCTCGGCCTTGGCGGACGCGAAGGTCTTGCCCATCTCCGTCGTCATGAGGGCGGCGACGTCGTCGCGCTCGCCGTCGAGGAGGGCGGCGGCCGCGTTCATCCACTGCGCCCGCTGCGCGAAGGACGTGCCGCGAAGCTCGGCGAAGCCGGCCACCGCGCGGGCCAGTTGTGTGTCGATCTGAGCAGGCGTCAGCGCATCAAACGTCTTGAGTGTCTCCCCGGTTGCGGGGTTCAGGGTGGCGATGGCCATGAGCACACGTTAGTCCTCAGCCGTGCCCGTGCTCTCCTCCATGGCGGCGGTGTAGGCGTCGTTGAGTTCGGTCCAGCCGTACTCGAGCGCCTCCCGACCCCGGATCGCGCCGACCGGACGGCCGGCGAGCAGGAGATCCGCCACGTCGAAGCAGATGTGCCAGCCAGCGGCGACCCGGGACAGCCAGTCCGGGCCCTGCACCGTGTGCCGAAGGGTCAGTCGGGTGCCGGCATCGGTCGGTTCCAGCGCCCAGCGCAGCACGTCAGTGCCCCAGGTGTACTCCAGCCGGGTGGGCGGTTCGACCAGGGTCACCGTCGCCTTGGACTCTTCTCGGGTCTCCCCGTCAATCATGGTGAGCGTGGCGTCGCCGAGCGCGGCCAGGTCCCGGTCCGCGGTAAACGGAGCCCACTGGTCCAACTGCGCCGGCTCGGTGAGTGCCGACCAGACCGCCGCCACCGGGTGCCGGAAGTGCCGCACAAACACCAGCGTCGGGGTGTCCTCTGTGGACTCAACTGTCACGGGCGCGAGTCGGCCCGGCTTGTAGTCCTTCATGATTGTGCCTTTCGTGTGTTGCGGTCGAGGTGTTGCTCAAGGGCATCGAGATGCTGGGTCCACAAGCGACGGTACGGCTGTAGCCATCCGTCGAGGGACCGCAGCGGGCCGAGGTCCAGCCGGTAGATGCGCTGCTGAGCCGCGACCCGGCTGGACACCAGGCCCGCATCTCGGAGCACTCTGAGGTGTTTGGAAACGGTGGGTTGGCTGGCGCCCAGGGCACCGACCAGCTCCCCCACGCTGCTCTCGGCGAGGCGAAGATGATCAAGGATCTGCCGTCTGGTCGGCTCCGCCAGCACCGCGAACACGTCCGTGGTCACTCGCCTAACATACCCCTACCGGCATATACTCTGCAAGGCATACACTCAGCCTGACCGGTCAGATTTGCCAGTTCACTCGGAATTCTGACCGGTGGGGCCGGGTCAGGGGGTGACAGTAAAGCCCTGCGGGGCGCTGGTGTGGTTGTCGCATACGCAGGTCGGAGTGGACGCCGTAATGATGTAGGTGTTGTACGGCTTCAAGTCCAGCGTCGTCCCGGTCAACTCGGCCGGCGTGCGTCCACATCGATGGTCACTTCGAATGAGCCGTCCGGGGCACTCGGAATCGAGGTGACCTCCGTGCCATCGATCATGACCTTGACGATCACCGGGGTAATCGGCGTACCGGCCCTTCACCAGGAAGTTCACGCCGAACACGACCGGACTCGGGTCGTAGACATCGGGCGACTGCGATGGCGCGGTCGTAAACGTGTTGCTGGCCCTGGCAGAACCGTTGCCGGCATGGTCGACGGCGCGCACCTCGACCTTGTGCGAGGCCGAACCGGACATCGGCGGCAACGTGTAGGCCAACCCGGTGGTGGGGCCCACGAAGGCGTCGTCAAGAAACACCCGGTACTCCTTGAACCCACTGCCGCCCGTGTCGGTGGACCCGCTCCAGGTCACGCGTACTGCCGTCGGAGTGCGGTTGGTGACAGCCAGGTTCGTGGGAACCGTCGGCGGCGTGGTGTCCGGGGGAGGCGTCGTGTCAGGCGGGGGCGCGGTATTGACCGAGTACGGGTTGCTCGAGGGAGATGTCTCGTCTTCGCTCGTACGCGCCTGTACCCGGAAGTAGTAGGTCGTCAACGGCATCAGGTTCGTCACCGTGAACGAGGTGTCAGCAGTGTGCCCGACCAGAGTCGCGCCTCGGTAGACCAGGTACTGCTGCAGATCGTCGCAGTCCACTGTGGGCGGATCCCAGGCAAGTGACACCGTCGTCTCGGACTTCCCGGTTCCGCGTAGGTTACGCGGAGCACCGATCTCGCAGGGATTCTGCCCGACCACCGGCCGGGCGAGCGTGGAAACATGCAATCCAGCGCTCGCGGGCGAGTCGTTGCTCGCATTGTCCCGAGCAATGATGGAGTACACATAGGAGCGATTGGGCTCGAGGCCGTCCTCGGTCACCGTGGTGCCTGCCACTGAGATGCCGGTGTCCTCGCCGTCGCGAAACAGCAGGTAAGCGGCGAGCCCACAGCCACCCGCGTCGCTGGCCGGATCCCATTCCAACGTGACCGTGGTCGTGGTGACGACGGTGGCCCGGAGGTTGCCCGGCTGGGTGGGTGCGCTGCTGTCGATCGCGCACGCCGCCGCGTCGAAGACCGGCGTCCGCACAGTGACCGTGGCGCTCGGCGGTGATTCGTTGCCGGCACCGTCGACGGCGAGCACGGTGTAGGCGTAGCTGGCCCCGCCGGCCACATCCATCGTGTCGTAGAAGCGGTTAGTGACGGCGATCCGCTGCCGTCCGTTGTCCGCCCGGACGATGCGGTACTCCTTCACCCCGCTGGAATCGGTCACCGGATCCCAGGTGAGGTCGACCTGCTGCGTGGTCGCCCCGATGGCGCGCAGGTTGCGCGGCGCCGCCGGCGCAGAGTCATCACTGAGACCGAGCAGCTGCGACCCGAACAGCGAGAAGCCGGCTACCACGATCGCGACCAGCATCACGGGCAGCACCACGCGCCGGTTGCCCGACCGCAGCCGGATCCGGAACGCGGTCAACGATGATGGCACCGGAGTGCCCGCGGGCGACCCGGATGGACCCGTCGGCGACCCAGGCGGCCCTGCGGGCGATCCGGATGCACCCGTCGGCGACCCAGCCGGTGACCTCGCCAACGACCCGGACGTCGAGCGCCCCAGCCATCCCGACGGCGCCCCGACCGGAGACCGCACCGCTATCGCGGTGCCGGGCTCGGCACGATCCTGCGGCTTGAGCGAAGCCTCCAGCGCCGGGTCGGGCAGGTACGCGCGCACCAGAAGCACGCCCACGTACGCCGTGACCAGACTGAACCCGCCTACGTGTAGCCACCCATCAGCCGCGGCTGGTAGCAGGCCAACATTGGGTGCCGCCACTAGCAGTTGGCCGAGCAGGCCTACCGCTTCGAAGGACCCGCTCCGATACCAACGCTGGTCCGGGTCCACTGGCATCGACGGTCCCACCGAACCTCACCCGTTGCGAACAGACAGCCAACTATATGGCTGTATTCGGCTGGCAAAGATGTGCCTTCGGTTGGTAACTACGACCGAACGGAGGGGTCTACTCCACCGCGTGCACCACGTCGCGAACCTCCGCGAAGTGGCAGGCACTCGGGTGGCTCGACTTGTCCCGGACCACGAGTGGCGGCTCCTCGGTCGTGCAGATGTCCTGCGCCTTCCAGCACCGGGTCCGGAATCGGCAGCCACTGGGCGGGTTCGCCGGCGACGGCACGTCGCCCTCGAGCACGATCTGGTCGCGCAGCCCGCGCAGCTTCGGGTCCGGCACCGGCACCGCGGAGAGCAGAGCCTGGGTATACGGGTGGGTCGGCCGGTCGTAGATCTCCAGGTCCGTACCGAGCTCGACGACCTTGCCGAGATACATGACGGCGACGCGGTCGGCGATGTGCCGCACCACGGACAGGTCGTGGGCGATGAAGATGTAGGAGAGTTTGAGCTCGTCCTGCAGCTTCTCCAGCAGGTTCACCACCTGCGCCTGGATCGACACGTCCAGCGCCGACACCGGCTCATCACAAAGGATGATCTCCGGGTTGAGCGCGAGGGCACGGGCGATGCCGATGCGCTGGCGCTGGCCGCCGGAGAACTGGTGCGGGTACCGGTTGATGTGGTCCGGGTTCAGACCGACCAGGTCGATGAGCTCGCGCACGCGGTTCTTGCGCGATCCCCGCGGCGCCACATCAGGGTGGATCTCGTAGGGCTCCCCGATGATGTCGGCGACCGTCATTCTCGGGTTGAGCGAGGTGTACGGGTCCTGCATCACGAGCTGGATATTGCGCCGGGCGCGGCGTCGCCCGGCATTGTCCAGTTTGGATATGTCCTGGCCGCGGACCACGATCGTGCCCGACGTCGGCTTCTCCAGCCCGACCAAGAGCCGGGCCAGCGTCGACTTGCCGCAGCCGGACTCGCCGACAACGCCGAGGGTTTCGCCTCGGGCCAGCTGCAGGTTGACGCCGTCGACGGCACGCACGTCGCCGACCTTCTTCTTGAACACAATGCCGCGGGTCAGCGGGAAGTGCTTCACCAGGTCGCGGGTCTCGAGCACGACCTCACTCACCGCGGACCTCCTTCCAGAAGTGGCAGGCGCTCGCGATGGCGGGCTCCACCTGGTAGAGCGGCGGCGGGGCACCGGTCTTGCAGACGTCGCGCACGTAGCGGCACCGAGGGTTGAACGCGCAGCCCGGGGGGACCGCCATCAGGCTGGGCGGCAGACCCTTGATGGCGCTGAGCTGCTGACCTTTCATGTCGACCCGGGGGATCGACTCCAGGAGCGCCTTCGTGTACGGGTGCGACGGCCGATCGTAGATGTCGACTGCAGGCGCCTGCTCGACGATGCGCCCGGCGTACATGACTGAGATCCGGTCGGCCACATCGGCGACCACTCCCATGTCATGCGTGATCAGGATCAGGCCCATGTTGCGTTCGGCCTGAAGATCGGCCAGTAGCTTCATGATCTGCGCCTGAACCGTCACGTCGAGCGCGGTGGTCGGCTCGTCCGCGATGACCACCTCGGGGTCGAGCGCGAGCGCCATCGCGATCATCACGCGCTGACGCATGCCGCCCGAGAACTGATGCGGGAAATCGCTGACCCGTTGCTTCGCGGCCGGAATCCGAACCAGGTCGAGCAGTTCTGTCGCCTTCACCTTGGCGTCCGCGCGCGACATGCCGCGATGCTTGCGGAACTGCTCGCCGAGCTGGAAGCCGACCGTGAAGACCGGGTTGAGCGCCGACAGGGCGTCCTGGAAGATCATCGCGATCCGGTTCGCGCGCACCACCCGACGCTGCTCATCGGGAAGCTTCAGCAGGTCCACGCCCTTGTAGAGGACCTGCCCGCCGGTGACGTACCCGGGTGGCGAGTCGATGATGCCCATGACCGCCTGCGCCGTCACGCTCTTACCGCAGCCCGATTCACCGAGGATGGCGAGGGTTTCGCCCTCATGCACCTCGAAGGACACACCCTGAACCGCATGGGCGAGGCCGTTGCGGGTCCGGAACTCCACCTGCAGGTCCTTGACCTGCAGCAGCGGAGCCGTCGGGTCCTGGAGGGCCAGGGCCTCGATCTGGACACTCATGTCAGTTGCCACGACAACCTCACCGCAGTCTCGGGTCGAGGGCGTCGCGCAACGCGTCGCCGAGAAGAATGAAGGACAGCACCGTGCCGACCAGGAACAGGCATGGGAACAGCAACAGCAACGGGTAGTCCTCGAAGTACGCCTGATTGCTGTTGATCATCACACCCCAGGAAACCTCCGGCGGGATCAAGCCGACGCCGAGGAAGCTGAGGGTGGCCTCCGCCGCGACGAAGCCGCCGAGCGCGATCGTGGCGAGTACGACCACCGGCGCGACCGCGTTCGGCAGGATGTGCTTGAACATGATCCGCCAGTTGGAGGCGCCCATCGCCTGGGCGGCGTGCACATAGTCCAGGTTCCTCGACGCGATCACGTTCCCGCGCAGGACCCTGGTCACGGTGGTCCACCCGAGGATGGTCAGGATCGCCATAATCGCCCAGACGTTCTGCGTCTTGAGCACCACCAGAAAGACGATCGCACCGAGCAGGAACGGAAGGGCGAGGAAGATGTCGGTGATCCGGGAGATGATCGCGTCGAGCCAGCCGCCGAAGAAGCCGGAGAGCAGGCCCAGAAAGCCACCGACGATCACGATACCGATAGTGGCGCCGATCGCGATCATCAGCGACGGGCGCGCGCCGTAAATGGCGTGCGAGTAGTAGTCACACCCGAGCACATTGAATCCGAAGATGTGCTCGGCGGTGGGACCCTGCCGGCTCAGTGAGATGTTGCAGTCCCGCGGGTCTCTGTGACGTCCACAGGAATGGGGCAACCGCCATCGATCCGACGAGGAGCAGCCAGATGGCCGGAATCACCGCAGCGGGACGACGAATGAGCTGGCGGCGCGCGTCGGCCCACAAACTCGCGCTGCGACCCTCGCCCTGCGGACCTCCGAGCGTCGGCAAACCGGCCGGAGAGGGTTCGCCGCCTTGAGTCAGGATCGTTACGGACGTGCCCGGGTCACTCATAGCGGATCCTTGGGTCGAGCACGGCGTAGAGCACGTCAACGATGAGGTTGACGATGAGGAATACCAGCACGAGCATCGTCACGACACCGACGACGACGTAGGACTCCCCTTGCTGCGCGCCGCGCGTGACGAGTCGCCCGATGCCGGGCACATTGAAGATTGTCTCGGTAATGACGGCGCCGGAGAGCAGCGTGCCGAAGTCGACGCCTAGGTAGGTGACCACCGGGATCAGCGAGTTGCGCAGCGTGTGCACCGTGGTGACGCGGCGGCGCGTGAGACCCTTCGCCTTGGCGGTGCGGACGTAGTCGGCCCGGACGTTTTCCATCAGGCTCGTCCGGGTCAGTCGCGCGGTGACCGCCAGCGACAGCGACGCAAGCACGACGGCCGGGAACATCAGGCTCGCGACCGGGTAATCCGATTTGTAGACCGGACTGAGTAGGCCCTCCGATATCCACGGAGGTATCCACGACATCGTCCGGGCCTCCTTGCTGATCGGCGCGGCCCCGAACGAACGCAGGGCAACACCGACCACGAAGACCGGGAACGAGATCAGCAGCACGGTCGAGATCTTGACCGCGTAGTCCCAGAAGCTGCCGCCGCGCAGGCCGGCGAGGATGCCCGCGGATAGGCCGATCACGATCTCGATGAGGAAAGCGAACAGCGCGAGCTTTGCGGTGTTGGGCAGCGCCCGCGTTATGAGGGTGAGGACGTCGACGTTGCGTTGGTTAACGCCGAAGTCCAGATGCAGAAAGATGTTCTGCATACGCTCCGCGAACATACGACAAGCATGGGTCGCCCGCGCGGTCCAGACACGGGTCATCCAGGCCAAGCTTCGCGGTGAGGGCGGCGAGCAAACTGGGGGATGGGGTCCGGTCGCCGAAGAGGGCGCGGACCGGGTTGCCCGTGAGCTGGATGCCCACCGAGGTCAGGTAGTGCAGCAGGAACATGGCGCCCAGCGTCGTGGGGATGAACTGGAGTAGCCGCCTGACGATGTAACGCCCCACGGGCGTCGCCTCCTATCGGTGTGGCGTGACGGCAGCGGCCCCCTGCGGGGAGCACGCTGCCGTCACGCCCGTGTTACCGGTCGATCGTGCCGAAGAGAGTTACTTCTTCAGCGTCATCTCGCCGTAGGAGACACCGGAGATGGGGTTGTAGATGAACTTGTCCACGGTCTCGGCGTAAACCGCCGCGACCTGACCGAACCACATCGGGATGACCGGCAGGTCCTCCACGACGATGTCCTCTGCCTTCTGGTAGGACGCGATGCCCTCGGCGATGGTCTTGGCCGAGTCGCCATCCTTGATGGCGGAGTCGAACGCGGAGTTCGAGTACACCGAGTTGTTGCTCGAGCCACCGGTGGCGTACAGCGGTGCCAGGTAGGTCTCGATAACCGGGTAGTCCGGGCCCCAGCCGAGGCGGAACGGACCGGTGAAGCCCCGGTTGTCGGCGGTCTCGAGGTACTGGGCGAACTGCAGGCTGACGTTCAGCTTGTAGTCGATGCCCAGGTTCGTCTTCAGCTGGTCACCAACGGCCTGCAGCCAGGCGTCGTGACCGGCACCAGCGTTGGCCCACAGCTCCAGCGGACCGCCCTTCCAGCCACCAGCGGCGGCCAGCGCGGCCTTGGCTGCAGTCACGTCCAGCTTGCAGTACTTGCAGACGTTGGCGCGGTAGCCGTCGAAGTTCGGGCTCACCACACCAGTGGCAACCTTGAACCGGCCGTCGAAGACGGCGTCGATGATCGCCTGACGGTCGATCGCCATCGAGAACGCCTGGCGGACCCGCTTGTCCTTGAAGTTGTCGTTGTACAGCGGGAGGCCGAGGTAGGTGAACGTGTTGCTCGCGCGCTCGTAGAAGCGGTCGCCAAGAGTGCTCTTGGCTTCCTTGACCTTCGGGCGCGGGATCGTGTACATGACGTCCAGGTCGCCCGCGGTGAACGCGTCGTATCCGGCTCCGACGTCGGCGTAGATCTTGTAGGTCATCTTGTCGGGCTTGCCGTAGTCCGGACCGGTCCAGTCGTCGTTACGGACCAGAACGATCTCGTCGTCGTGCTGCCAGGTGCCTTCGATCTTGTACGGGCCGTTACCGATCGGGGCCTCGTTGCAAGCGTCGAAGTCCGCCAGGCAGGCCTCGGCAACCGGGAAGAAGCCCGAGTAGCCGATGGTGGCCGGGAAGCCAGAGAACGCGCCGGTGAGCTTGACGGTGAAGGTAGTGTCGTCGACCTTCGACAGACCGGAGAGCTCCTTGGCCTTCGGGTCCGGAGCGGGCAGTGGACCGTCCTCATCGGGGTCCTCACCGGCGGCCATGTCGTCGATGCCGTCGATGCGGTGCATGAAGTACTCGTTGTTCTGGGCGTTCGGGCCGTAGGCCGCGTAGTTCCACGCGCGGATGAAGGAGTCGGAGTTGACTGCCTCACCGTTGGTGAACTTGAAGCCAGGCTTAATCTTGATCGTCCAGGTGATGTTGTCGTCGGACGAGATCGACTCGGCGAGGTCGTTCTCCGCCGCACCAGTCTCGGTGTTGTACTTGACCAGACCACGGTAGACCTGGCGAATCACCTGAATCGATGGGTCATCGTCAGCCGCGGTTGGCACCAGGAATGCCGGCTCCGAGGCATAGATGCGCAGCTCGCCGCCGGCGCCTTCCCTCGGGTCCGTCGTCGGGGCGGGCGTGGGCGTCGTGGTGCACCCAGCCGCGAATAGGGCGATGGCAGCAGTGCCGATCGCCAACTTAAATGGGGTTCTCCCACGCATGAAGTAGCCTCCTCAGGGCACACGGGGGTGTGAGGTCCCCACACTGTTACACCCGGCGGTCGCGGCGTACAGGTGCCGTTACCAAGCCGATATCGGGTCGGCGCGCCCCTGAGACGCGACAAGGGATTCCCCGCATAGTGTCTGACCTGCGCATTAGCCAACGGGTCAGGGAACCGTCACAGCTCGCCAAGATCAGTTCATCCGCGCGCAGTCGATGCGGAAATATACATGCAGTGACGGCTCCAATTACTGAACGTGGAGCCCGATTGAATCACATATAGGAGGATTCCAGTGGGGGTCGGAAGACATGGTTTCAGATGTGTGCCACGAAGCTGCCGGCCCGAAGCCGCGACCCAGCACGACGTAGACTAAGTTACTCCACAGTAGGTAGCGCTGCTGCCTCGGTGCGGGTTTGCGAAGCGGAGGTCTTGCGTGACCGGAGCCGGGTTGCGGGTGGCACTACTCACGTACCGGGGGAATCCGTTCTGCGGCGGCCAAGGGATCTATGTCCGCCATCTCAGCCGGGAGCTGCACCGGCTCGGGCACGAGGTCGACGTGATCTCCGGCCCCCCGTACCCCGTGCTCGACCCCGGCGTGCGCCTGGTCGAGGTGCCGAGCCTGGATCTGTATCGCGAGCCCGACCCGTTCCGGATGCCGCATCTGCGCGAATACCGGGACTGGATCGACGTGGCCGAGGTCGGGGTCATGATGACCGCTGGCTTCCCCGAGCCGCTCACCTTCTCGCTGCGGGCACGCCGCCTGCTCAGAGCCGCCGGCCGGCGGTACGACGTGGTGCACGACAACCAGTGCCTCGGGTACGGCCTACTCGGCATCGCGGCGCCCCTGGTCGCGACCGTGCACCATCCGATCCAGATCGACCGGGAGATCGAGCTCCGCGAAACCTCCGGGTGGCGGCGGTTCTCACTCAAGCGCTGGTACGGGTTCACGACCATGCAGCGCCGGGTCGCCCGCCGGCTCCGCCACGTCATCACGGTCTCGGAGTCCTCCGCCGCCCAGATCACCGACCATCTCGGCGTGCCCGCCTCGCGCCAGGTCGTGATCCCGGTGGGCACCGACCTCGACCACTTCTCGCCCGACCCGTCGGTGCCCCGGGTGCGGGGGCGGGTGGTCACCACAGCCAGTGCGGATGTGCCGCTCAAGGGTCTGGTGCCCCTGATCGAGGCGATCGCCAAGGTACGTACGGAGCGGCAGGTAGAGCTGGTCGTGATCGGCACCGCCAAGCGCGGCGGCCCAGTGCTGGACCTGGTGGAGCGGTACAGCCTGGCTGATGCGGTCCGGTTCACCGGCCGGGTCTCCGACGGGGAGCTGGTGCACCATCTGCGCAGCGCGGAGCTGGCCGTCGTGCCCTCGCTGTTCGAGGGCTTCTCATTACCGGCGATCGAAGCGATGGCCTGCGCCACCCCGGTCGTCACCACGACCGGCGGTGCGCTGCCCGAGGTGGTCGGACCGGACGGCCATGCGGCTCTGCTCGTCGCGCCCGGCGACCCGCAGGCGATGGCGGATGCCATCGGTCGCGCGCTCGACGACGCGGCGCTGCGCGCCCGGATGGGTGCCGCGGGCCGCGCTCGGGTCGTGCAGCGCTACACCTGGGCGGCGGCGGCCAGGCGTACGGCCGAGGTCTACCGTCAGGCGATCTCGGACCGGTCGGGGTGCTGACGGTCGATTTCGATCGCTTGCCGGTGGCGCCCGGCGAGCGGGTCCTTGATCTCGGCTGCGGCGCCGGCCGGCACGCGTTCGAGTGCTACCGCCGGGGCGCCCGGGTGGTCGCGCTCGACCTCAACGCCGACGACCTGACCGGTGTCGCCTCGGTGTTCCAGGCCATGCGCGACGCGGGCGAGGCGCCGGCGGCCGCTTCGGCCGTGGCGATTCGCGGCAACGTCCACCACCTGCCCTTTCCGGACGGCTTCTTTGACCTCGTGATCGCTTCGGAGATCCTGGAGCACATCCCGGACGACCGGACCGCGATCGCCGAGGCAGTCCGGGTGCTGCGACCCGGTGGACGAATGTCGGTCACCGTCCCCCGGTGGTGGCCGGAGCGGATCTGCTGGGCACTCTCCGACGCGTATCACGAGGTCGAGGGCGGGCACGTGCGCATCTACCGGCGGCGGGAGCTGTTGGCGCGCCTGCGCGACGCTCGGGTGGTCCCGGTCGGCCGGCATCACGCGCACGCGTTGCATTCGCCGTACTGGTGGCTCAAGTGCGTCTTTGGCACCGAGAATGAACGGGCGCTGCCGGTCCGGCTCTACCACCGGATGCTCGTCCACGACATCATGCGGGGGCCTTGGTGGACGCGGAAGACGGAACGCCTGCTCAATCCGGTCGCAGGCAAGAGCCTGGTGATCTATTTGGAGAAGCCCGCGGGATGAATGTCCAGCATGGACTGAGTCGGGCCGCCATCGTCGCGACCGGCGAAGCGATCGCGGCAACCCAGCTGTCCTCCGGACAGATCCCCTGGTTCCCGGGTGGACAGACCGACCCGTGGGACCACACCGAGTCCGCCATGGGACTCGATGTGGCCGGGTTGTACGACGAGGCCCGGGCCGCCTACGAGTGGCTACGGCGCAACCAGAATCCGGACGGCTCGTGGTACCGGTCGTACCGGGAGTCCACTGTGGTCGATGCGGTCAAGGAGTCGAACTTCACGGCATACGTTGCCGTCGGACTGCTGCACCACGTTCGCAGCACGGGCGATGACGACTTCCTCGACCGGATGTGGCCGACCCTTCAGGCGGCGCTCGATTTCACCCTCGGCCTGCAGATGCCCGGGGGTGAGATCAGGTGGGCGCGCGGTGCTGACGGCCAGCCCGCCGAGGAAGCGCTGCTGACGGGCTGCTCGAGCATGTTCCACAGCCTGCGCTGCGCGCTCGAGCTGGCTCGGCTTCGCGGAGAGCCGCAGCCCGACTGGGAACTCGCCGCGACCACGCTCGGCCACGCCGTCACGGCGCACCCGGAACGGTTCTCGCCCCGGGAACGCTACTCGATGGACTGGTACTACCCCGTCCTCGGCGGCGCGCTGCGGGGCTCCTCGGCTGTTGCCCGGATCGACGCCGGGCTGGGACACGTTCGTCGTGCCCGGTCTCGGACTGCGCTGCGTCAGCGACCGACCCGTGGGTTACCGGTGCCGAGACCTGCGAGCTGGTGCTGGCGCTGTGTGCCGTGGGTCAGCATGACCGGGCCGGCGAGCTGTTCGCCAGCATGCAGCACCTGCGCCACGAGGACGGCTCCTACTGGACCGGGTACGTGTACCCCGATAGCGCTCGCTGGCCCGAAGAGCGCACCACGTGGACCGCCGGCGCCGTCCTGCTCGCGTCGGCGGCGCTCGTCGGTGACCCGGCGACCGTCGAGGTCTTCGGCGGCGCCGGTCTGCCGGTCGGACCTGACGAGATCGTGCCCGGCTGCGATGCCGTCCAGGACGTTACTTGCCCAGCGCCGCGATGACCTCGGCCGCAGCCCGCTGGCCCGTCTCGACGGCGCCGTTGAGGTATCCCTGGAAGTCGATCGACGTGTGCTCGCCCGCGAAATGACATGTGCCGACCGCTTCCCGCTCGGCACCGGCAATGGTCGTGTACTGCCCGACGGCCCAGTACGAGTAGGACCCGCGCGTCCATGGGTATCCGGCCCAGTAGTCCAGGACGACTCGACCATTCCACAGTGGAGTGATGCCGGGCAGGACCGGCTCGAGCTGATTGAGGAAAGCCTGTCCGTACTGCGCCGGTGTCCTCGAAGCCCCAAACCGGTTGCCAATCGTGCCGCCGGTGTAGTCGACGAGGATACCGGGCGCGCCGGGCTGGCCGCGGCTGACCTCCCAGGTGTTCTGATAGCCGGTGTCGGCGTAGGTGGCGCCGTTACACCCGAACTGGTACCAGTGCCGGCTGCTGAACTGCAGATGAAGCTTCGAGTTGGTGCCCATCGGAAGCTGGGTGATCGCGCTCAGCTTCCGCGCCGGGAAGTTGGCCTGGCCCAGGTCGACCTGGCGCAACAAGGAGAACGGCAGCGCCAGGATCACCTGATCGGCGACCACTGTGGACGTCTTCTTCCCGGCGGTCACGGTCAGCGCCCAGGTTCCGTCGCCGCGATCAGCCAGGGCGGTCAAGGCAGCGCCCGTGTGGATCTGGCCCGGCAGGGTGCCGGCGAGCCGGGAGACCATCTGATCGTTTCCACCGACCACGCGGTATTTCTCGTTGGACTTGCCGAAGATCCGGATGTTGCCCGCACCTTGGTACGCCAGCAGGTAGATCAGATTGAGCGACGACTGGATGCTGGCGTCCGCGCCGTACTCGATGGCGTAGGCGATGTCGAGTAGCTGACCGAGCTTGGAGCCAATGCCGCCGGGCACATAGGCGTTGATCCAGTCGCGGATGGACATGTGGTCCAGCTCGAGACCGCGCTGTGTGTAGCTGTTGTAGACGGTCGGGAAGCTAGCCGCCGAGGCGTCACTGTGCAGCTGGTGATAGATCGCCTGAAGATCACTCTTTGCCTGCGCGTACGGGTACACCGCGCCGTCGAAGTAGTAGCGGTCGCCGGTGCCGTTGGGCTCGGCAGCCAGGAGGTTGATGAGATCGAGCCCGAGTTCCTGCGCGAGATTGCGGATCTGAGTGTGATTCTGGTCGATCAATTCGCCGCCGTGCTCAGAGATCTGCCCATCGACCCAGCTGCTGCGGTCGGTCCAGCATCGGCCGCCGAGCCGATCGGCGGCTTCGTACACGGTCGCGGTGTGTCCGGCCTTGCGCAATGCATAGGCTGCCGACAGTCCGGCGAGGCCCGCCCCGACGACCGCAATCCGCGGGCTGCCGGCCGCCGCCGCCGCGCCGGGCATGGACAGGGCGGCCACGCCCACCCCGATCGCGGCCGAGGTCTTCAGCAACTGCCGCCGAGTCAGCAGCGGCGCTTCACCCTCGCCACTTCGCTCGTTCGCGACTTCGGCGGCCAAGCGTTGCAGGCTATCGAGCATCGGGGTACGCGCCATGTCTATGCCTCCGGGTGCTGGAGCCGACCACAGTGGGTCGAACGATAGAACCTCGAGGTCGCGAAGTCACCCCTACCGAAGACCGAAACCGTACCCTTTGGGCGCGTCCGCGCGGGAAAGCGAAGCCGCCTTGTCCGTCGGCGGAGGCGGGCGAACGCCCTCAGCTGCGGCGCAACACCCGCAGCGATCCGGTCACGGAGTCCTCCGTGAACTGTCCACTCTGGAGTGCCGCTTGGTATACGTGGTACGGCGCCTGGCCGCCATCTGCCGGGTCGGGGAACACATCGTGGATCACGAGTAGCCCACCGTCAGCCACGTGCCGCGCCCAACCGCGGTAGTCGGCCTGAGCCGCTTCCTCGGTGTGCCCGCCATCGATGAACACCAGCCCAGCGGGCGTCGACCAGACCTCAGCCACCGCGGCCGACCTGCCCACGACGGCGATCACTGTGTCCTCTAGGCCCGCCGCGTGCAGCGTACGACGCATGACTGGCAGGGTGTCGATCCGACCGGCGTGCGGGTCAACCAGACTCGGGTCGTGGTACTCCCACCCGGGCTGGTGCTCCTCTGAGCCCCGATGGTGGTCGACCGTCACCACCACCGTCCCCGCCTCGCGGGCCGCGGCGGCCAGGTAAATGGTGGACTTCCCGCAGTAGGTGCCGATCTCGACGAGCGGGCCCGCGGCCGCGCCGGCGAGCCCGGCCCGATACAGCGCCAGCCCCTCGTCGGTTGGCATGAACCCCGGGGCTGCCTCAGCCGCCGCCCGTAACACCGCGTCCATTGTGGTCAGTCCACTTCTGCCATCGCCTGCGCGAATTGGGCCTGGTACAGCCGCGCGTACGGACCATCGGCCGCGATCAGCGACCCGTGGGTGCCCTGCTCGACGATCTGGCCCTGCTCCATCACCAGGATCACATCGGCGTCCCGGATGGTGGACAGGCGGTGTGCGATCACGAACGACGTACGGCCGGAACGCAGCGAGCTCATCGCCCGCTGTATCAACACTTCGGTCCGGGTGTCGACGGAGCTGGTCGCCTCGTCCAGCACGAGGATCACTGGTTGGGACAGGAACGCGCGGGCGATGGTGAGCAACTGCTTCTCGCCAGCACTGACGTTTGACCCCTCCTCGTCGATCACCGTCTCGTAGCCGTCGGGAAGGGTACGAATGAACCGGTCCGCATGCGCCGCCTGAGCCGCTTCGACGATCTGCTCCCGAGTCGGGTTGTGGGCGCCGTACGCGATGTTCTCCGCGATCGTCCCGCCGAAGAGCCAGGTGTCCTGCAGCACCATGCCGACGTTGCTGCGCAGCTCGGCTCGGCCCATCGCGGCGATGTCCACACCGTCCACTGTGATCCGTCCGTCGGTCACCTCGTAGAAGCGCATGAGCAGGTTCACCAACGTCGTCTTGCCGGCGCCGGTGGGGCCGACGATGGCAACCGTCTGGCCCGGCTGCGCCGACAACGAGAGGTTCTCGATGAGCGGCTGATCTGGATCGTAGCGGAACGAGACATGCTCGAACGCGACGGCGCCACGGACCGGGTCGGGCCGCTGCGTCGGCACCGGATCCGGCTCCATCTCGTCGGCGTCGAGGAGTGCGAACACCCGCTCCGCCGAGGCGATCCCGGACTGCAGGAGATTGGCCATGCTCGCCGCCGTGGTCAGCGGCTGGGTGAACTGGCGCGAGTACTGGATGAAGGCCTGCACGTCTCCGAGCGAGATGGCGCCCGTCGCGACCCGAAGTCCGCCCACAACCGCCACCAGCACGTAGTTGATGTTGCCGATGAAGAACATCGCGGGCTGGATGAGGCCGGAGATGAACTGCGCCCGGAAGCCCGCCTCGTACAGCTTGTCGTTGTGCTCGTGGAACGTGTCGACCGCCTCGCGCTGGCGCCCGAAGGTCTTCACCAGCGAGTGACCGGTGTACATCTCCTCGATGTGGCCGTTCAGCTTGCCGGTCGTGGCCCACTGCCGGACGAACTGCGGCTGCGCCCGCTTGCCTAGCTTCGCGGCGACCATCACGGAGACGGGGACCGTGACCAGAGCGATCACCGCGAGCAGCGGCGAGATCCAGACCATCATGACCAGCACACCGACGATGGTCAGCAGCGAGGTGACCATCTGGCTCATCGTCTGCTGCAGCGTCTGCGCGATGTTGTCGGTGTCGTTCGTGGCCCGGCTGAGCACCTCGCCGCGTTGCTGCTTGTCGAAGTAGCTCAGCGGCAGCCGGGCCAGCTTCGCCTCGACCTGCTCCCGCAGCCGGAACACCAGCCGGTTGACCACGAGGATGACCAGCCGGCCCTGCACGAGCAGGAACACTGAGCCGAACAGTCCGACCAGGAGCGCCAGCATCAGCACTCGCCCGAGCGCGTCGAAGTCGATCCCCTGTCCCGGCACCACGTTCATCGCGCTGAGCATGTCCGCGAGCCGGGGGTTGCCCGACGCCCGCAACTGCGAGACGGCCTGCTCCTTGGGCACCCCGGCCGGGAGCTGCTGACCGACCACGCCGGCGAAGATGATGTCCGTGGCCCGGCCCAGGATCCATGGCCCTAGCACGGACAAGGCCACGCTGGTGACGCCGAAGGCCAGCATGACCCATCCGATCACGCGCTCGGGCCGCATCATCCCGAGCAGCCGCTTGGTGGAAGCGGTGAAGTTGAGCGACTTCTCGACCGGGGGACCGCCAGCCATCCACCGCATCGGGCCCATGGCCGGCCCCGGCCGGCGTTCGGGCGCGGCAGTCTTCGGGCGCGTCACTGGGAGGCCTCCGCTTCGGTCAGCTGGGACAGGACGATCTCGCGGTACGTCTCGTTGGTCGCCATCAGCTCCTGATGTGTGCCGGTACCGACCACGACACCCTCGTCGAGCACGACGATGCGGTCGGCGTCGCGGATCGTGCTGACCCGCTGGGCCACGATGACCACGGTCGCGGTGGCGGTCTCCTCCGCCAAGGCGGCGCGCAGGGCCGCGTCGGTGGCGTAGTCGAGCGCCGAGAACGAGTCGTCGAACAGGTAGATCTCGGGTCGCCGCACGAGCGCCCGGGCGATGGCCAGGCGCTGGCGCTGCCCGCCCGAGACATTGGTGCCGCCCTGGGCGATCGGAGCGTCGAGCCGCTCCGGCATCTGCTCCACGAAGTCCCGCGCCTGGGCCACCTCGAGCGCACGCCACAGCTCCTCGTCGGTGGCGTCGGGCTGGCCGTAGCGCAGGTTCGACGCGACCGTACCGGTGAACAGGTACGGGCGTTGCGGCACGAGTGCGACCATCGCCGAGAGCAGGTCGGGATCCAGGTTGCGCACGTCGACGCCATCGACGAGAACCTCGCCGCCGGTCACGTCGAACAGCCGTGGCACGAGGTTGATCAGGGTGGACTTGCCGCTGCCGGTGCCGCCGATGACCGCGGTGGTCTCTCCCGGCCGGGCGACGAGGTCCACTCCGTGCAGTACGGCCGCCTCGGCGCCGGGATAGCGGAAGTCGACACCCCGCAGCTCCAGGGTCCCGTGTTCGTCCACAGTGGTCACCGGGCTCGCCGGCGGCACCACGCTCGGCTCGGTGTCGAGCACCTCCTGGATCCGCTCGGCGCACACCTCGGCCCGCGGAATCATGACGAACATGAACGTGGCCATCATGACCGCCATCAGGATCTGCATGAGGTAGCTGAGGAAGGCGGTCAGCGCACCGATCTGCATGCCGCCGCTGGCGATCCGATCAGCGCCGAACCAGAGCACGGCCACACTCGAGGTGTTGATGACCAGCAGTACGGTCGGGAACATCAGCGTCATCAGCCGGCCGACGGCGAGCGAGATGTCAGTCAGCTCGGTGTTGGCCGCGCCGTACCGAGCCTGCTCGTGCTCGTCGCGGACAAACGCCCGGATCACCCGGATCCCGGTGATCTGCTCGCGCACCACCTGGTTCATCCGGTCGATGCGCTCCTGCATGGTGCGGAACAGCGGACGCATCTGCCAGATGATGGCGCCGACCGCGAGGATCAACACGGGCACGATCACCAACAGCGAAGCCGACAGCGGCACGTCCTGGCGCAACGCCAGGATGATGCCGCCGACACACATGATCGGTGCGGAGACCATCAGCGTGAAGGTCAGCAGTACCACCATCTGAACCTGCTGCACGTCGTTGGTGGTCCGGGTGATCAGGGACGGGGCGCCGAAGTGGCCTACCTCCTGGGCCGAGAACTCCTGCACCTGGCTGAAGACGCCCGCGCGGACGTCCCGGCCGAGCGCCATGGCGGCCCGGGCTCCAAAGTAGACTGCCGCGATCGAGCAGGCGATCTGGACGAGCGTGACCACCAGCATGACGCCGCCGATGCGCATGATGTAGCCGGTGTCGCCCTTGACGACGCCGTCGTCGATGATGTCTGCGTTGAGAGTGGGCAGGTAGAGCGTCGCGAGCGTCTGGACGAACTGCAGCGCGACGACGAATGCGATGTCCGTCTTATATGGACGGAGGTACGTCGTGAGGAGCCGGATCAGCAAGGTGGCACTCCCGGGTCGTGGGTGAGCAACAGTCCGTCGAGAACGAGGGACACGACCTCGTCGTCGGCGAGGGGTTCGTCGAGCACACTGAGACCGCCGTGGGCCGCGGCAGCCAAGGCCAGCAACAGGCGCGCGGCGGTCGAGGGGTTATGGCGCAGCAGAGCGGCATCGGGCTCGATCAGGTTGGCCAGCTCGTACAGGACGAGGTACCGCGAGGCCATCAGGTCGACCAGGCCCTCACGGTCGGCGGCGAAGGCCCCGCTGCGGATGACGTAGATGAGCGCACCGAAGCCGCTCACGTGCTCGCGGATCAGGCGCGTCGCGGCGACCAACCGCGCCCGCAGATCAAGCGCCGGGTCGACAGCACGCATGTTGGCGAGCAGCGGTCCCGGGTCGGTCGCGGATACGATCGCCGTCCGGATGAGGGATGCCTTGTCCTTGAAGACGCCGAAGATCGTTCCCTCGGCCACGCCGGCGGCATCCGCGATCTGGCGGGTGCTCACACCCGTGCCATGCTCCCGCAGCAGCGGAATCGTGGCTGCGACGAGCGCGGCCCGGCGCTCCTCGGCCGACAGGGCGGGCACGCGCTGCCGTCGATTGGCATCGGAGATGACCATGCCCGAACCCTAACTGAGCGAGTACTCACTCAGCCAGGGATTTCGCTCATAGATGAGCAGGAGCCACTCCGGTCCCAACCGTAAAGGGCAGAATCCCTCACGACGCGGAACTGCCCGCCGACGCCGTCCTCGCGGTAGGCGAGCAGGCCCAGGACCAGCCCGGCGAGACCGAGCACGGCTCCGGCGATGCCGAAGCCCAGCGCGACGCCGGAGCCTCCAGCGGCGTCGTCGCCGTCCTCAGCGGCGGCGCCCGCATCACCGTCGTGACCCTCCGTACTCTTGGTCAGCTTGAGCACCGGGGCTGGGTGCTCGAGCTCGACCCCTTCGGCCGGCTCGTCGATCCAGCGCACGATGTCGCCGTCGGAGTAGGTCTGCAGCGCCTTGAAGATGATCTGATCCACCTCGGGCAGCGGACCAACGGAAATGTCGAACTCCTGGAACTGTCCCGCCTGGATGGACGTTCCGGCCGCCGCCGTCCAGATGATCTTGCTCACCGCCTCGGTGACGTCGGCGCCGTGCACCTTCAGCGGGGTCGCCAACGTCCGCTTCTCCATCTGCGCCGTCCAACCTGCGATCGGCTTGACTGACGCGGAGGCGATCGGAGCGTTCTCGGGGAACGTCACCTCGAGCTTGACCGTGCCCGCGGTCGCCTTCTCGTTGGGCACCCGGAAGGTGAGCTTGGCGAAGCTGCCCTGGGTGGCTGTGCCGGGGTTGACGGTCACGTGGGCGGATGCCGGGGCAGCGAAACCGAGCACCGCCACGGCCGTCACCGCGAGGACGACCCCGGCGCGGACGACGCCCGAGCGCACGGTATGGGTGAGACGCATACCTTCTCCTATTCGGGTCGAGACCGCGGTTAGTCGGCTCGTGCGCCGGGTTAGTTCCCGCGGTCCGACGCGATGGCTTCCCAGACCGAGGGCTTCGCGACTCGCGCCGATAGACTCGCCTCGTGCCGTCCTCCACCTCGGATACCACATTGAGCAGCGCGAAGCGCCGGGTCGCGCAGGCGGGCGCCAGCACGGCGGGCACGCGCAATACCCGCCAGCGGGGCGAGGTCCTGGCCTTGCTGGAGGAACTGGACGATTTCCGTACGGCCCAGCAACTCCACCTCGACCTGGGCCGCCGGGGCGCGAAGGTCGGACTTACGACCGTCTATCGAACGCTGCAGCTCCTCGTTGACGCGGGCGAGGTCGACACGATGCGGATGCCCTCCGGCGAGCAGCTCTACCGCCGATGCGGACGTTCCCATCACCATCATCTGGTCTGCCGGGACTGCGGCACGACGGTCGAGGTCGAGGGCCCGGCCGTGGAGCGGTGGGCCGACCGGCTCGCCGCAGAGCATGGATTCACCGACGTGAGCCACACGTTGGAGATCTTCGGCACCTGCCGCCCGTGCGCCGCTGACCCGCGCGCCTAGATCTCCCACGAGGCCGGCGTCAGCGGCGCTTGCGCAGACCCTTGCCGACGACCGAGACCAGACGCTCCATTTCGGACCCGAACGGGCTGTCGTGCACCAGGTACGTCCACGTCGCACTTGGCCGGACGAGCTTGGCCTGCTCCGGCTGCCAGTCCTCGTCCGGGGAGACCAGCTCGAACGTCTCGATGGTCCGGTTCTCGATCTCGGGGATCAGATCGTTGAACGCCGGGACCGCGGAGCGGTGGAACTCGTCGAGTGGGTCGACCCGCGCCAGCGCCCGCAGGTGCACGCCCTCGCGTACCTCGGAGAGCAGCGCCAGGTGCTCGGCCCAGAGCCGGTCGATGTGGTACAGCGCGATCGTCCGGGAGACCTTGTTGAGCAGCTCCTCCCCCATCTCCTCGCACTTGTCGGGGAAGTTCTCCATCAGCATCTCGGCGGTCACGTCGGTGG
Source organism: uncultured Actinomycetota bacterium (assembly GCA_963773935.1). Lineage (GTDB taxonomy): Bacteria > Actinomycetota > Actinomycetes > Mycobacteriales > Micromonosporaceae > DATBGZ01. The sequence continues at coordinate 24,946 of CAVZCZ010000004.1, forward strand.
TCAGCACCCGTTCCCTCCGCAGTGCCAGCGCCTTGCGCTGCTGCTCGATGACGACGCTGTAGCGCCAGGTGTTGCGGTGGATCTCGTAGTTGACGCCCTCGGCCACCCGCTGCGCGTGGCCGACCGCGAAGTCGACCTGCTCGTCCTCGACGATGCCGTCGCCGGTCATCTTCGGCGAGGGCGGGATCTCGCCGACGGCGTTGCGGAGGACCAGCTCATCCTCGAGGCTGGCGAAGAAGACCGACCCGCCCGGGTCGCCCTGCCGCCCGGCGCGGCCACGAAGCTGGTCGTCCACCCGGCTGCTCTCGTGCTGGCCGGCCCCGATCACGATCAGTCCGCCGAGCTCCGCCACCCGGTCCCAGTTGGACTGATCGCTACCGCCGAGGCGGATGTCCACACCCCGACCGGCCATCTGGGTCGAAACTGTCACCGCGCCGTAGGTTCCGGCCTCGGCGATGATCGCGGCCTCTTCGGCGTCGTTCTTCGCGTTCAGCACCACGCACGGTACGCCGGCGGCCTCCAGGCCGGCGGCCAACTCCTCGGACGCCTTGACGTCGAGCGTGCCGATGAGCACCGGGCGGCCCGCCTCGTGACTGTCTTTGACGAGCGCGATCAGGGCCTCGTCCTTCTCCGCCCGAGTGGCATAGATCCGCAGCGGCTCATCCTCCCGTATGCATGGCGTGTTCGACGGGATCAGCGCGACCTCGAGCTTGAAGTACTCCCGCAGCTGATCGCCGACGTGCACCGCTGTCGCGGTCATGCCACACAGGTTCGGGTACAACCCGACGTACGCCTGGATCGTGATCGTGCCGAGTACCTCCCCCTCGGCACTGGGGTCGAGCCCCTCCTTCGCCTCCACGGCCGCATGCAGTCCATCCGGCCAGCGGCGACGCTGGGCCACCCGGCCACGCATCTCATCGATCAGCTCGACCGTGTTGTCACGGACGATGTAGTCGACGTCGCGCTCAAGCAGTGCGTGCGCATACATGGCCACGTTGACCGCGGACAGGTCGGCGAGGTGCTCCTCGTCGTACAGATTGACGCCGCCGAGCTTGGCCTCGACCTCCTTGAGGCCCTTGGCCGTCAACGAGACGGTCCGGCCGTCCTCGGAGACCTCGTAGTCGCGCCGGACAACCAGGCCGCGCACCACGGCGTCGGCGGCGTGCACCGGATCCTGCTCGCTGATGATGGATCCAGCGAGGACCATGGGCACCCGGGCCTCGTCGATGAGGATCGAGTCGGCCTCGTCGACGATCGCGGTGGCGAGCTCCGGCTGGACCCGATCCTCGATTTCGGTGACGAGCTGGTCGCGCAGGTAGTCGAAACCGGCCTCGTTGACCGAAACGTAGGTGACGTCCCGGTCGTACGCCTCGCGCCGCTCGTCGTGGCTGTCCGCTTCGGTGATCGAACCGACGCTCAGCCCGAGCAGCTCGTAGACCGGTGCCATCCAGGTGGCGTCACGCCGGGCCAGATAGTCGTTCACGGTGATCACGTGCACCGGGCCGTGGCCGAGCCGGACATGGCCGTACGCAGCGATGGTGGCCGCCAGGGTCTTGCCTTCACCGGTCGCCATCTCCGCGACATGTCCGGACAGCATCGCCATCGCGCCGAGTAGCTGCACGTCGTAGGGGCGCTCGCCGAGGGCCCGACGGGCGGCCTCACGTGCGATCGCGCAGATGTCGACCAGGTCCTCGGCCTCACGGGCCAGCTCGGTGAGTGCGGCATCGTCGAGCTCGTGCAGCTCGGGCTCTCGCGCCTCGATCTCGGGAAGGAGTTCTTCATACCGGCGCAAGCCCACGACCGTACCCGGGCGCTCCAGGAATCGGCGGGCCTTATTCTTCAGACGCTGTGCCAAGCTCACAGCGCGCAAGGCTACCGGATCAGTCCGGATCTAGAGCCGACGGCAGTGCCGAAGATCAGCCCCCGCCGATCTGATCCCCAGCCGCCACGCTCCGGGGCGCCGGCGTCTGGACTGAGGAGTCGAGCGACGAAGGAGCGAGCGACGAGGGAAGACGTCGGGTCAAGAGCCCCGGAGCACGCCCTCACTGCGGAGCGAGGGCCAGAAACTCAGCGAGCGCAATTAAGCACAGTCTTTACAGATGTCGGAGCCGTCCCGGGCGGAGACTCGTTGGCTGCGGTGGTGCACCAGGAAGCAGCGCGAGCACCGGAACTCATCCGTTCGCATCGGCACCACCGCGACGGTGAGCTCCTCGTCCGCGAGGTCGGCGCCAGGCAGCTCGAAGCCGTCCGTCTCGGTCTCGTCAAGATCTACTAAGGCCTGCGTCGTCGTGCGGCGGGCCTTCAGCTCATCCAGGCTGTCTTCGGCTAGATCGGCAACAGTGCCGCGTGGCGCGTCGTAGTCAGTGGTGGTCGCCATCGGTGTCAGCTCCCCGGTTCGGTCTTGTTGGTGTAACGAACGCACATGGCGGCGGGTATGTTCCGCGCCAGACGCAATTTCTACCTGGGATCCGAATCGGAGTGGGTTGGTTCCGGCCGTTCCGGTTGCGCGTGTCGCACGTACGGGGAACCGTGGACACAGCAGAGCTTGCTCAAGGACATGCACGAGCAGACGGGGGAGTCAACGCAATGCTTTCTGTGACCGACAACGCCGCCACGGCGATCCGCGACATCACCTCTCAGGAGGCGGTTCCGCCCGGCGCCGGACTGCGGATCGCCGCCGATGAGAACGGGGGCTCGCTGACGTTGAGCCTGGTGGCGGAGCCGTACGACGGCGATCAGGTGGTCGACTCATCGGGCGCCCGCCTATTCCTCGACGCGGAGGCCGCGCTGCTCCTCGATGACAAGGAGCTCGATGTCGCGGTGGACCCGAGCGGGGATGTCCAGTTCGCCGTAGCCGATCAGCTCGACTACGGCGTCAGTGACGAGTACTGAACACGACGAGAGGACGAGGGCCGGCACCCGATCGGGTGCCGGCCCTCGTTGTCGATTGTCGACTGTCCGACTGTCTACTGGGGACGCGGTCTACTGGGGACGCGGATCCGCCGGCGGATCCGGCGGCCGGTTCGGATCCACGGTGAACTCCGGATCACTGCGAGTCGGTTGCTGCGGCGTGCGCGGCCGGTCTGTGTCGGCTGGAACCGACGTGCCACCACGACGGCGACCCAGCAGCGCGAGCAGCAAACCGCCGATCAGCAGGACTGCGCCCAGCCCAGCCAGGATCCATGGCCACGTGGTGCCGATATTGCGGATGTCGCTCTTCTTGTCGTTGGCCTCATCGGCGGCCGCGGTGACGCTCTGATCGGTGAAGCTCGTGGTGACGTCGTAGACAGGCACCGAAGCCAACACGGATCCACCCGGGCCGCCAATGCCGGCCTTACGGGTCTCCTGCCGTTCCACATCCACCACGATCCCGGTCGTGGGCTCGACCCAGAAGGTGGAATTCGCCTCGTACGTGTAGCTCAACGGCACCGGGTTGGCCAGGCGCGGTAGTGCCTGCGCCAGGGCGGCCTTCTGCTGGTCTGTGAGCGGCAGCGCGGCGGACAATCCGCCGAGGACGGTCTGCGGCAGCGCCTGTGGCAGGTTCGCCAGTACCGCCGGGTCCTGTGATCGGCGCGGCGGAGACGGTGGACGTGTAGACGTACGTGTTGACGCCGCCCTTGTTCTCCTCCCGCTCGTACGTGACCGGCGCGGTGGACTGCGTGTCGGAAACCCAGCCGGTGTAGTCCTGCTGCTTGGCGCCGATCGGGAAGCTGACCGTGAGTCCCTGATGCGGCGTCACGTCCCAGTCCGACGGGATGCTCGTGGTCGCCTCCAGCGACGTGCGGTCGACCGCGTACGTCGCGCTGGTCTGTCCCGCGGGCTGACCACCGGCCAACAGCGTGCGCTCGTCGGAAACCTGAGCCGCATCCCCATCCGTCGCAAGGACCTTCACGGTGCGCTCCGCGGTGACCGGGACGTTCGCCCGTAGCGCATTGCGGAGGTCACCACCCGCCAGCGCCTGCGGGTTCAGTAGCACCCTCGCGGTGCCATCGAACTGACGGACGGTGTTCGTGTCGGCGGGCAATTCCTTCCGGTCGGGTACCACGACCCAGGCCAGGATTGCCGCGGCAGCGAGGCTGAGTAGGCCGAGGACGGCGAGTCCGATGCCCAACCCGGTCTTGGCACGCATGTCTCTCCCCCGAGGAACCGGTGCGTGATGAGTTATTCGTCGCGCTCCGCAGACGTTGACCGCCGCACGCGCCGCTGCGGAGCCGCTTCGTCCTGCCCCGCAGCCGTGCAGAAGATCGTCGGGCCCACACTATCTGCGATCGGCAGCTGGAGCGGCCACTTCGGCGCAGATGCCCTCACTCACCGTGATCATCCTCGCGGTCCGAACTGCTCCCAGCATGCGCCGGTCGTGGGTCACCAGCAGCAGCGTTCCGGCGTAGCTGTCCAGCGCAGACTCGAGTTGTTCGATGGCGGGGAGATCGAGGTGGTTCGTGGGCTCATCGAGCACGAGGAGGTTGACGCCGCGTGCCTGCAGCAGCGCCAGTCCCGCTCTGGTGCGCTCTCCCGGAGACAGGGTCGCCGCCGGGCGCAGCACCTGCCCGGCGCGCAGGCCGAACTTGGCCAGCAGCGTGCGTACGTCCGCCGGGAGCAGGTCTGGTGCGGCCGCCCGGAATGCGTCCGCCAGGGGCTCCGGGCCGCGAAATCGGGCCCGGGCCTGGTCGATCTCGCCAACCACCACACCTGGCCCGAGACTACGGTTCCCCTCGTCCAGGTCGATCCGACCGAGCAGGGCCGCGAGCAGAGTGGACTTGCCCGAACCATTGGCACCGACAATGGCGACCCGGTCCGCCCAGTCGATCTGCAAGTCGACCGGCCCGAGGGTGAACCCGCCGCGGCGGACCACCGCACCGCGCAAGGTCGCCACCACCGCCCCAGCCCGGGGCGCGGCGGCGATCTCCATCCGTAGCTGCCATTCCTTGCGCGGCTCCTCCACCACGTCGAGCCGCTCGATCAGCTTCTCGGTCTGGCGCGCCTTCGCCGCCTGCTTCTCGCTCGATTCGGCGCGAAAGTTGCGCACGAACTTGTCGCCGTCGGTGGCCTTGCGCCGAGCGTTGCGCACGCCCTTCTCCATCCAGGCCCGTTGCATCCGGGCCCGAGCCTCAAGCTCGGCCCTGGTCTCGGCATACTCCTCAAAGGACTCGCGGACATGCCGTCGGGCGACCTCGCGCTCCTCCACATAGGATGCGTACCCGCCGCCAAAGTGATTCACCTGTTGCTGGGCAAGGTCAAGCTCAACGACCCTGGTTACCGTCCGGGTAAGGAACTCACGGTCGTGGCTGACCAGTACGGTCGCCGCGCGCAGACCGGTAACGAACCGCTCCAGACGCTCGAGCCCGGCCAGATCGAGGTCGTTGGTCGGCTCGTCGAGGAGGAACACGTCGTAGCGGCTCAACAGCAGGGCCGCCATCGCCGCTCGGGCCGCCTGCCCGCCCGACAACGCCATCATCGGGTGGTCCAGGTCGACGGACAGCCCGAGCTCCGCGGCCGCGCCGGCCGTGCGCTCGGCGAGGTCGGCGCCGCCCAGCGAGAGCCAACGCTCCAACGCCACCGGGTACGCCTCCTCGCCCCGGGCACGCCAGTCGCCAGCGCCTCGGCGGCCTGGTCGAGCTGTCGTTGCGCTCGCGACACTCCGGTCCGCCGTTCGATGTAGCCGGCCACGGTTTCGCCGGGTTGCCGGGTCACCTCCTGCGGCAGGTAGCCGACGGTCGCGGTCGGTGGGCTGACGCTGACCGTACCCTGCTCCGGCCGCTGCTCGCCGGCGAGCAGGCGCAGAAGGGTCGACTTGCCCGCGCCGTTGACTCCCGACCAGGCCGACCACGTCCCCGGGTCCCACAACGAGGTCGAGGTTGCTGAACAGGGTCTGGTCGCCGTGGCCGGCGGCGAGGCCCTTCGCGATAATTGTGGCGCTCATGAGACGGCCAATCTAACGCCCCGGCTATGGCGCTCGACCGTCACCGGCTACACTTGAAAACCTACGGTAGCGTAACCTACGGTAGCGTAATTTTAGCGCACACCGCGAACCGTGAGGAGCTCCTGTGACGGTCGAACGTACCCCGACGACCGACCTGCTGTACGAGTTGGAGCAGGTGGTCGAGACCAACCTGAACCGGCACCTGGCCACGGCGAAGGAGTGGTTCCCGCACGAGTACGTGCCGTGGAGCGAGGGCACGGACTACGACGGTCCGCTCGGTGGACAGGCGTGGGCGCCCGAGCAGTCACGCCTGTCAGAGGTCGCCCGAACCTCACTGATCGTCAACCTGCTGACCGAGGACAACCTGCCGAGCTATCACCACGAGATCGCCACGATGTTCGGCCGGGACGGCGCCTGGGGCAACTGGGTACACCGGTGGACCGCCGAGGAGGGTCGGCACGGCATCGCCATCCGGGACTACCTCCTCGCCACCCGGGCGGTGGACCCGGTCGAGCTGGAGCGGGCCCGGATGACGCACATGGCGGCCGGCTTCACCAACGCCTACGCCGACCATTCGTCGCTGCATGGCATCGCTTACGTGTCCTTCCAGGAACTCGCCACCCGGGTGTCGCACCGCAACACCGGACGGATCAGCGGCGACCCGGTCTGCGACCAGCTGCTGGCCAAGGTCGCCGCGGACGAGAACCTACACATGCTCTTCTACCGCAACCTGCTCGGAGCCGCGTTCGAGATCGCGCCGAACGACGCGATGCGGGCCGTAACCGATGTGGTGAAGACCTTCCAGATGCCCGGCCACGGCATCGAGAACTTCACCCGCAAGTCGGTGCAGATCGCCATGGCCGGCATCTACGACCTGCGCATCCACCACGACGAGGTGGTGATTCCGGTGCTGCGCAATGTCCGCGCGCTCGAGACCGAAGGGCTCACCGGCGACGGTGAGAAGGCCCGCGACGAGCTGGTGGCGTTTCTGTCCGAACTGGACCGGATGGCGACCCGATTCACCGAGCGCCGCGACGCCATCAACGCCCGCAAGGCGTCCTGACCTTCACACCATCCACACACGACGGACTGGGAGCGCACACATCCCGGTCCTAGCGTGGCTGCATGCGCGTGAAGATGATCCTCCCGGCGCTGACCGAGGCCACCAGCCCGTTCTTCCGGCCGATCAAATACTCCCTGTTCCCACCCTTGGGCCTGGCCACCCTTGCCGCCTACCTGCCGTCCGACGCCGAAGTCACGATCCACGACGAACACGTGCAGCGGCTGCGGCTGGACGACGACCCGCCGCCGGACCTGGTCGCGATCCAGGTCTACATCACCTCGGCCCGGCGGTCCTACGAGATCGCCGACCACTACCGGGCCCTTGGGTGCTGCGTCGTCCTCGGCGGGCTGCACGTCACATCCCTGCCCGATGAGGCCGCAGAACACGCCGACGTCATCTTTCTCGGCCCCGGTGAGGACACCTGGCCGGAGTTCCTGCGCGACTTCGATCTCGGCGCATGGCGACGGGACCGGCGCGTGCCGCAACGGCGCTACCAGTCCACGTCCCGGACCCTGGTGGATCTGCCACCGGTACGGCGGGATCTCATCCAGCGACACCGGTACCTGGTGCCCAACTCGATCGTGGTCTCCCGCGGCTGCCCGCATCATTGCGACTTCTGCTACAAGGACGCGTTCTTCGAGGGCGGCAAAGGGTTCTACACGCAGACGGTGGACGCCGCCCTGGCGGAGATCGACCGGCTGCCCGGGCGACACCTGTACTTTCTCGACGATCACCTGTTCGGCAACCGGCGCTTCGCCGCCGCACTGTTCGACGGGATGGCCGGCGGCGGCCGGCTGTGGCAGGCGGCCGGCACCGTCGATTCGGTGCTCGCGCCCGACCTACTCGAGCAGGCGGTACGGGCGGGCCTGCGCAGCCTCTTCGTAGGATTCGAGACGGTCAACAGCGATAACCTCTCCGCCCAGCGCAAGCGGCAGAATGTCGGCCGGGACTACGCCGCCGTGGTGCGCCGGCTGCACGACGCCGGCGTGATGGTCAACGCGAGCTTCGTGTTCGGCATGGACGACGACGGTCCCGACGTGTTCGACCGCACCGTGCAGTGGGCGATCGAGCAGGGAATCGAGACCGCGACATTCCACATCATGACGCCCTACCCCGGCACCGCCCTGCACACGCGGATGGCGGAGCAGGGGCGAATGCTGCACACCGAGTGGGACCGCTACGACACCCGCCAGGTGGTATTCCGGCCGCTGCGGATGACGGCGGAGCAGCTGGTGACCGGATACTGGTGGGCGTACCGCGAGTTCTACCGATGGTCGTCCATCTGGCGCGGAGCATCCACAAAGGACAGAACCGCCGACCGGTTGCGGCACCTCGCCTACGCCGGCGGCTGGAAGAAGTTCGAGCCACTGTGGGACCTTGCGATCCGGTCCCGCCAAGTGCTGCGGGGCCTGCCGCTCCTGGAGGCGACGCTGTCGAGTTTTGGCGGCCGGCGGTCAGGCCGCCGTGACGCAGTCGGTAGAATCGCGCCGTCAGGCGGTTTCCAGGCGGCGCAGCAACCCGGCGCGGCGCTGCTCGAGCACGTCGATGAGCGCCTCCTGCTCCTCCGCGGCAGTGATCGCGGAAGCGCTCTCGGCCAGGTCCATCGGTCCAGAGGTGCGCTCGCCCACCTGCGCCCGCAGCGACTCCGCCGTCTCGCGCAGCCCGGCGAGCTCCTCATCCACCAGGCGCAGTTGCTCGCGTACGTCGTCCACCGCGCACCATCCTTTCGGCCGTCCCCGTGCGCACGGCCGCCTACCGGCGACGCTAGCACCGGCCAGTATCGTCCGAGCCGGCTCCGCCAAACCGGCCGGAAGACCTCACGCGGGCGCCGATACTGGGGGCCATGAGCAGCGAGGCCGCCGGCGGGCGCGGGCCCGACTCGTGGGACGAGATGATCGCCCGCCTGTTCCGGACGTCGGATAGCCAGCGCCCGGTGTACCGGGTCGACATCGGCAAGCTGCTCAGCGCCGAGGCCCGCGAGATGTTGGTCGACGCGGCGCGACGGGCGGGCGACCTCGGTGCCGCAGACATCGACACCAACCATCTCCTCTGGGCCAGCCTGCAGCGCCATGCCATGCGCTCCCTGCTGTTTCGTTCCGGCGCCGATCCGGACACCCTGCTGGCGGAGCTCAACCGTGAGGCCCGCAGCGCCGAACCCGCGCCACCGCGGCGGCCCGAGGATGGAATCACGCTGACGCCCGGGCACCAAACGTGCCTTGCTGCAGGCGCACCAGATCTCCCGGGCGGGTGGCTCGTCTTACATCGGCCCCGAGCATCTGCTGATGGCGCTGGCGAGCAACCCGGACTCACCGGCCGGCCGGATGCTGGCCAAGCGCCGGGTCGCGCCGGAGACGCTGCAGGCTGCTAAGGACGCCGGGTCCGGCGGCGGTGCCGGCGCCACCAAGCAGCGCGAGACCACCGCGCTCGACCAGTTCGGGCAGGACCTGACGGCGATGGCCCGGGACGGCAAGCTGGAGCCGGTGGTCGGGCGGGACGAGCAGATCGAGCAGGCGGTCGAGGTGCTCTCCCGCCGCATCAAGAACAACCCGGTACTGATCGGCGAGGCCGGCGTCGGCAAGACCGCCATCGCTGAGGGCATCGCCGCAGCGCATCGTCGAGGGCGAGGTGCCACAGACGTTGCAGGGCAAGCGGGTGGTGCAGCTCGATCTCGCCGGGCTCGTCGCCGGGCACCCGCTACCGCGGCGACTTCGAGGAGCGGGTCAAGAAGGTGCTCGATGAGGTCAGCGCCCACCGCGACGAACTGATCATCTTTCTGGACGAGGTGCACACGTTGGTGGGTGCCGGGTCGGGCGGGTCCGAAGGTGGCATGGACGCCGGCAACATGCTCAAGCCGGCGCTGGCCCGCGGCGATATCCACGTCATCGGTGCGACCACAGTGGACGAATACCGGCGCACCATCGAGCGCGACGGCGCACTGGCCCGCCGGTTCCAACCGATCCTGGTGCCCGAGCCGAGCGTCGAGGACACCGTCGCGATCCTGCGTGGACTGCGCGACGGGTACGAGGCGCACCACCAGGTCCGGTTCACCGATGGCGCGCTGGTCGCGGCGGCCGAACTCACCGACCGGTACCTGGCCGACCGGTTCCTTCCCGACAAGGCCATCGACATGGTCGACGTCGCCGGGGCGCGAGCGCGGCTGCGTATCGGTGCGCCGGAGGCGGGCCGTCGTGAGGCCGAACAACTGCTCGAGTCCCTGAATCGGGACAAGGAACAGGCGGTCACAGACGAGCAGTACGAGCGCGCGATGGCGATTCGCGACCAGATCAGCGAATTGCGGGATCGCTTGGACGCGCCCTCCGACGTCGCCCCCGCCGGAGTGCCGGTGGTCGACGTGGCCGAAATCGCCGAGGTGGTCTCCCGGGCCACCGGGATCCCGGTCAGCCAACTCACGGAGGAGGAAAGGGAACGGCTGCTGCGCCTGGAGACTCAGCTGCGCCAGCGCGTGATCGGGCAGGACGAGGCGGTCACGGCCGTCGCCGAGGCGGTGCGCCGGTCGCGGGCGGGACTCGCCGACCCGAACCGACCCGTGGGGAGCTTCCTGTTCCTCGGCCCGACCGGCGTGGGTAAGACCGAACTCGCCCGGGCGCTGGCCGAGACACTCTTCGGCGACGAGGACCGAATGGTACGGCTGGACATGTCCGAGTACTCCGAGCGTCACACGGTGAGCCGGCTCGTGGGTGCACCACCGGGCTACGTCGGATACGGCGAAGCGGGCCAGCTCACCGAAGCGGTACGCCGGCGGCCGTACGCGGTGATCCTTCTCGATGAGATTGAGAAGGCTCATCCGGACGTGTTCAACATCCTGCTTCAGGTGCTCGACGATGGCCGGCTTACGGACAGCGAGGGCCGCACCGCCTCGTTCCGCAACGCGGTGCTCATCATGACGAGCAACGTCGGCTCCGAGCTGATCGCACAGGGCCGGCAGGCGATCGGGTTCGGCGGCACCGAAACCGAGGCCGGCGGGGGCGTCTCCGACCAGCTGATGCGGGAGCTACGCCAGGTGTTCCGGCCGGAGTTCCTGAACCGGATCGACGGCATCATCACCTTCCGCCAGTTGGAGCTCGGGCAACTACGCCAGATAGTCGAGCTGCTCCTCGAACAAACCCGGCGCCGCCTGCACGCCCAGGACGTCACGGTGACCTTCACTCCGGCGGCGATCGACTGGATCGCCGAGCGCGGTTATGAGCCGGCCTTCGGCGCCCGGCCGATGCGCCGTGCGATCCAGCGGGATGTGGACAATCCGCTCTCCGGCCTTCTGCTCAGCGGCGAGCTACCGCCGGGTGGGCAGGTGACCGTTGATGCCACCGACGACGAGCTGACGATCGTGACCACGAGGCACCCATCGTCCACATCAGACGGTGGGGAACCCGAAGACTAGCCGCCCGAGCTAGCGGCCCGGACGACGCGCGCCTCACCAAGCCGAACTAGTTGGTCGGACTGGGTCCGACCGAGCTCGGCGACGTCGCGGCTGGCGAGGTCGGCGGCGTCGTAGTCGGCGGCGGCGTGGTCGGCGTCGCGGCGGCGGCGTCGGTCGGCGGCGGCGTGGTCGGGGGCGGTGTCGCCGGGCGTGGTCGGCGCTGGGGTGGTGGGCGTCGTGGTTGTCGGCGCCGGCGGCGGCAACGAGGTGGTTGGGGCCGGCTGAACGGGAACCGCCGCGCCCGCAGCGGTAGCCGCGCTATTGCCCGAACCCCGGGCGGCCAATCGCGGCTGCGTGGTCGTGGGCGCGGCGGCGCTCGACGGCGCCGGTGCGGTCGACGGGGTCGGTAGGGTCAGGGTCGCGTCGAAATCGTCCGGTTCGCGCGGGAAGCTGCGTGACACGTCGTCGGCACTGCGGATCGGGGCGGACGGCAGCGCCTCGGAACCTCCGGTGGTGATCATGACGATCCCCAGCCCCGACCCTGAGATGATCATGGCAGTGAGCACCCGGAAGGCAGCCCTACGGCCGGGCTCGTCGCGGCGGTGAGAGCGGATCACGCGGTTCTCCCATGGAGCTACAGAAGCACGCGGGGGTGGCGCACTGACCGAAACCATTCCTGCATCGGGCGCACCGGCCAAATCGTGAGCAATATGTGTGACCGGGATCACCAGAAATCTCCGCAGCACATTATGCACCGGGCTAATAGCTCGTATCCGATATGTAGGGCATTGGTGTCATCGAGCCACTAGCGTCTCGCTCAGAGGCGTTTGATGCGTGTCCCGCCGATCTTGCGCGTACACGCAGTTATCAGCACGCACCGGCCGAGGAGAGTGAATCGAGTGGCATCCGGCGAACCCACCTCAGAGCCGCACGCGGCGCAGCCACCTCGTTCGTGGACCTTTGACGAGGACGAGTCGTGGAGCTCCGAGCGGGTCGAAGCACCGCCGCTGGCCCCATCATCGCCGCCGGCCCCACCACCGCCGCCGGCCCCACCACCGCCACTGGCGCCGCCATCGTCAGCGCCGCACCCGCCCTCGACAGCGCCGGCGGACCAGCGCCGTCCCGCGGGCCCCATCGCGGCTTCCGCGACGGGCGCGCTGACCGCTGGGGCGCACGCGGTCGTCGCCCACCCGGCCCGGATGGTGCTGGGCATGGCAAGCCTGGCCGCGCAGCGGTTCCGCGGGGGGATCCCGGCCAACGAGGCGTTCACCACGGGCGTCGGACTGCTGCAGGAGACCGCCACCGGGCTGCGCGATTTCGGCCGCCGAGTCATCGAGCCGGCGTCACGCCTGGCTGCCGACACCGTGGACCGCGCTGTCGACCGGGCCGCGATGCTGCCCGGCGCGGCGATCCCGGTACGGTCTATCGCCATGTCCCGAGCCCGGCTGGCCACAGTCGTCGCCCGGGCCAAGCGCCGGGGCGAAGCAACGGTAGCGGCAGGGCGCGCGGACGCTCAGGCGTTCGTCAAGACGAGCGTCGCCGAGACCCTCACCTGGGCCCAGTCCCAGGCGGTACCGCAGATCGTGGATGGACTTGTGCCGCACCTCGTCGACAAGGTGGTGCCCCGCATCCTGGAGGGTGCCCTGCCGGAGATCAGAGCCAAGCTGCTTCCCGTGGTCATCGACGACTTGGCGGACAGTCCGCAGCTGCGCGATCTGATGCTCGAGCAGGGCAAGGGCGTCGTTGGCGACGCGGCTGATCACCTTCGGACAAGGACGGCCACGGCTGACGACCGGGTCGAGTCCGCGTTCCGGCGGCTGGTCCGGAGCGAGGCCCCGGACGAGCCGCCCCAGGGCCGAGGACCAACCGACGCCTCGACGCCGCTCGCCGAGGGCGGATGACCGCTGACTCCGTGCCCGCCGCGCTGCCGCACCGGGCATACGCCGGCCTCGTGTCCCGCCTCGCCGGACTTGGCGTCGATGTGACCCTGCTCGCCCTGGGCGCCGCCGCGGTACGGCTCCTGCCGCCCGCGATCTGGCGGGAGATCTTCACCGTGCCGGCGCCGGGATGGTTCGAGACAGCCTGCGGGTTCGCCGCGGCGGCGCTGCCCTGGCTCTACTTCACCGTTTCCTGGTGGCTGGCCAACCAGACGGTGGGCGGGCTCATTCTCGGCATCGTTGTGCTTCGGCCTGATGGCGGAGAGTTGTCCTTTCTACACGCCGCGCTGCGGGCGGCGATCACGCTGCTGCTGGCTCCAGTGTGGATAGTGGGAATGCTCGCCGTCCTCTGGGACGAGCAGCGCCGCGCGTGGCACGACCGGCTGCTGCATACGGTGGTCCAGTACGCACCTCGGACCCGATCCGCCTCGTCGACCTGACGCGGCCGTGCACGGGATCAATCCCAGAGCAGGCCGAACCGGCGCGCCTGCCGCACCGCGTCGCGCCGACTGCCGACGGCGAGCTTGCGGTAGATGTGCCGCAGATGCGACTTCACTGTGTTCGGCGACACCGACAGCTCCTGCGCGATGTCGTTCAACGTGAGCAGGGTCGGGAGATAACGAAGAACGACCGCTTCCCGGGCTGTGATCGGCTCGTGCGGTACGGCCGGTCGGATCTCGCCGCGGCGGTTGCGTGGCGGCGTGACCCGATGCCGGGGCCGGTCGCCGACCGGAGGCCCGCCCCAACTCCCCGTCGCCCACACGGACGCGATCTGGGTCGCGAGCGCCGGGTGCGGGGCGAGCAAGTCTCGGTGGCGCTCGAGCAGCGCCGTCACGGGAGCCTCGCGGAAGGGAGCGACGATCCCGTCCGGCGCGGCAACGGTCAAAGCCTCGGCCAGGGCGATGCCGACCATGCCGTCGTGGCCTTGTGCGTCGGCGGATAACGCGCCGACGAGCCACGACTCCACCCGAATCAGGGGTCCGATGTTGGGCCACTCCTGCACTGGCGCAACGAGGCTCGCGGCGCGGGCCGGTGCGGCGCTGGCCAGATAGGCACGGGCGGACATGATTCGAGCCGCACACCCGAACAGGGCGTAGCGGTCATGTGAGACCTGGCTCAGTGCCGTCAGAGCGTGCACCGGGCGGCCGCAGGCCCGATGGAGATCCGCCTCCGCCAGCGCCAGCCACTCCTGGGCCAGACGCGGCAGCGGCTCGTCGGCCGCGTGAAGGTATGGCCGGAGCACCTGATCGGCAAGTCCGTTGTCCCCGCGTGCGACCAGCAGCCGGGCCCGCGTCGCCGCCACAAGCACACTCCCGGTCGGGCAATCCACAATGGACCGATTGGCCGGCGCATTCCCGAGCAGCCAACGTCCCCAGTCGAACACAGCACTTCCAAGCCCGCTGGTGCTGCACTCGTGCCGCGAGGAGGAGCCCGCTTCGACAGCCTTGGCCACCACTCCGTCTGCGGCCACACCGCCGACAGCGGCCAGCTCGACGGCGCCGGCAGGCTGACCGCGCACCACAGCGAGAAACGCCAGGCCGGTCCGCGCCTCTTCGACAATCCACGTCCCGACGTCATCGGCGCGCTCGATCGCTGTCGTGAGCGACCGCGACGCCGCGTCCAGCTCACCGTTGGCGAGCTCTACCATTCCGCGCGTCGACCACGCCAGAGCTTCGATCGCGCGCGCCCGCGGCACCAGTCCCGGGATAACCTCGTCGAGCAGACCGATCACGCGCGCGGCCGGTTCCCGCCATCCGTTCCCGGGTTCGGCGCGGCGAGCGATCACCAGCTCGGCCAGGGCCAGCGCCACCTGAACGTGCGCGTTCCGGCCGTCCTGCGGCCGCGCCGCCTGCCTGATCAGCGCCGCGTACGCGGCTGCAGCGTGGGCATCACCCCGGTCGGCGGCTGCGACCGCGAGCGCCGCGGCCACATCGTGATCATCGAGTGCGTCCACAATGGGAAGTTGCACTGAGCCCAACAAGCTGCGGTCGGGATCGAGCAAAAGGGGCCCGGCGAATTGCGTCACGAGCTGAGCCGTGCGCTGGCCATCCCCGGCCGCCGCCGCGAGCCGTACCGCGGTTGGCGCGTCTCCGTGCTCCGCGTGCCACCGTGACGCGGCGAGACGTAGTGCGACTACCTCGCCGGCGATGGTCAGTGCGGCCTCACGGTCCAGGAAGTCCCGAACTGGCACCCGGAGCCGGTACCAATCCCGCGCCGAGCCATCCACGGCTGCTTCGCGCACCAACAGCCCGTCCTTGCGCAGCTGATCGAGTAGACGCCTGGCGTCCGAACGCCCGGTCAGCTCCTCGGCGAGGTCAGGCCGTACCGCTGGAACCTGGCTGATCCGCACCAGCAGTTCCCGCGCCGCCGGAGACTGCGCATCGTAGACCTCGGTCCGAAGGAACTCATCCATCGCATCGTCGATCGAAGCGACCGTCCACTCTGGCCAGCGCCGCGAGGCATACCAGCGCGGGCCAGCCCTCGGTCTGTGCCAACAGTGATGCGGCGTCCATCTCGGACAGTGGCACGCCGTAGCGCCACCAGACCTCCGCCATCTCGGCTGGCGTGAAGGCGAGCTGGGAAGCTTCAATGTCGGTCAGCTCGCCGGCGAGCCGCCACCGACTCAGCGGCAGAGTCGGAACGGTCCGGGTACTGAGCACGAGCCGGACTCCCGGCAGCGCCAGCAAAGCGGTGACGACGTCCGTGGCCGGATCATCGGGCGAACAGTCGACTCCGTCGAGCACTAAGTGGGCCGAGCCGCCGTGCTGTTCCAATGCCGCCACGGCGTCCGCCCAGAGCTGAATCGGATCCGGGCCGACCGGTATCAGACAGGGCCGGGTGTCGGCGCGCATCCATTCGCCCAGCAGCGTCGACTTTCCGCTGCCCGCCGGCCCGCGCAGCACAGTCACCTTGCCGTTGGTTGCGGTGCGCAGGCGGGTCAGCAGTCGCGGCCGGCGCAGCGGCGACGGAAGGTGCGGAGTCTGCGCCGCCGAGGCGGCACCCGGTGGGCTGCCCCCGTGCTGCTTGCTCAGCCGTTCCGCGACTCCCTCGGCCATCCCATCCCCCGCCGTGTCCCAGCCGAGCCTACGAAGCCAACGCGGCTGCCGTGGTTCGGATGCACGCGAGTTCGCCCATGCGGGGGCGCACTCTTTCACCCGCTAGGGGTGATGGTTGCGCGGCGCGAGTGCGGCTTGATGAGGGCAGACGGACCGAGTGTGGTCCCGGGGGAAGGAGCGACATGTCAACGCTCGTAGCAATCGGCTACCCAGACGAGACGACGGCCGCCGAGGCGGCGAAGGAAGTCGAGCGGCTCAGCCAGTCCCTGATCATCGAGCCGGATGCGGTTGCGGTGATCGTCCACGATGCCTCAGGCCGATTCCGGGTCAGCACCAACCACCACGCGGTCGGCGGCGGGGCGATGTGGGGCATGTTCTGGGGTGGGCTGTTCGGGCTTCTGTTCTTCATCCCGTTCTTCGGCATGGCGGTTGGTGCCGGCCTCGGGGCCTTGATGGGAAAGGTCGAGAAGTCCGGCATCGACAAGGAGTTCCAGAACCAGGTGCGCGACATGCTGCAGCCCGGGACTTCAGCCCTGTTCCTGGTGGCGGAGAAGGTCACTCCGGACAAGGCGGTCGACGCACTGAGCAAGTTCGGCGGCACCGTACTCAAGTCGTCGCTGTCGAAGACGGCGGAGAAGAACCTCCAGGATGCCCTGCACGGCCAGCCCGTGCCGGCCTAGTCATCCTGCCGAGCGGTTTCGGGCCTGCCCGTGAGCACCGACGATCCGGCCCGATCCGTCCTACTCGTCCGCGCCCGGCCGTGGTCGTGGGCAAGGCGTTACCGCCAGCGACAACACCTTCGCTCCAGTCTGTGGGCGCTGCCGTTGCTCGGCGGCGTCGTAGGTATCCTGCTTGCCGTTGTCGACGGCCATGTCGAGCAGCGGGTGCAACTCCCGCCCTACTGGCAGTACGACTCGAACAGCGCGTCTGGTCTCCTCAGCGCTGTCATCGCCGCGATGGTCGGGTTGTTCGGCTTCGTCGTGACCATCAGCGTGCTGGTGGTCCAAATGGCGACCGGCACGCTCTCGCCGCGGTTCATGCGGCTCTGGTATCGGGATCGGCTACAGAAGGTGGTGCTCGCGATGTTCGTCGCGACTATCGCCTTCTCGTTCCGGTTGCTACACGACGTCGATGACGCCAAGGTGCCCAACGTTGGGGTCAACCTCGCTGGCGCCATGTTCGGCACGAGCCTCATCCTGCTGCTGTTATACCTCGACCGGTTCGCGCATAAGCTGCGTCCGGTCGGGGTCGGCGCGATGGTAGGACAGCTGGGTCTTCGGGAGGCAGAGAAGACGACCCATATCGCCGTCCGTTCGGGGCTTTCGGTCACGCCCACCGACACGCCGGCAACGCCAGGCAGCGCCCGGGTGTCGGTGGCGCTCAGCCACGGCGGCGGCGCGATTCAGGCGGTAAACGTGCGCGGTCTTGTCGCGGAGGCCGTACGCACCGACGCCGTGATTGTGCTCACCTGCACGATCGGCGACTTTGTCGCCGTCGGCACTCCGGTGCTCGAGGTCCATGGCTCCGGGCCGATGCCGCAGGCCTCCCGCCTGATCTCGATGATCGCTTTTGGCACTGAACGCTCCATTGAGGACGATCCAGCGTTCGCCCTGCGAATCATGGTGGACATCGCGATTCGGGCCCTCTCGCCGGCCGTCAACGATCCGACTACGGCCGTCCAACTGCTCAATCAGATCGAGGCGCTGCTCCGCCGCTTGCTTCCGCATCTGAGCACGGCGCGATTCATCATCATCGCCGACGCCAGGGGACAACCTCGACTCATCCTGCCAGTGCGATCCTTTGCGGACTACCTTCAGCTCGCCGTGACTGAGATCCGTCGATACGGCGCCGGCTCGATCCAAGTCAGCCGACGAATGACCGCGATGCTCATCGATCTCTCCGAGCGCTGCCCAGCTGAGTTCCGACCGCTGGTGGCGGCCGAACTGGCCACGCTGGACCGCGACATCGCCGCACGCATCACCGAAGCCGATGACCGCGCCCTGGCCCGGATCCCCGACCGCCAGGGGATCGGCGCCCCTCGCTTGCCCGAACCTGCCCCGGACTGAGCGAGCCGTTGCCGACAGGAGGATGAGATGACCACAGAGACGCCGGGCGCGGCGGCGGACCCAGCCACCCTGCTGCGCTCCCGCGAGTACGTTCGGCTGCTCGGCCTCGCCGCCGCCCTGGGCATCCCGATCTCCGCGGCTGCGTACGGATTCCTCACCCTGGTCAACCACGCTCAGCAGTGGGTGTTCACAGATCTGCCCCACGCCCTCGGTCTCGATCCAGTGCCGAACTGGTGGGTGCTACCGATGCTCACCATCGCCGGGATTCTGGTCGGCCTCACGATCCATTACCTGCCCGGCGACGGCGGGCACCGCCCGGCGCACGGATTCCAGGCCGGCGGCGTCTTCACCGGGCGGGAGTTGCCCGGAGTGGCGCTGGCCGCGCTTGCCGGCTTGAGCCTCGGCGTCGTACTCGGTCCCGAGGCGCCGCTGATCGCGCTCGGCGCCGGCCTCGCCGTGCTGGCACTGCGTCCGAACCGCAAGCCCCGCCCGCAGCAAATGGTGGCCCTCGTCGGCGCGGTGGGCAGCCTGGCTGCCGTCGCTACTCTGCTGGGCTCGCCCATCGTCGGCGCGTTCCTGTTGCTTGAGGCGGCCGGACTCGGCGGCGCGATGATCGGACTGGTGCTGGTCCCCGGCCTACTCGCCGCCGCCATCGGGTCACTGATCTTCCTCGGCCTCGGCTCCTGGACCGGGCTGGGCAGCGTGTCACTTGCCATCCCGGACCTGCCGCCGATCGAAACGCCTACGCTCGGACAGTTCGGCTGGGCGCTCGCCATCGGCGTGCTGGCTGCGTTCATCGGGGTGGGTATCCGCCGGCTGGCACTGCTGCTGGAGCCGGTGGCGGTGCGGCACGTGCTGACCCTAACGCCCGTGCTCGGCCTGGTGATCGGGCTGCTGGCGTTCGCCTATGCGGAGATCACCAGTCACTCCACATCGGACATTCTGTTCTCCGGCCAGTCGGCGCTGGGACCGCTGTTGCAAGGCGCTGCCGGCTATTCCGTCGGCGCGCTGCTGCTGATCATCCTGTGCAAGTCGCTGGCGTACACCGTAGCGCTCGGCGGCTTCCGGGGTGGTCCAGTGTTCCCGTCCATGTACATCGGTGCCGCCGGCGGCCTGCTGCTCTCCCACCTGCCCGGGCTGCCCACGATTGCCGGCGCCGCAATGGGCATCGGCGCGTTGTGCACCGTGTTGTTGCGCCTGCCGCTCACCGCCATCATGCTGACCACGCTGTTTCTCGGCACCGACGGGATCCGGACGATGCCGCTGGTGATCGTCGCCGCGGTGGTCGCCTTCGTGGTGTCGACCCGGCTCACCCCGCCCGACCCGCCACCAGCGGAAGCCGCGTCGGGCTGATGGCAGAGCGCCGACCATGGCGGGAGGGCCGATGGCCGCCTGCGCTGGCGTTGCTGGTGCTTGTGCTCCTGGCAGCCGCGGTGCCGGCGCACCTGGCATTGGGCCCACGGTGGTTGCTGCCGACAGTCAGCGCGGTCGGCCTGGTCGCGCTGATCGCGGTCGACCCGGAGCGGAACTCGCGCCGGGCGACCTCCGACCGAGTGATCACCATCGGCCTGACGGTGCTGCTCATCGGGGCGGCGACGTTCATGACGCTGAATCTCGTCCACGACCTGATCTTCGGCGGGCCATCCACGAAAAACGGCGGTGCCATGCTGCTGTACTCGGGCGCGCTGGTGTGGGTGTACAACAACATCCTGTTCGGTCTGCTGTATTGGGAGCTCGACGCTGGCGGCCCGGCCGCCAGGGCGCGGGATGCGAAACCGTTCGGCGGGCTTGCCTTCCCGCAACAGATGAACCCACATCTCGCGCCCGAGGGCTGGCGTCCGATCTTTGGCGACTACCTCTACCTGGGCTTGACCAACGCGCTCGCGTTCAGTCCGACCGACGTGATGCCGTTCGCCCAATGGGCGAAGGCAACCATGGCGCTACAGTCCCTGATTTCGTTCGTGATGGTGGGGTTGGTGATCGCTCGTGCCGTCAACGTGTTGACCTGACCGGCGGTCAGTGGTTCGCGGCCGACACCTGGTCGCGGGTGACGCGTTTGCGGAACACATGGTAGGTCCACCCCTGATAGACAAGGACTCCCGGGAGCAAAACCACGACGACGATCGTCATCACCTTTAGCGCGTACGGGCCGGAGGCGGTGTTGTCGATGGTGAGGTTGTACGCCGAGTTCACTGTGGACACCAGCACGTTTGGGTAGAGGTCGGCGAAGATGTTGAGCACGACCGCCGCGATGGTGACTGCCGTGGCCGTGAACGCCCACCCGTCCCGGTCGATGCGGACCAGCCACACCGCCGAGAGCACCGCCAGGATCGCGACGAGCTCGACCACCGTGAGCAGGAAGCCCTTGTCGCTGATCACGTGGGTCCAGATGACGTAGGCGATGACCGCCGCAGCGGTGACAGGCGCAGCCACGCGGGCCACCCGCACCGCCCGCGCGCGGATCTCCTCGGTGGTCTTGATGGCCAGGAAGGTGGCGCCGTGCAGCAGGCACATCAGAACGAACGTCAGTCCACCCAGGACGGAGTAGACGCTCAGCAGATCCCAGAAGTCCCCGACGAACTCCTGGTCGGCGTCGATCGGCAGACCGTGCAGGAGGTCGGACAGCGCCACCCCGACCAGCAGCGGGGTGAGCACGCTTCCGAACAGCAGCGCGGCGTCCCAGCCGCGGCGCCACCGCGGACTGTCTCGCTTGTCGCGGAACTCGAAGGTGACACCGCGCAGGATCAGGCCCACCAGGAGCAGCACCAGCGCCAGATACAGCGCCGAGAACAACGTGGCGTACCAGCCGGGGAAGGCGGCGAACATGCCCGCGCCGGCGACGATGAGCCACACCTCGTTGCCGTCCCACACCGGCCCGATGGTGGCGATCGCGACCCGCTTGCCGACCTCGTCCCGGCCGACCACGCCGTGCAGCATGCCGACGCCGAAGTCGAATCCCTCCAGCACCATGAAGCCTGTCCACAGCACCGCGATGACAATGAACCAGAAGGTGCCCATCGGTCCTCAGTAGGTGAGTTCGGAGACGTCGTCCTCGACGCCGTCAGGCGGGATGATCTCCCTACGCGCGTATCGGGCCATCAGATAGAAGTCGACGACGGCGAGCGCGCCATAGAGCAGCAGGAAAACGAGGATGCTCGTGACCAAAGTGGTGGTGTTCACCGATGGGGATACTGCGTCCTTCGTCAGCAGGAGTCCCTGCACGATCCATGGCTGCCGGCCGTTTTCGGTGAGCAACCACCCGGCGGTGTTGAGAATGAACGGGATCGGAATCGCCCACATCGCGAGCCACAGGTACCACCGAGAAGTAGCGAACTTCCGTCGCCACATGAGAAACGCGCCGAGCAGGGCCAGTCCGAAGAGCAACGCGCCGCCGTAGGCCATCACCCGCATCGACCAGTACTGCACGAAAACGTTCGGCACGTAGTACCCGGGCCCGTACTTCTGCTCGTACTGCGCCTGCAGTTCGTTGAGCCCCACCACCTGGCCGTTCCACGAATTGGTCGCCAGCAGCGACAGCAGGTGCGGAACCTGGATGACCTTCGATGGGTTCTGGTCGTTGTTGCCGCCGCCGATCTGGAACAACGAGAACGAGCAGGGTTGGCAGGTATTCCATTGCGCCTCCGCCGCGGCGATCTTCATGGGCTGGTACTTGGCCTCGATAACCCCCAGCTCGCTGCCCACCACGAGCGCAAACAGCGCCGAAGGCACCAGCACGATCAGCGCCAACCGGGCTGAGCGCTCGAACACCTCGGGACTGGATCGGCGACGCACGTGCCACGCGGAGACTCCGAGCATCACCACCGATGCGGTCACCAGCGCGGCCAGCAGCACATGAACGTACGCCCACAGAAAGACCTGGTTGGTGAGCACCGCCCAGATGTCGTTGAGCTGCGCTCGACCCGTCGTCTCATTGATCTCGTAACCGACCGGCCGCTGCATCCACGAGTTCGCCGCCATGATGAACGCCGCCGACAGCGCACCGCCGATCGCCACCGCCCAGATGGTGGCCAGATGGACCCGGCGCGGGAGCTTGTCCCAGCCGAAGAGCCACAGGCCGAGGAAGACCGACTCGAGGAAGAAGGCGGCCAGACCCTCCATGGCCAGGGGCGCCCCGAAGACGTCGCCGACGAATCGCGAGTAGTCCGACCAGTTCATGCCGAACTGGAACTCCTGTACCAGCCCGGTCACGACGCCCACCGCCACGTTGATGACGAGCAG
Organism: uncultured Actinomycetota bacterium; assembly: GCA_963773935.1. Taxonomy (GTDB): domain Bacteria; phylum Actinomycetota; class Actinomycetes; order Mycobacteriales; family Micromonosporaceae; genus DATBGZ01. Next base: position 47,605 of record CAVZCZ010000004.1, read on the forward strand.
GGTTCCGAAGAACCGGGTCAGTCGGCGGTACTCCTCGCGCCCGTTTCGGTGCCACGACGTCTGCAGCAGAGCGGTGAGAAAGGCGAGCCCGATGGTCAGCGGGACGAAAAGGAAGTGGTAGATCGACGTCATCGCGAACTGGAACCGCGCGAGATCTACGGACGACATGGTGCCATGCAATCCGGGTCCGACGGCTTGGGCATCATCCGCGCCGGGTGAGATGCCCTCCCCGGCGAGTGCATCACCGGCCGCAGGAGCAACACGTGTCCCAACCGCCCCAGCCGCAGCCGGACGCGGGTGTGTCTGATGAAGGGATCCCGGATTCGGCCACATTCGACGTGTCGGACGGCAACGATTGCCCCAGAGGTCCGCGTCTGGCTGGGGGGGTTCGCGGCGATGGTGAGTTCCGATGCCACTCGGGTGCTTGTGGTTGGCGGTGGGTTCGCGGGTGTCGCGGCGGCCAAGCGCCTCGCCGGTGCGCCGGGCGTTGCGGTGACTCTGCTGGATCGTGAAGGGAGCCTCCAGTTCCTGCCGCTGCTCTACCAGGTCGCCACCGCCGAGCTCACGCCGACCGACGTGCGGTTCGACTTGGCCAACATGTTCGCTCGCAGACGCCAATGTGGACGTTCGAACTGCCGCCGTCGCCTCGGTGGACCCGGAGCATCGGACGGTCACGCTCGCCGGGGGGGAGGAGATCACCGGCGATGTGCTCGTGCTCGCGGCCGGCACGCAGCCGAACTTCTTCCGGGTCCCCGGTGCCGCTGAGCATTCGTTCCCCCTCTACTCAGTCGCCGATGCCGAACGAGTGCGCAACCGAGTGCTGCGCCTGTTCGAGGACAGCGCGGCCAAGCCCGAGCTGCTCGACGACGGAGCGCTCACCTTCGTGGTGGTGGGAGGCGGTCCGACCGGGGTGGAGACCTCGGGCGCGCTGGCGGAGCTGGTGCACGACGTGATGCCGCACCGGTACCCGCAACTGCCGCCTGGTGCGGCCCGCGTGATTCTGGTCGACCTCGGTCAGGTACTGCTGTCCCAGTTCTCCGACAGTGCACACGCCTACTCGGCGAAGCAACTGCACCGGCGTGGGGTGGAACTACGTCTGGGTGTCTCGGTGCAGGAGGTAGCCGAGGACCACGTGAAGCTCAGTGACGGCACCACCATCCGGACCCACCTCGTCGTGTGGGGCGGCGGTGTCAGCGCGGCCGAGCTGGCCAGCGCGGTAGGCGTGGCGCAGGGCCGCGGCGGGCGGCTGGCGGTGAACCCTGACCTCACGCTGCCCGGCCTGCCGAACGTGTACGCGGTGGGCGACGTCGCCGCGATCCCGTACGGCGACGAGCCGGCCTGCCGCAACTCGGCAGCGTCGCCCAGCAGTCGGGCGACTGGGCCGCGCAGAACATCCTCGCCACCATGGAGGGCGTGCCGGCTGCGCCGTTCCACTACCGGGACAAGGGCATCATGGCGATGATCGGACGCAGGGCCGCGGTCGCCGAGATCGGCGAGCATCGCCACGAGCTGCACGGCCGGTTCGCGTTCGCGGCCTGGCTCGGCGTGCACGCGCAGCTCATGGCCAACACCGGCGCGGAACTCAACGCCTTCCACGAATGGGCCGAGGAGTTCTACCTACGCCCGCACCACCGCTCCGCCGACCTACTCGATCCGTCCACTATCGACACACCGCGTATCAACTGGAAGCGGAGGACCTGATGGCGAGGAAGGCGAAGCAGAGCCAACCGACCGAAGCCGACGTACTGGTGATCTTCGGTATCACCGGGGACCTGGCCCGGGTGATGACGTTCCACTCGCTGTACCGGCTGGAAGCGCGGGGGCTGCTCAACTGCCCGATCGTCGGAGTCGCGGCAGACCATTGGAGCGCCGACGACCTCCGCAAGCACGCGAGCGAGGCGATCGAGGCAACCGGCGAGTCGGTTGACCCGGACGTGTTCGACCGGCTGGCTGGACGGATGTCGTACCTGCCGGGCGATTTCACCGACGCCGCTACCTACCAACAGCTGGCCAAGACCCTCAAGGGCGCGAAGCTGCCGGTCTTCTACCTGGAGATCCCGCCGTTCCTGTTCGGCACGGTGGTGGCCGGTCTGCACGAGGCGGGTCTCACCGACAACGCCAGGATCGTGATCGAGAAGCCTTTCGGCCACGACCTCGCCTCGGCCAAGCGAGCTGGCCGAGCAGCTGCACCAGTACGTGGACGAGTCGCAGCTGTACCGGATCGACCATTTTCTCGGCAAGGCCGGGCATGGCCGAGCTGCACTACCTTCGGTTCGCCAACACGATGCTCGAGCCGATCTGGAACCGCCACTCACGTCGAGTCGGTGCAGATCACGATGGCAGAGAGCTTCGGAGTGGAGGACCGAGGGCACTTCTACGATGCGGTGGGCGCGCTGCGCGACGTGTGCGTCAACCATCTGTTGCATCTGCTCGCTGCGGCGGCGATGGAACCGCCGAGCGGTCCGGATCCGCAGACCATCAAGAACCACCAGCTCGCGCTGTGGCAGGCGGTCGTCGACGCCGACCCGGCACACTATGTGCGCGGGCAGTACGACGGCTACCTCGACATCGACGGCGTCAGCCCGGACTCCACGACCGAGACCTACGCGGCCTTCCGTTTGGAGATCGAAAACTGGCGCTGGGCCGGAGTTCCGTTCTTCATCCGCACCGGCAAGCGGCTGCCGGTTACCCAGACCGAGGTGCGGCTCGTTTTCCGCCGGCCGCCCCGGCTCGGCGTGCATGTGCTTGGTGACCGCGAACCCGACCCCAACCAGCTGGTGGTGCGCCTCGACCCATCTGCCGGCGTGCGCTTCGTCCTCGAAGGCAGGGCGGCACAAGAGGACGAGCCCAACTCGATAACGATGGACCACGACTTCGGCCGGGAGGGGGTCACGGTCCCGACCCCGTACGAGGTGCTCCTGCACGCGGCCCTGGTCGGCGACCCAACCCGGTTCGCACGACAGGACGGCGTGGAGGAGCGCTGGCGCATCATGCAGCCACTGCCGACAAGCCGCCCGCCGTTGAGCGTTACGCGCCCGGGCACCTGGGGTCCGGCGGCGGCCGACAGATTGCTCGCCGGCAGTGGACGCTGGCACGAGCCGTGGGGTGGCCGGTGACCGCGACCGCGCGGCGGCCCGCGCGCACCCGTACAGCCAAGGCCGGCGCGCAGCCGACGCCCGGACGGCCGCATGCCAAGTCGACCAGTCGGCCAGTGGCCGACGAAGCCACGCACGGCGGCTCGCGCCGTCACGCGCGCCGTTCCCTGCCATCGAGAGCTACGCGTTCATCTCGGACTGCCACACCGGCGCGCTGGTGTCGCGTGACGGCGCGGTGGAGTGGATGTGCTCACCAAGCTTCGACTCGCCGAGCATCTTCGGTGCGCTGCTCGACCGAGAGGCAGGTCAGTACCGAGTCGGCCCCTACGGCGTGGTGCACCCATCGACCCGTTACTACGTTCCGGGCACGAACGTGGTGGAGACGACCTACCGCACGACGTCGGGTTGGCTCGTCGTTCGCGACGCCCTCACGATCGGGCCGCGGCCGCCGGACGACGCCGTCACCCCACATCGCCGCCCACCCACTGACGAGGACGCGGACCACATACTCCTTCGCACCATGGAGTGCGTGGAGGGGCACGTCGAGATCGAACTCGTCTGCGCACCGGTATTCGACTACGGCCGGATCGCCGCGAACTGGGCCCTTACGGATGGCGACCGACACCGCGCGCGGGCGAGCGCCGCGGACCAGACCGTGGTGCTGCGGACAGATCTGGCGATGGGCATCGAAGGCAACCGGGTCCGGGCCCGCCGCATGCTCCGGTCCGGCGAACGCGCCTTCGCGGCCCTGTCTCTGGGGGACGGTATCGCGATGCCAACCTCGACCGACGAGGCCTGGGCGAGGATGGGGACCACGGTGGCGTACTGGCGCAACTGGCTCGCCAGCGCCCGGATCCCCGACCACCGGTGGTCCCACGATCTGCAGCGCTCGGCGCTCGCCATCAAGGGCCTCACGTACGCGCCGACGGGCTCTGCGATCGCGGCGCTGACAACATCCCTGCCTGAGACGCCCGGCGGACCCCGCAACTGGGACTACCGCTACGCCTGGATGCGTGACGCAACGTTCACTCTGCAGGCGCTGCACTGGCTCGACCTCGACTGGGAGGCCGACGAGTTCATCCAGTTCATCGCCGACCTGGAGCCGAACGCCGACGGCGGATTGCAGATCATGTACGGGATCGACGGCCGTCGAGATCTAACCGAGTCTACAGTAGAGGAACTGACCGGGTACGAGGGTGCGCGTCCGGTGCGGGTTGGAAACGCCGCCTACGACCAGCGGCAGAACGACGTCTACGGCGCCGTGCTCGACTCACTCCTCCTGCACACCCGCCGTGGCCAGCGTCTGCCGCGCCGGCTCTGGCCGATCGTCCAGGCTCAGGCCGATTGTGCGACCCATGTGTGGCGGGAGCCGGACCAGGGCATCTGGGAGGCCCGCGGTGCACCCCGGCACTATGTCTCGTCGAAGCTCATGGGTTGGGTGGCGCTGGATCGAGCGGCGTGACCTAGCCGAGATCCGGGGCGACCCGGAACAGGCCGTGGTGTGGCGGCACACGGCGGAGGAGATCCGGGCCGACATCCTCAAGCACGGGGTGAGCAAGCGCGGCGTGCTGCGGCAGCACTACGACACCGACGCACTCGATGCGTCCACCTTGCTCGCCGCGCAGTTCGGACTCCTGCCCGCCGACGATCCCCGGCTGCGGGCGACCGTCGACGCGATCGCCGACGAGCTGACCGAGGACGGGTTCGTGCTCCGCTATCGGACGGACGAGACCGACGATGGCATGACCGGCAAGGAGGGCACGTTCCTCATCTGCTCGTTCTGGCTCGTCTCGGCGCTCGCTGTGGTCGGTGAGCGCGGGCGCGCCATCGAACTGATGGAACGGCTGCTGAACATCGCGTCGCCGCTGGGCCTCTATGCCGAGGAGTACGAGACGGAACGGAACCAGGCACCTGGGCAACTTTCCGCAGGCGTTCTCGCACCTCGCGATGATCGAGGCTGCCGGGCGGATCATCCTGGCCGAGCGGATTCGAGGAGCTCCTATGAGCAATGGCGCGTTCGATGTCATCATCATCGGCACCGGCGCCGGCGGCGGCACGCTGGCCCGCCGACTCGCTCCGTCCGGCAAGCGGATCCTGTTGCTCGAGCGCGGCGACTGGCTGCCTCGGGAGGCGAGCAACTGGAGCGCCGCCGATGTGTTCGTCGACAACCGTTACATCTCGCCCGACGTCTGGACCGACGCGGACGGACACGAGTTCCAGCCGCAGGTGCACTACTTCGTCGGCGGTGCCACCAAGATGTACGGCGCGGCACTGTACCGGATGCGCCGAGAGGACTTCAGTGAGCTGCGACATCACGACGGACTCTCCCCCGCCTGGCCCATCTCCTACGACGAGATGGAGCCGTACTACACCCAGGCGGAACAGCTCTACGCGGTGCACGGCGCCCGGGGCGAGGACCCGACCGAGCCCAGCGCGAGCGCGCCATATCCGTTCCCGCCGGTCTCGCATGAGCCGCGCATCCAGCAGCTCTCCGACGATCTGGTCCGGGCCGGCTTATCACCCGTTCCATGCCCCGTGCGGCATCATGCTGAACGAGGCGAACATGCCGTACAGCACGTGTGTCCGATGTGGAACGTGTGACGGCTTTCCTTGCCTGGTGCACGCTAAGTCGGATGCGGAGGTGCTGGGCGTACGGCCCGCGCTGGAGCATCCCGAACGTCACCCTGCTCACCCACGCTGAGGCGGTACGGCTGGAGACGAACCCGGCCGGCACCTCGGTGACCGAGGTGGTCGTGAATCATGAGGGACACCTCGAGCGCTACGCGGGCGACCTGATCGTGGTCGCCTGCGGTGCGGCCAACTCGGCCAAGCTGTTGCTCGCCTCCGCTAACGATCGCCATCCCGCTGGGCTCGCGAACGGCTCCGACGAGGTCGGGCGCAACTACATGTACCACGACAGCCAGGCGGTGCTGGCCCTGTCGAAGGAGCCGAATCCGACCGTGTTCCAGAAGACGCTCGGACGTCAACGACTTCTATTTCCGTGGCCCCGACTTCGACTACCCGATGGGCAACATCCAGATGATCGGCAAGTCGCAGCCCGACATGTACCGGGGTGAGAAGCCGCTGGAGACCAAACTGGCACCGACGTGGGCGCTGCGTGACGTGGCCCGGCACGCGGTCGACTTCTGGCTGTCCACGGAGGACCTACCTCGATCGGACAACCGAGTCACGCTGAACCCATCGGGAGGTGTCAGTGTCAAGTACACGCCCAGCAACCCGACCGCGGCAAAACGCCTCTATCACCAGCTCAAGTCCATGCTCGGCAGGCTCGGCCTGCACGAACACCACTTGATCAACCGGTTCGCCTACATGAAGAGCGACATCCCGTTGGCCGGCGTAGCGCACCAGGCGGGGACCTGCCGGTTTGGCAAGGATCCGGACACGTCGGTACTCAATTCGGACTGCCGGGCGCATGAACTGGACAACCTGTACGTCGTGGACACGAGCTTCTTCCCCAGCATCAGCGCGATGAATCCGGCGCTGACCGCGATGGCCAACGCGCTTCGGGTCGGCGATCACCTACTGCAGCGCATGGGCGTATCCACGCCGGCAACCACCGTCACGGGCCGCTGAGGAGCAGCAATGACAGACCGTACCGAGGAATTCTTCGACCGACTGGGCAGCCAACCGCAGCCCCTGCTGAGCCAGGTGACGGCGACGATGCGATTCGATCTCGAGGATCGCAACTCCACTCGGAATTGGTATCTCCAGATCGACAAGGGCAAGGTCGACGTGTCACAACGCAGCAGCAAGGCCGACGCGGTCATCCACACTCATCAGTCGTTATTCGAGCGAATGGTGACCGGCGAGGCCAACGCATTGACCGCCACACTGCGCGGCCAGATTGGAGTTGAGGGCGACCGAAGGCTCATGGTGGCCTTCCAGCGACTGATGCCCGGTCCACCGCGGGCCACTACCGCCAGCCTGGCCACGAAGGGACGCGACCGATGAGCGACGGCCTGGTCAACATTCTCGACGGCAACACCTTCGTGGTCAGCGACAAGCGTGGCGATATCGATGCGAGCCCGGTTGACACGACAGGGCTGTTCTCCTTCGACACCCGGTTCCTGTCGAAGTGGATCCTCACCGTGGACGGCAACCGGCTCAACCCACTCTCGGTGGACGACCTGCAGTACTTCGAGACCCGGTTCTTCCTGGCACCCGGCACCGGCACGGTGTACGTCAACGCGACGCTCTCGGTGATCCGGCAACGCGCCGTCGGCGCCGGATTCCACGAGGAGCTGACCATTCTCAACCACGACGACAAGGCCGTCGACCTCGCCGTACGTCTCGACGCGGACAGCGACTTCGCCGACCTGTTCGAAATCAAGGACGCGGTGGGCAAGAAGGGCAAGTACTACCACCGGGTCAACGGCGGCCATCTGCTCATCGGCTACGAGCGGGACACGTTCCGGCGGGAGACCACGATCACCTCGTCTGAGCCGGCTCGCATCGACGAGAACGGGCTCAGCTTCTCCATCCACATCGGACCGCACGAGCAGTGGAGTACCGATCTCGACGTGGTTACGGCCCTACTGGGCTGGGGCGAGAAGCTCGACCGGCCCACACACGGCCACGCCGGCTCGGAGCAGCGGCCGATCGCGGAAACCCTGAAGAAGTGGCTCGACGACGCGCCGACCCTGGAGACGGACAAGATCTCGCTGAAGTCCACCTACCGGCGCAGCCTCACCGACCTCGCGGCACTGCGGTTCTCACCGCCGGTCGCCGGCGGAATGAGCCTGCCCGCCGCCGGATTGCCATGGTTCATGGCCATGTTCGGTCGCGACAGCATCTTCACCAGCCTGCAGGCGTTGCCGTTCGCGCCGGAGCTGGCCGCCACCACCCTGCAAGCGCTCGGCAGCTGGCAGGGCAGCCGGCTGGATGACTTCCGCGAGGAGGAGCCGGGCCGGATCCTGCACGAGATGCGTTACGGCGAAACGGCCGCCTTCGAGGAGCAGCCGCACTCGCCGTACTTCGGCAACGCCGACGCGACCCCGCTCTACGTGGTGCTGCTCGACGAGTACGAGCGCTGGACCGGCGACACCAAGCTTGTGCGTCTGCTGGAGCCCCAGGCCAGAGCAGCGCTGGCCTGGATCGACGACTACGGCGATCGGCAGGGCAACGGATACGTCTCCTACCAGCGCACGAACGAGCAGACCGGCCTGGAGAACCAGTGCTGGAAGGACTCCTGGGACTCCATCTCCTACCACGATGGACGGCTGCCGGGCTTTCCGCGGGCCACGTGCGAACTGCAGGGGTACGCGTACGACGCCAAAATCCGCGGCGCGCGCCTGGCCCGTACCGTGTGGAAGGACCACGACTACGCCGACGCCCTCGAGCGGCAGGCGGCCGACCTGAAACGCCGGTTCAACAAGGACTTCTGGGTCGAGGACGGCCAGTTCTTCGCGGTCGCGCTGGACGCGGACGGGTCCAAGGTGGACTCTTTGTCGTCGAACATCGGGCACCTGCTCTGGAGCGGGATCGTCGACAAGGGCAAGGCCAAGGCAGTGGCACGGCATCTCATGGGGCCGACGCTTTTCTCCGGCTGGGGGGTGCGCACCCTCGCCGAAGGCGAAGGACGGTCCAACCCGATCGGCTATCACACCGGTGCGGTATGGCCCTTCGACAATTCGTTCATCGCCTGGGGGCTGCGCCGGTATGGATTCAAAGCCGAGGCGGCCCGGATCGCCGACGGGATCTTGGACGCGGCCGAGTTCTTCGACGGCCGACTGCCCGAGGCCTTCGCCGGCTACGAACGCTCATACACGCGATACCCGGTGGAGTATCCGACGGCGTGCAGTCCGCAAGCGTGGTCAACCGGGACGCCGCTGCTGTTGCTTCGCACGATGCTGGGTCTCGATCCCAGCGGCGAGCATTTGATCACCGACCCGGCGGTGCCGAAGGAGATCGGTTACCTGGCGCTGCTCGACATCCCGGGGCGGTGGGGCCGAATCGACGCCTTCGGCCGGGGGCGCCACCGCACCTGACCCGCGCCCAGCCGAAAAACGGACACCAGGGGTGGCCTATCGGCCGCCGACCCGCCAGACTGGTACGCCTCAATGCGGTGCCGCGCCGACGTGGTGCGCGGCCGAAGCGCTACAGGGGAGGCGTCGCGTGGCGGCGTGGCAGTCGGCGGCGATCGCGTTGGCGATCGGGTTGCTCATCGGGTCAGAGCGGGAACGCAATGGCGGGCCGGCGCTTGCTGGCGTCCGCACCTTTGCGCTGGCCGGGCTCTCCGGCGCCCTCGCCGCACTGGTCAGTCCATTGGTCGTCGCCGCGCTGGTCGGTGCGGCCGCCGTGATCATGGCAGCCGGCCACCTCCGGCCCGCTGGTGGCGGAGGCGTTGAGCAGGTGGCGGACGAGCGACGGCGCGGCCGGCTCGGAGCCGCGACCGAGGTCGCGCTGGTGCTGACCGTCATCCTGGGCGGGCTCGCCGTGACCCTGCCTGCGCTAGCCGCCGGCGCCGGGGTCGCCACGGCCGTCGTGCTTCAGGCCAAGGACCGGCTGCACCACTTCGTCCGCGACAAGATCACCGAACTCGAGCTCGCGGACGCGTTGAAGTTCTTCGTCGCGGCGTTCATCGTGCTTCCGCTCATGCCGCACGCGAACCTCGGCCCGTACGGTGTGATCGACCCGCGTCGAATGTGGACATTCGTGGTCGCGGTCACGGCGTTGGGCTGGCTCGGCTACGTCGCGGTCCGGCTCGCTGGTCCGCGCCGGGGCCTACCCGCGGCCGGGCTGGCCGGCGGCTTCGTCTCCGGCGCGGCCACGACCGGCGCCATGGCGCGGACTTCGCGCGACCCGGAGTTGTTCCGGCCGGCCATGGCCGCCGCCCTGCTGGCGAGCGTGGCCACTCTGGTGCAGCTGGTACTGGTGACCGCGGTCGCCGACAGCCGGGTGGCGGGGCTGCTGATCCCCGCCGCTGCGCTGGGCTCGGCGGTCCTGGTCGGTGAGGCGGGCTGGCTCGTGCTGCGGCGGGGACGTACGGCTGAGGCCGCCCTGTCCGTGCCCGTACCCGTGCCTGCGTCCGAGCCCGCAGCCGAACGCGAACCGGCTGCCGAGCTCGCAGTGGCGCGCGGCGGCTCGGTCACCGCCATCGACTTCGGAGCATCCTCGTCACGGTCCGCGTCACGATCCGAGCTACGTCTCAGTCACCGTCTCAGTCGCCGTCTCAGTCACCGTCCGATCCGGACGATCCGCGGGTGGCTCACGACATCGACGAGGATTGGGCCAACGGACACTCGGCTGACCTTCCCGATCCTCGGACCGAGGATCGCGGTGGCGACCATCCCCGTGCTGGTCTTGGTGAGGCGGCCGGCGGTGATGCACCGGCGCGGCGGCCGCGGGCGCTCGTGGGGCGCCGCCCGTTCGACCTGATCCCGGCGTTGATCCTGACCGGGATCCTGACCGGTTTTCTGGTGCTGGCCGCGTTCGCCGAGCACCTGCTCGGCACCGGCGCGGCCGTGGCCACCATCGCCGCGGCCGGTCTGGCCGACTCTCACGCCGGCGCGCTCACGGCCGCGAACCTGGCCTCGCAGGGCACGCTGACCCCGGAGACCGCCGTCCTCGCCGCGATGGCGGCCCTGGCGGCCAATACGGTCGTGAAGCTGATCCTGGCCCACGTCGCCGGTGGACGTCGAGCCAGCACCACGCTCGCCGCCCTGTTCGCCGGGCCGTTGATCGCGGTCGCCCTCGGCCTCATGATCACCTTAGGGCTGTCCGGCTGACCATTCGACGATCGCCCGGTTGGTGGTGCGGCGTGTCGCGGCCCACGGCCCATTGCCGCGCGCGATATCCATTTCATTCTCTGATATCGGCGGATGCCTCGATTGGAGGAGCATCTGTCAAGCCAGCGTCGCGACCCGATCAGCGCTAGCCGTCGACGTGGTCTCGGCGATCCTGGAACCGGCGGGCCGGAGATATCGCTGGCTGACATTGATATCGGGACGTCACCATCCGGACCCGATGCGACTCGCCGAGTCTAGGAAATGCAGACGACCACGTGCCGAGGTTGGCTGTGTCGGCGCCTATCGGACGTCGAGCACGACGTCGATGTTGCCGCGGGTGGCGTTGGAGTAGGGGCAGACCTTGTGCGCTGCCGCTACCAACTCTTCGGCTCGGGCATGCTCCACGTTCGGCATCGTCACCCGCAGCGTCACGGCGAGCCCGAACGCGCCCTCCCCTGCCGGCCCGATGCCGACCTCTGCGGTCACCTCCGCACCGTCCACATCGGCCTGTGCCTTTCTGGCTACCCGCCGAAGTGCATTGAGGAAGCACGCGGAGTACCCGGCGGCGAAGAGTTGCTCGGGGTTTGTCGCGCCGCCCTTTCCACCGAGCTCTACCGGCGCTTCGATGGCGGCGTCGATGATTGAGTCCGAGGACCGGACGTGGCCGTGGTCACGGCCGCCTCCCGTGGCGGTGGCGACGGCTGTGTAGAAGATCTTCATACGGGCCTCTCAGTGGGCAGCGAGCATGGACTGGGTCAAAGCGGTCAGCGTGTCGCGCAGCTCGGCCAACTCGGGCGGCGGGAGCCCGCTCGCGGCGGCGACGTTCATCGGTACCGCGGCGGCCTCGTGGCGCAGTTCGTCGCCGCGGCGGGTGAGCTCGATAAGGACGCTGCGCTCGTCGGCTGGGTCGCGTCGACGGGTCACCAGTTCGGCCGTCTCGAGCCGCTTCAGCAAGGGCGAGAGCGTGCCCGAGTCAAGCATCAGTTCGGCGCCCAGGTCTTTTACTGAGCACTCACCGCGCTCCCAGAGCACGAGCATGACGAGGTACTGCGGGTAGGTCAGACCGAGCGGCTCGAGCAGCGGGCGGTAGAAACCAGTCACCGCCCGGGAGGCGGAGTAGAGGGCGAAGCACACCTGGCGCTTCAATCTCAGATCTCCAGACATGCGACGGACTCTATGCGACCAATCAGTTGTGCACAACCGAATGTGCCGCAGGCCACCCTCCGCAGTGCCGGAATAGCCGGAGCCGACCGATGGTCGGCTCGCCCGCCCGGTAGAATGTGGTGTGCTGCAGGTGGTCTGCGGGAGGGCTTGCGCGCCGTTCATCGCGGCAGCTTGCTCCAGCTGACGTCCATTGTGTTCATCTCGCAAACGACTGTCCGCGGGATTCACGGCGCCGCGATCTGACCCGTGCTGACCTCGTCTCCCAATGGTGGGAGTAATCATTGTGAACGCCAGGCTTGTGCCGGTCGGGTTTGCCACATGAGCCGGACCGGGAGGCGTCCCCATACGCTTTACCAGCGAATGCTCGGCCGGCACGCGCCCGCCCTACAGAGGACTGTCACGGTCCTAGCCGTCGGCCTGGGTCGATTGGGGCTCATTGCGGTACACGCCATGGGAGTTAGCCGTGGTCGCCGGGTGGGATGCCGCTGCTGTGGCGTTCCTGGTTAGCGTCTGGCATATCATCGTTCGCGCGGACGGCTCAGACACAGAGCGGTGGGCGACCGAGGAGGACGACACCCGGGCCGTCGGCAACGCCCTGCTCGTCACCGTTTGCATGGCGAGTCTGTTCGGTGTCGGTTCTGCTCTTAGCCTGGCTGGCGAACGGACGGGTGCCCCAAGGCTAGGGCTTATCGCCGTAGCCGTGGCGACAATCGCGCTGTCGTGGACGATGCTCAACACCATCTATACCCTGCAGTACGCCGACCTCTACTACCGATCCGGGGCGGGCGGCATCGAATTCGGTGAGGGGGACTCCGCGACTCGCCCGATGTACCGGGACTTCGCCTACGTTGCGTTCACGGTCGGCATGACGTACCAGGTTTCCAACACGGCGTTGCGCAATCGGCAGACTCGTCGCGCGGTCCTTGCCCACGCCATCTTTGCCTACGTCTTCGGTGTTTTCATCGTCGCCGGAGCCATCAACCTGATCGCCGGTCTGGTGCGGTGATGAAGAGGCTGGACCCGCCGGCCGCTCATAACTCTAGAAGCGGCGGGTCTAGAAGCGGCGGGCGGCCGGGCGGCTGAGCATGGCGGCGTCGGCCCGGCGGCCGACCGTCCACTGCACGATAGTGTCGCGGGCCTGTGCCTTCGTGGCCTTACTGCTCACCGCGATACCGAGCCCGGCAGCGAGCGACCGCAGCTGGGCCACGCTCAGGCGCAGGTCGTCCACGTACTGGGTGGCCGTTGCCCGATCGACCAAATTGGACAGATCCGCGCCGATCTGCTGGATCGGCCGGGGCATCGCCACCGCGGGTGTCTTCTGCCGCACCGGCAGCTTGCGGCGGGCGACCTCTTGGCGCGCGGCTTCGACGGGTGCCCGGCTCACGACCTCCAGGCTGGCCGAGCCCGAGGCCAGGTCCTCGAGCTGCTCGGTGGGCAGTTTGCGCAGAAACTCCGCCACGCGCAGCAGCACCTCATGCGTCAGTTCGGCCGAATCTGTCACCGTACAAACCTACATTCCCGACGCGTGACGAACCACTCCGGTCGAGCCGCAGATTCACGCACCAGCATCGGTGCCACGGGCTTTCACGAGTCTCGGAGCGATCAGGTCGCCCCGTCGACCATGATTCGGGTCAGGAACTCCGTCGTGAGCTCCTTCAGCTCATGGTGGACATTCGGATTTGCGTTGGAAAGCAACACCGCCGGTACACCGCGCTCTCCCGCGGTAGCGAACAGCGTCTTGCTCTCCCGGATCATCGTCCGGAAGACCGGTACGTCGTACTGCTCCGTGTGAGTGACGTAGTTGCGCACCGCGATGATCGGCCCCTCCGCCGCGTGCTGGATCATCGTGAAGACGACGCCGAGGACGGCTGGTTCGATGCCTTGGTCGCCGGCGATCTCGTTGTAGTCGCGGACCAGCTCGGCGAGCTTGCGGCGTAGGTAGTCGATGCCGAGCGTGGAGAGATAGTCGGCCTTGGCTGGGATGAGGATGTGCTCGCTCGCCACGATCGCGGTACGGGTGATCATGTTGAAGTTAGGCGCGCAGTCGATCAGGACGACGTCGTAGTCGACGAATGGCGGCTCGCCCCAGCGCGTCCGCGAGCAGCCGATGCACCCAGAGAAATCCCGAGCTGGAGACCTGGTACCGGGAGCCGCCCACGTGCGCGGCCAGGTCCAGGTCGATGTCGATGAGGCCGAGATGGGACGGGATGAGATCCAACTGCCCGCCGTGCTCCCGGACCCGCTCGTTGACCCGGGGTGGGGAGACGACGTACTGGCGCAACGGATGCGGCGCCTGGTCGTGCAGCACCGACTCGAACCAGTGCAGCAGCGTCCCGCTGTCGGAGAACTCCTTGGCGAACTCGTCCGCGGCATAGAACGACAGCGTCAAACTTGCTTGCGGATCCATGTCGACCAGCAGCACCCGCCGGCCACGATGCGCGATCTCGGCGCCGAGGTTGGCCGCGACCGTGGTCTTACCTACGCCGCCCTTGTAGTTGAGTACGGAGACGACGGTCACGTCGCAGACCGTACCCAAGAATGCCTGCGAACGGTACGACCGTTGCTATGGCACCGTCTTTTCGATTGCGGCGGCTCCGAGCTCCTCGAGCTCACGCCGCGCTCGCTCCACATTGCGCGGGGTCGGGTCGCGACCTTCGGCGACCGCCAGGTCCTCCGGGTCCCACGGCTGCTCTGCGCCGGTCCGGATCACGGGTCCGGGCGGCCGCGCGACGTACGGCTCGGAGGTGCTCTCCTGCTCCTCCAGGTCGACCTGCTCCCGTGGCATCTCGTGCATCGCCAACTCCTCACCCCCGAGGCCTCCCATGGCCGGCCCCAGGTCGTACGCGATCTCGTCGGCCTCAACCGAGCCGTACCCACTGCCAGGCCGGACCAGTCCGTCGATGCGGCGGCTGAACGGGATGCCCCGCACCGGACGGTCATACATCGATACCTGCGAGTCCAGCCGCGGGTCGATTGGCTCCGGATCGGCTAGGAACAGGCTGTCTTCGTCGACCTGATCCACTGCGTCGGGATCGAGGTCCTCGGTGAGCCGCGGGTCAGGCTCCTCGTAGGGAAGCCACCGGACGACCAAGTCGGGCATCTCGCGGGCCAATCGGGCCGACAAGGGCTCGCCACGGCTGCGCTGCGCCGAGGTGATCCCGTAGTCGTCAAGGCCCAAGGGGCCGTCCTCACGGTCAGGGGGCAGTGCAACCGGCGCGTCACGGTCCCGCGCCGCCTCGTGCACGCCATCGGCGTACGAGTCGTCGTCGGCTACCTCCGGCAAGCCGTCAGTGGCCGCCCAGGCGTCCCACGCGTCGATATCGTCCATGCCTCCCCCTTCCCCATCCTGCCATCCGGGGGCGGCTCAGCCGGCGGCAATCGCCAACTGGGGGGTTTCGGACCGACCACGCGCTCACCGCTGCACGGGGCGCCGGCAGTCCGAGTTGACGACAGCGGGACCGTGGACGGCCAAGGCAGACACGGTCGAGCATCAGGCCGGGCGCGCGCCCGCTCGGGTAAAAGTCCACTATGGACGAATCGTGACGTCGACGGCCGTTCAGGTGATGGTGAGGCTGTCGCCCGACTGCGTCACGGTTAGCGCCAGGAGCGGACGCGGCGCCGGGCCGGAGATCACCGAGCCGTCCCGCGCGGAATACGTGCTCCCGTGGCAGGTGCAGATCACACTCTGGTCCTGCACCTGGGCGACCACGCACTGCTGGTGCGTGCAGACGGCACTGAAAGCCTTGAAATTGCCCGCGGTGATCTGACTGACCACGACCGGCCCGAGGATGGCGGCGCTGCCCACCGGCACGTCGGCGGCCTTCACGGTCAGGGGTGCGGCGGTCGTACCGGCGGCGCCATCATCGTCGCCCATGCCGCAACCGGCCAGAGCCGCCGTGGCACTGATGGCGGCGACGCCGGCGGCACCGGCAAGCACGCCCCGGCGGGAGATTCCGTCTGCACCTGAAGGGTTCATGTCAGCGATGCTTGCGCATGGTACTGGTGGTTTCCTAGTGGGTTCCTGTGTCTGGCCTGTGACATCCACGACGCGAGCACACCGTCAAGCCGAAAATGAGCTCGCAGCCGACCACGAGCCGTCACAGGCGACTCACAGGGTCCACCCAGACGGGGCATAGCCTCAGGCCAGAAGATGGAGGCCATGATGGCCACGGACCCGCGCTCGAACGAGCTACGCCGACCTGACGGCGAGCCGGTCCGGATCCTGGTCGTCGACGACGAACCCACGCTGACCGACCTGCTCCAGATGGCGCTCCGCTACGAGGGTTGCGACGTGCGGACCGCGGCCACGGGCCACGTCGCCGTTCGGACCGCCAAGGATTTCCAGCCGGACGCGATCGTCCTCGACATCGGGCTCCCCGACCTGGACGGAATAGAGGTGCTGCGTCGGGTGCGTGGCCACAGCCCCGCCGTACCAGTGCTCTTCTTGACCGCTCGCGACTCGGTCGAGGATCGCATCGCTGGCCTAACCGCCGGCGGAGACGACTACGTGACCAAACCGTTCTCGCTCGAGGAGGTGGTGGCGCGCCTGCGGGCTCTCCTGCGTCGTGCCGGCCTAGCCGCCGCCAGCCGGGCCGAGGCGGTGCTCGCGGTGGGCGACCTCACCATGGACGAGGACAGCCGCGAGGTCCGCCGGGGCGAGGACCTGATCATGCTGACCGCCACCGAGTTCGAGCTGCTCCGGTTTCTGATGCGCAACCCGCGCCGGGTGCTCAGCAAGGCGCAGATCCTCGACCGGGTCTGGAATTACGACTTCGGCGGTCAGGCCAACGTCGTCGAGCTCTACATCTCGTACCTCCGCAAGAAGATCGACGCCGGGCGGGCACCGATGATCCACACGCTACGTGGGGCCGGATATGTCCTCAAACCCGCTGGCTGAACCCGCAGCCGCTCCGCCTGGTGGGACCCGGGCGCGACTAGCGGCACGCGTGCGGGCGCGGCTGGCCGGCTGGTCGTTGCGGCGCCGACTGCTCACCGGCATCCTCGCGCTGCTCGCGGTGCTGTGCCTGGTCATCGGCGTGGTGTCCACGGTTGCCGTGCGCCAGTTCCTCACCGCGCAGCTCGACAACCAACTCCTCGCCGCATCCAACCGGGCATACGGCCCGTCAGGTGGACCCGGTCCGCGCCACGATCGAGGACTGTTTCCGCCCGGCCAGGCCGCCGGCACGCTCGGCGCCATCATCACCAACGGCGTGATGAGTAAGGGCGCAGTCCTGCAACCGCCGAGCGGGACGGAGATAGCACTCGATGCCGAGCAGCGCACTGCCCTGATGTCGGTGCCCGTGGATCGGCTCGCGCATACGCTGAGCGTCCCGGGCCTCGGTGACTACCGGCTGATGGCGGTCCAGTCCGCCGACGGATCGACGCTCGTGACTGGCCTGCCGCTGGGCCCGGCGCAGGAGACCGTCTGGCGGCTGGTCCTGATCGAGGCCGTGGTGGCCGGCGCGGCCCTCATGCTGGCCGGGCTGGCGGGGGCGTTCGTCGTCCGAGCCTCGCTCAGTCCACTGAGGAGGGTCGCCGCCGACGGCCCGCCGGGTGACCGAGCTGCCGCTCGCGAAGGGCGAGGTGGATCTGTCGGTACGGGTGCCGGACTCCGACACCGATATGCGCACCGAGGTGGGACAGGTCGGGGCAGCGCTCAACCGGATGCTCGGCCACGTCGGCGACGCGCTCGCGGTCCGCCACGCGAGCGAGACCCGGGTGCGCCAGTTCGTCGCCGATGCGAGCCATGAGCTACGCACGCCGCTGGCAGCGATCCGCGGCTACGCCGAGCTGACCAGGCGCGGACGCGACACGGTGCCGGGCGACGTGGCCCATGCGTTGGGCCGGATCGAGTCCGAGAGCGCCCGGATGACCGCGCTCGTCGACGACCTCCTGCTGCTGGCGCGGCTGGACTCCGGCCGGCCGTTGGATCGCGACCCAGTCCAGCTCTCACAGATCGTGGCGGATTCGGTCAACGACGCCCACGCGGCGAGCCCGGATCACCGGTGGAGGCTGGAGCTACCCGATGAACCGGTGACGGTCACCGGTGACAGCGCCCGCCTGCGCCAAGTGCTCGCCAACCTGCTCGCCAACGCCCGCACCCACACGCCGCGCGGCACCACCGTGACCACGAGCCTCGCCGTTGTGGACGACTCGGCGATCGTCAGCGTCGCCGATGACGGGCCCGGAGTCCCGGAACAGGTACTGCCGGACATCTTCGAACGCTTCGCCCGGGGCGACACGTCCCGGTCGCGGGCGGCGGGCAGCACCGGACTCGGCCTGGCCATCGTCACCGCGGTGGTCGATGCCCACGGCGGGCGGGTCGAGGTTTCCAGTCGACCCGGCGCCACCGTCCTCCGAGTGCATCTCCCCGACGCCAGATGGGGTTGACGAAGTCGGCCAGCTACTGCCAGATCACCGAGAGTCCCGTCGCGCGGTCACCGATATTCGTCGTCCTTACCCTGGAACATCGATTCGATCGCGTCTCGTTCCGCCTCTTCCCAATTCGTGTGCTGCAGCCGCCGGAGCACGTGCTCTTTGGCGTTGACGGCGGCGGCCTGAATCTTCTCCGCGTCGTGGTCGATGCCAATGACAATGAGCGCCGCGTTGCCCCGGTCCAGGAGCGCACCAATCTCCTTGGCCTCCGCCCGGCTCGTGCCGTGAGCGAGGTGGCCGAACCAAGCACCGAGTCCGGCCCCCGCCGCGCCTGCCACAACAAGAGCAGGCAGCAGCGCTGGGAACAGAACAGCCGCCCCCGCCCCCGCGGCCAACCCGATCCACCCGCCGTGTTGTGCCGGCTTCTCCGTCTTGGCCACCTTTACTTTGCCGTTGGCGTCCTTGGTGATGGTGGCCGCGTCATACGAGCCAATGTCGCTGGTGGCATGCAGCGCTTTGATGGCCTCGTAGTCAGCCTCGGCGGCATCATGGTCGGCATAGACACCGGCGAAAAAGAACATCGACTTATCGATATGTAATGGATCTCTGTACTCTGGGCTCCGGGCCATGAACGTCCACCTCCTCTATCGACGACCATTCCACCCGCGCAGCGCCGTCGTACCGAAACCTCGGACGGATATCCCATCAAGCTCCGGTAGAACCTCGCGAAGTGCGCAAAGCCGCATAAAGCACGCAGCCGCTCGTGCTTCGTCCTCGCTCCAGGCGAGATCGTCCCCACGCAGTTCCGAGCTGAATGGGCGGAGTCGCGGGACAACGAACGGACATATCTCCTTCACCGCCAAGATCGGCCGATATCGTGGGGAGGTGGACCTGCCCGGTCCGACAACCGAACGAGCGAGATGAACGACCTTACCCGCGGAATCGACACATTGGTCGCCGTCACGATCGTTGCGGCGCTTGCGCCGTTTGTCGCCGCGGTGCTGCCGGGAAGGCGCGTTCCCCAGGTCGTGGTGCTCATTGTCGGCGGAATCCTCATTGGACCGGAGGTCTTCGGTCTCGCGGAGACGGCCAGCATCGAGCTCTTCAGCAACGTGGGCCTAGGCTTCGTCTTCCTGCTCGCGGGCTACGAGCTAGACCCGAGACTCTTTCGCGAGCGATACGGACGACTTGCCTTGATCGCGTGGGGCATGTCCGTAGTACTGGCGTTGGCTGTGGTCGGTCTTCTCGAAGCGACCGGATTCGTACGCGGATTCATCCCTGTTTCCATTGCCCTCACCACAACAGCGCTGGGGACGCTGCTCCCGATCCTGCGCGACAACGACATGCTGTCCGGCACCTTCGGTAGGTACATTGTCGCGGCCGGCGCGACCGGGGAGTTCCTGCCGATCGTCGCGGTCGCCGTATTCCTGGGCACGACCAGTAGCGTCGCCGCGGTCGTCTCATTGGCCGTAGTGGGCGGCCTCGCCGCTGTCTTGATCTTCGTGCCGCGACTGATCCGCAGCGAACGAGCGAGGCGGACACTCATCGCGGGCGAACACGCGACGTCCCAAACCGTTCTCCGGTGGACCGTAGTCCTGCTGCTGGTGCTGTTGGCGTTCGCGGCGCGCTTCGGCCTTGACATCGTCCTAGGTGCCTTCCTCGCCGGCATCGTGCTGCGGCAATGGAAACCCGCAGATGTGCGGTCGCTCGAAGAGAAGCTCGACGCGGTCGGCTACGGCTTCTTCATACCTATCTTCTTCGTCTCGTCCGGAATGGCCCTCGATGTCCGCTCCATCGCCGGGGCGCCGCTGCGCTTGGTGGCGTTCTTCCTGCTCCTCCTCGCGGTAAGGGGGCTTCCTGCATTGCTCGTCTACCGCCGCGCTCTCCCCGCGACCCAGCGCACCCAGATGGTCTTCATCACCGCGACAACGCTGCCGCTACTCGTCGCGTTGGCGCAGATCGGCCGGGCGAACGGAACAATGCTCCCGGAGAACGCGGCAGCGCTCGTAGGAGCCGGTGTGTTATCTGTGTTGGTGTTCCCCGCCCTGGCCGTCGCGGTCGGCTCGCGCGCGCAGACCCGACCAGACGCCTCTGCGCAATGATCGCCCGCGTAAGCGCTCAAGGCGACCGCTTGACTGAAGCGACGGCACGACTGAAGCGACGGCACGACTGAAGGCCACTGGACCATGATGGCGCCGCCGGCCAGGGGTGCCGCACACTATGCGCAGACTGGGGCAGCCCCCGCCGACGGGCGGTTGCCGACTGAGGGCTGGGTGACAGATGCGGACACGTCGCTGGTCGTGGGCGCTCGCGGTGGCGCTGACGGCGGTGCTGACGGGCTGCGCGCCGGGCGCCGGCCTGCCGCCCTTCGAACCTTCCGCGAGCCCTGCCGGTGCGGTCGCGAGCCCGCGTCCGAGCGAGTCTGCGCCACCTGATGACGGCTCCCCGGCGCCGACCGATCCGGCGCCGTCGGCGGGGTCGAGTGCCCTGCCGCCCGGACAGGCGCCGACCGAGACATTCTCGGTCGGGGTTCGCGAGCTCGATCTCTCCCACGGAGATCGTCCACTGCGGACAGTCGTGTGGTATCCGGCAGCCAGCATCGTGGGCGGTGCCGGCCCGCAGCCGGTCGCTGCGGGCACCTTTCCGTTGGTGTTGTTCAGCCATGGCCTGACGTCCAGTCCCGAGGCCTACCAGGGCATCACCCGACGGTTCGCCGCGGCTGGCTTCATCGTGGCGGCGCCGGCATATCCGTACACAAGCGCCTCGGCGCTTTCCTACAACCCCGCCGATCTGATCAACCAGCCGGCGGATGGTTCCGCTGTGATCAGCGCAATGTTGGCGCTCAATACCACCTCCGGGGAGCCACTCGCCGGTCATCTCGACCCCGTCCGGGTCGCGGCGGTCGGCCACTCGGGGGGCGCCTTCACCACGGTCGGCATGCTCGCCGGGGCCCGCGACTACCGGCTGCGGGCAGCGATCGTGCTCGCCGGCGGCAGTCTCGGCGGTGCGTTCCACGGCCCAGCCGCACCGGTGCTATTCGTCCACGGCGATCAGGATCCGGTCGTGAGCTACCCGATCGGGCAGGCTGCCTTCACCCAGACGCCGTGGCCGAAAGCGTTTCTCACGGTACTGAACGGCGATCACGGAAGCTATCTCTATGCGCCGACGGCGGCCGCGTCCGCCGTCTTCTCGACCATGCTCGACTTTCTCCGGTTCACGCTCTACGCCGACGCTCGCGCGCAGGGGCGTATTCCCGGCGACGCGCTCGTCGAGGGCGTAACGATCTTCGAATCCACGCTCTGATCGGCTTCATTCCGCTCCGGCGCCGGGCATCTGCGTGCGCCAGCGACACCGCTGGATATTCGACCGAACGGACGGTTTGCACGTGGCTGCGCCGGGTAGATGCTGGCCACCCATTCTTCGCTTAGAGAGGCATTGTGCTGACATGCATAGTCCCGTCTCTGCGCATCCCCCCGGGGCGATCAGCTTGTTCTTCATTTACAAGGCGGGCGTATTCGCGGCCGGATTCTGGGCGTGGCTCGCGGTCCTCGCATTGACCGCCGATCACGTGAGCGGCTGGCACGTCGTCGCCGGCACTGGCGCGGCGAGCACCACCCTGGTCGGCGTGGTGCTCGGCGTCCGGTACGCCATGGCGCGCAGCGCTGCGTTTCGCCACGACGAGATCATGCGAACGCTGGCAGAGATCTCCTGGTACGTCTTTGCCAGCGCCGCCCGCACGACCGCCGCGCCCGACGGCGCGCCGACCTCGCCATCGAGCGAGACCCAACCCGCCCCCACGGGTCGCCGCCCTGTTCCCCAGCAGGGTGGTGGCCAGGACGCCGACGTGATCCAACTCGCGGAGGAGATCCGCCAGCGCCCGCGCCGGTGACTCCCGGGAGCCGGCGCTACCCGTCCGGACTGGCGATCCCGTCCTCGTTGGCCTCGATCACGAGCAGATAGGCGCGGGCCGCCTCGGCCAGCCGTTCGGCACCCAGGACCGCTGCCGGGGACCGGTCCGAGAATCCGCACAGGAACTCCACCGTGGCGTCCCCATCCGTGATCACGAGCACCGGTCCGTCATCGTCGTCGTAGGTACGGAAGGCGCGGATTCCATCCACCCGGATACTGACGATGGGCGGCGGGACCGACCGCGGAATCTCGCCGCTCGATGCGTCCGGGACGAGTTCGGTCCCAGTCATGGGATGGACTCTAGGTCAGCCGACCGTGGCATGCTAGCGTTCCCAAGGATTTTCTCTGTATGGACTCGAGGACCTACATCGCGGATAGTCCTGTGGGCGGGACTGACCACGATGGACGGTTGTTAGGCGAGTGGGCAATGGACCGAGTCGCGTTCGGACGGTTCGTTCGCCGCGCCGTGGACGAAGCGAAGACGCGGCGCGGATGGAGTGTGAGCCGCCTCGCCGAAGAGACCGGCGTCGGCCGCTCCACCCTGTTCCGCTGGCTATCGGGCGAATACCAGCAGTACCCGGCGCTGGAGACGGTGCGCGGCTTCTGCACCGCGCTCGACATTCCGGTCGGGGCGGCATTCCTGGCGCTCGGCCTGCGAGACGGACCGCCAACGGACGAGACCGAAGCGGCGACGCTGGCTGACATCGACCGCATCATGGTCCGCCTCGCCGACCCAACCACCACCCAGGCGGAGAAGGTGCTGATCCGCGACATGCTGGCCTACCTCGCCCGCCCCACAACCGGCCAGATCGTCGCCTAACCCAACCACCACGGGCGGGGTGCATCGCGCAACCACCCCGGCGAGCGCAGCGAGCCGCTAGGCGGTCGAGTGAGCTTGCGAACTCGCCCGCCTAGGCTCGGCGGTCGAGTGAGCTTGCGAACTCGCCCGCCTAGGCTTCAGGTCAGTTCGAAGCTGGGCTGCAGGAAAAGGAGCAGGTCGCGGTCGGTGCTCCAGGTGAAGTCGGTGGTGAGCCAGAAGAGAGTGAACACGCGACCGTCCATACGCAGCATGCGGCTCGCGCCGTGCAGCACGTACTCGCCATCGCGGTAGGTGTACTCGAGGTCGGCCGCCCCCTCCTCGTACGGAACGTTTGTCAGGCTCAGTCGCTGGTAGTCGTTGAGCCCAGCCTCGTCGCGCCATGCCCGCTCGCCGTCGGCGAGCAGCTGCAGCGGATCTCCACTGACCCGGCCTTGAGCGAGCACGCCAATCGCCCGTGGGCTACTTGGATCCCGGAAGCACAGCAGGTTCCCGATGCGGGACATCCGCCATGCCTGCGGCACGGCCACCCGGAATCCCGACGGGTCCCGGAAGAAGGTCCACCCGGCGGGCAGGCCATACTCCCCCGAGCGGTACGGCCCACCGTCGGGCACGTCCGACTCGCGGTCGGAGGTCTGCGCGGCGCAGGCCTGAACCCCCATGCCAGCCGTCAGCACCACCGGGTCGGTGCCATCGGGAGGCGGAACCACCGGAAGCGTTCTGGTTCGCGTACCACAGCACGACACTGGTCGGGATCGAGACCGCGAGCACGAGCAGCGCCATCACCCAGCGCCACCGGCGTCGGCGCACCGGCTGGTAACGGTATGTGTCCTCGGCCGCCGTCGTGATCCGCGGCGCCGTGCGCCCCGCATCCGCGGTCGACCGGTTCGACCCAGCTGGCGCAGCTTCCGGCGAGGCGCTCGCCACCGGGACAGATCCGCCCGCCGGGATGTCGGCGGCCCCGGCCCGGGTCGTCTCGGGACCGTCGCCCCCGGTGCGACGGGGCAACAGGCCGGAACGCCGGGCGCCGCCGCCTCGGCCGCCCTCGCCGTCGGCGACGCGACGCAACAACTTCTCCGCCTCGGCGGCCCGCATCCGGTGCCGGGGGTTGCGGCGCAGCAGGCCCAGCAGCACAGGTCGCAGCGGTCCGGCGCGGCGCGGGGTGTCGGGTGGATCGGTGGCGAGCGCGGTCAGCGTCGCCATCGCGGACTCGCGGGCGTACGGTGAACGCCCCTCCACCGCGGTGAAAAGGGTCGCGCCGAGCGACCACATGTCCGACTCCGGCCCGGAGACGCCGTCGCGTGCGCGTTCGGGTGAGATGAACTGCGCCGAGCCCATGATGAGCCCGTCCCGGGTGACGTTGCCGTCGCCGTCGTAGGTGGCCAGGCCGAAGTCGGTCAGCACCACCCGACCGTCGTCGGCCAGGAGAACGTTGCTCGGCTTGACATCCCGATGCCAGACGCCGGCTTTGTGCGCTGCCCGCAACGCGGCAAGAACTGAGAGACCCAGTTCGGCCGTCCGGCGAGGAGACAGCGGTCCCTCCTCGCGGATGACCTGGTACAGAGATCGTGAGCGGACCAGCTCCATCACGATCCATGGCCGGCCCTCGGCCTGGATCACGTCGTAGACGGCGACCACATTCGGATGGCTCAGCCGACCCGCGGCGCGGCCCTCGCGCAGCGTCCGCTGGCTCAGTTCCTCCCGCTCGGGATCCGGCACGTCCGGCGGGAAGACGACCTCCTTGACCGCCACGTCGCGATGCAGCAGCTCGTCATGCGCCTGCCAGACCCGGCCCATGCCGCCGGTACCGATCTGGCCCACCAGCCGGTACCTGCCCGCGACGATCTCACCCGCCGCCGCCATGACCCCTCCTGCGGTGGCTCGCCCCACAACCCTGTGCTTTCGCGCCAATGCGTGACCATGACGATAGTGCATGTGTCGCGCTGGTCACACTGGTCGCAATTCGGACGTCTGC
This sequence comes from uncultured Actinomycetota bacterium, assembly GCA_963773935.1. Lineage (GTDB taxonomy): Bacteria > Actinomycetota > Actinomycetes > Mycobacteriales > Micromonosporaceae > DATBGZ01. The sequence continues at coordinate 72,688 of CAVZCZ010000004.1, forward strand.
CACGTTTGATGGCATGTTGGGATGGGTAGCCCGGCCCGGGGCGCCGCGAGGTCGGCGAAGCCGAGAGGATGACCGTGTGAGTGTCGAGAACAGCCCGCACCTGGTCGAGATCGTCGCAGCCCTCAAAGAAATCACCGCCCGGATCACCGCCGCCACAGCCCTGTCGCCCGCCGTCGATGACCTGCTCAAGGTCACCGTCGGGCTGATGCCGCCGTACGTGCGCAGCGGCATCACGGTGATCGCCCAGGGCGAGCCCGCCGCGTTCGCGGCTGCCGGTGTGCCCACGGAGGTGCTCGACGAGACCGGTCACGCCGGCGGCGATGGCCCCTGCCTCGAGGCGGTCCGGACCCGCGACATCGTGCTCAGCCAGCGTCTGGCCGACGAGCACCGCTGGCCGGTATGGGTCGCCGAGGCGCGGCGGCACGGGATCGAGGCGGTGCTGTCCTACCCCTTCGACATCGACCCGAGCAATCTCGGCGCGCTCAACCTGTACGCGGACCGCCCAGCGGCGTTCGAGGGTGAGCTCCCGATCATCGCGATGCTGGTCGCCGACCACGCGAGCCTGCTGCTTCGGGTACGGCTGCGCCAGCTCGTGCACGAGGACATGGTGGCCGAGGTCGTCGACCTGCCGGCGGGAGAGGCGAACATCGAGCGTGCCATCGGCATCGTCATGGCTCAGCGTGGCTGCCCGCCCGAGCAGGCGTTGCGGCACCTGCACGAGGCGGCGACCCAGCTCGGCGTCGGCCTGCCAGCGGTGGCGGAGCGGCTGGTACGCAGCGTCGGCGACCGTGGTGGGACCAGCTGACAGTCCCTTGTGGAGGCTACTCCCGTACGGCGCACCGCATCCGCTCGGCCCCACCGACCGGGTATACCCCGCAGCACGAAGCGGTTCGTCTCGGCCGGTAGATGCGGCCGTACGGTCAGCGCGTTCGGAGTCGGCTCGAGGCCGAGCATGATCCGCATCAGCAGCAACGGCGCGCCCGATGCCCAGGCCTGGGGCGAGCAGGCGCTGGGGTACTCCACCGGCACCCGGGTCATCGACCGGGGATAGCCCGCGAAGGCCTCCGGGAGCCGGAAGGCGAAGTGGCCGGCCGCCTCCAGCAACGCCACGGCGAGGCGATTGGCCTCCTGCCGTCGGCCGTAGCGGGCCAGGCCGGCCGCGATGAGAGCGGTGTCGTGCGGCCACACCGTGCCGTTGTGGTACTCGATCGGGTTGTAGACCGGCTGCCCCTCGGCGAGCGTGCGCACGCCCCAGCCGGAGAACATCGCGCTCGCTCATCAGGTGCGCCGACCACCGCCTCGACCCGCTCGTCGGCGACGATGCCGCTCCACAGCAGGTGCCCGATGTTCGACGTCAGCGTCGGCACCGGCTCCTTGTCGCCGTCGAGCGCGAGGGCGTAGAAGCCGACGTCGGGCAGCCAGAAGTCGCGGTCGAAGTTCGCCTTGCAGCGGTGAGCGCGTCCTTCTCCAACCGGTCGGCCAGCTCCGGATCGCCCCAGACCTCCCGGGCGAGCCGGGCAGTGCGGACCCGCGCGTCATAGGCGTACCCCTGGATCTCGCAGCAGGCCCGCGGCAGGGCGGCGAGTGTCCCGTCTGGATAGACGATCGAGTTGTCCGAGTCCTTCCAGCACTGGTTCACCAGGCCGGTCAACGGATTGCGGGTCTGGTACTCGATGTAGCCGTCGCCGTCGAGGTCGCCGTGGCGCTCCACCCAATCGAGCGCTGCGCGGGCCGGGCCCTCGAGGCGCCGGACCGTCGTCCACGTCGCCGGTCCATCGCTCGTACTCGTCGAGCACGACCAGGAACAGCGGCGTCGCGTCGGCCGAGCCGAAGTACGGCGAGTGCGGCCGTTCGCCGAAGTGGGCCAGCTCGCCGTGGCGCAGCTCGTGCAGGATCTTGCCCGGCTCCGCGTCGCGGAAGTCGTTCCACTCGGTGGCCTGATGGGCGCCGAGGGCGAGCAGCGTGGTGCGGGCCAGCTCCGGTACGAACGGGATGGCCTGGTAGCTCGTGATGAGACTGTCCCGCCCGAACAGCGCCATGAACCAGGGCAGGCCGGCGGCCGGCAGGGACGAGTCGGGCACGCTCTCCGGGTAGAACCGCAACGCGGCCAGGTCGATCAGGCTGCGCCGGTAGACCTGGCGCAGCTCATGCCAGTCTGTGTCCACTTTGGGCGCTGCCGGCGAGCCACTCCTCGAGACTCGCCGGCATGTCGGGCCGGTGCACCCGCTGCGGGATGCGGGTCGTCCCGGGCGGTGCCGACGGTCACGTACACGGTCTCGGACCACGTCTCCCGGGGCTCGAGCGAGACCCGGAACGTCAGCGACTGCTCGGTGAAGTAGGCGTCCCGGGCGTGGATGTAGGTCTCCCGGCGGAAGTCGCCGCGGACGTAGCCCAAGCGTAACGCCATTGTGCTCGCGTTGCCGGTAGAGCTGCCCGGTCTTGGTCAGGTCGTCCTTGACCTCGAACAGATCGGCGAAGTCGGCATCGAAGAGCAGCGTGATTTCGACGTCGACGCGTTTGAGTCCATGGTTGGTGAGCTCCAGGTGCTCGCGCATGCCGTCGGCCACCTCGCGGCGGCGGATCAACGACATCGCGGGATTGCGATAGATCGTGCCGGTGGGCTCGACCAGGTAGAAGACCGCCTCGTCGTACTCGAGGGTCTCGGCGGAGAGTGCGTCGAGCTCGCGGCCGTTGAGCCGAAGCTGCCAGCGGGACAGGTGTCGCATGTCGCGATAGAAGAGGCCGTTGGGGTTTCCGATCGCACTGGTGACATCGCCCAGGCGGTCGCTGACCACGAAGGCCGAACCTTGGAGGATGCTCACCTGACGGTCCCGCACGGCTCTCCCTCCACCCTGTGAGTCGTTAGTCCCAGTGGCTGCCATTCATCGTGACGCGGTGCCGTCGTACCGACGATGTCGCGTTAGTACCTACATTGCATCGTCCGTCGCGCACACAACGAAAGCCGGTCGACCGAGGGTGTGACCGGAACACTAATTGGAGTAATAGCACGTTTTGCCGCGACGCTCTGGGTAATCATGTGTTGGTGGGTCCGGACCGCCGGACCACCGTCGTAGGGGTGAAGATGGAGTCTCCGAACGGCCACAGAGGTAGCTCCGATTCAGCACACTTAGCCAGCGCCACCCCGGGTCGCCCCTTACGCATCGCGATGGTGATGCCCCCGTGGTACGAGGTACCACCCGCCGGATACGGCGGGCTGGAACGGGTTTGCGCCAGCCTGATCGACGGTCTGGTCGATCGCGGGCACGACGTGACACTCTTCGGCACAGGCACACGTACGGGGACAAAGGCCCGGTTCGTCAGCACCAACCCGGAGCTGCAGTACCCGCGCCTGCTCGAGGCGATGCCCGAGCTGGTCCACGTCACGCAGGTCAACGACATGCTTGCGCAGGAGCGCTTCGACATCGTGCACGACCACACCGCGGTCGGTCCGGTCACCGCGTCGCGGCGGTCCGCGCCGACGGTCGTCACCGTGCACAGCTGCCCGGTCGGTGAGGTCAGCGACTATCTGTCCAGAGTGGACACGTCGGTATCGCTGATCGCGATCTCACACGCCCAACGCCGGGTCGCGCCGGGCCTGGCCTGGACATCGACCATCCATCACGGCATCGAAGTGCCCGGACCGGTCAAGACGGAGCCCTCCGACGGCCCGGTGCTCTGGCTCGGACGGTTCGACCCGGAGAAGGGGCCAGACCTCGCCATCGAGGCATGTCGCAAGGCCAACCTGCCGCTCGTGCTCGCCGGCAAGTGCAACCAGAAGGACGAGTGGCGCTACCTCGACGAGGTCATCAGGCCGATGCTCGGCGCGGACGTCGAACTGGTGCTCAACGCCGACCGGAACCGCACCGAGGCACTGCTCTACGAGGCACGGGCGCTGCTCATGTCGATCCGGTGGGAGGAGCCGTTCGGCATGGTGATGATCGAGGCCATGGCCAAGGGCACACCCGTGGTTGCCCTGCGCCGCGGCTCCGTGCCCGAGGTGGTGCTGCACGGGCGCACCGGCCTGGTCTGCGCGGACGAGTCCGAGCTGCCCGAGGCCCTGCTCGACGCGGGCCGGCTCGACCCGGCTGAGTGCGCGGCGCACGTGCGGACGTCGTTCTCCGTCGAACTGATGGCGCACCGGTACGAGCGCGTCTACCGCCGCCTGATCGGCGCGCAGGACCGGAGCACCACGCCGCTGGCCACCGCGGCGGCAGCCCAGGCTCTACTGAGCCGGACTCTACTGATCCCGCCCGCTGGGCGCAGGTCGGTGGCTGGGCTGATCTCGGTGCAGGTGCGGTAGCGCGCGCGGGCCGACGACCTCGGCCCCGAGGGCCCGGACGCGGTCCCGCAGACCTCGATCCGCGGTGACGACGACGCACCGCCGTCCGGGTGCCGCCGCGCACCAGGTCGACGATGGCGTCATCGCCCGAACCGGCCGCCGCGATCACCGAGACCGTCTCCGCGGCCTCGTCCTCGGCCACCGGACGGGCCGCGCCTTCGACCACGAGCACGACCTCGAGCGGAGGTGTCAGGTCCTCCGATCCGTCGGACAGCCCCTGCGCCGCCACGACCGCGAGTGCGTCCCGGAGTCGCCGGGTGGCACCGGCACGGTCCCGCCACCACCCGTTCGGCACAGACCCGACCACGTTCGCCGCGTCGACAAGCACCAGCGGTCTCATCTGCCCACCCTGCCACACAAATGGCCGGTGGCCGGAACTGCGGTGAGTTTTGGTCGCCCAGACGACCAGAACTCACCGCAGCGCGCTCGCCTCGGCGAGCGAGGGGGACGGCGCGGGGGTAGGTGAGCGCCGGCACGTCGGGCCCGCCGGCGTTCCCGCTGGTGCTCGACCATCGTGTACAGCGTCGGCACCAACACCAGGGTGAGCGCGGTCGAGCTGAGCAGACCCCCGATCACCACGACCGCCAGCGGCTGGGAGATGAAGCCGCCGCTGCCGGTGAGGCCCAGCGCCATCGGCAGCAGGGCGAAGATGGTCGCGATCGCGGTCATGAGGATCGGGCGCAGCCGGCGCCGGCTGCCCTCGACGACGGCCGTCCTGGACGTCCATGCCCTGGCCCCGGTACTGGTTGATCAGGTCCATCAGCACGATCGCGTTGGTCACCACGATGCCGACCAGCATGAGCATGCCGATGAGCGCGGGCACCCCGAGCGCGGTGCCGGTGACCAGCAGGAGCGCGATCGCGCCGGTGGCGGCGAACGGGATCGACACGAGCAGGATGAGCGGCTGGATCAGGCTGCGGAAGGTGGCCGCCATCACCAGGAACACGATCGCGATCGCGGCCAGCAGCGCCAGACCCGAGGTCGCCGAACGCGTCGGACTGGTCGGCGCTGACGCCGCCGAGGCTGTACGACGCGCCGGCCGGCAGCGTGAGCGCCGACAGCCGCTGGGTGAGCTCGGCCGAGGTGGCGCCGATGTTCGAGCCGGTCGCGGTGCCGCTGACGGTGACGCTGCGGTTGCCGTCGATACGGCTCACCTGCACCGGACCGTCCACTTGGGACACATTCGGCGACCTGGCTGAGCGGGACCACGCCGGTCGCGGTCGGCACCGGCAGCGCCTTGACCGCGTCGAGCGAGGACGGCGGCGGCGCCGAAGCGCAGCACCAGGTTCTGCGTCGCGCCGTCGAGCGTGAGCTGGCCCAGCGGGTGCGCCGCGGAAGGCCGCGGCCACGGTCTGACCGACGCGCCTCGGTGAGCCCGACCGCGCGCGGCGGCCTCCCGGTTCACCGTCACGTCGATGCGCGGCGCGCTGTTGGTGAGGTCGGTGGTCACGTCGGCGACATCGGGCGTGCCGGCCACCGCCGCGCGGACCTGCTCGGTCGCCGTCGCCAGCGCCTCGGGTCGTCGGCCTGGACGATCACCTGGATCTGCGGTGGCCGAGAAGCCACCGCCGCCGCCGCCCGCCTCGACCTTGATGTCGCCGGCGTCGGGCAGCGCGCCGAGCGTCTGTCGCAGCGAGTCCTGCAGCGCGATCACATCGACGCCGTCGGCGATGGTCACCGAGAAGGTCGCCTGGTTCGCGCCGCCGCCGCCGAAGCCGAACAGGCCGCCGCCGGAGCCGAGCGTGACCTGGTAGGTCTGCACGCCGTCGGTGCTGGCGAGCACCGCCTCGATCTTCTTGCGCCGCCTCGTCGGTGGTGGCCAGGCTGGTGCCGACCGGCAGCTTCTGGGTGACGCTGAGCGCCGTCTGGCCGGACTGGTCGAAGAAGTTCGTCTTCAGCAGGCCGCCCAGGCACACGGTGCCGACGAAGATGACACCCGCGAGGCCGACCGTGAGCCAGCGGCGCCGTGGTGGCGAAGCGGATCACCGGCACGTAGGCGCGCTGCAGCGGGCTCCTCAGCTCCTTCTCCTCGGCCTCCCGACGGACCGCCTCCGGGTCGGTGCCGTCGCCGGCCGGCTTGAGGAACCAGTACGCCAGCACCGGGATCACGGTCAGCGACACCAGCAGCGAGGCGAGCAGCGCGACCGTGACGGTGATCGCGAACGGCGCGAACAGCTCGCCGACGAGCCCGCCGACGAGGGCGATCGGGGAGAACACGGCCACGGTCGTGATGGTCGACGCGGTCACCGCGCCGGCGACCTCCTTGACCGCGGTGAGGATCGCCTCGGTCCGGTCCTCGCCGTAGCTGAGATGCCGTTTGATGTTCTCCAGCACGACGATGGAGTCGTCGACCACCCGGCCGACCGCGATCGTCAGGGCGCCCAGCGTCAGCACGTTGAGCGAGTGGTCGCCGATCCGCAGCCCGATCAGCGCCACGATCACCGACAGCGGGATCGACACCGCGGTGACCACAGTGGACCGGATCGAGAGCAGGAAGACCAGGATCACCAGCACGGCCATGACAAGGCCGAGCAGACCCTCGGTGGTGAGCCCCTCGATCGACTTCTCGACGAACGGGGCCTGGTCGAAGACGGGCGTCAGTGCGGCGCCCGTACCAAGGCTCGCCGCGAGCGTGGGCAGCAGATCCTTGATCTCGTTGGAGATGCCGACCGCGTTGCCGTCCGGAGTGGCGGTCACGGCGATGCCGAGGCTGGGCTTTCCGTTGGTACGGGTGATGGAGGTCGGCGCGGTCAGCTGCGACCGTACGTCCGCAACATCCCCGAGCTTGACCGGCCCACGACCGCGACCGGGCGTCGGGGTGAGGTAGATGTTCTTCAGATCGTCCACTGTGGTCAGTGGGGAGCCGACCTGGACGGCGAGTGCGGTGCCGCCCTCGGTCAGCGTGCCGGCCGGAACCGCGACGCCGTTGGCCCGCAGCGCGGTCGTGAGCGCGGCGACGTCCACGCCAGCGGTGGCGACCTTGGCCGGGTCCGGCGTGATCACGACCTCGTGGTCGCGGGCTCCGGTGATGGTCGCCTCCCGGACCCCGTCGATCGCGGCGATCTGCGGCACGACGCTGCGGCGCAGCTTGTCCGCGAGCGCGCTCTCGTCCTCGCCGGAGCTGGCCGCCAGCACGACGACCGGGAAGTCGTCGGTGCTGCCCGCGAGCACCTGCGGGTCAACCCCGGCCGGTAACTGCGCGTCGATGCGGTTCAGCGCGGTCTGGACCTTGGCGACCGTCGCGTCGAGGTCGGTGCCGAAGGTGAACGCCAGCTGGATCGTGGCGACACCCTCGCGCGAGGTCGAGGTGACCTTCTCCAGCCCGGCCACGCCCTGCACGCTCTGCTCGATCGGCTCCGTGACCTGGCGCTCGACGATCTCGGGCGCGGCGCCCGGGTAGGACGCGAGAATGAACGCGGCCGGGAAGTCCAGCGACGGGAAGAGCTGCTGCTTGAGCTTCGGGATCGTCAGCAACCCGAACAGGGTCACGATGATCGCGATGAGCGCGACCAGGCCCCGATTGGCCAGACTCAGCTTGGCCAGCCTGGACATCCGTCGCACTCCCCTGACAGTGTGGTTAGCATTGCGCGAATAGTTTGTACTACACAAAGCAAAGCACCCGCTGTGGGGAGGCTGAGTGTCCGAACGTGAGGACACGATCGCCCGGATCATGAACGGCCAGATGCGGATGTACCATCTCTTCGCATTTGACCGGTCTGATCCACTGCTGGCGACGAACCTGACCATGCCGCAGCTCAAGGCACTGCTGGTGCTGCACCTGCGCCCAGCGGCCTCGGGGCAGGACGTGATGGCCGCCATGGGCATCAGCCTCGCGACGGTGACCGGCATCGTGGACCGGTTGGCGGCGCACGGACTCGTCACCCGCCGCGAAGACCCCCGCGATCGCCGGGTCCGCCGGCTCGAGCTCACAGCGGCCGGCCGGGAACTGATGGAGGGCATCATCACCGCCGGCGCAGCGCACCAGCAGCGCCTGCTCGCCCGCCTCGACGACGACGCTCTGCGCACCGTGGAGCGGGCGATTGACCACCTCCTCGACGCGGCCGAGGCGGAGAAGGCGGCCGGCGAACTCCCCGGCCGGGATAACGGATCGGCTCGAGAGTCTCCGTAGACAGGTTGATCGGTGGGCGACCCGTTCCCCGGCCATCCAGCCCGGTGGCCATGGACCGTACGGCCAGCGCAACCGGGCCAAGCTACACAAAGTCACGCGCGGCCGTCGTGTTCTCGTCCCGGGGCATTACACTCCGACTCGTTCTGTCGGCGAGAACGAGTCCCACTGCGCCTCAGGAATGTTCGTTGAGAACCCGGTGCTTCGACAACCCGTGCGAGGTGTGATGCAAGCCCGCAACCGCGAGCCGTCGCGCCCGGCCCGAGCGCGGAACTGGTCCATCCGCGCGAAGATCGTCGCTGTCCTTCTGGTCCCACTGGTCACGCTCGTCGCGATGTGGATGCTCACGACCTGGGTGACCCTCGGTCCCGGGCTGACGCTGCTCGACGCACAGAACAATCTCGACAACATCGGCCGGCCAGCCCAGGCTCTCATCGCCGAGCTGCAGGCAGAGCGCAAGCTGAGCTTCACCTACGTCGCCACCGATCGTCGCGATGCTCGGTCGTTGACGGCACAGCGCGGGCAGACCGACACCGCCGCGGAGGACTTCCGTCGGCTCGCGGGCAGCGACGGCGCCCGCAGCGCGGTGACCGACGAGACGGCGGCCCGCCTCGACGAGCTCATGCTCTACCTCGAGTCGCTTCGAACGCTGCGCGGCGAGGTCGACAGCGGCGCGCTGGATCGCGCCGTCACCCTGCGCCGGTTCACCCAGATCATCGACGCGAGCTTCGGGGTCTACTCAACGCTGATTCGAGTGTCCAATGAGGACCTCGCCCGCGAGGCACGGGCGCTCACGTCTCTCGGCCGCGCGCGCGAGGTGCTGGCACAGGAGGACGCGGTCATCACGGGCGCCTTCGCCACCGGCGTTTTCCCCGCCGGGGACTTGGGCCAGGTCGTGCAGCTCATCGGCGCGCAGCGGTACCAGTTCGCGCTGGCTCAGCCCGATCTGTTCGTCACCGACCGAGTGGAGTACGAGACGCTCGCCGGCGACGCGGCATACACGTCGCTCGTGGCCCTCGAGAACAAGGTCGTGACCGATGCGCGCGCCGAAGCGCCGCCCCCGATCGACGCAGGCACCTGGCGCGCCGCGTACGACCGGGTCGCGGGCGACCTGCAGCGGCTCGAGCTAGCCGCCGCCGATCGGTTGGTCGAGCGCGGGCGGCCGCAGGCGCAGTTCATCTTCGGGCGGATCGCGGTCGCCGGACTGCTCGGTCTGATCGCGGTGCTCGTCACCGCGATCGCCTCGCTACGAGTCGGCCGCAGCTTGATCCGCCGCCTCGCCGGCCTGCGCCAGGCCGCGCAGGAGCTGGCCATCGACCGGCTGCCGCGAGTGGTCAACCAGCTGCGCCATGGCGAGGACGTCGACGTCGCCGCCGAGGCACCGCCGCTTCCCTACGGCAGCGACGAGATCGGCCAGGTCGGGCACGCGTTCAACGCGCTGCAGCGTACGGCGGTCCAGTCCGCCGTCGCCGAGGCCAACGTACGACGCGGCGTGAACGAGGTGTTCCTCAACATCGCTCGCCGCAGCCAGACACTGCTGCACCGGCAGCTGTCGATCCTGGACGGGATGGAGCGTCGAACCGAGGATCCGACCGAACTCGAGGACCTGTTCCGGGTAGACCACCTCGCTACCCGGATGCGCCGGCACGCCGAAGACCTGGTGATCCTCGCCGGTGCGGCGCCGGGACGCGGGTGGCGCAACCCGGTGCCGTTGGTGGACGTGCTGCGCGGCGCGGTGTCGGAGGTGGAGGACTACGCCCGGGTCAGCATCCGGCCGATGCCGGAGGTCGCCATCGCCGGCCGGGCCGTCGGCGACGTCATCCACCTGCTCGCCGAGCTGATCGAGAACGCCACCTCCTTCTCGCCTCCGAACACCCGGGTCAGCGTCGGCGCTGAGCCGGTGACCAATGGGTTGGCGATCGAGATCGAGGACCGTGGCTTGGGGATGGTGCCGGCTCGGCTGGCCGAGTTCAACTCACGGTTGGCCAACCCGCCGGACTTCGACCCGGCCAGCAGCGCCCAGCTCGGCCTGTTCGTGGTGGCCCGGCTGGCGGCCCGGCACGGAGTCGCGGTGCGGCTGCGCCCGTCGCCGTACGGCGGAATCACCGCGGTCGCGCTGATCCCCAGCTTGCTGCTCGCCGTAGCCGGGGAGCAGCCGGCCCTGCCGGCGGGCTCGCCGGTCGCGGCCACGGATCCCGACACCGGTGGCATGTTCGTCCAGCTGGCGGCGGCATCTGCGACAGCGCCGCGTTCGCCCGCGCAGGCATTCACTCCGATCACCGCTCCCGGCGACGCACTACCGTCCCGCCGAAAGACCCCGACCCAGGCGCAGGATCACGAGTCGAGTGTGATCATTGCCACCCCGGGTAAGCCAATACCCGGCACGCACGGCAAGAAATCATCGAGGCGACCGAGGACGGAGGCGACGGCCTGCCCAAACGGGTCCGCCAGACGAACCTGGCACCACAACTGCGCGACGCCGAGCAGAGCGATGAAAATGCGACACAGGCGCCCGGTACTCGCTCACCCGAGGAGTTGCGGGCGATGATGACGTCATTCCAAGTGGGCATGACCCGCGGCCGACGCGAGGCCGACGATGACCCCGCAGCGACGAACCCCGCAGTGACGGACTCGGCAACGATGTACCCGGCAGGGACGACCCAAACAGGTACCGACGACGCGACAGCAGATCACAGCAGGACAACGGAGGCGACGTGACCCAGGCACCGGAGGGCATCAACGGACTGGGCTGGCTCCTGGACGACCTCATCGAGCGGGTCCCCTCGGCCCGACAGGCGATCGTACTGTCGGTCGACGGGTTGCTGATGGCGACGGCAGACGGGATGGACCTGTCCGACGCCGAGCACATGTCCGCCATCGCCGCGGGCTTTCAGAGCCTCGCCCGGGGTGCCAGCCGGCATTTCCAGGCCGGCTCGGTGCGGCAGACGATCGTCGAGATGGAGTCCGCGTTCCTGTTCGTCACGGCCGCCGGACACGGCGCATGCCTCGGCGTGCTGGCCGACTCGACCTCCGACATCGGGCTGATCGCCTACGAGATGGCCATGCTCGTCAAGCGGGTCGGGCAGACCCTGTCGTCGCCATCGCGGCCGGCAGCCGATGTGGGATGACGCCCGATGGTGGATGACGCACGCCCATCCCGACCGGAGCGCGGTCGGGCCTCCTGGACCGGCACGCACCGATTCGGCGCGGCCCGGTTCGGTGCTGGGCGGGTCGACCGGGTCCGACCCGGAGCAGCGCGAGAACGCCCGCCGCCGGAGCCGGATGCCGACACCGACCCCGTCGACGCGGCCGACCAGCACGACTGGCTAGACCAGGAGGCCGGCCCGGTGGTGCGGCCGTACACCTTGACGGGCGGGCGCTCCCGACCGATCACCGGCGGGTTGACCCTGCTCACCCACGTCGAGGCGCTCTACGCGCCGGAAGCTGACCTGGTCGGGCTCCAGCCCGAGCACCGGATGATCCTCTCGATGACCCGCACCGCGCTGTCCATCGCCGAGATCGCCGCCCGCATCGACCTCCCGGTCGGGGTGGTCCGGGTGCTGGTCGGCGATCTGCTCCAGGCCAGCCTGGTGTCGACGTTCGAGTCGGACACGACGATCAACCCACCCGACGACAGCGTTCTGCAGGCGGTGATCGATGGACTCCGGGCACTCTGAACGGCGGGCCCCGCTAGCCCTCAAGATCCTCGTTGCGGGCGGATTCGGTGCCGGCAAGACAACGCTGGTCGGCTCCTGCAGCGAGATCATGCCGCTGCAGACCGAGGAGTACCTCACCGACAAAAGCATCGGGACCGACGACGTCACCGGCGTCGAGGGCAAGATAGCCACAACGGTCGTTATGGATTTCGGCCGGATCAGCATCAACAACGACGTCGTGCTCTACCTCTTCGGCACGCCTGGCCAGGACCGGTTCTGGTTTCTGTGGGACGAACTCGCTCTGGGCGCCCTGGGCGCGGTCGTTATCGCCGACACCCGCCGCCTGGCCGACTGCTTTCCCTCGGTGGACTATTTCGAGCGCCGGGGAACCCCGTTCCTGGTCGCAGTGAACTGCTTCAACGGCGAGCAGCGGCACAGCCCACAGAAGGTCCGGGACGCGCTCGACCTCGATGCTGGCGTGCCCGTTGTGCTGTGCGATGCCCGGGACCGCGAGTCAAGCAAGCAGGTCTTCGTGACGCTGGTTCAGCACGTCATGGCCCGTTCGCAGCGCCAGCCCGCGGAGATGCAGGCCTAGGGTTGCCTGGACAGACCCCGCTCGGGCGTCCAATATGCGGTGATGGACCTGACCGCGACCCTCGCTATCGCGGTCCTCGTCCTTGCCCTTGCTGGCACGCTCTATCTGGTCGCCGGTGCCCGTGGCCGGCCGGGCATCGCGACCCCGGGCCAACGCGCCACCTATGACGTGCTGCACCGAGCAAGCCTCGCCGCCGAACCACTACGGGCGGGGCTTGACCCAGGTACGGCGGCCAAGGCCGTCCGCCACCTCCGCGCGCTCATCGGCAGCACGGGCCTTGGCATCGGCGACGGCACCCGGTTGCTCGCACTTGACGGAACCGGCGAGCATCATCGCGCCCAGCTCGAGGCGGCGCTTGCCCGCGTGGCCAGCGGCCACGGAACCGCGGTGCTGCGTGCCGAGGAGCTGAGCTGCGATCAGGTCGACTGCCCCATCCGCGGCGCAGTGATCGTCTCCTTCTCCGCCGGTGGTGACCATGACGGCGCACTCGCGGCGCTGACCGACGATGACCCGAGTCCAGGGCTGGTGCAGGCGACGCTGGAGACGGCCAGGTTCATCGCCACCCAGGTTGCGCTCGCCGAGCTCGACTCCTCCCGGGCCAGGCTCGCCAATGCGGAGGTACGGGCGCTGCGGGCTCAGATCAGCCCGCACTTCATCTACAACGCGCTCAGTGCCATCGCCTCGTTCGTGCGCACCGACCCGGAACGCGCCCGGGATCTGATTCTCGAGTTCGCCGAATTCACCCGGTACTCCTTCCGCGCACATGGCGAGTACACCACCCTGGCCGAGGAGCTGCGCTCGATCGACCGATACCTGACCATCGAACGCGCTCGATTTGGCGACCGGCTAGAGGTGCGGCTGGAGATCGCTCCGGAGGTCTTGCCGGTTGGGCTGCCCTTCCTGTGTCTGCAACCGTTGGTCGAGAATGCGGTCCGCCACGGCCTTTCTCGCAAGCCCGGGCTGGGTACGGTCACCATCGTCGCCCACGACGCCGGGGCCGAGTGCACGATCACGGTGGAGGACGATGGCGTGGGCATCGACCCTTCGGTGTTCACGGCCGACAGCGCCGAGTACGCGGGCCGCTCCGACGGCGGACCCGATGCGGAACAGCACATCGGTCTGGCCAATGTGGATGAACGTCTCAGAGCCGCATTCGGCGACGGCTTCGGTCTCGTGGTGGAGACCGGAATCGGAGCGGGCACCAAGGTGAGCATGCGGGTGCCGAAGTTCCGCCCCGACGTCCGGGCCCGTGCCGAGAGCGAGTCGGGGCGGGATCGCAGCGCGGCCGTGGCAAAGGCCGGCACATGATCGACGGTGGCTTCCTGCGGGTGCTTGCGGTCGACGATGAGCCTCCGGCCCTGGACGAGCTGGCCTACCTGCTCCGCGCCGACCCGCGCGTGTCCGTCGTGCACACGGCCGGGGACGCGGCCGGCGCGCTGCGGGTGTTGCGAGACAACGACGTGGACGCGGTGTACCTCGACATCCGGATGCCTGGCCTGGACGGCATGGAGCTTGCGCGGGTCTTCGGCCGGTTCGCCCGGCCGCCAACGGTGGTGTTCGTGACCGCGTACGACGACCGCGCCGCCGAAGCGTTCGATGTGGGCGTCGCCGACTACGTGCGCAAACCGGCGCGGGCGGACCGCGTCGGGGAGTCGCTGCGCCGGGTGCTAGCGGCACGGTTGGTGCCGACCCACCCGGCTGTGGCGGGTCGCCGGGAGCGGGAGGACGACCCGACCATCCCGGTCGAGCTCGGCGGTACCACCCGGATGTTGCCACGCTCTTCGGTGCAGTGGGTGGAGGCCCAGGGCGACTACACCCGTCTGCACACAGTGGACGGTTCCCATCTCGTCCGGATCCCGCTCGCCACGCTCGCAGAGCGATGGGCTGATGCGGGCTTTGTCCGGATCCACCGGTCGTACCTCGTGCAACTGCACCTCATCGGCGAGCTCCGGATGACCAACAACGGGTACGTCGTGCTCGTCGGTGGGCAGGATCTGCCGGTGTCCCGGCGGCACACACGTGAACTCAAGGACCGCCTGGTGCGCGCGGCGAAGCAGGCTTGGTCGAAATGACCGGTCCGCACCCCACCGCACCCGGGCGCACCCGCATCGTCCTGGCCGAGGTCGCCCGGACCCGCCGCAGCACCGCCGAACTGGCACAGCAGAGCCCGGTCGGCGACGCGCTGCTGCGTGGGCTGATCCGGACCCAGCTGGCCCATGCGCTGCGCTTGGCCGCCGTAGTCGCGGTCGGGTTGGGTGGCCTGCCCCTGCTGTTCGCGCTCGCCCCCGAGGTGGCGCGGGCGCGGCCGTTCGGGGCGAGCCTGCCCTGGCTGCTGCTGGGACTTGCCCCGTTCCCGTTCCTGTTCGGAATCGGGGCTTTGTATGTACGGCTGAGCGAACGCACCGAGGCTGAGTTCACCGACCTTGTTCAGCACCCGGACCGATGACCTCGCCCTGCCGTCATGCCACATAGTCCATACGCGCTGCCCGCCATCATCGCCGTAACCCTGGTGACGGTGGCCATCGGCGCCTACGGGCTGCGGCTAGCGCGGACCACGTCGGACTTCCTCGTCGCCTCACGCTCGGTGAGTCCACGGTGGAATGCCGCCGCGATCAGCGGCGAGTACCTCTCCGCGGCATCGTTTCTCGGCATCGCCGGACTGATCCTCAAGAACGGCGTGGACATGCTCTGGTACCCGGTCGGGTTCGCCGCCGGTTACCTTGCCTTGTTGTTGTTCGTCGCCGCGCCGCTACGGCGCTCGGGTGCGTTCACCCTGCCCGACTTCTGCGAATTGAGACTCGGGTCCAACCCGCTGCGCAAGCTCTCCGCCGCGTTCGTCGTGTTCATCGGGTGGCTCTACCTGGTGCCACAGTTCCAGGGCGCGGGGCTGACGCTGCAGACCGTGACCGGAGGGCCGTACGTCGTCGGCGCTCTGCTGGTCGCGGCCGTGGTAACCGGCAACGTCGCGCTCGGAGGCATGCGCGCGATCACGTTCGTACAGGCCTTCCAGTACTGGCTCAAGCTCACCGCGCTTGCCGTGCCGGTTCTCTTTCTCGTACTGCACTGGCAGGCCGACAACCGCCCCGAACTGGCGCCGCCGTCGGGAGGCACCTTCGCCGCAGCCACGACTGTCCACTTTGACTCTGCCGCGGTGCTGACCGTGAGCGCGCCGACGACGGTGACAGTATCGTCCGCACCGGTGCGCCTGGAGCCGGGCCGGCACGAGTTCGCCGCCGGCGCCACAGTGACCTTTCCCGCTGGCGCAGGGGTACCCACGGTCGACGGCGCGGCCAGTGGCATGGCGTGGCTCCTGCCCGAGTCCGGCACCAGCGGGTTGGTTGCGTCGTACTCGCTGATCTTCGCGACCTTCCTCGGCACGATGGGGCTGCCGCACGTGTTAGTGCGCTTCTACACCAACCCGGACGGGGCCACCGCTCGGCGCACCACGCTGGTGGTGTTGGGACTGGTCGGGATGTTCTACCTGTTCCCCACGCTCTACGGCGTACTCGGTCGGGTCTATGCGCCCGCGCTCATGCTCACCGGCAACACCGACGCGGTGGTGCTGGTGCTGCCCGGCCTCGCCCTCGGCTCCGGCATCGCCGGCCAGTTGTTGGGAGCGCTGGTCGCCGCCGGCGCGTTCGCGGCGTTTCTATCCAGCTCGTCGGGGCTGGTCACCTCGGTGGCGGGGGTGCTGTCCACCGACGTGTTCGGCCGGGGACCAGCGAGCCCGAGGAGCGAGCTTGCGAGCCCCGCAGGGCGAAGCCACACCGGCACCGCGAGCCCGAGGAGCGAGCTTGCGAGCCCCGCAGGGCGAAGCCACACCGGCACCGCGAGCCCGAGGAGCGAGCTTGCGAGCCCCGCAGGGCGAAGCCACACCGGCACCGCGAGCCCGAGGAGCGAGCTTGCGAGCCCCGCAGGGCGAAGCCACACCGGCACCGCGAGCCCGAGGAGCGAGCTTGCGAGCCCCGCAGGGCGAAGCCACACCGGCTCGGTGCCCGACTTCCGCATCGCCGCGATCGTGGCCGGCGTGGTGCCGTTCGTACTCGCGATGCGGGTCGCGAATCTCGATGTATCGCTGGTGGTTGGGCTTGCGTTCGCGGTCGCCGCGTCCTCGTTCTGCCCGCTGCTGGTGCTGGGCATCTGGTGGCGCGGGCTCACCGATGTCGGCGCGGCCGCGGGCGTGCTCGCCGGCGGGGGCGGCGCGGTCGCGGCGGTCCTGCTCACCTTCCTCGATTTGAACGGCGACGGCCTGGTCGCGACTCTGCTCAGCTATCCCGCCGCGTGGACAGTGCCGCTCGCGTTCGCGGTCATGGTCGGTGTTTCGCTGGTCACCCGTCGCCGGATGCCCGGCACGGTCGGGCTGTCCATGCTCCGCATGCACGCCCCAGACGCCCTGCGCCTGTAGATCACGCCCTGCGCCCGTAGTCGGTGAACGGCGCGCGGACGTACCGCTGGGCGCATCGGTCCCACCGCTCGGCGCACCCCTCGCCCGACGGCCACTATGCGTATTCACTCGTCATCGGCTATTTCCTAACCTGCGGCGTCATAGGGTTGCCGGCCTCGAACAGGGGCGCCTGCGCCCGTACCGTCCCAACATCTCGGAGCAGGTGGTTGAGAATGAGTACACAGGTGGAGACCGCCAGCCCGGACACGCATGATTACCTTGCGATCCAGGCGTCACCGGAGTTTGCCGTGCTACGCAAGACATTGCGTGGCTTCATCTTCCCCATGACCGTCGCGTTCTTTCTGTGGTACGCGCTGTACGTCGTCCTGTCCGCATACGCCCGCGATTTCATGGGCACAAAGGTAATCGGCAACATCAACGTGGCGCTCATCTTCGGGCTGCTGCAATTCGTCACGACGTTCCTCATCGCCTGGCTCTACGCCCGGTTCGCCAGCCGCAGACTCGACCCGATCGCGGATGACATCAAGCGGCGGATCGAGGAGGGTGCGTGATGGTGTATGCAGCCGTAGACACCGGTACCCAGCGCGGAATCACCATCACGCTGTTCCTGACCTTCGTCGCAATCACGCTCGGCATCACGTTCTGGGCCAGCCGGCAGACCCGCAACGCCACCGACTTCTACGCCGGTGGCCGTTCGTTCTCCGGATTCCAGAACGGCATGGCGATCGGTGGGGACTACATGTCCGCCGCCTCGTTCCTCGGCATCGCAGGCATCATCGCCCTCAACGGCTACGACGGGTTCCTTTACTCGATCGGGTTCCTGGTCGCGTGGCTGGTGGCGCTGCTACTCGTCGCCGAACTCCTGCGCAACTCGGGCAAGTTCACGATGGCCGACGTGCTCGCGTTCCGAATGCGGCAGCCTCCGGTCCGTACCGCCGCCGCAGTATCCACCGTGACTGTTTCGATCTTCTATCTGCTGGCTCAGATGGTCGGTGCCGGTGCGTTAGTGGCGCTGCTGCTCGGTATCAAGCCGGGCGCGACGTTCCTCGGCATGGACGCGAACACCGCGAAGATCGCCACGATCGTGCTCATCGGCGCGCTGATGATTACCTATGTCACGGTGGGCGGCATGAAGGGCACGACGTACGTCCAGATCGTCAAGGCCTTCATGCTCATGGGCGGCGCGTTGCTCATGACCGTGCTGGTCCTGGTTCATTACAAGTTTGACCTGTCGAACCTGCTCGGCGACGCCGCGGAGAAGAGCGGCAAGGGCGACGCGTTCCTGGAGCCAGGAACGGTCTACGGCAAGGATGTCGCCGGCAACGCGCTGCAGACCTTCTACAACAAGATCGACCTGATCTCGCTGGGTGTCGCGCTGGTGCTCGGTACGGCCGGTCTGCCGCACATCCTGATCCGGTTCTACACCGTGCCGACCGCCCGCACGGCCCGCCGCAGCGTTCTGTGGGCCATCGGCATCATCGGTACGTTCTACCTGTTCACCCTCGCCCTCGGCTTCGGCGCCGCGGCCTTGGTGGGCAGCACGGCGATCCGAGACCAGAACCCGGGCGGCAACACTGCCGCGCCGCAACTGGCCAATGCGCTGGGGATCGAGTTCTTCGGCGGCGAGATAGGCGGCGTCGCGTTCCTCGCGGTCATCGCGGCGGTCGCGTTCGCCACCATCCTCGCCGTCGTCGCCGGGCTCACTCTGGCGTCATCGTCGAGCCTGGCGCACGACTTCTACGCCAACGTCGTCAAGAAGGGCCAGACCACCGAAGGTAGCGAGGTCCGCGTTGCGCGTATCTCGGCCATTCTGATCGGTGCAGTGTCCATTGTGCTCGGTGTGCTGGCCAAGGACCTCAATGTGGCCTTCCTGGTCGCCTTGGCATTCGCGGTAGCAGCATCGGGCAACCTGCCGGCGATCATCTACTCGCTGTTCTGGAAGCGCTTCAACACGACCGGCGCGGTCTGGGCGATCTACGGCGGCCTGATCTCCGCGGTGGGGCTGGTCTTCTTCTCGCCGGTCGTGTCCGGGCCTACCTCGGTTGTCTTCAAGAGCCAGGACTGGAGCTGGTTCCCGCTGCAGAACCCCGGCATCATCTCGATCCCGCTCGGCTTCCTCTGCGGCTGGCTGGGCACCATCCTCTCCAGTGAACGCAACCCCGAGAAGTACGCCGAACTGGAGGTACGGTCGCTGACCGGCGTCGGCGCGCACTGAGCCTTAGTCCCAGCACAGAGCCTCAATCGCAGACACAGAGCCTCAATCGCCCACAGAGAGCCTTACCCGCAGCACAGCGGCGTGGGTCCCGCCGGCGGGACCCACGCCGCTGTCGTGCCCGCGTCGGATGATTCCTACGGCGGGGGCAGGCGGAGCTGGATCAGGGCACCCAGCTGGCCGATGGCGGCGCAGCACAGGATGAGCGTCCCCAAGATAACGACGGCGACCACGATAAGCGTGATCGCCTTCGTTCGTGGCGTCTGACCACCGGGGTCCTGGCGACCGGGGTCTGACTCGTCCGGCTCCTCCACGCGGCCACCCTACCGACGTTGCGTCCGCTGTCTCGCCAGATATCGTCGTGGCGTGGCGAATGGGGCGGTGCTGATCACCGGTGCGACCTCCGGGCTCGGAAGCTGGCTCGCGACTGAGCTGGGCAAGCTCGGACGCACGGTCCTGGTGCACGGCCGAGACGCTGCCCGGGTCGACGAGACGGTGGCCGCCGTACGGGCGACGGGTGGCCAGGCTGAGGGCTACCTGGCCGACCTGTCGGCAATCGCGGCATGCCGCCAACTCGCCCGCGATGTGTCCTTGCGGGGCGACCTTCAGGTCCTGGTCAACAACGCGGCGGTCGGCTTCGGCGCCCCCGGAGCGGGCCGGAGCCTTTCGGCCGACGGGTTCGAGCTCCGTTGGGCGGTCAACTACCTGGCACCGGTGGCGCTCACCCACGGCTTACTTGACACGCTGCGGGCGCGCGCCCCGTCCCGAGTCGTCAACATCGGCTCCGTCGGACAGGCGCCGATCGACTTCGACGACCTGCGGATGGACCGCGACTACAACGGGACGCTCGCGTACCGCCGCGCCAAGCTCGCCCTGGCCGCGTGGAGTTTCGACTTGGCCGAGGATCTGGCCGGTTCTGGCGTGAGCGTGAACTGTCTGCATCCGGCCACGCTGATGCCGACCGGCATGGTGATCGAGTCGGGCCTGCCTCCGATGTCCACTCTGGACAGTGGTGGTGCGGCAACGCTCCGTCTGGTCGTGGACGAGGTCGGCAGCGGGCACTATTTTGACGGCCTGACGCAGGCGCGGGCGCACCCCGACGCATACGATCCCGAAGTCCGGTCGCGACTGCGTGCCGCCACTGATCAGGCGCTCAACACGCATTCGTAGCCTGGACTGGTCCCGGCAGTCAGAGAGAGAGGCAAGCTAGTGGTTTCGTGGCCGAGCGGCATCGGTGCCATCACCCTGTTTGTCGAGGACCTGGCCGAGGCGAGGCGCTTCTACCAGGAGGCATTTGGCCTTCCCGTAGTGTTCGAGGATGAGCACTCGGCTGTGTTCAACTTCGGAAACACGATCATCAACCTGTTGCAGACGACAGCGGCGCACGAACTGATTGAGCCCGCCGTGGTCGCGGACCGCCAATCCGGCTCTCGCATGCAGTTCACAATCGAGGTGGACGATGTGGATGCCATGTGCGCCGACCTGTCCGCCCGCGGAGTCGAACTGCTTAACGGCCCGATGGACCGGCCGTGGGGAATCCGTACTGCGAGCTTTCGCGATCCTGGTGGTCACATCTGGGAGATAGCGAAGAATTCTGGCTAGCTGCCTGGACATCAGCTCACAACCAGGTCGGCTGGCCGCTCATCGGGAGCGCGATCGGAATCCCGGTTGGGGATCCTCGCGGCACGACCCACGAGCGGCAGCACGGCGGCGGCCGTCGCGACGCCGAGCAGGCCGCAGCCGATGACGACCCAGCGAGGCTGGGCCAACTCAAGCAGCAGACCACCGGCTACGAGGCCGATGAGTGCGCCCGCCTGCACGCGCATGCCCAGCGCGGCGTTGGCCCGGCCCCGAGCTTCGGCAGGCACCCGCCGGCCCAAGAGCGTGCCGGCGAGCACGTTCAAGCCGCCGTTCTGCGCCCCGCCGAGCAGATAGCACGGCACGATCCACCACACGTTCGTCACCGATCCGACCGCGATGATCGCCGCCGAGGCAACGCCGACCGCGAGGAAAAGCCGCCGCGCGACTGCTCCATCGGTGGTGCGCGGCTTGACCGCCAGGCTGAACAGCCAGGCTCCAATGAGCAGGCCCACCGTCCACACCGAGTCGACCACGCCGTACATCTCGGCGGAGCTCCCGAGCGTGCCTATGACGAAAAAGACCATGACCACGTTGACGGCGGAGATGGCCGCGACCACGGCGGTCAAACCCCAGACGGAGCTCCACAGCAACGGGTCACGTCGCAGCGTCCAGCCCGTGTCCGGTGCGTTTCCGCCAACTGACTCGGTCAGAGACGACGGCGCCGCGCCGGATGCCACGTGGCCACCCCTCCGGGTTCGGATGGTAAGGCCAGCCACGATCGTGGCTACGAAACCGAAAGCGGCAAATCGTACCGCCTGTTGAGGACCGGCCCCGCCCACCAGGAATCCGGCTAGCGCGGGACCGAGCATCATGCCGACGGACCCGGCGCTCTGACCAATCGCGCTAGCCCGCGGCAGGTCGTCCCGCACCACCATCGCGGGCAACAGGGCCTGGCGCGTTGGCACTGAGACTGCGCTAGCCAGCGACAATCCAAGCACGCCGGCGAGCACTGCGCCGAACCCTTCGGCATAGGCGAGCGCCAGGCAGGCGAGCAGTTGCCCGGTGCCAGCGGATACCAGAAGCCAACGGCTATCGACCCGGTCGACTAGCCGGCCGATGGGCTTGCCCAGCACCACCATAGGCAGGGCCTCGCACATCACGAGAACGGCGACCGCCAGCCCGCTGGCGCCGCGCTGTTGCAGCACCAGGACCTGGGTCACCATCACCAGAAAGGTACCGAGGGCGCCCAGGAACTGCGCCGCGGATGCGATCGAGACATCCGTCCAGCGGGAGGTCGGTCGGGTAGATGTGAAGGACATGTTTCGAAGTATGTCCTTCACATCTTCCGAACGCAAGCCCCGGAACTAGAGGGTGTCGGGAGACTGGCAATGCTTTCGCAGGACGTCCTTACGGATCTCGGCCCACGCATCGTCCTCGCTCATGGCGCCGGCGTCCGCAAGCCGGTCGACCGCGGTGTCCACGAGTGCGACCATCGCGACCAGCTGCGGTGCCACGGACTCGACCCCGAAAGCTCGCAACTCGCGTATGAGCGCGTCGCTCGACTCCCGGTCAGCGACTTCGGCGATGCGCGTGTTGCGAGAGGTCAGCACAGCCTGGGCGACGGACAGGGCCAGGTGTATGTCGGCACACAGCTCATGACCTTGCATCGCGGTGACCGGTCGTACCTCCTGCAGGTGGTCGACCTGGTCCGGGATGGTGGTGCCTAGTGGGTCCGACATTGTCGCCTCCATCGATACGACCGACGCCTGTGCACTACCCGGACCGTGTCGCGGGCAAACAACGTCTGGCCCGAGCACTGATCTTCCATTATGGACGCCGCAGCACGCACAAAGTTATAGTTGCGAATCTGTCGGTGGCCTGGGTTAGACTAGCCGACATGTGTTCGAGCGGGGGTTCCGAGCCATGGCAGCGGTTGCAGTCCGCGGCGCAGGTGTTGGCGGATGAGGATGTGACGTCGTGGTCGGATGGGCAGGTCCGCGACGGGCTGCTGGCGTTGCTCACGGTGGTCAACCAGCTCGCCGCGGTGGTCTCCACTGTGTCGGCGTCGTTTGATACCCGGGACCTGGCCGAGCGGGACGGGTTTCGCACCGCCCGGTCGTGGTTGATCGCGTTCGGGCGGATGAGTCAGCGGGCGGCCACCGGCTGGCTGTCGCGGGGTCGGCTGCTGCGGCAGTTGCCGGCGCTGTCGGCCGCGGCGCACACCGGGGCCGTGTCGGCCGAGCATGTGCGCACCGTGGGCGATCTGGCCGCCCACGTCGGCATCGAGCAGGTGCAACCCTTTGATGAGATTCTGGCCACCCTGGCCGCAACTACCGGCCGGCACGCCGACGTGGAGGCGGCCTGTCACCGCATCCGCGCCCATGTCGACCCGGACGGACCCGACCCCGATCCGCACGCACGCGAACGAAGGGCGTTGTCGATCTCCCGGTGCGGATCGTTGTTCTCCGTGTCGGGACGCCTCGACCTCGAGGCCGGCGCGACGGTGCTGACCGCATTGGACACGTTGATGCGCCCGGTCACCCCCGATGAGCCGAGCACCGCGGTGCAACGCCGCGCCGACGCCCTGCTCGAACTGGCCCGCCAAGCCCTCGACCGCGGCACCCTACCCACCGTCGGCGGGGTCCGACCCCACCTCGGCCTGCTCATCACCCCGGAAACCCTGCTCGGCCTCCGACACGCCACCGGCACCCCAACCACCAACCGGCGCCGCCGACCCGAATGGTGCTAACGCCAGGCATGACGGCGCGGCGATACGGCGGAGTTCTGCGGCCGGCGGTGCTGGGGCCGGCGGTGCTGGGGCCGGAGGTGTTGGGGCCGGCGGTGCGGCTGCCGATGACCCTGCGGCCTCCGGCGCTGCGGCGGGCTGTGCGTCCACTGCGGACCCGCCACCGCCACGCCAACCCGATGCGCTGCAGTGCGCCGGGGTGCCGATGGCGCCGGAACTGCCCTGGTCCGCCTGGGCCGACCGGCTGCCCGCCTCGGTGGCTCAACGGCTGGCTTGCGACTGCGAGGTGTGGAGGGTGATCTTGGATCCGGCGACCGGGCTGCCGCTGGAGGTCGGCCGGGCGCACCGGATCGTGCCGACCTGGATGCGCAAGGCGCTCATCGCCCGCGACCGCGGCTGCCGGTGGCCCGGATGTAGCGCTCCGGCGAGCTGGTGCGAGGTCCATCACCTACTCGCCTGGTACTCCGGCGGACTGACAAATGTGGACAACGCCGCCTTGCTGTGTCGTTGGCACCACGGCAAGGTCCACGATGGACTCCCCGATGACCAACGCTGGCAGATCACCCTCGACCCGACCACCGGCGACGTCACCGTCTCCCGGCCCGGCGGCGAACCCTACGAACTCGGCCCCAGCCAGCCACACCGACCCACCACACCAGACAACCCAACCCGCGGACCCGACTAGCCCGCAGCCTGACTGGCCTCGGCCCCGACCAGCCCAGCCCCCGCCCCGACCAGCCCACGGCGACTGGCCCGACCCGCGAAGGTTCCCGCCGACTAGGATGGGGCTCCATGCGGCGCGTCATCTACCACGCTCATGTGACCGTGGACGGCCGGATCGCCAACGCCGATGGGGAGTTGTGGGAGCCGTTCCCGTGGGGCGAGGCTGAGATCGGTTACGTCAACGGGTGGTTTCGCGAGACCGATACCTGGGTCCTCGGCCGAAACATGTACGACGCGGTGGTCCCATGGTGGAACGCGGTGGCCTCCGGCAACCCACCCGAGGAGGCGGGTGAGCTCGACGACCGCAAGCCTGGAGTTCGGAGCCATCTTCCGTGACCTCCGCATCGCCGTGTTCTCGCGAACGCTCCCCGACGACGACACGCGCACGGTGCTGCGCGGCGACCCGGTCGAGGAGCTCATCGCGCTCAAACGACTGGACGGTCGCGACATCATGCTCTCGTGCGGGCCAGCGCTACTCGGTCCATTGGCCACTGAGCCTGGCCTGATAGACGAGTACCTGCTCGCCGTAAGCCCGATCGTTCTCAGCGGCGGCCCGCGGCTCTTCGACCACGTCCGGCGCGACCTGCCGTTGCGGCTCGCGCACGCCGAGGTCTTCGACGGCGGGGCGGTCGTCCTGCGTTACCAGTCTTAGCCGGCGGCCGGCCGCGCCGCACATAGCCCGCCGCGCCGCACAGAGGCCGGGCGGTCGTCGTGCTACGAGTCGGCCGGCACCGCCCGGAGCTGGAATGACACGGCGCGGGCTCCCTTCGGCAGTCGCTCACGGTTCAGCCGTTTGAGCGGTTCGGTCAGCTCATCGACTTGCTTCAACAGCTTCGTGAGTTCACGCGCAGTGACCACGAGCGTCGTGTTGCTGATCGTTGCGGCGTCGAACCACTCCTGCGGCTCGTCGTGCACCTTGGCCATGTACTGCCGGACCTTCTCGTTCTGCCGGGCCAGGAACGCCTCCACCATGGCTGTCTCGGCAGCCCTGGTCTCCTGGTCAGTATCACCACGTTCGACGCCGACCGAGTACTGCCGGAAGCTCGCCTGCCACACGCGCTCCCGGCCATCGCCGCGACTAGGCGCCTCCTGGATCATGCCGGCTTTCGCCAATGCCCGCAGGTGGTAGCTCGTCGCGCTCGGCGACAGGCCGACAACAGCGGCACACTCGGTCGCGGTGGCGCCCTCCTTGGCTTGGCCCAAGTACTCGAGCAGGCCTAGACGCGCCGGGTGCGCGAGGGCACGCATCACCGCCGGGTCGCTGATCTTCGTTCGCTCCGCGGACGTCACGGGATCAGATAACCACGGATAGCAGCGGCGAACGCATCCGCCGCCTCCACCGGCACGAAGTGGCCCACGTTCTCCAGGCGTTGCAGCCGTACGTCGGCGAAGTACTCCTCGAGCCGATCCGACCATGCGAGCGGGAACAGCGGGTCGTGCTCGGGCCAGAGGACCGAGGTCGGCACTGTGATCCGGTCAGCCGGGTCGGGCGCGCGTTCGGACTGGTACCGCTCGGTCGCGGGCGCCCCCGCCCGGTACCACTTAATCGATGCCGTAAACGCGCCGGGGCCGCCGTAGCGGTTGACCAGGTGCTCCAAACGGCGTTCATCCACTGTGAAGCCCGGCCCCGACCACGCATGCCAGAAGTGGCGCAGATACGCCCTGACCGCGTCGGGACGGCCATCGATCAGGTACTCGGCGAGGTCGAGCCGGTGAAACGTCTGGTACCAGAACTCCCGTTGCGTGTCCGCGTTGAGCACCCGGCCGCCGACGCCGGGCAGCGGTGGTGTCACTACCAATGCGCGCACCAGATCGGAGCGGAACCGGGCGACGGTCTGCGCGATGCGGCTGCCGATGTCGTACCCGCCGATCACCGGCCAGTCCAGGCCGAGGTCCTCGATCAACCCGATGACGCTTCGGGCCTGCCCGCCGACGCCGTACTGCTCGGCCGGGTCGACGTCATGCTTGTCGGACTCGCCGAAGCCGCGCAGATCCGGCACCACGACATCCGCCGCGCCCGCGAGCATGGGGACCACCTCGGCATAGTCCGTACGGTCGCCAGGCCAGCCGTGCAACAGCACCACTGCCGGCCCAGCACCCACCCGGTCATAGGCGAGCGTGAACCCGTCCCTGGTCATCCGCCCATTGTGACCGGCACCGCGTTCGGTGTGGCCGACGGCCTCCGCCGGTCCGGTGTGGACAGAGTGCCCGTGACGATCGCCGCGACGGCCAGCTTGGTCCCATCGGCTAGTGGTCGAACTTGAGCGTGCCCTTCGCCGTGTCGACGACGGACTTCCAGTCGTCGTAGCGGGGCTCGCCGGCCAGTGCCTCGGTGCGGAGCATGAACGCCTTCCCGCCACGGTCGATGATGTAGCCGTAGACACGGGTGCCCTCAAGGATCAAGGGAGCCCCGTGGCTGACAACAACCTCAAACCGGTACGCGGGACGACCGACCGCCGTGGTCGGCTCGCTCAGGATCGTCGTGTAGCGCTCCGGGTTGGTGAACTCCGCCAGGACCTGCGCGGCGGTTGACTGCGATTGAGTCGCGTACAGCGCCACGCGTAGGCTATGCTCTGCGGCCGGGATCGTGAACGGTTCCGGGTGGAACAACTCGCAGGCATCACTCGGGCTAAGCGATGTTGTATGCCAGTCATCCGGATAGCCCATCGAGAAACCGATCATCGGGTTCTGGCACAACTTCCAGGACGCCGGCAGATCCTCAACGGGTGGCTGCGGCGGCGCAGTCGTCGGCCCGGCGATGTCGGTGATGGTGAGGCTGACGGACGGGGTGTCGGAGGGATTCACGGGCGTGACCGTGATCCGTCGCAGCCCGTCAATGCGGCGCCTGCCGCCAGCACAAGTAACGAGAGAACGATGCGTTTCATGGGCACTCCTTCGCCAGACCGGTAGAGCCTTACGTCAAAAGACGGATCCGGAGCCCGGACAGGTTGCCGAGGGAGGCAAACGAATCCATGAAGAACACGACATTGGGCGGGCAGCATCGGCGGAGCAACCGAACTCGGGACTGCCGACGTAGGTCGCGCCGCCGAAGCCGCGCATACCGTCCCAGTCGTAGAGCCTTCTTATGCAGAAGGCGTTAACAGGGTGCCCTTCCTTGCGCTCAGCCGCGGCGGCCGCGGCGAGCGCGGAGGTAGTCGGAGACCACGTACCGGCCGAGGTCCTCAGCCGACGGCGTGAACACCCGACCACCGTTGCGCTTGGCGACGGCGTTCACGAACCGCTGCAGGCCGGGATCCTCGCCGAGCATGAAGAAGTTCAATGACGCGCCATACCGGGTCAGATGGTCCACCTCGACCACCGTCGCCTCGATCGTCTCCCGCATCGGCGGCCACCAGAACACCGGACCTTGCGGGGTGTTGTGTGCGGTCGGCTCGCCATCGGTCACGATCAGTACCACCGGCTCGGCGTCGGAGTGCTTACGCAGGTGCCGCCCAGCCAGCCGCAGCGCGTACTGCAGGTTGGTGCCCTTGTTCTGGTCGGGCTCCGCAGCGGCGAGTGCGGTCTGGGTCAGCGGCGTCGCGGTCAAGCCGAATCCGATGATCTGCAGCGCATCCTGGGGAAACTTCGTCGCCACCAGATGCGACAGCGCGAGCGCGGTCTGCTTCATCGGGCCCCAGTAGTCGCGCAGCTCCATCGACCACGACAATCCACCAGCAGCGCCACGGCAGCCGACGCACGGCGCTCGGTCTCCACCACCTCGAAGTCGTCCACCTCAAGCCGTACCGGCGTGCCCACGCCGGTGCGCACGACAGCCCGGGAGACGGTCCGCACCACATCCAGCGGCTGCTCGTCGCCGAACTCCCAGGCCCGAGACGCTCCGGTCACCTCTCCCGCGGCGCCGGCATCGCGTAGGTCGTGCTGCCCACGCCGGCCGCGGTCGAGGTCGGCGAAGACGGTCCGCAGCGCCGTCCCGCCAAGGCGCCGCAATGCTTTGGGACTCAACGTCAGCCCGTCGTCGGCCCGGGTGACCCAACCCTGCCGACGCAGCTCCCGTTCGAGCTCCTGCAGGCGCCGCACGTCGTCGGCCGCCTCCCGGCCGAGGTTGCGCTGCACCGGTCTCGACGTCGATATCGTCCAAAGTGGACCCAGGTAGGTCCTGGCCAAGTTGGTCCATCAGGTCGTCGAGGTCGCCGATCTCCTCCAGGGCTCCGGCCGCCTCGCCGTACCCGAGATCCCGCCCACCGCGGACCCGCTGGCCGCGACCCCAGTTCAGGTCTGGCCGCAGCGCCCGCAGGTTGTCTCCGAGCGCGGCCATCTCGCCCGCCAGCGCTCCATTGCCGAGCGCCTGGCGCATCAGTCCGGCGAACTCCGCCTGCTGTTCGGCGGAGAGCGAGCGCATCAGCCGCTCCCCCGCGGCCGCACGGCGCGCTAGGGCGTCGATCAGTTCGTCTACGTTGGACGGCTTCTCCGGGAAGAAGTCGCCATGCTTCTGCATGAACTCGGCAAACTGGTCGGTGGTGTCCTCGCCGCGTGCGTGCCGATCCAGTAACGCATTGAGGTCATGCAGCATCTCCGCGAACGCCTGCTGCGCGCCCGGATCGGACAGCGCCTGGGTCAGGCCACGGAACCGCTGGTCGACGATCTCCTGCCGGAGCTGGTCGAGGATCTGCTGGTAAAGCGCTCTGGCCTCGTCACTGGCCCACTGGTACTCCGAGAGCTCCTCGATCGCGCGCGCCGTCGAGCGCGGCAGATTGTCCAAAATGGACTCATTGAATCGGGCGGTGTCATCGTCGCGCCGACCGAGCTCGTCCCGCTCCGCCGCGATCGCCTGGTCGAGCAATTGCTGAGCCCGGGTGACAGCGCCGTCGAGTTGCCCCCGCCGCATCGCCTCGCGCCTCATCCGCCGGGCGCGCGCCAGCAGGTCGTCCAGACCGCGTCGGCCATCTGGTCCGCGTCGCAGTAGGTTGCGCAGCGCGTCGCGGAGGCTGCCGCCACGCAGCACATCACGGCCGACCGAGTCGACGGCGGCGCGCACATCGTACGGCGGCGCGAGCGGGTCGGGACCACCCTGCCATTCGCCGTACCGGTTACGCCGCATGGGCTCTCACTCCCGGCTGCCGTAGAGCGTCCGGCCCTCAGCCGTCAGCGCCTTGGACATTCGCCGACTCAGGTGCAGTCCCTCGAGGACGAACTCGACCCCGGCCGCGGCCTCGCCCCGGTTGGGTGCGTCGCCCAGATCCAGCCGGTCGAGGACCTTGGCGAGCCCGGGTACGGTCCCGACTTGGCGCAGCACCTCCTCGGCGCCGACCAGGTCGCCGGTCTCGATGATGTTCCCGTCCGCGACCAGGTTGACGAAACTGGACAGGTCGAGTCCGGCCAGCCGGATCCGGAACGTCTCCGCCACCGAGGTGCGCAGAAGGTGGGCGAGCACCTCGATCTCGCGGCCCTCCTCGCCGCTTTCGAACTCCACTTTTCCGCGAAGGGTGCTCGTCACGGACACAGCGTCGCCGACTCGGGCGACCGGATCGGTCTCGCCCAGGAGGCCGGCTCGGCGCAGTGCCGAGGCGGCCACGGTCTCGGTGGCGGCGATGGCGAACCGGGCCGACACACCCGTACGGGCATCGACGGCCGGCGAGTCCCGAACCGCCCGCGCGAACCGCGCCAGCACCTCCACGACGTGGTCGGGCACCATGGCGACCAGATGCGCCTCCTGCCGTACCAAGGCCATCTCCAGCTCGAGGTCGAGCGGGTAGTGGGTCCGGATCTCGGCGCCGAACCGATCCTTGAGCGGGGTGATGATCCGCCCGCGGTTCGTGTAGTCCTCGGGGTTGGCGCTGGCGACGAGCAGCAGATCCAGCGGCAGCCGCAACTGGTAGCCGCGGATCTGAATGTCGCGCTCCTCGAGCACATTGAGCAGGCTGACCTGGATCCGCTCGGCGAGGTCGGGCAGCTCATTGACCGCGAAGATGCCGCGGTTGGTCCGGGGCACCAGACCGTAGTGGATGGTGTCCGGGTCACCGAGCGTGCGTCCCTGGGCGACCCGAATCGGGTCCACGTCGCCGACCAGGTCGCCGACGCTGGTGTCGGGCGTGGCGAGCTTCTCGCCGTATCGTGCGCGAGCGGTGCAGCCAGGTCACCGCAGTGTCGTCACCGCCCTCGGCGACCTGCCGCCGGGCCGAAGGCGTGACCGGATGCAGCGGGTGCTCGTTCAGTTCGGAGCCGGGCAGGACCGGCGTCCATTCATCGAGAAGCTGGACGAGGGAACGGATGAGGCGGGTCTTGCCCTGTCCCCGCTCACCCAGCAGTACCAGGTCATGGCCGGCCAACAGGGCGCGCTCGACTTCGGGCAGTACGGTGTCGTCGAAGCCGACGATGCCAGGGAACCGGGGCTCGCCGGAGCGCATGCGGGCCAGCAGGTTTGCGCGGAGCTCTTCCTTGACCGTGCGGTACTCATGGCCGGCGGCGCGCAGCTCGCCGAGGGTACTGGGCAGGCCGGCCGGAATGGTCAAAGGCTCGTTCAGAGACGACACCCCACCCACGCTAGCTCGTCGCCTGGCCAACTTCGATGCGCGGTGCCGAATCTGGAACTGCAGTTCGTCTCTCAGCGGAAATTGTGCTCGCTCGCTCAGCGGAGAATGATCTTGGGGATGCGGCTGATGTTGACGGAGCACGCGACGACCAGCAGACCCGCCGTCGCGCGTCAGCCGCGAGCGCGAGCGACGACCTCCTCGGGGGTCAGCGGTGCGGTTGCGTGGTGGGTCAGGCACACCGGTGTCCATACCTTCTGGAACGGCTGGCCATCGGTGGCCGCGTAGAAGAGCCCGGCGGTCAGCGCCCCGATCTCGGGCACACTGCTGCCGCGGGCCTGTGCCATCTCCGTCGCCGCACCGGCCTGCACCGGGGTGTCGAGCCGCCCGATCATGTGCGTCGCCGCGTTGGCGGGAACCTGGCCGTGTAAGGCACGCGGCTCGGGTGTCGCGAACACGAGGCCGAGGCCATACCGGCGCGCCTGACCGATAAGCGCGAACGTGCTGGCGGTGCAGGCGGTCGTGCCGTTCGACGGAGCCAACGCCTGCGCCTCGTCCATCACGAACAGTCCGCGCAGCGATCCGTCTGCGGCGGGATTTTGTTTGATCCAGGCGAACAGCGCCGACTGCAGCTGACTGACGAAGCCGTGCCGCTGCTCATCGGAACGCAGCCCCACCATGCTGATCACCGAGATCCGGGCCCGCTTGCCCGCGCCGGCACCAGCAGCACGCTGGGATCCACCGTGGTGCCGGTACCGCCGAGGAACTGGTAGTCGACCATCGCGTCCGTGAGGAGCTCCGCCATCTCCGCGGCGATCCGCTGGCCCTTGCCGATCTGGGTGACGCCGTCGGGCAGCTCGGCCAGGATCGCCACGAACGCACGGAGTCCGCCGGTCTCACCCTGACGGGCGTAGTAGGTCAGCGCCTCCCGGAGCACGGCCTGGCCCTCGTGCGCCCTCGCGGCGGCACCGTCCACTGTGGCATGTGGTGCCAGTGCGCCCGCAGCCATGTCGATCGTGGCCCGAAACTCGTCCGGGTCGGAGCGGACCGCCTCGAAATCGGGCAGCGGTGGCAACGGGAGCGGCCGACCGTACTCGAGCCCGGGAGTCCACACGACCACATCGGTGTGCGCGAGGAGATCCGCGGCTTTGGCGGCGTCATCGGGTGCCCATCCCGAGGGTGCCACCGGCCATGCCTCGCCGAGTCGGGACAGGTCGTTGTCGCAATCCAGCACGATCGCGGAGATTCCCTTGAGCGCGCACTCCTCGACCAGGCGCCGGATCAGGACCGTCCGACCCGAGCCGGGGCCGCCGACAACCAACGTGTGGTTGCGCAGTGCGGCGAGGTCAAGGTCGAACGGCTCACCGACGCCGACTCCGAGGCCAAGCCGTACGGCCGAGTCCGCCGGCGGTGACACGGGCGCATCCGAGAACCGGGCCTCCGGTGGTCGTGGCGCGTCCGGGATCTGCGGGTCTGCGCCGGGCGGTCGGGTCAGCGGAATGGAGAAGAGCGGCTGCGGTGGCGGTGTCAGGGGTCGGGCGACCGGGCCGCCGGGACACGGCGGTAGTCCGAGGGCCGTCTGGAACAGCGCGGTGCAACTCGCCGGCTTTCGGGTGGCGAGCCACTCCGCCAGGCCACCGTCCTGTTCGGACTGCATGATGCGCAGGGCTTCGAACGTGCGCAGGTCGTCGCGGCCGACCGGGAGCGTCTGCCCGCCCCGGGAGTGGAAAATGTTGATCGTCTCGGTGGTCTTCGGCCCGGTCGGCCATCCGCCGTTACGCAGCAGGAATAGCCGCCGCTTGGGGACCGTCGGATCCAGACCCGCCATTGTGGACGCCGACGTCACGCGGCTCATGACCGCACCCGGGTGGTTGCTCGAGATGGCCCGGAACGCCCAGTGTTCCTCGTCCTCTATACGCTCGTCGAGGGTCAGCCGCAGGCGAGCATGCAGGGGTGGCTTGGTGCTCGGCACCGGGTCGTGCTTGTACGCCGCGATCTCCCAGCTCCACGATGAGCGCCCGCAACCCCGCGGCGAGCAGCGCCGGCATCCGGGCATCCTCCGTGGTGCGGTGCAGTGCGTCCTCGATATCGGCCTGCTTGACCAGGCTGGCAAACCGCGCGTCGAGCTCGTTCGGGGTGGACCCCTCGGCGAGCACGATCCGATCGTCCGCGGCGTACGGCAGTCCCTCGTCCTCCAGCTGCTCCAGCTCGAACACCGTGTCGCGGCGCAGGCAGTCCAGCGCGTGCCGCTCCACCCGCTTCAACAGTGCCCGCGGCGTGAAGTGCGCCGCCTCGGCGAAAGCCAACTCGCGAATGGGCCAGGTCGGGTACGGCGGCCGGAAACCTACGTCGCCGTAGCGCCACTCCAACCGCTTGCGAACGATCGCCATGCCGACCTTGGCGTTGGAGACCCGTCCCATGAATGGAGCCTCGCGGAAACGGTCCGGCACCGAGCCAACCGCCTCCCGACGGATGATCTTCCAGGTATCCGGCAGACAGGCCACCACGATGAGCGCGCGCCGGGTCAACTCCCGCAGCGCCATCAGGCCGTTGGTGACCTGGCCGAGCATGCTCGCGGCGGTGGCGTCGAGTGCGCCAGCCGCGGCGATCGCGGACCCACCCGACTGCGCCACAAGCGTGTCGATCTGGTCGAAGGCGATCACCGTCGGACTACCGGTCAACGCCAACAGCCTTGATATGTCCCGCACCACCAGCGATGCCGGGCGCGCCTCGACTCCGAGACCCCAATCCGTACGGTCGCCGAAGTCGGCGAGGTCCATCGAGCTGAGGTAGGCGTGCCCGAGGTCCTGGGCGTCGAGGTCCAGCGATCCGTAGAGCACCAGCGCCCGGGCGGTGTGCTGGGTGTCCTGCCCGATCACGCGGTCCTTCTGTCGCAGGGCAGCGATGAACGCGTCGAGGTCGCCCGGCTTCAGCGGGGCGTCGCCGGCGATCGCGTCCCGCAACGGGTTCGGGATGCCCAACGCGGTCGCGAGGCGGCGCAGAAACGCCTTGAGCTGGGAGCTCCAGCCCACGCTTTCGCGCAGCAGACCGTCCACAATGCACAGCGCGGTGTTCTCCCAGAAGGTCTTCCCCGACAGCAGACTGACCAGGAAGAAGTAGCCGCCATCGTGCTGGGTACGGGCACGCACCATGCCGAGCAGGTGGGTCTTACCGGAGCCGGCCGGACCCTGGATGACGACGCCGAGCGGGCATCCGTCATCGGTCGCCTTTGCCTGGCTCACCCCGTCGAAGACGCTCTCCACGACCTCCTTGTGCAGGTCGGGGACGTTGAACGGGGACGGCCGCCAGACATCGTCCGGGGTCGGCGCCAGGTCGAACTTCAGGGCCAGCAGTGCCCGCCGCTCGCCGTCGGTCAGTGCCCGGCGCTCCTCGATGGTGGTCATGAGGCCTCGATCGCGAGCGCGTGGTTGTCCTCGCCGCCGAAGCGCACGGCGGCGGCGCGGTCCCGACTGCTGAGCGACTTGAGGTTCGCGACCGGGATCAGGCGTACCCCGGGCTGAACCGCCACGCGCCTGATCGCGGCGTCCTGCTCCGGCCGAGGTATGTCGTCGAGCAGGTCGCGGACGTCGGCCAGGCTCACCCAGCCGGCCGGCTCGGTGGCTAGCTTCTGGTACGCCATCCGGATCCGCTCCTCGACATCCACCGGTTGCTTCGCTGCGCCACCGTTGCCGCTCGGGTTACTCGGTGCCGCGCCG
The DNA here is from genome assembly GCA_963773935.1 of uncultured Actinomycetota bacterium. Classification (GTDB taxonomy): domain Bacteria; phylum Actinomycetota; class Actinomycetes; order Mycobacteriales; family Micromonosporaceae; genus DATBGZ01. Next base: position 107,275 of record CAVZCZ010000004.1, read on the forward strand.
TTGGTGGGCGGGCTCCCGTTCGATGCCCCAACAAGGTTCGATGCTGCGCCGAAGAAGGACCGCGCGTCAGCGCCGCGGGCGGTCAGAGCGCGGCTGAGGCCAGTGAGCAGAGTGCCGACCGCGCTCGCGGCGGTGCCCTTGCCCCGCGCCTGCGCGGCCAGCATGTCGACGCAACTGGACCAGCCCGCGGCGGAGAGCTGGAAGGCGTACGTCCGGCCGACCCGGCGCTCCTCGATGAGGCCACCGCTGACCAGCCGCTTGCGGTCCTCACCCGTCAACGCGGCACCGGCGAACTCGGCGAGTTCGGCGTTGGTGAGCTCACGCGCCTCGACCATCAGTGCGGAAAGAACGGCGATCTGGTTGAGGCTGAGTCTGGTCGCGCTGCTCATCGTTCCTCTCCTGGCACGCGCCGCCTGACGGTCGGGTCGGAGCGGTTCGGTTCCGGGACCCGGCACGGGGTATCACAGCACGCGTCGGAGCGGAATCTCGTGCGACAGGCCGCTAGAACCGCGGCGACCTTGGAGTTATCGGCGCGAGTTGATCACCAATCGCACCGATAACTCCAAGGTCGCGGAGACAGGGCCGCGTCAGGCGCGGGAACGGTGGATGAACCAGATCGCCGCAAGGACGACCGCGATGAAGCCGAGCCCGATGAACGTACTCGAGTTGATCTCACGGCCTTCGGCGCCGTCGGTCTCCACCACATAACGGGCCAGGTTCGACACGATCACGTCGTCACCACCCCCTCAGAAGGGACGATATGTGTCGAGACGACGATGGTACACCCAAACGTACGAATTGGTCATATCGACGATATCCGGGTATGTGTCGGCTTCCGCTGGTGTGGCACGCTTCTTGCATGCAAGCGCTGCGCACGCCCGATGAGCGGTTCCGCAACGTTCCCGACTTCCCCTACGAGGTCGCGTATGTCGAGGTTGGCGACGGGCTCCGGATGGCGTACGTGCAGGACGGCCCGCCGGACGGCGAAACCGTGGTGCTCCTGCATGGCGAACCGACGTGGTCGTTCCTGTGGCGCTCCGTGATCCCGGTGCTGGCCAGCGCGGGACTCCGCGTGGTCGCGCCCGATCTGATCGGCTTCGGCCGATCAGACAAGCCGGCCGAGATCGCCGAGCACAGCTACGCGCGCCACGTGGAGTGGGTACGCGCTGCCCTCTTCGATGCGCTCGACCTGCGCGATGTGACCCTCGTCGGGCACGACTGGGGCGGACTGATCGGGCTGCGACTGCTGGCCGAACAGGGCGATCGCGTGGCCCGTTTCGTGGCCACCAACACCGGCCTGCCGACCGGCGACCAGCAGATGCCCGACCTCTGGCTGCGCTTCCGCGAGGCGGTCCGGACCGCGCCCGAACTCGACATCGCCCGGCTGGTGCGCTCGGGGTGCCAGGTGCTCCCCTCGCCGCAGGTGCTCGCCGCCTACGACGCCCCGTTCCCGGACGAGACCTATAAGGCCGCCGCCCGCGCCATGCCGGGTCTCGTACCGACCACACCGGACGATCCCGCTGCGCCCGCCAACCGCATCGCCTGGCAGGCTCTGTCCACATGGGACAAGCCGTTCCTGGTGGCGTTCAGCGACCGGGACCCGGTCACCGGCGCAGTGGCGCCGATCCTGGCCCGGGTCGTCCCGGGCGCCCGCTCGGCGACGATCCCGGGCGCCGGCCATTTCCTGCAGGAGGACGCCGGTCCGATGCTGGGCGAGGAGATCGCCCGTTTCGTCGCGGAGACCCCTCGATAATCCGTTGTCTGCCAACATCCCGAGCGAATACGGTCGCGGCGTGGGAATCTTCCTGACGGTGCGGCGTGGCCGCGCCAGGGCTCGCGGGCCACTGGGGTTGGCATCCGCTCACTGACGCGTGGGCAGCGCGAATCGTCGCTGAAGCCGGGGTACGCCCCGGAGAACTCGTGCTCGACCTCGGTGCCGGGCACGGTGCGCTGACCCGGCACCTCGTCGCGGCGGGCGCCCGTGTGCTCGCCGTGGAGCTGCATCCGCTGCGGGCACAACGGCTTCGTGACCGGTTCGCCGACCATCCGGTACGGGTGATCGAGGCCGACGTTCGCGCCCTGCGGTTGCCCCGGCGGCCGTTCCGGGTCGTCGCCAACCCGCCGTACCACGTCACCAGCGACCTGCTGCGCCTGTTGCTCGGCCGCGACTCCACCCTTGTCGCGGCGGATCTGGTGCTGCAGCGAGCCGCGGTCCGGAGTCTCGCCACCGGGCGCGGACCGCACCGGTGGCGCAGCCGCTGGTCCTTGGCCGAAGGATTGTCGGTACCCCGATCGGCATTCACCAGACCGCCCACAGTGGACTCACGCGTCCTTGTGATCAGGCGGGCCACGGCACGCGGCGCTGACCAGCAACGACATCCATCGTGGAACTCTTGCTGAAGTTATCCACAGGCGGCTGAACTGGGCTTGCCCAGTGACGTAGGTCGTAGTCTATGGTGGCCTGGACCGCGAATACGGGGAGGGCGAGGTGGCGGTGGGGACCAAGAGGCCCGGGCGACAACCCAACGGCGCAACAGAGGTCTGGCGCCAGATTGGTGAACTGCTCACTCGCGCGCAGGCCGAAACGAACGGCAGATTCGACCGTCTCGAGGGCGACGTGGCCGGCCTCAAAACCGACGTGGCCGGCCTCAAAACCGACGTGGCCGGCCTCAAAACCGACGTGGCCGGCCTCAAAACCGACGTGGCCGGCCTCAAAACCGACGTGGCCGGCCTCAAAACCGACGTGGCCGGCCTCAAAACCGACGTGGCCGGCCTCAAAACCGACGTGGCCGGCCTCAAAACCGACGTGGCCGGCCTCAAAACCGACGTGGCCGGCCTCAATAACGACGTCGGCGAACTGAAGACCGACCTCACGAGCCTCCGGGAGCAATTCAATCGGCACGAGCTGGCATCCGAACGCCGCGCCAACCGAGTCGACGCCCATTTCGACGAGCTGCGTGCGCTCATCATCCGCTCCGAGCGAAAACGGTCCTGAGTTTCGCGACCGTGGGACCGTCGCGCACCGTTGTGATCCAACGAACCGCCGAACATCTCTCGACTCGTAGGCACACCCGTAACGATCTAGGCGTGACTCCGCGCCTTGGCACGATCAACAGGGAATCAGGCAAGCCGGGGCTCGAGCGCCAAAGCCACGTCGAGGGCGCGCGTCACGGGCGCGCCCTCCTCCTCGGCCGTCCAGACTTCCGAGAGCATGGCGTACACGAACCCCCACGCCACCACCCGATCCAACGGCATGCCCAGCCCGTCCGCGAGCTGCTGCACCCGCGCCGGCACGAGCGCGACAAGAGCAGGGTCCCGCCGCTCCGGATCCGGGTTGTAGAGCATCGCCCCTACCTCGTAGCCGGGGTCACCAACCACACCGTGTGGGTCGATGGCGAGCCAGGGTTCGCGCTGGGCGCGCAATACATTGTCGTGGTGCAGGTCGCCGTGGAGCACTACCCGGTCGGTCGCGCTCGCGGACAGCTCCTCGAGCAGGCCGGCCGCACGCAGGACGAGGCGTCGTGGAAACGGGGTGTCGCCCGGGTAGCGGCGTAGATGGTCCACAAAGGAGGGACGGTCGCGCTCCACAACGTCCGCTAGGCCGACCAACGGCGGGACGGCAGTGTGCAGCCGCCGCATCACTGTGATGATGGCTGCGGTCGCGACCAGGTCCCGCTCGGGCACCATGGCTCGCGCCATCGTTCCCGGAACAGCCCGTTCGAGCAACAGGGCTCCCCGCGCATGATCATGAGCCAACAGCCGTACCGCCCCGTGCCCGTCGTACCGGGCCAATGCCGTCGCCTCGGCCGCGAGGTGTCCCGGCTCAGGCGGTCCGAGCTTCAGCACCGCCGCTCCCCCGTCCGAACAGCGCACCGGGACGACCCAGTTGAAGCTCAGGTCGTACGGCTGCCCAAGCTCGAGGTCCCAGTCCCGAGCCACGTCGGCGATCAGACCGGGCAGTCGGTCGAGCCAGCGCTGCCCGTCGGCCCCCCAGGCCAGCACGACGTTGCGGGCGAGCACGGGCGGGATGGCGAGCACCGGTCCAGTGTGCCGGACCAGGCGCGGCCGGCCGCCGTCATTTCCAGGCAACCGGGGCGACACGATAGGGTCTGGCGCGTGGACGCGGGGGCGCTGGTCGACGGGCAAGCGGGGGCGTTGTCGCCGGGTCAACAACTCGTCCACCGGCTCTTCACCGGCGAGCGGCTGGTCTGCGTGCGCACCGGCCGCGTGGTGGCTCACGACGAGCGCGGGCTGCGGCTCTGGTTCGCGCCGGGCAATCCCGGCCTGGACTGGCGCAGCATCGACGGTCGAGGCATCCGGGACATGCCGTTCGCCGAGTGGCTCGCGCAACCGTCCACATTGGCCCGTGCCGCGTGGAGGGGTCCAGACGTGCTCATGCTCGTGCCACCTGATGTCGGTCATTCGGTGTGGTGGTTCTGGCAGCCCGACGGCCAGTTCTCCCGGTGGTACGTCAACCTGGAGGAGCCGGCTGTGCTCTGGCGCGACGGCGGTCTCGCCGGTGTCGATGTGTGCGACTACGACCTCGACATCCTGGCCTACCCCAACGGGTCGTGGGAGTGGAAGGACGAGGACGAGTTCACCGAGCGGCTCGCCTTCCCCGACCACTACTGGGTGCCCGACGCGGAAGCGGTCCGTTCCGAAGGCAACCGGGTCATGGAGTCATTCACCGAAGGACGGTTCCCATTCGATGGGACGTGGTGCGACTGGCGTCCGGACCCCACCTGGTCGGGGCCCACCGCCATCCCGTCCGGTGCGCGTCGCCCGCGGGTCCGCCGGAACCTGGCCAACTAGCAGGTGGAGTGGAACACGCCGCCGACCATCGTGGTCTCGGCGAGCTCGTTGTAGATGCGGACCGCTTCGCGCGTCTCCGCGACCTTTACCACAATGGACCTTGCCTCGAGGTACTCCACCGTCAGCTGGGGAACCTGTAGGCGCAGCTCCATGCCACGCGACAGCACGACCACCGTCGCACCGTAGTTCAACAGATCATCCACGTCCCGGCGCCGGATGCCCGGCTCGTGCGCGGTACCGGACAGGGCCCAGTCCCACAGCCGCCCGCCACCCGGAAAGAGTTTGAAGTCCTTGCCGACGCCGAGCCCTTCGACATCCATCCGCCCCCACGACAGGTCGAGGATGCGCGGCGACCTGTTCAGGTCGATCCACTCGACCCGACCGTACGCCAGCTCATTGATCGTCACATCGCCACCCCTGGCTGTTGTCCCCCGGTATTGACCAAGCTTGATCGTGCGGCTCGGCCAGCGGCCTTACGATACTCGTGATCATGTGCGCAGGGTGGGACGCGCGCGCATCACGAGAATCACATTGACGGCTGCGATCTGGCTGAGGCGGCCTGGATATCAGCCAGCGTCAGCACGCCCCGTACCGTCCCATCGCGGTCGCGGACGGCTACCCAGCCGGCGCCTTCGTCCAGCAGCACCGAGAGCGCTTCGCGGAGCGTGGCGTCGTTGCCGACCGACGGTCCCAGGTCGGCACCGCCCGGCGGCACCGGGGAGAGCTCGGTCGGCAGCGGGGTCACTCCGAGCCGCTTGAGCCCGCGGTCGGCGCCGACGAACGACGCCACGAAGTCGTTGGCAGGTTTGGCGAGCAACTCCGCAGGACGGTCGTACTGCTCCAGCTGTCCGCCGTCGGAGAGCACGACGATCCGGTCCCCGAGCCGGACGGCCTCGTCCACGTCGTGGGTGACGAACAAGATGGTCTTTCGCACGGCCGCTTGCAGACGCAGGAACTCGGTCTGCAACCGCGCTCGCACGATCGGGTCCACCGCGGAGAATGGCTCGTCCATCAGCAGCACGACCGGATCCGCCGCCAGCGCCCGGGCCACGCCGACCCGCTGACGCTGACCTCCGGAGAGCTCGTGCGGGTACCGGTCACCGAACCGATCGGGCTCGAGCCCGATCAGGTCGAGCAGCTCGGTCACGCGCGCCGCGACCCGCGATCGGGGCCAGCCAAGCAGCCGCGGCACGGTCGCCACGTTGTCCCGGACGGTCTGATGTGGAAAGAGCCCGACGTGCTGGATGACGTACCCCATTCGGCGTCGCAGGCCGACCGGGTTCACGTGGGTGACGTCTTCGTCCCCGAGCACGATCCGGCCAGCAGTCGGCTCGACCAGCCGGTTGACCATGCGCAGGATGGTGGACTTGCCGCAGCCGGACGGTCCCACCAGGACCACGATCTCCCCTGCCGGCACATCGAGGGTGAGCCCGCTCACGGCGACGGTGCCATCGGGGTAGACCTTGCGGACACCCTCGAGCCGGATCGGCGCCGCGGCGGTAGCGTTCACCCATGCCCCCTGTGGTCGGTTGGGCCGCGTCCGTCGCCGCGGATGACCCGCGCAATCCGTGGTTCTCGTGGCAGTACGTTCGCAAGAACCTCGACTCTCTCACAACCGCCTTGGAGCAGCACGTCGCACTCACGGTCGCCGCCGTGGCCATCGCCGCGGCAATCGGGATCCCGCTCGCGGTGCTCGCCTACAAGGTCCGCGGCGTGGCCGGTCCGGTGCTCGGCATCAGTGGGGTCTTCTACACCATCCCGTCGCTGGCGCTGTTCGCGTTGCTGGGGCCGATCCTCGGCCTGTCCTTCAGCTCCGTCCTCATCGGACTCGTGCTCTACGCCCTTCTCATCGTGACCCGCAACGCGCTCACCGGGCTGCGTCAGGTGCCAGCGGAGATCCGCGAGGCGGCGCAGGGCATGGGATACGGGCCGACCAGCCTGTTGTGGCGCGTCGAGCTGCCGTTGGCGCTGCCCGGCATCCTCACCGGCATCCGGCTCGCCACGGTCTCCACGGTGGCCCTGGTGACGGTCGGCACGCTCGTCGGCTTCGGTGGCTTCGGGAACATCATCTTGACCGGCTTCAACTCCAACTTCTACAAGCCGATGATCTCCACCGGTACGATCGGCTGCATCGCGCTCGCGCTGATCTTCGACCTCATCCTGCTCGGCGCCGGCCGGCTGGTCATGCCGTGGACTCGGCGTAGGGCTGCGTGAGCCGGTCATGAACATCTGGCAGCAGGCGTACACATGGCTCAACGATCCGCTCAACTGGACCAATCCGGACGGCATCCTCGCCCGTACGGTCGAACATTTGTGGATCTCGGCCGCAGCGGTCGGCCTGGCCATCGCCGTCGCATGGCCGGTCGGGATCTGGCTCGGCCACCTGGGTCGGGGCGGGCCGAGCGTGGTGACGGTCGCCAATCTCACCCGGGCCATTCCGACCGTAGCTCTGTTGACCATCTTTCCACTGACCGCGATCGGGTTCGGCTACAAGCCGATCATCTTCGCGTTGGCCCTGTTCGCCCTGCCGCCCCTGCTGGCCAATGCCTACCTCGGGGTACGGGAGGTGGATCCCGACATCACGGACGCCGCTCGTGGCATGGGCCTGTCGGCGCGACAGACAGTGTTCCGGGTGGAGCTGCCGCTCGCGGTGCCCTATCTCGCCGCCGGATTCCGGACCGCGGCGGTGCAGGTGGTGGCGACCGCGACCCTGGCGGCCTTCGTCAACGGCGGCGGGCTCGGCATGATCATCAGCCGCGGGTTCGGCCTCGGGCTCGCCTCCGGAGGCGGTCAGGTGGTCGCCGGTGCGCTCATCGTGATCGTGCTCTGCATGACCCTCGACGGCTTGCTTGCCCTGGTCGAACGGCTGCTGACACCGCGCAACCTGCGGCGGACCGCACGGGGCGCGCCCACCGCGGCCGACGCGCTGCCGTCCGCTCGATGACTTGAAGCTACTTCTCGAACACGGCACCGGAAGGGTTATCAGACAGCAATGCTGGTCGTGGGTCATTCCGGTTGAGAATGTCGTACCCCCGGAGTTGAGTGTGTGCTGCGGGCTGGGTCCTCCTGCCCGTCGGACACGCGGTGTCGGGACGGACTCCGAGGCTGTGCCTGCATGGCGGGCTGGCCCGGGGTTCGTCCGCACCGGGACACGAAAGGCGGGCAAACGGGATGTTTGCGCGTACATATCGATTGGCTGCCGCGACTGTCGCGGTTGGACTACTCTCTGCCGCTCGCTCTCACCGCCTGCGGCGACCCTGGCTCATCCGGCACCGAGGCGCCCCCAACCAACGCTGCGAGCGCCGGGCCAGGCTGCGCACCGATCGCCAGCGACACGCTGGTGCTTCTCGCTGACGACAAGAACCTGCAGAGCTCCGACAACATCATCGCCGCGATCAACGCCCAGGCCTCCACGCCGGCGCTGAAGACGGCCGTTGACAAGGTGGCCGACGCCCTTGACCAACCCAAACTCCTCGCCCTGAACAAGGCGGTGGAGATTGACCGTCAGTCCTCGCAGGAGGCTGCGATGGCGTTCGCGAACGCCAACGGCCTGACCTCTGGCCTGTCCGGTGGCAGCGGCAGCGTGGTTGTGGGCGCGGCGAACTTCCCGGAGAGCATGACCCTGGCCGAGCTTTACAAGGTCGCTCTCAACGCCGCCGGTTTCCAGGCCACGGTCCAGCAGAGCACCAACCGCGAGGTCTACGAGCCCGCGCTGGAGCGTGGTGAGATTACGGTCTTCCCCGAGTACGCGGCCACGATGACCGAATTCCTGAACAAGAAGGCCAACGGCCCGGACGCACCGGCCAAGGCGAGTACTGACGTCAATGCCACGGTGGCTGCGCTCACCACACTGGGCAACCAGTACGGTCTGACGTTCGGGAAGCCGTCGACCGCAACCGACCAGAACGCGTTTGCGGTCACCAAGCCGGTGGCGGACATGTACGGCCTGAAGACCCTGACCGACTTCGCGAACAAGTGCAGCGGTCCCGCCTCGGTGCTCGCCGGTCCGCCGGAGTGCCCGGCCCGGCCGTTCTGCCAGCTTGGCCTGAAGGACACCTACGGCATCATCTTCGGCACCTTCGTGCAGGCCGACGCCGGCGGACCTCAGTCCAAGACTGCGCTGCGAACGGGCAAGGCCACGCTCGGCCTGGTGTTCTCGTCGGACAGCTCACTCACCCCGGCGTAAGGGCGTAGGGCGAAGAGGCGCCCTCCTAACGCCTTCCGGATAGCTACTTCTGGTACCTCGGCTCCGCGCGGCTGACTCCGGCCGCGTGGAGCGGAGGAACCCCCACGTCCCGTCAAGCTCGGCCGCCTCCCACCTGCGCTCGCGGTACTTCAGCCAGCGGCCGGCCGCGTGGGCGCCGGGCCCGGGATAGACACGGTGGGCCCGTCCGTGGCAATGAGACGGATCGCGGGCGCGACGTACTTCCGCTGTCTTCTGATCAGCTGTTCTCGAATCATTGCCAGGATGGCCAATCCATAAAGTAGAGCGACCACAACAAGGATGATAGATCTTTCAAAGATGGGCACCTCCTCGGGGCGGCGGGTCGATGCGAGCACAACAAGGCCATTAATAGCCGCGGCGGAAATCGCAATGCCCAGCACGACGCGGAACATGGATCGGGTTCGCCTTATCCAGTTGCGCTCGATCACGGTGAGGTATGTGGCGCTTTCGTCCACGACTTCCTCCAGCGCGCGACTCAGGGCAGCCGTCGACGGCCGGTCGGTGCCGCTCGCGCGAAGCACTCGTAGCACCTCAACCGACTGTGTCAGGCGCCGGCGCATGGTGGCCCGCCTGGTCGATGCCCGCACCAGCGGCCAAATTGCCAACAGTGCGCCGACAATCGCGCCGACGTAAGCCACGCCATCCCACGACACATTACCAAGATGCATTCGTACATTTGACACTGTGCGCGGTCTGCACGCTTCCTACGAACCGGCGATTGTCTGTGCTCGGGTAGGTCCTTGACGGAATCAGCGATCTTCGGCATCGCCTCCAACCTGCGAATGACCTGCTCGTCGGCCACCTGCGACCCGTCCATACCGGTGATTCATGGCCAAACAGAACATTGTGCAAGCCCCGGGCCGGGTGGGCTCGCTGCGCTCGCCAACGCCACCGAGGCGGCTCCCGATAGGCTGCAGAGGTCGAGGTAGCCCGTCAAGGAGCGCGTCGGGCGAGCGAAGCGAGCCTGCGCGCGACACGGGCGGGACTGAGCGCCGTCAAGGGAGACCGCCGTGGAGTCCATCCGCGCCCCGCGGGGCAGTACGTTGACCGCGCAGGGGTGGCCGCAGGAGGCCGCCCTGCGCATGCTGATGAACAATCTCGATCCCGACGTCGCGGAACGACCGCAGGATCTGGTCGTCTACGGCGGTACCGGTAAGGCCGCCCGGGACTGGCCCTCGTACCACGCCCTGGTGCGGACGCTGACCACCCTGCAGGCCGACGAGACCATGCTCGTCCAGTCTGGTCGACCAGTCGCGGTGTTCCGCACCCATGAATGGGCACCCCGGGTGCTGCTGGCCAACTCCAATCTGGTCGGCGACTGGGCCACCTGGCCCGAGTTCCGCCGGTTGGAGGCGCTGGGCCTGACCATGTACGGCCAGATGACGGCCGGGTCGTGGATCTACATCGGCACCCAGGGCATCCTGCAGGGCACCTACGAAACCTTCGCCGCCATCGCCGCCAAACGCTTCCACGACACCCTCGCCGGCACGCTTACGCTAACCGCGGGCTGCGGCGGCATGGGCGGAGCCCAACCGCTCGCGGTCACCATGAACGGCGGTGCCTGCCTGGTCATCGACGTCGATCCGGCCCGACTGCGGCGCCGGGTCGAGACCCGTTACCTGGACGAGGTGGCCGGATCCCTGGATGAGGCGATCGACTGGGCCGTACGGGCGAAATCGGAGCGGCGAGCCCGCTCCGTCGGCGTCGCCGGCAACGCCGCGACCTTGTTCCCCGAGCTGCTTCGCCGCGGGATGCCGATCGACATCGTCACCGACCAGACGTCGGCCCACGATCCACTGTCCTATGTGCCCGAAGGGGTGGCGGTCGAGGATGCGCCCGACTACGCCGCCAAGAAGCCGGAGGAGTTCACCGACCGCGCTCGCGCCTCGATGGCCAAGCACGTGGCCGCCATGGTCGGGTTCATGGACGCCGGCGCCGAGGTGTTCGACTACGGCAACTCGATCCGAGGCGAGGCTCAGCTCGGCGGCTACGAGCGGGCGTTCGCCTTCCCCGGGTTCGTGCCGGCGTACATCAGGCCGCTGTTCTGCGAGGGCAAGGGCCCGTTCCGGTGGGCGGCGCTCTCCGGCGACCCGGCCGACATCGCCGCCACCGACCGCGCCATTCTCGATCTGTTCCCGGACAACGAATCGCTCAACCGGTGGATCCGCATGGCCGGCGAACGAATCGCGTTTCAGGGGCTGCCGGCCCGGATCTGTTGGCTCGGCTACGGCGAGCGCGATGTGGCCGGGGTGCGGTTCAACGAGATGGTCGCGCGTGGTGAGCTGTCCGCACCCGTCGTCATCGGGCGCGACCACCTCGACTGCGGCTCGGTGGCCTCGCCGTACCGGGAGACTGAGGCCATGCGCGACGGCTCCGACGCCATCGCCGACTGGCCGCTGCTCAACGCGCTCGTGAACACCGCGAGCGGCGCCTCCTGGGTGTCCATCCACCATGGTGGTGGCGTCGGCATCGGGCGCTCCATCCACGCCGGTCAGGTCACCGTGGCCGACGGGACCGCGCTGGCGGCGCAGAAGATCGAGCGGGTGCTGACCAACGACCCGGGCATGGGTGTGGTGCGGCACGTGGATGCCGGATACGAACTCGCCGACCAGGTAGCGCAGGAGCACGGGGTACGCGTGCCGATGCGCGAGTCACCCTGAGCGCGAGGAGCGAGCCTGCGAGCCCCGCAGCGCGAATGTGGATAACAGAGCCACCGGATCAGGCCTGAGTCCGGAGAGGGCACCGCGCAAGCGGTTCCCGCACAGAAAGGGCACGCTATCGACACCCGATTCGCCGCGCTGTGGCAGTCGCTGACACCGATCGGTCGCGACCCAGCCACCGGTGGCTACGTGCGCTCTTCGTGGTCGGATGCCGACCTCGCGTGCCGGGAGTGGTTCGTCGAGGAGGCGCTGGACCGCTCGCTCGCCATCGACCCCGACAGCAACGGTAACCTCTGGGCCTGGTGGGGCGACCCGACTGCGGGCGACGCGGTCGTCACCGGCAGCCATCTCGACTCGGTGCCGCACGGCGGGGCATTCGACGGTCCACTCGGTGTCGTCTCCGCCCTGCTCGCCATCGACCTGTTGCGCGAGCGCGGTGTGACTCCGACGCGACCGGTCGGCGTGGTCGCCTTCACCGAGGAGGAAGGGTCCCGGTTCGGCCTCGCCTGCCTGGGTTCCCGGCTGCTGACGGGAGCGGTGCCGGCGGACCGCGCGCACACGATGGTTGACGCCGACGGGGTCTCGCTGGCGCGCGCGATGACCGATGCCGGTGTGGACACCTCGCTCCTGGGCCCGGACCCGGATCGGGTCGCCCGGATCGGGGCGTTCGTCGAGCTGCACATCGAGCAGGGCCGCGGGCTCGGCGACCGACCGGTCGGTGTGGCGAGCGCGATCTGGCCGCACGGCCGGTGGCGGCTGAGCTTCACCGGCGAGGGCAACCACGCGGGCACCACGCCGATGGACGCCCGCAGCGACCCGATGCTGACCTATGCCTACACCGTGCTGGCCGCGAACAAGGAGGCCCGGCTCGCCGGTGCGCACGCCACCATCGGCCGGGTCACTGTGGAACCCAACGCCACCAACGCGATTCCAGAGCGCGTGACGGCATGGCTCGATGCCCGCTGCGCAGAACAGTCCACATTGGATGTACTGGTTGAGGCGATCCGCCAGCGGGCACACGAGCGCGCCGGCCGGGACGGCACGACGGTGGCGATGACCGCCGAGTCGGTCTCACCGGAGACCGCGTTCGACGCCGGCCTCCGCGATCGGCTGGCCCGGCTCCTCGACGATGCGCCGGTGCTACCCACGGGCGCGGGGCACGACGCTGGGGTGCTGGCAGCAGCCGGGGTGCCGACCGCGATGCTCTTCGTACGCAACCCGACCGGGGTGTCCCACTCCCCCGCCGAACACGCCACCGACGAGGACTGCGCCGAGGGTGTGGGTGCCTTAGCCCGGGTCCTGGAGGAGCTGGCGTGCCGGTGACCGGGCGTGGAAGCTACTGGGCCGAGTACGCCTGGCTGGGAGCCGGGATCGGTCCCGCGCCGGACACGGCCGCCGCGGTGGCGACCGGCACGACTCGGCATGTCCTCATTGAGGTCGCCGACAGCCGGATCGTCTCGATCGCGCCGGGCGTCGACGCGCCGCCGGACGCGACCCGCCTGGCCGGGCTGACATTGCCGGGGCTGGCCAACACCCACTCGCATGCCTTCCATCGGGCATTGCGCGGCCGTACCCACCGCGGCCGTGGGACGTTCTGGACCTGGCGGGAGCGGATGTACGCGCTCGCCTCGGTGCTCGACCCGGACTCCTACCACGCGCTCGCCCGGGCAACCTTCGCCGAGATGGCGCTTGCCGGCATCACGTGTGTGGGCGAGTTTCACTACCTGCACCACGCGCCGGGCGGCAAACCTTACGCCGATCCCAATGAGATGGGGCACCGCGTCATCGCCGCCGCGGCCGAGGCCGGCATCCGGATCACCTTGCTGGACACGCTTTATCTCACCTCCACAGTGGACGGCGCCGCGCTCGAGGGGCCACAACTGCGATTCGGCGACGGCGACGTCGACACCTGGTGGGAACGGACCAACGCGTTCGTCCCACCCGAGCATGCCCTCGTCGGTGCCGCCGCCCACTCGATCCGGGCTGTCCCGGCGACGGACCTGCCGGAGTTCGCGGCCCGGGTCGCCGACCTCCCCACCCACGTGCACCTCTCCGAACAGCGGGCCGAGAACGAGGCCTGTCTGGCTCGGTATGGCCTGACCCCGACCCAGGTGTTGGACGACGCCGGTTTGCTCGGTCCGAACACCACCGCGGTGCACGCCACCCATCCCACCGACGAGGACCGAACCGTGCTCGGCGACCGACGGTACGTACGTATGTTTCTGCCCAACGACCGAACGTGATCTGGCCGACGGCATCGGGCCGGCGCGGGCACTGGTCGATGCAGGTTCACCGCTGTGCCTCGGCTCCGACAGCCACGCTGTGATCGACCTCTTCGAGGAGGCCCGCGCGGTCGAGCTCAACGAGCGGTTGCGGGACGAGCACCGGGGCCATTTCGAGGTCTCCGAACTGCTCGCCGCCGCGAGCCAGACCGGCCACGCGGCACTGGGTTGGCCCGATGCCGGAGCGCTGACAATCGGAGCGCGGGCGGACCTGGTCACGGTACGGCTGGACACGGTGCGAACCGCCGGTCATGACGATCCCGCCGCGGCGGTCGTGTTCGCGGCCAGCGCCGCCGACGTGACCGACGTGATCGTCGACGGCCGGCCGATCGTCCACGATGGACGCCACCTGCTCATCCCCGACGTTCCCGGCGCCCTGACCGAGCCATCGGGGGTGTGGCAATGAGCGCGCGAACTGGCGCGGCGGCGCCTGGACTGGGCCGAACCGCCGACGCAGTCGGGAGTCTTCGTGGGAGGCGAGGGAAGGCGTCGCCTTCTAGCGCCGCGTGAGCAAGCGAATCAGAAGCAACGTCATGAGTCTCCTGGTAACGCGGATCGGCGAACTGGTCACCAACGACCCAAGGCATGGCGGTCCGCTAGGCGTGATGCCCGACGCGGCGCTCGTCGTCGAGGACGGACGGGTCGCCTGGGTCGGGTCGGCTTCGCGGGCTCCGGCCGCGGACCGGACTCTCGACGTCGGTGGCGCCGCGGTCATCCCCGGCTTCGTGGACAGTCACGCCCACCTTGTCTTCGCCGGTGACCGGGCGGGCGAGTTCGCCGCCCGGATGGCGGGTCAGCCGTACACCGGTGGGGGTATCCGGACCACGGTGGCTGCGACCCGCTCCGCGAGCGATGACGACCTGCGAGCCACGGCGTCACGGCTGATCAAGGAGGCCCGACGGCAGGGCACCACCACCATCGAGATCAAGAGTGGCTACGGGCTCACCGTCACCGACGAGGCTCGCTCCCTGAAGGTGGCGGCAGAGTTCTCAGCCGAGACCACGTTCCTCGGCGCGCACGTCGTGCCAACGGAGTACGACGGCCGTACCGACGACTACGTCGCCCTCGTCTGCAAGGAGATGCTCACCGCCGCGGCGCCGCACGCCCGATGGGTGGATGTGTTCTGCGACAACGGGGCCTTCGATGGCGACCAGGCCCGGACGGTTCTCACCGCGGGCATGGCGGCCGGGCTGTTGCCGCGGATCCATGCGAACCAGCTCGGCCACGGTCCAGGAGTCGCGCTGGCGGTGGAACTCGGTGCCGCCAGCGCCGACCACTGCACCCATCTGTCCACAAAGGACGTCGACGGCACTGGCGGCATCGGCGACCGTGGCAACACTACTGCCCGGCGCCGAGTTCTCCACCCGGTCGCCGTACCCGGATGCCCGGCGGCTGCTGGATGCCGATGTCCGGGTCGCCCTGGCCACCGACTGCAACCCCGGCTCGTCCTACACCTCGTCGATGCCGTTCTGTGTGGCGCTGGCCGTCCGGGAGATGCGGATGACCCCGGCCGAGGCGTTATGGGCCGCCACCGCCGGTGGTGCGTTGGCTTTGCGTCGCACTGACATCGGCCACCTCCGGGTCGGGTCCCGGGCCGACCTCGCCGTGCTGGACGCGCCGTCGTATCTTCATCTGGCTTACCGGCCGGGAGTCCCTCTGGTCCGGACCGTCCTGCTCAATGGGGAGCCGATTGCATGACGACCACAGTCACCATCCGAGCCAGCGGCGTCGCGCCCACCGATGTGCTGGCCGTCGCACGCAGTGGCGCGCCGGTTGAGATCGCCGAAGAGGCCGTGACCGCCATGAGCACCAGCCGCTCCATAGTGGACGGAATCGAGCGTGACGGCCGACCGGTCTACGGCGTATCCACCGGGTTCGGCGCGCTGGCGAACACGTTCGTCGCCCCGGAGCGTCGCGCCGAGCTGCAGCACGCGTTGATCCGATCGCACGCGGCCGGCATTGGCGCGCCGATGCCCCGTGAGGTGGTCCGGGCGATGATGCTGCTGCGGGTACGGTCGCTCGCGATGGGCTTCTCCGGCGTCCGGCCGTTGGTGGCACAGGCGCTGGTCGACCTGCTCAACCACGACGTCACGCCGTGGGTCCCCGAGCACGGCTCGCTCGGCGCCTCCGGCGACCTCGCCCCGTTGGCCCACTGCGCACTGGTGCTGCTCGGAGAGGGATGGGTGCTGGGTAAGGACGGCGCCCGGGTTCCCGGGGCGGAGGCGTTGCATACCGCTGGACTGGCGCCGATCCATCTCGCCGCGAAGGAGGGCCTGGCGCTCATCAACGGCACCGACGGCATGCTCGGCATGCTGCTGCTCGCGATCGATGACGCGCGACATCTGTTCACGATGGCTGACGTCACCGGAGCGTTAGCCGTCGAGGCGATGCTCGGCTCGGACCGGCCGTTCCTGCCGGAACTGCACACGATCCGGCCGCATCCGGGTCAGGCGGTCTCGGCGGCGAACATGTTGCGGCTGCTGCAGGGCTCGGCCATCATGGACTCCCACCGCGAAGACCTCACCCACGCGGTGCAGGACGCCTACTCCATGCGCTGCGCGCCTCAGGTTGCCGGGGCCGCCCGGGACACCCTCGACTTCGCCACCCTGGTCGCCGGTCGCGAACTCGCGTCTATTGTGGACAATCCGGTGGTCCTCACCGACGGCCGGGTGCTGTCAACCGGCAACTTCCACGGCGCGCCGCTGGGGTTCGCCGCCGACTTCCTCGCCATCGCCGCGGCCGAGGTCGGCTCGATCTCGGAGCGGCGGGTCGACCGGCTCCTTGACGTGTGCCGCTCCCGCGACCTGCCGGCGTTCCTCAGTCCGGACGCCGGAGTCAACTCCGGCCTCATGATCGCGCAGTACACCGCGGCCGGCATCGTCGCGGAGAATCGCCGGCTCGCGTCGCCGGCCTCGGTCGATTCAGTACCGACCTCGGGCATGCAGGAGGACCACGTCTCGATGGGCTGGGCGGCCGCCCGCAAGCTACGGCAGGTGCTCGACAACCTGACCAGCCTGCTCGCGGTGGAGCTGCTCGCCGCGGTTCGCGGAATCCAACTCCGTGCCCCGCTGACGCCGTCGCCGGCGGGCCGAGCGGCGCTGGCCGCGCTCACGCCGTACGCAGGGGAACCCGGACCCGACATCTTCCTCGCGCCGGTCCTCGAGGCGGCGCGCGGCCTGGTCAGCGGCCGCGACCTGCGCGGCCGGATCGAGGCGGAGGTCGGCCCGCTGTCCTGAACGCGAACGCGCGCGCGGACGCGCTGGGTGCCGTAACTAGCGGACGGGCTGAGCCGGTACGGGGATCGGGCTCACCCGGTTGAGCCGCTGCCGGAAGTTCGGCGGGATCCGCAGCTGCTTCGGGTCAAGGTGGTCGATGAGGTCGACGAGGTCGTTCTGCAGCTGGATGATCCGGTCGTCGTTGTCCCGGCTCACGAGACTGTCGACCTCGTCCAGCAGTCGGGTGAACCAGGTCGTGAAGTCCTCATCCTCGTCGAGCCGGTCGCAGAACGCGGCGTAGCCGATGCATTCACTGCGCGGTCCCTCGGTGGCGCCGGTCGGGACCATCATCAGCTCGGCGATCGCCCGCTGGCGGCCCCGGAAGATCCGGAACGGACCGCGGATCTTGTCCGACTGGAGCGTGACCTGGGTCTGCGTGAGCCGGGCCAGGAGCTGCCGGTTGCGGTCCTCGTCGCCGATGTCGAGGAAGCGCAGCTCGCGCCGGACGATCTCGACCCAGGTCATGTACTCGGCCACCGCGAACACCGTGTACCGGCGGGCGTACGCCTCTCTCCTCGGGGTCCCGCATGTGCAGGAACGAGCGCCAGGTAGCCGTTCGCCACGATGTTGAACGACCGGCTCTGCAGCGTCTGGGCCGCGTCGAGCAGAGGGTCGCGGTACCGGTGCAGGATCCGCTGCGCGATCTCGGCCGCATCCTCCTGCTTCTTGCGCCGCTCCAGCTCGAAGTCAAGCTCCTTGGCCCGCCGGTTGGCGCGGGCACCCAATACCGCGGCGCCGAGCGAGAGCACGGCCGACAGGGCAGCGACGATCAGTTCCGGGCTCAGTTCAATCACGAGGACATCCTGCCGTAGCCACGCAAGCCGCGAAACCCGCGCAGCTCAGCTGGGCAGCACGCGGGTGCGGATGAGCTCGGCCAGGGCGCGGAATGCCTTGCCCCGGTGGCTGATCGCGTCCTTCTCGGCGGGATCCAGTTCGGCACTGGTACGGGTGTACCCGTCCGGCTCGAAGATGGGGTCGTAGCCGAACCCGCCGCTGCCGCGCGGCGCCCGGGTCAACCGGCCGGGCATCTCGCCGGAGACGGTGTGCTCCTCGCCGGTGGGCAGGACCAGGGCCGCCGCGCACACGAACCGGGCGCCCCGGTGCGTATCGTCTACATCGGACAGTTGGGCGAGTACCAGGTCAAGGTTGGCCACGTCGTCGCCGTGCTTGCCGGCCCACCGGGCGCTGAATACTCCGGGCATACCGCCCAGCGCGTCGACGGCGAGCCCGGAGTCGTCGGCAACCGTCGACAGTCCGGTGTGGGCCGCGCCCTCCCGGGCCTTGAGCAAGGCATTGTCCACAAAGGTCAGTCCGGTCTCGGGCACCTCGTCGTAGGCCGGCACGTCGGAAAGGCCCACCAGGGTCACCTCGCCGGTCCCGAGTGCGCCGTCGAGGATGCGTTGCAGTTCGACCAGCTTCTTGGCGTTTCGGGTCGCGAGCAGCAGGCGGGTGCTCACGTGAGCGCCGCGCGCTGCAGCTCGGCCAGCTGGGCGCAGCCCGCTACGCCCAGATCGAGCAGGGCGTTGACCTGGTCACGGGAGAACACGCCGGACTCGCCGGTGCCCTGCACCTCGACGAAATCGCCGGCTCCGGTGCACACGATATTCATATCCACCTCGGCGGTGACGTCCTCGTCGTAGCAGAGGTCCAGGCGCGGCTCCCCGTCGATCAGGCCCACGCTGACCGCCGCCACCGAACGATAGACGGCCTGACCCGGCTTGCCGGCGAGCAACTTGCGCCCGGCCATCCAGGTCACCGCGTCGGCGAGCGCGACGTACGCCCCGGTGATCGCGGCCGTCCGGGTGCCGCCATCGGCCTGAAGCACGTCGCAGTCGATGACGATGGAGTTCTCACCGAGCGCCTTGAGGTCGATGCTGGCGCGCAGACTCCGCCCGATCAGGCGGGAGATCTCGTGGGTACGGCCGCCGATGCGTCCCTTGACCGACTCCCGGTCCGAGCGGGTGTTCGTGGATCGGGGCAGCATGGCGTACTCGCACGTCACCCAGCCCAGCCCGGAACCCTTGCGCCAGCGGGGCACACCGTCGGTCACACTCGCCGTGCACAGCACCCGGGTGTGTCCAAACTCGACCAGAACGGAGCCCTCCGGATGGATGCTCCAGTTCCGGCTGATGGTCACCGGGCGTAGCTGGTCAGGTTCGCGTCCATCGGGTCGGGCTGCCATAATCCCCACCCTATTGGCGCGAGCCCAGCCACCTCGCCCCGGGGCGCCGGCGTCTGGACTGAGCAGCGAGCGAGCGAAGCGATGCGAGTCGCGAGGGAAGACGTCGGGTCAAGAGCCCCGGGGCACGCGCGAGCGAAGCGAGCGCAATCTAGCTCGGCGCACCTCCGGGAACGGGGTCGGCAGGGACGCCTGGGCCGCCGTTGGGGCCGGGCGAGGGGATGGCACCGATCTCGGGCGCGGCGAGCAGAGCGGGCGGGGCGGCCCAACCCCGATCCACGAAGGCGGGTGGCACCGGCATCGTGAGCCGGATCGAGGTGTGGTTCATGTGGGCGACGACCGCGGCTCGGTGATACGCCTCGATCTCCTGGTAGAAGGCGTCGTCCGCGTAGGGTCGGCCGTCCAGGAGCGTCCCGGGGCGCCGCTCGAAGACGGCCTTGACGTCGTCACCCGTGAGGGTCTTGCTGGACTCCAGCGCGTGCGCGAGGCAGAGCACGTCGCGCCGGTGCTCGACGAGGATGGCCCGAGCCTGCTCTAGGAGGACGACCAGGTTGCCCTCGACGCGCTCGGCGATGCGGCCCCTGTTGACGGCGAGGTCCTCACCCGACTTGCCCATCTGCTGGGTGTGCCAGTCCGGAGTGATGATCATGGCGACGTTCTGGCCCATGCCCCAGCGAGCCTCCATATTGGAGGCCGTGCTGGTGGCGTGCTCCAGGTCCCCGGCGACACCCGAGGAGTTGTCGCCCTCGAAGAACATCCGCTCACCGGCGAGGCTGGCCAGCGACACCATGATGTCGGACTCCATTTCGGACTTCCAACTGGTGAACTGGTCCTCCGGCTTGACGCTTGACACCATGCCGAGGTACGTGCCGCCCTTCTCGATCGTGGCGAGGTCGATCTCGTAGTGCTTGCGCGTCTTGTAGGCGACGATTGCGTGGCTCGCTTCGTGCACCGCGATCGCGTGCCGCTCGCGCTCGATGTACTCGACATCCTCCGGCGGGCCCAAGTCCTTGAGGTGCTTGGCGCGGGTGACGTCCTTCCACGTAATGACCTCCCGCCCGTCGCGGATGGCCATGATAAGTGCCTCGTTGACGGTGTCCTTGATCGTGGCACCGGTGGCGTACGGCGTCATGGTGGCCAAGGTGTCGATCTCGTCGGTGGTCAGCTCATGCTTCACCTTGTTGAGATAGCCCTCGTAGGTACGGATCCGGCCCGGCTTGGACGGGTAGCCCACCCGGTACATGCGGTCGATGCGGCCCGGGCGCAGCAGCGCCTCGTCCAGCGCCTGCGGGAGGTTGGTCGCCATCATGACGAGGATGCGGTACTTCGGTGGCGGCTTCGGTCGCATGCCCAGGACGCGGCGAACGTACCGGTTGATGAAGCCGCGCGGCTTCTTGAGCCCGGAAAGCTCGGTGAGCAGCGCCTGCAACGTACCCATGCCGCCGCCACCGCCCATACCGCCCATGAAGAAGCCCTGCCGAGTCGGCGTCGAACCGGTTTCGGCCCGGCTCTGCGCCATGGCGTCCCGAGCCAGCCGCCATTGGTTGGCCTCGGACAGGTAGCTCATGCCGTGGCAGGAACGGTTGTCGAAGACCCCGGGCGTGGCTCGCGGGAACGTTCCGCCAGGGGCGAGCTGACCACGGCTGCCGAGCGCATCCGCCTCGTCGAAGAAGACAATCACGCCGCCGTACCGCAGTGCGAGCTTGCGCAGCTTCCGGAACAGGCCCTTCACCTTGAGGATGCCCACACCCATGAACATGGCGTTGAAGGCGCCCGGGTCCACGAACACGTACGGCTTGCCCGTCTCGCCGGCCACCGCCTCCGCCATCAGGGTCTTGCCGGTGCCGGGCGGACCCCAGAGCAGGAGTCCACTGGGGACATAGCCGCCCTTGCTCTCGATCTCGAGCGGCTTCTCCAGGAAGACGATGTTCTCCTTGACCCGAGCTACCACGTGGTCCTGGCCCCAGACATCGCTGAACCGGGTCTTGATGTCGTCCGGGTAGTAGGTGTCGATGCCGCCCCGGGACAGGAACCAGAACAGACCAACGAACTGGAGGATCACGAAGAAGAACGCGAACGCGAGCTGGGCTATGAACGGCAGCACGCCCCAGATCAGCGCCGGCAACTGGAACACGGCAAGGATCGGGGACAAGCCCGTGAAGGCGCCGACGACGACCATCAGCACCGCGAACATCACGAACCATTTGGTCCACCGGGCCAGCCGGAACCGGGTCCAGTCATTCATCCGGCGGTGTGCGAAGCGCTCCGTGCCGCCGAAGACCTTATGCGTCCAGAACCGGTGGTACGAAGGCGATCGCTCGCTAATGAAGAAATGGATCTGGCGCAGCACCTCGATGCCGAGCAGGGTAAGGATGAAACGACCGCTGCCGCTCTCGGTCTTGAGCCGCATGGCGTCTTCGAACGGAAGAATCGGGTTGCTCGCCACGTCGGCCCACACGAGCATGAACCACGCGATGGTCAGCAGGATGATGAACTTGATCCGGTCCCACAGCTTCAGCTTCGGCCGGGTCGGACGGACCGCATTGTCTGGGCCCTCACCCGGGGCGCGCAGCCCCTCGACGGGTTGGTACGGCGCGAGGCTCATGCCTTGCTCCTCACGGTGAACGATGTCGCGATGTCATTGAGCTCGACGGCCCGTTCCCGATAGCAGCGGGCGGTACACCGAATGAGCATGATGTAGAGGACGGTCGAGTCCTGGTTGGCGTAGACCGTCTGGTCGAACGTGTGCAGAATCCCGGTCGGGAATTCGTAGCTGAAGACGGTCCGGACGCCGTGTACGCCTTGCCTCGCCGTTGAGCACCTCGTCGTAGAGTGCCTCGAAGCCGGCCAGCCCGGCGCCGGACTGCGCCACCATCTCGCGGCCGTTGTCACTCACCGGGCAGGAAGATGTCGCGCATCACGTCGAACGATGTCATGTCCCGTTGAAACGGCAGTTGGCGCCGGATGCTGACGTAGATCACGGGCGCGTCGCTCGTACCGATATCGGTCATGTGTTCCGGGCCCGGTAGTTCGTCAGAGTCGTACGCCACCGACCACCACAACTGCCGCCGCGCGTCGACGGCTACGGAGTCGTCGTTCTCGATGCCATCGAAACTGTCGTCGATGACCTCGCTGTCGATTTCATGCCACGTGTGCGGCACCTTGAAGTACGTCTGCTCGTCCGTATTGGACACATATCGGAACTCGGGCTCGGCACATCCAGCTGTCAGCGCCAACAGGCCGAGCAGCGCGACGAATACAGCGCCGAGCCTGCGGCCAAAGCCGTGCTGCCTCCACAGTCGACCCCACACTCGCCATGAGCATCCCCTTGTCCGGACGGGCTGCCCCTGTTCGAGTGTCCCTCGTGGGTGGTGGTCCACCCAGTGAAAAGACGGCTGAATCCAGCCGCCCGAACGGCGGTGGATTCAGGCATCCGGTTCGCTCTGTCTGGCTAGCTACCCGCTGGTGACGGTCACCGATGTCACGGTACGCTGGTTCGCCGTTGCGGGGCAGGCGTATCCGACGGAAGCACCACCCGGGTTGGCGGGATTCCAATGTCTGAGATCTTCACCGGCCAAGGCACGCCGCACGCGGCCCGGTAGTGCGCGATCAGCTCATCGCCGACCGCCGCCCACGTCCGTTCCTGGACCGATGCGCGGGCCGCGCGGGCGAAGTGCCCACGCCGCACCGGGTCCTGACTCAACTCGGCCACGGCTGTGGCGATCGCCGTGCCATCGCCGGGGGGCACGAGATAGCCGGTACGGCCGGGCTGCACCAGGTCCAGTGGGCCGCCTGCCGCTGGCGCCACCACCGGTACCCCGCTCGCCAAGGCCTCCTGAATGGCCTGGCAGAACGTCTCCAAGGGACCAGTGTGGACGAACACGTCGAGGCTCGCGTAGAGCCGGGCGAGCTGGGTGCCGTGCCGTTCGCCGACGAACACGGCTCCCGGAAGCGCCTTCTGCAGCGCCGCTCGGTGCGGTCCGTCGCCCACCACGACCACCTTGACTCCGCGCAAGCCAGTGGTCGCCGCCAGCAGGTCCACCCGCTTCTCCGCCGCGAGCCGACCCACATAGCCGACCACGGTCTCCCCGTTGGGGGCGAGCGCACGCCGGATCGCGTCGTCGCGGCGGGTCGGGTGGAACAGCGTCGAATCGACTCCCCGACGCCACAGCCACACGTCGCGGATGCCGTGCGCGAGCAGGTCCGCAGCGGTCGACGTGGACGGTGCCAAGGTACGCGCGGCGCGGCCGTGAATGCGGCGCAGCCACCACCAGGCCGTGCGCTCGGCAGAGGACATCCGATACGCGCTGGCGTATCCGGGAACGTCGGTCTGGTAGACGGCCACCTGAGGGATGTCGAGCTTCACCGCCGCGGCCGAGCCCCACGCGCCGAGTACGAACGGGCTGGCCAGGTGCACCACGTCCGCCCGGTGCTTGCGCAACGCCTGGAGAATCCGGCGGCCAGGCAGGCCGAGGCGGAAGCCGGGATATCCCGGCAGGCTCACCGAGGGGATCCGCACCACCGGGTAGGGCAGCGGGCCCGGCACACGGGTGTTACCGAGGGCTGCCTGGGGCGCGATCACCATTGGCTCATGACCGCGGCCGACCAGGTGCTCCGCCACCCGGAGCACCGAGTTCGCCACGCCGTTCACGTCCGGGGGGAAGGACTCGGTGACGATCGCGACTCGCATGCGCCCAAGGTCGCGTTGGCGCACGAGCAGCCGGCTACGGCCACCTGTCGTGTTGGCAAAGACTTCGACAGAACGGTGCTTCTGGGCCTGCCGCAGTGATCAGTTCTCGACGCCGAGTATCAAACCTCGTACCGGCTGCCGGCGCGGGCCACCTCGACCGGCCCCCCGAACGCGGCCGAGGCCGACTCGAGCGTGTTCGACTCGCTGCCCCAGGCGTCGACCAGGTGGGTCAGCAGCAGTCGCGCCGCGCCGGCTTTAGTCGCCGCCTCGCCGGCATCGCGACCGGTGAGGTGCAGGTCCGGCGGGTTCTCCTCGCCATCGAGGTAACTCGCCTCGCACAAGAACAGATCGGCATTGTGGGCCAGGCGCAGCAGCGCCTCGCACGGCGCGGTGTCAGCCGAATACGCGAGCACGCGCCCACCGTGCTCCAACCGGACCCCGTACGTCTCCACCGGATGGTTCACCCGGTCGACCGTGACCGCGAATGGTCCGATCTCGAGCTGGCCGGAGGTCAACTCGTGGAACTGGTAAACGTCGTCGAGCATGCCTTCGCCGTAGGCGGCGGCGAGGCGGCTGCTGGCACCGGCCGGGGCATACACCGGCACGGGCGGGTACGGGCCGTCCGGGGCGTACCGGCGGACCACCACGTAATTGCACGCGTCGAGGATATGGTCGGCGTGCAGATGACTGAGCAGAATCGCATCAATAGAAGTCAATGTGGCGTAACGTTGCAGAGCGGACAGCGACCCGGCGCCGAAGTCGATGAGAAGCCGGAATCCCTCCGCCTCCACAAGATAGGCGGAGCAAGCGGAGTCCGGACCCGGAAAGCTCCCCGCGCAGCCCAGCACGGTAAGCCTCATCGAGCCGCCCCTACCACCGCCGCGGCGGGCGGGAGCGCAGTGAATCCGCTCGGCGGCACCGAGGGCCCGAGGAATCGCTGCGCGAGTTTGGTGAATGGCGCCTGGTCTCCGGTGGCCAGGAAGCGGTGCTCCGGCGGCTGCGGGTCGGACCGCAAGAGGTCCTGCTCGGTGAGCACCCGGTAGACCTCCTTCG
This sequence comes from uncultured Actinomycetota bacterium, assembly GCA_963773935.1. Classification (GTDB taxonomy): domain Bacteria; phylum Actinomycetota; class Actinomycetes; order Mycobacteriales; family Micromonosporaceae; genus DATBGZ01. The sequence continues at coordinate 132,451 of CAVZCZ010000004.1, forward strand.
CGGTCTCGTCTGCGCTCGACACCAACGTCACGCCATCGCCCATGACCAATCCGATCAGGCCGGCGAGTAGCGGGTAGTGCGTGCAGCCGAGCACGAGCGTGTCCACCTCGGCCCGCTGCAGAGGCTCCAGATAGGACTGAGCAAGGCCAAGCAGGGCCCGGCCCGAGGTGATGCCACGCTCGACAAAGTCAACGAACTGGGGACACGCGACGCCGGTGACGGTGACGTGCGGTGCGGCGGCGAACGAATCAACGTATGCACCGCTGGTAATTGTGGCTGTGGTTCCGATCACACCCACCCTGCCGTTACGGGTGGCCGCTACCGCCCGTCGTACCGCCGGCCGGATGACCTCCACAACCGGTACCGCGTAACGCTCCCGGGCGTCGTGCAGGCATGCGGCCGAGGCGCTGTTGCAGGCGATGACGAGTGCCTTGACGCCGTCATCGACCAGTCGGTCCAGGCAGCGCAGCGCGTGGGCCCTGACCTCAGCAATCGGCTTCGGACCGTACGGAACGTTGGCCGTATCGGCGAGGTAGCGCACCTGCTCCTGCGGCAGTTGATCAAGGATGGCGCGCGCCACGGTCAGGCCCCCGACACCGGAGTCGAAGATTCCTACCGACGCGTTCGCCACGGTGCGGAGCCTACGCTGACTAACCGGTCGACCAAGAGCAGTCGAGGGCAAGGTGTCGCCAAGGTGACAACCCGTCGCAACTCGCGCACGCGGTGCGCACCTTGGAAGTGACACGAGGAATCCGTAGTGGAATGAGACGACTACGGTGAGTAACTTCCTGCGTTGCGCCAATCGCGTAAACCTGCCTATCGTCTCCCATGGCCGCTCGACGGAGCGTGCCCGAGAGGAGGCGCCGTGAGTGCCGACACCCATACCAGCACCCCGATTCGCGGGGTACCCGGCCACGGCAGCGGCGATCTTGGCCGCCACAGCCAGCACGAAGTAGTTCCGACCGATGACCCCGCCGGTGGCGCAGCACCGATTCCCACGCCCGCCTCCCCCCGGACCGGTCCGCTCACGTGGAACCGGGACAGCTCTGTCAACCTCGTCGCGGTGGATCGCCGCCAGCCGCGGCTGCGTCAGCTCATGGGCGTGTGCGGCTGGGCCGCGCTGCTCGGCGTCGTGGGTCTGGTCGTCGGGATCCGTGGCTTCATCGGCGACCTGGTCGGGGCGGCCCCCGACTGGTACGAGCCCGCGATGATCGCGGTTGGCTTCATCGGCATCGCCCTCACCGTGGGCGCTTTCATCACGGTCCAGCGGCGCCGCATGCCGTACGCCCTCCTCGGCGGAGCCACCGTCGTCCTCGTCTACGCGATGACCCTTACCGCCACCGCGTTTTAGCTGGGCGCTCGCTCCGCGCTCGCAATAGGTCCCGCGCTCGCAATAGGTCACCAATTGGGCCCGACTAAGGGAGTTGAGCCCGCATTCGGCGACCAATTGAGTTGATCTTGCGAGCGCGCACAACCAGAAACTCAAGCCCAGAGTTGGCCTTCGAGGGCGCCTTCGGCGTCGGCGAGGGTGCCGCCGTATGCGCCTGTGGACAGGTACTTCCAGCCTCCGTCAGCGACGACGAACGCCACATCCGCCGGGCGCCCGGCCTTGACCGCCTCATGGGCCACCGCGAGCGCGGCATGCAGGATCGCCCCGGTTGAGAAGCCGGCGAAGATGCCCTCCACCTCCACCAGCTGCCGGGTGCGCAACACCGCATCCCGAGTGCCGACCGAGAACCGTCGCGAAAGGACAGTCGCGTCGTAGAGCTCGGGAACGTATCCCTCGTCGATGTTGCGCAGCCCGTACACCATCTCGCCGTACCGCGGCTCGGCGGCGATGATCTCGATGCCGTCGACTTTCTCCCGCAGATAGCGTCCGACGCCCATGAGCGTGCCTGTGGTACCGAGCCCGGCCACGAAGTGGGTGATCGTGGGCAGGTCCCGCAGCAGCTCCGGCCCCGTGGACTCGTAGTGGGCCCGGGCGTTGGCGGCGTTGGCGTACTGGTTGAGCATCACCCAGTCCGGATGCTCAGTCGCGATCTGCCGGGCCATCGCCACCGCCGCATTCGACCCGCCCGCGCCCGGCGAGAAGATGATCTCCGCGCCGTACATCCGAAGCATTTGCGTGCGTTCCGTGGAGACGTTCTCCGGCATCACGCACACCAGCCGGTAGCCCTGCAGCTTGGCCACCATGGCCAGGGCGATGCCGGTGTTGCCACTCGTCGGCTCGAGGAGGGTGTCCCCGGGCTTGAGCATGCCGGCCTCCTCGGCGGCACGGATCATCCACACCGCCGGACGGTCCTTGATCGAGCCGGTCGGGTTGCGGTCCTCGAGCTTGGCCCACAGTCGTACCGACTCGGACGGGGAGAGCCGGGGCAGCCCGACGACCGGTGTGTTGCCACACGCGTCGAGCACGCTCTCGTACCTGGCCAACCCCTCGACCTAGCGCGACCCGCCTGCTACCGCAGGCAGGATAGTCACTGTGTCGCCAGGGTTGACCTTGGCGTCAAGGGCGCCCAGGAACCGTACGTCCTCGTCGTTGACATAGACGTTGACGAACTTGTGCAGGCCGCCGTCGTCGGTGACGAGCCGGGCCCGGAACCCGGGGAACTGGGTGTCGAGGTCGCCGAGCAGATCGGCAATCGTGTCCCCGGCACCGGCGACGACCTTCTGGCCACCGGTGTAGGACCGCAGGATGGTGGGTACGCGAACTTCGATGGACATTGGTGCTCCTTGGCTTCGGCGCGGCTCAGTCGGGTCTGTGGGCAACGGGCTCCGGATCGGGGTCAGGCCCGACACTCGTAGTCGACCGACGCCGGGACGTGCCCGAACAGGTAGGACTGCACCGCCATGGAATCCACCGTCGCATTCAGCAGCCGTACCGGTTCCTCGGTCACTGTCCCGTCCACGATGCGGAACGAGCGGATCTCGGTGGTGTCCGGGTCTCGGGTGGACACCAGCAGATAGTGGGCCTCCGGCCAGCCGGCGTACGTGATGTCGCTGCGGGACGGGTAGGCCTCGGTCGCGGTGTGCGAGTGGTAGATGACGACCGCCTCTTCGTCCAGGTCGTCCATCTCCTGCCACACGCGGAGGTATTCGTGGGACTCAAATGAGTAGAACGTCATCGACCGGGCCGCGTTCTCCATCGGCCGATGGCGCGTGGGCTCGTCGCTGCCGACGGTCCCGGCGACGATCCCGCAGGCCTCGTCCGGGTGGTCACGGCGTGCGTGCGCCACGATCGCGTCGAGGATCGCGGCGTCGATGGTCAGCACGGCTCCAATGTACCGTTCTCGGCCCAGTGAGTCGGGTGACTCCGCACACGCCGGTACACCGCGCTCATCTGGGTGCAGTCATGCCGGTACGGGGCGTTCGTTACCGCCAACTCGGCCGGCCGGGATGGCCCGGATGTGACTACCCCTGACAGCGCTTGGCAGGATGGCGAGCAGCCCCGCCGGGTGACCGGGGTACGGCGGGACAGGAAAGCGGGGTGTCATGCGGGTTGTCGTGGCCGCGATGGTCATGGTCGGGGCGGCCATACCGGTTGCCGTGCCGCCGGCGCACGCGATTGCCGGGACCGCTCCGGAACTCGCCAGCGGCCAGCGGCTCGAGGTGACCGCCGCGGAGCGGGCCGCCGCCATCGCCGAACCCGCCATCGTCACGATCGAGGTGACCTGGGAGGGCTACGTCCGGCATCGGGTCACCGGCGACCTGCTGGACGACCAGATCGTGCGCGCCAGCACCCGGTGCAGCGGCGTCGGCGTGGGCAGCGACGGGTACCTTCTCACCACCGGCGAGTGCCTCAGCACGAGCGCCGTGGCGGTGGACGTCTACCAGCAGGTGGCCAACCGGCGCGTGGCCAAGGGGCTGGCCACGGCCGACCAGATTCCGCTGCTGCTCGCGGACATGCTGACCAACGCAACGATCGTCGGGCAGCCGGTGACCGAGCCGGCGAAACGGACGGTCATGGTCAGGCGGGCGGTGACCCTCGACGAGCCGATCGCGGCGACCGTGGTGAGCATCGCTGACCCGAACGACGGCGATGCGGCGCTGATCAAGATTGAGAAGAGCGACCAGCCCATGCTCCAGGTCGCGGGTACAAGCGATCTCTCCGCGGGGACCGAGGTGGTCACTGTGGAGTGTGCGGCCGAGGAAACGTCGGCCGTACGACCGTCGTCGCGGGTGGGCACCATCGCCCAGGTGACACCGATCGTGGTCGCAAACGGCACCGCTGACCCTTCCGCCCCGCCCGACGCGGTGCCGTCGAGCGCCTTGCTCGGCGGCACAGTGCTGACCCTCGATGGCGCCATCGCGGGGCTGGTCAGCCGGCACCAGGGTGCCCAGGACCTGCTCACGCCCCTAACGTCGATCAACGAACAGCTCACCGCCGCGACAGTGGAACCTGCACTGGGACCGGTGGATCAGGACTTCCGCGCCGGCCTGGATGCCTTGTACGAAGGGCGCTACACGGATTCGATCGAGCGCTTCGACGCGGTGCTGGCGCTCATCCCGTCGCACATTCAGGCACACGCGTACCGCGACGAGGCTCAGGCTCAGCGCGACGCGGAGGGCGGTGGGCCGCGGGCGGAGAACTCCATGGTCTCCTCGGTGCGCGGTTGGCTGGACGGTCGGTCCGGCACCCTTGTCGCGGTGGCCCTGCTCGCGGCGATCGCCGTGTTCCTCATTCGACGCAAAGGCCAGCCGCGGGAGGCGACCGCACCTCCGGCGCGCGCCAAGATCGAAACGCCGGCGTACTGCGAGAACTGCAGCAACGCCCTGCCCGAGGCCGCCGACACCTGCCCCACCTGCGGCAAGCCCAGCGCTGAGCCTTCCCCGGTAAGGAAGGGGCCCTTCATTGCCAGAATCGGTATGGAGGGGGCCCTTCCTTACGTGGGGTCAGGTGGTTTCGCCCACCACCGAGAAGGAGCGCAGCCGGTCGACCGTGAGCAGTGCGGCGCCGGCGGTGAACACGAACGCCATCGCCAGGGACACCGACAACGAGACGTTGGAGGAGAGTAGGTCGGTGGCCGCGACCCGGTCCGCCACCGTGAGCACGTACTGCTGGATCGAAAGCACCCGGGTGCCGGTGAGCAGGTTGGTGAGCAACCCCTCCCAGATCAGGATGTAGGCCAGCCCGATCAAGACCGGACGCCGGATCAGCAGACTGAGCGCGGCGAACAGGGAGCAGTACGCCACGGAACCCAGCGCCGCGGCGACCGCGAGCCCCCAGGCCAGCTGGCTCGAACCGGCGATGAAACCAGCCACCACCAGCGGTACCCCGGTCGTGATTGCGGTGATCGCGTAGGCGACCACGAGCTTCGAGATGACGATCTCCCGCCGAGGCAGTGGCTTGGCGAGGATGTGCGCCAGGGTTCCGTCGTCGATCTCCGAGCCGAGCACGCCGGTGCCGACGATGAGCGCGATGACCGGAAGGACCACGGCCAGGCCAAGGCCCACGATCACCGGATCCACCCAGTCCCGCGGCTCGGCACCAAGGCTGGCGGGCAACAGCGCCAGCCCGACCAGCAGCAGCGGCAACGGCAGCAGCAACAGGAACCGGCGCCGCCCGATCAGGGCCCTCGCGGTGATCCGCGCGATCGTCGGGTTGAACACGGCCAATCCTCCACTCTGGACGTTCGAGCCGGCCGGTTGGACGTTCGAGCCGGCCGGGGCGGTCATGACGGACCGACCAGGTACGCGAAGACGCTCTCCAGGGACTCATCGGCCGGCACCAGTCGCTGCACCCGGATCTGCTGCGCGAGCGCGATCTTCGGCAGGGACCGGGTGAACGTGCCGTAGTCCCCGGCCCTGACGGTCAGTCCGGCAGTCGAATCGAGCTCCACCCCGGCTACCGATGGATCGGCCATCAACGCGACCGCCAGGCTTCGATCGTCGCTGGACCGGATGGTGAACACGTGCGGCCGATGGGTCATCAGCCGCCGGATCGTCCGGAAGTCGCCGGAGGCGGCCAGGCGCCCGGCCACGATCACCTGCACGGTGCCGGAGATCTGCTCGACCTCCTCCAGGATGTGCGAGCTGAACAGCACCGTGCGGCCCTGATCGCCCATCGCGTGCAGCAGATCCAGCATGTGCATCCGTTGCCGCGGATCCATCCCGTTGAATGGCTCGTCGAGCAGCAGTACGGCCGGGTCGTGCACCAGGGCCGCGGCCACCCGGGTCCGCTGGCGCATGCCCTTGGAGAAGGTGTCCAGCCGTCGGTCCTTCGCCTCGGTCATCTCCACCAGTTCCAGTGCCCGGCGGGCCGCCCCGGCCGGGTCGGCGAGCCGGTGCAGCTTGGCACTGGCGTACACGAACTCCCAACCGGTCAGGAAGCCGTGCACCGCCTCCCGCTCGCTCACGATGCCGAGTCCGGCGTAGACGGACGGGTTGCGCCACGCGGGTACGCCTCCGACCAGCACCTCTCCACGCGATGGCGCGAGGAACCCGGCCATCATGTGCAGCACCGTCGTCTTCCCGGCCCCGTTCGGGCCGAGCAGCCCGGTCACGCCGGGGCTCAGAACCATCGTGATGTCGTTGACCGCCACCACGTTGCCGTACCACTTGGATACGCCACGCAGGTCGACCATGCTCGCGGTCGCCGACGGGGCGATCGGCTCAATCGTGGCCGTCATCGCGCCACCCTCCGGTATCGCGTCAGCAGGAGCACGAGACAAATGGCGACGACAGCGAGTACGACGCCGCCGTACAGCGGGCCGAAATCGCCAACCCGGGTGGGGCTCGCCTGGAACCACCACGCCGCGACACCATCGGTCAAGGTCGTCGGGCTGACCAGGCCGGCGAGCTGCGACAAATGCAGCGCTCCCTCGGTGGCGGGCACGCCCTCGTCAGTCGTGTTCTGATACGCCAGCGCCTGCATCACGCCGTAGACCGGTGTGGTGATGAGGAAGACCGCGACTATCAGCGCCGCGGAGACCGCACGCCGGCCGGAGAGCGACGCGATCAGGAGTGAGATCGAGCCATAGAGCACGCTCACCACGCTGATGACGGCCAGACCCTTGCTGAACTCGACAAACTCGTCCCAGACCGGGCCCATGCCGTCGAGGGAGAACGCGCCGCCGAGGAACATCACCAGCAACGGCGCCAGCAACAGCAGGAAGATCGCTGATACCAGCGCGGCCCACTTCGCCGTCGCGTAGTCGGATCGGGTCAGTGGCCGCGAGAAGTACAACGGCAGCACCCCGCTGCGCAGGTCCCGCGAGACCAGCTCGGGAGCGACCACCGCACAGAACAGGGTCACCAACAACGACACCCCGCTGATCGGGAACTCCCAGTACGTCGTCACGGGCTCGCCGATCTGGGACCGGATCGCGGTGAGGATGGCCGCGATCATGACGATCAGGCCGAAGACGCCCCACGGGAACACCTTGCCGCCGGCGCTCCGGCCAAGGCCGTACGCGGTGCGCAGGCCGTGCGTGGCGAGCGACCGCAAGGCGTACGTGCGACCCAACCGCGGGCCCGTGTAGCGCTGGTACCCGATGTCGTGAATGACACCGTTCGCGGTTGCAGAACCATTGGAGCTGGCGGGTGCCCGCTCGTCGCTGCGTATGTCAGACATTCGCGGCCTCCCGGGCGAAGAGCTCGGCGACGCGGTGGCGCCGCTGGTCCAGCGAGTGCAGGGGGAGGTCGAGCTCGGCGACCGCGCCGAGGATCTGGTCGTAGGTCTCGGCGGCGGCCAGCGGCACCAGCAGAGCCCGGCCTTCCTTGACGACCAGCAGGCCCATCGCGGTCAGCCGCGCCTCCAGCTCGTCCGAGCCCTCGGCCACCTCGACCACGAGTACGTCCCGGGCCTCCGTCATGGCCGACACCCGGTCCGCCCGCAGCAGCCGACCGGCGTCGATCGCGACCAGCGAGTCGCAGATCCGCTCGACCTCGCCGAGCAGATGCGAGCAGACGACCACCGAGATGCCGAACTCGGTTCCGATGCGCTGGATCAGCATCAGCATGGCCTCGCGACCAGCTGGGTCGAGGCCATTGGTCGGCTCGTCCAGAAGCAGCAGATCCGGGTCGTGTACCAGCGCCTGGGCCAGCTTGACCCGCTGCTTCATGCCCGTGGAGTAGCCACCGATCTGGCGGTAACGCTCCTCGTACAGGCCCACGTGGCGCAGGGCTTCGGAGGCGCGCTCGCGAGCGGCTGTCTTGGGTAGTCCGCTGATCCGCCCCATGTGGGTCACGAACTCGGCGGCAGCGAGGTCCGGCGGTAGGCAGTCGTGCTCGGGCATGTATCCGACCCGGGCACGCACGGCGGCCGCATCGGTGGCCGGATCGAGCCCGAGCACCCGGACGCGGCCGTTCGTCGGCGGCAGGAGCCCCAGCAGGATCTTGATCAGGGTGGACTTACCGGCGCCGTTCGCGCCGACCAGCCCCACGATCCCGGGCTCCACCGCGACCGTCAGATCCGCCAGGGCGACCACGTTGTTGGGGTAGCGCTTGGTCAGCGACTCGGTGGCGATCAGTGTCACGGACCCAAACTAGCCCTACCGGACCAGCGCAGGTGATCCGGTAATCCCCGGTCCCGACCCCGAGATCTCACCCCGAGACCACCCCGGGTGCGCCAAGGAGCGCGTCGGGCGAGCGCCAGCGAGCCTGCGCGCGACGCAGGCTTGAACGAACATCGCTGGCGGGTCAATCGATCATGGCGCCGACCAACGACTCCTGGAGCAGCGTCAGGAAGGCGTAGACGGTCAGCTGACCCACCCGGGGCGAGGTCGGGTTCCGTCCGACCGCCTCATCGAGCTCGTCCTGGATGTCGGTCTCATCCTGTATCCCGAGCCGGGTTCCAAGGGTGAGTCGGATGTCGGTGAGCGCGCGAAGCCAGACGTCGGCCTTCTCCTCCGGAAGCCGGATCTCGTCCCCGTTGGCCAGCAGATCCGTCAAGACAGTCTTGGCCTGATCCAGTTTGGCCGCCTTGAGGTCCGCCTCGGTGAACCGGCGGAACTCGGCCTGTTCGGTGGGATCCTCCGGGTAGACATCCGGGAACAGGCGCTCGACCGCGGGGTCATCCGGATCCGGATCGTTGCTGATCAGCTCGGCCAGCTCGGCCATGCACTGGCGCAACACCTGCGCTTCCTGCGGGGTGAACCGGGCCACGCATTCACGCCCGACCCGCCGGAACATGGTCACGGCTGGTCGACCGTGGCCCACAGCCCATAGCCGTGCAGGCGCGTTGCGTCGTACTCCATCCGTTCCCGGGCGCCTGACGAGACGATCGCCTTGCCCTTGTGGTGCACGTCGAGCATCAGCTTTTCGGCCTTGTCCCGGCTGTACCCGAACAGCTTCTGGAGCACGAAGGTGACGTACGACATCAGGTTCACCGGGTCATTCCAGACAATCGTCACCCAGGCGCTATCGGTGTCCGGCACCTCGGTGACGTCCGGTACCTCGATCGGTACGGTCTGCGGCGCAGCCATGCCACCATCGTGCCACCGACCCCGGGTGGATGCCGACACCAGCCCGCGATCAGGCGTCGGGCAGCAGGTCGGCCAACTCCCGAACGTACGAGGCCGGTACGGACTCCATCTCGCCGTCCGCCGGCGGTTCGCCAGCCAGGCTGAGCCGGCACCGCGGTCCGTCCGCGAGAAGGTCCAGAGTGGACATCCCGAACGGCACCGGAGCCTCGGGCGCCAGCACCAGCACCGCGTGAATCCCGAAGCGGGAAGTATCGGCGAAGTCGGCCGGCCGGGCACCGAGCCGACCATCGAGCACCGCCAGCACCCGGGCGCCAATCGCCCCACGCACCCGGTCAACCGCGATCTCGCCCAGGCGACGCAACAGGTCGACGGCGCCGTCCGGACTCGTGGCCACGTGCGGTCCGGCCACCGGCGGCGTACCGGGACGCGCATGTGGCAGCCAGTTGAGCCAGCAGCCAGTTCTCCTCCGGTGCCGGGGCGAGCGCGCCCACCACGCACAGCTCGCGCATCGGGTGCGCGGTCACGGCCTGGGCCAGCAGCCACCGCACGGCGCCCGCGGCGGCTTCAGGAGCGGCGCGCACGGCAAGCGGCCCACCGCCCAGGTCGACGACGAGCGGCGCCGGCGTCGGCGCGAGCCGCCACCCGAGCCGCAACGCCATGATCCCGGGCCGGCGCGGCACTGGCGCGCCGGAGCGCAGCGCGTCGGCCAGCCCCGGCGGGTCGGCGAAGACGGGATGCTGGCGGGACTCGCCGCCGGCTGCGGCCGCGGCCAACGCATCGACAAACTCGGTGCAGCTGGCGTAACGGGCGGCCGGGTCCTTTGCCATGGCCCTGGCCACTACCGCGTCCACAGCCGGGGGCAGATCGTGCCGGGCGGCGGTGACCCGGGGCGGCGGCGTTGTCACGTGCGCCGTCATGACAGCGAGCTGGCCCTCGCGCGGGAACGGCACATCGCCGGTCAGGCACTCGTACGCCACACAGGCCAGCGAGTACTGGTCCGATGCACCGGTCACGGGACGGCGGCTCAGCTGCTCGGGCGAGCAGTACGCGATGGTGCCGACGATCTCGCCGGTCTGGGTGATCTGACTGTCCTCGTCGAGCATGCGGCTGATGCCGAAGTCGACCAGGGTCACCGCTTCGCCGCTGGCAGCAGTTCCATTGACGATGAGGTTGCGCGGCTTGACGTCGCGGTGGACGAGGTGAGCGCGATGCGCGGCATCGAGCGCATCCGCCACTGGCGCAAGCAGCGACACCACCCGGTCGGCGGGCAGCCGACCATCTCGGCGCAACACCTCGGCGAGGTCGTCCCCGGGTAGGTACTCCATCGCCAGGTAGAGCAGGCCGCCCGCCTCGTCGGCGGTGTAGACCTGCACCACGCTCGGGTGCCGTACTCGGGCCACCGACATCGCCTCGCGCAGGAAGCGACCGCGGAAGACGGAGTCCTTGGCCAGGTTGGGCTTGAGCACCTTGACCGCGTCGAGCCGGTTGAGCATCCGGTGCCGGCACAGGTACACCTCACCCATGCCGCCCACGGCGATGCGGCGCTGGACCTCGTACACCGCGAAGCTGCCGCCGACGGGCAGCATCAACCGGTCACGCTCGCTCATGACCGTACTGTTTCGCTCGCGCGGCGCTCGCTCATGAGCCATTGGTGGACATGTCGGCCGCGATGGTGCCGATCCGGTCCGCTATCTCCGCGGCGGGAGGACGCCACGCGGACTCGGCCAGGCAGTCGCGGACGATGTCACGCAGCGCGTCGGGCAGGGTCGGCGACAACCGCGGCCGGTTCCTGACCAGCTGACGCAAGGCCGCGACGCCGTCGTGCCCGGGCAGGTCGTCGTGACCGAGTCGCCCGGTGGCGACCCAGTGGACCAGCATGCCGATCGACCAGACGTCATGCGCGGCCGTCGGCGGCTCGCCGAGCAGCGCGGCGGGGTCCACAAAGGCCAGTCCCGCCGTGCTCGCGTGCCCGGAGTGGCGAAGTCCGGGCGCGATGATGTGATTCAGGTCCGGGTCCGAAAGCTTCGCGCCGTACGGGTCGAGCAGGACATTGCCCGGCTTCACGGCGCCGTGCACGATGCCGGCGAGGTGCAGCGCGGAAAGCGCCCGAGCCGCGTCGCCCACCGAGCGCACCTTCAGCGCGGCGTCTACGGGCTGCTTCGGCTGCGCGAGCGAGCCACCCGCAAGATACTCCATGGCGTAGAAGAGGACCCCGTCATGCTGACCGACAGCGTAGATCGGGACGAGGTATGGCGAGCGCACGGCGCCGCAACCGCGCAGCCGGGCCGCCGCGCTCCGAAACATGTCCGATGTGGACTCACGCGAGAACACCTTGACGGCGATGGCGTCGGCCCCGCCGGCCATAGCCTGTCGGCGCTGGGCAAGGAACAGCCGACCGTTGCCGCCAGCACCGATCGGCCGGAGGAACTCATAGTCGGCGATGCCTTGCATCGGCTGCTCCAGTGGACGCACCGGGTCAGGATCGACCCGAGTCGGGCGCAAGAGCCTCCAGGCGGAACCACCGGCGGCCCATGGTCACCTGTGTGCCGGGCCCGATCACGATCGGGTGGTGTGGGGTGAGCTGGTGCAGCTGCGGGTCGCCGGGAAACTGCACGAAGGTGCCGTTGGCTGAGCCGAGATCGATGACCTGGATGTCCCACCCGACCAATGTCACCCGCACGTGCCGGCGGGAGACGACGCCGTCGGCGTCGGTGATCTTCAATGAATGGGCGTTTCCGGCGAGCACTTCCGGATCCTGCTGTGGTTCCCGGCCGAGCACGTACCCGGTCTCGAGGATGAACGCCGATCCATCGTCGAGGGCCAAGACGCCCAGCGGCGGGCGCGGCCCCTCCCTCATTGCCTGGCCGGCCAGTGGCCCACCGCAGGTGCGGCACGCCGGCCAGCTGGGGTCGTTGAGGTGCCCGTTCGAGCAGGCCAGGCCGAGCACCCGCGGCCGGACGTCGACCATCGGCGCGGCCGGCTCGGCATCGACGGCCGCGCCGACGGGCACCGAGACGAACGCCGTTCCGGGGCTGGGTTGACGCACGGGCAGCGGCTCGGGTGTGGCGGGCGCGAGTTCGGTGGGGATCGGCGGCGGTGGCGCCGTGAAGGGGACCGGGGGAAGCGGCGCAGGCACGGGCGGCCACTCGGCCGCCGGCGCGGGGAGCCACTCGGGGGCGGTGACACTGTCCATCATGGACGATGCGCTCCAGGCAACGTCCGGCCCGAGCGCCTCGACCGGGGCCGACTCTGCGAGGGCAGAATCTGCGAAGGCGGCCTCTGCGGGAGCGGCCTCTGCGGGAGCGGCCTCAGTCCGGGGCGGCGGCCACTGTTCCGACGGTATGGCCGAGGCGGCCGCGGACGGCCCGATGGAGAGTCCCTCGCCGCTGACGACTCCGGCCGCACTGACCACCCCGGCCTCGAGTCGCGCCAGCGGGTTGGCCGTGCCGGCACCGGGAAGCTCCAGCCGTACCGCGGATATCGGACCGGCCACCAGCCGGTTCACCGAGGTGATCGCATCGGCGGCGGAGAGGGTCAGCACGCCTTCGCCGCCCACCACCTGGGCGGTCGCATTGCCGTACACGAGCACCGCGAGCCGTCCGTCCGGGGTCGGGCCGCAGGCCGCGCAGGCCGGATACCGGCCGGAGAAGTCGGCCGCGAGGGCGGCTGCCACGCGGCGCACGAGCATCCCGCCGTCGCCATTGGCGGCGGCCACCTCGGCCACGAGGCCGAGCAGTTCCTCCACCCCGGCCGCGCCATCGGCGCAGACGAGCATCAGGTCACCTGAGCGGGCAACCAGTCCCGGTCCGGGGAGAGGACGTACCACCGCGGTCGGCATCATGCGCTTTTTCCCTTCGGCATTCGCCAGCGGATGCAGGGTACTTCCCCCCGTCCACTGGCGCTCGCTCCGCTCGCGCGTGGCGGGAACTAGGCTCGGCACGGTGAGGGATGACGTAGGCCGCTCGAGCACCGCGCTGCTGACCGACCACTACGAGCTGACCATGCTCACGGCCGCACTCAAGGTCGGCACGGCGAGCCGGCGGTGTGCGTTCGAGGTCTTCGCCCGCCGCCTACCGCCCGGGCGCCGCTACGGGGTGGTGGCGGGCACCGCTCGGCTCGTCGACGCGATCACCGCCTTCCGGTTCGGACCAGCCGAGCTGTCATATCTGCGGGAGACCGGGGTGGTCGACGAACCGACCGCGGACTGGCTGGCGGACTATCGCTTTGCCGGAGACGTCGACGGATACGCCGAGGGCGAGCTGTTCTTCCCAGGCTCGCCGATCCTCACCGTCTCCGGCACCTTCGCCGAATGTGTGGTGCTCGAGACGCTCGCGCTCTCGGTGCTCAACCACGACAGCGCGATCGCGTCCGCGGCGGCCCGGATGGTGACGGCCGCGCGGGGACGACCACTGATCGAAATGGGCTCCCGCCGCACGCATGAAGATGCCGCGATCGCCGCCGCGAGAGCCGCCTATCTCGCCGGCTTCGCGGCCACATCCAACCTGGAGGCGGGCCGCCGCTACGCGGTGCCCACCACCGGTACCGCGGCGCACGCGTTCACCCTGCTGCACGACGACGAACCGGCGGCCTTCGCCTCGCAGGTGGCGGCGCTGGGCAAGCAGACCACCCTGCTGGTCGACACGTACGACATCAGCCAGGGCATCCGCAACGCCATCGCGGTCGCCGGACCAGGGCTGGGAGCGATCCGGATCGACAGCGGCGACCTGTCCGTGCTCGCGGCACAGTCGCGGCAGCTGCTCGACTCGCTCGGTGCGGTAGAGACTCGGATCGTGGTCTCCGGTGACCTGGATGAGTACTCGATCGCGGCGCTCGCGGCCGAACCGGTGGACGCGTACGGCGCCGGCACGGCCGTCGTGACCGGCTCCGGAGCACCCACCGCGGGGCTGATCTACAAGCTCGTCGAAGTGGATGGTCGCGCGGTGGTGAAGCGCTCCGAGCACAAGGCCACCATCGGAGGACGCAAGACCGCGATCCGTCGGCACAAGCCGACCGGCACCGCCACCGAGGAGGTCGTCACCGCCCAGGGCCGGCCCGCGGCCGAACCGTTCGACCGGGATCTGCAGCGGCCGTTCGTCCGCGGCGGAGACCCGGTGCCGGACCTGCCCACCCTCACGCAGGCCCGGGAGCAGACCCGGCAGAGCCTCGTCTCGATACCGTGGGAGGGGTTGAAGCTATCCGCCGGCGACCCGGCCATCCCCGTCGTGGTGCACCGTCCCGCGTAACAGCCCGTCCCAGCTAGCAAGTCCGGCGAGGAAGCGAGGAGCCAGATGAGCCGAGCGTTGATAATCGCAGATGTCCAGAACGACTTCTGTGAGGGTGGTTCGCTGGCGGTGGCCGGCGGCGCAGGGGTCGCGGCTGGGATCTCACGATTGCTCGCAACACCGGAGCCGGACCGGCCGCACTGGGATCACGTGGTCGCGTCCAAAGACAACCACGTGGACCCGACCGTCCATTTCAGTGACGAGCCTGACTACGTCGACACCTGGCCGGTGCACTGCGTTGCCGGCAGCGCCGGGGCGGAGTTCCACGCGGCGCTCGACACCGACCGGATCGAGGCGGTCTTCACCAAGGGTGAGTACGCCGCCGCGTACTCAAGCCTTCGACGGCCGTGCGGGCGGCATCGGACTGACTGCCTGGTTACGCATGCGGGAGGTGTCCGAAGTGGACATTGTCGGACTCACGGCCGACCACTGTGTCCGCGCCACGGCTCTGGACGCGGTGCGGGACGGATTTGCCGCCTCGGTGCTGCTCGACCTGACCGCCGGGGTATTGCCTGACACCACGGCGGCCGCGCTCGAGGAGATGCGGGCCGCCGGCATCACACTGGTGGGGAGCCAATCACGTCGTGACGGCGTCGCGCCGGCGGTGTCGCGCCACAACGGCGATATCGCCGCTCGCGGACTGATATTTTCGTCGCGCCGCGACACGCCGCCCGATCCGGCTAGTTGCCGCTGAGCTCCTTGCGGGCTACCTTGGACGTGTCGACCGCGAGGTGCGGGAATTTGGCGTCGAACGCGGGCCGCTCGGACCGGATCCGGGGCATGCGGTCAAAGTTGCGCAGCGGCGGCGGGCAACTGGTGGCCCATTCGAGGGACTGGCCGTGACCCCAC
Organism: uncultured Actinomycetota bacterium; assembly: GCA_963773935.1. Taxonomy (GTDB): domain Bacteria; phylum Actinomycetota; class Actinomycetes; order Mycobacteriales; family Micromonosporaceae; genus DATBGZ01. The sequence continues at coordinate 148,007 of CAVZCZ010000004.1, forward strand.
GGGTCGTCCACCTCAACGATGCGGCCGGTCTTGTACGACTTCCACACGTTGTAGAGGAACGGAAGCGTGGAGACGCCGATGATGAACGATCCGATCGTGGAGATCGTGTTCAGCGTGGTCCAGTTGTCCAGCGCCATGTAGTCGGCGTATCGCCGGGGCATGCCCTCGTTGCCGAGCCAATGCTGCACCAGGAACGTCACGTTGAAGCCGATGAGGGTCAGCCAGAAGTGGATCTTCCCCCAGCGCTCGTCCATCATCCGGCCGGTCATCTTCGGGAACCAGAAGTAGACGCCCCCGTACACCGCGAACACGATCGTGCCGAAGAGTACGTAGTGGAAGTGCGCCACCACGAAGTACGAGTCGGAGACATGCCAGTCGATCGGCGGTGACGCGAGCAGGACGCCAGAAAGACCACCGAACAGGAACGTCACCAGGAAGCCGATCGCGAACAGCATCGGCGTTTCGAACGAGATCTGCCCGCGCCACATGGTGCCGATCCAGTTGAAGAACTTCATACCGGTGGGCACCGCGATCAGGAAGGACAGGAACGAGAAGAACGGCAGCAGCACCTGGCCGGTGGCGAACATGTGGTGCGCCCACACGCTCATCGACAGCGCCCCGATGCCGAGCGTGGCGACGATCAGCCCCTTGTAACCGAAGATGGGCTTGCGGCTGAACACCGGAATGATCTCGGAGATGATGCCGAAGAACGGCAGCGCCACGATGTAGACCTCGGGGTGACCGAAGAACCAGAACAGGTGCTGCCAGAGCATGGCCCCACCGGTATCGGAGTCGAACACGTGCGCGCCGAGGTGGCGGTCGGCCAAGACCGCGAGCAGCGCCGCGGCCAGGATCGGGAAGACCATGAGCACCAGCAGCGCGGTGACCATGATGTTCCAGGTGAAGATCGGCATCCGGAACATGGTCATGCCGGGGGCGCGCAGGGTCAGGATCGTGGTGATCATGTTGACCGCGCCGAGGATCGTGCCCAGACCCGAGATGACCAGGCCGACGATCCACATGTCCGCGCCAGCGCCGGGCGAGTTGGTCACGTTCGCCAGCGGCTGGTAGGCGAACCAGCCGAAGTCCGCCGCACCGCCCGGAGTGGCGAAACCGGCAAGCGTCAGCGTGCCGCCAAAGAGGTACAGCCAGTACGCCAACGCGTTCAGCCGCGGGAAGCTGACGTCCGGGGCGCCGATCTGCAACGGCACGATGTAGTTGGCGAACGCGAACAGGATCGGCGTCGCGAACAGCAGCAGCATGATCGTGCCGTGCATGGTGAACAGCTGGTTGTACTGCTCCAGCGACAGGAACTGCATGCCGGGCCGGGCCAGCTCGGCTCGCATGAGCAGGGCCATGAACCCACCGGCGAGGAAGAACGCGAACGACGTGACCAGGTACATGAGCCCGATCTGCTTGGCGTCCGTGGTCCGCAGGGTGCGCGCGAACGCCGAGCCGCGGGTCGCCTGGCGCACCGGCCAGGGCCGGGTGACGATCGGCTTCGGTGCAACGGTGGTCACTCACGGCCTCCAGAAGCAGCTGCTGTTGTGCGCGCCATGATCTACGGCGAACCTCGTTCGCAGAATAGTCCTTGGCGGGCGCCCATGAGCTCCGGGGTGGCCAACCAGGCAGACCTTTAGTTGGTGCCGGCAGTGGCGGTGGCCGAGAAGGTGATTGCGCCCGCCGCGACGGCGCTCAGTGCGAGCAGAACGACACCCCACGTGATCAACCGATCGGCCCCAGGCAGGCGTCCCGCGACCTCAAGGCCGCGGTCGAGCCGGCCACCACCGGCATCCGGGCTGGCTGCCGAGTCGCCGGTCCGGGTCTTGGCCAGCGCCGACGCCCACAGTGATGCCGCGCCTCCGAGCACCAGGATGACTCCCAGAATCGCCATGATCGCCGCGATCACGCCTCGCATCGCTCATTCCTCCCCATCGCCCCCGACTGCACCCATCGGTCCCATCCCGGACCATCGGCCCATCTTGCACCAAGATCCGCTTGGCCGCCGCCCTGGAGATCGGATGAGGGCGGCGGGTGCCGGGTCAGTGCAGGGCGCGGCGCATGGTCACGGTGTCGGGGATGCTCGGTGGCTCGTTCGAGTACGTGAAGCCGTTGCGCAGGTAGACCGCGGCTGCCCGGTCGTTGCCGGTGGCGACCTCCAGCGACACGCTCCGGCTCCCACGGTCGGTTGCCCACTCGATTACCGCGTCGATCAGAACCTCAGCCGCGCCTGTCCCGCGTACGGCCGGCGCCACCCACATCGCGATCAGGTGCACGGTGTCCGGTTCGGTGATCACGGGAGTAGCGCCCACCATGCCGACCGGCTGCTGCGCGATGAAGGCACCGAACACCACGCCGTGGGTCGGCCACGACCGCCACTCCTCCTCGCCGCGCTTGAGCGTCAACTCGTACGAGGACGCGAACGCGTACGGCGCGTCGAGCAGCGCCGCCAGCCGGATCTCGCGCAGCGTCTGCCAGTCGTCGGGCAGCAACTGCCGTACCGACACGGTCATCTCCACTCCGTCCACATCGGACGCGCTCAGATCGCGTAGGTCTTGGCCACCAGGACCAGCTCGGAGTCGTGCGAGCCTTCCACGCCGATGCCCGGTGGGCGGGCCCGGAAGCCAGGGAGGTTCGTCAGGCCGTCGCTGCCGTCCATCACGCGGATCGCGACTGGACCGGATCCCTGCAGCGTCAGCCGTACGGTAAGACCCTCCGTCGGCGGCGCGTGGAACAGCAGCGCGAACGGATCGGTGCTCGCCGGGTCGATCGTGATCTTGCGGCCGTCCGCGATGGCTTCCACCACCGTCGCCTCCGAGTCGACGCGCAGGTACAGCAGCCGGGCCGAGCGCTGCGGCTGGATCAGAGAGCACCAGCGCGCGTCGGTCCTCGGTAGTGACGTCGGAGACCACCCGCAACGCAGGGGGCGGCAGCGTGGCGGCCTGGGCCGGGCCGGTAGCGAGATCATCCTCACCCAGGACCGGGAAGCTTTCCGACAGGTTCTCGGTGCCGGTGACGAACTGGCCGGTCCAGTCGCTCGGGGTCGACTCGGCGCTGACCCAACGGGCCTGGCCGGTGTCCGTGTCGAGGGCGTACATGAGCTGCGTCGGCGCCGGGTGCGCGGCGTCGAACCGGTCGACCCCGAGGCCGACGCCGACGAGGGCGATCGCGAGGACGCCGCTCACGCATGCCGGCAGTGCCCCCAACAGCCGCGCCCGGCCCGGCCCCGGAACACCCGCGGCATCCACTGTGGACGAAAAACCGCTCTCGGACTCGACGACGGATACCGAGGATCGACGCGGAAAGAGGTACTCGAGCACCGGTAGCAGGGCCAGTCCGAGCATGGCCGCGAAGAACGCAGCCGCGCCGCCGGTCTGCAGCCCCAGCGCCGGGAAGAAGAGCAGCACCGTCGGGGCGAGGATGAGCACGGCCACAGCGCCGCCGACCGTCACCGCCAACAGCCGGGCCCACGGTTGGGACACCACGAGCGCCACGATGAGACCGATCGCCGCCGCGAGGGCTGGCAGAGCGGCCAGGTAGGAGCCGCCGGGTGTCAGCGCCGCCAGCACCAGTCCGAGCACGGCCAGCAGGAGCTGTCCGCCGAGCACCAGCGCCCAGGGGCCGATCCGCTTGCGCAACGACCCGTACCAGGCCAGCACCACCGTTGCGACCAGCGCTACCACGCCCGCCCGGAACCAGTTCGGTTGCCACGGATCGAGCATCTCCCGGTACCCCGGCCGGATCGCCACGAGCAGCATCCACAACAGCTGGGCCAGGACCGCCGCGAGCAGCAGGGGCACCAGCGCCAACCCGAATCCGGCGGCCAATCGCCCCCAGGTGACCAGTCCCCGGCTGCGGGCTCAGGAACGCCGCGCCGGCGACCGCGACCAGGGCCAGGATGGCAAACGGCCACACCAGCCAACCCGGGTAGCGGACGAGCAGCCCGAGCACCGGGAAGTAGGTCAGGTCATTCGCGGACGGCTTGGCCAGTTCCGCCAGGTCATCCCCGCCGAAGGCGCGGGCGAGCGCGAGCGCGTTGTCGCCGTGCTGCTGCAAGGCTGCCCTGGTCCATAGTGGACGGCTTGTCCTCGGGAGTGTGATAGACCGCCGAGCCGTCGATGTAGGCGGAGTTGAGTCCGGTGAACCGGCCCGACTCGCGGAACGGGGTGAAGTCGGTGTCATTGGGCAGAATCCGGTACACCTCGACGGCGAAGCTGGTCGCGACCGGCGACGCGGCGTTGGCTGCCGTACACGCCCACCACGCCCTCGTTGCCGCGGCTGGTCTCGAACATGATGGCGGGACCGCCAGAGCCGCGGGCCTCGAAGTTGAGCACCACGCCACCTCGGGACGCGTACCGGTGCTGCGACACGAATGCCTCGGCCCCGCACAGGCACGCCTCCTCCGCATCGGTGAAGACGAATACGATGTCGTTGCGGGGCTGCGGTCCCCGCAGCCAGCGCTCGAGCCGTCTCGAGCAGGGTGGCCACGCCGGCGCCGTCGTCGTTGCCCCCGTACGAGACCTGAACCGAGTCGTAGTGGGCCATCATGATGACCTGGCCGGTGGGGTCCGAACCGGGCAGGAGCGCGACCACGTTGCGGACATGCGCCATGGCGAAACCGCCCAGGGCATCCTCGGCGCCGACCGCCTCCTGGATCTCGGTCTGCAGGCCAAGTCCTTCGAGCGTCGTCTCCAGATAGGACCGGACCTCGGCGGCGGCCGGGCTGCCGGCCACGTGTACCTGGGCGCCTATCCTCTCGACGTGCTGGTACGCCCGACCCGCGCTGAACTGGTCCGGCGGCGCCGACGCTGGCGCAGGCGAGGGCGGGTTGACCGCCCAGAGGCTCGCCACAGTGAGTGCGGCGAGGGCGGCGAGGGCGGCCAATCCAGCGATGACCGGGGGGCGACCGCTCGGCGACGCCTGCGGAGCTGTGCCACGCGGCTCTGAGATTCCCACGGGACACATCCTGCACGGGCGCAAGGTCCGAGGGAACGGGATTGCGGGCGGAACTCTCGGCCGGGGAGATCTTCGGGATGGTTGCGCGTGTCGATACCCTCACTGCGTGACGACTGAGGACGCCGGGGATACCACCACCATCGAACTGCCCGACGAATCGCATCGCCGCCCGTTCGTCGTGTGCGGCGACAACCCGCTGGCCTACCGGCTGATCGAGGAGCTGACCACCCAGTACGACGGCAACGTGGTTGCCATCGTCCGGCCGGGCATCAATCCGTGGGTGCAACGCATGCGGGAGCTCAACAACGTGCAGATCGTCACGGCCGAGTTGTTGGACCGGGGCGCGTTCGTCGCCGCCCGGTTGCGGCAGGCCGACGGACTCGCTCTGGTGGATCAGGACGACGCGGCCAACGTCGAGGCGGCCCTGCTCGCGCAGGAGATCAAACCGACCCTGCGCATTGTGATCCGGATGAACAAGCTGAGCCTGGGCGAGCGGATCAGCGAACTGCTCAACAACAGCGTCGTCCTCTCCGCGTCCGCCATCGCGGCACCGGCGTTCGTCGCCGCGGCGCTCGACGAGGCGGCGACGCCGCCGATCTCCATCGCCGACCGGACCGTGGTGGGCATCCTGCGCGAGCGAACCCGGGCCGAGGACGTGCTCGCCGGGCTCGCCGTGATGGGTCCACGCGGGACCATCCCTGAGATGCTGCCCGCCGACGCCGACGAGCGGGCCGATCTGGTCCTGGCGCGGTCTAAGCCGGCGCCGCCGCCGCGGCCACCACGTTCGTCGGACCGCCGGCTGTTCCTGTCGCTCGTCTTCGGCCGTCGCATGCGTGCGGTCATCGGCGTATTCCTCATCCTGTACGCCATCGGAACCGCCGTATTCGCCTTGGCGCAAGGGGCACCGCGCACCGACTGGGTCGATGCGGCGTACTCGGCGCTCATCACGGCATTGACCGGCAACGCCACCCAAAACGTCACCGGTCTGGCCCAGGCCGCGGTCGTGATGTTGGCCATCCTGAGCGTCGGGTTCGTCCCCGCGCTGACGGCGACGGTCGTGGACGCACTGGTCAAAGTGCGCCTGCAGCGTGAGGCCGGCGGGCTCTATGACCCGATCGCCAACCACATCGTCGTGGTTGGCTTGGGCGATGTCGGCACCCGGGTCATCCGCGCGCTGCACAACCAGGGCGTGAATGTGGTCGCGGTGGACCGCGATCCGCAGGCCCGCGGTATCCCGGTCGCCCGGGACCTACGCGTCCCCGTGATCATCGGCGACGCGGCTCGGAGCGAAACCCTCGAACGCACGTCGGTGAAGACGGCCCGGGCACTCATCGTCGTCTCCACCGACGACGTGTCCAACCTCGAGACCGCGCTGCTCGGCCTGGCCGCCCGGTCCGACCTTCGCGTGGTGGTCCGGCTCTTCGACGGCGAGTTCGCCGATCGGGTACGGCGGGCCTTCGGCATCACAATTTCGCGCAGTGTGTCCTATCTCGCCGCACCCGCGTTCGCGGCGGCGATGATCGGACGCCAGGTGCTGGCGACCATCCCAGTCCGCCGTCGCGTGGTGTTGCTCGCCGAACTGCCGGTCGCTCAGGGATCGCTGCTCGAGCACAAGACGGTGGCGATGGTGAACCGGCCGCACGAGGCGAAACTGTTGGCCGTGCGCACGGCGGACCAGGTGTTGTGGCGGCCGCCGGGGGGCCGGCCGTTGCGCAGTACCGACCGCCTGGTGGTGGTCGCCACTCGGGCCGGCCTGAGCCAGTTGCTCGCTGACACCAGCGCCGGCAGTGGACCAGACCCGAACACCCCGTTCCGGCTTCTCGAGCCGTGGGAGCTTCCGCACGCTCGGCCGGGATCAGCCGAAACCGGCCGGTCGGTGCCCGAAGGAACCGGTGGGAATCCACCGTTCGGGCCGGCAGACGCGGGCACGACACGACCGGCATGATGATGCCCGTGGCAGACCAACTCGGCACGCCCACGGACTCCAGTGCGGTGGCGCTCACACCCGTGGCCTCCTTCGACTCGACTGGCACGATCCGAATCGGTCGCGACGATGACAACGACATCGTGCTGCCCGACTTCTGGGTGTCCAAAAAACATGCCGAAGTCCGCCGAAGGGACACCGAGTTTCTGCTCGTCGACCTGAACAGCAGCAACGGCCTGCACCACAACGGCCGCCGGGTGCCGAAGGCGACGCTCACCCCGGGCGACCTGTTCACCATCGGCCGGCACGAGTTCCTGTTCGACGGCATGCGGATCTACCAGCATGACGACCAGGGTCCGACGTCGATCATCTCGGACGACATCACGGTCGAGGTCAAGAATGCGGTGCTGCTCGACGACGTCAGCTTCGCGCTGCGCCACGGCACGCTACTCGGCGTGATCGGGCCTAGCGGTTGCGGCAAGTCCACCCTGCTCAAGAGCATGACCGGGTTCCGGCAGCCATCCCGCGGCAAGCTGCTCTACGACGCGAAAGACCTCTACGAGCACTATTCGGAGCTGCGTTACCGCATCGGCATGGTGCCCCAGGACGACGTGCTGCACCGCCAGCTCACCGTCCGCCGGGCGCTGCGCTTCGCAGCCTCGTTGCGCTTCGCCAATGACGTGCCGCGCAAGCAGCGCCGGGAGCGTGTCGCCGAGGTGATCGAGCTGCTCGGCCTGACCAACCGCAGTAAGCAACGGGTCGACACCCTCTCTGGCGGGCAGCGCAAGCGCACCTCGGTGGCGCTCGAGCTGCTCACCGAGCCGTCGCTGCTGGCCCTCGACGAGCCCACCTCTGGTCTGGACCCGGCCTTGGACAAGGAGGTCATGCGGGAGCTGCGGCTGCTCGCGGACCGCGGCCGGACCGTTGTCGTGGTCACCCACAGCGTGCTGCACCTCGACCTGTGCGACCACGTGCTGGTGATGTGCCTGGGTGGCCGGATGGGCTACTTCGGACCGCCGGACGAACTGTTGACGTTCTTCGAGGCGGAGGACTACGCCGACGTCTTCGACAAGGTCACGAACGACGCGGAGCGGTGGGCCCAGCGATACCGCAACTCCGACGTGTACCGCAAGTACGTCGGCGAGGTGGCGCTCGAGCTGTCCAAGACGACCCCGCGCGAGATCGCCTTCGAGGCTCTGCCGACACCCCGCCCGCCGGCCGATCCGACACCGACGCCGCGGGCTTCCGCGGCCGCCGCTGTCGCCGCGCCTGAGCCGGTGACCAACGAGATGGCCGTGGTCACGCCGGAGCAGATCGCGGCCGCCGCCGCGACCGCCGCACCCGCCGCTACCGGGACCGCCGCCACTGGGACCGCCGCCACTGGGACCGCACCGACGCAGCGGCGGCCGGCCAAGTCGAAGTCCAAGTTGGACGCCGGGCTGGACCGGATCGCGGCGGTGGTGTTCCGCGACCCCAAAGCCGCCCGGACCTCCGCCCCGAAACCGAAGCGGGTCATCTTCAGCGATGCCGCGGCGCCGCCGAAGGATGCGCCCCCGCCCCCGAAGGGCGTGCAGGAGAAGTCGATGACCCAGCAGGCGCTGCATCCGGTCGCGCCGCTACGCCAGTTCTTCACCCTCTGCCTGCGCATGATCTCGGTGATCATCTCCGATCGCGGTTACTCGCTGTTCCTGCTCGGTCTGCCAGTCGCGCTCGCCGCCCTCAGTCGTGCCATCCCTGGCGACAAGGGTTTGGGCGAGGATGTCGTCGGCTTCAACCTTGAGGCGCAACGCCGGTTGGCGGTCTTCATCGTCGGCGCCGCGTTCATGGGAATCGCGGTGGCGATCCGGGAAATCGTGAACGAGGGCTCGATCTACCGGCGGGAGCGGGCGATCGGCCTGTCCCCGACGGCGTATCTCGCGTCCAAGGTGGCCATCTTCGTCATCATCGATACGATCCAAGTAATCATCTTCGTTTATCTGTCGATGTTGGGTCTGCCTCAGCCGATCGAGCCATTGATCCTCGCCATGCCTATGGTCGACATCATCATCGCGGTCAGCCTCGTCGCAATCGCGTCGACCGCATTGGGGCTGCTGGCGAGCGCTCTGGTCAAGACGACCGAGCAGACAACGCCGATCCTCGTGGTCAGCGTGATGTTCCAGCTGGTGCTCTCCGGCGCGCTCTTCGCGGTCTACAACTCCCCCGTGCTCTCGTGGTTGGCCTACCTGGCCCCGGCCCGCTGGGGCATGGTCGCGTCGGCCGCGAGCACCGGCCTCCCCAATTTGCCGGCCGAGATCAACGACCCGCTCTGGCTGCATCGTCAGGAGTACTGGTGGCATGGCGTGATCGTCATGATCGTGCAGATCGTGCTGCTGGTGGTCGCCACCAGGTTCGCCCTGCGCCGGTTCGAGCCAGGCAAGGAGTAGCCGTACGGCCTCGCCCGCCGGTGTCGGTCAGGCGGGCGGCCACGCATCGCCCCAGGCCAGATCCCGGGCGGCCCGGTATCGGTCACCCTGCCGCTTCGAGACCGTCTCCGCGATCGCGGTCCCGTCGGCCGCACACACACGGAGCAGCACCATCCCCTTGGGGTGCACCGGGTGCCGCAGTATGCGCCCCGCGCCCGTTGGCGGCGGGGCATCGCGCACGCCGGCGACGTAGCTGAACTTCTCGTCCTCATAGCCCAGCTCACCGCCCTTGACCCGGCGATGCAGTGCGGACCGGTTGATGCGTACCGCGAAATGACACCAGTCGCGGCGAACCCGGATCGGACAGGGCGCCTCGTGTGGACACGGCGCGACCAGCCGCAGCCCCGCCGCCAGTAACCGGTCCCGCGCGGCCAGCACCCGCCGGTACCCGGCTGGCGTACCGGGCTCAACGACCACCACCGCAGTGCCGACCGTGGCCGCACGGGATACCAGCTCCGCCTGATCCGCATCGGTCAGCTCGCCCAAGCAGATAGGAGACGGTCACCAGGTCGGCCGGCGCGATCTCGGCGGGCCAGCTCTCGTGGCGCCACGTCGCCGAGCGCAGCAGGGCCCGTGCGGACGAGAGCCCGAGCCGGCGGCCCACCGCCAGCGCGGCCGGCACGCGGTCCACGACCTCGAGGTCGGCCAGCCCGGGAAAGACATCTGACGCGGCCCAGGCCGCCGCGCCCGTGCCACCGCCCAGGTCGAGCTGGGACTTGGGGGCGAACGTCGGTACGGCCCGGGCCACCTGGCGTCAACGCGGCGCGGACCGCGGCGAACGTCGCCGGCATCCGGTACGCGGCGTAAGCCAGCACGTCCCCGCTCCGGGCCAGGATCGGATCGGGCGCCGGCTCATCGCGGCGGTACCGTTCAATGAGCGCCTCCACCGACCCGCTCAGCTCGCTGGCAGGCATCCCGACGAGCGCCGAATCGAGAGCGTCACGCAGGTCACCGGGAAGATCCACCCTGTAATTCTTGCCCCCGCTCCGCTCGGGCGTGCCGCGGGCCTCAATCCACACATGCGTCGGCGTTCTTACAGACAAGGTGACCGTGTTCTTGGCAGGCTGCACCCTATGAGCCTCGTGCTGCGGGCAGCGGCGGTCACGGACATCGGGCTGAGCCGGATGAACAACGAAGACTCGGCCTACGCCGGCCCGCGCCTGGCCGTGGTGGCCGACGGGATTGGCGGCATGCCCGCCGGCGAGCTCGCCAGTGCCATCGTCGTTCGCGAGCTCGCACCGCTCGATCCGGGCGGGGCAATGGCGATGCCGCTCAACGGCGTCGAACCCGAGGAGGCAACCAGGCATCTGACCCCGGGATCTGGAGCGACGAGTGAGGAGGCCACCGTGCGCATCATGGACCCGAATGCGGGTCCGATCGCGGCTCTGCGTGCTGGGGTGGCGGCGGCGAACCGGAAGATCCGAACCGTCACCGACGCCGATCTCGAAACTGACGGCATGGGTACGACCGTCACCGCCCTGTTGCTCGCCGGCGACCAGATCGGGTTGCTGCACGTCGGTGACTCGCGCGGATATCGCCTCCACACGGGCGTGCTGGGGCAGATCACCCGCGACGATACGTACGTACAGACTCTGGTGGACCAGGGACTCATCTCGGTTGCGGAGGCCCGCAACCATCCTCGCCGGTCGGTGGTGATGCAGGCCGTACAGGGTCTGGAGTACGAGCCGGCGTGTTCGGTCCTGACGGCGGTGTCAGGGGACCGGTACCTGTTGTGCAGCGACGGACTGTCCGACGTGGTCGATGATGAAGCGATCGCGGATGCGCTGACCTCCGAGCCCGATGTGGCCCGCTGCGCGGACCTGCTCGTACGGCTCGCGCTTGCGGCGGGCGCCCCCGACAACGTCACAGTGATCGTTGCCGATGTGGCTGAGGGCGCACAGTAGGCCCACGATAGACTGGCCGCGTGCCGATCCCGACCCCCGCGACCGCGGCCGGCCGGGCTGGCCTCGCCGCGATCCTGAGTCATCCAGCTAGCGCCCTTCTCGCGTTCGACTACGACGGCGTGCTGGCGCCGATCGTGGACGACCCGCGTAACTCTCCCCCGCATCCGCGCGCGGTTGCCGCACTCGCCCAGGTGGCCACCCTGGTCGGTTCGATAGCGGTTATCTCCGGCCGGCCGGCCCAGGTCGTACTGGACTATGGGCAGTTCACGCGGGAACCCGGATTGTCCGGGCTCGTGGTGTTCGGCGCCTATGGACGGGAGCGTTGGGATGCGCGAACCGGCGAGTTGGTCATCCCGCCACCGCCGGCCGCACTCGAGGCGGTCAAGCGGGAATTGCCCGAGCTCGTGGCGCGCTACGGTGTCGCTGACGCGTGGATCGAGGACAAACGCGGCGCGGTCGCGGTGCACACCCGGCGAAGTGCCGACCCGGCCAGCGCCCTGGCCGCGTTGACCAGTCCGATTTCCGACTGTGCTTCACGACACGGCTTGCACGTCGAACCGGGGCGATTCGTACTGGAGATCCGACCGCCAGGAGTCGACAAAGGACAGACGCTTCGGTCCTATGTAGACGAACGCGGTGCCCAGTCGGTCTGTTACACCGGCGACGACCTTGGCGACCTTCCCGCGTTCGACGCCGTGGAATCCCTGCGCGCCAACGGAACGCCCGGCCTGACCGTGTGCAGCGGATCGATCGAGGTGGTCGAGGTGGCCCGCCGCGCGGACCTCATCGTGGACGGCCCGGCCGGGGTGGTCGAGCTCCTGGACTCGCTGACGGACGCATTGACATCTTCACCGTCATCGACGACTGACAGTTGACATCGCCCCTACCGTGAACGCCATGTTGGGACTTTCGCGTTCACGCGCTCGGGGCGCTGCGGTGGCGCTCGCCGCGGCATCGCTCGTCATCTCCACGGCCGCCTGCGACAAGGCGGAACCTGAGGTTCCGCCGCTGATCAACGACTATGTCACCAGCATCCAGGTGCTTGGTGACGTGGCCAGTCAGGCGGTCGTCAACCAGCCGCTCGCCGAGGGCTCCGACGATGGTCCACGGTCCGAGGTGGACGAGACGGCCACCGTGATCAACGGCGGCAGCGTGCAAGAGGCAATCACCTCCGCCGATCCGTTCACCAAGCTACGGGTCGGTATGGAGTCGCTCGCCGCAGCCGATCCATCGGCCAGCTCCGGCACCGCGACAACGGTCCCGACCGCGAGCGGGGTGCCGAGCAAGGGTTACCACGAGATCACCCTGAAGGATGAGACCACAGAAATCACTGCGGTCGTCACGATCAGTCAGAATCTGCCCGGCCAACAGTTTGTCTTCTACTTCGCCACCGTGGACAAGGCAGGCAAGCAGGGCAAGCTGGCCAAGCAGACGGTCGAAGCCCTCAAGGTCGGCACGGGCGAGGTTCAGGTCAGCATCTCGTGGGACGTCGACAGCGACGTGGACCTGCACGTCGAGGATCCCAACGGCGACGAGGTCTACTGGGCCGAGGAGTCCGTTGACTCCGGCGGCGAGCTCGATCTCGACTCCAACGCCGACTGCGAGCTCGACCACAAGCGCAACGAGAACATCACCTGGAGCACTGCCCCGGCCGGCACGTACATCGTCCGGGTCGACTACTACCGGTCCTGCGATGTCGCGAAGTCGAACTACGTCGTGACGGTCCGCGTCAACGGGCAGCCCACGAAGACATACACGGGCACGCTGACTGGCGAGGGCGACCAGGGCGACCTGGGTTCCGGCGACCAGGTGGCCACGTTCCAGGTGGTCGGCGCCGGACCCACGGCAACCCCCTGACCTTCACTTGATACACCACGGCTGTGGCCACACCGCCAACTGGATCCGATCCGTCCTGGCCGCTCGTTCCTCGCGACTCGGACTTCTCGGCCGAAGGTGTGGCCACAGTCGTGCTGCCCGATGCGGGTTAGGCGGCTGGAGCGGCCGGAACGTCCGCGTCCTGCTTCTGCTTCCGGGACCGGAAGACCTGGATGAGCACCAGGATCGGCACGATGAAGGCGTAGTAGTACATGTTGAACGTCGCGTCGTCCGCCAGGAAGAACTGGAGGTAGATCGCGTAACCGGCGAACGCGAGGCCGACGAGGGCGCTGATCACGCGGGACGCGACGGTAGCGCCGAATCCGATAGCCGCGACGATGAGCAACAGCGCGCCGCTGACGCCGAGCGCAATCACGTACGCCATGAACTGGCCCTCGCTGACAACAGTGACGTCTTCCGCTAGGTACATGTCTCTCTCCCGGGGGGTGGGACGGTCAAGGCGTTGTCACCATAGGCATCTCGCGCGCGTCCCGCGGTACCGAGCGACTTAACGGACCATTCACCCGTACCGTTGCGTTCGAAGGAGCTGTGCCTCAGCTCGTCGGACTGCTGCCCGGTCCGGGCTCGGCTTCCGTTACCCGGCCAGCCGCCGCCTGCCTGTCCGCGATTCGCTTCGCCCGCTCGGCGGCGAGCTCAGCGTCAATTTCACGGTTCGAAACGCGCGAATAGAGCACCAGCCCGACGACCAGGATCGGCAGGATGAATCCGACGGGATACATCGCGAAGACCCCGTCCTTGGGACGGATGAACGCGACCCACACGCCGTAGCCGAGGAAGACCAGTCCGAGTGCGCCACTGAACAATCGCGGCGTCACCGAAGCGCCGAAGCCCACGGCGGCAATCACCAGCATGAGGACCGCGCAGACACCGAGCGCCACCAGGTAGGTGGTGTAGGTGCTGTTGCTCACGTAGTTGATGTCGGTCGCGAGGTCAAGGGGTAACGCGAAACTCATGCACCACTCTAACCCGCATGGAAGGGCACCTTCCTACATAGGTTCGCACCTGCGGGGCTCGCTGGCGCTCACTCCTCGTGCTCACGATACAGACGGAATTCGCCGTAGAAGGTGCCCTTCCAACCACGTCGCCGGTCAGACGTAGAGCGGCTTGCCAGTCTCCAGCAGGGTTTTGAGGTCGCTGAGCACCTCGGCCCATCCGCCACCGGCACCCTCAATCGCGCCGGCCACCTGCGCCGCCGTGCCGGGCGCGTCCTCGAGCTCATGGATCACGGTCAGCGAGCTGACTCCGCCGAGCCCGGCCGCGATCTCGTAGGTGAGTCGGGTGTAGCCCTCGCCGGTCCACGCCGCCCGCCACGTCTGCACCAGCCGGTGCGGCGGGTCCACCTCGAGCACCTCGCCGTCGACAATCACGTCGCCGCCGCCGGCCTGCTTCATCTCCTCGCTGGCATATCCGCGGTACGCCCCACCCGGCCGGAGCTCGAACTCCTGCTTGGCTCGGTAGCCGTACCGCTCGTTCCACTCAGGCTTGGTGATGGCGTCCCAGATCGCCTCCGGCGTGGCCTGGATGAAGACGCGGTACACCTGCTTCGTCGCGGAACTGTCCATTGTGGTTGCCATTACGGGTCCTCCAACTCGTCCTTCAGTTCAACAAGCGCCCTGACATGGCGCTCCGTGTACTTGTCGATCCAGCGGTCATGAATGAGCCGGATCGGCACCGGGTTGAGAAAGTGCAACTTCTCCCGGCCCGACCGGCGTGACACGACCAACCCCGCCTCCTCGAGCACCCGCAGGTGCTTCATCACGCCGAAGCGGGTCATCGTCAGCTCCGACTCCAGCTCGGTCAGCGTGCGGCCGTCACGCGCGAAGAGCCGGTCGAGCAGGAACCGTCGGGTGGGGTCGGCCAGCGCCTTGAACACCCGGTCGTCGTCGGGCACCGCAGTCGGCACTCCGTCGTCGGTCACGCCACCCAACATACGTGACCGTTTGGTCACATGTCAAGGCCCTCGTCCCGCGCGCTGCCGAAACGGCCGCGTCCTCGGCCAGGGTCGACCTGCCCGGTATTCGGCTGTGGTTAGCTGTTTGCGATGTTCGCGGCTGGCCCGCGACGGCAACCGGCACACGACGTGCGTGTCGGCCTCCCGGCTACCGCCTGCAGCGCAGCGAGAGGGAGACGTGAGATGACATTGCCCGGCGCCAATAGGACGCTTCGCCGCGTAACCGGAAGCTTGTTCGTGGTGGGCGCCGTCGCGTTCGCGATCGCGGCCACTGTGCTCTCCTCGACGTTCGACTGGCCCGACATCCTGCGAGAACCGGCCAATGTGGTGCTGCCGGAGTTCGCGGCCGGGGGCGACAGCCTGGTGTGGACGTGGTTCGCCACTGCGTGGACCTACGCCATCATCGCCGTCCCGATACTTCTGCTTCCAGCCACGCTTGACCGACGCGCGGACCCTGCGCTGCGGGTCGCGACCTACATCGGCGCCACCTCGGTCGTGCTTTCCCTGGTTGGTTTCCTCCGCTGGGTGTTCGTCGTGCCGCCGCTGGCACATTCCTACGTCACCGGGGACGCCACCACCCAAGCCGCCGTCGACGCCGCCTGGACCGCGCAACACCAGTTCGGCGGCGCATTGCTGGGTGAACACCTCGGCCAGCTGATGGCAATTGGGTGGTCAGTGACCGTCAGCATCATCATCGTGCGAACCAAGGTGCTGCCACGGTGGCTCGGCATCGCCGGTATTGCTGTCAGCGCGTTGTACCTGTGCAACCAAGGCGACATCCTCGCCACCGCCGTTGCTGGCTTCCCGGTCTGGGATCTCGGCGGCCTGATCGGCAGCACGACCTGGGGACTGTGGGTCGCGGCGCTTGGCGTGATGCTGTTGCTGCCGCACGCAAGCCGCACGACCACACCACGCGACGTGACATGACCGTTCGTTGACAGTGCCGACCGGGATCGTGTTTGCCGAGGGCTGCGGTCCGCTGTTCGCCGGGTGAGTCCATCATGCTGTTTCGCCTCGGCGTCCGTGCTCGCGGGTACACAATGGCGCCGTGGTCGACCAAGCACGCGATCCAGTGCCGCGGAGATCGTCGCTCGTGCTCCTTCCCCTGCTGGTGGGCGCGGTCGTGGCGGTTGCGCTCGGTGTCTTCGGCAGGTTGCATCACCCGACCGGGAGCGTCGCCTGGGTGGGTCCGTTCACCGATGTATACGCGATGAAGGTCTGGCTGACCCTGGTGGTACTGATACTTGCGGCCTTCCAGTTCGTCACGGCGCTCTGGATGTATGGCAAGCTCGGCCTCCGCCGGCCACCATGGCTGGGAACGTTGCATCGCAGCACCGGCTTGGCAGCGTTTCTGGTAAGCCTGCCGGTGGCGGCCGCATGCCTGTGGGCGTTGGGCTTCCAATCCGACAACAAGCGCGTTCTCGCCCATGGGCTCTTGGGCTGCGCGTTCTACGGCGCCTTCGCCGCCAAGGTGATTGTGGTGCAGAGCAAACGGCTGCCCGGGTGGACGCTTCCGGCCATTGGCGGGCTTCTTCTGGCCACGGTGGTTGGGGCGGGAGTGACCAGTGCCATCTGGTATTTCGCGACCATTGGTGCGCCGACGTAGATCGCAGCCCCTGGCCCGCGAACCCGTCCCGCAGTTATCCACAGGCATTGCTCGGTGGGTAGCGGAGATCGGCACAGCTCCCTACACTGATGCCGCCAATCGGGTTAGAGAAACGGGGACTCCATGACGCGACGTCCGGTGCTGGCCGTGCGCAGGCTCACCATCTGGTCAAGTGTCCTGGCAACATTCATCCTGGCAGTGCCGGCATACGTGTGGTCCGTCCACACCGGATCGTACTGTGCCGGCCTCAGCCGCGACCTGTCGCTGAGCATCGTCTTGGCCGGCATCGCCATCGGCGCAACGGTTTTTCCGGTCGGCATCGGGTGCACGCTCGCTGGGAGGCACCCGCCGCGATGGCTCGCCTGGCCTTTGGCGGCGGCCGCTGCCGCGACCTTCATGGTCGGGTTGGGTCACCTCGCGGGCGACTCCGAATGCCTGCGACAGGGCGGAGTCTTCAGCTATCACCTGGGCGTCGACGCACTCGTTGGCGCGCTCGGTCTCCTAGCGCTGACGGTCGCCGTCCTTCGACGAGAGGCGGACCAATGAACCCCGCCTTCGCGCAATCGATGAGAGATCTCCAGCAGCAGCTCGGTCACCTGCAGGCCGGGCTGGCCCGGGTCGCCGGGCCGGCGCTCGCGCGCGAACAACGGAAGCGACCAATCCGGCGCGGTTGAGGTGATCCTGGATTCGGACGGCACCGCCCGTGACGTCCGAATCGCCGCGGACTGGCGACGACGCACGACGCCCGATCAGGTCGGCGCTGCCGTGGTGGCGGCAGACACCAACGCCGCGGAGAACCGAGCCCGGTTGGTCGCGGAAGCGATAGCGTCCACTCAGGATGATCCGGTCGACCCGCCCGCTTCCACGCCGATCGACCCGCCGTCCCGGGCGCGACCGGTATCCGACGTCACCGAGTCGGCACTCGACGCGTTCGACACTATGGAACGGTTCGGAACGACGACACCGGCCGTGACGGGCATCAGCGCAGAGAAGGCAGTTCGGATCACCATCGACCAGGGCCGGATCCTCGCCTGCTCGATTGACCCGCGCTGGCTGGTTCGCCAGGACGAGACCACCCTTGCCCACGCGATACGCGAGGCGTTGGCCGCGGCCGCCCTCGCCCAGACCGAGGCGAACCGACTCGCGGCTGAGTTCTCACATCGCCTTACCGAACTGCTGGCGGACGTCAAGGCGACACTGCACGACATCCATCGAGAGGCAGGAGATCGGCCCTCATGACGATCGCGGCCGCCGGATGAGCCGTTCGAGAACCGGGCCTGCGGCCCAACACGCGAACGCCCACTGGGTGACGAATGCAAGCGGGATCGAGACCAGGAACGAGATCGCGATGGTGGCGAGCGCGGCGACGGCATCGGCCAGGAAACTCGGCGGAGCGTGCGGATCAAGCAGGCGCCGGCGCGCCATCACCCGTACCGCGAACAGAAGGAACAACGCAGTGAGCGCCTGCACCAGCGCGTAGAAGGTGAACCGTACTTCGAAGCCGCCCGGCTCGGTGATCACCCGGGTCGCGAACGGTGTGACCACGATCATCATCATCCAGAGCAGGTTCCACCACACGACCGACGGTGGAGCCGCGGTGAAGTAGCGGAAGACCCGATGATGTCCGCGCCAGTGCATTGAGATGACCAGGAAGCTGATCACAAAGGCGAGATAGTCGTCGCCATTGTCTCCCGCCGAACGAAGTAGTTCGGCGTTCGTGTCGCCACTAGGGACCGGCAACTCCAGGGCGAGCAGGGTGATCGCGATCGCGACCACGGCGTCGGAGAAGAACGCCAGCCGATCCGCTGCCGCCCGCTCGATGACCGCCTCGGCGTCATTGGGCCCGCCCGCCACGCTCACTCCCTCGGCCGACTCCCCAGACCGGCGCCGCCGTCAGTCTCTCAGACCTGCCGCCCCGGGTGTCGTTCAATGGTGTGATGCGCCCCGAGCCAGGACAGGTACTGCATTTCTCCGAGGACCCGACCATCATCCGTTTCCACCCACAGGTCGCTGCGACTGCCCAACAACTGGAGTCGTACGTCTGGGCCGTTGACCACCGCCGAGCACCGGACTACTGGTTTCCGCGCCACTGCCCTCGGTGCGCTTGCCTGGGTGCGGGAGTCCACATCGGACGTCGATCGCGAGCGGATCATCGGCGCCGGCTGCGGCCATGGCTGGAGCGGGATCCGGCTCCGAAACGCCCGACCGCGTCCGACCGGCCCGCAGGTCACCGCTTCATGAGTGCGAAGACGCCCCAACCGAGGTACTCACGGCACAGCACGTGGTTGCGCGGAGCGACTGACAACTCCGCCCGGAAGGCTGGCGCGAGTTCGTCGTCGGGGTTCTCGTCGAGCCACTGCCGGATCGACAGCCACTGGGCACCGTGGTAGCGATCCCAGCCGTTCGGGTCGGCCAGCACCAGCTCGACCACGTCCCAACCGAGCCGATCGAATCGCCGCATCAGCTCCGCCAGACTGCTCTCGAAGTCCTCTTTGGACTCTGCATGGCAGGCCTCGACGACCGCCTGGTCAGGCGGGTCCGTCAGCCAGTACGGCTCGCCGATCAGCAGCATGCCGCCCGGTCGCAGGCTCCGCTCGAGCAGCGCGATGGTCCCGTCGACACCGCCGCCGATCCACGTGGCCCCGAGGCACGCGGCGACATCCACCGGGGTTGCGGAGAGTAGGTACTCGCGTCCGCATGGACGAAGGTGATCCGCTCGCCGACGCCGAGCTCCGCCGCCCGAGCCCGCGCCGACTCGACGAACTCCGCGCAGAGGTCGACGCCGGTGCCGGTGATGCCGTACTCCCGCGACCAGGTGGCGAGCATCTCGCCAGAGCCGGAGGCGAGGTCCAGAATGGACATACCTGGTATGAGCCGGAGGGCGGCCCCGAGCGTCGCGAGCTTCGCGTCGTCGAACGGGTTATGGATGCGGTGGTTCCGCTCCCGGATCACGTGATGACGGGGAATGTCCACGGTTGCGTCGCTCCTTGCGCTGAGGATCCTGAGGTCGACCAATCATCGGGACTGTCCTCGGTAGGTGCAACGTGATTCGAGACGCTCGGCAGCGGTGCTTACTTCGGCATCGGCGCGCCGGTCTCGACGTAGCTCTTGAGGTTGCTGAGCAGATACGGCCACCCAGTGGCGATCTCGGTTGCTGTGGCCGTCCCCTCCACGACATCGTCATGGGTCAGGACAAGCGTGGTGAGGCTGCCCGTGGACGACAGCTCGAAGGTGACCCGCGTCGGGGCATCGACGGCAACCTCGTCACTCCACTGGGCGGAGAATGTCATCACGACCAGCGTCGGCGGTTCGACCCGTTCGACAACGCCCTTGATGGCGACACGACCGTCGGGGAACCGGTATTCGTACGGCGCGCCCGGCTCCCAGGTCGACACCACGCCGGTGCCGTAGTACCAGCGCGAGGACTCTGACTCGTCGGTGAGAGCCCGCCAGACCCGGTCGATCGGCGCCGCAATGACGATCTTGTGGACGTGACGGTGCGACATCGGCACCGCTGGTGCGGGAGTGGTTGACACGGTGGCTCCTTCGGACTCGAGTCGGGTTCTCAGTTCGTTCAGGCCGCCGGCCCAGAACGCGGTGTAGTTGTCGAGCCAGCGGCGCGCCAGACCTACGATCGGGACCGGGTTGAGGTAGCAGTAGCGCTGGCGTCCCACCTTGCGGGTGAGCACGAGGTCGCAACTTTCGAGGACGCCGATGTGCTTGAGGACGGCGTGCCGGCCCAACTGCGGCAGGCACAAGCCCAGTTCTGTAACGGTCTGCCCGTCGCGCGCCCGGAGTGCGTCGAGCAATGTCCGGCGGGACGGATCGGCGATCGCTGCGATCACGTTCTCGTCGGGCACGACTCAAGATAGGTGACTCGCGAGTTACCTGTCAACCCTCGCAGCCCCGAGCTCAGGTCAGGGACAACCCGCTTGTGTTAAGACTCTTAACAGTTAACAATGGCCGACATGGCGAAACGGTCGTTGGCCGTGGCGGGGGTGCTGTGCGTTGTCGCGGCGGCTGTCACGGCGGTTGTCGTACTGAGGTCAGGGTCAGGATCCGGCGAAACACCGCCCGTTGCGAGGGCAGTCGCTTGGACCGATGTCCTACCGGCACCGGTCTCATCGGTCCCCACGGACGCGACGTTCACGCTTGCCGACGGTGCGCCGATCGTGACCCAGCCAGATTCGACCGCCGCGGCCGGCGTGGGCGCGTATCTCGCCGCGCTGCTGGGACACGGCACGACCGTACGACCTGGAGCCGAACGACCGGCTGGCGGCATCGCGCTGCTCATTGACCAGGGCGCCCCCGAAGGTGACGAGGCGTACCAGCTCGACATCGAGGCGAGCGGGGTAACGGTCCGGGCCCGGACCGCCGCCGGCCTGTTCTGGGGTGTCCAGTCGTTGCGTCAGCTGATGCCGGGCGACCTCACCCGGTCGATTACCGTCCCCGGCGGGCGCATTGTCGACCACCCCCGGTTCGCCTACCGCGGCGTGATGCTCGACGTCGCGCGGCACTTCTTCGACGTGGCAACGGTGAAGCGGTTCATCGATCTGTCCACTATGTACAAAGTCAACCACCTGCACCTGCACCTGACCGACGACCAGGGATGGCGCATCGCGGTGGACAGCTGGCCACGCCTGGCGACCTTTGGCGGTGAGAAGGAGGTCGGCGGCGGTCTCGGGGGCTACTACACCAAGGACGACTACCGCGAGATCGTCGCCTACGCGGCCGAACGCTTCATGACCGTGGTGCCCGAAGTCGATCTGCCCGGACACACCAATGCGGCGCTAGCGTCGTACCCGGAACTCAACTGCGACGGCAGGGCGCCCGAGCGGTACACCGGCGTCAACGTCGGATTCAGCGCGTTGTGCGCCGGCGACGAGGACACCGACCGGTTCCTCACCGACGTCCTCGGGGAGCTGGCCGAGCTCACTCCCGGGCCGTACCTTCACATCGGCGGCGACGAGGCGACTCGAATGACGCCGGAGCAGTACGCGAAGGTCGTCACTAGCGCGCAGGAGATCGTGACCGCACAAGGCAAGACCGTGGTCGGCTGGCACCAGCTCGCCGAGGCGCCGATGGCCGACTCCACCGTGCTCCAGTTCTGGGACAACACCACCAGCGCGCCCGAGGTCGTCACCGCTGCGGCCACCGGCCACAAGGTGATCATGTCGCCGGCCAACCACGCGTACCTTGACCAGAAGTACGACCCCAGCAGCCCGATCGGCCTGCAGTGGGCCGGTCCGACGAGCGTCGCCGAGGCGTACAGCTGGGACCCCGCGACCCACATCCCGGGCATCGGGGAGCAATCCGTGCTCGGCGTCGAAAGTGCACTGTGGACAGAGACCGTGAGCACCATCGAGGACATCGAGTATCTGGCGTTCCCACGGCTGGCCGCGATCGCGGAGATCGGCTGGTCGCCAGCGTCCACGCACGACTGGGCGGCGTTTCGCGTCCGTCTCGGCGGCCAAGGGCCACGCTTGGCCGCACTTGATGTCGACTTCGCGCGCACCGATGACGTCCCGTGGGTGGCCTAGGCGGGCGAGTTCGCAAGCTCACTCGACCGCCTAGCGGCTCGCTGCGCTCGCCGGGGTGGTTGAGATCGCGTGGGCGGATGCCACGCTAGCCTGAGTTGCTGCCGCCGACCGCCAGGGAGGTACAGGTGCCTGAGCTGAGGGTGACCTCCCGCAACGCCCGCTTCCAACAGTGGGAGGCACTGCTCACCAACCGGACCAAACGCCAGCGCGGCGGCGAGTTCATGGTCCAAGGTGTACGGCCGATCACACTCGCGATCCGACACGGCTGGCAGATCCGGGCGCTGCTCTACGACGCGGACACGCACCGGTCGGCGTGGGCCCGCGACATCCTCGACACCGTCGATGCGTCCACAGTGGCCGTGTCAGGCCCGCTGATGTACGAGCTCGGCGGCAAGTCAGACACCACTCCCGAGCTGCTCGCCGTGGTAGCGATGCCGGCGGACGATCTCGCCCGGATCCCGACCAGGCCCGGCATGCTCGTGGTCGTGCTCGACCGGCCGACGAGCCCTGGCAACATTGGCACCCTGATCCGGTCGGCCGACGCCTTCGGGGTTTCCGGCGTCATCGTCACCGGCCACGCCGCCGATGTCTATGACCCCAAAGCGGTACGGGCCAGCACCGGGTCACTGTTCTCGATCGCTGTCGTGCGCGTGCCGGCGCCCCGACCGGTTCTCGACTGGGTGTCATCCGTACGGGCCGATGGCATCGACATGCGACTCGTTGCCACCGACGAGAACGGGCAGGTGGACGTCTCCGACTTCGATTTCACCGGACCGACCATGGTCCTGGTTGGCAACGAGACGACCGGCCTCAGTTCGGCGTGGCGCGACGCCTGCGACTTGACGGTGCGAATCCCGATGACGGGGGCGGCGAGCTCACTCAACGCGGCGACGGCGGCATCGATCGTGCTGTACGAGTCCGCGCGCCAACGGCGTCGCTAGCCCAGGCCGGTTCAATCCTTCCCATAACTCCGTGCCGCCTACCCAGGATTCGCTAGTTTGGGAGACAACCGGGTCATCCGCGGAACGTCAGTTAGCTCCGCTGGATCTGTGGCGGTGCAACTCGCGTGCCTCGGGCACGCCCGCCTCACCCGCCTCACCCGCCGCCGCAGAGGCGGCGATCGTCGAGATTCCGATCTCCGGGAGCGTAGACATGGCTAAGGCAGTAGGAATCGACCTCGGTACGACCAACTCAGTGATCGCTGCGATGGAGGGCAACCAGGCGACCGTGATCCCGAACGCGGAGGGGTCCCGGACGACTCCTTCGGTCGTGGCATTCACGGACAGCGGCGAACGTCTGGTTGGCCAGCTGGCCCGCCGGCAGTCGATCCTCAATCCCAAGGGAACCATCTACTCCGCCAAGCGGTTCATCGGACGCCGGTCCGACGAGGTGCCCGAGGAGGCGAAGGCGGTCGGGTTCGACGTCGTGTCCGGGCCCGACGGAGTGGTCCGCTTCGATGTCAAGGGCAAGCTGTACTCGCCCGAGGAGATCAGTGCCCAGATTCTGCGCAAGCTCGCCGACGACGCAGCGAAGTTTCTGGGCGAGAAGGTGACCCAGGCGGTTATCACCGTACCGGCCCACTTCAACGACGCTCAGCGCACGGCGACCAAGGATCCTGGGAAGATCGCTGGACTCGACGTGCTTCGCATGATCAACGAGCCGACCGCTGCCGCATTGGCCTAGCGGACTCGACAAGTTCACCGCTGACGCCTCGGGCCCCAAACATCTCACGTCTACCATCACCCGCTCGACTTTCGAGCAGATCACCGGCGACCTGGTGGAGCGGTGCCTGGAGCCCGTCGAACCGGCGATGGCTGATGCGAAGACCTCCGCGAACGACCTCGACGAGGTCATCCTGGTCGGTGGCTCGACCCGGATCCCGGCCGTGCAAGCCCTGGTCCGCCGTCTCACCGGCGGCAAGGACCCCAACATGACGGTCAACCCGGACGAGGTCGTCGCGCTGGCCCACGAACTCGAGACGAGGATCGGTCGTGCCCTGCTCTCCGGCGAGCTACAACGCGGAGCAGTAATTCGAGTCGACACCCGTAACGGCGAGCTGGAGGTCAGATTCGCGCCAGAACACGCGGTGGCGTCGTGAGCACAACCGCATCCAACACGCCGATGCCGTCACCTGTCCGCACTGCGGCGCGCGCAACCGGGTGCCGTCCGCGGCATCCGGCGTGCCGCGGTGCGGCAAGTGCCACAACCCGTTGCCATGGCTGACCACCGCTGGCGACGACGACTTCGACGCCGTCGTCACCAACTCGACGCAGCCAGTGCTGCTCGACTTGTGGGCGCCATGGTGTCAGCCGTGCCGCATCGTCGAGCCCGGCGTCGAGCGCGCGGCAAACACATACGCCGGCACGCTCAAGGTGGTCAAGGTCAATGTGGACAGTGCTCCCATGGTGGCGGAGCGCTTGGCCGCCCGGTCCATCCCGATGCTGTTGATCCTCGAAAATGGCCGGGAACGCGGGAAGCAGGTGGGTGCGCTCGGACCGGACGCGCTGCTGAGCTGGATCGACGGCGTCCTGTCCTCGTAACGGCGGGCTGGCTCGACAGCTAGTGGTCGAACTTGAGCGTGCCCTTCGCCGTGTCGATAACGAACTTCCAGTTGTTGTACCGGGAGTCGCCGGCCGCTGCGATCGTGTAGAGCGTGAAGGCTTTCCCGCCCCGGTCGATGATGTAGCCGTAGAGGCGGGTGCCTGCGGCAATCATGGCGACCCCGAGGCTGACGACCTCAAACCTGTGCGCGGGACGACCGACCGCGGTGGTCGCCTCGGTGAGGATCGTCGTGTACTGCTCCGGGTCGGTGAACCCCGCCAGGGTCTGCGCGGCCGTTGACTGCGACTGATACGCGTGCAGCGCCACGAGCGGGCCGTCGCTGTTCGGCACGATCGTGAACGGATCGGGGTGGAACAGCGAGCAGGCGTCACTCGGGCTCAGCGACGTTGTGTGCCAGTCACCCGGATAGCCCATCGAGGAACCGCGAATCGGGTTCTGGCACAGCTTCCAGGACGCCGGCAGATCCTCGACAGGGGGCTGCGCTGGAGGTGCTGGCGGGGGCGGAGTCGTCGGCGTGGCGATATCGCTGAGGACGACCGACGGGGTGTCCGAAGCGTCGGCTGACGGTGCACCGTTGTCGGCGCACGCTGCCGTCGCGACCGTGACCAGCGCCAGCAATGCGGCCGCCGCGGCGCGGCGTCCGGAAAGAAGTCGCTTCATTGCCGGCTCCTTCGGTCAGGATGGTGCCGTCAACATATGGTTCACGGCCGGCCATGGCACCTATCTGATAGCCAGCCGACACACTGGGCTTCGGGCCGCCGGCGTGTCGGATCGTGGCCGGCATGCTCTGCTCAGGAACTACTACCCGCGGTAGTACTCACTACTGAGGGGTTGTGGACTCGACGAACAACCAGGCAAGTCGGCCGCCGCCGCACTCGTCTCGGAACTGAGTACTCGCGGGCCAGTACGGTGGCTGAGACGGAGTACGGCGCTGGGAGGGGCTTTCCATGGTCGATGTCATCAAGGCAACGTTCGAGGTCCTCGATGAACGGTTCCGCCGCTGCAGCGGCGACGACTGGATCCAGCGCCTGTACACCGGCTGCCGCTGGACCGAAGGTCCCGCCTATTTTCCGGCCGGTCGCTACCTCGTCTTCAGCGACATTCCCAATGACCGCATGCTGCGCTTCGACGAGACCACCGGCGCGGTCGGAGTCTTCCGGGCACCGGCCGGATATGCCAACGGCCACACCGTGGACCGGCAGGGGCGCTTGGTCAGCTGCGAGCACGGCACCCGCCAGGTCACTCGCACCGAGCATGACGGCTCGATCACGGTGCTGGCCAACCGCTACGACGGCAAGCGGCTCAACAGCCCCAACGATGTAGTCGAGCGTGCGGACGGCTCAATCTGGTTCACCGACCCCAGCTACGGCATCGACAGCGACTACGAGGGACACAAGGCAGCCAGCGAAATCGGCGCCTGCCACGTGTACCGCCTGGCACCGGACACCGGTGAGGTCCGCATCGTCGCCGACGACTTCCTGCGCCCCAACGGCCTGGCGTTCTCACTCGACGAACGGCAGCTCTACATCGTGGACACCCGCAACAAGCACATCCGTCTCTTCGACGTGACCGACGACGGAACGCTCTCGGGCGGACAGGTCTTCGCGACATGCGACGCGGGGACGTTCGACGGAATCCGGCTTGATGAGGTCGGCCGCGTCTGGGCCGCCGCCCACGACGGCGTGCACTGCTTCGACCCGGATGGCACCCTGATCGGAAAGCTGCACCTGCCCGAGATCGTCTCCAACCTCACCTTTGGTGGCCCGAAGCGAAACGACCTATACCTCACCGCATCCAGCTCGCTCTACACGCTGCGTCTCAACGTCACCGGCGCCCGATACCCGTCGCGCCGCACCAGCCATGGATCGACGCCGCGTGACTAGGGCGTGCGTAACTGGAGCCCGCCGGTCCCGTCGACATAGGTCAATGTCATCTGGTTCGCTTCGATGCGGTAGGCGACCGGGCGCCCGTCGAACAGGACCGTTACCGCCATCTCGAGTGCGTTGACCTCCCCGGAGCAGGCCATCTTGGTCATTGCCACCTGGCTGAAGGCAATCGTGTCGGCTGCCGCTTCATATGCTCCGGTGAACCGGTTGCAGCCTGTGCTTCCGCTCACGCGACCATCGGCCGTGAACGTGAAATGCGCCTCCGTCCCGCCGGGCGTGGAACTCGCCGCGTCGCCCCTGATGACTGACTCGACCCGCCAGCGTGGCCCCACCAGGGCGCGATCGGGGTCGGCGACCTCCCGGTCCAACAGCGTCACCTCGATCGATTCGCCACTGAGCACGAGCGTATCGCCCCGCACCGTAACCGTCGGGCGGCTGCTCAGCAACGCGGCCAACCACGTGTCCTGCTCCGCTCGCGCCGCGGGGAGGCAGGCCATCTCGGTCATCGCGAGCTGGCCTACGACCAGTGCTGTTCCGTCCACTGTGTACTCGCCGCTCAGATGATTGCAACCGGCGTTGGCGTTGAGACTTCTCTCTTCGAACCGGAGCCGGATCCGGGTGCCTTCAACCAGCTGGCGCGGCGCCCCGTTCTCCGTCACCTCGGTCGACAGGAACGTACGCCCGTCAAGCTGCGGTCCGACCTGATCGCCGCCATCGGCCGGGGCGCCGCCCCCGCCGGATGCGCACGCCGAGGCCAGCACCGCCAGGCACAGTGCAAGGCCGAGGACTCGTATCGTCACCGACCTTGGACGTTGCCTTTGTGCCTGGCGTTCCGTTGGCCGGCCAATCTGGTGCAGTGTCAGGGCGCGTAGCCGAGTAGCAGGTGATTCACGGCGGCCGGCGGGACGATCACCTCGTCGAGCACCGCGCCCGCCGCCGAGACCAGCCGCACCCTGTCGGCGCCACCGATGATCACCCGGAGAACGGCGTTTCCGTCGGCCAGGTAGAAGCCGCCCCGCAGCATGCCACCGTCGCCGATCGGAACGTAGGAGCCGGTGACCGTGTCCACGATCGCGTTGGCGCCGAGCGCGCGGGCCGCATCTCCACCCGGCGAGCCCGCCGGCCGCAGGAGCGCGATGACGTGGTGCCCGTCCGGCGACAGGCTCTGGACCCGGCCGAAGACTTGACCCGACGGAGCGAGCGCCGGCACCGGGCTCGAGCCGTCGGAGTGCACGACGCTGGTGTTCAGGCCGTTGCGCAGGATCGCGTAAGCCCCGTCCGGCGAGAACACCCCGAAACAGCACCCGCTGGCCGATGGCATCGGCGTGATCGCGCCCGTTGTGGCGTCGAGCCGGCCCCAGCCCGATGGGCCGTAGCCGACGATCATGTTGCTGCTGTCGGCCGACCACTGCGGCGGGTAGCCGTTGTTGATCGTGGCGGGACCAATGGTGACCGATCCGCCGCCATAGGTTTGGACTCGCATCTGACCGGTACCGCCGGCGGAGTCGGAGAGGATCCAGGCGAGCTTCTTTCCGTCGGGCGACATGGTGGCGCTCTGGAAGAAGCCGAAGCTGGCGTCCGAGATCGCGAGGGTCAGGGTGTTGTCATGCAGGTAGTAGATGCCACCGGCCGCTCCGACGCCGAGGAAGAACAATGTGCCGTCAATGTTGGCTGCTGCGACGGGGGCTGGCGTTGGGCTCGCCGAGGCGGTTGCCTCGCCGGACTCGGGGAGGCTCGTGGCCGGAGTGCCCGAAGGCGAACCGCCACCGCAGGCGGTCAAGGCACCTAGGGCTATGAGGCTGGCGGCCAGCGCCGCCATCCTGTTCAGACGTGTCATGGCGCCGGAGGCTAGGGCCACGAGTGGAAAACGCGTGCTTCGCGTCGGGCACGTGACTGTGGATTCGCACCAAAACGGGCCGCCGACCAGCACGAGGTCAGTACCGCCGTCGGGTTGACGACAGACCGTCCACTTTGGGTAGTTCGGCTAGCCCCAACGTCAGCGTGGCACGAGCTTGATCGTCGAGGCTCGCGACTCAGGGTTCACGACGCTGCCGACGATATTTGCGCCGTAACGGCTGTACTTACTGCGGTACGCCGAGTCGATCCGGTCGTTCACGGTGGGATCGGCGTCGTTGAAGTTGACGTCCCGGTCGACACCTCCAGCCCGGATGTGGCCTTCGTGACGTATCTGGGTGCCGCGAAACCATGCGCCGGAGCGCCCGTGCATGGACCGTACGTACAGATCGTTGCCGTCTCGTACGACCCACATCGTCACCGGGGCGCGCTGCGTGCCGTCGCGTCGCAGCGACGCGAGCTCGAGCTCGTCCGCCTGTCCGATATTGGTGAGCTCGTCGCTTGTCCATGTGGTCATGGGACGTCTCCTTCGTACGCCTCCGCCTGCCCGTCGTGCCGGCCGTACCTAAAACCGTAGTCGACCCTGCAGAGGGAAGGCCCGCTCATCGAGGTATTGCCAGAACCTCCCACCAGGGTCCGGGCGGACGTAGCGTCAGTCACACGAAACTCGTCGACGAGGAAGGCACGATGGAGATCCTGGCCAAGCAAGCAACCACCGAGGGACCGGCCGACAGGTTCACCGGCGACGTCTGGTTCGACGTCATCGCCAAGGGCGAACCGCCGTCCCGCATGCGCGTCAACGCCGTGCATTTCGCTCCGGGCGCCCGTACGGCCTGGCACTCCCACGCCGTCGGGCAAACGCTGTACGTCACCGAGGGACGCGGACTCGGACAAGCCCGTGGCGGCACAATCATCGAACTGCTACCCGGCGACTCGATTTACACGCCACCCGGGCAGTGGCACTGGCACGGCGCCGCAGCCGGCCAATTCATGACCCACATCGCCATGTGGGAGGCGCCCGACGAAGGTCCCGAGTCGGAGTGGGGAGAACTGGTCACCGACGCCGAGTACGGTCGGACCTGACGTCAGCTGCTCCGGGACTCGACCTACACACTGCGCCGGACCGTGTAGATACGCAGGTTGCCGTACACGCTCACGATGACCGGGTCCCATCCGTCGGCCGCCGATTGGGTCAGCATCGCGATCGGATGCTGGCCGGTGTCAACGGAATGCATCACCCCGTCGGGGCTGATCCACTCACGGACCCGAGCGGGCTTGTGCAGAGCGCCCTCGCGACGATCCCCGTGAACCGCGGAAATCCAGCACCGGCTCTGTCACTCGCTCGTGCCTTTCACCGCGACTGCGAGCATGGCTCCACAGGCCGCCACCAGCACGACGGCGCCGACGAGAAGTACCGTCCGCAGCGCCCCCGTGCTTGTCACGAACGAGATGCCGACCAGCGTAACGGCCAGCACGGCGAAGACGATGCTCAATACGATTCCGACCGATTTGTCCATCATGCTCTCCCAGTTGATACATTCGACGTTCTCATGTGGCGGCGGCATGCCGCGCTGCCGCCACAGGTCCCTCCGGGCAACGGCTCTGAAATTGATCCGGCCGGATGATTGGTGGTGCAATCGTCAGGTGAGGACAGATACCGCCGAATAGAGGCTGGCACTGGCCGTCACGATGCTGACGATTCCGACGCCGATCGAGAACCCGGTCCAGAAGCCCGGAGCCTCCATGGACTCCAGCTCCTGCAGTGCGAGCTCAAGGCCATCACTCCCCGACTGGCCTGCGGCTGCCTCAACCTACGGCGCGCCAGTGACCCGATGGCGGTCGGAAGCAGCGCGACGGCGCAGGTGAAGTATGCCCCGTCGAACTTCGGATCCTCGCCGTCGAGCAGGCGCCGCACGATCGTGAGGTACTCCTTCGCCGCCTTGAGTGGGCTCGCGTAGGGCCGGTCCATGATTGACCGTGGAACACGGTGGCACCCGGTCCGAAACCGACGATGCGCGGGTGCCCCGTGGTCATCGCGAGCGAACGCGACCGGAGCGCCGCCTCCAACGGATGTCGCAAGGGCGGCGAAGTGAAGAATCTGCTCGGGTCGTCGAGGTACGAATGGAACAAGCACAGCGATGCGCAATCTATACCCCGCTTGGTCTATCGACAGATCTGCATGAGTCTGATCGCCTTCAGGCGGTGAGGTTATCGGCTCGGCCCATCGACAGTCAAGAGTTGGTCTACACGTCCTCGGACGCCGGGATAAGCGAACGTGAAAGCCACCGAGACGACCGGTTGGATCTTACTGACGAGTCGATTATTGCTCAGTGAATTGTTGCCCCGTGCGGAGGCTCCTTCGGTACGCGTCAGGAAGACGGTCGGCTGCGTCCACAGTGGATGATCGATCGGGATCGGCTCCGGGTCGCCCGCGCGGCGTTGACCAACAAGGCACCGTCGCCCGTGCGAGTACAGCAATTTCGGGCCCCGGCGGCGCAAACCGGCGGGTACCGGGTTTGGCGGCTGACGCAGTCGGCTAAGAAGAATCTTGAAAGGATGTCGAAGAGCCGCGCCTGCCGTTCGACGTACGGGGTGATGAGGCGCGGCGGAGGGCCGGGCTCACAGAGATGCAAGGAGACAGTCATGAAGGTCATGGTCATGATCAAGGGAACCGGGGCGGACGAGAGCAAGATGGCGGAGGCATCGCCGGCTGAGGTCGAAAAGATGCTCACTGCCATGGGCGCCTACAACGAGAAGCTGGTCAAGGCGGGGATCATGCTCGACGGGGCCGGCCTTCGGCCCACCTCAACGGGCGCTCAGGTCGTCTTCGAGGGCGGCACCACCTCCGTGGTGGACGGGCCGTTCACCGAGGCCAAGGAGATCATCGCGGGGTACTGGATCTGGCAGGTCAACTCGATCGAGGAGGCGGTCGAGTGGGCCAAGCAGTGCCCACCCGATCCGAACGGGTCATGGCAGGCGCTGGAGATCCGGCCGTACGACGAGGTCGAGGACTTTGGCGAGGCGTACACGCCGGAGCTGCGCGAGCAGGACGCTCGGCTGGCCGAGGAGATGCGCGCGCGGCGCGGCAACGGCTGAGTCGGAACGCTCTGGCTAGCGGGAGTGGATAGTGGACATCCGGCGCACGGTCGAGGCGGTCTGGCGCATGGAGTCGGCGCGCTTGGTCATCGCACTGTCCCGAGTGGTGCACGACGTCGGCCTGGCCGAAGACCTCGCCCAGGAGACGTTCGCCAGCGCCCTGCAGCAGTGGCCGGCCGACGGCGTGCCGGACAATCCCGCCGCCTGGTTGATGACCGTCGGCAAGCGCAAGGCGATCGACTTGATCCGGCGCGATCGCGCCCGGGCGGAGAGATACGTGCAGATCGCAACCGATCCACTATCCGATGTGGATGGTGCTGGAGCGGCAGGCGACGACATGCTTTCGTTGGTGTTCGTTGCCTGCCACCCGGTGCTGTCGCGAGAGTCGCGTGCCGCATTGACGCTACGGATGGTCGGCGGACTCAGCACCGATGAGATTGCCCGCGCGTTCCTCGTGCCATCCGCCACCATCGGGCAGCGGATCTCCCGGGCAAAGCGGACGCTCGCCGAGGCCCACGTGCCGTTCGAAATGCCACGGGAAGCCGAGCTGCCGGCACGGCTGTCCGCGGTGCTTGAGGTGGTGTATCTCATCTTCAACGAGGGCTACTCAGCCACGTCGGGCGATCGCTGGGTGCGTCAGGATCTCGCCGACGAGGCCATGCGCCTCGGTCGGATCCTCTCCGGTTTGCGTCCCGAAGGAGCCGGAGGTACACGGTCTCGTCGCGCTGATGGAGCTTCAGGCGTCCCGGTTCCGGGCCCGGATCGGTCCCCGCGGTGAACCGGTGCTGCTGGCGGATCAGGACCGGACGCGCTGGGACCGGACGCTGATCGCGCATGGGCTGGGCGAGCTGGCGCGGGCGATCAGCCTGCGTCGGCCGCTCGGTCCGTACACGCTCCAGGCCGCGATCGCGGGCTGCCACGCCCGCGCCCGGACGTTCGCCGAGACTGACTGGGAAGCGGTGGTGGCGCTCTACGACGCGCTCGGGCCAGCTCGCCCCGTCTCCTGTCGTAGAAGTCAACCGGGCGGTGGCGTTGCTGCACGCCGACGGCCCCGAGGCCGCGATCCAGGTCACTCGACGCTATCCGCGACGACCCCCGCATGGTGCGTTACCACCTCTTCGCGGCCGTACGCGGGGAGGTTCTGCAACGCCTCGGCCGGCTCACCGAGGCGGCCGAGGAGATGGAACGAGCAGCCGGACTGGCGCCGACCCGGCACGAACGCGACCATGCTGATGGAACGCGCAGCTGCCGCGGCTGGGCCGGCGCCGGGTCGAGCGACTAGTTCTACTGTGGACATTCCTGGGTCAGGCGAATGGTGGTCGGGGTCTTGACGGCGGCCCTGGCCCGACGACGCTTGATGATCCGCCGGACGATGAACCCAACGACTGCAACGAGGCTGATCCCGGCAGCGCTGAGCACAGTGAGAAACTCTTTCATGCCGAACCAGGCCTGCTCGGCGGTCTTGGCAAGGGTCCGGTCCACCGTCAGCGGGATCTCGATCACCTGGTCGGCGATCAGCGGCTGGCTGGTCTCCGCGCGCAGAACGCTCACGTGTACCTGCAGCCGGTACACGCCCACGCTCGAGGGCGTCACGTCCCACTGCCAGGTCGCGCGGTCCTCCGGAGTGACGACGGGCTGAATCTCCGAGCTGAGCGGCCTGACCGTACCTGGCATGTTGGAGGTCAGTCTGGTGCTGATCAGTCCGCCGATTCGGACCATCGCCTCACCAGGGAGCAGCGAAGGCTCGGCTGATGGCTCCGTCGTCACCGAAGGAGTTCCGGACGGAGCCGGCGTCGGGGACGGGTCGGCGTCGGAGACGGTCCGGAGAAGCATCGGCGAGACCGATGCACTCGCCGACGCTGAGGTGCCGGCCGAAGCCGTCGCCGGTGACATGCGCCGTGCAACCGGCCCGCTCCCCGCAGACCCGCACGGTCAAGCGGTATGTGTCATCGACGGGCATCCGGACCGACGTAACGGTGGTGGCGTAGCCGTCGAAGAGAAACGCGCGGTCCGCGAGGAAGCTCTTGACGAACTGCTCCTGGTCCTGCGACGTGGGCGGTGAGTCCTCGGACAGGCCGCAGGCGTTGAGTGCCACCAGCCCGAGTAGAGCGACCGCCACGGCCAGCGTGACCATCCACCACGAACGCCGCATCGTTCCCCCGCTCACGTCGCACACCGATGCCCGGACTGCAGTCCAAGGAGGGCCGATCGCGGCCCGTCTGCCATCGTCACGCCGGGGCCCGAAGCATTTCAATTGCCGATCGTATTTGGTGACTCAACCGACACCGGATCGCAACTCCTGCCGTCCGGGGTTATGGGTTCAACTGAACCCTTCCGCACCCACAATCGCGCCGGCTCTGGTGAGGTTGATCTGTGGTGTTGTTTACTGGCCGACGCGTCCGTCGATCCGCTCGCGCAACAGGTCGACGTGACCCATGTGGCGGGCGTACTCCTCGATCATTCCGACCAGCACCTCGCGCAGCGACATCGGCCCTCCACCGCTGCCATGTTGGTTCAAGGGATCGTTGCCTGTGATGTCGAGACTGGCCGCCTCGGCCACGAACCGCGTGGCGAAGTCCACCTCCGCACGCCATGCGTCCCACGCCTCCGCAACCACCTGGGGGTCCGGTACAGCACCATCGAAATCGCCGTCACGGTCGGTGTCGGAGCAGAACAGCCGGGGCACGTCTTGTCCCGCCATCATCACCCGGAACGTCGCACGCTCCATCTCGGCCAAGTGTCGCACCATCCCTAGGAGCGACATCGTCGACGGCTCGACAGAACGCCGCGCCAAGGCCGCCGCATCAAGACCGGCGCACTTCATCTCCAATGTGAGGCGTTGACAGCGCAGGGATTCGACCAATGTGGTGCGCTCGTCACCCAATGTTGGTCCGTTCTCACGTGGGTCGTCGTCAGAGGGCTTGCCGTCCGCGGTGAACATGTCGGCTCGTCGGGTCGTGGCCATGGCCGCCATCATTCGCGAGCGCATAGCAGCCGACAACTGATTACGGCGGTGGCGGCGCTCAGACAGCCACATCGCGGGCGCCGAGCGGGGCTAGATTGTCAGGCGTGACCATGGAGGCGACCGGACCGCTCGCGGGATTTCGGGTGCTCGATCTGACGTCGGTGGTGATGGGCCCGGTCTGCACCCAGATGCTGGGCGATCTCGGCGCGGATGTCGTGGTGGTGGAGCGCTTCGGCGGTGACGCCAACCGGGTGATGGGTGCCGGCCCGCATCCGGAACTGTCCGGCGTCGCGCTGAACCTCATGCGCAACAAGCGTTCTGTCGACATCGATCTCGGCACCACCGACGGTGCAGCCGCCGTTCGCGACCTCATCGCAACCTGCGATGTTCTGGTCACCACGATGCTGCCGGCATCCCTGGCCCGGGTCGGCCTGACCTATCCCGACGTCGCGGCGATCCGGCCGGACATCGTCTACGCGCAGGCCCAGGGCTACCCGCTCGAGAGCGACCGGGCCAACGACCCCGCCTACGACGACGTCGTTCAGGCAGCGACCGGCGTGGCCGACATGATGGCGCGGTTACATGGAGAGCCGACCCTCGTGCCAAGTATCTTCGCCGACAAGGTGTGCGGGTTGATCCTTGGCCACGCGGTGCTCGCCGCGCTGCTGCACCGGCAGCGGACCGGCGTCGGTCAGCACGTCGAGGTGCCGATGGTCGACGCGATGCGGTCATTCATGCTGGTCGAGCACGGCGCCGCGGCGATCTCCGAGCCGCCCGTCGGACCGGTTGGCTACCAACGGATTCTCACTCCTGAGCGGCGACCACAGCGGACCACCGACGGATCGATCAGCATCCTGCCCTACTCCCGGGCGCACTACGAGGCGCTGTTCACCCACGGCGACGTGACCAACGTCGTCGACGTGGCGCACTACCGCGACGCCCGCAGCCGCATAACGTACGCCGACCTGCTCTACCGCGCCGTCCGCACGATCGTCGCCGCGCAGTCGACCGCCTACTGGCTCGAATTCTGCGCCCAGAACCAGATCCCAGCCTCCCCCATCGTCACCCTCGACGAGATGGTCGCCGAGCTGCCCGTGGTGGAGCATCCGTTTGCCGGGCGGTACCGGCACATCCCGCCAGCGGCACGGTTCTCCCGGACCCCGCAGGCGTTGCTGCGGCCAGCGCCGCTGATCGGTCAACATAGCGTCGAGATCCTTCATCCACTGTGAACATCGACGCTGAGGCTCCGCGTACCAGACCGGCCAAACTGAAGCGCCGATGCCCGCGCAAACCTCCGTCGAGGCGCCCTCGCGGACGCCCGCGGCGCCAGATCCAAGCTGACTCAGGTCATCCGACGAACGACGGAGCGCGGAGAGCTCGTCACGCACGTGGGCACGACCTCATTCCATAGTGGAGCGTCATCTCCGCCGCGCCGCGTACATCCAAGGCGGGTAGCCTCGCGTGAATCGGTGCCGTCGTACTATCTCGAGTCAGGGCGGTCCATCGGCACCCGGCCCATCCGGTGGAGCAAGCTAGCCAGCACTGAAGCGTCGTTGGGCAGCACGCCCACGGGAGCGGCGAAGAACCGGTGCGTCGTCTCGGCCGAAGTGGGCATCTCCGCCATGCCGGCATAGATGTCAGGAAGGTGCCCGTCTATCCAGGTGACCAGGTCGGCGTCGAGGGTTTCGTCGGCACCGACTGCTCGCGCCAGATCCCAGGTGTGGATTGCGGTGTCCGTGGTCCGCACGGCAAGTGCTTGGCGCCCGAGCAACCGGCCCAGGGGATGGTCGAGCATATGCTGGAACGCGCCGGGCTCGGCGAACGCGGCGGCACACTCCTGCGCCGAGGCTGCGAAGGCGCCGTACGGGTCCGACCCCAGCGCGTCGAAATCCCGCATCGCGAGGAACTCCGCAGCGGTGCCGCCATTCAGCAGCCGCACGTAGTTGCGGTTCGCCTGGGTCACGTGGTTGACCAACTGGCGCACATTCCACTCCGCGCACGGAGTCGGCCGCGTCCACCCGTCGGACCCGACGGCTCGCAGCCGGCCGGCGAACCCGCTGCTGGCCGTAACGAACCGATCGATGAGCCCATCCCAGTAGGTCACCATGCGGTACAGCCTGCTCCTAACCTCAGGCAAAGGCGAGCCACTCCCGCCCGCGGTACGCGGACTTAAAGACGTCGCGTCGTTCAGCCGTACGCCGAAGCTCGCGTTGCCTCGGGTGGCCGGACAAGGCTGTGGTCAGGCTGGGGTGAGGAGCGCGGCGAGGGTGGCGTACGTGGGGCCCAACGTTCGCACGGCTTCCGCGGCTCGCTCGGCAGAGCCGGCCACGAGCTCGTATTGGATGCTTCCGACAAGGCGAGCCTGCTCGCTGGCGACATCGGCGGCCTCGTTCATGCCTAGGCCGGCGAGCGCGGTCGCAGCGTCGGTGAGGCGTCGCGCTCCGACCCGGACCGCGAACTGCACCATGTGGCCGTGGACTCCCGGTTCCAGGCCGGCGAGGATCTGCTCGGCGAGGAGGTCGGTGCCGGCGTGGCCGCCGACGGTTCCGGGCGGCACGTCGACGTCATCGCGCTGCGTCAGCCACGCTGCCGCCCGCGGAAGACAGGCACGCAATGCCGCTGCTTCGGACACCTCCCTGACTCGCTGGAAGTTGCTGCGCATCGTGTAACGCGTTGACTTGTAGCCGATCGTGTCCGCACGCCACGCGGCGAGGAACGCCGGCACCGGCAAGGTCGCATACGGAAAGCCGTGCGGGTCGTGGTACCTGACCCGGTCGTCATCGACGTCCAGCACGACCACGAAATGGTCCGCCCCGATCGGCTGGTTGAACCCGGGATGGTTGAGGAGAAGCCCCATCTCGACCGGACCGACCAGCACCTGAGCCATTTTGACCGAGTCACGCAGCCTCGCGAGCGCCTCATCGTCATCCTCGGCGCCCTCGCGGCGGCAGGTCCAGCCGAGCAGGTCGATTGCGGTGTCCAGGCCCTGATCGGGATCCCACCCGTACGGGTCGAACAGCGGCAGGTGACCGGCGAGCATCTCGAAACCAAACGGCGACCCAGTCAGTACCTCTATCACTGAAGGCGAAGGGGCGTCGTCGCCAAGCATCATGGCCAGCGAGTTGCTGTAGCAGTACGGTCCGGAGCCGATGTAGGGATGCACTGTAGCCTCCTGGGGACGACGGGACAGGCGACGTCGAAGACGCGCCGTCTAAAGGCTGGGTGTCGTCGCGGATACCCGTCTGAGCGTAAGGAGTGCGATGTCGTCGGAGGCGTGAGTGGTGTCCATGCCGGCCATGATCGCTTGACAGGCTTCCTCGGCTGACATGGGCTTGACGAGGGAGAGGAGCTGCTTCAGTCCATCGGCGATCGGTTGGCGCCGCCGCTCGACCAGGCCGTCAGTATAGAGCACCATCACTGACTCCCGGGGTAGACCGATGCTAGTGGTCTGTCGCGGGGCCTTGGCACCGATGCCGAGCGGGAGGTCGGGTTCGACGTCTTGGACTTGGGCCTCATGGCCGGGGATCGCGAGCACTGGTGGAAGGTGTCCGGCACTTGAGAACAGCGCACAGTTGCGATCGGGTGGGATCACGGCGTAGATGGCCGTAGCGAGGCTGCCCGCCTCGAAATGATGGATCTTGCGATCGAGCCGTGTGAGTACCTCCGCCGGGTCTGAGTGCTCAAGGGCGTAGGCACGCAGGGCGCTGCGGAGTCGCCCCATGACGACTGCACAGGGAAGGCCATGCCCGGCCACATCGCCGACGACGATGCCGAGCGAATCATCGGGCAGGAGAAATACGTCGTACCAGTCACCGCCCACACCCGCGTCCTGCCCGGGGACGTATCTCGCCGCAAGTTCGATGCCGGGTACGGACGGCAGGCGGGTCGGCAAAAGGCCGCGTTGCAACGCGAGCGCCGCCTGACTGTCCAGCGTGTTCCGTCGCGCCTGACTTGCTGTCGCGGCCCGATCGGCCGCTCGCTGCAAGAGACGGATGTCATCGTCGGTGAAGGTCCGGGGTTGGAGCGTGCCGACCTTCAGTACGCCGACAAGATCGTCGTCAATCAGCACCGGAACGCCGGCGAGCGAGTGTACGTTCTTG
Organism: uncultured Actinomycetota bacterium; assembly: GCA_963773935.1. GTDB lineage: Bacteria > Actinomycetota > Actinomycetes > Mycobacteriales > Micromonosporaceae > DATBGZ01. Next base: position 186,709 of record CAVZCZ010000004.1, read on the forward strand.
GCTCGAAGTACCGGGCTGGCGATTTGATCCGGGCGCACGTTCTCGGCTGTGAACGGGCGACGGAAACGGGCCACTTTCCCAGCAAAGCCCACCCCGACGGGGAGCCTGAATCGCTGTCGCACCTCCTCCTCAAGCCCGACCGCAGCCGTTGTGACGAGCTGCTGGGCGTGCTGATCGAGAAGAAGGATGGCCGCGACGTCGAGTCGCAGCACGTCACAGAGTCGGCGTAGTTGCTCCGCCAGGAAATCCTCGGGACTGAGGGTGGTCAGCTCGGCTTCCGATAGCAGCCCGAGTTCCCGCAGCCTCGACTCCCGGTCGGCGGCGTCGGCGCTGATCACGGTACGGATGCTAGCGGCGTCCCGGGCGTGCGCATCAGGCGGGCACGCGGTCGGAGCCGCGGCGGACACTGGTCGCCGGATTGGAGCCGGTGTAGCAGGATGCGAATATGGCAGGCGGCGACAAGGGTGTTGATCATCCTGACGCTTCTGTGCTGCTGGACCGACCGTTCGACCTGGACACGTTGAGTGCCGCTCGGCGCGCCGTACAGGCTAGCTTTCCGTTGGGCGGGCTGGGCGAGAGCGGGCACAGGGCTTTGTCGCCGCGATCAACGAGGGAATGATCAACGCTATCCAACACGGTGGCGGCCGCGGCAACGTCAGGCTCGTGCACGCAGACGGCCGCCTGATAGCGGTAGTCGAGGACATCCGTCCGTCGAGCCCGTTCGCTCTCGCACAGGCACCACCACTACCGCCGCCGACGGCGGAGGGCGGCCGCGGTCTGTGGATCATCGCCCGGTGCTGCGACGCGGCTCGTGTCGAGCCCGGCCGGATCGGACTGCGATTGGTGATGGAACTCGTTCTTCGCTCCGACTGAACACCTGGTTACTCGGGCGGGATCGAAAGATACTCAAGGAGTCCGGTAAGTCCGAGCACGTGTCGTACCTGGGGCTGCGGAGATGAGACGGACATGTGTCCACCGGCGTCGTCGCATGCTTTCTTGACCCTGACCAACCCGTTGATGCCCGAGGAGTCGCAGAACGATACCTCCGAGAGGTCGATCGTCAGCGTGGCTTGACCTGAGCCGACCAGGTGGCCGGCAACCCGCTCGAACTCGCCCACGGTGGCCATGTCCATGTCGCCGTGCGGAGTGACCACCGGGCCGGCCGGTGTCTCGGTGACGCTCACGGTAAAGGATGCGACCTCGGGAGTCATCGGAAGAAGACTAGACGCCATTTTGGGCAACCGGCAGGGTGAGACGCGCGGGTAGCCGGCGGTGTCGTTACTCAGCCAACATCACATGCCGACGCGGATCGGAGATCACGGCCCTGGTGTAGAGCGCGAGCGTGTGGTGATCGCCGGCCGCGACCTGCGTCACGTCGGTCAGGTAGTCCACGTCGACGGTGCCGCTCTCCGTCGCGGTGGTGCCATCGCCAAGCTCGCCGTACGAGTTTGAGCCCCACGCGATGACCGTGCCGCCGGCCCGGATGGCCACGACGTGATAGCCGCCCGCCGCGATACCGACGATGCCGGCCGGCACCGCGACCCCGGGCTCGAAGCGGACCGCGTCCTTCCCGCCGCCGCCGAGTGCACCGAACAGGCCGGCGCCCCACGTCCACACACTCCCGTCCGCGCTGAGCGCCACCGACGTGAGAGCACCGGCAGCGATAGACGCGATGCTGGGCAGCCCTTTCACTCGGAAGGGAATCGCGGACCCGCAGATGATCCCTTGGCACGGCCCAACGCCGAGCTGCCCCACCGCGTTCTGACCCCACGTCCATACACTTCGGACACCACCGGAAGCCCCCGTGGCGATCGCCATTGCGTGCTGTGAACCAGCCGCGATTGCGACTACATCCGCCAGTCCCTCCACCCTGACCGGCGTGACGCTCTGACTTCCGGCAGCCGCCGTGCCGAGGATGCCGGAGCCGTTGAGGCCCCACGCCCAGACCGACCCATCCGACGTGAGGGCCAGGCTCCAGCCGTTTCCTGCCGCCACCGCGATCGCTCCGGTCATGCCGACCACCCGGATCGGGCTGAAGCGCTGATCGGTCGTCCCGTCGCCGAGCTGCCCAAACTTGTTGTCTCCCCAGGCCCACACGGTGCCGTCCGCCATGGCCGCCACGCTGTGCGTCCAACCGCCGGCCGCGTCGACGACAGTGCGCAGCCCGGGCACTGCCCTGGGGTAGGTCGAGTGCAGCCACCACCCGTAGCCGAGCTGCGCGCTGCCGTTGGCGCCCCAGGTCCGCAGCGTTCCGTCGGCCATCACGGCGAGGCTGTGGTTATGGCCCGCCGCTATCTTGGCGACGTCGCTGAGCTCGTAGACCCCGACCGGAGATGTTCTGTCCTTCCACGTGGTGTCGCCGAGCTGTCCGAACGAGTTGAGGCCCCAGGCCGCTCCCACCTGGTTACCCGGCCAGGCCACGCCGCCGGGCCAGCCCCCGGGGTCGCTGGCAGCAGGCGCCGCTGCCGCGGCCATGGGTGCGGCCGCGGCCAGAACCAAGCCCAACGCCATCGCGACCGCGCGCGATCGGAACTGCCCTCTCATCGGGTCCTCCTTGTCGACCGGCAATGCCTTTGTATGCGGCCGACGGTATGAGCGGCGGGGCCGGGCCGAATCGGTAGTGATACCTACTTAATGGCCGCCCGCGAGGTTTGGCACAGCTGCGGTAGCCGCCCAGTGGACGGATGTTGACACATGGAGCGCCGGCCGGGTGGACGTAGCATGCGGAGCGTGAGGCTGCTCGAACGAGACGCGTTGCTGCACATGCTCGACGTGCGCCTGGCAGCGGCGAGGTCCGGGCAGGGCTCGGTCGTCCTGGTGATCGGCGAGGCTGGCGTCGGTAAGACGGCGCTCGTGGACGCGTTCTGCCGCCGGCACGAGACGAGAGCCGCGATCTTCCGCGGCGGTTGCGATGCGATGCGCACCGCGGCTCCGCTCGGGCCCGTCCTGGACATCGCCGCAACCCACCGCGGCCGGATCGCTGAGTTGCTGGCCGACAACGCACCGAGGCAACAGCTGTTCACCGCGTTCCTTGACGTGTTGTCGCCACCGCGCGGCGCCAACGTGGTCGTGATCGAGGATGCGCACTGGGCCGACGAGGCGACGCTCGACCTGCTCGTGTTCCTGGGACGGCGGGCCGCCGGGGCAAGGTCTGTCGTCGTGGTGACACTTCGCGACGATGGTCACCGCGACAGTCCTTTGCGGAGTGTCCTTGGCGTGCTCGCCACGGCCCCGAGTGTGCACCGCTTAGATGTGCCGCCACTAAGTCGCCAGGCGGTCGCTGAGCTCGCGACCCCGCACGCGGTCGATTCCGACCATGTCTACGACATCACCGGTGGGAACCCGTTCTTCGTCACGGAACTGCTCGGCAATCCGGGTCCGGTCCCGCCACCCAGCGTGCGCGACGCGGTGCTAGCCAGGGTCGCGCGCATGTCACCTGCGGCACGGTCGGTGCTCGAGGTGGTCGCCGCGGTTCCACGGCCGGTCGAGGTCGCCCTCCTGCGCGGGCTTGTCGGCGAAAACGACGAGGCCATCGACGAATGCCAGGAGGCGGGCCTGCTCTATGGCGGCAGTTCGCGCGTGTGGTTCCGCCACGAGCTCGCCCGGATTGCAGTCGAGCGGTCCATGCCAGCGGCACGACGAGCGGCGACGCACGGTCGAGTCCTCGCTCGCCTGGCCACACATCCTGGCGTCGACACGGCGAGGCTCGCCTACCACGCCGAGGAGGCGGGTGATGGAGCCGCCGTCCTCCGGTACGCGCCACCGGCAGCCGCGCAAGCCGCTCGGCTCGGCGCGCACCGCGAGGCCGTCGCCCAGTATGCGCGGGCACTGCACTTTTCCGACCTCATGACGCCAGGCGAGCAGGCCGAACTCCTCGAGCGTTACGCCGCCGAGTGTCGCGGCACCAACCATGTCGCGGAGGCCCTCGACGCGTCGGAGCGGGCACTCGCGATCTGGGACTCGCTCGGCGAGGTCGAACGTCGGGCCGAGCTTCTGGCCGGCCACGCCTTCACGCTGTTCAGCGCCGGACGCAGCGGCGATGCGCGGTGGGCCACGGACGAGGCGGTGGCGCTGCTGCGAGCGCGGGGCGCAACGGCTCCGCTGGCCACCGCGTTGGCATACCAGGCGAGCGTGAGGATGCTGGCTCGCGACATTCCGGGCGCGCTCACCGCCGGTCGGGAGGCGATCGAGCTCACGGAACGCGAGGGCCTCCCGGCCCAGCTGGCCCGGGCCCTGAACGCCGTCGGCTCGGCCCAATGGTTTGCGGAGCCCGACGCCGCACCGGGCACACTCGCCCGCAGCCTGGACCTCGCCCGGGCCTTGGGCGACGATCTGGCCACCGCGACGGCGTTGCTCAACCTCGGCTCGGGCGCCGGCGAGGTCCGCCGGTACACGGCCGCAGAAGGTTGGTTGCGCGAGACCATTGCCTGGTCCACCGAGCATGACCTCGACACAGCCCGCGCGTACGCGCTGGCCTGGCTGGCGCGCGTCGAGTTCGAGCAGGGTCACTGGGCACAGGCGGCGAGCAACGCGGCCGAGGCAGCCGATCCATCGACCACATACGTGCCGGCGCGGATCGTCGCGCTGACAGTGCTCGGCCGCCTGCGGACGCGCCGTGGCGACCCGGACGCAGACGAGGCGCTCGAGCGGGCCTGGGGGCTGGCCGCGACAACCGGGGACCTGCAGCGGCTCTGGCCCGCGGCGGCCGGGCGGGCCGAGGCGGCCTGGTTTGCCGGGCGGCCGGACGAGATCGTGGACATCGTTTCCTTGACGTATCGGCAGGCCGTGGAGCTGCGTCACGAATGGGCGCTCGGCGAACTCGGTTACTGGCTTTGGCTGGTCGGCGGCACTATCGACCTGCCAGCAGAAGCGGCGGCCCCGTATCGTCTCCAGGTGGCGGGCGACTGGGCGGCCGCGGCACGGGCTTGGGACGAGCTCGGGTGCCCATACGAGTCCGCCGTCGCGCTCACCATGGGATCCTCACCGAGTGACCTGTCGGCCGGGTACGCGCGACTCGACCATCTCGGTGCGTGGCCCGAGGTCCAGCGCGTGGCGCAACGCATGCGGGAGGCAGGCATTCGCAAGCGACCCCGTCGCCCTCGCCGGTCCACACTGGACAACATCGCCCGCCTCACCGACCGTGAGATCGAGGTGCTCGACCTGCTCGCCGCGGAGCTGCACAACGCCGACATCGCCACCCGGCTACACATCTCACAGCGGACTGTCGAGCATCACGTGGCCGCGATTCTCGACAAGCTGAGTGTGGCCACGCGCCACGAAGCCGTACGCGCTGCCGGCCAGCTCCGCACGGAGTCCGGTCAACCCGTCTGAGGCGAGGTAGCCCGCCTACCGGAAGCTCGTGGCCGCCGGGGTCCCGTCGGTAAAGCCGCCGCATGACGCCGGCAACAACAACCGCAATGCTCTTCTACGCGATCCCGATGGAAATCTCGTAGAGATCGTCTCCAAGATCTCATGAGCCGCGGCCGGGCCGAACCATCGGCGGTCGCCCCATGAACCCCAGCGGCACCAGGGACCTCGTCGAGTGCGCGGCCAACGCATTGCCGCCGAGGCGCACATGCATAGGGCTGCTCCGCCCTTTGGCCACCCAACCTTGTGCGCTTCGGAGTCCTGGCACATCCGGTGGCGGTAGCGTTCCTAGGGTCAGCAACATCCGCGTACGGGGGGATTCGATGAAACAGCAACAGAGCGCGAACCTTGAGGACGCACGTCGGGTAATAGCGGCCGGCGAGGATGCGGCGCGTGATCTGGGCCAGCCAATGAACATCGCCGTCGTCGACGCGGGCGGCAACCTGATCGCCCATGAGCGGATGGACGGCGCCTGGATCGGCAGCGTCGACATCTCCATCAACAAAGCCTTCACGGCCAGGGCCTTCGACCTCGCGACGGACGCGCTCGCACCCAACGCCCAACCGGGCAACCAGTTCTACGGCATCCATGCATCCAACGGTGGTCGCATCATGATCTTCGCTGGTGGCGTACCGCTGGTCAGCAACGGGGTGGTGGTCGGCGCGGTCGGCGTCAGCGGTGGCGACGGCAAGCAGGATCAGACCGTGGCGGAGGCGGCCGCGCGGGCGCTCTGACGGAGGTGATTCGGTCATGCCAGGTAACAAGGCAGTCATCTACCAGGGCCCGGGCCGTGTCAGTGTCGAGTCGGTGGACTATCCCGAGCTTGTGCTCAAGCCGGGTCCGGGCGTACCTGAGGCGAACGAGAACCGGCAATGCCCGCACGGCGTCATCCTCAAGGTGGTGTCGAGCAATATCTGTGGCAGCGACCAACACATGGTGCGTGGCCGGACGACGGCCCCGCCGGGGTTGATCCTTGGTCATGAGATCACCGGCGAGGTGATCGAGAAGGGTCGCGGCGTTGAGTACCTCGATGTCGGAGACCTGGTTTCGGTGCCGTTCAATGTCGCATGTGGACGGTGCCGCAACTGCAAGGAGGGGAAGACCGGCGTCTGCCTCAACGTCAACCCCGAGCGTCCCGGCGGCGCGTACGGATACGTCGACATGGGCGGCTGGCCCGGTGGACAGGCCGAGTACGTCATGGTGCCGTACGCCGACTGGAACGCGTTGCGGTTCCCGGACAAGGACGAGGCGATGGCGAGGATCCGTGATCTGACCATGCTGTCGGACATCCTCCCGACGGGTTACCACGGCTGCGTCACCGCCGGCGTCACGACCGGGTCCACTGTGTACATCGCCGGCGCCGGTCCGGTCGGGCTCGCCGCGGCGACGTCGGCATTCCTGTTGGGCGCGGCGGTCGTCGTCGTCGGCGACAGCAACAAGGACCGCCTGGAGCAGGCCCGGAGCTTCGGCTGCGAGACCATCGACGTCACCAACGGCGACCCGAAGGACCAGCTCGTTCACATCCTCGGCGGGGAGCCCGAGGTCGACTGCGGTATCGACTGCGTCGGCTTTGAGGCGCACGGCCACGGCGCCGACGCTGGCACCGAGGCCCCAGCGACCGTGCTCAACTCGCTGATGGAAATGACCCGCGCGGGCGGAGCGCTCGGGGTGCCGGGGCTGTACGTCACCGGCGATCCGGGCGCGAAGACGAAAGCCGCGCGGCAGGGTTCGCTCTCGATCCGGCTCGGCCTGGGTTGGGCGAAGTCGCACTCGCTGGCGACGGGGCAGTGTCCCGTGATGCGGTACCACCGCCAGCTCATGTCCGCGATCCTGAGCGGGCGGGTCCCGATCGCGCGCAACGTCAACGCGACCGTGATCCCACTCGACCAGGCGCCACAGGGCTACGCCGACTTTGACCACGGCATGGCCAAGAAGTTCGTTCTCGATCCGCACGGCTTGGTCCAGGCCGGGCGCTAGCGGCTCCGGCCCTGCGGTGCCCGACGGTCCGGTCCGCTCTCAGTTGTCGTCGTCCGTCAGTTGTCGTCATCGAGGACGTCGCGCAGCTTGCGCGCGAAGGCCTCGGGTTGGCCGGCGTATCCGAACTCGCCGCCAAGGAAGCCGCCGTGGTGGCTCGGGAACACGGTCGCCTGCTGACCGAGCAGTTCGGCGGTGGCCACCGCCGCTCGTCCGGTGAACGTGCCCAAGGACTCCTCGCCCACGGCAATCACGATGCGTGTCGGCGCCGCGGCCAGCCTGTCGACGTCGGGGCGATAGCTGCTCACCGCCCAGGACCGGTCGGAGAGCAGCGGATCGTCACGAGAGCCATCGTCCTCGCTCGGCATCCCGAACACAGCCGGATCCGGCGCGGGCTGGGCGAAGTAGTCGTCGGTGAACTCGCCTCGCCATGACGTCATCGCGATGAAGGCCGCCATGCCGGCATTCGAGCCACCTGCCTCGTACGCGTCCCGAACGCCGCCGCGGGCGCGCTCGGCGGCGGCGGCGTCGGGGAGCACGGGGATGAGCGGCGGCTCGTGCGCCACCAGTGTGGTCACGGCGTTGGGATATGCCGCCACGAGTGCGAGCGCAGTCACCGCGCCGCCGCTGCTCGCGAACATCTCGACCGGCCCAGCGCCGAGCGCCTCGATCACGGCGTGCACGTCATTCGCCTGGACCGTGGGCGCATGGTCGACCCGGCTGTCTTTGCGGTTGCTGCGGCCGAGACCGCGTGGGTCATAGGTCACCACGGTGCGCTCGGGGAAGTACGACGCCAACGCTGCGAAGCCCGTGGCATCCATGGGCTGGGCGATCATGAACAGTGGTGGGTGTCCGTCAGCCGTAGGCAGCGGGCCACGTACGTCATAGGCGATGTCGACTTCGGCGGTTTCCAGAATGTGCGTCGTCGTCATTGCGGTGTCGGCCCCTCCCGTGTCGAGAACACATCGGACCCTACGCCCAACTCGGAGCGGTCAGCCGGAAAGCCGGGCAGACGGTGAGACGGTCAGACCGTGCGGCGGTCAGACGGTGCGGCGGAAGCGAGCCAGAGCCAGCCAGCCAAGGGCCGTGGCGATCAGCCCAATCACCAGGGCGGCGACGCCACCGACTATTCCGTAGCCGGTGCCCGGACCACCCTCGGCGGCGGCCACCACCAGCCCGCCGATGACCATGCCGGTCAGCCCCGCCACCAGGGCCACGATGGCACCCCTTTTCCCGTTGCCGTTACCGATGCCGACGGGCGGAGCGGGCAAGTGCCAGCCCACCGATGACCACGCCGGCCAGCGCCATCAGTGCGGCCACCGTGCCGAAAAGTCGCCCGGTGGTCAGGGTGTACGCATTGACGGCGGCCGACTCGGCTGAGACATGAGCGGCCGCCGGTGTGGCAAACCCGAAACCCCCGAGCAGGGCAGCGACGGTGGCGGTGGCGGTGGCGGTAAGCACGCGACGGACAGACATGACGGTCTCCTTTGTCTTCCTGCAACTGGACGTCGTCTGATCCTGTCCGCCGAACCACCACCTGTCGTCCTGCTGACGTGGGCACTTCACGCTGCCGCACGTGGCGCATCCGGCTACCGCAGATGCCGTAGAAGCCGGGAAGGTACCGCGTGCGCGGTAGGCGCCGATCATCAGCGCGCAGGAGTCGCTCGGGCAGACATCCGGTTAGGGTGCGCCTATGAGCACGGGCCGGATCGGTGTCAAGGACTGGGCGATCGCCGTCGGCGTGGCGGCGATCCTGCTGGTCACCGGGCTGTCCGGGCAGCACTCCGCCACCAACCTCGACCTGCTCGGCTACGCGCTGCTGGCCGCCGGCGGCCTGGCGCTGGCCGCGCGCCGCCGGGCTCCGGTTGCCGTCCTGGCCGTTACCGGGCTGTGCGCGGTGGGTTACCAGGCGGCCGGTTTCGACGTGCCTGCCGTCGCGTACCTGTTCGCGGTGTACGCCGCCGTGCGGGCGGGACACCGCATTGTCACGGTGGTGGCGAGCGTGATCATGCTGGCCGCACTCCCCCTCGCGGCCATGGCCTCGGGCCTGCACGACACGGGCGAGGCGTTCGCGCAGGCCCGAGGTGCCCTCGAGCTGGCCTGGCTGATCGCCGCCGGTGCCGCGGGTGAAGCGCTGCGACAGGCCGAGCGCCGGGCGGACGAGGCCGAGCGCACCCGCGAGGAGACCGCGCGGCGCCGCGCCGACGAGGAGCGGCTGCACATCGCGCGGGAGCTGCACGATTCGCTCACCCACCAGATCTCCGTCATCAAGGTGCAGGCCGAAGTCGCCGTCCACCTGGCCCGACAAGCGCGGTGAACAGGTGCCGGAGGCCCTGCTGGCGATCCGGGAGGCCGGTCGCGAGGCGGCCCGGGAACTGCGAGCGACCCTGGAGGCGCTGCGCGACGACGACAAGAACCCGCCGCATGGGCTCGACCAGGTCCCGGAACTGGTGCAACGGGCCCGCACGACCGGCCTGGACGCGACGCTGACGATCGAGGGACACCGAGACGACGTGCCGGCCGCGGTGGACCGGACCGCTTACCGGATCGTTCAGGAGTCGCTGACCAACATCACCCGTCACGCCGCCGCCGCTACTGCGTCGGTCCGGATCGACTACCGTCCCGACGCCCTTGCCATCCAAGTCGATGACGACGGCAAGGCCACGCCGGACACCGCGCCGCTGCCCGGCGTCGGGCTGCTCGGGATGCGCGAACGAGTCACCGCCCTCGGCGGTCACCTCCGCGCGGAACCGCGCAGCGAGGGCGGCTTCACCGTCCAGGCCGAACTTCCCGTGGATCGAACGTCATGATCCGTGTCCTGCTGGTCGACGACCAGCCGCTCATCCGCAGCGGATTCCGCGCGCTCCTCGACGTCGAGGACGACATCGAGGTGGTGGCCGAGGCCGCCGACGGCAGCGAGGGCCTGGCGCTGGCCAAGGAACACCTGCCCGACATCGCGCTCATCGACATCCAGATGCCCGTCATCGACGGCATCGAGGCGACCCGGCGCATCGCCGCGGACCCGACCCTGGCCGGGGTGCACGTCGTCATCCTGACCAACTACGGCTTGGACGAGTACGTCTTCAACGCGCTGCGCGCCGGCGCGGCCGGATTCCTCGTCAAGGACATCGAGCCGGAGGACTTCCTGCACGCCGTACGCGTCGCCGCGCGCGGCGACGCCCTGCTCGCACCGTCGATCACCCGCAAGCTGATCAACCGGTACGTCACCCAGCCGCTCCACCCGAACGCCAACACGGTGCTGAAAGGGCTGACCAACCGCGAACGCGAGGCCGTCGCCCTGGTCGCGCAGGGCCTGTCCAACGACGAGATCGCCGACCGCATGGTGATCAGCCCGATGACCGCGAAAACCCACATCAACCGCGCCATGACCAAGCTCCACGCCCGCGACCGCGCCCAGCTCGTAGTCCTCGCCTACGAATCCGGCCTGGTGGCCCCGCGCAACTCCTGAGCTGGCTCCCGATTGTCCGAACGGACAACCAACTCTGACCATCCACAATGGCGCCCCCACCCATCCGGGGGCGCGTCCGTGCGTTCACAATCCAGCCGCCGCCGATCAAACAGCCCAGGTCGGACCGACACGCCGATGCCGCCTCGCGGGCCATCGCCGTAATGCTGATCGACACTCCCCGGCGCCGCGCGACCTGACCTCCGCGGCGCCGGGCGAGCCTGATCAGGAAGCCCGGCTAGGAGGCCCCTCAATGCCCGACTCGAACCCACTCGAATCGCCAACTCCGACGGAGACGTGCGGGCGGAGCTGGTGCGTCAAGGAGGGGCTGATCAACGACGACGAGCTCGGCAGAGTCACCGTGCATAGCGGGGCCACACTGCTCATCGGCGATGGCCACTTTGCAGGCGACGGCCCCGCGCTGGAGGTCCACCTCAGCCTCGTCGACGGCGAGCCGGAGCCCAGCATCTACGTCAACGAGTTCGCGCTCACGCCAGCGCAGGCGATGAACCTCGGCGGGCACCTGATCGGCCTCGCGACCGAAGCCCCTATCCCCGCCTGATCCGCACCTGCCGGTAGCCCACCCGACGTCGGGTGGGCTCCTTCGTGTCTGTACGGCGTCGGGGCCATGCACTGCAGGACCGGGGGTAAACGCCGACGAGGACGTTTCCACCACGCTACTGCGTCAGGGAAGCCCATCGATCGGCCGAAAATCCAACCGCCGATAACATTCGCCGCATTCTAATGTCGAACGATTGATGGTGATGACTGCGAATTATTTTCAGCCATTCATCAGTCAACACAAGCGTATCCCGCGTCATCTCCCGCACCCGACCGGCGCTGACCACTGGGACGCCGGCGCACTCGGCTGGGGCTCTGTCCAGGCGACCCACTTGAAGCCCGGACGAAAGGCTCATGCGAAGTCGGTAAATCAATTGATCCCAGCTGACGAGCATTGTCAGAAGTGACCGGATCGCCCACACTATCGCGATGACCACACGGCATGACCTGCGAAAACGCCACCCCCGCCTGCTCCAGCCCGGCTCTAGGACCCACCAACACTCACACTCGATTCGGCCCACCCCGTAACCAACTCTCGAACGACCCGGAACGACTGAAGGTCGGGTAAACATTGCCCGTTTGGCCACTTGTGCCGGGCTCTTTGCGCGAAAGTCCTGCCCCTGTCATACGCCGAATCGGTGATCACGCGGTGGAATGCCACCGCACGACCGTGCCCAAAATCGGAGAGCCCGCCCGTGCCGCGAACGCCTGTCCCCCGCAGGTCGATCCTGTCGGTAGTCGCCGTACTGATCGTTGCGTTGACCACTGGCTTGAACGTCATGCGAAGTCAGGCAAGTGATGCCGGCGTCGGATTGCCCAAGGGCGCTGGCGCTTGAATCGCTGCTCGTCATACCTCTCGACGCGCTCGCCAGCAGTCAGGACCGGGCCTTGGTTGCCTCGCTCCAAGGGTTGGTGGCCAAGCGATCGCCGGAGCAGATCTTCATCGATGACGGCGGCCCGAGCACGACATGGAAGGACTTTCTCGTCAGCAGGTACGGGATCACGCTGAACGACAGCTATGCGACATTGCCCTCACTCGTTGCACATTTCAAACGATACGTAAACGGCTACATCCTCTACGACATGTCCGGCAATCCTCAGTCGCTGAACGTGGCCACGTCGCTCAGCGGTCCACTGCGCGGGCTGCCGGTCGATCGGTCTCAGGTGGAGCAGGTGAAGTCGCTCGGAGTGACGCTGGAATTGCTCGATGTCTCGGACAAGAGCGAGAAATGGGCATACAAGAATTTTGGCCGGCTGTTCTCCGAAACGACAGCCGCTGAACTGGACTTCAATGTCTATCACCAGCTCCGCGACTACGCCACGTTGACGAACTCGTTCACCTTCTACGACGGGGTGACCGATTGGCGCAAGCAGGTGCTCGGTGGCCTTGATCAGGGCGCTACCTTACTGGGCTGGGGCAAGAACGAGTACCCCATGGTCCATCAGGCATCGCGCGAAGGCGTCGCGACCGTGGCAGCGGATCTTGCTACCAACCTCTCAGTGCTGAGCAGCGTACATAGCATCGATGGCCTGACCCAGAAAGCAGCGTCAGGGTCGGCAACACCAAGGAAGCACTACGTGTCGTTCGTGGTCAGCGACGGAGACAACGTTCAGTGGGATCTCCGGGGTTTGCAGCAGTATTACGGCAACGCTGATCGCGGAAGCTTCAGCGTCGGCTATGGCATCAGCCCATCGTTGGTCGACCTCGCTCCGTCGGTCCTGCGTTGGTACTACGAGAACGCGAGCAGCGGCGTAGCTCAGGACCAGTTCATCGCCGGGCCGAGCGGTGGCGGATACGTCTACCCCAGCCGCATGATCTCCGACGACCTGGACAGATTCGTGGGCAGGTTGAATGCCTACATGGGTCTGGCGGACCTACGTATTGCGGAAATCCTCGATGATCAGGACTCCTTCGACCGTACGGACCTGTGGTCGAAGTACCTGCAGCAGCCGAACATAGATGCCTTGTTCTACTTCGGCACGGACGCGCCGCGGCCGGATTGGTTGGGTGAACAACAAGCCCGTGGTCGGGCAGCGGGACGTGCTGTGGGCCGGTGTCACGGACGAGGGCACGCTCATCCGGCAAATCAACTCGAGACCGGCCAGTCCGACCACCGCCGATGGCTACACGCTCGTTCTCGTGCACTGCTGGACCAAGAGCCTTTCCGATATCAAGACCGTCGTGGACGGCCTCGAGACCCACGTCGAGGTCGTGACTCCACAGGAGCTCGTCAACCTGATCCAGCAGAATGTTGTCCATTCGGGCTGATTCCGTAGCCCGAAGACCGTGAGGAGACGCACTTCGAAGCGCGCCGGCGCTCCTCGTCTGAGCCACTCTGTCCAAAGTGGACCTGCGTGTTTGGCCGATGCTTCGCCGTACTGATTCTCTTCGAGTGGGCGGCGCACCCCACTCGTGTCGCCGGCGGGCGTATCCGGTCAGAGCCGCGGAGCCGACGGTCACTCCGTGCCGCCCGGGGCCTTGGTAGGCTCGCCGCCGTGCCACGAGCAATCCTTTGGGCTGCCGACCCCCGAGCGCGACGCCTTGGCGCTGCCGTCGTCGTCACGGTGGTTGTCGTGGGCATCATCGCGTTCTCGCTGGTCGGTTGTTCGGGCGCAGCGGCACCACGGCTCGCGTTGATCGACACACTCCCGTCGACGCGGCCGTCCCCGAGTCTGTCGACGGCTCCGGTACCACCCGACGCGGCACCGACATCCACGGCCACGGAAGCCGCGGCCCGCGCGGGCGGCTCGGGCCAGCCCGGCGTGCCCGCCACTGGTTCGCCGCCCGGGCAATGGCAGTACGCAGACAACTCTGGCCCCATGCTCGGCACCGCCGGGGCGCTGTACACGTTCCGGGTCGCCGTGGAGTCGGGCCTGCCAGTGACGGTCCCGGACTTCACCGCCGTCGTGGACGGCGCGCTCGGGGACCACCGCAGTTGGGCCGGCGGGGGCACGGTACGGATGCTGCGGGTGCCTGGCGGCTCAGGGTCCAACTTCACTGTCTTGCTGGCCCGACCCTGGACTGCGTACTCGGTGTGCCTGAGCATCGGCATCGACATCCGGGTGAACGGGGTGCCGTTCACGAACTGCCAAGCGGGCGCCACGATCGTGATCAACGCGGACCGCTACCTCGGTGGCGTGGGCGGATACGGTGCATCATTGACCGTGTATCGGCAGTACGCGATCAACCACGAGGTCGGGCATCGCCTGGGCAAGGGCCACGTGCCGTGCCCCGGCAAGGGCCAGCTGGCCCCGGTCATGCAGCAGCAGACCATCAGCCTTCAGGGCTGCGTGGCCAACGCCTGGCCCTACCCGAACGCACCGGCGCCACCAACGCCGGAACCCACGCCGACACCGTCCGCCACGCCGAATCCGACTCCGGCTCCTACCCCGACGCCGACTCCGACGGGCACGGCATCCCCGACCACCTAGCCCCGCCCCCGAGCCATAGCGTGATTCTCCGGCATCCGGCCCCACACCGCACTCGACGGCAAACCACCCGCCACGCGCGAACCAAACCTCTCGGGGCATGACAGCTAGATCATTCCTGATCGTCGTCCGATCAGTATCGGCCCGCGCTCGGCCGCGTTGGAGAGAGCTTCGCCTTCACAAGGCACGAGCAATCGTGTGAAGAAGCTCGATTATCTGCTTGTTCTGTTCACAAATGTAATTTATCGCCATCGTCTGGCTCCGAATCATGAACCAGTTATTCTCTGTGGTGTATTTCTTGTACAGCGGATCTGATGCTGCCCTGGACCCGCCATACGCGTCAGCAACCGCTGGATTCTGTGCGTCAGCTCTCCTCTTCTTGTCTCTACTTGCCATTTCAAACTGTACCCAGAGAGACTTCACATGCTTGGCCCTTTTGCTGGCCCTTACTCGTGACACCTCAGCGTCGCGGAGAAGTTTAACTCGCTGCTGGTCCATGTGCGGAGCATCGGTTCGAACCGTCGAGGCTGCATCTTCACCATCATCGTCAGGCGGACGCTGACCAGGGATAGACATGTGCCCTCCTCGGAACCCCACTCCCACATAGTGCAATTTCGTTGACGTTGCCGCTCGTGTGCCGAATCCAGGAGATAGCCAGTTGCCGCCTAAAGGTTGCCGGTCTCGGCGACCTTTACGACAAGAGCTAGGTCCGGACTGTGATGGCTAAAGTTAACACCACTAGATGGGACGCACGTCACCCGAAAAGCTTGTCAACGGTGACGAAAGGGTTTCTGGGACTACCACCCGAAGGGACAGGCGCGACGAGCCAACAATCGACGGCCATGACGTATGAGCCGGGGTGAAGACGTCGCGGAGATGGAACTCTATCGGCCACATTCGATGGCAGGCATGGGCCTTTCGCTCACCTCTAGCGGGACGGACGCCAAGAACGCCCAGTCGAAGGCAGGCCCAATTCGGGGCTCTTCGAACCGTACGTTCTCCCAATGAAGCGCCGTGTGCGCGAAACCGAAGCACTCGACGCGGATGACATCGCGACGGTGACGGTCGAACCAATCGACCTGTGACTATCGGTGGTCGTCCCTCAACTCGCGGATCACGGCGAGCAGTTCGGACTGACGTATCGGTCCCGCCGGGCGGCTGGTGCGCGCCTCCCGCATCGCCTTGGCCAACTGTGCCCGTCGTAGGATCTCACGCAGATCGGCCCCCACCATGCCGTCCGCTAGCCGGCCGAGCTCATCGATGTCGATGTCGTCTGCGAACAGCCGGAACCCGTCAGCCTCCAGGACGGCGATGAGGTCCTGCATCATCCGAGTCAGGATCTGGGCTCGGCCCTTGGCGTCGGGACGCGGAATCTCGAGTTTGATGTCGAAGCGCCCGGACCGGATGAGCGAGGCGTCGATCGAGCCCAGGAAGTTGGTCGTGGCCACCACGATCACCTGCGGATTGCGATCGATCAGGTCGTTCATCTCCTGCTTGAACAGCCCTGCGACAGCGTTGAGCGCGTGGCCGCCCGAGTCACTGCCGGCGCCGACGTACCCGATGATGCTGTCGAACTCATCGAAGAGCAGCACGGTCGGAGTGGTGTACTGCCGCGCCTGCGCGAAGATTCGCTTGAGGTTGCGCTCCGACGCGCCCAGCCACTTGTCCAGGATCTCGGGCGTGCGTATCTCGCGCAACGTCCCGCCGATCTCCTCTGCCAGCGCGCGAGCCAGCATGGTCTTGCCAGTACCGGGCGGCCCCGACAGCAGGATGCCCTGGGGCCGTTTGGCTCCCCACCGGGCCATCGCGGCCGGATTCCGGAACGACACCGCGATGTCACGGAACTGGGCGACGACGTCATCGAGGCCACCGACCTGATCAAGCGAAACTCGGTGCGGCCCGGAGTGCGCCATGGCCATCGTGAAGTCGCCGCCCACATCCGCACCGGTCAGCCGGCGCACAACCTGCACCACGGCGTCAAAGAGAGCCGCCATGTCAGCCGCGGACAATGTCGGGCCGCTGGCGCGGAGTCGGACTGTCCGGGTGCCGATCGCCGAGTTCCCGGCGGACGAGACAGTTGTTTTCAGGCCGGTCTGTGCGTCCACGAAGTGTTCGATGTCCACGTCGCGCCCGGATGGAGGGCCAGGACCGGGCCGAGCCGAGCGACCAGACGAGAGCCGGTTCAGGCGGTCAGCCGCGGTCTGCAGTCCGGCAACGATGCGCACGGCCCGCTCGTCGCCAGCGTCCACCCCCCGTCGCAGCAGCGTGCCGACGGGACCGTTGCCCAGCGCGCTGAAGTACGGCTGAGACGATGACCGTCCATAGTGGAGGGTCGCCTCGGCGTGGACTCGTCCCTCCGCGGAGGTCACCGATACGCGCAGGCCCTGCGCGGAACCAGGCAACGGCGGATCGACCATGAGGTCCACCGGTCCTGGGTCAGCGAGCGAAAGAATCCGCTCGAGATCCACTACGGACAGACGCCAGCCCGCACGAGCGAACCGCTCGGTCGGTCGTCGAAGCCCGGCACCGTCCACCGTCGGCGTTTCGTTCTCGCCGGTCATTGTTCCAGCATGGCACGGCTGCAGCTGGTCGGCAGCCGCTGCCCGCTTGACGCTATCGGATCAGCTCGGACGCAATCAGATCGGCCACCGCGTCCCCGGGGAGGACGCGAACGCCGCCCTCACCGGGCCGTACCATCGGAGGGTGGGCCGCCGGGCCCAACCTTCCGGATGGGACGAGCGATGGCCGTAGTCGGGGCAACGGAGCAGGTTTCAACCTTCTGTCCGCTGTGCGTATCCCGGTGCGGAGCGGCAGCGACGATCGCCGGCGGCGAATTCGTTGCTCTGGGACCCGATCCGTCTCACCCGACCGGACAGGCGGTGTGCATCAAGGGTAAGGCGGCGCCCGAGATCGTGAACCACGCCGAGCGGCTGCTCCATCCGCTCAAACGCACCAAGCCTAAGGGAGCCGACGACCCGGGCTGGCAGCGAATCACCTGGGATGAGGCGCTTGACACGATCGCGACGCGACTGTTGGCGCTGGCCCGCGATCACGGGCCCGAGTCCGTGGTGTTCAGCACGACGTCTCCCTCGACCTCGGCGATATCCGACGCGCTCGACTGGGTGATGCGCCTGCGGCGGGCGTTCGGCAGCCCGAACCAGTGTGTCTACATGGAACTGTGCGGCTGGGGACGCTACCTGGCGTCCATGTACACCTACGGCGCCGCGGTTCCTGGCTCTTACCTACCGGATCTCGACCACGCCGGCTGCATTTTGTACTGGGGCTACAACCCATCGGTCGCGCGGCTCACACATGCCACGAGCACGGTCGCGGCGATCGCCCGCGGTGCTCGCCTCATCGTCGTTGATCCGCGGCGCGTCGGCCTGGCGAGCAAGGCCGAACACTGGCTGCGCGTGCGCCCTGGAACCGACGCCGCGCTGGCGCTCGCTCTCACGAACGTGATGATCGAGCGGGGCTGGTTCGATGAAGACTTCGTCCGCCGCTGGACGAACGCACCGCTGCTCGTCCGCGCCGACACCGGACGTTTCCTGCGTGCGAGCGAGGTGTCCACTGCGGACGATTCGGGGCACTACGTCGTCTGGGACGACGAAGCCGGGCACGCCGTCGCATACGATCCGGCCCTCGGCCGTCACGCCGTGGACGAGGCACGCCTGGCTCTGTTCGGCACGCGCGAGGTCGCGACGACGACCGGGCCCGTTATTTGCCGGCCGGCGTTCGACCTCGTCGCGGAGCAGTGCCGCCGGATGGAACCCGCGGTGGCGGAGGCGATCACCGGTGTGCCTGCCGCCGACATCGAAAGCGCAGCCCGGACGCTCTGGGAGTCGCGCCCGGTCGCCTTCTACACGTGGAGTGGGCTGGAACAACAGAGCGGCGCGACCCAGATCATTCGGGCCATCAACCAGCTGTACGCGCTAACCGGGAGCTTTGACGCGTCGGGCGGCAATGTGCTCTTCACCAGTGTTCCCAGCAACCCCATCGATGGTGCCGAGCTGCTCGCCCCCGAACAGGCCGTGAAGGCGATCGGCGTGGAGCAGCGTCCTCTCGGTCCGGCGCGGTTCGAGTTCGTCACTGGCGAGGACCTATACACCGCCGCGCTCGAGGGACGCCCGTACCGCGCGCGAGGACTGCTCAACTTCGGCGCCAACCTCGTCATGGCCCACGGTGACAGCGCCCGAGGGCGGGACGCGCTCGCGGCGCTCGAATTCTTCGTCCACGCCGACCTGTTCATGAATCCGACCGCAGAACAGGCCGACATCGTGCTTCCGGTGACGAGCGCCTTCGAAGCAGAGGCCCTGAAGATTGGATTCGAGGTCAGCCAGGACGCTCAATCGCTCGTACAGCTGCGTGTTCCGCTCGTGTCTGCCCGCGGCGAAGCACGCTCGGATCTGCAAATCGTCTTCGCGCTCGCAACCCGCCTCGGTCTGGGGAATCACTTCTGGGACGGCGACATCCACGCCGCCTTCCGTCATCAGCTCGCCCCGAGCGGCGTGACGCTCGAACACCTCCACGCGGAACCCGGAGGCGTACGCGTCCCCCTCACAACGCGCCACCGGAAGTACGCCGAACTTAACGGCGATGGTCCGCGCGGATTCCGCACGCCGTCACGAAAAGTCGAGTTGTACTCGGAGGTGCTGCTCGACCACGGCTACCCTCCATTGCCCGAGTTCGAGGAGCCGCGAACCAGCCCAATTTCGCGGCCCGATTTGGCGGAGCGTTTCCCGCTCATTCTCACCTGCGCGAAATCGCTGTGGTTCTGCGAAACCCAGCACCGCAACGTGGCGAGCCTGCGCAGCCGCGTGCCCGATCCGCAGGTCGAGCTGCACCCCGCCACCGCCCGCGAGCGCGGGATCGCCGCCGACGACTGGGTACGGCTTGAGACGCCGCATGGGACGGTCCGCGCTCGGGCCAAATTCAACGCCAGCCTCGACCCGCAGGTCGTGTGCGGCCAGCACGGCTGGTGGCAGGCGTGCGCCGAACTCGGGCTGCCCGACTACCCGCCCTACGGCCCCGGCAGCGCCAACCTCAACCTGGTTCTGCGCCAAGGACCAAGCGACCCGATCAGCGGTAGTTCGCCGCTGCGCGCGTCGGTGTGCAACATCGCACCGCAGTCGACCTAAGGTCTGAGCGGTCTCCGGGTGCCCGCGATCCCGCCTGGTACTTCCGGGTTAGCTTCGCCTACGCAAAGACGCTCAAGCCCAAGGCGACCATCGGCGCGCCGCGGTCCTGACTCGTGGAGCCGAGGGGACTCAAACCCCGGACTCCCAACGTAACGATTTCAAACCACTGTCGCACCAAGGTCGCCCACGTCTTATGACCAGGCCAAATAGACTCGGCGGACTGGCACCGCGTCCCACCGGGGACCACCCAATCCTACGTATTAGATCTTGACACGTGAGCACCTCTGTGAGCGCGGTCAATGTGAGAACGGGCGTGACGTTACGTCCGGACCGACACTCTCCCCGCCTCAGTCGTCGCAGCCCCGCGGCCGATGCCGTTCCGGGGGTCGCAAGTGGCGAGCGCACGCCAACCTCGTCGATCGAATCGGCGAGGGACCCTGATATTTGGCGAATGGCCGCCGGGGTGCCGATCCACACCGGCGGCGATTCCGCAAACGCCTACTCGAATATAGACGGAATTCGAGCTTCACCGGTGGCAGGCGCCCACGAGGCGTTCGCCAGCCGGCCCCACGTGGGTCGCCGCGCCGTGACCTCAGAGCGTGCTGATTACTCAGTTAGTCGATGCCGCATTCGTGACGGTGCGGCAAGCGCACGCGCCGATAGGTGGCTACGTTCAGTAATGCTCCTGGGGACAGCCCGCACCCTCGTGACGTTCGCCGGGCCCAACGTCAAATGTGGGAGAGTTCCGGCGACCTCGCGTCGATCCACGTTCAGCGTGCCTTGATGACCGGCTGCCGCCGGTGCCGTTCGCCGCGCGGACATGATCAATGCACATGGGGACCGGCATTGTGTCCTAACGGGTGCTATTGCCGCTGTCAACCAGCCGATACCGTAAGCAAATGCTGCGCAGGCCGGAGGGGCCGCCAACGCCGCCAGATCCGACCGACCCCAGTCGGCCGTCGCCGTTTCCGCCCTTTCCGCCCTTTCCGCCAATCCCGCCGTTTCCGCCGGATCCCGATCCGGAGGAGACCCTCCAACGCCCATAAACCGTTGCAGCCGGTTCAAGCATGACCGGGGGACCCGTGACAGACCTGTTCAATGCGTTGTCAAGCAGTCTCGGACGCTTTGTGTACGCATGGCTCGTGCCCAGCGTTGTCACGACCGCTGTCTTTTGGTTCCTGCTCCTCCCGGACATCGGCACAATCCACAGCGCTGGCGGAGAAGCCGTATCAGGACTGGGTGCGGTCGCCGTGTTCTCCATCACTGCGTTCACCATCTCGGTGCTCTTCGCATACACCGCATTGCACACTTACCGCTTTCTGGAGGGCTATACGATTCCCCGGCGAATCGCTAATCGCCTGCGCCGGCGCCACATCCGAGAGTGGCATCGACTGCATTACCTATGGGACCTCGATCTCGCGCCTCACGCCAAGCGCGGTCTGCTCAAGGAACGGATGCAGGCGTACCCAGACGATGTCGAAGCGGTCCTGCCCACTCGGCTTGGCAACGCGATGCGCGCCATGGAACTCTACGGCGTCACGCGGTTTGGCCTTGACTCCCAATCGCTGTGGTACGAACTTCAGTCGGTCGCTCCAGGCAACCTTCGACAGGACCAAGGAGACGCCCGGTCTACCGTCGACTTTTTCGTCAGTGCCGTCGCTCACCTATGTTTGCTCGCGGCCGTCTCGGCGACAACGGCGGTTGCGGCGGGCAGCATTTCCGCGCTGGTCGTCGCGATTGTGGCATCGCTCCTCGTACCAGCTGCGTATCGCAGCGCCGTCCGCAATGTCGACGAATGGCGATGGACGGTTCAGGCCCTCATCAACGTCGGCCGTGTGCGGCTGCCGGGCGAACTCGGACTGCACATGCCCGACACGTTCGCCGAGGAGCGAAGAATGTGGTGGGCTTGGACGAGTCTTGTCACCGTTGGATCGCGAGACGCATACGTTCGAGTGCTGGATCCCATTCGGAGGCGCGAGCCCGAGGTATCCGGGAACAATCGATCTACTTCACCTGACCGGGAATTGCCTCGCCAGCAATAGACGGTGGCGGCGAAGGGGCCTCAGGCTGCGGCGCTGAAGGCGGCTTAGTGGCCCTGCGCGGCTGCCTGACCGGGCGCTCGAGAATCGTGTGCAGCAGATGGTCGGTGTTGGGCCAGCGAGGCTCGCGCATCGGATCGTCGTCGTCGAAGAGCCTGGGAAAGAATCGCTGCAGCATCGTCGCTCTGAGCAGGCTCCGCGTGCTCGCCGGTAGCGGCGCAAGATAGACGTCGACACTTGCGATCTGACGTGCGAGGCGTCGTGCCTCCTGCGCCGCTATCCGGTGGCGCCGCGCCTGCGCGGCGAAGAACCCAGCCAGCGCGGTGAGCAAGACAAACGCCGCCGCGTATGCGGCGTACCCGGCTATGGGATCGACCACACCGGGTATCTGGCGGGCGGCCATCCACGCCACCAGCAGCGCCAGCCCGACCAGCCCAACTGCGGCGAGGTCGGAAACGACCATGAGCCGCTGTTCACGGGACGCGTCGATCCCATAGTCGGGACCGAAATCGGCCAATGACAGCCGCTCAGCCCTCGGCTCCGGGATGTCGCGGTTGGTGTGATTCGTTCGGGAAGCGGCGGCCGCCGCCGCTCCGACTACGTCTGCCAACCGGTCGGCCAGACCGGCGATGGCCTCCGTGTCGACGGCCGTGCCTCGCGACGCCGACACAGTCGCGAGCCTGTATCGCAGCTGTTCGGCGTCCGCGATCACAAGCGCAAGCTTGCGTGCGGGGAGCCGGACGCCGTCGGGTGGGAGTGTGAGCGCCAGGTCTGCGATCCATCGAATGCGGTCGAGCACGTCCGCGGCGGCGTGCCATTCGGCCGATGGGCGCAGGACATCGGCATATCGCTGTGCATCTCGCAACGCCGCCTGCAGGCGGAAAAGTGGGTCGTCGGACTCGGGGGTGCCCACGCAGTAATGTTAGGGGTCACGGGCCGGGGCACTACACTCGCCGCACCGCTGACTGCCGCAAGGCAACCCGCACATATCGCTGCGGTAGGAACAATCCTGGAGATTCAGAGCAATAGTCTGGCGACCGCGGCGTTCGGAGCCCGACTGCAAGACCGCTGCGCCGCGTGCCCATCCGCCGCCGCGCCGAAGGTCTTCGTGCCAACGCAGGCTAGTGCCGATCTGATCGAGCGCCTTCAAGCCCTCCGCAGCCGCGGCGAAGGCACCGCCCTCGTCGAGCCACTCAAGAAGACGTCGTTGGTCGACATTGCCAAGGCGCTGAGTATCCCCTCCCCAACCAAGCCAGCCTTGCAGATATCAATTTGGAGATCGTCGAGTCCACCACTGGCCGCCGTCTCGACTCGATCGCTATCCGCGGCTTCGACGGCCTCCGCTGCTGAGTTTGTCGAGCCTGGTAGCCATGCCCCGCCGGTGCTGCGGCGGCCGAATCGCGTCAGGCGTACCTGACGAAGTTTTCGGCAGCGCTGGCGGACATCTTGGGGCTGGTAGCTGTTGGACATGGCTCGGCCGTTGCTTCGCCCGCGAGCGCCGGGATTCGAACCGGTGGGGACTCTCCGGTCTGCTTGACCCGTTGCTTCGCTCGGCTATCGAGCGGCACTCGGTGGACCGAGCCATGCAGAACTCATCGCGGGGTCTGACGCCGTCGGAACCGTTGATGTCAGTTGGTGATGTCAAACGATCTTGCGTACGGCTATCCGCCCGACGACGGGGACGGCCCCCATGCATCGTCCATCCTTTGTACCGCCCGAGTGGCCTTCTCGATAAACAGGCCGCCAGGGGCGCAAGGTCGAAGACCCGCGGCAACGAATAAGTCACCCCCTTTGTCAGTGCCCGCACCCGTGATCTCCCGCTACAGCGGAGTCACGTAGGCGCCGGTGATGCCACCGTCCACAATAAACGTCGAGGCGGTGATGAAGGAGGCGTCGTCGCTCGCGAGAAACGCGACCGCGCTGGCGATCTCCTCGGGCTCGGCGAAGCGGCCCATCGGGACGTGCACCAGTCGGCGGGCGGCGCGCTCCGGATCGTTGGCGAAGAGCTTCATCAACAACGGGGTAGCGACGGGCCCAGGGCACAGCGCATTGATCCGGATCCCCTCCCGCGCAAACTGCACGCCGAGCTCACGCGTCATCGCGAGCACCCCACCCTTGCTGGCCGTGTAGGAGATCTGGGAGGTCGCGGCGCCCATCAGGGCAGCGGTACTCGCCGTGTTGATGATCGAACCCTTGGCCTGCCGTTGCATGAAGGGGATCGCATACTTGCAGCAGAGATAGACCGACGTCAGGTTCACCCGCTGCACCCGCTCCCAAGCCGCCAGACCGGTGGTCAGGATCGAGTCATCGTCGGGCGGCGAAATACCGGCGTTGTTGAAGGCGATGTCGACCCGGCCCAGCACGTCGTGCACCTCTGTGAACAGCGCGGAAACCTGGCCCTCGTCAGCCACGTCACAAGCGATGAAGGTGCCGCCCACCTCCTCGGCCGCCGACTGTCCCGGCTTCTCGTCCAGATCGACCGCGACCACCCGGGCACCCTCCGCCGCGAACCGGCGCACGGTCGCTCGGCCGATGCCGCTGCCCGCGCCCGTTACGACCGCCACCCGTCCCGCCAGCCGACCCTCCACGGTGCCCCCTCAAAGCCGCTGCGCGATACGCAATGCACCTACTGCTGAACAATTGCTCATCGACGCCAGGTGGTCGAGAGCGCGCCGAAGACGGAAGGGGCCGGCGGACGCTGCTACTGGATGCCGATGCCTAACGCCGGACCGGTCGAGCGCTGGTGGAACGGGAGGTCCGGCCGGCTCGGTCGGCGAGTCTCGAACCCACTGACCCCACATATTGCCAGAGGCGGCATCGGCCATCTGGCGTCAGCTGTTAGCTCCCCTACCGGCGCCACTGTTGCTGGGACAGCCGCCGGACCCGGTGGTCCTCCAGCGTCCCGACATGCGCGCATCACTGGCCGAACGCGATATCGCCAATGACGTGCTCGCACGGATCGCCGAAGGCCTCGGGGTCCCGCGCGGCTGGATGGGCCTTGCATATGACACTTCGGCCGGCCGTGCCGGAGTAGGGATCCAGCTGGTGGAGGACCTGAAAGTCCGTCCCGCAGGTCCTCCATGCTGCCCAACCATCCCGCTCAACTCATCGCCGAGCGTCACGGCAATTGAGGTCGATAACTCTACGGAGTGGGAGGGCGACCACCTCGGGGCAGCGCTGGCTGAGCTTATCGATATCGAGTACAACAACTTGGGTGGAACGCTGCTGGCGACGTTGGGCGACGCCGCGTTCTTCGCGTCGTTACTTGCAGCGCCACGCAAGGAAGTGAGGTACCCATTGACCGATGCGTTCGTTCACGAGGTCGCCAGGTGGGCGAGCATGCCCGTGGTCACGGCGTCGAGGAACCAAATGTCGTGAGTGACGACGAGCCCGTCGCTCCGCGCGAACCGCTCGACGAGGTGCGCGGCGAGCCACGCGACGCCTTCGACGGCTCGTCGAGCACCGTTGCCGCAGGAATCTCCAGCAGGTGAGGTGTCGTCGGCTGCTGTCGTGGTGGGCGGGTGCCGCAGGGCCACGGACTCTGTTATCCGGCGAGGTAGGCGACGTTCCCGCTAGAGGAGAAGACCGTGACCGATCGCAAGGCCGTAGGGTCGGTGGGCGCCTGGATGGTCGTCGTCCCGTAGTCGGTGTGGATGTCCAGCGCGACCGGGCCGGTGCCCGTGCTGTAGACCGTGGCATCGCCGTAGGACGTGCGGGCCTCGACGTTCCCGGTGACGCCGCGTACCACCACTGAGCCGGAGTCGGTGCTGGCCGCCGCGCCGTGGGCATTGGTGACCGTCACGTCGCCGTAGGAGGTGCGGGCTGTCACGGGGCCGGCGGTGTCATCGACGCGGACGTTCCCGGTGGAGCTGGTCGCGGTGACGGTGCCCCGCGAACCGGCCACGGTGACGTTCCCGTAGGAGCTCGTGGCTGAGACCTGCTCCGGCTTGCCAGCGACGGCGACACTACCGGAGCCCGTGACTGCCGTCACTGTCCCGACCGCGCCGTCTACGTTCACGTCGCCGTAGCCGGTCCTCAGATCGAGGTCCCCGGTGACGTCGATCACCTGGACGGTCCCGGCGGACGTGTGCACGACCACACGCGTGCCCGGCGGTGTCGTCACCGTCAGATCCGCCGAACAGACGGCGCTGAGCCATGACGATTCCGCGCAGGTGTGCCGCACCGTCAGGGTGTCGGCGTCCAGGGCAGCCGAGTACGTCGGCCTGGCGAAGAAGCCGGCGTGGCTTTGCCGGTGCACGTCGATCGTCCCTGTCGGACCGGCGGTCACCCGGACGTTGCCATCCGCGACGAGGTCGACGACAGACGCCGTGGGGTAGGCCACGTCCGCGGTCCGTGTGACGGCGGTTAGCTGGTCGGCCAGCTGGACGCCGCCGAGCGCGATGCCCAAGCAGACGCCGAGCCCGCCAACCCACAACAGCGCCGCGCCGACCGGATGGCGACGACGAAACGGCAGCCGGTGCGCGCTGGGGCCGTACTCGGGCACGAGGCTCGCCGTCGGGGTCACCGCGGATTCATTGATGACGGTCGGCGGCTCGGTCGGGATCGTCATCATCGGTCTCCTTGATGGGGGCGATGGGCGCCCTGTGGCAGCGCTTCCGATGGCTCGCGCTCCAGCCAGCGCAGCACGGCGAGAACGCGGCGGTGATCATCGGCATCCGGCGCCAAGTCGAGTTTGCTCATGATGGAGGTCACATGCTTCTCCACCGCGGGTGTCCCGATGACCAGACGTTCCGCGATAGCAGTGTTGGAGCGACCCTCAGCCATCAGCGCCAAGACTTCACGCTCGCGGGCAGACAGTCGTTCAAGAGCGCTCGTGCCCCGACGAGTGAGCAGCTGTGCCACCACCTCGGGGTCGATCACCGTCCCGCCGGAGGCGACCCGGTTCAGCGCGTCCAGGAACTCCTCGACGTCCATGACACGGTCCTTGAGGACGTAGCCGAGCCCCACCGGGTCGGCAGCGAACAGTTCGGCCGCATACCGCTGCTCGACGTACTGCGACAGCACAAGGATCGGCAGCCCGCGGTAGACCGAGCGCAGGTGCACGGCCGCGCGCAGTCCCTCATCGGTGTGGGTCGGCGGCATGCGTACGTCGGTCACCACGATGTCCGGCACGTGCTCCGGCGTGAGAGCGGCGACCAGTGCGTCGCTGCTGGGATATCCCTGCACCTCGTGGCCCTCGGCCTCGAGCAACCGGGTCAGCCCGTCCATGAGGAGCACCGAGTCCTCGGCGATCATGATGCGCATGGGACCTCGACAATCAGGCGCGTCCCGCCACCGGCGGGGCTGTCCAGTTCGAATGTGCCGTCCAGGGCGAGAACCCGGCTCCGTAGACCTTCGAGCCCGCCGCCGGGCGTGAGCTGCGCTCCGCCCCGCCCGTCGTCGGCTACCTCCAGGTGCAGCACTCCGTCGGTGACGGTGACTGCGACGCGGGCCCGGGTGGCCTGTGCATGCTTGGCGCTGTTGGTCAGCGCCTCCGTGGCAACGAAGTAGGCCGCGGCCTGGGTTGCGGCGCCTGCCTGCCGCACCGCGGCCGGGTCTGGCACGTCCACGACGACCGGGACGGGATGCCGAGCCGCGATCGCCGACAGCGCCGCGTCCAGCCCCCGATCGGTGAGAACCGCGGGATGGATGCCACGCACCAGGTCGCGCAGTTCCGTCACAGTCTCCTTGACCTCCCGGTGGGCGTGCTCCAGCGCTGCTTTCGCCGAGTCCAGATCCTTCGCCTGGCGCCGTGCCACACCGAGCTCGACGCCGAGGGCGACCAGCCGTTGCTGGGCGCCATCGTGCAGGTCCCGTTCGATGCGGCGGCGTTCATCGTCGGCCGCCTCCACGGCCTGCGCCCGGGTTTCGGCCAGATGGTCGGCGCGCTGCTGGGCGGCAGCGGCCACCGCTTGCGCCAGCCTCGCGTCCTGCCGTGCCTGGGCGACTTCCTGGTTGGCCAACCACGGGCCGATCATCTGCCGGGCCAGCCGCACCTGCACGAAAGTGGCTCCCTGAACGGCCCCCGCCCACACCCACGGACTGACCACGACGAGCGGCAGCCACCACAGTGGCGGCCGAATCCCGCGGTCGACCATCACGGCGGAGGCAACCAGCAACCCGAGACCGCCAGCGCCAACACGAAGGGCCAGCGTCACCAACAGCGACACGAACACTGCCGACAGAACCGCGTAGCCGACGAACGACCAGGCCCGGGCGTCCGCGAGTGCCGGCCACCAGGTACGCGCCGGCCAGGGACGCCCACCGCGCCGAAAGGCCGGCCGCGGGATGTCGACGTCGAGCAGTGCGGACAGACGAGCCCGTTCCAGGTCGGCGCACCAGCGTGCCAGCACGAGGGCTCCCAGCAGCGCGGGTATGCCGACGAAGGTGACAGAGACCCCGATGGCGAGGACAAGCGCGGCAATCACCGCCAGACCCACGGTCCAGGCAAGCCCCGCCCCGATCATCGCTGCACCCGCAGCCCGCCAGCTGGCGGCGGCGACCGGAGACCCCGCGAACGCACGCCAGCCGGTGAAGGCCGGAGCGACCAAGGCCAAGTCGGTGGTGGCCGCGACAGCGCTCGGGCCGGGCGGAGTCGACCGCGGCAGACGGCCGGCCTCTGCCGGTGGTCAGGGAAGTCATGACACGACGGTAGACATCGGCGCGGCTCACGCCGTCGCGGTGAGGAACTTGTCGATCTGAGCGACCACCTGGTCGGGGTTGTTCTGGTAGACCATGTGTCCCCCTGGCAGGGTGACGATGTTGCTCAGCGGGTTTTCGCTGGCGACGGCCTCGTGAACCTCGACCCAACCGGGCATGTCGTACTGCTTGGCGACGTCGATGCTGTCCTGCGCGAGGATCATCAAGGTCGGGATGGTCGAGGGGAAGCGCTGCCCCTGGAGCTCAATGTCGTTGGGCAGGTACCAGCTCTCCTCGTTGTCGAGGACCCACAGATCGAGCTTGGTGTTCTTGAGCAGCCAGTCGTTGGCGCGGTCCTCGCTGCTCAGGAGCGGATTGGCAGGGAAGAAGATGGAGTTGTCGCCATTGATCCACCGCTCCACGCGGGCCAGGCCCATGAATCGCAAGATGGAATACGTGGGGTAGAGGCCGCTGTCGGACCTGATGTCGCCTTGGTAGGTGTCGGGGGCCTGCTGGCCGGGCACGGAGTTGTCGAGGCCGATGAACCCGGCCACGTCGTCGGGGAAGAGGTCGGCGAACTTCAACGAGTACAGCCCACCGATGGAATGTGCCACGAGAACATACGGGCCTTGGACGCCGGCGCCCTTCAGCGCGGTGTGGATCTCGGTAGCGATGTTCTCATTCGTGCGATCCTTGCGCGTGGTGTCCGAGAAGCCATAGCCGAGGTAGTCCACAGTGGCGACGTTGTAGTCGGCCTCCAGCGGCGTGAAGATGCCCTTGAACTGGTAGTAGGCGCTGCCCTCGCCCATCCCGGCCAAGAACACCAGGGTTGGCCCACCGGAGTGTGCCGCGCGCGAGAAGACGTGCATGCGGGAGCCGCCACCCACGTCGACCAGCACGCCCGGCACGTCGAGCCGCGCCAGACTGACACGGTTCGCCACCTGGTTGACGCCCGTCGAGACACCGACCACCGCCACCACGACCACCAGCGCCCCGACCACCGCGAGCCTGACACGCCTCACCCAACGGTGCCTCGTCCGAGGCGCGGGCTGGTCTTCGACTGGTCCGGGCACCGTTACACCAGAGGAAGACTCGGCGTCGGGGTCGATGGCCGCCGCGCGAGCGGCGTCGAACTGGGCTCTCTTGGTCATACGGCGATCATCGTGGGAACGGTGGCGTCCCAGGAATCCGGCAGGCCCACAAGCCCACCGTCGGGTTTCCCCTACCTCCGCGTGATTGAACGACAACGCCGCCAGCTCTATCCGGCGCGTCCGCGTCGTCCGGGTGGGAGGAAGTCCGCGGGTGCAGGGCAGTAGCCGTGCATAGGCCACCGGGGCGCGCGGCAGCGGTGCTGCGGCAGGCGTTGCCGCCGTTGTACTTTCGACCGTGCGGGCGCAGCCGTCGACTTCGTCCACCGGCTCGCGATGTGAGGGTGCGCGCCGCGGTGATGAGGCTGGTGTGGTGGTCCTAGGCTCGTCACGTGGTTGACCACGTCGAGATGGAGGCGTAGCGGCTGCTGCTGGATGCCTCGGATCAGTACACGGCCGAAAGGGTGGCTCGTCGCCCGTCGCCTATCCCCCGGGCGGCGCACACGCTTGAATCAGCAGGCCACCACGGCCAACTGCGGATGAGTCGGAAAGGAGGAGGCGCTTAGTGAGTGAAGCGTTCTACTCGCACGCGAGGCTGTACGACCTAATGTTCCCGGGCGGCGGGCCCGCAGTCGACTTCTACCGGGCCGACGCCAATCGGCAAGGCGGGCGCGTATTGGAACTCGGGTGCGGCACCGGGCACAAGCTGATCCCCATCGCGTCCGACGGGCATCCGTGCGTCGGCCTGGACTTCTCGTCAGACATGCTGGCTGAGGCTCAGCGTAAGGCGAACGAGCGCGGTGTAGCGGTGGAATGGATGCAGGGCGACATGCGGGCCTTCGATCTGGGCCGCACATTCGACTTCGTGTTCATCACAGCCAATTCCCTACTGCATCTGCATGAGGCTGAGGATCTGGTGAGCTGCTTCCGGTCGGTTCGAAGACACCTGGCACCTGGAGCACGGTTCGTCTTCGATGTATTCAACCCGAGCGTGCGCCTACTTGCCGAAGCCGATGGCGTGCGGCGCACCCGGGAGTCGTTGTCGTTCATGGATCCTGACCGTGGCAACGTTAGCGTCGATGTCGCTGAGATCTACGATGCGCCCGCGCAAGTTACACGCGGGACGTGGCACCTCTCGACTAACTCCGAGCCCGACTTCGTCGTCGCACCGCTCGAAATCAGGAGCATCTTCCCGCAGGAGCTGCCGCTGCTCGTCTCGCTCGGCGGCCTTCGGCTCGTCGAGCGCTTCGGCGACTGGTCCGGTCGACCATTTGCCGTGGATACGCCGCTTCAACTCTGCATCTGCGAGTCCGCGTGAATGAAGGCGAGAGCACAGTCTCGGTCAAGCAAAATTCGCCCTGGCGAACGACACGCATCCCGCACCGTCGACAGGCACTTCTACAGCCCGCGTCGTACCGACAGAATCACCGCTCGTGCGAAATCGTCAAGCTAGCCCGGGTCATTCAGTAGCCGCGCGGGCCTGAGCGTGCCGCAGACATAGAAGTGCCCCTCTACCTGGGAAGATCGAACTTGTCGAAGGTTCCGTCGGTCCAGGTGAAGGGCACTCGCAGGGTGAAGCGTACTTCTTGCCGTCCCAAGATCGTTGTCAAGGCGGACGGGCGTGGCGTGGTCGCCCACGCGGGCGCCCGGCTGCTGGTCGATCTGGCCGACGCGACTGGCCTGGCGAAGGCGATGTCGGACGAACTCGGGTCGTTGCGGCAGCGGCAAACGGGACACGATCCAGGTCGGGTCGTACTGGACCTGGCCGTGATGCTCGCCGACGGCGGCGAGGCCATCTCGGACCCGGCTGTACTACGCAACCAGAGCGACCTGTTCGGACCGGTGGCCTCCGATCCAACCGCGTGGCGGGTACTGGCCGCGCTCGACGACGAGGCCCTGAGCCGTCTGCGCAACGCCCGGGCGCAGGCCCGCGAAATGGCGTGGGCTCAGGCCGCCGAGACCGACCGGCTGCCCTCCTCCACGGTGGCCGGGTTCGCCATCCCGGGACTGGTCCTCGACCTGGACGCCACCCTGGTGCTATGCCACTCCGAGAAGGAGCACGCGGCCAAGACATGGAAGAAGACGTTCGGCTACCACCCGCTGCTGTGCTTCCTCGACGCCACCGGCGAAGCACGGCGTCGTTTACTGGCGGCGGCCCGGCCACTAGTCTCGCGGTGTGCCCGAGTTCAGCTGGCGACCGGCCAACGACGCGACGAGCGAGGACGTCGAGGCCGTGTTCGACGCCGGCGGCGCCCGCAAGTGCCGCTGCCAGGCGCTCAAGGTCCCGGGCTGGATCTGGCGCGACACGACCCAGCAGGAGCGCGACGCCGCGCTCCTGGAGCAGGCCGGCTGCGGCACGAGCGGCCCCACCTCCGGCCTCGTCGGGTACGTCGACGGCGAGCCAGCCGGCTGGGTCGCGGTCGAGCCGCGGGAGAACTACCCGAGGATCTGGGCCCGGCAGAAGGCGTGGATGCGGATGGACCCCGACCTCGAGGGCGTCTGGTCGGTCACCTGCTTCGTCGTGCGTAAGGGCTTCCGTCGACAGGGACTGATGTACGAGCTCGCCGCCGCGACGGTCGAGTACGGCAGGCAGGTCGGCGCTCGCGTCCTCGAGGGCTACCCCACCGAGCCGCCGCCGGGGAAGACCGTGATCTGGGACGAGGCCTCGGTCGGACTGCTCCAGGCCTTCCTCGACGCCGGCTACGAGGTCGAGGCGTCGCCCACCCTGCGCCGGAGGGTGGTGCGACACCGACTCGGCGCGTCGTCCTGACAGTCGGTTCCGTCCAAGCCCAGGCGGAGTAGTCGTATCTGGGCCTACCGCTCTTCGCGGCGAAGAGACGCACGAAGGGCGCCACCACAACGGTCAACGGCGTACCCGTCATCGCGATCACGGATCAGGCGACCGCCGACTGGTGCCTTGACGTTGTCGCCCAATGCGACGGCCGCACGATCTACGTCGCCACTACGGGCGAGCCATACCCGATCCGGATCGAGACGGGTGATCGACACACCCCGCTAGACTTCGCCGACTTCGGCGCTCCGGTGGAGTTAGTCCACCCGCGCCACTCGACATCTTCGACGCGACGCCATACATGCAGGCGCACTGACCGATGCCGCTGTCGCCGCGGCGCACCGGGGCGCGCGAACCCCAGTTGACACTTCGGATTCTCGCCCGGGTTCTGTGGCGGTTGTGCCCAGGATGTGCCCAAAGCTGCGCCACGCGGTGGGGTGCCGTGGGCTGGTGTTCCCGTCGTGCAGGTCCTCCCCTACCGGGCCGCCCCCGCCCGGTCCGGGTGGAGCGCCCCAGTGGACGTACGACCTGGACCGGGTACGTCACCTGCCTCGCGATCGGCGACACCTGGGTGCTCGCCACGGAGTCGCGCGGGCAGCTTTATCACCGGCCGCGACGCCTGCGTCGGGGTCACCGAGCAGCTGCTGCGGGAACCCGTCGGTCGCCTGGACATCTGGTCGCCAACGGGCCCGTTGCCCTGACCGCGCCGATCCGTGACGCCCGGTGTCGTGGGGTGACCCCGTGGAGGGAGTGGTTTCCCGCGGACAGAGATCGGCGCCGACCGGCGGTCGTCCGCACATATGCGGCGCCGGTAGAGGAGCTGGGCTACCGGCACATTCTCGCCGACGACGACGCGCTCGGCGCGGACCGGACTGTCCACACGGGATTCAAGGGATCGTACTACATCGACAGCATATTCCACGAGCCATTCGTCCTCTTTGGATTCCTGGCCGCGATTACCGAACTGGAGTGGTGACCGGCATCATCATCCTGCCGCAGCGGCAGAACGCTCTGGTGGCCAAGCAGGCGGCGCAGGTCGACGTGCTCGGCCAGGGCCGGCTGCGGGTCGGGGTCGGGCTCGGTTGGAACAGCGTCAAGTACGAGGCCTTGGGCAAGGAGTTCCACGGCCGGGGCCAGCGGATGGGTGAGCAGATCGAGCTGCTTCGTCTACTGTGGACGCAACCTTGGGTCACCTTCAAGGGCCACTATGAGGGCGCCTCGTGGTTAACCGGGCAGACGCTGGTTCATCGCTGACGCTCGACGGTGGTGTCGAGTGCAGATCAACCGTACGCGACGGCGGTGGTTGCGTGGGTTGCGGAAGCCGCAGGCTCGGCGTCCGACGTCCTTGATGATGCGTCGCCGCGGCGCTCGACACGCGTGACTGCCACTCCGGGCAGCCGCTGGACAATCGCTCGGGCTTCCGGAATGTCCGAAACAGACGTTCACGGATCCGGGCGCGTATGTCTTGCCGTGGGGCGATTGCCCAGTACCAGCAACAGCTGTTACAAGGTTCGGTTCATGACATCCGTCCCGCTTGATCGACACGCGGCAACACGAGTAGCCTGCTCGCGGGGGTTACGAGACGGAGGCTGACCATGGGAACCAGCACCCTCGGTTTTGTCGTGATCGTGATCCTTTACGCCACGGTGGGCGTCATGGCTGCAGCTGGCGCAGTCTTCATCACGCAGAAGATTCTTCGCCCCAAGGGGGAGCAGGTCTTCTACGGACTGTTCCTCGTCCTGATCGCCGCTTTCTACTTGGCCTTCGGGGCCTACTTCGAAAGCGCAAGCGCGTGGCGGGTGGAAACGACGGCCGTCGTGGCGTTTGCCGTGATCGGCCTAATCGGCGTGCGCCTGCCGATCGCCTTGATGATCGGTTACCCCTTACACGGGCTCTGGGATCTGCTGCACGAACTCTCCGCGCACGGAACCCGCGTCGGTTTCGAGCCTGAGCAGCTGACCGCGGTGCCGCTCGCCTACGGAGTGTTCTGCGCGGCCTTCGACGTCTGTATCGCGGTGTATGCCTGGATGCGGCGGGCCGAGTGGGCGGCCGGATGGGAAGCGCCGCGCGTGAAGGCGGCCGAGCCGGTGACGTAGCGAGTGCACCGATGCGATCCGGCGGGGTGAGGCCTGGCCCGACGCCGGCTCGGAGACCATCAAAGATCTTCTGATGGGACTGTGACGCTGGTGCCGCTCCGGACGGGATGTGCCGCCTCGGCTGTCGCCGTGAAGATGGCGAAGCGGCGGCTGCCAACCAGGTGCCCGCCAAGATCGGTCCGCCCGCCTCGACACAAACCGTGCAGTGGATCATCGCCCGCACGCCTTCGTGTAGAACGTCCATCGCGGACACTACGAACTGGCCACCGACACGACCGTCACCGAGCGGTTCGCTGCCGCGTTCACCGAGCTGTCCAACGCGGTCTGACTAGGTGGCGGCCGTGGACCTAACGCCTCCGACGACTTCTCAACGCAACAGCGCCAGTTGTTCTTGGCCGCGGACCTCGATCATTGATGAATATCCTTGAGCTTCAGGCCAGCGGCCAGCCCTAGGATCCTGATGATGGCCATTGCCCGCAGGCCGCCATACTCACTACCGGCAGCCTTGAGTTCGCCCCGGATCGACGGATGACTGAGCGCCTTCCTGAGGTCCGTACGCCGGTCGGCGTTGTGCAGCGCTGCCGCGACCCGTCTGATCCAGGCCGGCCGTGCGGTCCGTGGCGCGCGATGCTCTAACGCCGCGATGACCGCCACACGTATCTTGTGGTGTTCCAAAGCATCGAAGGCGGCGACGCGCACTCCGCCGTCCTCAAGCATGACCCAGAGGATGCGTCGCCGTCCGTCGTCGGACCAAAGCGACTTGCGAACCGCCGAGCTGGTCATCGCCGCGAGGAGAAGACGGTGGCCCGGCCGTGCCCACAAGAGCCGCCAAACGATGAGCCGCATCTACGTACCGATTCTCCGCACCTGTGGGTTCTTGAGGTGGCCGGCGTACAAGGCGTCCGCGTGGCTAAAGCTGAGGAAGTTTGTGCCGGCCCACGGTCGCGATCGTACGGTGTGCTGGTGCCGGCCGGGCCCACGGCATCGGGCCGCGTGCCGCGACGGAAGATCACGTGCTCGCATTTCTGTCGACAGAGGCCTACCCGCCAACCTGCCGCATGCCACGCGGTCGCCTATGCCTTTGATCGTTGCCCGACCATACGCGGTGTTCCCGCGTATGGCGGGGAAACGATCCGCTCGACGTCGGCGAATGTCATGGAGACATCGCCAATGCCGCGTACAACCGGTCATCGACGGCACCGGTGAGGAACGAACTGCACTGCTGGGCCGTCCAGACGCCCTCTCGGCCTTCCTCCTCACGGTCGGTCGGCCGGGGCTGGCGCACGCCTTCGATCGATACGCCCAGGTCTTTGAGTGCCTTCATCAGCGTCCGACGCAGACGCCGCCAACGATCGATCCGCCGGTCGGCCCGGATGGCTAGCACTGGCGCCCAGGACGACGTCGCTGGGCAGGGGCGGAGCGTTCTCGGTGGCCCGCAGGGAAATCTGGACCACGATGGGTGTGCATTTCGCGGTGATAGCGGTGGCGTTTGAGCTGCCGGTTGACTTCACGCTGGGTGGGATTCTTCCACCGGCGCCCGCGGAGGACGACTGATCACAGTGGACGGTGCTAAGTCAGCGATCCCTCCTCCGGAGGGCGGGTATCGGGGCCGCTGCCGCTCCATGGTCGCAGCGGTGGATAACTGCGCTGGGCTGCTGGCTGACGTCGGCCGGTGATACTAGGAGTGGCATCCCGTCGCAGGGGCGGCCTCGGAGTAGACGCCACTTGGCGCCTCCGGACTCAGGCAAGTTGCCGCACGAGCACTCGGGTGAGGTCAGCCGCGTGCGTGAGCGGCAACATGTGGCCGGCTCCCTCGATGACGCTGCGATCGGTGTGCTGGACATACCTGAGCACCGCCTCGCAGATCGCCCGGTCCACGACCGACGAAGCCGACCCCTCGATGACGTGCACCTGCAGGGTAATCGACGACAGCGAGCCTGCGCTGATGGGCGCGTTGAAGAGCACGTCCCAGAGATCTCCTCGCGTTCGCTGGTCGTCCAGGAACGCGTCAAGCCGGGCCGCCGGCCATGCAGCAAACGACCCCCGACCGTTGTAGAAGTCAATGAATTCTTCGCACGCTGCGTACCAGTCACCCGCCCGGACATGGCCACGCCAGCGATCACACAGATTCCGGAGCGCGGTGTATGCCGGTCCATCGTCGGCGTTAAGCAACGAGTATGCCTCGGGCTCGATCACGGCCACGGAGGCGACTGCGGTCGGCGCGGTGGTGGCCACGTGCAGTGCGGTCGCCCCACCCCACGAGAACCCGACCAGGTGAATGGGCTCCCCGACGTGGCTCACGACGGCGTGGACCTGTTCTGCATAGTCGTCGAGTGTGCGATGTCCTGGAACGCCCGGGCCAGTGCCGCCCCGGTAGGCATCCACGGCGATCAGGCGGCAACCCGCCGGCCACAACGAGAAGACCTCCCGCCACTCTCCTGCACTGCCCACCCCGCTGTGCAGGAACACCACCGGCGTACCCTCCCCCCGCTCGAAGATCTTGACGGTGCCGCCGCTTGGTGTGTGCAACAAGGCCATATGCGACGGTATCGCAGCCAACCCCCGGAACACCCTCGCCGACCTGATCTTCCCCTCCTCCTTAGGGCGGGCGCTGGAATTCGGCGAAGGCGAGTGCGGTCCGCGGTAGTCGGACTGGCCAGCCACTAGCCCACCGACCATCGCTTTGCAAAGATCGGGGCACCTTGTCGGCCGGATCGGCTCACGCTGTTGTCCTGCATCTTCTCTTGCCGCGTCGGCGGCTTTCGTTATGGCGGCCTGTCCGATACGGCGCCGCAATCAACATCGGTCAGTGGCGTGGTGGTGCGCCGGATCGTGTAGTTCGCGCCACACGGTCACGACAGGAAGGCGGTGACGGCGCCGACGATCTGATCAAGGTCGCGCGCGTCGGGCAGGTGGTAGCGCCCCTCAAGCGTGACGAGCCGGGCATCGTGCAGGCCTTCGGCCAACTGCAGCCCGCCGCGGTACGGGACCACGCGGTCACCTCGGTAGTGCAGCACGAGCGCGGGCGCGGCAACCGACGGCAGCAGAGCGGTGACGTCTATGTCGTAGATGGCCGCGAGGTAGCCGGCCGCGACCTCTGGGTCGGCCGAATCCCGGAGCACCGCGGCCAAGTGGTCGGCGGCCGCGTCGGTCGCACCCGGACGGTAGAGGTCGGCGAGCAGCTTGGACCCGAGCCCCCAATGACTGCGCACCAGCGCGAGGAGGCTCGCATTGAGGTCTGGGCGGGTGAACACCTTGTCCGCGCCGGCGTACGTGCCGAAGAAGATCAGTCGCCGCACCAGATCGGGGCGCTGGGCGGCGAGCGCGACCGCCACTGGGCCGGCCTGCGACATCGCGAACAGGTCGACCGAACCTCCCCTGTGGGACGCGACCTCGGCCAGCTCGGCGACGCTCGCCTGCAGGCCGAAGTCGTCAACCTGACCGGGCGAGCGTCCGGTGCCATAGCGGTCGTACAGGACTAGGGCACGGGTTCCCACCAGCCGCTGAAGCACCGACGATCGCGGGTCGCGGCCTGCGGCGATCACGTCAATGCTCGAGACCCAGCTGGGGAGGGCGACCAACGACTGTCCACTCCCGATGGTGGCCACCGCGATCCGGCGGCCAGCGGCCACGACGTGGCTCAACCGCATCGACCGCAGTGGGGTCAGTGCCGCCGCGTCGTGGCGCAGGATGCGCAGCTGCAGGTCCTGCATTTCGGCCGAGGGCTCCAGCCCGAGTTCGTCGGCTAGCCTGTCCGCGTAGTGCTGGTACACGGCTAGCGCATCGGTCTGCCGCCCGTAGGCGTATAAGGCCCGCATGTGGACGAGGTGGGCTCGTTCGCGCAGCGGATGCTCGGCGACGAACGCCTCTAGGGCCGGGAGGTCTGGCGAGCCCTCGTCGAGGCGCAGCTCGTGCCAACGTTCATTTGCCTGGCGTCGCGCCTCTTCGAGCCTGATTGCCTCGAACCGGGCCACCGGCGATTCCGCGAACTCGGCATAGGCCGCCCCGCGCCAGAGTTTCAGCGCTTCGGTCAGCGACTGGGCGGTGTCGGCCCGCATCAACCGGTCGAACCGATGACTGTCCACATCGTCCGGACCGACGACCAGCCGGTAACCCGGCGGTACGGTTTCAATCAGCGCGAATGGCGTCACCCGGCGCAGGCGGGAGATCTGGTTGTGCAGCGCGGCCACCGGGTCGTCGGGCGGATCCTCGGGCCAGACCAGGTCGACGAGCGCGTCGACGCTCAGGACCGACCCGACCCGAGCGAGCAGGCTGGCCATCAGCGACCGTTGTCGGTCGCTGAGAGCCACGACACGCCCGTCCGGGTCGACCACGGTGACCGCACCGAGGACCGAGAACATCACAACGCATCATGCCAGTCACCGCACAGCGGATCCAGCGATCTGGGAGTTGATCGGAAGGAACACGGTTGGTACGCGGTATCGCTGCACATCCAACGCAGCCCACCCGATCCGCTCGAGGGTGGACTCGGTATCGCGCAGGACGTCGCAGCCCTCGAAGAACCAATGCCACGGACGGGCCACCGCACGCTGCACGATCCGCAATGCCGGGTGACGGGAACCCGCGCGCACATGTTCGAGGAAGATGAACCGGCCACCGGGTCGCAGCACGCGATGGATCTCAGCGATTGCGGCGGCGGGATCGGGCACGGTACAGAGCACCAGTGTGCTAACGACGGCGTCCACGCTGGCGTCCGGCATTCCGATGGCATCCGCCCCCTCCGAACGCAGCTCGAGCTCGATCCCGTAGCGTCGGGCCGCCTTCCTCAGGGACGCATGCATGTTCCGGTTCGGCTCGACCGCGATGAGCCGAGTGCCGGCGCGGTAGTAGCGAAAGTTGGTGCCGGTGCCCGGTCCGATCTCCATCACCGTCGTCGGCAAGCCAGCGAACAGCTCTCGCTTTCGGCGCCCAAACATTAGATGCGCGTAGGTGTCGACTCCACGGAACACCGCTGCGTTGAGCGGTCCGCGCACGCCGTTGTCGATGGTTGAGTCAGGGTCAGAAAGTGCTCGCATGGGCCCAGCCTGGGTGGCCGGCCTGTCAACCCACTGTCACGGCTTCGGCCGGATGACACAGTTTGATCAAGCCGACCCTGTCCTGCTCAATACGGGTGGAGCCGAGGGGACTCGAACCCCTGACCCCCACACTGCCAGAAGGGCTCGAGGGCTCCCAGGAATCTACTGGTCACGCCTGACCTGGGCATTCTCCGGCGAACGCACCGCCAATGTCCGCGCTCCCCCGGGTTCGCACGCTTGTTCGACTATTGTGAGATGAGGGCTGGTGAGCTTGTCGAGCGCTGGTGGAACGGGAGGTTCGGCCGGCTCGCTCGGCGAGATGTGTGGTTGTACCGGAGTGCCACCTGGCGGGTCGAAAGCCGCGAGGGCGACGCAGAGAGCGGTCGGGGGAACACCTGGACCTACGACGACGAGGAGGAAGCCCGTGCGATGGTCCGGCGTCTTCTTGAAACGGGCGGCGACGGATGGCGCGACCTGACTGGAGCACCGTCGCCTTCTGATCCGCAGCTTGGGAAACGCATTGATAGATGGCGCTCGGTAACGAATCCGTCGCCTTGCACCGCTGACCGGCTACAGACTGACTCCGTCGAATGCGTGCCGGTGAACCAGATGCCCCGTCTTGACCGCCTGATCGGGCACGCAACGGGCATGGGGCCCGGGCTTCGGTGTCGCGGCAGAGCCTGGCTCCGACCTATGAAGGTTCGGGTGTCGGCGACGACTCCCGAATGGGATACCCATAGGTGTTCACCACGCTCTACCGCCGAACGGCGCGCGGAGAGTGCCGAGCTCGGGCTGCCGCTACTGTGGCCCGGTGACGATCGACAGGTGGGCGCAGTGGCTGCTGAGGGGGCGCGACGGCGAAAGCGCGACGTTGCGCGCCCGGTACGCCACAGACCTGGCGTGGTTTCGCGATGGCGTCCTTGACCGAGCCGACCCGAAGCCTGATGACGTTCTCCTCGACGTCGGATGCGGGACCGGACTAATTGGGTTTGGAGCGCTGGCCCGTCTTGGCCCGGATGGACGTGTCATCTTCAGCGACGTGTCGCTGGACCTGCTCGACCAGTGCCGGGACACCGCCGACGGCGATCCGCGGTGCAGCTTCGTGCAAGCGTCGGCCGAGGACCTAGCCGGCGTCGGGGACGCCTCCGTAGACGTTGTCACCACCCGATCAGTGCTCATCTACTGTCATCGCAAGGCCACCGCGCTCGCAGAGTTCTTCCGGGTACTGCGGCCAGGCGGGAGGCTCTCCCTCTTCGAGCCCATCAACCGCTTCGCACTAAAGCAGCGCCCAGGCGATCTGTTCGGAGTGAGCGGCTCGCCGGTCGACGACCTGGTGGCCAAGGTCCGCGACGTGTACCGGTGCAGCACCGAAGCGGCTCAACAACCGATGGTCGACTTCGACGAGCGCGACCTCTTCGCCTGGGCGCAGGCTGCGGGTTTCGAGACGGTGGAGCTGGACTACCGCGCCCAGCTCGATGTGCCCGCCGAGCCGATCATTGACTGGGAGGCACTCAAGCGGGTGGCCCCTAATCCCCTGGTCCCCACGTATGGTGACGCGATAGCTGCGGCACTGACCAACGATGAACGTCTTCGCCTCGACGCACACATGGCTGCCCTGGCAGCGGCCGGAACGCCGACGCGCCGCACGATGGCAATAGCGTTCCTACGCGCGCTGCGGCCCTGACGTTCGATTTGTGCTTGCGACATGGTGGGCGCGGCAGGATACGAACCGGGGGCGTCCACTTCGGTGTGAACGAGTGACCGCCTTCAGCCAACCAGCCGTGACGCAGGGCCGGAGCTGCGCATTCAGTGTCATGGCAAGCGAGTACGGGTGTTCGTCTGAGTAGTAACTCAGTTAGTAACGCAGCAGCGGGACGGCCCCGGGGCTATCGGGTGGTCGCACAGATAGCCTCGCGACATGGCGATCAGGTGGTCCTCGATCCACGAACAGCTCGGTCTCACACCGCGCGACTTGGATTACATCATGATCCAAGAGGCCGTCGCGCAGAACCTTCCGGAGGCAGAAGGGCTCGACTGGAAGAAGTCCGATCCTCCGAACGTTGGCCGGGCGCTCGACGAAGTGGCGAAAGATGTCGCCGCCATGGCAAACACCCGCGGCGGTCTCCTTGTCTACGGGGTCGAAGAGGACCGGGGCACCGGCCGCGCTCAGCGAAATCAACGGGGCGGATATCTCCGAAGGTGTGCAACGTCGTATACGGGCGGGTGCCGCAAGTCGCATCCGCCCCCTCGTCGCCGGCCTGGACTTCGCCGCCCTCGCCGGGCCAGCCGGAGACATCCTCGTCCTGTCTGTTCCCCCGAGCTCCGACGCACCGCACTTCATCGGCCAGCAGAACGAGCTGGCAGTCCCCTTCCGGGCAGGGCCGGAAACGCTGTGGATGCAGGAACGCGACATCGAGCGCGCGTACCGCGACCGATTCGCCGGACGGGCCGAGGACCGTGACCGCCTCAACGCCCTGCTGGCAGAGCTCTCGGGCCAATTGGACATGAGCGAACAGGCTTGGATCGTGGCGACGGCCATACCGCGTTCCGCCGTGCCGGCGTTGGCGTCGCCGCCGGCCGCCGATGAGGTTCACG
Source organism: uncultured Actinomycetota bacterium (assembly GCA_963773935.1). Classification (GTDB taxonomy): domain Bacteria; phylum Actinomycetota; class Actinomycetes; order Mycobacteriales; family Micromonosporaceae; genus DATBGZ01. The sequence goes on from CAVZCZ010000004.1 coordinate 228,928, forward strand.
GCATCATCTCGGCGGCCGACAACGCAGCATGGAGATCGTTCCAACGGGTAACGATCGATACCTTCTGTTGCGGCAGTTAGCGTCGTCGGCTCGGCTTCCCCGTGTGGGTCTTCGTCGTTGGGTGCTCCACTCGGCGAGCTACGACCATCCCGACAGTCTGTCCAAATCTCTCCACGCGGAATTGCACAATGACGGGACGGTGGGCTTTGCCGTTGCTCTTGAGGGGTGGTTCCCCGCGACGGACGCCGATCAGCACGACGTCTTCAGCCCGTTGGTTGAGAGCTTCGCGGTGGACTTCGTCGCCCTAGCGGAGAAGTACGCTCGGCATGTGGCCGCGCAGACGCTGTTCGCTTTCCGGTTGGCGCTGGGCCGGGCAGACGAGTCCAGGCCATACGGAGCGATCGATCGGTGGCGAGCCGGCGGCTTCGTCGGATCGAACATGGAGCCTATCGACGGGTCACGGAGGGTCCGCCGCGTCGTTCCGGCGGAGGGAGAGGTGCCGGTTGCGGCCGATGTCGATTTGCTTAGAGGCGTTGCCCGCGCGGCAGCTGCGGACATCCTCAACCAGCTCGGGGTGGCTCGGCTTCTCATCCTCGGCTGACAGTGGCCTGTATGGACAGGTCGAGCGCTGCCCGCGCGGTCGAGGGTGGCTGTGCTTAGCTTGCGTATTGATCTTTAGCGAAATGGCGCCGGGACCGCAACCGAGCCAAGGCTGCCCTCTACCGATCAGCACGACGCGCGCCTTCCCGTTGGCCAGGATCGTCCCCTACCGGGCCGCCCCCACCCGCAAGACATCTGATTCCATTTGGTGTCAAGGTCATGTGACAACCGCATTAGGAAAGCAGGCCGCCTAACATCCGGCCGGATAGGCGCCACCTGCGCAAACCTCGCGTCGTGGTGGATTGATGTGCTGACGTGGGCGCGCATAGGGCGTGGCCGCCTGTGCGGGCTGTGGGTCTTCCCGTCGTGCAGGTCCTCCCCTACCGGGCCGCCCCCGCCTGGTCCAGGTGGAGCGCCCCACTGGACGAACGACCTGGACCAGGCGGGGGCGGTCTGGTGGCCTTCGGTGCGCGACGGGTGGGCACACGCTGCCGGGGTGACTGGGGCTTCCCAGAGTGTCGGGGTCCATGGGGCGGAGCCCCTGGGCGCCGGAGGCAATCTCCGGGGTTCTGAGGGGCCGGCGGTCCCTGAGCCGCCGGAGGCACAGTTCGTGTGGTGGCGTCGGAGGTGGCCCGGGCGGCTGTGTCCGCGGTTGGCATGACGAGCTCGGCCAGGTCATGGCAGTGAACGTGGTCGTGCCGTGCGCGGTCGCGGCCGGGTGACGTGCGTACGGACGTCGGCCTCTTCAGCCCGCCGCCGGGCCGCGCGCCGCCGGCGGCGAAGACAAAGGAGGCGCGGCGAGCCCGGCGGTAGCGGCCCGATAGGGCCGCCTTGAAGACGTATAGAAAGTTTCTCCACCATCCAAAGTGGACCACTGTCTGACTCCGGGTGATGCTTTACGCCGTGGCTTCGGTTGATGCTTGACACGGGTCGTGTCCTGGCCGTTTTCACCTGCTTGGTGGGCGAAGGTGGCCGGGTGGGACTTCGGGAGTTGAGCGTTGTGGAGCAACGGTTTCACGCGGTGATGGAGGTGCACGCCGGGTCGTCGAAGACCGAGGTCGCCGCCCGGTACGGGGTGTCCCGGCAGACGGTGCACTCGTGGACGGTGCGGTATGAGCGCGACGGCCTGCGCGGGTTGGAGGACCGGTCGCACCGGCCCAGCTCGTGTCCGCATCGGGTGGATGCCGGGGTGGAGGCGTTGGTGTGCACCCTGCGCACAGATCATCCGCGGTGGGGTCCACGTCGGCTGCGTCACGAGCTGGGCAAGCGCGGTGTGCACCCGACACCGGGACGGGCCACCCTGTACCGGATCCTGACCCGCAACAACCTGATCAGCCCGGTGCGGCGCAAGCGTCGACGCGAGGACTACATCGCGTGGGAGCGACCGGAGCCGATGGAGCTGTGGCAGCTCGACATCGTGGGCAGCGTGATGATGGCCGACGGCACGGAGGCGAAGGTCATCACCGGGGTTGACGACCATTCCCGGTTCAATGTGATCGCGAAGGTGGTGCGTCGGGCCACCGGGCGTGCGGTGTGTCTGGCGTTCGTGACCGCAGTGCAGCGCTACGGGGTGCCGGATGAGGTGCTCACCGACAACGGCAAGCAGTTCACCGGCCGGTTCACCACGCCCCGGCCGGGTGAGGTGATGTTCGAGCGGATCTGCCGGGAGAACGGGATCGCGGCGATCCTGACCAAGCCGCGCACCCCGACCACGACGGGCAAGGTGGAGCGGTTTCACCAGACTCTGCAACGCGAATGCCTCGACGGGCGCGTGTTCGCCACCATCGAGGAGGCGCAGGCGGCGGTGGACGCGTTCGTAGCCGAGTACAACTTCGACCGCCCGCATCAGGGCATCGACGACGCCTACCCGGCCGACCGGTTCAAGCCCCGACCCCTAACCGCAGCCACCGGACTCGAGCTGCGCATCCCGGCCGGCCTCATCTCCGACCACACCCAGTCGGCGGTGCCGGCGCCGCGGGAGCCGGTGAACCCGGACGCGATGGTCGTGAGCACCGGTCTGGCCGACGCAGTGGAGGTCGACCGGGTCGTGCCCGCGTCGGGGAACCTGATGGTGGCCCAGCAGCAGATCTGGCTCGGCCCGGCCCGGGCCGGGTTGTCGGTGGTGATCTGGGTCGACACCGAACGGTTGCACGTGCTCGGCGTCGACGGCGGGCGGATCAAGTCCACTGCCTCCCGGTTGTCGCAACGTGACCTGGCCCGGCTGCTCGCGGACGGGGGTCGCCCAGCCCGGCCCTCACCCCTGCCCCGGGTGCGGCCTGAGCTGCCGCCGGCGGTCGAGGTCGACCGCCTCGTCAACGTGCACGGCGGCATCGCCGTCGGGGGCAAGCAGATCTGCGTCGGCTCACACCTGGCCGGGCAACGTGTGCGCATCCGTCTCGACGGGATCCTGTTGCATGTCATCGACGAAGCCGGCCACCTGCGCCGCACCCTGCGTAGCCCACTCACCTCGGCGGCCTGTGCCCGGCTGCGCGATGGCCGACCAGCCGGCCCACCCCCGCCACCGGACCCGGACGGCGTGAGCGTGGACCGGGTCGTCGGCATCCAGGGCACCATCCAAGTCGCCGGTCAGAAGGTCCGCGTCGGCCGGGTCCACGCCCGCAAAGTCGTTCGGGTGATCATCGAGGAGACCACGCTCACCGTGTACGACGGCCAAGCCGTCATCGTCGCCGTCCCCCGGCTCAGCACGACCGACGTCAACCGATTCCGGGCCAAGCACCAGGTCCGCCCCGAACAGCGGTCCGGCAACGCATAGGGGGCTGTCTTAGCGGGCGGGAGGCCCCCCATGGATTACGGACGCAGACTGTCCGGAATGGGGTATAGCCTGCGGCGATTCAGGACTTTTCGGTACTCATTGTGAGGGGACGGACGAGCCCATGGTTGCTTACGCGGTTGCGCATCTGGACGACATCGAGGAATTCAGCGACGTAGGCTGTCACTATCGGCCGATCCGACACCACCTGGGCATCACGGCGTTCGGAGTGACTGCTTGGACGGCCCATGCCGCGGGCGACCTCGTCATCAACGAGCACGACGAGGGCGACCCCACTGCGGACCAGGAGCTCTTTCTCGTGCTGCGCGGTCACGCCGTGTTCGAGCTTGACGGTGACCGGATCGACGCGCCGGCCGGAACTCTCCTATTCGTCCCTCCCCGCACCAAGCGAACGGCCTCCGCCAGGCAGGACGGGACGACCATCATCGCGGTGGAAGGCACGCCTGGAAAGGCGTATGAGGCCCGTGGCTGGGAACTGTGGGCTCCGCTCGCCCCGCTCTATTTTGCGGGCGAGTACGCGGAGGCCGCCGATCGTCTGGGCGCCGTTGTCGCAGCTTCTCCGCAGTACCCCATGTTGTTCTTTAACCTCGCCTGCTGCGAGAGCCGCTGTGGCCGGACAGGTGATGCGCTCGATCACCTCCGGCACGCCATCGAGATGTCAGAGGAGTTTCGCGCTTCCGCGAAGGCCGACTCCGACCTGGATCCGATCCGCGACGAACCCGCGTTCCAGCAACTGATCAACGACTAAGCCAGGAAGACGATCGAAGTCAACGTCCGCAAAGGCCGGCCCTCGACATCGTCCGGGTCGACCCCCTGCCGCCCACGACTGGACCTACGATCCTCATCTGCCACGCGCGCGATCGTGCCATCCACACCATTAGGAGAAGCGCAACCCTACCCAAAGACCTGTAACGTGAGGGCCAACATCGATCTTGATCCGCGTCAAGGATCCTGCGCGGCCGTTTCGTCAAGCATCATGTGAGACCAGGCATCCAAAGTGGACCACGATCCGAACATCCGTCGGCATCGATTGACGCGGGCGGCAAACGCCACCTAAGTCATTGATCGCGAAAGATGTCCTCAAGGACTAGCCGAGCCCGGTCTGGAACGCCTTCGTCCGTAAATACCTCAGAGCAGATCGCAAGCACCTGCTCCACCGACGTCAGCTGAAGGTGCTTGACGAGGAAGCGGATGTCGTCGGCATCACGACGGCGGGCCGCGAGCACCTTCATGGCCAGCAGATGCTCGGGCGAGGCGGCGGAAACGCGCAACCCCGGGTGGTCGAATACCTTGGGCGCAGCCGCGTCGCCGCCCGGGGCGACGTACACACTCGCCTGTTCGTTCAGCCACCAATGCGGCAGTCCGAGTTCGTCAGCTACGGCGTGGGCCTCTTCAAGCACCACGCCATGCGGCTGGAAGACGGCGTCGATGTCCCGGGTCGCGCGCCGGGCATCGTATGCCAATGCCATCGCGGCACCGCCAAAGACATATACGTCGGCGACCACACCGCGCCTGGCCAGACGATCACCGAGGCGGTCGAAACGCGGCTTCGATAGTCGCCCGGTCGAGGAACGGATCGTCGGCGTTCACGCGACCTCCAACTCCTGTGGCGCGACGAACACACCTCGACGGCGAAACGCGGCCGGCGCATGCACGACGGCGTCTACCCGTGCTGCGGCTGAGTTGAATGGGAACCAAAAACGCCGCAGCGACCGACCCTCGACCCACGGCGGAGCCGCACGGCCGTCGCGAGCTGCCAGATGCTCGGCCAACGCGGCCAACAACACGTCCCAATGTTCGTCGCCCGTGCTGGCCGGCTCGTCCCATAAGAGCGCTGGGCGAGAATTCGCCGGTTCCCACCGGTACTCCTCCAGGAACTCAGCCAGCAGGCGCCAACGCCCTGACTCGTCTCCGCCCGACAGTAGGCCACCCAACCGCACCAGACTCATGGGTTGGTACGCCGCTACAGGCTCACGATCCACGGGTATGACGGTAGTACACGCTGCTCATCTCTGGGCCGAGCGACGGTCATCCACGATCGCGGCCGGACATGCCCGGAGCCCTTTCATCGTGCGGCCGGATAGGCGAGAAGACAGAGTCAAAGCATCCGTCCGATGTGGATCTCAGACCGCTAGTGATCCACTATTCCATCCGCGCGACCCGGCAGCAGGCGAGGCCGCCATTCAGATTTCAAGATCGATCTCGCCGCGCAGGTTCACCGAGAGTGATCACGAGAGGTCTTGATTCAAAACGGCCCGGCGAAACATTGGGCACGTCAGTGGCCGAAAGCCGCCTCGCGGCGGCTCTCGGTCTACGTTTCTGCGGGTGGAGCCGAGGGGACTCGAACCCCTGACCCCCACACTGCCAGTGTGGTGCGCTACCAGCTGCGCCACGGCCCCGCGCGCCCACCACAGCAGGCACTCGCGCAATATTACACAGCCCGTACCGGCGGCTCGCACCGGTATTGCGGCGCGGCGCCAGAAGATCACGCCGAAGGTGAGAGAGATCAGTTGAGCGTGGGGTCGGACGGGTAGAAGGCGATCGCCGCCTGCAGCCCGCCCTGCCGCCGCAGCACCATCGCCCACAAATCATCCGGACGCTCGGTGAACGCGTCCCCGGGCAGCGCCTTGAAGGTCAACCACGAGCCGGTCGTGATCTCCTCCTCGAGCTGACCCGGGGACCACCCGGCGTACCCGGCGAAGACCCGGACCTCGATCAACTCCTCGCGCATCAGGTCGGGGTCGCTGGTCAGGTCGACCGTACCGAGCGTGCCTTCGACCCGGCTGAAGCCGCGCATCTCCCCAGCAAGAGAACGGACGCGAGCGAGGCAGATCGCGGCCTCGGGCTGAACGGGACCACCCTCGAAGACGACCGACGGTTCCGAAGCGACGCCGCCCCAGCCGCCGAGCACCTCGCCGACGGGTACCTCCGTAGCGCGGTTGAGCACCACGCCGAGCGCGCCGCCGCCCTCGTGTGCGACGAGCAGCACGACCGTGCGTTCAAAGTTCGGATCGCGCAGCCCAGGAGTCGCGACGAGCAGATGCCCGACCAGCGACTCCATCGCCCGCCCCTCCGTCAGATCCGGCTCGCCCGCGTGGTCAGGGTGCACGACGACCACGCGCGGCAGAGGTCAACACCATGCATCGCACCATAGCTTGCGCAAAGCCCCCCGGTTAGAGTCTGCGGGTGACCGTACGTGCCGATATCGGCGTCATTGGGGGATCCGGGCTCTACTCCCTTCTCGACGGTGCGACCGAGCACTCTGTCCAGACGCCGTACGGCCAGCCGTCCGATCCGTTGACCGTGGCCGAAGTCGGCGGTCGGCGGGTCGCGTTCCTCCCCCGCCACGGCCGCGACCACCGATTCCCTCCGCACCAAATCCCGTACCGGGCGAACCTGTGGGCTCTGCGCGAATTGGGCGTCAAGCAGATCCTCGGCCCCTGCGCGGTCGGCGGCTTGAAGAAGCGAGCTCGGCCCCGGCACCTTCGTGCTGCCCGACCAGCTCGTCGACCGTACGTCCGGCCGCATCCAGACCTTCTACGACGAAGGCGCGGTGCACGTGAACTTCGCCGACCCGTACTGCCCGACCGGTCGGAACACGGTACGGGCGGTTGCGAAACGACGAGGACCTCAACCTCACCGACGGCGGGACGATGGTCGTCATCGAGGGTCCTCGATTCTCGACGCGCGCCGAATCGCGCTGGTACGCCAGCCTCGGCGGCACCATCGTCAACATGACCGGGCATCCCGAGGCGGTGCTCGCCCGCGAACTCGGCATCTGCTACACCGCGATCGCGCTCGTCACCGACCACGACGCGGGGGTCGAGGGCGAGCGCGGCGTCACCCAGGAAGAAGTGTTCCGGGTCTTCGGCGAGAACACGGTTCGGCTGCGCGACCTGCTTCTCGACGTGGTGGCCGAGCTGCCACTCGACAAAGACTGCGTATGCCAGCACGCCCTCGACGGCATCGACGTCCCCAAGGTCGGGGCCACCAGAGAGCGCTAGGCCGGCAGGCGCACCACGAAGCGGCACCCACCGTCCACATTGCTCACCGCTACGTTGCCACGATGCGCCTCGACCAGGCCACGCACGATGGCGAGCCCTAAGGCCGCCTCCGCCGCCCTCCTCTTCGGACGACGACGGCGTACGGGCGGAGCCTCCCCGGAAGGCCACATCGAACACCCGCGGCAGGTCGGCGGCAGGGATGCCGCCACAGCCGTCGGTGACCGCGAGCCACCCGTCCGAGTCCTCCTGGCCACCGGCGAGCGTGACCGTGCCGTCGGGCGGGGTGTGCCGGATCGCGTTGCGCAGCAGGTTGGCCACAACCCGGGACAGCTCCGGCTCGCTCCCCTGTACGGTCGGCCAGCCGGCCTCTGCGGCGACCAGCCGGACTCCGCGGGCGGCGGCCACTGGCGTCGCCGAGGCGACGGCGTCCGACACGACATCGCCAAGCGAGACGGAGTGCAACGAAAGCTGCAGGGCGCCGGCGTTGATCCGGGACAGTTCGAACAGATCGTCCACAAGGGACGCCATCCGGTCGGTCTCCACCCGGATCCGGCGGTGGTAGTCCGCGACCGTATCCGGGTCGCCGACGACGCCGTCCTCCAGCGCCTCGGCCATCGCGCGGAGGCCGGCCAGCGGCGTGCGCAGGTCGTGCGAGACCCAGGCGACCAGTTCCCGCCGGTTCGCCTCCATCTGCCGCTCCCGCAGCCGTACCTCATCCGCCCACATCGCGTCGGCGGCGAGTCGGCGGCCGAGCCAGATGCCGACCGCGAGGCTCACCCCACCGGCGAGCGCGAGCACGATCAGGAGCACATCAACGTCGTGGTCGGAGATGAACATGCCCTGGGCGACGCCGAAGATGCCGGCGAACACCGCCAGCACGGTGATCGCCAGCAGGACGCAGATGGACACGATGATCGAGCGGTTGCGCAGCGCCCGCAGCACGAGCCAGCCCGGCAGCGCGACCACGAGGGCGCCGGCGAGCGCGACGAGCAGGATCAGCGCGAAGTCCTTCACGCGACCCCGGCCTCGTAGCGGTAGCCGACACCCCACACCGTGACGATCCTCGTCGGCGCGGCCGGCTCGGCCTCGATCTTCTCCCGCAACCGGCGCATGTGGACGGTCACAGTGGACTGATCACCGAAGGTCCAGCCCCAGACGGCCTCCAACAGCTCGCTGCGGCGGAAGGCGCGCCCCGGATTGCGCATGAGAAACGTCAGCAGGTCGAACTCGCGCACGGTCAGGGCCAGCTGCTGTCCCCGCAGCTTGGCCACCCGCCGGGCGACGTCCACGACCAGGTCGCCGTCGGTCAGCGTCTCCGCCGCCGCGGGCTCGGACGGAACGGGACGCCCGGCGCAGCACCGACTGCACCCGGAGCACCAGCTCCCGCGGCGAGAACGGCTTGGTCACGTAGTCGTCGGCACCCAGCGACAGCCCGACCACCCGGTCGGACTCCTCCCCGAGCGCGGTGAGCATGACCACGGGCAGATCCCGATCCTGCTCCCGCAGACGCCGGCACACCTCGAGACCGTCCATGCCGGGCAGCATGAGGTCGAGCACGACCAGGTCCGGCCGCCGGAGGTCGACTTCGGCCAGTGCCCCCGGACCGTCGGCGGCGAGCGTCACTTCGAAGTCGGCCCGTTCGAGATACCGGCGCACGACGTCGCTCACCGTCGGGTCGTCGTCGACGACCAGTACGTGCTGTCCCATCTTTCGAGACTAGACCGCGATTAACCACGGCCGACCGCGTGCGGCCAGCCGTCAGAAGTCCGTAAGGCCTACTCTCCGCCGATGTCGATGGCGTACGCCTCGTGGAGCAGATCACAGTCGAGTTGCCGGTGCCGGTCCAGGCTGTCGAGCACGCGGCGAGCGTCGGCCCGGAGAATCTCCGCGTCCAGATCGGTCCGTTCCGCCGCCTGCGCGAGCGATGCTATCGCGGTGTCCAAAGAGCTGTGTTCGGCAACGAGCCCGTCGACCATGTAGGCCAGCCTCGGGGCGTCCTGGACGACATCGGCGTAGTAGCCCTGCGCTCCCTCGGTCGCGTGACGATGCTCTTTGAAGGCGTCGCGCACTGACACGAGGAGGCCCCGCCAACGGTCGGGTGGGTAGGTCAGGCTCGTCGCCAGCGCTTGCGCAGCTTCGCCGAGCCGGCTACGGGTCAGGTTGGACAGTGGTATCGGTGCAGGAACTGACGCCGCCGACATCGCACACCTCCTGGCCACCGCCGTACCGGAAAGGGCTATCTCCTGATGGTGATGGCTGCACCACGATGTGTCTACCCTCAATCCCACACGATCTCGGGCATAGACCTCGGACCTTCGCCACGAGGACACACCCGAAACAACAAGGGTGGTACCACGCGTGTCAGCGTGGTACCACCCTCCAGGTGGAGGTGCCGGGAATCGAACCCGGGTCCTCCGGCGCTTTGTCAGGGCTTCTCCGAGCGCAGCTCACTGTGCCTCTACTCGGCCCCGCCAATCATGTGAGCGAGTTGGCGTGACGGGCCCAGTCGCGAGTGATCTCGCCGCACTAGCCCCGCGACGAAGCTAGATTGGCCAGCCCATTAGCTGACGCCGGGTGCTGGGCCATGGGCACTCCCAGTCCGACGGCCTGCTTCTCGCCTAGGCGGCGAGAGCGAGGCTAGCGCGATTAACCTTGGCGCTTATAGGTTTCCGACGACCGATTCTCGAGACGACGTCGGCTTCCTCGGCTCGCTTCCCCTGTCGCTACGACCGCAGTCGAAACCTGTCACCCCCTGGTTGGGTGCCCGTGTGGCACCACAGCTAAGACTAACGCCTCGGGCGACAAGATTCATTCCGGAAACGCGCCCGGTCAGGTTGGGCACGGAGCTTCGTCGAGCCGGGCGCTCTGCACTCCGCCGAGCGCGCCGGTCACCGTCACGCTCAGCGTCATCGACTCGCCCGGGCCGAGGGTGACCTCAGCGGCGGGGATCAAGCAGTGCGCCGGCGCACGGTACTCGTACGTCACGACCGACCCGTCCGCTGTGACCACGAGGTTGAGCCCGCTCAGCCGCAGCGACACCGAGCTCCATGATCCGGCGACGTCACCGACGTTGCTGATCGTCACGTGAATTGTGTAAGCGAGCAGGTCCGGCCTGGGGATCTCCGTGCGTACCAGCAGCGTCCCCTGCCGGACATCCGGTGGAAGCTGTGGCTGCAGGGTGATGACCCCGGGCGAGGCGGATGGATCAATCAGCAGCTGGGCATCCTCCGCCGTTGGGCCGACCGACCCGGTACCCACCGTGGTGGGTGCGCTGCCGATGGAACCGCGGCCCGGCACCTGCGCATCGGTGGGTTCCTCCGGCCACAGCCACCACAGGCCACCGCCGAGCAATAGCAGCACCACCGCGGCCACGAGCGCCAGCCACGGCCGCGGCTTGGGGTCGTCCCGCTCAGGCGGGACGACCTCGGTAACGGCGCCCGCACTCATGCATGCGCCTTTGGCGCGGCGACCCATGGCCCGGGCGATCTCCCGGTCGGCGTCGCGTTTGGCCAGCGTGTCGCGCTTGTCGTACGACCGCTTGCCCCGGGCGAGGCCGATCTCCACCTTGGCCCAACCATTGTCGAAGTACAGCGACAGCGGCACCAGCGTCAGCCCACTCTCGCGGGTCTTGCCGATCAGCCGACTGATCTCGTCACGGTGCAGTAGCAGCTTGCGGGTGCGGCGCGGCTCGTGGTTCGTCCAGGTGCCCATCGCGTACTCCGGGATGTGCAGCCCGTACAGGTAGATCTCGCCGTCCTTCTCCTGGGCGAACGCGTCCACAAGGGATGCTCGGCCGGCGCGCAGCGACTTGACCTCGGTGCCGAGCAGCGCGGATGCCCGCCTCATAAACGTCCACAATGGTGTAATCGTGGCGCGCCTTGCGGTTGGACGCGATCAGCTTGCGGCCCTTTTCCCGCGGCACGGCGTCCACCTCCGATCGCACCAGCCCACATCACCGCCACACGGCGGTCGGGCCGCAATCTTACCGGCCACGGCCCGCCGCCGACAGCGATCTAGTGCGGGCTGCCGACCGCGACCTTGGGCGTATCGGGGTGATCAGAGATCAAATAACCCCGATCCGCCCAAGATCGCCGAGGGGGGACCCGCGCGGGACTAGACCTTGATGTAGAAGCGCAGGGCGAACCAGCCCGTCACGGAGCTCACCAGGGCACCCGCCGTCGCCAGGATGGGCAGCATGAGGTTGACGTGCAGCCACGGGATCGGGGTGAGGACCGCGGTGAGCGGTTCCAGTGCGCCGTCGAAGATGTATATCTTCCCGAGCACGAGTGTGATGTACGCGATGATCGCACCGAGCAAACCGGCCGCGACCGCCTCCAGCACGAATGGCGCCTGGATGAACCAGTTCGATGCGCCGACGAGCTTCATCACCGCGACCTCACGGCGCTTGCTGTACGCCGCGACCTGAATCGTGTTGATCACGAGCATGAGGGCCGCCACGCCCTGCACGATGGCGATGATCAGGGCCAGCTTCTGCAACGAGCCGAGGACCGTGAAGACCTTCTCGAGCAGCTTCTTCTGATCCAGGATCAGCTCGAGGCCACCCTCAGGGGTGATGAACTTCTCGTACTTGGCCTCGAACTGCAGGAAGGTATCCGGGTCCTTGAGCTTGACCCGGTACGACTCCGGCAGTGACTCGGGCTTCGTGAGCTCCACCAGATCGGGGGTGGAGGCGAAGAGGACGGCGAACTTCTGGAACGCCTCGGTCTTGTTCTCGAAGACGTAGTGGTCCACCAGCGGGTCGGAGTCGAGCTCGGACTCGATCGCGGCCCTCTGCTCCGGGGTCGCGAACTTCTCCTCCGGCGTCGCCCCCTCGGCGGAGAAGAACATGCTGACCTCGACCTCTTCGTTGTACACCTGCTTCATGCGGTCGACCTGCTTGTACAGCAGGAGGCTGGCACCGAGCAGCGTGAGCGACACCGCCATTGTGATGATCATGGCGATGGTCATCGTCACATTGCGCCAGAGGCCAACCATGACCTCGGAGAGGACGTACTTGAAACGCATCGGGGGGAGTTCCTTCCCGGGGGTGATCGGCGGACCGGGGGTGCGGAGACGCCCGGTTGGCGGCGCCTGGGCCTAGGTCGGGGGGTTCGGCCTTAGCCGTAGACGCCTCGGGGCTGGTCGCGGACGATCTTGCCGCCCTCGATTTCGACCACTCGGCGGCGCATCTGGTTCACGATGTTGGAGTCGTGGGTGACCATGACGACGGTCGTCCCGGTCCGGTTGATCCGGTCGAGCAGCCGCATGATCTCGATCGAGGTGTCCGGGTCGAGGTTTCCGGTCGGCTCGTCCGCGAGCAGGATCAACGGCCGGTTCACGAACGCCCGGGCCACTGCGACACGCTGCTGCTCACCACCGGAGAGCTCCTGCGGGTAGCGGTGCTCCTTGCCACCGAGACCCACCAGCTCGAGTACCTCCGGCACCACCCGGCGGGCGACCGCCTGGGTCTTGCCGATCACCTCGAGCGCGAAGGCAACGTTCTCGTAGGCGGTGCGGTTGGGCAGCAGCCGGAAGTCCTGGAAGACGCAGCCGATCGACCGGCGGAAGTTCGGGATGCGCCACGAGCGCATGCCGCCAACCTCGCGACCGTTGACCATGATCTTGCCCTTGTTGGGCTGGATCTCCCGCAGCAGCAACTTCACGATCGTCGACTTACCGGAGCCAGAGGGCCCGATGAAGAAGACGAACTCGCCCTTATCGATCGACACCGATACGTCACTCAGCGACGGACGCTGAGCTTTGGGGTACGTCTTCGTCACGTGTTCAAGCGCAATCACGGGTCGGAAGTCTACGCGGTGTAACGAAAACACCAACACCAGACGTGGCGAGCGTCGCGATTTGCCAGCAAAACTTGTCCGTACGGCCAGCCGACCTGTGCGTACCAGGCTAGAACTGTCGCCACTCTTCGCGTCCTAACGACTACGATTCGTAGCGTCCGGTCGGGCTTAGGCCGCCATCTGGCGCTGCTTGCGCCAGCGAATGCCCGCTTCGATGAATGAGTCGATGTCGCCGTCGAAGACCGCGTTCGGGTTGCCCGTCTCGTACTCGGTCCGCAGGTCCTTGACCATCTGATACGGGTGCAGCACGTATGAGCGCATCTGATCGCCCCAGGAGCCGGCGACGTCGCCGCGCAGCTCATTCATCTTCGCCGCATCCTCGGCCCGCTTGCGATCGAGCAGCTTCGCCTTGAGCACGCCCATCGCGGTGGCCTTGTTCTGCAACTGCGAGCGTTCGTTCTGGCAGCTCACCACGATGCCGGTGGGCAGGTGCGTGATCCTTACCGCCGAGTCAGTGGTGTTGACGCCCTGGCCGCCCGGACCCGACGAGCGATAGACGTCGATCCGGAGGTCGTCGTCGGGAATGTCGATCTCGTCCGTCTGCTCGACCACCGGCACCACCTCGACCGCGGCGAACGAGGTCTGCCGACGGCCCTGGTTGTCGAACGGGCTGATCCGCACCAACCGGTGGGTGCCCGCCTCGACCGAGAGAGTGCCGTAGGCGTAGGGCACCTTCACCGCGAACGTGGCCGACTTGAGCCCGGCCTCTTCCGCATACGAGGTGTCGTACACGTCGGTGGGGTACCCGTGCCGCTCCGCCCAGCGCAGGTACATCCGCAGCAGCATCTCGGCGAAGTCGGCCGCGTCGACCCCGCCCGCCCCGGATCGGATGGACACCAGCGCCTCGCGTGAGTCGTACTCGCCGGAGAGCAGCGTCCGTACCTCAAGCTCGTCGATCGCCTTGCGCAGAGCCACGATCTCGCTCGCCACCTCGGCGGCGGCGTCCGCATCAGACTCCGACTGGGACATCTCGTACATCAACGCGACGTCATCGAGCCGGCTGCGCAGCTTCTCCACCCGGTTGATGTCGGTCTGCACGTTCGAGAGGCGGGACGTGACCACTTGCGCCTTCGCCGGGTCGTCCCACAGATTGGGTACTGACGCCTGCGCCTCGAGCTCCGCCTTCTCCTTGCGCATGCGCTCAAGGTCCAGTACCACCTCGATGTTGCGCAGGGTTGCGTCGAGGGCGGAGTGCTGTTCGGGGAAATCGGCGGTTGTCACAACCACCAAGACTATCCCGCTGGCAGAGCCGAGATGCCGGCGATAAGACAGTGATCCCGATCCGCGCGTTGATCAAGGAGCAGGGCCCTTGATCAACGCCGGTTCGCCGCTGTGCCTATCGGGTCGGCCGTGCCTATCGGTTCGGCCGTGCCTATCGGGTCGGGGCCGACTTGAGCCAGGCGAGTGCGGCCTTGTGGTAGCCAACCGCGAACTCGAGCGCCGCAGCACCGTAGTTGTCGCCCTCGGACTTGACCTGCTTGGCCTGCTCCCTGATCTCCGCCAGCGCCTTGTTGTGCGAATCGGTCGCCTGGTTGTACAGATCCTTGAGCGCGGTCGAGCCGTGGTAGGCGCCGAACGCCACCCGCAACGCCACGGGGTTGCGCAACGACTCGGTGCCCGGCTCCTCCGACAGCCAACGGGCGAACGCCCGCTTGCCGGCTGGCGTGATCGAATACGGCTGGCTCGCCCGAGGACCCGGCTTGCCCAACTTCACGAACCCCATCTCGGCCAGCGCCGGAAGCTCGCGGTAGACCTGGCTGCGCGTCATTGACCAGTACGGTCCGAGCCGCCGTTCGGCCGCCGCCATCAGTTGCCCACCAGTCATCGGCGCATCGTGCAGCAGCCCGAGAAGGGCTGCAGCAGTCGCGTTAACTCCTTCTGCCATGTCGCCTACGCTGCCACTTCAGTGGCGCTGTGTCCAGGATTTCGGAAAATCTATTCCACAGTGCACTGTCCGGACTGGACCGTCGCAGCACGACTGTCCTAGGTGCCCGAATAGCCTGTCATTGATCAAGAGCCTACCCGTCCCCGGTCGGCTCACTCGCACGTCTCGTGCGCTTTCACCCTTGACAGGGAGCGGTTGGGGGACCTACCTTGCCTCACAACAGTTAGTTAGTCAGTTTTCCTATCTGTTTCGGAGGGCACATGTCGCGGCTCGCCGGCTCGGCGAAACTGCTCCGGGCGATGAACTCCAGCGCGACGCTCGCCCACCTGCTGCAGGCCGGCCAATTGACCCGGGCGGAACTGCGCGAGCGCACCGGGCTCTCGAAGCCGACGAGTTCCGAGATGCTCCGCTTGCTCACCGACGCCGGCCTCGCTGTCGTCACCGGCCGCACCGCCGGCAGCGTCGGACCAACCGCCGAGATCTACGCGCCCAACGGCGACGCCGCGTACGCGGTGGCGGTTTCGATCCGGGACACGCTCGGCGCTGACCGCCCCGAGCTCGCGACCGCGGTCTGCGACCTGAGCGCGACCCTGCGCGACCGGACCGAGAGCCGAGTGGACTTCGCCCGCGTCGAACCGGCGGCAGCGGTGGCCAAGGCCGTGGCCGAGGCGTGCGATCGGGCCGGCGTCGACCGGCGTCGGGTGCACCATGTCCAGGTCGGCGTCCCGGGCTCGTACGACCGACGGACCGACGTACTGCGATACGTCGATGTATCCGGCTGGGACCGCCCGGGCATTCTCGCCGAGATCCGCGCCGGCCTTGATCTTCCGGCGCAGGCCATGGTCGCCATCGAGAACGACGTCAAGCTCGCCGCCATCGCGGAACGCCACCGCGGCGTCGCGGTCTCTGCGGAGAGCTTCGGCCTGCTCTGGCTCGGCACCGGAGTCGGCCTCGCGACCGACCTGGGTGGCACGGTGCTACGCGGATCCCGTGGCGGCGCCGGTGAGATCGGGTACCTCCGGCTCTGCGGCGGCCACCCACCCGACTGGACCGGTGGCAGCGGGGACCTGCAGGACCTCCTCGGCGGTGACGCCGTGCGCGCCCTCGCCGCGGATTGCGGAATCGCGGCAGCGACACCGGGCGATGCGGTTAGCGCCGCCGTCGCCGGCGGGGTGGACCAGTTCCTGGAACGCCTCGCCCATCGGATCGCATTCGCCTTGGCGACGGTCGTCGCCGTGCTCGACCCACCGCTCGTCGTCCTCGCCGGTGAGGTAGCCCAGGCCGGCGGGGCGAGGCTCCGCGACGCCGTCGCGGTAGCCATGCAGTCCGCCACAGCCGCACCAGCGGCGACGCCCGCGGAGCCGCGCAGACTTACCGCGGCAATGCCTGCGGAGCCGCGCACCGCCAAAGCGGCGAATACCGCCCCGAAGCCCCGCGCCGCCGGCGCGCGGGCGCGCAACACAGAACCGTCCGGGCGCACCGACACCGACCTCCAGATCGCGGTTACCGCGGTTGACGACGACGCGGTGTTGCTCGGAGGGCTCGATGCCGGGCTGGCGGCCCTGCACGAGTCGCTCATCAGTTCCCTGGCGCAACCGTCCTCCGACTGACCTGGGCCAACGAGCGCGCGGCGAGTCCGCGCGAGGCGGGCTTCAACACAACAAGGAGCAGCAGAATGACTCGTACCCGCGCCGGCCTTCGCGCCGGTGTCGCACTCGCCGCCGCGGTTGTCCTGGCCGCCGGCTGTACCCCCGGCTCGAACACGACGACTCCCGGCGCGGCCGGGGTGGAACCGACCGGAACCGTGGAGTTCTGGCACTTCTTCACTGACCGCGAGGCCGATGAGATCGCGAAGGTCATCGCCGACTTCGAGGTCAAGTACCCGAAGGTGGACGTGGTCATCAAGGACGGCCAAGACGACACCAAGATGCTGCAGGCGATCGGCGCCGGGGAAGGACCCGACGTCGCCATGTCGTACTCCACCGACATCGTCGGCAAGTTCTGCAGCACGGGCGCGTGGATCGACCTCGGCCCGTACCTGCAGCGGGACAACGTCGACCTCAGCCAGTTCCCCGACTCGGTCCGTTCCTACACCGAGTACCGCGACAAGCGCTGCTCGATGCCGTTCCTCGCTGACACGTACGGCTTCTACTACAACAAGGGGGACTTCGCCGCGGCCGGCATCACGGCGCCGCCGAAGACACTCACCGAGCTGTCCGACATGGCCAAGAAGCTCACCAAGCGCGCTGCGGACGGCACGATCGAGCGGGCCGGCTTCCTGCCGCTGTGGGGCTTCTACGAGTTCTCCCCCTCGCACTTCGCCCCGGTGGCCGGCGCTGGCTGGCTCAAGGCCGACGGCACATCGGCGATCGGCAGCGACCCGCTGTGGCAGGACGTGCTGCGCTGGCAGAAGGACCTTGTCGACTGGTACGGCTACGACAACCTGGAGAAGTTCCGGTCCAGCCTCGGCGACGAGTTCTCTGCCGACCACGCGTTCCACAAGGGACAGATCTCGATGATGATCGACGGTGAGTACCGGATCGCGTTCCTGCGCGACCAGGCGCCCGACGTCGATTTCGCCACCGCCCCGATGCCAGTGCTCAAGTCGGACCGGTACGGTGCCGGATACGTAACCGGAAACGTCATGGGCGTGTCGAAGAATTCGAAGAACCCGGAGGCCGGGTGGGCGCTCATGCGCTACCTCGCCACCGACACCGGCGCGGTCGTGAAGCTCGCCAACGGCATCAAGAACGTGCCGAGCACGAAGGCGGCGCTGGCATCGTCCGACCTCGAAGTGGATCCCGCGTTCAAGACCTTCCTCGACATCTTCAACCACCCGATGACTTCCACCACGCCTCCGAGCGCCGTCGGCCCGGCGTACCAGGAAACATTCAGTCAGTTCTGCACGGAATGGCAGTCGGGCAGCAAGACTGATCTCACGGCCGGACTGGCCGAAGTGGACAATCAGGTGAACCAGCTCATCCAGCTCGCCGGCTAACCTGATGTCCACCTTGGCCCCGTCTCACCCGGGTGCCGGTCGCGAGTCGACCGGCACCACCCGGGCCGTTGCCCCTGGGTCGGTCAAGCGACCGCGCTCGACCGGTCCCAGCCGGCGGATGCGCCATCGCCTGGTCGTGCTCAGCTTCATCGGACCGGCGTTGATTGGCTTGGCCGTCTTCTTCGTCTACCCGCTGCTCGCCGCAATCTATTTCTCCTTCACGAGGTTCGACCTGGTGAACCAGCCCGAATGGGTAGGGCTGCAGAACTGGAAGTTCCTCTTCGAGGACCTCAACGTACGAAAAGCGGCCAGTAACACGCTCTGGTTCGTGGCGGTCATGGTGCCGGCCCGGATCGTAGGTGCGCTTGTCACCGCGACCCTATTGAACCGGGTCCGCCGCGGTCGCAGCGTGTACCGAACACTGTTCTTCCTTCCGGCGCTTGCACCGCCGGTTGCGGCGACATTGGCCTTCGTCTTCCTCCTCAAGCCGGGCACCGGTCCGGTCAACACGGTGCTCGATGCTCTGGGCTTCGACAGTCCACTGTGGTTCAACTCGCCGACGTGGGCCAAGCCATCCCTGGTGCTGCTGGCGTTGTGGGGCATCGGCGATCTAATGATCATATTTGTCGCCGCCCTGCTGGACGTGCCGGCCGAGCTCTACGAGGCCGCTTCGCTCGACGGCGCCGGGCCTTGGCAACAGTTCCGGAGCATCACACTGCCCACGATCTCGCCGGTACTGCTCTTCGCGGCGGTGACGGGAGCCATCGCAACACTGCAGTACTTCACCCAGGCCGCGGTCGCGGCGAGTGTGGCGTCGAGCGGAGCCACTACCGGTGGCGGAATCTCATCGACCTTCGGCTACCCGGAAGGGTCCACGTACACCTATCCGCTCTGGCTGTACGTGGTCGGTTTCCGATACAACGCCCTGGGCTATGCCAACGTCCTCGCAGTGGTGCTCTTTGTGGTAGCGATCGCCATCACGGCCGTCCTCTTGCGACGGTTCCGCGCTTTCATTGGAGGTGCCTGATGGCGGCCGTATCCGTGCCCGTTTCCGTGCCCGTCGCGGTGCCGGCCCGGCCTCCGCGCCGGCGTCGTGACTCGGTGCTTGTCGGGATCGCAGAGCACAGTATCGCGATCGCGTTCTCGATCGCGTTCCTGGCACCGATCGCGTTCCTGCTACTGACGTCCTTCATGACCAGCAACCAGACACTCACGTCCGACCTCTGGCCGCGAACCTGGCATCCGGGCAATTACCTCGAAGTGTTCCAACGCACCCCGTTGCCGCAGTATCTGTTGAACACCATGGTCTATGCGAGCACCGCCACAGCGTTCATGCTTCTCGCCTCGGTGCCCGCTGCGTACGCGCTGTCCAAGCTGCGCTGGCGCGGACGTAACGCGACGTTCATCGCCATCATCTGTGTGATGATGCTCCCGCCCCAGGTGGTCACGGTTCCGCTCTATCTCATGTGGGCCAACGCCGGACTCACCGGCTCGCTGTGGCCGCTCATCCTGCCAATGCTCGCCGGCGATGCTTTCTCCATCTTCCTGCTGCGGCAGTTCATCGTGACGATCCCGGACGAGTACCTCGACGCGGCGCGCGTGGACGGCTGCGGTGAGTGGCGGACGTTGCTGCGGGTGGTGCTGCCCATGGCCCGCCCCGGGATAGCGGCCGCGGGAATGTTCCAGTTCTTCTACGCCTGGAACGACTACTACGGACCGCTGCTCTACACGAGCGAGAACGAGGACGCGTGGACACTCTCGCTCGGTCTGGCATCATTCAAGTCGCTGCACCACGTCCAGTGGCACCTCATCTCGGCGGCGACGTTGCTGACCATGGTGCCCATTGTGATCGTGTTCTTCTTCGCCCAGAAGGCGTTCGTGCAAGGCGTGACACTGACGGGGGTCAAGGGATGAGTCTCAAGGTCGCAGTGGTCGGCGGCGGGTCGACGTACACGCCGGAGCTCGCGGACGGCTTCGCGCGCCTGCGCAGCATGCTGGCCGTGGACGAGCTGGTGCTCATCGATCCCGCGACGGAGCGGCTGGAGACGGTCGGGCAGTTCTGCGCCAGACTCTTCGCGCATCACGGCCACTCGGGCCGGGTGCGCTGGACGTCCGATGTGGACGATGGCCTCGACGGCGCCGACGTTGTGCTGATCCAGCTGCGCGTCGGCGGCCAGGCGGCCAGGATCAGCGACGAGACGTTTCCGCTCGAATGCGGTTGCGTCGGCCAGGAGACCACGGGCGCCGGCGGATTCGCCAAGGCGTTGCGCACGGTGCCCGTGGTGCTGGAGGTCGCAGAGCGCGCCGCCCGGCGGGCGGCGCCAGGTGCCTGGATCATCGACTTCACCAACCCGGTCGGTATCGTGACCCGAGCTCTGCTCGACGCCGGGCACCGAGCGCTTGGTCTGTGCAACGTGGCGATCGGACTGCAACGGCGCTTCGCGGGCCTGCTCGGTGTCCAACTCTCCGATGTGGAGCTCGAGCACGTCGGGCTCAATCACCTCACCTGGGAGCTGGCGGCTACGGTCGATGGCGTCGACATGCTCCCGAAGCTGCTCGCCAGCCACGGCGACGCGATCGCCGCGGAGGTCGGCCTCTCCCCTGAGCTGCTCGCGATTGCGGGCAGCGTGCCGTCGTACTACCTGCGCTACTTCTACGCGCACGACCGCGTCGTCGCCGAACAGCGCGCGGCACCGACCCGAGGGGAGACAGTCGCCCGGATCGAGTCTGAACTGCTGCGTATCTACGCCGACGCGACCGTACACACCAAGCCCGAGCAACTCAGCCAGCGCGGCGGGGCGTACTACTCTGAGGCGGCGCTGGGGCTCATCGCCTCGCTGCGGGGCAGCTCTCCCGGCCCGCACGCGGCCAACGTCCGCAACGGCGCTACGCTGCCATTCCTTGACGAGAATGCGGTCATCGAGGTGACGAGCGACGTGGACACCACCGGGGCCCGGCCACGGCCGCCGGGCCGACTCACACCCGAGCAGCGGGGACTGATCGGTCACGTCAGCGCGTACGAGGAGCTTGCCCTCGACGCGGCGCTGCGCGGCGGCCGGCACCGGGTCTATCGGGCCCTACTCGCGCACCCGCTGGTTGGTCAGCACGATCTGGCGCAGGACCTGACGGACCGGCTCATCGCGGCGAACACCGCGCACCTGGCCTGGGCCCGATGACGCTGTACCTGGCCATCGACGGAGGCAACTCAAAGACCGACGTCGTGATCGGGTCGCACACAGGCGAGGTGCTCGCGTATGCCAACGGGGGCGGCACGAACCACCAGAATGTCGGCCTCGACGAAACGTTGTCGCGGCTGGACATGCTCGTCGCTCGTGCGCGCGAGGCGGCCGGGCTGCCGGACTCGACCCGGCTCGCCCGCGCCGATGTGTTCCTCGCCGGCGCCGACCTGCCGGCCGACGTAGACCTGCTCACCCGCAACGTGGCGGCATTCGGCTGGTCCGAGGAGCTGCATCTCGACAACGACACGTGGGCACTGCTGCGCGCAGGCACCGATGCACCGGATGCGGTCGCAGTCGTCTGCGGCGCGGGCATCAACTGCCTTGGCCGCACCGGCGATGGCCGGACCGCCCGCTTCCCGGCCCTCGGGATGGAGAGCGGGGACTGGGGCGGCGGTGGTCACCTCGGGGTGTTGGCGCTCTGGCACGCGGTGCGCGGCGAGGACGGGCGGGGGCCCGTGACGGCCCTGGCTACCGCGATCACGGACCACTATGGACTTTCGACTGCGGCCGAACTCGGCAGCCGGCTGCATCACGGCACCGTCGAATGGGCTGACCTCGCGAACCTGGCGCCAGCGGTGTTCGCCACGGCAGCCGCGGGTGATCCGGTTGCCGTGTCCATCGTGGACCGCCAGGTCGAGGAGATCATTACGCTGGCGACGGTGGCGGCACGAAGGCTGAGCCTGCTGGACGAGCCGTTCACGGTGGTGCTGGGCGGAGGGGTGCTGCGCTCCCGCCACCCGTTGCTCGTGCCACCGGTCGTTGACGGCATCCGCGCGTTGGCACCCAAGGCCACCGTCACCGTCGCTGACGCACCGCCGATCCTTGGCGCCGCCCTGCACTCCCTCGACGCCCTCGCCGCGGGTGCCGCTGCTCACGACGCGTTGCGCGAGCAGCTGCGCACCCGCCAGCCAACGCGCATAGCCGCGGGCCTGGACCCTTGGTCTCGCGATATCCATTTCAGCTGGCGATATCGCTGACCGAGTCAGGTGAAACTAGACGGTGCCGGGACCACGCCGACGCAGTTCGTCGACGGCGCCCATGGCCGTACGCAGGTCGGCCAGCCACTGATCGGTGTGCTCCCCCACCAGCCGTACGCACCATGCGAGGGCCTCGGAACGGGAGCGGGCTACTCCGGCGTCGACGAGGGTGTCGAGCACCTGCCGCTCCGTCTGGCGCAGCCGCGTCATCACCGGTGCCGAGTACGTACTGAACAGCTGCCGGGTGCCGCCGGCGACCGCGCCCCAGGCCACCTTGCGCCGGTACCGGTGCTCGAGCTGCTGCGCGATCCGGATGCGCCGCTCCCGGGTCTCCTCCCGGAACGTCGAGATGCGCCCCTGCTCGGCTGCTGCCCGCTCCGCGTCGGTGGCGTTCTCGTCCACCGGTGGCGCCACGAGCGTGCCGACGATCAGGATCTCGTCCCGGTCGATGACGACCTCTGGCGCTCCGGTGAACCAGTCATCCGGCAACGCGCCACTGATCCACGCCACCGCGTCATCCGCCGCGGGCGGCTCGCTGTATGCGCCACCCCGGCCACGCCCCCAACCTCGTTCGAACATCGCTCTCACCCCTTACTTCGTTGCGATGATTACAGCATTACACCGTTCAGGAGGCATGCCTATCCGCCGACAGCGAACGGATCTTGGAGCTCGGGCGTGCAAGATCGGGCCACCGCGGACGCAATTGGTCGCCAATTGGGCCTCATCTGTCGATAGTGGGGCCCAGTAGGTGACCAATTGCGTGGATCAAGGCGGGGTGTGCGGGAGGGGCGGGGTGTGCGGGAAGGCGCGGCGTGCGCGCGGGCAAGGCGGGGTCAGAGGAGGGAGCGGAGTTCCCAGAGTTCGGGGTAGAAGCGCAGGTCGACCCGGGAGCGGAGGTACGCCCCGCCGGCAGAGCCACCCGTACCCGGCTTGGTGCCGATCTGGCGCTCGGCCATCAACACGTGCCGGGCTCGCCACAGCGACCACGCCTGATCATGGTCGACGAGTGCCTCCGCGAGATCCCACAGCGACCCGTACCGCTCCCGATCCTGCGCGATGCGACGGTACGCGTCGAAGCGGGCCTCGCTGGTGTCCGTGGCGAAGCCGGACTGACTGAGCAGCGCCAGGTACCCGTCCCACAGGCTCGGCTCATCCAGCCGCCGGCGCAGCTGCGCGGCCTCCTCCGGGGTGAGCCCGCGCAGCCGATCCAGGTACGCGTCGTCCTTGAGGCCGGAGAGGAACTCGATCTCCCGGAACTGTGCCGACTGGAATCCGGACGCCGGGGCGAGCTTGGTCCGGAACTCGAGGAAGTCCTGCGGCGTCATGGTGTCGATGACGTCGACCTGGCCCACCAGCACCCGCTCGATGGCGTGGCACCGTTGCAGCCGTACCCGGGGCAGATAGGCCTCGCCCGCGAACATCCGATCCCGGGCGTCGGTGAGCTCCGCGAGCAGCAGTTGGAACCACAGCTCGTAGACCTGGTGGATGGTGATGAACAGCAGCTCGTCGTGGGCCGGCGGATCCGACTCGGGTACCTGCTGGGACAGCAGCTCCGGCACCCGCAGGTAGCTGCCGTACGTCAGTAGCCCGCCCTGTTCGCCAAAGGAAGGGCGCCGCTCCGTTGCGTCGCTCACCCGCCCAGACTAGTGGCCGCCACGCAGAGTCGTGCCCAGGTCGCGATCATGGCGCGCGGAAGATGGCCCGATCATGCTCCACCCATGTCACGTCTTCAGCTTCGCCACCGTCGCGCGGGTGGTGTCGACGAGGGCTTGCCGCACCCCGTCCGGTATGGAGAGATCGTTCGAGCTCCACGTGGCCGAAAAGTAGAGCGTGCCGTCCAGTACCGCGACGCGGACCTCCGGCCCATCGAGGTAACTGACCGCCTTCTGGCCAACGCCGGGGACTGGTTGCGGGTCGGTCACCCCGCTACGGCCAGCGCTGGCCGCGTACTGCTTATCTGCCCCTTCTGGCGTCTCGTAGATGTATGCACTCAGCGAGAGAAAGCCGATGTCGTCGTAGGCGTCGGACTTGGCGGCTTCGCCATCGCAGGCGTAGAGGGTAGCCCCGTTCCTCGGCAGCTGTTGCGGCTTGAGTTCCGTGACGACGGGAAGGACCGCCTTGAGTGGGCCGAGATCGGCTTCCGCGCACAAGTCGGTCACAGCGTAGGCTGCCGCGCCGGCGTTGCCGCCGCCGCCGGGGTTGCCGCCGCCGCCGGGATCGCCGCCCGCCGGTGTCGGCGTGGGGGTGTCGCCGCCGCAGGCGGTCAGGGCTACCAACATGAACAGGGTGGCGCTCGTCAATCGGCCAACGAGGCCGAGGCGTCGAATCCCTCGCATATGCACGGAGAGCCCTCCATCGCGTTGCGCGTCAACACGCGCAGGCTAGCGGATGCGCACAGACCTGAAGGGCCACTGTCCGCCTGCGGACTCGCGATCTGGTCGAGTTGTGTCCACAACGGATCGCATCCGACAACGGCCCCAAAACCAACCGACTCGAGCACCGGCGAAGGTCAGGCGCGGGCGAGGTGTACGTCGTCGAGCTCCTCGGGCGAGTCCCCGTCCAGCCCGTCCAGACCCTCCACAGTGGATAGCTCGGCCGGCGTCCAGACGGTCGCCGCCGAGGCCACTCCGACGAAGTCGGCTGGGTCGTACGGGCGGATGCCCAGCTTCTTCAGCGTCGTCCAGAGCGACGTGAGCGCGGCATCGGGGTCGTAGGCGAACTCACTCTCCCGTACCCGCCAGAACCGCCACCCGGCCCGCTTGAGTTCCCGTTCCCGGTCCAGATCCGCCTCGCGCTGCTCCTGCGTGCCGGGCCACTCCTGCCCGTCGCACTCCACGGCCAGCCGGCCCTTGGCACCGGTGACGACCAGGTCGACGTTGCGGCCATTCACCTGCACTTGCGGGGTCACGTGGAACCCCTTTGCGCTGATCTTGCAGAAGACCCGCTGGTCGAACAGGGACCGGAACGCGGGATGCGGCTCGTCCGGAATCACGTCGGTGAGCAATTCCGCCACGAGCGCCGGCGGCGGATTGAGCACATAGGACAGTAGGGAGGCGCGCAGGTCGTTGGTGCTGAGCAGATCCAGGCCGACCGAATGGAACAGCCACACCTGGTCCTTGGCCCGCGACGCGGCGACGTTGAACCGCCGCTGCCACTCGGTACCGGTGACGGCGGCGCGCTTCTCGGCCACCACCAGCGAGAGGAAGACGACGTCGCGCTCGTCGCCCTGGAAGTCGGGCGGCGTGCCGACGCGCAGCCGGCGCTGCTCCCACTCCTTCGGGTCGATGCGCTCGAGCAGCAGCCGGTGCAACAGCTGCACCTGCCCGGTGCCCTGCAGCACCACCACGCCCATCGTCTTGTCCTGGTAGGCGGGGTCGGCGAGGCAGGCCTCGATCTGGCTCACGATCGCCTCGGCCTCGACCGGGTTGCGCAGCCTGGTGTTACTGCCCTCGGTGACGGCCTTCTCGACCCGTACCGCGCGCAGTGGCGGCAACCGGTCCGCGCCGAACTGCCGCAGCGGCACCAACGGCTCGTCGGCGTAGAACTGCCGGGACGAGTACTCGATGATCTCCGGCATGCAGCGGAAGTGTTCGCGCAGCGGGATCACCGCGCCGAACCGGGTACGCAGCAGGTCGAACAGGCTCGACCGCGGCGTGTACGCGTCGCGCAGATAGGCGGGCAGGTCGGGCAGGTACGAGGTGAGCTTGCTGAAGATGGGCTCGAGCTCACCGAGGCGAACCTGCGACGGAGCACACTGCTTGTCGTCGCCGACCACGATCACCCGGGGCGCGAGCCACAACAGGAACAGGTCCTCGATGCTGGCCTGGCTCGCCTCGTCGACGATGACCACGTCGAACGAGTCCCGGATCGGGGCGAGCGTCTCCAGCACCACATCCAGCGGCATGATCCAGGCGGGCACCGCGTTGCGGGCCTCACGCATGGCCTGCCGGGCGAGGCTGCGGAACTTCGGCGCGTACCGCCCGGTGCCCTTGCCCAGCGAGCGCATGTGCTGCTCGTAGGCCTGCAGCGCCTGCGCCTGATGTGCCGTCATGCGGCTCAGGCAGTGTCCCCAGGCCCGGACCGCGGCGAGCGTCCCGGCCTCCTGGCGCAGCCGGCTCACGGTGTCGGCCAGCTCCGCCTCGAGCTGTTGTTCCCGGCCGGCCTTGCGCTGGTCGGTAAAGAAGGTGTTGGCCCGAGCCCAGGCCCAGGCGTCATCCCACTCCGCCAGCCGGGTTGGCCATCGGGCATCGTCCACAGTAGAGCTCAGCAGCGCGGCCATCGCCGGATGACCCTCGCGCAACCGGTCCTCGAGCTGCTCGCAGCGGGCCTGCTCGGCGATCTCGCCGGCCACGGCGGCGAGCCCGGCCACGGCCTGCGCATATGCGTCGCCGTCCCGGGCGCCGATTGCGGCCGAGGCATCGGCCAGCTCCGGCGGCGCGTCCACGGCTCGGGCGTCGGCGGTGAGCCGGTCGGAGATAGCGATCAGTCTGGAGGACGCGGTGTCCGCCTCGACCCGCAGCCGCACACCATTGAGCGCGTCGACGAAGTCCTGCCACTCGGTCGGATTGGTCAGCGGCAGGAACGACTGGGTGGTGGTGAGCGCGGTCCGGATGGTCGTGGCCGCGGCAAGGAACCGCTGCACCAGGTCCAACCGCGCGTACAGGTCGACGATCCGGGCCACCGACTGGTGCACGGACTCGTCGGGTGTTCCGGACACGGTGGCGCCGACGATGGTGAAGCCGCGGCCGAGCGTCTCCATGGCCGCCTGTGCCTGCAGCGCCGCGTGGAGCAGCTCCACCTGCTCCGGCGTGGTAACCGGCAGACCGTCCACTGTGGCCCGTTCCAGCACCGGCTCGGCATCACGTTGCTCGCTGGACTTGAACGTCGAGCGTAGCTTGCCGCCCTCGACCAGATGCTGATGCAGCGCCTTGACCAGGTGCAGCCGCGCCGTGGGCGTGCCGGGTGCCCCCTGGCCGATGAGGATCTCCCGAAAACCCAGCTCCTGCAAGGCTTTCTGCGCCACGTCCAGCTGCGCCCGCCCCGCGGCGAGCTGAGCCCAGAGGGTCCCGTTGTGACCGCCGAGACCATCCTTGATCGCCCGTACCGCCCAGTCGTGGTCGCCCCAGGCCTTCGCATCCGGCGCGAGTCCGAGCAGGCTGGTCAGCTGGCGCGCGCTGTCGACCTGACCCTGCAGGCTCGTGAGCATGGCCCGGTCGAGCGTGTCGAGGTGGCGGGAGGTGTCGGTGGCGCCCCGCTCGGCGGTCTGTCGGGCCGAGGCCTCGGCGGCCAACAGCCGCCGCACCTCGTCCGCGGTCGGGTAGTCGTCGGTGGCGACAACGCGCTGGTTCACCCGGGCCAGCCGCTGCGGTGTCTGGGTGGTGAGCAGGTGCAACAGCTCCCCGGCTTCGACGGCCGTCAGCGGCGGCTCGACCCACCCATCGGGCAGCGGAACTGGCAACCACCCCAGCCTCGGCGCCTCGTCGTGCAACCGCCGGGCGATCTCCGCGAGCGTCCCCGCATAGCCGAGCGCCACCGGCGGATGCGTCAGCGTCTCCGACTCGCGCAGCTCCCGCACCTGGTCGGTGAGCGCCTCGACGCGGGCCATCAGGTCGCGTCGGCGCTGCTCCCCCTTGGCGACCTCGGCCTCCTGCGCGACCGGGTCGAACGAGGCGTACCGATTGGACATCGCCTTGACGCTGCCCTCGAGCTCGGCCGAGCCGCCACGGTCGAGGTCGGTGATGGAGACGCAGAGCTTGGCCACCTCGCTGGGCAGTTTCTCGCGCAGGACCCGCAACGCCTGCGCCTTCTGGCTTGTCACGAGTACCCGTTGACCCTGCGCGAGCAGGGCCGACATCAGGTTGGCGATGGTATGCGTCTTGCCGGTGCCCGGTGGGCCCTGTACCACGACGCCGTTGTTGCCACGCAACCGTTCCATGATCCGCATCTGCTCGGGGTTGGCCGGCAGCGGGAAGAGCGGGTCCGCGCCGAGCACCTCGCCGCTGGCCGCACCCTCCTCCTCCAGCCAGGCCAGCCGTTCGCCCGCCTCCATCGACGTGACGAGCTGGGCCAGGCCGAGCGGCGCCTGAGCCGTCGGTCCGCGCAGCGCGCGCAGCATGGCGTCGTAGTAGCCGACCAGGCTGGCCCGTTCGCGCCGACGAAGCACAACCGCCGGCGCGAGGCGTACCTCTGCGATCGCCTTGTTCTTGTCCAGCGGCTCCCAGTCGCTGGAGAAGAGGGTGTCCTCGTCGAGCGCGCGTTCGGCCCAGGTCTTGACCAGCCGCTCGCCATCCACGAGTGGCGCCACGACCGCCTCGTCGCGCACCTGATCGTGCACGCTCTCCACCCGGGTCGGGTCATAGCCGGGCTCGCCGTCGAGCAGTTCCCGATCCTGCGCCCGGGTCGCGATCTCCGGATCGACGACGACGCGCACCTCGTCCTTATCGGTGTCGAGCACCGCGATCAGGCGCGTGGTCAGTAAGTGGTTGCGCACCACCGTGCCCGACGGCGAACGCCAACCCAACAGGCCGAGGCCGAGCACCAACTCGTACTGGTCCTCCTGCTCGGCCATCAGGTGCGCGGCCGACGCGAGGGCCGCGTACCAGTCGCGGAATGGCTTCATCTTGCGGTCCCGCGCGGCCCACGCGTGCCAGACCGGCAGCCAGGACTCGAAGGTGAGTCCGATGTCGGGCGCCTCGGCGCGGGTCACCAGTTTCGAGACCATGCCTTTGCTGCCGTCGGGCTGTTTCACCACCACCCAGGCGGAGCCCTTGTCCTTGAGTACGGGTGAGGGCTGGCTGGAGTCGGCCAACGCGTCGCGGTCCAGCCAGCCGGTCAGTACGGCCGGCGGCTCCGGCGGCGCCTCGGGCCGGATCCGCGGGATGGAGAAGAGGGTGTCGCCCGGGCCCGCGTCGATCTCGGGGCTGACCTCGGGCGGCAGGTCGTGCAGCCAGAGCACCCGGTCGTACCGGTCGACGTCCACGATCCGCTGGCGCCGGGCCAGAGCCACGTCGCGCAGGAACTCGACGAGGCTTGAGGTCGTGGCGATGAGCTCACGATCCTTCGACCGGGTCGACGACATGCTTCCCCTACTCCAGATGCTTGGCCGGGCGCGTGTATGCGCCAGGCGTGCGTACGACGGTAGCGCCTCCGGGCTCAAACCGTGGCGATGCGACACCTGCGTTTGGTGTGTGCCTTGGCGACGGTCCCAGCCGGTCGCGATCGCGGCCCGGCCGCTGCCCGACGAGCACCGCCAGCGCAGTAGGCCGGATCACACGAGCGAACGAGCAGCTTAACACACCAACCACGCGACTGTCCACGTCGGACGGCCGAGAAGTCTTGCCACGGAACAGGTTCAGCCGACCATACGGCCGGCCACCTACGGAGAAGGACCACCACATTCACGCGTGAGCCCCGAAGCCACGGTTACCCCATGGAGCGACCATACGGCCGGCCACCTACGGAGAAGGACCACCACATTCACGCGTGAGCCCCGAAGCCACGGTTACCCCATGTGGGGGTACCGGTGGTCGGTCGGCGGCACGAATGTCTCCTTGATGACACGCGGCGACACCCAGCGCAACAGGTTGTGCCAGGAGCCGGCCTTGTCGTTGGTACCGCTGGCACGCGCACCGCCGAACGGCTGCTGCCCAACGACGGCACCGGTGGGCTTGTCGTTGATGTAGAAGTTGCCCGCGGCGTACCGAAGCTCCCGCGACGCCCAGTCCACCACCCGCCGATCGGTCGCGAAGAGCGCGCCCGTCAGCGCGTACTGCGACGCGCTCTCCGCCTGGGCCACGGTGGCCTCGAAGTCCGCATCGTCGTAGACATACACGCCGAGGATGGGCCCGAAGTACTCAGTCGTGAACACCTCGTGCGTCGGATCGGTGCACTCGACCACGGTCGGCCGTACGAAATAGCCTTCCGTGTCGTCGCAGGTACCTCCGGCGATGACGTCGCACACGTCGGAGTTCTTGAACCGGTCGAGCGCGCTGGCGTGCTTGTCGAACGCGCGACGGTCGATCACCGCCCCGCCGAAGTTGCCGAAGTCTGCCACGTCACCGTAGGTCAACGAATCCGCCGTCGCGGCCAGCCGGTCGCGCAGGCCGCCCTCCCAGAGCGAGCGGGCCACGTACGCGCGCGAGGCCGCGGAGCATTTCTGTCCCTGGTACTCGAACGAACCGCGGATCAGCGCGGTGTGCAGCGCGTCGACGTCGGCGCTCGGGTGAGCGATGACGAAGTCCTTGCCACCGGTCTCCCCGACGATGCGCGGGTACGAGCGGTACCTATCGAGGTTGGCGCCGATCTGCCGCCACAAATTCTGGAAGGTAGCCGTCGAGCCGGTGAAGTGCAGGCCGGCGAAGTCGGGATCGGTCAGCACGACGTCGCCGACCACCTGGCCGTGACCGGTGACCATGTTGATGACGCCGGGCGGCAGGCCGGCCGCCTCGAGCAGACGCATGATGTTGTGTGCGGCGAGCTGCTGGGTCACCGCCGGCTTCCACACCACGGTGGTGCCCATGATTGCCGGGGCGGTGGGTAGGTTGCCGGCGATCGCGGTGAAGTTGAACGGCGTGATCGCGAACACGAAGCCCTCGAGCGGGCGGTGGTCGAAGCGGTTCCACACGCCATGCGAGGACCGCGGCTGGTCGGCGAGCAGCTGCTGTCCAAAGTGGACATTGAAACGCCAGAAGTCGATCAGCTCGCAGGCGGAGTCGATCTCGGCTTGATAGCAGGTCTTCGACTGCCCGAGCATGGTCGCGCCATTGAGCGTGTCCCGCCACGGACCGGCGAGCAGGTCGGCCGCGCGCAGGAAGATCGCCGCCCGCTCTTCGAACGGCAGCGCGCGCCACATCGGGGCGGCCCGCTTCGCGGCCGCGACCGCAGCAGCCGCATCGTCGTTGGTGGCATTGTGGGTGACCCCCAGCACATGGCGATGCCGGTGCGGTTGGACGACGTCGATCGCCGGGCCGCCGCCCATGCGCTGGGTGCCGTCAATGGTCATCGTGAGTTCGAGCCGCTCGGCCGCGAGCTCAGCGAGGCGGCGCTGCAAGGTGGCCCGTTCGGGGCTGCCCGGCGCGTACGTGCCGACCGGTTCGTTACGCGGTTCGGGCACGGTGATCACAGCGTCCATTACCTGCTCCTCAGTCGGGTCTCGACGACACTGGCGAGTCTTGACCTCATCTTTTCACGATTGCCCGAGCCGCTCCGTCCTCGCCGCTCGTTCCTCGCCGCTCGGTCCTCGGCCCCATGGGTAAGCCAACCCCCTCGTCTGCGGGCCACGTACTATCGCCTGGTCGGAGCGCCGGCACAGGTCTGGCCGCCGCGGCGGGTGGCCGCCACTGCCACCTGGAGATCACCATGACCGAGCCCGGCCTCGCCCTACCGCCCAGCCTGAGCGCCGCGAGCACCGCCCCGCAGCGCCACCCGACCAGATGGATGCAGAGATTGGCTGACGAGACCGCACAGCGCGACGCGCGAGGAGCGAGGGCCAGCGAGCGAGAGCCCGGCGAGGAGCCGACCGCCGCCGCACCCGACCCCGGAACCGGCGTCGTCGAGGAGACCGAGATCGAGCTTGAATCAGGTCCGGCCGGGGTCGGTGCCGGCATCCTGTTCGTGCTCGGCCTCATCTGGCTCGCCGCGACCATGTGGACCGCGCATGCCGCGATCACCAGCTCTGCCGGCGCCGAGGTGGCCCTCGCCGCCGCCGCGGCCGCCCTGCCGGTGGTCATCGCCGCGAGCCTGCTCGCCGGGGCGACGGCGGGCCTGCTCAGCACCGGTCGGTTCGCCGCCGACCCGTCGAGCGCGGTACGGCGGTTACTTGTCGGCCTCGGCGCCGGCACCGTCCTCGGCGGTCTGTGCGCCGGAGTGATCCTGTTGGCGTACGGCGCGAATTCCTCCATCGCCATCCTGGCGATCACGGTGGGCGCCGGGTCGGCGATCGGTGGTGCCGCCGCCGCGACCCCGCGACCGGTGTTCGCGGCCAGCATCATCGGCACGTTCTGCATGTTCGTGCTCGGCGTGGTCTTCAACGTGTTGCAGCCGCGGCTCATCGAGCTGTTCGGCTCGGGCGACACGTTGGCGTCGGAGGCCGACGCCATCAAGACCTTCGCCTATGTCCAGTCCAGCGTCGGCGGGATCGCCGCCGGCCTGGTGGCGTTCTGGTTCCTGCGCCGCCACGGCTCCCGGGCCTGGCCGTGGTACCTGCTCGCGGGCGCACTGCCGGGGCTGCTGCTCCTGCTGAGCGCAGCGCTCACGCGTACCGGCGGAGCGTCGTTGCTGGGCATCGTGCGGAACCTCTCCGAAGGTGACCGGATGGCTCGGGATTTCATCGACTTCTCGTTGCTTCGCAACGCACTGGTGGTCATTTTCGTCGGGGGTATCGCGTCGATGATCGCCGTCGGCCGCACCATGCGCTCCGCCGACTAGGGCGGATCGGACTGACGATCTGGGCTGCGCCGCGCCGGACATGTGATGCGCGTCGAGTTAACAACCCCCTGGTTGTGGCTACTACCCGGGGGTTGTAGGTCGCGACGAGAGACATGGACGCCGGACGCGACACGCGGGGTCCACGAGACACTCGTAGCCGCTAGCCGAGCAGCTCGTCCAGCTCACTCGGGTCGTACCACTCCAGCTCGTAGTCCTCGGTGCCATCGACGGTGAACTGGGCGTTCTCGTCGCCGGCCGCCGCCTCGCCGCACGACCGCGACGGCGGCCGCCACGGCCGGCTCGGCGTCTGCTCCGTCGACGTGTACCGCCGCCAGGTCACCGAGCCGAATCGCAGACTCGACCCGGACCGCGCTCGACCCCAGCTGTGGGTCGACCCGGCTGACCTGATCGGTAGGGATGTCCACGGCCAGGACGGCGCGGCGGCGGGGCGCGGCCGGGTCGTGCTGGAGCAGAAGCAGCGATTCTTGCGCGGCACGGGTGAACGCGACGTACTCGAGCTCCTCCTCGTCGCCGTCGGCGTACCACTCACGCAGCTGGGGTGTGACGGAATGGGCGCTGGTCTCGGTCGGCAGCTCGTACGCCGCGCCGCGCAGGCGGGCGACGATGGCCAGCGTCGCGGGCAGATAGACCCGCCTCAATGCCATCGCCATGTCCCTCCTTCCTTCGATCACCGGCAACGGGTACGTCCTACACCCGACGCGTCGCGGCGGCCATCCACCACGCCGACGCACACCGAGGCAGTCGGTGGCAAACGGAAGCATCCAAGCCGTTGAGAGGTATGGTTCCCACATGGCGGGCCGGTTCCTGACGATGCAGGACGTCGCGGACGAGTTGGCCACCACGTTCTCGCAGGTCTACCACATGGTGCGCAGTGGCGAGCTGCCTGCGATCAAGATCGGCGGACGCGGTCAGTGGCGGATCGAGCGGTCAAGGCTCGAGGAGTACATCGCCCAGAAGTATGACGAAACGGCCGATTTCGTACGGTCGAATCCCCTCGTCGACCACAGCGACGACTAGCCAAGGCGCTCATCAGCGGGCCACGCCCGCACCCACCAGTCCGGTCCGACGCCTCGACCCGGCGAGTTTCGACTGAGCCGATATGCGTACTTCGCTGCGTTTTGCACCTCCATTCGAGTTGAACGCAAACGAAAGCAAACGCAAGTCTCTTGCGATCAGCCGCACCGATCAGATAGAACGGTGGTCTGAAGGCAAACGCAGGCAAACGTAAGAATGGTGAAGGGGTGGGCCGATGCTCGCGACGCTGGCCTCCGATGCGGACCGTGCGACCCAGGACGTCGACGTACGGGCGCGCCGGATCTCCGCCGTTCGGGTGCTTGCTGTCCCCCGGTCAGAGCCATTGACCGACGACGAACGGCGGATCGCGGGCCTCGACGCGCCGCCCATGGCGGCGCAACTACTTCCGCTGGACCTGCCCACGGGGGCGCAGGTACGGCGGGGACCTCGGGTGCGGGGCGCTGGCGCTCTGCCGCCCGGATCTGGTCCGTGCGGGGGTGAGCGCGTCGCGCCGGCGGGCGAGGGCGCGCGATCCGGGGACGAAGCGGCGGAAGCTGGTTGGGTGGCGGGGGTCGCCGACCAGGCGGGGATTTCGTCGCTTCGTCCCTCGATGGAAGCCGCCAGCGCGGTCAGCGCGGTCAGCGCCGCCAATGCTGGCAGCCTGGCGCCGGGGCTGGGCATCGACCGATTCGCGATGGCAGACGACGAGTCGGCCGACGCGCTCGAGTTGCGACTGGCCACCCGGCGCCTGCTGGCTACCTGCGTCGAGGTGGTCGGTGGCTACCGCCCGATCGCGCAGCTGCGGCCGTTCTGCCAACCCGAACGGTTCGACTCGATCGTCAACCGCCTGCTCCGCCCATCCGGTGGCTCGGGTCGCGGGCACGGCGCGACTCGGGCCTCGGTGGTCGCTGGCCATGGTGGGCCGCCAAAGGCCGGACGCGCAGCCCGCACCGGACCAGGTGACCGGGTCGCCGTGCGCAGGGTGCAGGTCTGTGATGTCAGTGACGGCGTCGCCGAGGTAGCCGTCGTGATGGCACGCCGCGACAAGGTTTGGGCCATGGCGATCCGGATGGAGCTGTCTCGCGGCCGTTGGCACTGCACCCACCTTGAGGTGCTGTAGGTAGGCACCCATTGACTCCCGGAGCGCCCGTCGTGGCACAGTCACCGTCGCCAGACCTTGGGACGGACACCGCGGCGGTGGCCCCCTAGCCGGCGGGCGCTCCGGGACTCCACCCCCCTGGCGATTGTCATACGCCGTGGTATCGTTGTCTGACATTCGATCAAGGTTGCTGACGTGCCCGAGCTGCTGCCCGAGGCGATCGAATGGGACGACGGCAATCTCGCCCACGCCACTGGACACGGCGTTTCTGCAGAGGAGATCGATCAAGTCATCGCCAAAGGTCCGGTCTATCGGCGGAACCGTAGAGGCAGATCCACCGACTACCTGGCCTTCGGCGAAACCGACGGTGGCCGACGGATCGTCGTCGCCGTCGAATGGCGACCCAGGACCCGGACCATGCGACCAATCAGCGCGTGGGAGGAGTGAGCAGATTGCCTAGAACCAAGCCGCCAGCAACGAGTCCAGACTCGATGGCCGAGAGCGAACTCGCCGAGTACTTCTACGCGCACCGCAATGTCCTGGCCGGCGAAGAGGTCGCGAGCAGGACACCGGAGCGGATGGACGTGATGATCTCGGCGCGATTCTCACCGAGTGAGGCCGCCGGCGTCAGAGCGGCGGCACGACGAGCCGGGCTATCCGTGTCAGCTTTTCTGCGACGGTGTGCCCTGTCGTCGATCGCCACCCCAGTCGTCGATCTTGATCGGGCGAGGGCCGACCTCAGGGAACTGCGAACAATGGCCGACGACGCGTTGCGGGCACTGGCCGAGAACCCACCGAACGGGACCTCGGCCGGCGCGCGGCCGACGCCAAAACGTCGGCGACCGGCGGTCTGAAGCCCCCGTTGGCTTCAGTCAGACCGCGGTGGGGGCTCCGTGGCAGAGCTTGTACTTCTTGCCGGACCCGCAGGGGCAGGGCGCGTTCCGCGCGGGGGCCGAGCCGATCGCCTGACCCACCGCCGGCCGCTTGCTGGCCGCCTGCGCGCCGGGTGAACCAGCGCCCACCCGGGGGCCGGACCGACCGTTGCCGAGCGCCGCCGGCGGTGTCTCCTGAACCAGCACCGGGCTACCGCGACCGGCTTCACCATCGACCGCGGGTGCGCTGTAGAGCAGCTGCTGCTGGCGACGCTGCGCGGCGGGGCTGAGGCCCTTGCCGATCAGCTTGGGTGCGGCTCCGACGCCGGTGACCTCCTGCGGTGCCTGCTCGACCTGGACCTCGATCCGGAACAGGAACCCGATGGCCTCCTCTTTCACGCCGTCGAGCATCTGGTTGAACATGTCGAAGCCCTCGCGCTGGTACTCGACCAGCGGGTCGCGCTGGGCGTACGCGCGCAGGCTCACGCCGTCCTTGAGGTAGTCCATCTCGTAGAGGTGCTCACGCCACTTGCGGTCGATGACGTCGAGCAGTACCCGCCGCTCGAGCTCGCGCATCACCGGGGTCGTGAGCTCCTCCTCGCGGCGCTCATAGGCCGTGTGGATGTCCTCGGTCAGCGTGTGGATGAGGAAGTCGGCATCGATGGCCGACCGGGAGCCGGCCTCCTCCTCCAGCTCCTCGACGGTGATGCCGACGGGATACAGCTGGAGCTTGAGGCTGGACCAGAGCTGGTCGAGGTCCCAGTCCTCGGAGTAGCCGGCGGAAGTCGCACCGTGCACGTAGTCGGCGATGGTCTCATCCATCATCCGCTGGACCTGGTCGTGCAGGTCCTCACCGTTGAGCACTCGCCGACGCTCGGCGTAGATCACCTGGCGTTGCTTGTTCATCACTTCGTCGTACTTGAGCACGTCCTTGCGGATCTCGGCGTTCTGCGCCTCGATCTGAGTCTGCGCGCTCTTGATCTGGCGAGTGACCATTTTGGACTCGATCGGCACATCCTCGGGGATGTTGAGCCGGTCCATCACGGCCTCAACGGCCCCGGCTCGGAACCGCTTCATCAGATCGTCCTGAAGGGACAGATAGAAGCGGGACTCACCGGGGTCACCCTGACGGCCGGACCGGCCTCGGAGCTGGTTGTCGATGCGGCGCGAGTCGTGCCGCTCGGTGCCGAGCACGTACAGGCCGCCGGCCTCGATGACCTCCTCGGCCTCCTCGTCGCACTGCTTCTTCCAGCGTGGGATGGCGTCGATGAGTGCCGTCTCGTACTCCTCCGCCGACTCCTCCGGGCTCAGCCCCCGGTTGCGCAGTTCCGAGATGGCCAGCGACTCGGGGTTGCCGCCGAGCAGGATGTCGGTACCACGGCCGGCCATGTTGGTGGCCACCGTGACCGCCCCGCGCCGCCCGGCCTGCGCGATGATCTCCGCTTCCTTGGCGTGGTACTTGGCGTTGAGCACCGCGTGCGGGATGCCCCGCCGGCGCAGCATCTGGGAGAGGATCTCGGAGTTCTCGACCGACACCGTGCCGACCAGCACCGGCTGACCACGATGGTGCCGCTCGACGATGTCCTCGACGACGGCGTTGAACTTCGCCTTCTCGCTCTTGTAGATCACGTCCGACTTGTCCGCGCGGATCATCGGACGGTGCGTCGGGATCGTTACCACGCCGACCTTGTAGACCTTGTTGAACTCGGCCGCCTCAGTGTGGGCGGTACCGGTCATGCCGGAGAGCTTCTCGTAGAGGCGGAAGTAGTTCTGCAGCGTGATCGTGGCAAGAGTCTGGTTCTCCTGCTTGATCTCGACGCTTTCCTTGGCCTCGATCGCCTGGTGCATGCCCTCGTTGTAGCGGCGGCCGTACAGGATGCGCCCGGTGAACTCGTCGACGATGAGCACCTCGCCGTCGTTGACGATGTAGTCCTTGTCCCGCTTGTAGAGCTCCTTGGCCTTCAGCGCGTTGTTGAGGTAGCCCACCAGCGGCGTGTTCAGCGACTCGTACAGGTTGTCGATACCGAGCCAGTCCTCGACCCGCGCCACGCCGCGCTCGGTCACCGCGACCGTCCGCTTGGCCACGTCGACCTCGTAGTCGCCGTCGCCGTCCTTGCCGGGTTGCATGCGCGAGACCACGCGGGAGAACTCGCTGTACCACTTGGCCGACGCCTCCGCCGGACCCGAGATGATCAGCGGGGTACGCGCCTCATCGATAAGGATCGAGTCGACCTCATCCACGACCGCGAAGAAGTGCCCCCGCTGAACCAGGTCCGCGTGGCTCCAGGCCATGTTGTCGCGCAGGTAGTCGAACCCGAACTCGTTGTTCGTGCCGTACGTGATGTCGGTCTGGTACGCCGCGCGGTGCTCCGCCGACGGCCGGTTCGGCAGGATCACACCCACGCTGAGCCCCAGCGACTGGTGCACCGCGCCCATCCATTCGGCGTCGCGGCGCGCCAGGTAGTCATTCACGGTGACCACGTGCACGCCCTCGCCGGCGATGGCGTTCAGGTATACCGGCATGACGCTGGTGAGCGTCTTGCCCTCGCCGGTCTTCATCTCGGCGATGTTGCCGAAATGCAGCGCCGCGCCGCCCATCACCTGGACGTCGTAGGGGCGCTGGCCCAGCACCCGATGGGACGCCTCCCGCGCTGTCGCGAACGCCTCGGGGAGCAGATCGTCGAGGGACTCCCCGGCCTGGTAACGAGCCCGGTACGTGTCGGTGAGCTCAGCCAGCTCGGCGTCGGACAGCTCGGTGTAGTTCTCCTCGATGGAGTTGACCGCGTCCGCCACGACCTTGAGCCGGCGCACGGTCCGGCCCTCGCCCGCGCGGAGGATTCTATCGATGATCGACACTGGTCAACGCTCCCTATACTTCTGCCGCGACCATCGTAGGCGTCCGTCAACGACCGGACCCTCCCTCGCCTCGCAATGAGGTGGGGGACTCGCCCATCCACCGCCCGCGGCACTCAGGCGACAGCTCAGGTCACCAGTGTTGCGCGCGAGCCCCCGCCCCGCCAAAGCGGGGGCGTGAACTTCGGGTAGGCAATGAATATCGGGTGGGCGATCGCCGAACCCGTCGGGCAGGATGGCGGGCCATGGAGACCAAGCTGCACCCGACCGGCGTCGAGCTCCGGGAGGCCGGGGTGCTGCTCCGACCGTGGCAGGCGGCCGATGCCGACGAGGTCTTCCGCGCCTGTCAGGACCCGGAGATTCCCCGCTGGACCACGGTGCCGCAGCCGTACAAGATCGAGCACGCGATCGACTACGTGACCACGTTCACCGCCCGGACCTGGGGAAACGGCACGGGTGCACCATTCGGCGTTTTCGACCCCGCAACGGGCGGCCTGCTCGGCGCGTGCGGGCTGGTCTCACTGGACCTCGACGCCGGCGTCGCGGAGATCGGTTACTGGGTCGCGCCATGGGCCCGCGGCCGCGGCGTGGCCACCGGCGCGGCGCGGGCGGTGGCGCGCTGGGCGCTGCAGACCCTTGGGGTACGCCGGCTTGAGTGGCGGGCCAAGGTGGGCAATCACGCGTCCCGCCTCGTCGCGGCACGGATCGGCGTGCGCTTCGAGGGCCGGCAGCGGGCGGCGCTGCGTGGCCGGGACGGGTGGTATGACGGTTGGATGGGCGCCCTGCTCCCCGGTGACCTCCGAGAGGCGAACGCGGCCGACGAGCCCGGGCTGGTTCGTACCGCGGCCCGATGTGCCGTGTTCGGCCGGCCCCAGCCGACGCTGACAACCACCGCGAGAAACGGCGAAACGGTACGGCTGCGACCCCTGCGGGCGGACGACATCCCGGCAATCGTGGTCGCGTGCCAGGATCCGCTGTCGGCCAGGTACACCACCGTGCCGCAGCCCTACACGCAGGCGCACGGCGAGGCGTTCGTGCACGACTTCGCCCCGGGCACGTGGGCAGGCGGGGCTGAGGCCGTCTTCGCGGTCGCCGACGCGGATGACGCCTACGCCGGTTCCATGTCGCTTCGTCTGCACGGCGACGAGCTCGTCACCGGCACCGCGGACGTGGGCTACCTCGTCGCACCGCACGCCCGCGGTCGCGGCTACGCGCCGGCCACCTTGACTTCGCTGTGCGAGTGGGGTTTCGCTGCGCTGCGACTGCACCGGATCGAGTGGCAGGCGTTCGTTGGTAACGACGCATCCCGTACCGTCGCGGAGCGGGCCGGCTTCGTGATCGAAGGCGTACAAAGGGAAGCGCTGGTCCAACGGGGGGCATACCAGTCGGCCTGGATCGGGGCCCGACTGGCCGATGATCCGAGGGGCTGAACGATGGATGTGCTGCGGGGAAAGAACGTGGTCCTCCGGTCACTGCGGCCTGACGATGCGGACGACCTCGCGGCCGGGTGCGACGACCCGCTGACGCAGCAGTTCCTGCCGCTGCTGCCCGGCCCGTACACACGCGAGCACGCGCTCTGGTGGATCACCGAGGGTGCGCCGGCGAGGGTCGAGTCCGGTGAGTGGGCGTACGGCTACGCCGACCCGACAACCGACCGGCTCATCGGCGGCGGAGGCGGCAAGCGCCTCGGCGACGGGGTCGCGGAGATCGGGTACTGGGTGGCGCCCTGGGCTCGACGGCGCGGCATCGCCACCGAGGCCGCCCGGCTGCTCGCCACACACGTGCTCAGCCAGCCTGGCATCGAACGCCTCATCCTGCACACGCAGCTCGAGAACTCCGCGAGTCAACGGGTGGCCCTGGCGTCCGGCTTTAGTCGGGAAGGCGTCGAACGCGCGGGCGGTGGCCGGCGCGACGGCTCCCGGCACGACCTCATCGTGTGGTCCCGGCTGCGCACGGACTCGGGCGACCCGACCCCGCGCCAGTTGCCCGACGTGCCCGGTGGCGAGCTGACCGATGGCGTGGTGACATTGCGGCCACTCCTGGCAGCCGACGCCGAGGACACCTTCACCCTGCGCTCACTACCCGATGTGGTTGCGACCTCCGTACCGCCGGTGGCCAAGGCGTTCGACACCATCGCCGAGACCTGTGCCCGGGCCCAGTCCGGCTGGCTCGCCGGTCAGCGCGCCGACTTCACGATTCGAGACGCGGCAACCGGGGCGTACACCGGCGAGATCGGGCTCTACTACTGGGAATCCTCGATTCAACAGGCGATGACCGGATACAGCCTGATGCCCCAGTGGCGCGGTCGCGGCTACACCACCCGCGCGGTAACGCTGCTCGCGGACTGGGCGTTCTCCATCGGCATTGCCCGCCTCATCGCGGGCACCGCCGCGGACAACGTTGCCTCCCATCGGGTGTTGCAGCGCGCGGGCTTCGAACGCGAGGGCTACGAACGGTCGCGGCTGCCCGGCCCGGACGGCACCCGAATCGACAATATTCAATGGGCATTGCTGCCAGACATGGCGCGGCCCGCCAGTACAAAAGGCGGGCCGGACCGGTCCTGATGAGAGTGGGGGGCGGCGGTGGGGTCAGGCCATGTCGAGGCTGATGACGCCGTAGTCGTAGCCCTTTCGCCGGCGATAGACGACGCTCGGCCGGCCTGAGTCCTTGTCCAGGAACAGGTAGAAGTCGTGCCCTACGAGTTCCATCTGGAACAGCGCGTCGTCGACGGTCATGGGTTCGCCCGGGTGTTCCTTCGTCCGGGCGATGTGCCAGGGCTGGTCGGCCTCGTCGGCCTCCGCCTCCTGCTCGGCAAGGGCGACCGCGGTCGACGATGGTGCGCCGTTGAACTCGGCGAGGGCTGCCGTGGCGGCGGCGACCGATACGGGGGCGCGGCGGCCGCGGTGCACCCGCCGGCGGTCGGCGGCTCGGCGCAACCGGGTGTTCAGCTTGTCGATCGCCTTGTCCAGCGCGGCATAGAAGTCGCTGGCGCAGGCCTCGGCCCGCACCACGGGGCCACGGGAGACGCAGGTGATCTCGATGCGTTGGCAGTTGTCTGACTGACGGGGGTTACGTTCGTGCAGTAACTCGACGCTAACCTCTATGATCTTGTGGTCGTAACGCTCGATCTTGTTCAGTTTCTCGGCAACGTGCACC
This sequence comes from uncultured Actinomycetota bacterium, assembly GCA_963773935.1. GTDB lineage: Bacteria > Actinomycetota > Actinomycetes > Mycobacteriales > Micromonosporaceae > DATBGZ01. The sequence goes on from CAVZCZ010000004.1 coordinate 270,720, forward strand.
CGGTAGTGCTCGGGAACCTCAACGTTGCGACCCTTGACGACGATGTCCACGCGTGACCTCCCCCAAGGTTTCGTTCTGCGGATCGGGCAGTTAACGACTGGCCTCCTCGGGGTGAACTAACTGCCCGTGGTCATCGACGCTAACTCCTCTTCGCCATTCAGTCACCCCATCGTGCAGAACTGCTCAGACGGGATCTGCCCAAACCGCGCAGAGGCAAGCGTTCGCCCACCTAGGCCCGGCGTTGAGTGGCCGCGAGCGTCGCTGCGAAGGCAACCGGTACGCCCACCGCGAGCAGCACGGCGGACGCCGCCGCAAGCGTCGCGCCCGTGGTGAGCACGTCGTCGACGAGGACCACGGCACCGCCATCGGCGAGCGAACGCAGCGCGCTGACTCGCCGCCCATCGCGCCAGTGCGCCCGCACCGCGAACGCGGTCCGCGCGGTCACCGCCCGCTGCTCGCGGTCGAGATGAGCCGAGTCGGCCTTGGGCAGCGCTCGCAGCGGGGTCGCCACCGCCGCCGGACGCCCGCCGGCGCGCATGCAGCCGGCCGCGCGCTTCGCCAGCCGCAGCATGTGATCGCCGTGCCGCGCTCGAATCGCGGCCGCGGTCGCAGGGACCGGAATGAGTACGACGGGACCCGGTCCGGGCCAGCCAGCGTGGACAACTGCCGCGAGCGTGTCACCGAGCGGCGCCGCCAGACCCCGGCGCCCGCGCTCCTTGTACGCGAGGATCAACTCGCGGATCGGGCCGTCGTATTCGCCCGCGCTCAGACACGCGGGCAGCCCCGGCGGCGCCGGTCGCGGGCGACGTACGGACGGCTGCCTGCCGGAGCTCCGCCGCGCAGGTGAAGCACAGGCCGCCGCCGGCCGCCCCGCAGCCGGCACAGTCGTGCGGCAGCACCAGATCGAGCAGCGTCGCCACGATTGCGCCCACCCGACCAGCCTGACGGCTCCAGCCGGCCACCGCCAGCACTAACCGTCCCCTGTGGACAAACTGTGGATAGGAGAACAGTCGCAGGACTCAGGGAGTGCCGAAGAACCGAACCGGCTGTGCCGGTGGAGTCAGCTGGCTGAAGTACGTGTAGATGCCCGACTGTGTGTATGGCGAGAACTTCGGCCGAGCCCGATCCGGGCCCCTTCGGGTACGCGACGAGGTCGTCCACCCGCAGGCCCCTCAGACTCTCTGACAGGTTCTCGGCCACGACGCTGTCGGCCGTGACGTGCCACATCGCCGGCGCACCACCTGACGTCCCAGCTACGTAGAGCCACGCCTCTTCGGTCCAGGCGACCGCAGTCGCCGGCGTCAGCTGGTTGGCCAAGATGGGTCGCGGGGTGGAACCGACAGTCACGGAGCCGTTGGCGAGGCTGAGCGAGGAGACGTACGCCTGTCCGCCGGCGATCAGCGCAACCCGCCGACCGTCCGGCGAGACAGAGACGGCGCTCACGCCCGAGAAGTTGCGCGGAGTCACGTCCGCCGCGCTGCCGTCCGTGGTGGACACCCGGATATAGCCGGCCGGACGGACCACCCGTCGCGATCAGTAGCAGGTCGGAACGTGGGATCAAGGCGGGCCGGCCAAGCTGTGGACGACTGCGTCAGGTTCGGCTCGAACCTTCCGGGCATCCCTTCCCGCACGATGTGCAGCCGGCGGCTGTTACCGATGGTGCGCACGAACGCGGCGACTTCGCCGCCGTGGCCAACCGCCGCGGACACGACGTTGGCGTTCTCGGGCATTGCCAGCACCGCCGGCCCCTGCATGCCCTCGGGCACCGGGACGACCTTCTCCGCATTGATGTCGTAGCGCTGCGGCGCGCTGTCATACACCCGGCTGATGTTGTGCTGCAGGTACTCCGTCTCAGGAGCGTCCGCGGGCTGGATGATGTCGTCGATGCTCAGCGCGACCTGAGGCGTGCTCAAAGACCACTGCAACTGGAACCTGAGCCGGCTCAGACCAACAGGTCCGCCGCCCGCGGCCTCCGAGCTGAGCTTGACGACCAGGGTGCCGTTGTCGGACTGGGGCGGGTCGCTGGTGATGTACTGGGGCATGCGCTGAACGCCGCCGCTGAGCCAGGGCGACGGCCCGGCGACGAGCCACCGCAGTAACTGGTTCGCCCGCTGAGGTGCGGTGATGGTCAGCGGAACGTAGCGCAGATCCGGCACGAGCGAGTTCCCCGCCTGATCCCAGAAATAGATGGGCTGGGGCCGGTAGTACTCCTTGAGCGCCTGGTCGCTGAGCATGAGTCCAAGCGGGGGACCGGAGATCTCGTCTACCCGCAGGTTGGTCTCGTTCTCCGCCACCACCCAGAACACCATCGTGCCCACCGTGCCGACCGCCGTCAGATCCCTGAGTTCGTTGATGAACCCCTCGACGCCTAGCGTTCCGACCACCTGGTACTCCACAGTCACCGGAGTCCTGAGGTTGACCGCCGCACCTGTGGTCGGGCCACCTAGGACCCGCACGATCGTCAGCGAGGGATTCTCCTTGTTCTCCGGATCCCGCCACGTCTGTCGGGCCTTGTCGGTGAGGAATGCCTTCGCTCGGTCGTTAGCGACCGCCAAGCCACCGGAGGCCGTCATGAGGAAGTCCTCCACCAACCGCCCGGCCGTGCCCGCGTTGGGCACGGGAGGGGGCTTGATCTCGCTGTCGGTCGTCGTCGAGCCGCCCGCGACAGCGTCGCCCTCGTCGACCGGCGAATCGGAGGCGGCGACGCCGCACCCCCCGAGGCCAACCGCAAGCAGGACGGCAAGGAGGAACCGCGAACCGCGGCTGACAACACGCTCAGACACGGCCACGGCTCCCTTCGGTCGATGGGTCGGTGCGGACTACGACGGGCTCCGCTCGGATCGCCTGCCCGGCCGGCAGCACGGCTGGTCCAACCGGCAGCGGTGGCCTGGATCCGATCTTCGGCTCCGGTTCGGCCTCGGTCGGCGGCCGGAAGTCGGTGGGAACCAGGCGAAGGGGCGAAGAGACCAACCGCTTCCCGGCTCGCGCGGGCAGCGTCAGCCGGAACTGTGCCCCCTGCCCGGGCGCGCCCCAGGCCTCGAGCCACCCACCGTGCAACCGGGCGTCCTCGACGCTGATGGAAAGGCCCAGCCCGGTACCGCCGGTCTGCCGGGCCCGGGACGGGTCGGCTCGCCAGAACCGGTTGAACACGAGCTTCTCCTCGCCCGCTTTGAGCCCGACCCCGTAGTCGCGCACCGTGATCGCCACCGCGCCTTCCCGGACGGCTAGCCGTACTCTGACTGGCTTGCCCTCACCGTGCTCGATGGCATTACCGATCAGATTGCGCAGGATCCGTTCCACCCGCCGCACGTCGACTTCTGCCACCACCGGGTCCGCCGGGACGTCGAGCGCGACCGCGACCTGGGCGCGCTCCGCCACCGGGGCCAGCCGCTGCACCACCCGTTCCAGCAGCGGCGCCAGGCTCGTCGGCTCCGCGTCCAGCGCGGCGAAACCGGCATCGAATCGGCTGATCTCGAGCAACTCGGCGAGCAGATTCTCGAACCGGTCCAGCTCGGCCTGAAGGAGCTCAGCGCTGCGGGCCACCGCCGGGTCGAACTCGTCGCGCGAATTGAAGATCAGGTCGGCCGCCATCCGGACCGTGGTAAGCGGCGTGCGCAGCTCGTGCGAGACATCGGAGGTGAACCGGCGCTGCAACCGGGACATGTCCTCCAGGCGCAAGATGTGGCGCTGCAACGTCTCCGCCATCTGGTTGAACGACGCGGCGAGCGCGGCGAGATCGTCTTCGCCGTTGACCTCCATCCGCTGGTCCAGCAGGCCATTGGAGAGCCGTTGGGCGGTGCGGGCGGCGACGCGGACCGGGTTGACCACCAAGCGGGTCACGAAGAAGACAACCACACCGATGACGGCCACCAGCGCGATGCCGGTAACCGTGATCGTGTTGGCGACGAGCTGGGCCTGGCTTGCGACTTCGTCGAGCGGGAAGAAATAGAACGCCTCCATCTGACCCCAACTCATCTTCAGCGTCCGGCCGAAGACCAGGTAGAGCTGAGTTCCCTCGCCGAGGTCGAGGTCGATGCTCTGCGAAGAGAATTGCTGCTCGCGAACCGCGTCGCGAAGGCTGTCGGGTATCGGTGGGGGCGACAACGCCTTGAGTTGATCGGCCGAGACTTCACTCGCGTTGGGCAGGATCGCCATCTTCACGCCATCGGCACGGCTCAGCCTGCGGACCGCGTCCTGAATGCTGGAGATGAGGAGCGGGTCCCCGACGCCCGAGATCTGGATCTCCAGCAGTTGCTGCGCGTCGGTCGAGTTCTTATCGACCGTGGCCTTGGCGGCGGCCTCCTTCGCCTCGATCAGTCCGTTCGTGATCAACGAACCGACGATCAGCCCGAACGTGAGCATGACCGCACTGGTGGTGGCCACCGTGATGGTCACGATGCGCAGTTGCAGTGACCGACGCCACGCCCGACGGAGGTGGGCGAGCAGTGAGCCGGGACGAGGGGGGCGGAGCATGGCGGCGGCCGGCTAGGCCGTTCCCGCCTTGTAGCCGACTCCTCGCACGGTGAGGATCACCTCGGGCCGCTCGGGGTCGGGCTCGATCTTTGCCCGCAGGCGCTGCACATGGACGTTGACCAGCCGGGTGTCCGCGGCGTGCCGGTAGCCCCACACCTGCTCGAGCAGCACCTCGCGGGTGAACACCTGACGCGGCTTGCGCGCCAAGGCCACCAGGAGGTCAAACTCCAGCGGCGTCAGCTTGACCTCGTCGCCGTTGCGCAGCACCGTATGGGCCGGCACGTCGATCGTGATCTGGTTGTCGCCCGGGCCGATGGTCAACATCTCCGGCGCGACGTCCTCGCCTCGACGCAGCCGGGCCCGCATCCGGGCCACCAGTTCCTTGGGTTTGAATGGCTTCACCACGTAGTCGTCGGCACCCGACTCCAGTCCGAGCACCACGTCGACGGTGTCGGTCTTGGCGGTCAGCATCACGATCGGCACGCCGGCCTCGGCCCGGATCGCGCGGCAGACGTCGATGCCGCTCATGCCGGGCAGCATGAGGTCGAGCAGCACGATGTCAGGGCGCGTCTCACGGAAGGCGGCGAGGGCCCGCTCCCCGTCGGCCACGAACGAGGGCAGGAAGCCCTCGCTGCGTAGCACGATGCCGAGCATCTCGGCGAGGGCGGGGTCGTCGTCGACCACCAGCACACGGGCTCTCATGGCGTCAATATTCCACTTTCAACCGGGGGGACGGCACCGTCGACCGGCGGGTGTCGCATCGGCCGTGGCGCTCCGAAGAGTACCCGACCCTGCGATCAAAACCCATTCGCCCGCTACGTATAGATAAGTCCAATCAGCTGCTGAAGGGTGGCGTACCAGGGGTCGAAGTCACCGCGATCACATGTCACCATGAGGCCCGGTCAAGCCGGGAGATCCTCCGTGTCCGATCTCACCCGTCCGGGTGCACTACCGCTGCGTCCACTCACCACCGGTGAGCTGCTCGATGGCGCGGTGGTGTTGTTGCGCGCCCGGCCATTCCAGTTGATCGGTCTCGGCGTGCTGCTGGCGCTGGCCGAGCAGGTGGTGCTCTTTCCGCTGCGCAGCTTCGCCAATCAGGACATCAGTCTCTTCCCCGGCACTGGCCGGCTGGAAGAGTTCGGTGTCCTGGTCGTCGCCGGCCTCGGCACCGAGGCGCTGATCATCGCGCTTCTGGGTGGCGTCGCGGCCAGGGAAGGTGCGCGCACACTTCTCGGCCGCGCGGCTCCGCCCCGACCGACTCTGCGGCCGGTTCCGCTGGCCGTGGTCTCGATCGTGGCGATGTTCGTCGGCGCCGCGGCGGCGTCACCGTTTCTGGTCTTACTCGAACCACTGCAGTCCGCAGGTTTCGTCGCCGCACTGTTCATGGCGGCGATTCTCTGGCCGATCCCGTACGGCCTGATCGGCCTCGCCGGGCCGGCGGTCGTGATCGAGCGGCGCGGGCCTGCCTCGGCGTTGCTGCGGTCGTTGCGTCTGGCCAGCCGGGATGCGCTGCGCGCGGTGTGGATCCGGGTGCTCGGGTACGCGGCCTGGCTCTTCGTTCGTTTCGGGCTCACCACGGCCACGATCACACTCGTCGAGCTGTTCGGCACCTCACCCTCCGAGCACGCGGACCGGCTGATCCTCGCCGGCACTGCGGTCGTGGCCAATGCGCTCGCGTACCCGATGCTCGGGTGCCTGGACGTGATGCTGCTGCTTGAGGTCCGGATGCGTACCGAGGGCCTCGACATCTCCCTGCGCCGCGCCGTCGCTCGCGGCGTGGCCACTGATGCGTCCTTCGCCGTACCTCAACGGGCGAGTACGCGGTGAGCGGGCCGACGCGGATCTGGAACGAGATGGTGGCCGCGCTCGCCGACCTGGTCCGGGGCGGCGTACCTTCGCTGGTCTTCATCTCCTTCGTGGCCGCATTGCTGGTCGCTCTCGGCTGGTACTTCTGGCCGTCCTGGCTGCCGTGGCATTGGCGCCTGCGTGACAGGCCCAGCGGATCGCGCACCGAGCGTCGCACCGGATGGCGGGGCCGGTTCCGGCTCGGTGCACTGCGCTGGCGCCTGCGTCGTCGCCGCCGCACGGCAGCGGTCGAGGAGGAGCCGCCGGATCTGCCGGCGGACCTACTGCCGGACCTGCCGGCTGACGTGCTCACGCTCACCGCCGACCAACTGGCGGCAGCGGGCCGCTATGCCGAGGCGGTCCGGGAGCGGCTGCGCGCGGTCGTCCGTGACCTGATCGAGCGGGGCGTGCTGCCCCACAGTCCAGGATGGACAGTCACCGAGCTCGCTGCCGCAGCCGGGCGGGCGCGGCCACCACTGGCGCAGCCGCTCGCCGGCGCGGTCGGTGTCTTCTCCGACATCTGGTACGGCCTGCGCCCGGCCACGGTCGACGACGACGCCGCCATGCGCCGCTACGCCGAAGCGATCGTCCGCGAACTCGTCGCTGCGCCGGCGCCCGCCGGGGGCCGCTGATGACCGCACCATCTCGTCCGGGAGCGCCGATCGCGCCCGAGCAACCCCAACGACCGCCGTCCGAACCACCGCGACGCTGGCGGTGGCTTCGACTCGCGATCCCGTTCGCCGTGGTGATCCTGGCGTGGATCCTGACCGCGGTGGCGCACTCGTACCAGGAGCCGGACCTCGGTGACGCCGGAACCCTGGCCCCGGACGGCACCGGCCGGCACGGCTCCAGCCAGCTCGCCGAACGGCTGCTGGCAAACGGGATCAGTATCGAGCGCGTCCAATCAAGCGGCGCAGCCGTGACCGCCGCGCGCCGGGGCAACGCCACCGTCTTCGTGCCCGCGCCGGATTACCTCGATCCTCGCTTCGTCCTTCAGCTGACCCTCCTTCCCGACTTCCACCGGATCGTGCTAGTCCGGCCGAGCGCATACGCGAGAAGCACCTCGACCGAGTTCGTCGCATTACGCGCCAGCCGATTCGCCACCGCCACCGTCGATCCGGCTTGCGACACCGACTACGCCCAGCAATCGGGACCCGCTGGGCTCCGGCGCGACGTGTACGACGCGGACAGACCGACGACCCGCTGCTACGGCGGCAGCCTGATGGGATTCCGGCGGGCCGATCACGAGATCCTCTTCGTAGGGGCCACCGATCCGTTCCGCAACGACCGGATCTCCGAATCCGGTAACGCCGCGTTCGCCACCGGTCTGCTCTCCGAGTTCGGTCGGGTGATCTGGGTCGACGTGCACAGCTGGGAGCCCCTCCCGACTTCGACCGAGCCCGACCTGGAACTACCGACTCCGCCGCCGTACCAACGCCCCGACCGGGACCGGACCAACACCGGCATCCCTTTGTTCGACGCCTTCCCGGTCCAGTTGTGGGAGGTGCTGGTGATCCTGCTGATCGGTGCCGCCCTGTTGGCACTGGCAAAGGCCCGCCGCCTCGGTCCACCGGTCGCGGAGCCGCTGCCCGTGCTGGTGCCGGCGGCTGAGGCCGTGACCGGTCGGGGCCGGCTCTACGACCGTATCAATGCGCGCGAAGCGAGTCTGTCCGCTCTGCGGGCGTCGGCCATCGCCCGGATGTCCCGCGTCCTCGATCCGCACGCATCGGCGACCCCGGAGCGCGAGCTCGCCCTCGCCGGACCCGCGGCGGACCGGTTCGTCGTCCGGGTCGCGGCCCGGTCCGGCGTCCCTGCCGAGGTCGTCGAGACCGTCCTCTATGGACCAGTTCCGGACGATGATGCCAGTCTGCTGGACGCCGTGGCTGCGCTGGACCGGCTAGTCTCCGCCGTGATCCGGGACCACCCCGGCCCGGCTGTCCCCCGCCCGTCAGGAGGAACCCCGTGACCCACACCGATGCCGCGGACCGCAGCGCCCCGCCCAGCTCCGCGGATCAGATCGCCGCGCCCCGGCTCGGTGGCGGCACCGGCCCAACCGGTCCGGGCAGCGCCGATGCCGACGCCGCCCGGGTCGCTCTGGGCCGGGTCCGCAGTGAGATCGGCAAGGTGATCGTCGGACAGGACGCCACCGTGACCGGTCTCATGCTGGCTCTCCTGTGTCGCGGCCATGTGCTGCTCGAGGGCGTGCCCGGCGTGGCCAAGACGCTGCTGGTGCGGACCATGGCGGCGTCCCTCTCGCTGGACATGAAGCGGATGCAGTTCACTCCCGACCTGATGCCCAGTGACGTCACCGGCTCTCTGGTCTTCGATTCTCGCGCGGCCACCTTCGAGTTCCGCCAGGGCCCGGTCTTCACCAATCTCTTCCTCGCCGACGAGATCAACCGGACGCCGCCGAAGACGCAGGCGTCGCTGTTGGAGGTCATGGAGGAGCGGCAGGTCTCGGTCGATGGCGTCCCTCGCCCGCTGCCGGAGCCGTTCCTGGTCGCGGCCACCCAGAACCCGATCGAGTACGAGGGCACCTACCCGCTGCCCGAGGCGCAGCTCGACCGGTTCCTGTTCAAGCTCACGGTGCCACTGCCGACCCGCGACGAGGAGCTCGGCGTGCTGCGGGCCCACCACGCCGGCTTCGATCCCCGCAACCTCGCCGCGGCCGGCGTGAGACCAGTCGCCACCGCCGCCGACCTCGCCGCCGCCCGCGACGGAGCGTTGCGGGTGCAGGTCGCCGACGGCGTGCTCGCCTACGTGGTCGACCTGTGCCGCTCCACGCGTACCGCGCCGTCGCTGGAGCTCGGCGCCTCGCCCCGCGGCGCGACCGGCATGCTCAACGCGGCGAAGGCGTTCGCCTGGCTCACCGGCCGTGGGTACGTCACTCCCGACGATGTGAAAGCGGTGGCGCGGCCGGCGTTGCGGCACCGGGTGCGGCTGCGCCACGAAGCTGAGCTCGAAGGCGTGACCGCCGACGCGGTGCTGGACTCGCTGCTGGCCACCGTTCCGACGCCACGGTGACCCTCGGATGATCACCTGGCGGGTGCCCGCGCTCCTGGTCGGACTCGGCGTGTCCGCCGTCGCGGTGGCCGCCACGTTCGACGTCGGGCCTTGGCAGTCGCTGACCGTGGTTGCGGCTGTGGTCGCACTGCTGACTGCGTTGGACTGGTTGGTCGCCGCGCCGGCAGGCGAGGTGCAGCTGCGCCGCACCGGACCCAAAGAGGTGCGCCTGGGCGAGTCGGCCACGGTGACGATGCGGATCACCAACCAGGCGGTGCGCACGATGCGCGCCGTGGTCCGCGACGCCTGGGTGCCGTCGGCGGGCGCGGCCGAGCCGTACGCGCACGTCCTCACCCTCGATCCCGGCGAGAGCGCCACGGTCGAAACCGTACTCACGCCGACCCGCCGCGGTGACCGGCCCGCCGCCCGGGTCACGGTTCGCTCGTACGGCCTGTTGGGACTCGCCTACCGCCAGACCACCCGCCGCCGTGCCGACGAGATCACTCCACCGTGGACACTGCGGGCCCTGCCGGAGTTTCGCTCGCGACGGCTGCTGCCGGAGAAGCTGTCCCGGCTGCGGATCATCGACGGCCAGGTGGTGACCCGCGGCCGGGGACAGGGAAGTGAGTTCGACTCGCTGCGCGAGTACGTCGTGGGCGACGATCCCCGCGCGATCGACTGGCGCGGCAGTGCCCGACGCGAGCATCTCGTGGTGAAGCAGTGGCGGCCCGAGCGCGACCGTCGGGTGCTGTGCGTACTCGACACCGGCCGTACCAGCGCCGGTCGGATCGCCACCTCCCCGGCCTGGGCCGGCGCGCCAGGTTGGACCGGCACGCCGGGCTCGCCCGCTGACTCCGGTCCAGTCATGTCCGAAGCCAGCGGCGAACCGCGCCTGGATCTGGCGATCGACGCGGCGCTGCTGCTCGCGAGCGTCGCCGCGTACGCGGGTGACCGGGTGGACCTGCTCGCCATCGACACCCACACCCATGCCAACGTCTCCGCCTCGTCCAAGCGCAGCCTGCCGGCGCTGATCGGGGCTTTGGCGACGCTGCAGCCGGCGTTGGTGGAGACCGACTTCGGCCGCGTGGTGGCGGAAGTTCTCGACCGCGAGCGCAAGCGGGCGCTGGTGGTCCTCTTCACCACACTCGACCCGGGAGCGCTCGGCGAGGGACTGCTACCGGTCCTGCCGAGCCTGGTGGCGCGGCATACGGTCGTCGTCGCCGCGGTTCACGATCCGGCCCTGGACGCGCTCGCGGCCGGTCGCGACAACGCGGCCGCGATCCACACCGCCGCTGCGGCCGAGCGCGGCTTGGCCGAGCTACGCCGGGTCCGGGCCGCGCTGACGCGGTACGGGGTCGCGGTGGTGGACGCGCCGGCGCAGGACTTCGCCTCGGCGGTGACCGACAAGTATCTGTCCCTCAAGGCCGCCGGCAAGTTGTAGCCCTCATGTAAGAAAGGGCCCCTTCCATACCGAATCCGACAATGAAGGGCCCCTTTCTTACATCCCGCTGCGTGCCGCAGCCCAACCCCGCCGGGTGAAGCAAGGCCCTGCGGTTGACCGTGCTGATGTAACCGCGGTTGCAGTTGTAACCGCGGTTGCGTTAACCTCGGGCATGATCCGGTCCTCGCTCTGGCGGCACGCAGACTTCCGCCGCTTCTGGGCCGCCGCGTCCGTCAGCCTGGTCGGCGACGCGGTCACCCGGCTGGCACTGCCGTTGGTCGCGATCACGATCCTCGACGCGACCCCCTTCGAGGTTGGCCTCCTGGGCGCGGCGCAGCTGGGGCCGTTCCTGCTCATCGGGCTGCCGGCGGGCGCGATCATCGACCGGATCGAGCGCGTGCTGCGACTCATGATCTTCGCCGACGTGGCGCGGGCGGCCGTGCTCCTCTCTGTGCCACTCGCCTACGCGGCCGGCACGCTCTCGCTGGTCCAGCTCTACGCCGTCGCGTTCGTGACGGGAGTGTTCACCGTTTTCTTCGACAACGCATCGAGCTCGTACCTGCCGAGCCTGCTCGACCGGCGGCTGCTGGTGGACGGCAACAGCAAGCTCGAAGTGAGCCGGTCGAGCGCACAGATCGCTGGCCCGGGCATCGCCGGCGCGCTGATCCAGCTGACGTCGGCCCCGGCGGCACTCATTGCCGACGCGCTCAGCTTCCTCGCCTCCGGAGCGCTGATCGCTCGTATCCGCCGGCCGGCCCGCGTCGCCGAGGCGCGGCTGACGGGTCCGCGTATCGGCGCCCTCCGGCGCGAGGTTGTGGAGGGCGCGCGCTACGTCGTCCGACACCCGTACCTGCGGGCGATCGCGCTGACGACAACGACGGCGAACTTTTTCCGCAGCGCGCTCGTGGCTGTTCTGCTCGTCTACCTCGTTCGCGAGGCGGATGCGTCGGCGGGGGCGATCGGACTCGCGTTCGCCGTCGGCAACGTCGGCTTCCTTGTGGCCGTACTGGTCGCGCCCGCGGCCGCGCGACGATTCGGCATCGGTCCGACGATGCGCGTGGCAGTCACCGCCTTCGGTCCGGCCGCAGTGCTCGTCGCCGCGGCACCCCTGCGTTGGGCCGTTGTCGCCGTAGCCGTCATGGAGTTCGTCGACAGCTTCGGCATCGGCCTGCATGGCGTGAACCAGGTCAGCCTGCGCCAGGCGGTCACGCCGGAACGTTTGCGCGGACGGGTGGCGGCGACGTTCCGCCTGGGCATGTTCGGGACGATGCCGCTTGGCACGCTGCTCGGCGGTGCGCTCGGGACGTTCGTCGGGCTCCGGCCGGCGCTATGGGTCGCGGCGGCCGGGATGTTCCTCGCCGCCGTGCCATACGCCGTCTCGTCGACCGGCCGACTCACCGCGCTGCCCGAGCCGCTGCTGGATTCAGCGGCTCCTACGTCATGATCCGGGGGACCTGAGGTCCAAGACTCAGACGGTGGGGGCTTCTGGTTCGCGCTCGAATGACGCCACGTCACCGTGCTCACCGCGCCGAACCGCTGTGCCGCCAGCAATGACCACATAGGACAGAAACGCCACCCACACGAACGCACCCAGAGCGAGCTTGACTTCGGGCAGCAACGGCGCCGGAGTGACGAACGCCTCGACCATGCCGCTGATGAAAAGTGGCGCCGCGAGCCCCAACGCCACCACGGTCGCCGATCGGCCGGCCTGAGCCAGCGACTGGGTACGGGTGCGCAGCGGGCCGGGTGCGATCCAGGCCCAGGCGACCCGCAGCCCGACGCCGCCGGCAATGAAGACGCAGGTCAACTCGAGCAGCCCATGCACCGTGATGAGGCCGAAGAACACGTCCGCGCCGTCGTTGCCGACCATCACCCCGCCGATGACACCGAGATTCACCGCGTTCTCGAACAACAGGTACAGGGTGGGGAGCACCAACACTCCGCCGGCGAGGCAGATCGCACTCACGACCGCGTTGTTGACCCACACCAGCGTGGCGAAGTTCTCCGGCGGGTACTCGGAGTAGTACGCCTCGAAGTCGTTGGACACCAGGCTCTCGATCTCTTCGGGCGAGAGCAGCATGGCCGAGATCGACGGGTCAGTGGCGACGAGCCAGCCCAACACCGCACTTAAGCCGAGAAAGGCGGCCGCGACACCGAGGCACCAGCTGCCGGCACGGTAGACCTCGGCCGGGAACGAGACCGCGAAGAAGCGCCGGACGGCAGCGGCGGAGAAGCCGGCCGACGGCGTGACTGCCGCCCGTCCCTGCAGCACCAGTCGGGACAGCCATGCCACCAGGGTGGGATCGGCGGAGCGACTGCGCACAACCGACAGGTGGGTGGCGGTACGGCGGTAGAGCACGACCAACTCGTCGACCTCGTCGGGGCTCAGCTTGCGGCGGCGCTTACTCGCCAGCACCTGCAGCCGGTTCCACTCGGCGCCGTGCTCGGTGACGAAGGCGTCCAAATCCACCTTGAGCTCCTGGGTCAGGCAGCGTTCGTGCGGGACGAGCCGTGCCGGGGTGTGCGGCGAGCGTACCGGTCAGGAACACTGATCCGGTGACCCCCGGCCTGCCCGCCCCGACGCCACCTGCCGCGCAGGGTTCGGCGCTGCATGACCACGGGCAGACCCGCATCGTCACCGGCGAGGCGGTCCACCTCGACGTGCGAGTGGCCCGGCTGGGGTCGCGGGCGCTGGCTCGCATCATCGACGCGGTGATCCAGGTGGTCCTCTACGTGATCCTGCTGATCGTGTTTTCGATCGTGGCCTCGTTGCTCACCAGCCTGGGCGTCGTCGACTTCGACTTCGCCGTGCTGTCCATCGTCTACATTGGAGCTTTGGTCGTGGCGATGCTGGGCTACCCGGTGTTGCTGGAGACCACCACCCGGGGCCGCACGCTGGGCAAGCTGGTCCTCGGCCTGCGGGTGGTGCGCGACGACGGCGGTCCGGTCACGTTCCGCCACGCGGCGACCCGAGGTCTGATCGGGTTCGCCGTCGAATGGCCCGGCGTCCTCGGCGCACCGCTCACTTGGCTGGCCACGATCTGCGACGATGGTGGCGAGCCCGCAGAGCAAGCGCATCGGGGACCACGTAGCGGGCACGATCGTCATTCACGAGCGGACACCGACCGCGTGGGGTTGGGCTCCGACGATGCCGCCCGAGCTGACCGCCTGGGCGACGACCCTCGACCTCACCGGACTCGATGACGACCTCGCACTGGGGGTGCGGAATTTCCTTGCCCGCAACCGGAACATCCGTGAGCCGGCCCGGACCGAGCTGGGCCTGCGGTTGGCGCGCGAGGTCGCCGCTGTGACCAACCCGCCGCCACCCCCGGGCATCCCCGGCTGGAAGTACCTGGCCGCGGTCCACGCCGAACGGCATCGCCGCGCCATGCGTCAGCTCGCCGCGGTACGGGCGCGAGCAGCCACGGTCTGGCCCGACCTCGCCGCGGCGACCGCGGCACCGGCACTGTCCTGGCCAGCCCGCTCCCGCGAGCCGGTCGCAGCGTCAGTCGGGGGCGATGGCCCAGCGGTAGGCGGTGGCCCAGCGGCAGGCGGTGGCGCGGGTGCGGTTCCCACGGTGCGCCCGGCCGCCCCGGACGCGTAGTCGGTCTTCGAACTCACCCGAACAACGTTCGACCCCAGTAGTCGTCGGGTCCACTGACACCTGGTGGACAGGCGAACAGTCCGCTGGATACGTGTCGGATGTACTCGTTGAGGATGTCGCGGCTCGCCAGCGATCGCTGCACCGGTACGAACTGTGTACGCGGATCCCGTTGGAACGCGAGGAAGAACAGGCCGGCGTTGAGACGACCCAGTCCGTCCGAGCCGTCAACGAAGTTGTAGCCCCGGCGCAGCAGCCGCGCGCCATTGTTGAAGTCCGGATGAGCCAGCCTGACATGCGCAACTGGCCCGATCACTGACTCACCGTCGGCGCCCATGGCCGCGAAGTCGGGCTCGTCGAACTCGGCTGTGCTTCCCAGCGGCGCGCCCTCGCCCTTGTTACGCCCGATGATCGACTCCTGCTCGCCCAGCCCGGTGCGGTCCCAGGTCTCGACGAGCATCCGGATCTTGCGGCTGACGAGGTACGCGCCACCGTCCATCCAGGACGGACCGTCGCCGGGCTGCGCCCAGAGGTGCTGCCGTAGGAGGTCGGTCTCCTCGGCCTTGAGGTTGGCCGTGCCGTCCTTGAAGCCCATGAGGTTGCGCGCGGTCTGCTGGCCGGTGCTCGTCGAGGAGGTACGCCCATATCCGAGCTGGGACCAGCGCACGCTGACCGTGCCGAACCCGATCCGGGCCAGGTTGCGTACGGCGTGTACCGCGACCTGCGGGTCGTTGGCGCATGCCTGGACACATAGGTCGCCACCCGAGATCGCAGGCTGGACCGCGTCCCCGGGAAAGTGTGGAAGGTCGGCCAGCGCCGCCGGTCGGTCGCCGGCGAGTCCGAACCGGTCCACGCCCGCCGCGGTCCGGAACAGGCTGGGCCCGAAGCCGATGGTGAGCGTCAGCTGCGATGGCGGCAGACCGATGGCCTCACCTGTGTCATCCGGCGGCGCGGCCGCCACTCCGTCGACTGCGCCAACTGGACCGGCATCCTGGCCCGCGGCCATCCGGGCCGCGGCGACCGTCCATGCCTTGAGCAGGCGCACGAGTTCAGTCGCGGTCGGATGTGATGACGTCGAACGCGACAAAGTGAAGGCGGTCCTGTGCCGGTGTCACGATGCCGGCCTGATGCGCGCCGAAGAACTCCACACCCTCCATCGGGCTGTTGCCCGCCCCGTCGGCTGGACCAGAGCCGCGGATGGCGGCCCCCGCGACGCCGGCCGCAGCGAGACCCGCCGCGCCGGCAGCGCCGATTGTGAGCATCTGCCGACGCGACATGGTCATCGTGGCTACCTACCGTCCTCTTTGTACTGTCCCTTGTAGAAAGTTAGTTCGGGCTTACCACGGCGGCGACCTTGCTGACCGGCTCGCCGAGCGCGTTGATCGCATCCGAGAGCACCTTCAGGTCGGCCTCAGTGAGCTCGTTGTGGAACTGCCAGCCATCGCCCACGCGATGCCTGCTCAACGCCGCCTCCACGGCGGTGAACTGCTTGTCGAGCTCAGCGACGAGGGCTGGGTCGCGATCCTCCAGTACCGGCCGCAGCGCCGCGATGGCCGCCTTGGAGCCTTCCAGGTTCGCGTTGAAGTCCCAGAGATCGGTATGTGAGTAGCGGTCCTCCTCACCGGTGATCTTCCCGGTGGCGACCTCGTCCAGCAACTCCTTCGCGCCGTTGGCGAGCTGCAACGGGCTCAGCTTCTCCGCGTTGGCCAGTGCGACGATCTCCTTGATGTCGTCCATCAACCGGTCCGCCATCGGGCCGGACTCGGCGATGTCGCCGGTGACCCAGAGATCTCTCTCGATGGCGTGGAAGCCGGTGAACTCCATGCCTTCCTCGATGACCTCCTCGCGGCCATCGATCTTGGGGTCGAGGTCACCGAAGATCTCGGCCACCGGTTCGATCCGTTCCCAATACGTGCGCGAGATCGGGAACAGCGCCTTGGCCTTCTCCTTGTCGCCTGCCTTGACGGCGTCGACGAACTCCTGCGCCTTCACCAGAAGGGCGTCGGTCTGGCTGCGCACATACCGCTGGTAGCTCTCGACGGCGGCAGCGAGCTTGGCATCCTCGGTGAGCGCGGGCGCGTCACCAGTAACGGTGAACGCGGCCCGGATGCCGCGGCCGATCATGCCCGGCTTACACGCCGTCTCGTACGTTCCGGCCGGCAGTTCGACGTGGAAGTCCCGGCTCAGCCCTGGCCCGATGTTCTCCACCTCGCCCATGACCCGGTCTCCCGCGGCGTACACATAGAACTCGGTCACCTTGGTGCCGCTGTTCGTGATCTTGAAGATCGATGTGCCGGCAGGCGCGTCGGCACGGGCGACGCGGCACTCGGTGTCGGTCGCGACGACTTCGATCGGGCCGCCGGGCGTCGTCGTGGTCGGTGCGTCCGAACCACATGCGGCGGCGCCGAGCACGATGGCTCCAGACGCCAGGGCGGACAGGGTCCTTCGCAGCATAGAGATTGCTCTCCTTCAAGTAATGGGTATGTCCCTGGGCCGAGTACCACCCGGGTGTTACCGGGCCGCCTTGGCGCTTGAAGCGACTTCGGTGGCCGGTGCTCGCGACGGCGACGAAGCCGCCGACGTTGGGGCTGGCGACTTGGTGGGCCAGAGGAAGATGACGAGTACCGGGACCGCGTAGCCGAGCCAGGCGATGACCTCGGCAACCGTCGGTGCGGCGGTGAAGTTCAACATGCCGCCCAACAGCGCGGCGTACCAACTCGACGGGTCGTAAACGGCGGAGATGTCAAACGCGTACGTGGAGAGTCCCGGCAGGACACCCGCCTCCTGCAGGTCGTGCACGCCGTACTTGAGAATGCCCGCCGCGACGAGGATCAGCGCAACCCCGGTCCACTTGAAGAACGTGCCGAGGTTGATCCGGATCGCACCGAGGTAGATGAGCCAGCCAAGCGCGATCGCGGTCGTCACGCCGGCAAGCAGACCGAGCAGCGGGTAGACCGTACTTGTGGCGCCCTGGGCTGCGGCGTAAAAGAGGAGCGCAGTCTCCAGGCCCTCGCGGACCACCGCCAGGAACGCCATCGCGACGACCGCGAAGGCGCCCAGGCCGATCGCCTGCTCCAGCTTGCTCCGAAGGTCGGTGGCCAGGACCCGCGCGAACCGGCGCATCCAAAAGATCATCCAGGTGACAAACGCAACCGCCAGGATCGAGGCGATGGCCTCGAAGAGTTCCCGCTGCTCGAAACTCAACAGGTCCTGCGCGACGAAGTGCAGGAGAGCGGCGAACCCGACTGACACCAGCACCGCACTGGCAACTCCTAGCCAGACATGCGGTAGCCGAAAGCGTCGGTCGGACTTCACCAGGAACGCGATGAGGATCGTGACGACGAGCGTGGCTTCGAGCCCCTCACGGAGGCCGATGAGGTAGTTGCCGACGAGCGCTGCTCGCACAGGAGACTCCCATGGTTGCCGAAGCAATATTGGTTAGGCAAGCCTTAGTAAGGCGAGCCAACCATAACCTAGGCACCTAGTCTCGAGTCAAGCGACACCGCGTCTCAAGTCAAGCGACACCCCGTCTCGGGTCGAGCGACATCCCGTCGAATACGACAGGGGCACCGAGCCCATCGGCTCGATGCCCCTGTTCGGGTGGTGCAGATCAGTACCGGTAGTGGTCCGCCTTGTAGGGACCCTCGACCGCGACGCCGAGGTACTCGGCCTGGGCCTTGGTGAGCTCAGTGAGCTTCACCCCGAGGGCATTCAGGTGCAGCCGCGCCACCTTCTCGTCAAGGTGCTTGGGCAGCGTGTGGACACCGATGCCGTACTGGTCGGTCTTGGTGAACAGCTCGATCTGGGCGATCGTCTGGTTCGAGAACGAGTTCGACATCACGAACGACGGGTGCCCGGTGGCGTTGCCCAGGTTCAGCAGCCGGCCCTCGGACAACACGATGACCGAGTGGCCGTCGGCGAAGACCCACTCGTCGACCTGCGGCTTGACGGTGATCCGCTTGACATCGCTGCGCTTGGCCAGGCCGGCCATGTCGATCTCGTTGTCGAAGTGGCCGATGTTGCCGACGATCGCCTGGTGCTTCATCTTCGCCATGTGGTCCGCGGTGATCACATCGAAGCAACCGGTGGCGGTGATGAAGATGTCGGCGGTGGCGACCACATCGTCCAATGTGGTCACCTGGTAGCCGTCCATGGCGGCCTGCAGCGCACAGATCGGGTCGATCTCGGTCACGATGACCCGGGCGCCCTGTCCGCGCAGAGACTCCGCGCACCCCTTGCCGACGTCACCGTAGCCGAGCACGACCGCGACCTTGCCACCGATCAGCACGTCGGTGGCACGGTTGATGCCGTCGATGAGCGAGTGCCGGCAGCCGTACTTGTTGTCGAATTTGGACTTGGTGACCGAGTCGTTGACGTTGATGGCCGGGAACAGCAGCGTTCCCGCGTTCGCCATTTCGTAAAGCCGATGCACGCCGGTCGTGGTCTCCTCGGTGACACCGCGGATGCCAGCGGCGACGGTGGTCCACCGCTGCGAATCCTCGGTCAGCGACCGGCGCAGCACATCGAGGATGACGCCGTACTCCTCGGAGTCGGTGTCGGCGGTGGCCGGAACCGCGCCGGCGCCCTCGAACTCCTTGCCCTTGTGCACGAGCAGCGTGGCGTCGCCACCGTCGTCGAGAATCATGTTGGGCCCGCCGCCATCCGGCCACAGCAGCACCTGCTCGGTGCACCACCAGTACTCCGAGAGGCTCTCGCCCTTCCACGCGTAGACCGGCACACCGGCCGGGGCGTCGGGCGTACCGGTCGGGCCTACCGCGATCGCAGCGGCAGCGTGGTCCTGAGTGGAGAAGATGTTGCAGGACGCCCATCGCACCTCGGCCCCGAGCGCCACCAGGGTCTCGATCAGCACGGCGGTCTGGATCGTCATGTGCAACGAGCCGGTGATCCGTGCGCCGCGAAGCGGCTGCGCCTGGGCGTACTCCCGCCGGATGGCCATCAGGCCAGGCATCTCGTGCTCGGCGAGCTGGATCTCCTTACGCCCGAACGCGGCGAGCGAAAGGTCAGCGACCTTGAAGTCGCCATCGGCGACCGTTTGTGGGCGGGCGGGCAGCGTGCTGGTCATTACGTGAACTCCTCGGTTCGGCCGACCGTTCACGATACCTGCAGACCTGTTCAAGGCTCATGCGGCCCACACGCGACACCGTCACATCGCCGACCCTCACTCCCTGCCGGAGACCCCAGCGCCGGTTGATCACCGTGCACACCAGCGACTCACTTCAGCCGTACGGCCGACACAATGAGTGCACGGCGATCTTCACCCAACATCACCGTGAACACAGCCGCCAACGATTCACGGCAAGTGACACGGCTCAGCCGCGGCACAGTGATCATGCTGGGAGCGGTGATGCACGACCCGATACCCGCACACGCCGATACCCGCACACGTCAAGATCAAAAGAGAAGGTGAGAACGCCGCGCTACGGAGAGCAGCCAAAGCACCCTGAGCAAACCAAACGGCCGACCCCCTACGGAGATCGGCCACCACATTTACGCGTGAACTCCGTTGCCAGTGAGCACATAGCGTACGGGGTGGCCGCCGTCAGTGGACTCTCCACTCAAGGCCGACCACCCCGTACTTCCCCCCGGTTTGGTTCCCCCGCGCGTGACTCGGACCTTAGTCGCGATAACGCTGCGTGCTCACAACCCTACGCGGCGTACTCGAAGCGTCAAGGCAAAGGTGAGAAATCATCTTGGATCAGTCCAAATTGCCCCACGCCGTACCCCTACGCGCCGGATCGGCCACCCATACGGGGGATCGGCCACCCGTGCAGCGGGTGGCCCGGTGATCAGAACGCGCCGACGAGATTCGGCGCGGCCTGGAACACGGTCGCCTCGCCGCTGACCTCGACCGGCGGCTCACTGGCGGCCACGAAGACGGAGTCCCCACTGTTCAGGGATCGCCTGGACGCGGAGCCGGCGCAGATCTCCGCGCTGCCACGGACGCAGAGCACGATCCGCGGCCCAGTACCCGGCAGGGTCACCGGCCGCTCCGCTGTCGCAGTTGCCTGAACCAGGGTGAACTCGGCCACTTCCGGTAGCTGCCAACCGAAAATGCCGGCTCCGAGCACAACCGGCTTGCGGACCGGCTCACCCAGAACCTCGTATCGCAGCACCCGGATCAGCTCAGCCGGGTCCACGTGCTTGGGCGTGAAACCGCCGCGCAGCACGTTGTCGCTGGCGGCCATGATCTCAACGCCCGCCCCGCTCAGGTAAGCATGTAGGTTGCCGGCCGGCATGAAGACCGCTTCACCCGGGCTCAGCCGGACATGGTTGAGCAGCAGCGCCACCACCACGCCAACGTCAACCGGGTACTGAGCGGCCAGCCGGGCGGCGAGCGGGTGCCCGGAGCGCGCCACCTCGGTCGTCAGTGCCGCACGGTCCCGTTCGGGCCAGCCGAGCAGCAACTCGACCGCGGCACGCAGGCGTTGCCCAACGTCGCCGTTGCGTAGCGCCTCGACGACCGGAGCCAGCGCCGCGACGCCAAGTCCGGCCAGGTCGCGGGCGGACTCGTCCGGATGGCGGAAGCCGCACAGCGCGTCGAACTCGCCCAGTGCGACCAGCAGCTCCGGCTTGTGGAACGGATCGACGTAGTTGCGCACCACGGCGCCCGCGGTTTCCTCGCGGGTGAAGCCTTGCCAGGCTTGCGCCGAGTCCGGGTGCGCCTGCAGCGACAGCGGGCTGTCGGCCGCGAGGACCTTCATGAGGTACGGCAGCCGGTTGCCGAACCGGGTCAGGACGCCCTCGCCGAGCGTGCCGTGCGGATCCACCGCGATCGCGTCGAAGAGCGGGACCGGCCCGTCCGGCCCCGGGACCAGTGACGGGGCGGTCGGATGCGCGCCTAGCCACATCTCGGCCTCAGGTCCGGGCGAGGGCACCGGCCGGCGCTGCAGTGCCGCCAGCACGGTCCGGGATCCCCACGCGTAGGGCCGGATCGGGTTGTTCAGCGGGATCACGATACGGCCGCAGCCTGGTATACGTCCGGCTCGATATAGATGACACGAGCGATCGGCACCGCCTCGCGGATGCGGGTCTCGGCCGCGTCGATGGCGGTGGCGATGTCGGCCGCCGTGGCGGCCCGCGGCACGCCGACCTTGACCGCCACGAGCAGCTCCTCCGGTCCCAGGTGGAGGGTCTTCATGTGGATGATCCGCTCGATGCTCTCGCCATCCACCACCGCCGCCTCGATCTGCTGGACGTGCTCCGTCGTGGCCGACTCGCCGATGAGCAGACTCTTGGTCTCGATTGCAAGGACCACCGCCACCGTGACCAGCAGAAGTCCAATGAGGACCGTCGCGATGCCGTCCCAGACGCCGTTTCCGGTAATCAGGGTCAAGGAAACGCCGAACAGAGCGAACACCAGACCGAGCAGGGCGGCCAGGTCCTCCAAGAGCACCACCGGCAGTTCGGGCACTCGAGAGTGGCGGACGAATTCCACCCAGTTGCTCTTGCCGCGGATCTTGTTGCTCTCCTGGATGGCGGTGCGGAACGAGAACGACTCCAGCCCGATCGCGATCACGAGGACAACGATCGGAACCCATTGCCAGCTGTCGATACCCTCTCGGTGGGTGAGCTTGTGGTACCCCTCGTACAGCGCGAACAGGCCACCGACGCTGAACAGCACGATCGAGACGATGAACGCGTAGACGTAGCGCTCGCGCCCGAATCCGAACGGGTGTTGCGGCGTGGCCTCCCGGCGGGCCCGCTTCCCACCGAGCAGCAGCAGCGCCTGGTTGCCCGAGTCGGCCACCGAGTGGATCGACTCCGCCAGCATCGAGGAGGAGTTGGTGAGGGCGAAGGCGATGAACTTCGTCACTGCGATGCCGAGGTTGGCGGCCAGTGCCGCGATGATCGCCCGAGTGCCGCTGGCCGCGCTCATCTACGCGTGAACTCCTTCATCTCGTCGACCGCCGGTACCGCGGTCGGGTCCAACCCATGCGCTAAGGCCAGGTACACGGATGCGAAGTCCGGTACTGCGATGAGCGAGGCCAGCCTTTCCAGCGGTGAACCGCCCTCAGCCTGAATCACTCCACATCGGACGCCTCGCCGTGAAGCCAACTCCACCACCGCATCCGCGCGCCGTTCCTCCACTACGGACGGTTCGCCGGCCTCGGTGTCCTCATCGGCGAGTCCACCGTCGCGCAGCAACACCAAGCGTAGCCGGGTCGGCTCGGGCCCTTCGCCTGGGTCGGCGTAGATGTCACGTGCCGATTCGACGAGCCCACCGTAAACGCCATCGACGAGGCCGACCCGCCCCCGCCCTGCCTCTCCCAGCGAACCGGCAACGACCGGATATCGGGCATTGGCGGAGAGCATGTCGCCGACCCGCCGCGCTGCCACGGTGGCCAGCGGTGACGAGCCCCACACAATCGGGATCGAGTTGGCCAGGTCCAGCGCCAGCGCCTTGGCCGGGTTCACGAACGACTCGGCGCCCGGGCGGCAGCGTTCGGCGTCGTCATCGAGCCGGGCCGCGGTCTCGGCGAAGTCGGCCTCGGCGATGCGGACGAGACCGAGCGTACGGGCGGCTAGCAGCACCGGGACGGTGAGCGCCCACAGGCTGGCCCGGGCCGGGGCTCGCCGAGGTACGGGGACGAACGGCGCTCGGGCCCGTTCCGCCAGCGCCTGCAGCTCCGAGTCGGGCGGCCCGATCGCGACCAGCCGGGCGCCTCGGCGACCGGCTGCGTCCGCAGCCGCGAGCGCCTCGGGGCTACGCCCGGAGGCGGAGACGGCGATCACTGCGTCGGCCGCGCCGACCCATCCAGGAATACCGGCGCTGCGGTGCCCGACGACCGGCACCGGGCAGCGGGGGCCAGCCACGGTCTCGAGCAGATCACCGGTACGGGCGGCAGTACCGACGCCGGCGACCACGACGGCGCGAGGACGGCCGCCTTCGGCGAGTTCGGCGAGGTTGGCCTCGGCGGCCAAAGCGGCGGACTCCCGTACCTGCGCCCCGGCCGAGGCGAGCGCGCGCAGCATTCCGGACTGATCGGCGGCGAGCAGCCGGGCCGCGTCGTTGAGCAGGGACTCCTCGACGTGGCGGTGACCCCGCACCCCGGCCGCATCGTCGAGCGGACGCATCACTGACTCAGCTCCCCCTCGATCGGAGTCTTCGCCGGCCCCGTCACGCCTCCGCCCGGTTGGGCTTCATCGAGCAGCAGCACCGGGATGCCGTCGCGAATCGGGAAGATCCGTGCGCACTCCGTGCAGGTCAGGGTCTGTGCGGCTGGGTCGTAGGTCAGAGGCGCGTGGTGTGTGTCGGGACATGCCAGAATCTCAAGGAGCTCCGCGTCCACCGTGTCTCCTCCAGTCGTTCCCGCACTGCATCAGGTTCGAGTCTCGTCCGCAGCTTAGAGCCTGCCCGCACCCAGTCGCCTCGATGGGGCGGCGTCTAGCCAGGCTGAGCCGATCCGTCCTCGCCGCTCGTTCCTCGCGGCTCGGACTCCTCGGCCGACCAACCTGAGCCGATCCGTCCTCGCCGCTCGTTCCTCGCGGCTCGGACTCCTCGGCTATGCGCGGACCAACCTGAGCACCGAGTCTCGCAACTCCACCATCCGCTCGGGGCTGCGACCCTCGACGTTGAGTCGCAGCAACGGTTCGGTGTTGGACGGGCGCAGATTCATCCAGGAGCCGTCGGGGAAATCGAGCGTGAGCCCGTCGAGTTCGTCGACCTTGGCATCGGGGAATGCCCGCCGTACTTCCTCGATCTTGGCGTGTTGGTCCGTCACCCGGGTATTGATCTCGCCTGACGAGCTGTACCGCTCATACTCGCGGGCCAGTTCGGACAAGGGCAGGTCCTGCTCGCCCAGGGCTGCGAGCACGTGCATCGCCGCGAGCATGCCGGTGTCGGCACCCCAAAAGTCACGGAAGTAATAGTGCGCGGAATGCTCGCCACCGAAGACCGCGCCGGTACGGGCCATCTCGGCCTTGATGAACGAGTGGCCGACCCTGCTCCGGATGGGGGTGCCGCCACGCTCGGTGACGATCTCCGGGACGGCGCGGGAAGTGATCAGGTTGTGGATGACCGCACTGCCGGGGTGGCGTCCGAGTTCGCGGCTCGCGACCAGCGCCGTGATGGCGCTCGGCGAAACCGGCTCGCCAGCGGCGTCCACGACGAAGCACCGGTCCGCGTCACCGTCGAAGGCCACTCCGACGTCGGCCTGGTTAGCCACGACGGCCTGTTGCAGGTCCACAATGTTCTTTGGCTCCAGCGGGTTCGCCTCGTGATTGGGGAACGAACCGTCCAGTTCGAAGAAGAGCGGCACGATCTCAAGCGGCAGCGGGGGCAATACCGCGTCACCGAGCACGGCCGGCACCGTATAGCCGCCCATTCCATTGCCGGCATCAACGACGACCTTCAGGGGTCGGATGGTCGAGAGATCGACCAGCGTGCGCAGGTGCGCCGCGTACTCGGCGAGCAGGTCACGCTTGGTCGCGGTCCCCGTCGGCTCGCCCAGCGGCGCGCGACCGTCCACAATGGCCTGAGCTCGGTCGCGGATCTCGGCGAGGCCGGTGTCCTGTCCGATCGGCAAGGCTGCGGCCCGGCACATCTTGACGCCGTTGTACTCCGCGGGGTTGTGGCTCGCGGTGAACATCGCGCCCGGCAGGTCGAGCGCCCCCGAGGCGAAGTAGAGCAGGTCGGTTGAGCCCAGACCGGCCTCGATCACGTTGGCGCCTTCGGCGCGGGCACCGGCACCGAACGCGGACGCCAGACCCGGCGACGACTCGCGCATGTCGTGGGCGATCACGATGGTGTCGACCTGGTCGCCCGCCGCTCGAAGGGTCTGTACGAATGCCGCGCCCAGTGCCCGGGTCACGTCCTCGTTCACCTGGTCGGGGACTGTGCCCCGTACGTCATACGCCTTGACGATGGCGCCCAGATCCGACATCACGGACTCCTTGTCACCAAACCACACCGTTGGACTGAGCCTACCGACCCGTTGTTTCGCGGTTGCGTCGGTCTCGGCTTCTGCGTGCGGAGCCAAAGCTGGCACGGAAACAGTGGCACCATGACTTGTACGCGACGGAAACAGTGGCGAGGATGCTGGTGAGGTGTTGGTTCGGTATCGCTCGCGGTGGGAGTGCACATGACGGAGAAGCAGGTGCTGCACAATTTCGTGGCCGGAGCCCGCGTGGAGCCGGTGGCCGGCGGTTACGCCGACCTGATCGACCCGGCGAGCGGTGAGGTCTTCGCCGCCGCGCCGGTGTCCGGCGCCGAGGATGTCGACCGGGCGATGACCGCAGCGGCCGACGCGTTCCCGGGCTGGCGTGACGCCACCCCGTCCGAGCGCCAACGAGCCCTGCTGCGCATCGCCGATGCGATCGAGGCACGGGCCGACGACCTTCTCGACGCCGAGTGCCGCAACACCGGCAAGCCACGCGGGCTCACCGCGAGCGAGGAACTTCCGCCGATGGTCGACCAGATCCGCTTCTTTGCCGGGGCGGCCCGTGTGCTCGAGGGACGATCGGCCGGCGAGTACATGGCCGGGCATACCTCTTATGTACGGCGGGAGCCGATCGGTGTCTGCGCCCAGGTGACGCCGTGGAACTACCCGATGATGATGGCCGTCTGGAAGTTCGCCCCCGCCCTGGCGGCCGGCAACACGGTGGTGCTGAAGCCGTCCGACACCACGCCAGTGTCCACATTGCTCCTCGCCGAGATCGCCGCGGAGTTCCTACCGCCGGGCGTGCTCAACGTGGTCTGTGGAGACCGGGACACCGGCCGGGCACTGATCAGCCACCCCACTCCGCGGCTGGTTTCGATCACCGGATCCACGCGCGCCGGCCGCGAGGTCGCCAGTGCGGCGGCCACCGATCTCAAGCGGACCCACCTCGAACTCGGTGGCAAGGCCCCGGTCATCGTCTTCGACGACGCGGACGTAGCGGCGGCGGCGGAGGCGATCGCGGTGGCCGGGTACTTCAACGCCGGACAGGACTGCACCGCGGCGACCCGGGTGCTGGCCGGACCTCGGGTCCACGACGACTTCGTCGCGGCGCTGACCGAGCAGGCTCGCGGCACCCGGACCGGCGGTCCCGAGGATCCCGATGTTCTTTACGGACCGTTGAACAGCGCCAACCAGCTGACCCGGGTGGCCGGGTTCATCGGACGCCTGCCCGACCACGCCTCGGTGCAGATCGGCGGAGAACAGGTCGGCAGTCGGGGCTACTTCTACGCACCGACCGTCGTCGATGGCCTGCGCCAGCAGGACGAGATCATCCAGGACGAGGTGTTCGGGCCGGTCATCACCGTGCAGCGATTCGCCGACGAGGCCGAGGCGGTGCGCTGGGCCAACGGCGTGGAGTACGGATTGGCCTCCTCGGTCTGGACCCGCGACCACGGCCGGGCAATGCGCGTCTCCCGCCAGCTCGACTTCGGCTGCGTCTGGGTCAACACGCATATTCCCCTCGTGGCGGAAATGCCCCACGGCGGGTTCAAGCAGTCCGGGTACGGCAAGGACCTTTCCATGTACGGCCTCGAGGACTACACCAGGGTCAAGCACGTGATGCACTTCTACGGACAGCCGGAGGCGTGAGATGACCTCGTCGGAAGAGTTGCACAAGCGGCGCAGCGTCGCGGTCGCGCGCGGCGTCGGAAGCATGGTGTCGTCCTATGTGGACCGTGTCTCCGGCGCTGTGATGACCGATGTGGACGGTCGGGAGTGGATCGACTTCGGCTCCGGCATCGCCGTGACCAGCGTTGGAAACTCCGCGCCCCGGGTGGTCGAAGCGGTGCAGCAGCAGGTCGCGCGATTCACCCACACCTGCTTCATGGTGGCGCCGTACGAGTCGTATGTCGCGGTTTGCGAGCAGCTCAATGAGCTCACGCCGGGTGGGCATGAGAAGCGCTCGGCGCTGTTCAACTCCGGCGCCGAGGCCGTGGAGAACGCGGTGAAAATCGCCCGGCACGCCACCGGGCGGTCCGCGATCATCGTGTTCGACCACGCGTACCACGGCCGAACCAACCTCACCATGGCGTTGACCGCGAAGAGCATGCCGTACAAGCACCGATTCGGTCCGTTCGCGGGCGAGATCTACCGGATGCCGATGTCCTACCCGTTGCGGGACGGTGGCCTGACCGGAGCAACCGCCGCCGCCCGCGCGCTAGAGCTGGTGGAGAAGCAGGTGGGTGCCGAGAACGTCGCCGCCATCCTGATCGAGCCGATCCAGGGTGAGGGCGGGTTTGTGGTGCCGGCCCCCGGGTTCCTGACCGCGCTGTCGCAGTGGTGCGCCGATCACCGTGCGCTGTTCATCGCCGACGAGATCCAGACCGGGTTCTGCCGGACCGGGGATTGGTTCGCCAGTGAGCACGAGTCGGTGGTGCCCGACCTCGTCACGACCGCGAAAGGCATCGCCGGCGGGCTGCCACTGGCCGGGGTCACCGGTCGCGTCGACGTCATGGACGCCGTACATGTGGGCGGACTTGGCGGCACCTACGGCGGCAACCCGATCGCCTGCGCCGCCGGCCTCGCCGCGATCGAGACGATGCGCGAGCTGGATCTATGTGCGGCGGCGCGGCGGATCGAGTCGGTCATGGTGCCGCGACTGCGCGGATTTGCGGAGGCACATCCCGAGATCGGTGACGTGCGCGGCCGCGGCGCCATGCTCGCCATCGAGCTGGTGGACCCGGCACAGCCAGCGGGGCCACACGGGCCGGCACCGGACGCGGCCCGCACTCAAGCGGTGGCCCAGGCCTGCCACGCTGCCGGTCTGCTCGTGCTCACCTGCGGCACATACGGCAACGTGCTCCGGTTCCTCCCGCCGCTGGTCATCGACGACGACACCCTCCACCGTGGACTGGACATACTGACTCAGGCACTGGCCTGACAAGGCTCTTCCTCGAGTACGGACGACTTTGATCCTGAGTATTAGACCTCTATCCACCTCGCCCCCGCGGGGTCGGGATTGAACTGGTAGCTGCGGCTGGTGGCGACTCCGTCAATGGTCATCGCGGCCGTGACACGGTTGTCCTGACCGGTTACGGAGGTCACGACCTCGCCCGGCTTCGTGGTCAGGATCGTCCAGTTGTCGCGGGCGGCAATGCCAGTGCCTAGGTCGTGGTGGAAGGCGACGACGATCGTGCGCTGTGGGCCGTCGGCCGGCTTCACGTCGACAACCGCGACGGGCGTCTCCCGATCACCGGTGCGGACGATGAGGGCTGCTGGACGGCCACAGTGACGACCACGCTGCCCACGTCGTTACCATCGACGATCTTCTCAAAGTTGACCATGCCCAGGCCCGCGGCGGTATGCACGTAGCCGCAGGTAGCTGTTGACCGAACCACCGGCGCCCGTCCCGTCGTTCGTCGCCAGGAAGAGCGTCGTGTTGCGCAGATCAACAGCCGACGCGTCGGTGGTGCCCGGCAAGAAGGGCCCTCCCCCGGTCATGACAATCCTGTTGTCGCGAACGGCGAAAGCGAACGCTTCCTTGTCCAGGTTCTGGGGCAGGTCGCCGTACCGGCCGATCACCACTACCCGGATCCGGCCGGCGGCGAACTCGATGGGTTCGGCCGGATCCATGACCAGCAAATCCCCATCCGCATCGAGGTTGACCCAACCGATCGTCGTGATGCGGCCGTCGGGCTCGACCCTGACCAGCAGCGGATTCCCGTCGCTCGCCCCCTCGGTGGAGCACACCAGCTTGACGACGACCTCCTCGTCCAGGTTCTCGTCGAGATCGCCGCGGACCGGCTCGTCGACCATGTGAAGCTTCGACTCCTCGGCCACATCCGCGATGCCCTGCACAAAGGTGCGGTTGCCGCCCGGGCAGGGCGTGGCCCACGGCCCGGGATATGTCGGCACCCAGAACGTCGCATTGCGTACGTCGACCGCGGGTGTCGGGGCGAGGCGGGCTGGGCGACACGGCCGGTGATGTGGGGTTGGCCGGCCCGGGCCCGGCCCCGGTGGGCCGCAGGGTGGCGAAGCCGGCCACGAATCCGACCGCGAGCATCACGGTCGTCGCGATCCCGAGCGCCCGGTTGCGCCGGCCGATCCGGTGGGCTCCACTGTGGACCCGGTCCTGTAGGTCAACCGGGACGGCCTGCGCGGCCAGGTCCGCCAAGCCGCTGCGTAGTTCTCGGTCACCGGCGGGCTCCTTCCGCGTCGAGCAGGTGCGGGGCAATGGCGCGTAACTTCAGCAGCGCCCGCGAGGTGGTGGACTTGACGGTGCCGACGCTGATGCCGAGGGTCTCCGCCGCCTCGACCTCGGTCACATCCTCGAAGAACCGGAGCACGATGACCGCCCGCTGCCGATGCGGTGAGCTGGTCGAGGCGGCCCGCAGAGCAAGCCGGGTCACCGACTGCCCGGCCTCGTCCGGCCCGGGGCGCCGTCGGGGGGCACGCGGTCGAGATCTCCGCCGACCGCCGCGTCGCCACCAGCTGATGTTGAGGTGGTACATGACCTTGCGGGTGTAGGCGTCCGGGTGCGAACCCTGCAGCCGATGCCAGGCCCGGTACGTCTTGATCAGCGCGTCCTGGACCAGATCCTCGGCCCGGTGCTGGTCGCCGGTGAGCAGGTACGCCGTACGAACGAGCGCGGGTGTCCGGGCGCGGACGTAGGCATCGAAGTCCTCCGCCGGTCGATCCATCGGGCCTGCCTTCCGGGTGGGAACGCGTCTGCCCGCTATAAGGCCGACCTGGCCCGAATGGTTGACGCCTTGCCCCGAGATTCTGCGGGGCGCTGTTCCGAGGCGTCGAGCAGTCCCGGCCTATGGGTGACTCGCCGAGTGCACAACCCCCTGGGTTGTGGCCACAGCCTAGGGGTTGTGGACTTCAACCAATACCTGCCCGACCAGGCCGACTATCCGGCCGGCAAGGCTCAGCGGCCGTCGAGCAGGGGTTGGCTCGGGTCCCAGGTCGTCGCCGGTGGCCTCGTCGCGGCGGCGGCGGGCAATCCCGGACAGCGCCTCGAGGACCACCCGGTTGCCGAGATACGCGGTCACCTCGGCGTGGTCGTACGGCGGCGAGACCTCGACCACGTCGACTCCGACGATGGGCAGCTCGTACGCGCATCGGCGGACCGCGTCGAGCAGCTGCCGGGCGGTGAGCCCACCCGGCTCTGGCGTGCCGGTGCCAGGGGCCATCCCCGGGTCGACCACGTCCACGTCGACGGAGAGGAACACCCCGTCGCAGTCGTCCACCGCGATCGCAAAGGCCTCGGTCAGGCACGGGTCAAGACCCCGCGCCACGATCTCGGTCATTTCGTACGACCGCATCCGCTTGCTCGGCCATCCAGTCCAATGTGGCCGGTTCTGGCCAGTACCCGCGCAGTCCGATCTGCAGGAACCGGTCACCCCGCACCGCGCCCGACTCGATCAGCCGCCGCATCGGTTGGCCGTGACCATAGAGCGACCCGTGCGTCATGTCGCCGGTGTCGGCGTGGGCGTCGAAGTGGACCATAGAGACTCGTCCGAAGCCCAACTCGCGGGCAAGCCCGGTCGCGTCGGGCAGGGCGATCGAGTGGTCGCCGCCGAGGACGACCGGGATCGCGCCGGCCGCGGCCACTGCGGCAACCGCCTCCTCCAGCGCGGCCAAGGACCGTTCGAGATAGCCGGAGTGCATCTCAACATCGCCGGCGTCGACGACGCGCAGGTCCAGCAGCGGATCCACACGCAGCGCCATCGACGGACGGGAGCCGTCCTGCGGCAGGTAACACGCCTGTCGCATGGCACTCGGCCCGAACCGGGTGCCGGGTCGGTGCGAGGTCCCGCCGTCCAGCGGCGCTCCCATGATCACCACGTCCGCACCCGCGAACGACTCGACGTCGTCCAGGTCGCACGGGGGCACGCCGAGGAAGGTGAGCTCTGGACCGTACATCGCGCCGATGCGAGTCATGCCCTGATGCTAGATCATCTCGCGGATGCCCCACGGCGAACCGTACTCGGTGAGCAGGTCCAGAAACGGCACTGCCGGCAACGCCTCCGGCCCGAGCACGCCGGCACCGGCCCAGGTTCCGGCGGCGAGCAGTTCCAGCGCGACCACCGGGTTGATCGCGGTCTGCCAGACCACGGCCTGCGACCCGTACTCGGCCATCGACCACTCGTTGTCGACCACGTGATAGAGGTACACCTCGCGCGGGTTGCCGTCGGTGCCGGTGCCGCGCACCCAGGTACCGGCGCAGGTCTTGCCACGCATCCGGTCGCCGAGCCCGGCCGGATCGGGCAGGCACGCCGCGACCACGTCCCGCGGGGATACCTGCACGCCGCGGACGGAGACCGGAGCGGTTCGGTCGAGGCCGAGCTTGTGCAGTGTCTTGAGCACCTCGATGAATTCGTTGCCGAGCCCGTACTTGAAGGTGACCCGCTCGGCGTTAATCCAGCGCGGGATCAGCAGCACCTCCTCATGTTCCACGTTCACGCACTCGACCAGACCGATGCCATCGGGGAAGTCGAATACCTCCGGCTCGGAGAACGGCGCGGTGGTGAACCAGCCGCGTTCCTTTTCCCAGATCACGGGTGGATTGAGGCACTCCTCGATCGTGGTCCAGATCGAGAACGAGGGCGCGAAGTCGTAGCCGTCCACGACCAGATTGGCGCCGTCGCGCACGCCAATGTCCTCAATGGACGAGAACAGCTCGTCCGCGGCGTAGCGGGCGAACACATCGGAGAGTCCGGGCTCGACGCCGATCCCGACCAGCGCCAGCCGCCCGGCCGATCTCCCAACGGTCCGCGGCCGCGAACTGCTCGTCGCCGAGCTTGACTCCACACTTCTCGTACGGGCGCTTCTGGTGCGGTCGCGACAGCGACATCGCCATATCCAGGTAGTCGGCGCCGGCTGCGAAGGCCCCGTTGAAGATCGGCATCACGAATCGCGGATCGACGGCGTTGAGCACGTGCGTGATGGCGTGCTCGCGGCACAGCGCCGTGATCGCCTCCGCCGACGACGCGTCCACTGTGGATGCAGATATCCGGGCGTCGCCCACGGCGGCGGCCCGCTGCAGCGCGGGCGGCGTCGTAGTCGGCCACGACGAGCGCGTCGAAGAACTCCCGTCGGGCTGGCGATCGCTCACCGCGGCCGACCCCACGCCGCCGGCGCCGACCAGAAGTATCCGCATCGCCCTCAGACCGAGTTCCCTTCGCTCGCGCTGCGGGGCTCGCAAGCTCGCTCCTCGCGCTCGCGTCTGTACTGAAACCTTGTTGCCGGCAGCCTACTGCGACGGAAACCCTTGTCAACAGCCTCCAGACCTGCGATAAACGCAGTACAGATGGCTCCCGGCCATCCGCTGTCCACCAGACCCCGACCTAGGGAGGATGGCACTACATGGCAACAACGGCTCCCCCCGCACCGCCCGGCCGCACCAGCACCCGCAAGAAACAAGGGCCTGAAGCTCGGCGCGATCGGCCTAATGTCCAGCATCGTCATCGGCGTCGCCTCCACGGCCCCCGGCTATAGCCTGGCCGCGACCCTCGGCGGCGTGACGTACGGAGGTCGGCGCAAGGCCCCGCTCATCATGCTGGTCGCGTTCGTGCCCGATGTTGTTCATCTCGTTCGCGTACAAGGCCCTCAACACGCGACAAGGCCGACTGCGGCACCAGCTTCACGTGGGTGGCCCGGGCCTTTGGCCCGCACGCGGGCTGGCTCACCGGATGGGCGATCGTCGGCGCCGACATGATCGTGATGGCCGCCCTGGCCCAGATCGCCGGCATCTACGGCTACCTGCTCGTCGGGCCGAGGACTCGCTGGCGGCGAACCCGACCGCGGTCACCACCGCCGGCTGTGCTCTGGATCCTGATCATGACCTGGATCTCCTACCGCGGCATCGAGCTCTCCGCCCGCACCCAGTACTTCCTGCTCGGCGCGGAGCTGATCATCCTCGGCGTCTTCGCGGTCGTCGCGCTGGCGAAGGTATACGGCGGCACTGCCGGCGAGCTGTCCATCACGCCGGCGCTGGAGTGGTTCAACCCGACCGGGCTGACATTCAGCGCACTGTCAGCCGGGTTCCTGCTCGCGGTCTTCATCTACTGGGGCTGGGACTCCGCCGTCGCCGCCAACGAGGAGACCACCGACCCGGCGGTCAACCCGGGCCGGGCGGCGGTGCGCTCCACCGTCGTGCTTGGTCGTGACGTACCTGTTGGTCACCGTTGCCGCGCAGGCCTTCGCCGGCGTGGGCGAGGAGGGCATCGGCCTGACCAACCCGGAGCACTCCGACGACGTGCTCTCCAGCGTCGGCGAGGCGGTGCTCGGCGAGCTGGGGCGTGAAGCTACTCATCCTGGCCGTGCTCACCTCGGCGGCAGCGTCGACCCAGACGACGATCCTGCCGACCGCTCGGACCACGCTGTCGATGGCCGCGGTCAAGGCGTTGCCGAAGTCGTTCAGCACCGTGAGCCCGAGGTACCAGACGCCGACCGTCTCCACCTGGGCCATGGGCCTGGTCTCGATCGCCTTCTACGCCGGTCTGACCTTCTTCAACGAGGCGGCGCTGTCCGACCTGATCCTCTCGATCGGTCTGTTGATCGCGTTCTACTACGGGATCACCGGCTTCGCGTCGGCGTGGTACTTCCGGCGCGAGCTCTTCCGCAGTGCGAGCGCCTTCTTCATGAAGGGGCTCTTCCCGCTCCTCGGCGGCGTGATCCTGTTCGCCGCGATGGTGCAGCGTCGCCATCGACTCCTACGACCCGGAGTACGGCTTCACCACCTACTTCAACCTCGGTGGTGTCTTCGTACTCGGTGTCGGGTCGATGGCCCTGGGCGTGGTGCTCATGATCGTGTGGAACATCGTCGCGCCGCGGTACTTCGGCGGCTCGACGCTGCGTGAAGACGACGCCACACCCGTCATCGTCCGGCGCGCACGCCGCGCGGGACTGATCCGAGCTACCTGGCCGGCCGGAGGGGGTGGGGCCGGCCGGCCAGGTACGGAATCCGGTGAAAATGAGATTCCCCTCAACGGATTCAGTTGCCGCCTTCGGCCACGATGCGTGAGGATCAGGAATGTGACCGAGCCGATCCTCGATGACGTCAACAAGCGGCTCATCGAACTTCTTCAGCGCGATGGCCGGATGTCGTACGCGAGCATGGCCAAGAGCGTCGGTCTCTCCGAGGCCGCCGTCCGGCAACGGGTCCAGCGACTGCTCGACACCGGCGTCATGCAGATCGTCGCCGTCACCGACCCGCTCACCCTCGGCTTCGCCCGCCAGGTGATGGTCGGAGTCAAGGTCGAGGGCGACACGCGTCCGATCGCGAAGGCGCTGTCCGAGGTACCCGAAATCGACTACGTGGTCATGTGCGCTGGTGCGTACGACCTCCTGGTGGAACTGGTCTGCACCGACGACGACCACCTGTTGACCCTCCTCAATGACCGGATCCGGGCCATCCCGGGAGTAACCGGAACAGAGACCTTTGTCTATCTCAAGCTGGCCAAACAGACCTATGCCTGGGGCACGCGCTAACGCCTGAGGGGATGCCGTGAAGAAGAAGGCCCTGAACGCCGCGGCCAAGGACCACCTGTGGATGCATTTCACTCGCCTGTCGGCCTACGAGAAATCGCCGGTCCCCATGATCGTCCGAGGGGACGGCGCGTACGTGTACGACGTGCACGGCAAGCGCTACCTTGACGGGCTCTCCGGTCTGTTCGTGGTGCAGGTGGGTCACGGACGCCAGGAGTTGGGCGATGCCGCGGCGAAACAGGCCGGCGAACTCGCCTACTTTCCTTTGTGGTCGTACGCCCACCCGAAGGCGGTCGAGCTCGCCGACCGGCTGGCTGACCTCACGCCGGGCGACCTGAACCGGATCTTTTTCACGACCGGCGGCTCCGAGGCTGTCGAATCGGCCTGGAAACTCGCCCGGTCCTACTTCAAACGGGTCGGCAAACCCACCAAGCACAAGGTGATCTCGCGGCACATCGCCTACCACGGCACCTCGATGGGCGCCTTGTCGATCACGGGGCTGCCCGCCATCAAGGCGGACTTCGAGCCGCTGGTGCCCTCCGGCGTGCGCGTGCCCAACACCAACCTCTACCGCGCTCCGGCAGGTACCGCCGGAGCCGGACGGCACCGACGCCGAGGCGTTCGGTCGCTGGGCCGCCGACCGGATCGAGGAGGCGATCGAGTTCGAGGGACCAGAAACAGTCGCGGCGGTGTTCCTGGAGCCGGTGCAGAACTCCGGCGGCTGCTTCCCGCCACCGCCCGGATACTTCGCCCGGGTCCGGGAGATCTGCGACACGCACGACGTACTGCTCGTCTCGGACGAGGTGATCTGCGCCTTCGGGCGGCTCGGCGAGTACTTCGGGTCCAAGCGGTACGGGTACCAACCCGACATCATCACCTGCGCCAAGGGCATGACCAGCGGATACGTCCCGTTGGGCGCGATGATCGCCTCGGATCGCCTGGCCGAGCCGTTCCTATCCGGCTCGAACTGGTTCGCGCACGGCGTGACGTTCGGCGGGCATCCGGTCAGCAGCGCCGTGGCACTGGCCAATCTCGACATCTTCGAACGGGAGGAGCTCAACAGCCACGTTCGCGCCCACGAGAAGGTCTTCCGGTCCTATCTGGAGCGTCTGCTCGACCTGCCGATCGTCGGCGATGTCCGTGGCGACGGGTACTTCTACGGCATCGAGCTAGTCAAGGACAAGACGACCAAGGAGTCATTCGATGACGCGGAGTCGGAGCACCTGCTTCGCGGGTTCCTGTCGAAGGCCCTGTTCGAGGCCGGCCTCTACTGCCGGGCCGACGACCGCGGCGATCCGGTGGTGCAGCTGGCCCCGCCCCTGATCTGCGACGAGACACATTTCGCTGAGATGGAGCAGATCCTGCGGTCGGTGCTCACCGAGGCGTGGTCTCACATCTGACGCTGATGCCGTACCAGGACCTCTCCTACTGGATGTCCAGTGTGGACGATGAGCTCATACCCGAGCCGCCGCTCGATCGTGACCTCGATGTGGACGTGGCCATCGTCGGCGCCGGCTACACCGGACTGTGGACGGCGTACTACCTGACCGAAGCGGACCCGTCGATCCGTATCGCCGTGCTCGAGGCGGAGATCGCCGGGTACGGGGCGTCGGGCCGCAATGGTGGATGGTGCTCGGCGCTGCTGCCTCAGTCGCCGGCCGGGGTGGCCCGCCGGCACGGTGCAGGCCGCGGCCCTCGCGTTGCAGCGGGCCATGGAGTCCACTGTGGATGAGATCGGTCGAGTTGCGATGGCTGAACGGATCGACTGCCACTACGCCAAGGGTGGCACGGTTACCCTGGCCCGCAATGCGGCCCAGCGAACCCGTGGCATGGCCGAGACGGCGCGGGCCCAGGAACGCGGGTTGGATCTCGAGTGGCTCGATGCTGCCGCCGCGACACAACGTTGCGGAGCCGCCGGCGTGCTCGGTGCCGCATACACCCCGCACTGCGCGGCGATCCATCCCGCCCGGCTGGTGCGTGGACTCGCGCAGGCCGTACGGCGGCGTGGGGTAATGCTCTTCGAACGGACGCCGGTCACCGCGATCCGGCCCCGGACGGTCCCCGCCGGCTCAGCCACAGTGCGCACCGGCCGAGGCACGGTGCGGGCCGAGGTCGTCGTCCGGGCGACCGAGGCGTACACGGCCCAGCTGCCGGGTCTGCATCGACGAGTTGTGCCTCTCTACTCGCTGATGATCGCCACCGAGCCATTGCCACGGTCCTTCTGGGACAGTGCTGGCCTGGCGGCACGGGAGACCTTCTCCGACTTCCGCCATCTGCTCATCTACGGACAGCGGACGGCCGACGACCGCTTCGCCTTCGGTGGGCGCGGTGCGCCGTACCACTGGGGTTCGGCGGTACACGTCCAGTTCGACCGGGTGCCCCGCGTGCACGTCCTGCTGCATGCGGCCCTGCGGGAGCTGTTCCCCGGCATCGGTGACGCGCGGATCACACACGCATGGGGCGGACCGCTGGCCGCGCCGCGCGACTGGAGCGCCTCGGTGGGGTTCGACCGCCGACGCGGGCTCGCGTGGGCCGGTGGTTACGTCGGCGACGGGGTCGGCGCATCGAACCTCGCCGGTCGCACTCTCGCCGATCTCGTCCGCGACACCCGCAGCGACTTGACCACCTTGCCGTGGGTCGACCAGCACTCACGCAACTGGGAAGTCGAGCCGCTGCGCTGGCTCGGCATCAACGCCGCGACTCACGTGATGGCCGCGGCCGACCGCGCCGAGAAACGTACCGGCAAGCCTGCCCGCCGAGCCGCAGCCATCAGTCGGTTGCTCGGCCACTAGTCGAGCCCGGTCCGCCCGCTCGATGCGTCGTCGTGGTGCTGGCTCAGCGGGCTGCGGGCGGTGGAATCACCCGCAGGTGGCCGCGGCGGCCAACCTGGGTTGGTCGTCCGGGCACCCCTACGCCCGGCTCGTCCCGTCGGGGCGCGGGCCGCGCCGCCTCACGCACGGCCTCGGCCAGCGCGACCAGATCGTCCGAGCTCGGCGGCGCAGGGTCAAACTCCCCCTCGTGCCGGACCAGGTCCCAGCCGCGCGGAGCGGTCAAGCTCCGGGCGTGCCGTTCGCACAGGTCGTAGGAGTGGGGTTCGGCGAACGTGGCGAGGGGGCCGACGACCGCGGTCGAGTCGGCGTAGACGTAGGTCAACGTGGCCACGGCCGACTTTGGACATCCGTTACGAGAGCAGCGCCGGGGAGACCTCAAGAGAGCCTGCCTTCCGTTCGCGATGGAGGGGTGCCATGCGCTCACGAACTCAGAAGTTATCGCTCGGGCCTGTCACTGAGCGCGCGCCGCGCCGCACGACACGCCGAGCAAGAAGATCACCGACGGGTCGACAGTCGGTGGGCGGCGCTAGTCTGACTAGCGTGACGCAGGACTCCGGCGCGCGCCGGCGCAGGATGCGGAGCGTCCGTGGCCCGGCGCGGCCGCCACGGCGCGACCGACACGGACGGGGCCTGCGTGGTCGGCTGGTTCCCGCGTCGGTGCCACTGGCCCGAACCCGGGCGGAGATCTTCGACGACCTGGTGCTCGACACGGTGGAGTCTTTGGAACGTCGCTACTCGCGGGAGCTGGCGGGGGTCGAGTTCGCGGTCGAAGAGGTGCCGCCCGACCTCAATGTCTATGACACCGATGTACTCGAGGATGGCGAAGTACCGCTCGCTCGGCTACTTCCCGGGCGCCCCGGCCAGGACGATATGCCTGCTCGGATCGTGCTCTACCGGCGGCCGCTGGAGTTCCGCGCCATGGACCGTGACGACCTAGCCGACCTGGTCCATGACGTCATCGTCGAGCAAGTCGCGAACCTGCTGGGCCTCGACCCCGACGACATTCAGAGTTAGCTGGGCCTCGCTCCGCTCGGCCGGCTCGCGGTGGCCCCCAAGCAAGACGGGAATGTGCGAGGCCCAGAACTCAGGCCACTCTGCGCTTGAGGCGGCGGCGCTCGCGCTCGGAGAGCCCGCCCCAGATGCCGAAGCGCTCATCGTGGCCAAGCGCGTACTCGAGGCACTCGCTCTTGACCTCGCACCGCGAGCAGATTCGCTTGGCTTCGCGGGTCGAGCCACCCTTCTCGGGGAAGAACGCCTCGGGGTCGGTCTGCGAGCACAGCGCCCGCTCCTGCCACTCCGGCGCGTTGCCGAGAAGGTCGTCCACCACGACCAGTTGACTGGTCTCCATACTTGCCTCCTTGCTGTGCGCCGGCCCGGCCGGCGCAACCCCCCACGCGTAAGGCGCACGTGTCTTGATGTTGTCGGCGAGGCTTCGGTGCCGCCTCGGCCGGAGAACTTCCCCGGTGGAATTACACGCGTGTAATGCGTGCTCCGTCAAGCCGTACCTGGTAAAAGGATCCGTTCGGCTGGCGTGGCGTCCCTGACCCGCGGGCGAATGTGGTTCACACTGGACAAAGGACCCGGTAGCTCACACACCCGGCGGCCCCGGTCGTTTGGGCTCAGTCGCGGCGTGCTGACTCTCTATCGAGCGACGTCCGGCTCCGGTAACGGGCAATCGTGACTTGACACGCCATAAGTGCGTCGGATTCTGTCGCAACGGCTGTCCCCCACTAGACAATTCACGCATTTCACTCCTGAACTGAACTCCCCCTCGTGGCCGTCCCCCCCGGGTCGGCCACTCCCGACCACTCAGGATCCCGCTAGATGTCGTCCACATCAAGCGCCTCTTTGGTCACATGAGCCTCATCCACCTCTTCAGCCCCACCGGCCGGCCGGCGGCCGCAGTGTCCCGACCGCCGCCCTGCCTGTCGTACCGCTCTGCCTCTCGTACCGCTCTGCCTCTCGTACCGCTCTGCCTCTCGTAGCGCTCTGCTTCACGGTGACCGCTCTGCCTCTAAGTCACCGCTCTGCCTCTCGAACCTGCCGCTGTCCACCGCCACGCGCGCCACGCCGCAGCGACTGGTCACGGTGATCTTGGGTCAAGGTCACCGTGTACGTCTGAAACCGCCGTACCAGCAAAGACCGCCGCCGGGGTGCACGGTGATCATGGAGTCGGGACGGAGAAGGTCGAGCGGGCTAGGTCGCGCTAGACGGGCTGACGTGGAGCGGCTAGGAGGACTCCGGCGGCGGTTTCGCCGACACCGGCCCGGCCGACCGGTAGTCGGACGACGCGGGTTCGCTCGATGGTCGGGGCGACGGGGTGAGCTGCACTGACGTGGGTGCGTCCGGCCGTACCGGTCGGTTCGCCTCGATCCAGGCATCGATGCGTTCCCACCAGTCGTACAGCCAGGCCACAACCTCCGCCCGCCCTCGGGGCACGTCGGCTGCTGGCACTCGCCACCACTTCGCCTTGATGACCTGCTCCATCGGCAGGGCACGCCAGACATCCCGCACCGTGATGAGGTCATCGAGACCCGTGTGCGCGACAAAGATCACATCGGCGGTGGGTGCGGAGTCGATCGCGGCGAATGCGCCAACCGGCTCGCGGGGGCAGCAGGTTGGCCATGCCGCGAGCGCGTTGTGCCTCCTCGAAGCGCCGCTTCTCCTCCAATGCCGCGATGCCGCGGCGCCACCGACGAGGTGTGAAGTTGCCACCCTCAGGGAAGATGACCA
Organism: uncultured Actinomycetota bacterium; assembly: GCA_963773935.1. Lineage (GTDB taxonomy): Bacteria > Actinomycetota > Actinomycetes > Mycobacteriales > Micromonosporaceae > DATBGZ01. The sequence goes on from CAVZCZ010000004.1 coordinate 311,040, forward strand.
GCGCCCCGACCGGACCGAGGCTGGCCGCCAACCGGCGGATCTCGGCCGAGACCGCACCCTCCACAGGGGACTCGTCTCCGCCACGGCGGTACCGGCGTCTGCGCGCGGCGGGGCCGACTTTCGCGGCCGTACGAAAGCATGCGGCAGCCGGTTGATGACCACGTCGAGGCTGGGATCGAGCTGCAGTGCCGCCTTCATGACGATCCGCGGCTTGCGCCGGTACAGGCTGAGCAGGTGGTGCACGAGCAGGAACGAGTCGCCGGGACCCGCGTGTCGACTGAGCACGATGACGGGACGGGTCAGCCGGGCGGCCAATTCCTCCGGGGTGGCCTCCGGCTCCTCGATCTCCACTCGAAGGTGGAACACCTTCGTTGCGCGGCGGAACAGCGTCGCCAGGAACCACCGCACCAAGCCGTAGTGCCGGTCCAACGACGCCTCTGTGCGCAGCCGACCACCGAAGCCGCTGGCGATCCACAGACCGAGGCAGGCGACCAGCGCCAGCGACTCCATGACCAGCCAGGACAGTCCAAACCAGAGCAGTCGCAGCGACCGGCGCCGCCCCGACCGGGACCGCGCCGCAAGCGATGGCCGCGAGCAGAAGCAGCGGCGAGAGCACGACCGCGGTGAGCGTGATCAGGAGGACGAGCGGGGCGAAGATGAGGCGGCGCACAATGCGGGGCGGTACCACGAAGCCACCTCCGGCGGGGACGGATCAGGACGATACGGTGCTTTCCAGGTAGGCCGCAGTGGCGGTCCGGGCGCGTTCGATGTACGACTGCACCCGCGACGCGTCGCGGTAGCGCAGTTGTGCGGTCAGATCGGACCGGCCATTCGAGCCAGCCGGCAACACGTGCGCGATGACGTTGTCGGGAAGCGTCGCCATCTCCTCGACGAAGCGGTGCCGGCGTGCGATCTCGAACGCGACCAGCCCCACCTCCCATGGCCGGCGCGGCACCGCAAGCGGCTGCTCGATCCGTCCGACGTGGAGCACGAACACCCGCTGCGCACCCAGCTGGACCGCCCGTCCGACCGGGATGCTGTGCACCAGACCACCGTCAAAGTGATGCTCGCCGTTGATCCGCACCGGAGGCAGCAGGCCCGGTACGGCCGCGGAGGCCAGCACGGCGGGGATCAGCGGCCCCTCATCGAACCAGGCCGCACCAGCGCGTTCCACGCTCGCCGCGACGCACTGGAACGGCACCGCCAGCTCGTCGAACCTGCGCACCGGCAGATGCTGCTCGAGCAACCGCCGCAACGGCACATTCGAGTGCACGTGGGTACCGGAGCGGGCGAGGCGGCCCAGTTGGCCGACGAGAGAGCTGCGAAAGACGGTCCGGACCTCGTCCGAGCGCCAGACCGACTCCAGCCGCCGCGCGGATGTGACCGGGTCGGCGGCGACGAAGACACCGTTGATTGCCCCGATCGAGGTGCCCACGACGAGGTCTGGCTGGATGCCCGCGTCGGCAAGCGCAGCCAGCATGCCCACCTCGTGCGCGCCAAGCAAGCCGCCGCCGCCGAGGACGAACGCGGTCCGTATACGTTCGGCTCGTGGCGCAGACTCGTTTCGTACGCGCGCACGACCTGCGCAGACTCGCTCCGCTCGTCCGACGCGCTCACCGGAGGATCGCTCACGCCACCACGATAGGGTCTGCGACCCATCCCGAGATCCACCTCACCGGTGAGATTTCCGAGGAAACGGCACTCCCCACCGGTGAGCGCGCAGAGGGTGTCAGCGGGAGACGGCGGCGTAGGTCGTGGTGCGTTCCCGGGCGGGGCGACCGGCGGCCGCCGCGATCGCGCGCAGCTGTGCCACGGTGCGGGCGGAGCCGTGTTCGGAACCGGCCATCCGGGAGATGGTCTCCTCCATCAGGGTGCCGCCGAGGTCGTTGCAGCCGCCGTTGAGCATCGCCAACGTGCCCTCGTCGCCGAGCTTGACCCACGAGCACTGAACATTGTGGATGCTGGTGTGCAACAGCAGCCGGGCCATCGCGTGCACCACCCGGTTCTCCCGCCAGGTCGGTCCGGGCCGGGCCACCCCGGCCAGGTAGATCGGCGCGTTCTGGTGCACGAACGGCAGCGCCACGAACTCGGTGAAGCCACCGGTCTGGGCCTGGATACCGGCGAGCACCCGGAAGTGGCCGAGCCACTGTCGCGGGTGGTCGACGTGGCCGTACATCATGGTCGAGCTGGACCGGATGCCGAGCCGGTGCGCGGTGCTGACCACCTCGACCCAGGCGGCCGCCGGCAACTTGCCCTTGGTCAGCACCCAGCGCACGTCGTCGTCGAGGATCTCCGCCGCGGTACCGGGGATCGTGTCGAGGCCGGCGTCACGCAGCTCGGTCAGGAAGTCCTCAATGGAGACTCCCGCCTTGGCTGCACCGGTGACGATCTCCATCGGCGAGAACGCGTGCACGTGCATGCCCGGCACCCGCTTCTTCACCGCGCGCACCAGGTCGGCGTAGGCGGTCGTGGGCAGGCTCGGATCGATGCCGCCCTGCATGCAGACCTCGGTCGCGCCATCCTGCCAGGCCTGCTCAGCGCGGTCGGCGACCTGGTCCATGGAGAGGCGGTACGCGTCGGCGTCGCGCTCCCGCTGGGCGAAGGCACAGAACCGGCACCCGACGTAGCAGACGTTGGTGAAGTTGATGTTCCGATTCACCACGTACGTGATGTCCTCGCCCACGGTGTCCCGGCGCACGTCATCGGCGAGGCGTACCAACGAGTCCAGGGCGGGACCGTCCGATTCGAACAGAGCCAGGGCGAGCGACTCATGCTCCGCCAGCAGCAGTGACGACGGCGCCGACGCCGCGAGCGAGAGTCCGGCCGTGAGATCACTGTCCAAACGGGACACAGCCGAGCTGGGGGCAGAGGTGGAGCGGGCGTGCGAGGCTACCTCGTCCCAGTTGCCATACACCGTGTCGAAGTCGGACCGGCGGTCGCTGGTGCGGCCCGTGGTGTCGATCGTCTCGTACAGGTCAACGCGTCCACTCTCGACGGTCGCGTCCGGCTCCTGCCATGGCCGTCCCTCCGGAACAGATGTGGACGACGCGAGCCCTGTGGCTGGGTCGGCCAGTGCAAGCACGTGGGGCGCGATGCGCGGATCGACCCACGGTTGCCCGCCCAGCCAGGCCCGCACGTACTCGGGGTAGATGGTGAGCCGTTCGCGCAAAGTGAACCCGGCTTCGGCGGAAAGCCGCGCCAGTTCCTCGATCTGCGGCCACGGCCGCTCCGGGTTCACGTGGTCGGGCGTGACCGGCGAGACCCCACCCCAGTCATCGATGCCGGCGCGCAGCAGGAGCCCGATCTCCTCCGTACCGGCCGAGCCGACCGAGGTGAGCAGGTTCGGCGGGGCCTGGATCCGCGCCTTCGGTCCGAGCACCAGCCGCGCCACCGCCACCGTGGCGGCCAGGTCGTCGAGCGATGCGTCGGGTGTGGCGCGCATCACGGTGTCGGGCTTCGCGCGGAAGTTCTGCACGATCACCTCCTGGAGGTGGCCGTACTCCCGCCCGATCCGGCGCAGCGCGTGCAGCGACTCGGCCCGCTCGGTGTGGTTCTCCCCAATGCCGATCAGGATCCCGGACGTGAACGGAATGCCGACCCGACCGGCGTCCTCCAGCACCCGCAGCCGTACCCGTGGCTCCTTGTCCGGCGACTTGTAATGCGCCTCGCCCGGGGTCGACCACAACCGTTCCGCGGTCGTCTCCAGCATCATGCCCATGCTGGGCGCCACCGGCCGTAGCCGCTGGAGCTCGGACCAGGACAGCACTCCGGGGTTCAGGTGCGGCAGCAATCCGGTCTCCTCCAGGACCGCGATCGCACACGAACGGAGATAGTCCACTGTGGAGTGGTAGCCACGCTCCTCAAGCCACTGCTTCGCCTCCGGCCAACGGTCCTCAGGGCGGTCGCCGAGCGTGAACAGCGCCTCCTTGCAGCCCTGAGCCGCGCCGGCGTGGGCGATCGCGAGCACCTCGTCCCGGTCCAGGTACGGCGCCGGCAGTTTGCTCGGGACGGTCACGAAGGTGCAGTAGTGACACCGGTCGCGACACAGCCGGGTTAGCGGGATGAAGACCTTGCGCGAGTACGTCACCACCCCGGGTCGGCCGGCCGACGTGAGCCCGGCGTCGCGGACCGCGGCGGCCGCGGCCAGCAGATCGTCGAGGGATTTGCCTCGGGCCCCGAGAAGCACCGCGGACTCCGTGACGTCAAGCGTGCGGCCGTCCGTGGCCCGTCGGAGCGCCCGCCGCACCGCGGCGTCAGAGAAGTCCCCGTGCTCGCCCACAAGATCTGGCACTTGCGAAGCGTACGCCGTGTCGGTTACCGGGCCGAGCAGGGTAGGGCCGCGTTGGGTGCGCGACGCACGCTTCAACCTGCCTCGTCAGGGCTGTGTCTCGCGGTCGCCCTCCGGTGCTGCGGGTGGTGGGACGTGCTTCTTCGCGCCCGCCACCGGCGGCATGAGCCGGGTCGGGTCGGCGGGGGCCATCACACGTACCGTCGGATCCGAGTCGGCCGCGGGCCTGACGGTTGGCGTGACTGTCGGCCCGGCCGCAGGCGGCGCCATCTGCGGTGGAACGGCCGGCCAGCCGGTCTCGGCAGTAGGGGCGTCGAACACAGCAGTGTCACGTGGCTGCTCATAGCGAGGCTCCGCGGTGCCCGGCTGATAGGTCGGCTGCGGGTACATGGGCTGGCCCGGGTACGGCCGGCCGTAGACCGTCGGTCCGTACGGGGCTTTCGGTGGCGCAGCCGGGAACATCGCCTGGTACACGCGGTAGACCGCCATCCCAGCGATGGCCAGGAAGCATAGCCAGACCGAGCGCCACAGCAGGCCGTCGAAGGTGTCCCGGACCGAGAACAGGCTGCCCGCGAATGCTCCCAGATAGGTGATCACGCCGAACACGGCACTGAAGGCGTACGACCCGAGCGCGCCGATCAGGATGGTGCGAGCCTTCGGCAGGGTTGGCCCCATATGGGTGGCGATCAAGACCGCCAACAGCGGCAGTGCGACCGCAAGCGGGCCGGCGAACGCGTCGAAGGCGCCCACGCTTCGCGTGCCGAATCCACTCGCCCAGCCGTTGACCACGAAGAGGAGATCACTGAGCCCGATGAACAGGAACACCCCGTTGCCGATCAGCAGGGCATTCGCGGCGATCGGGCGGATTGGTTCGGTTACCTGTCGGGCCGGCGTCATGGCCCCGGCGCCGGCGGTCGTACCGGGCGCGGCGGCCGGGCTCGACACATCTGGATAGTGGTCTCGCGGCTGCGTCACGGCCCAGAGCCTAGCGCCGAGGAGTCCGAGTCGCGAGGGACGAGCGGCGAGGACGGATCGGCTCCAGAAACTCCGCCAAGGAGTCCGAGCCGCGAGGGACGAGGCGAAGCACGGTTACGGCCGCCCGGTGCCTACCGACGCCCGGCGGCCGGGGAGGATTGCCCCATGCGAGTCGTGGTGCTGGCCGGCGGAATCGGCGGTGCTCGTTTCCTGCTCGGCGTGCGGGCATGGGCGCAGCAGAGCGGGAGTGAGGTCACTGCCGTCATCAACGTCGGCGACGACGTGACCCTGCACGGGCTGCGAATCTGCCCTGACCTGGACAGCGTGATGTACACGCTGGGTGGCGGCAGCGATCCGGAGCGCGGTTGGGGGCGCGCCAACGAGACCTGGACGGTCAAGGAGGAACTCGCCGCATACGGAGCGGATCCGACCTGGTTCGGCCTCGGCGACCGGGATGTCGCGACGCATCTGGTTCGGACCCGGATGCTCGGCGCCGGCTATCCCCTCTCCGCGGTGACCGCGGCACTGTGCGAACGCTGGCAGCCCGGCGTGACGCTGCTGCCGGCCTCGGACGACCGCGTGGAGACCCACGTCGTGGTGCCGGAGCATGGAGGACTCCGAGCGACGCTTGCGGAGCCGGCCATGCAGGCACGCCGAGCGACGCCTGCGGAGCCGGTCATGCAGGCACTGCATTTCCAGGAGTGGTGGGTGCGCTACCGCGGTGAGCTGCCCGCGCAGCGGTTCGTCTTCGTCGGCGCCGACACGGCCAAGCCCGCGGCTGGCGTGCTGGATGCCCTCGCCTCGGCGGACGTAGTGCTGCTCGCGCCGAGTAACCCCGTCGTGAGCATCGCCCCGATCCTCGCCGTGACCGGTCTGCGCGAGGCGCTCGTGGCCGGTCGGGCACCGGTGGTCGGGGTCTCGCCCATCATCGGCGGCTCCCCGGTACGGGGTATGGCGGACAGGTGCCTGGCCGCTCTCGACGTGCAGTGCAGCGCGGCCGGCGTGGCCGGGCTCTACGGCGCCCGGAGCTCAGGCGGCGTGCTCGACGGCTGGCTGGTCGATCCGGCCGACGCCGAGACCACACTGGACGGTGCGACGGTACGGGCTACTCCACTGTGGATGACGGATGTGACGGCCACGGAGGCCATGGTCCGCGCGGCCCTCGACCTGGCCGGGGTGAGCAGTGGCTGAAGCGATAGAGGTCTTTCCGGTGACCGGCATTGGCCGGATCGTCCCGGGCGACGACCTTGCCGGGATCATCAGGGCTGCCGCGCCGTGGCTGCAGGATGGCGACGTGCTCGTCGTCACCAGCAAGATCGTGTCGAAGGCGGAGGGCCAGCTCGTGGAAGTCCCGGAGTCCGAACCGGAGCGCGAGGCGGCACGCGAGCAGATCCTGGCCGACCAGACGGCGCGCCTCGTCGCCCGCCGCGGCCAGACCGCAATCGTCGCCACCCATCACGGATTCGTCATGGCCGCGGCCGGGATCGACAACTCCAATGTGGACCCATCGCAGCTCGTCCTGTTGCCGAAGGACCCGGACGCGTCGGCCCGGGCGCTACGAGCCGCGCTGGCCGAGCGGTACGGCCTGACGGTGGCGGTCATCATCTCGGACACGATGGGACGGCCGTGGCGCAACGGTCTCACCGACGTCGCCCTCGGTGCGGCCGGCATCGCCCCGATCCTGGACCACCGCGGCGAGGTCGACCCGTACGGGAACGAGCTGTACCTGACCCAGATGGCCATCATCGACGAGCTCTCCGCCGCGGCCGAACTGGTCAAGGGAAAGTGCGACGGCGTGCCGGTGGCCGTGGTGCGTGGATACCTGGGCGAGGCCTCGGCTGAGGACGGCCCGGGCGCCGCGTCGCTGATCCGCGACTCCGCCAGCGATCTGTTCTCCTTGGGTACGGCCGAAGCGCGGGCGGCCGGACTGGCCGACGCGGCGACCCTCGTCGATGCACCGACGTTCGCGCCGGGCGCGCCGGATCGAGCGACGCTCGAGCGCGTCGTGGGTAGCGCTCTGCTCGCGGCGTCGACCGTGGTGGAGCTCGTAGTGGAGCTCGAGGCGGAGTTCGAGGCGCGCCCGACGTTACGGGTCCGGTGCGCCACGGCCGGGCCGGACGAGCTCATCGCACTCGGCACCGACGTGCACCGGCTCCGTTGTGCCCTGGCCGCCGAGGGTATCGCCACCGCGCTTCTGCCGGCGGAGCCCGCGGTGGTGCAGATCGCGGTCGGCCGTCCGGTCGGGTGACCGCGGTCGGCCTTCTCGCCGCGTGATCGCGCTAGGGTCGGCGCGTGACCCTCCACACCGACGCGGTGCGCGTGCTGACCGATTGGAACCCGCCTGACGCTGAGCAAGCCGAACTCAGGGCACGATTTCTCGACCTCCTGCGGGCCGAGCCCGGTGCGGTGCGGGCCGAGCATCCCGGTGCACATGTCACGGCCAGCGTGCTCGTCGTCGACGCCGACTCGGACCACGTTCTGTTGTGCCTGCATGGGCGCATGCATCGTTGGGTCCAACTCGGCGGCCACCTCGAACCGGAGGACGCGAGCCTGGTCGCGGCCGGCCTGCGGGAGGCCACCGAGGAGTCCGGAATCACCGGCCTGCTCATGCATCCGGTGCCCATCCACCTCGATGTGCACCCAGTCAACTGCCGGTACGGCCCGGCCGACCACTACGACATCCGGTTCGCCGCGATCGCTCCGGCGGGAGCGGTCGAGCAGGTGAGCGAGGAGTCCACCGCGCTGGCCTGGTTCGCACCGGACGCACTACCGCAGCCGCTGGCGAGCGCCACCGAACCGCTGGTTGCACCAGCGCTGGCGATCGCGCGCCAGCTCCGCGCGTCCCGAGGCGCCGCAGTCTAGCCGAGGATACGAAGCAGCTCAGGTTAGGTGCTGATCGCCTCGGCGCTTGAGCTCGTCCACTATGGACTTGATGTCCTGGGCCTGCTTGCGACCGCAGACGAGGACCGCGTCGGGAGTATCGACCACGATCATGTCGCGCAGGCCGAGCGTCGCCACGAGTCGGCCGGACTGGGCCACCACCACTGAGCCGCTGGTGTCGCGCAGCAGCACCGAGGACGGGTCGGCGATCACCGCATTGCCGGCCGCATCCGTACTGCCCGCCTCGGCCAGTACCTGCCCGAGCGTGTCGAAGTCGCCGACGTCAGTCCAGCCGAAGTCGCCGGGCACCGTCGCGACCAGGCCGGCGTCGGCGGCGCCCTCCATCACGGCGTGATCCACCGAGATCTTGGCTAGCTCCGGCCAGAGCTGGCCAAGCACCCGATCCTGATCCGGAGTGCCCCACGCGGCGACGATCTCGACCAGTCCGGCGTGCAGGGCGGGCTGCTGCCGTTCCAGTTCGGCCAGGAATGTCCGGACCTGCCACACGAACATGCTGGCGTTCCAGAGGTAGCGGCCAGACTTCACGTACTCCATCGCGACGTCGGCGGTCGGCTTCTCCTTGAACTGCGCCACCGGCACGACGCCATCGGCCGGGGTACCACATTGAAGGTAGCCGTATCCCGTCTCGGGGTGGGTCGGCGTGATACCGACGGTCATCAGCAGACCCCGCTCGGCTCCGGTTACCGCCGCCCGGATCGCGTCGTGGAAGGCGGTTGGCTGCCGGATCAGGTGGTCCGCTGCGAACGAGCCCATGATCGCTTCGGGGTCGCGTCGTGCGATCAACGCGGCGGCAAGGCCGATGGCTGCGCACGAGTCCCGTGGCGATGGCTCGACCAGCAGGTTCTCCTCCGGCAGCCCGGGCAGCTGGCGGGCCACGGCGGCGGCGTGCGCCACACCGGTGACCACATACGTGTGGTCCGCCACCGACAGGGGAGCCAGCCGTTCCACCGTCGCCTGCAGCAGCGACAGCGCCGGGCCGGTGAGCGCCTGCAGGAACTTCGGGTGGTCGGCCCGCGACAGGGGCCACAGGCGCGTACCGCTCCCACCAGCTGGGATCACCGAGTACAGGGAGCCGGTTCTCATCACGCCATCATGCCCGATAGTGACTACGGCCGGGTTGGGAGCGGATTTGTGCCTGATCTCGGACACGTGACGCGACTGGCAACAGGGTCTTCGGCCGGCCGAGGTTACCGATCGTCGGCCCTAGCCAGCGACCGCGCGGGCCCACGAGGCCAGGTGCACCTCGGCGCTCGAGTCCCAGCTGAACTCCTTCGCCCGGGCCAGACCCGCGGCGGCCAGGGCGAGCCGGCGCGGCTCGTCGTCGAGCAGCGCGCCCAGGTCACGTGCGATGTCGTCGGGGTCGGGGCCGGTGTACGCGACCGCGTCGCCCCCAACCTCCGGCAGCGAGAGGCGAGGCGTGGTGAGCACCGGCGCGCCACACGCCATCGCTTCCAGCACCGGCAGCCCGAAGCCCTCACCGTAAGACGGATACGTCGCGACCAGAGCGCCGCCGAGGAACCCCGGAAGGTCGCCGAAGCGGAGGTACCCGGGGCGCAGCAACCGCAGGTGCGCGGGGACCAGCGCCACCGCCTGGTCGATCTCATCGTCGTGGCCCTGACCACCGGCGAGTACCAACGCGGGCGGCTCGGTTCGGTCCTTGGTCGCGGTGATCCACCCGCGGATCAGGTTCGGCACGTTCTTTCGCGGTTCCTTGGCGCCGAGGAACGCGATGTAGGTCCGGTCGCCGAGGCCGAGCCGGGCCCGTACCCGGGCCCTCTCCTCGGCGGTGGGCGCGTGGAAGGCGACCGGGTCGACCCCGTGATAGGCCACGTCAATCCGGGTCGGGTCGGCGTCGAGCAGCCGGATCAACTCGTCCCTGGTGGCCTTGCTCGGCACGATCACCCGTTCGGCCCGGCGCAACGACGTCCTGATCGCGGAACGGAAGAAGGTCCGGCGCGACTTGTCGTAGTGCTCGGGCTCGGTGAAAAACGTGGCGTCGTGGACAGTCACCGTCACCGGGCAACTCGCCCGCAGCGGGCAGGTGTAGTACGGCGAATGCAGCACCTTCGCGCCGACCTGCTGGGCGAGCAACGGCAGGCCGGTCTGCTCCCAGGCCAGCCGCGCAGGCCGATGCCCGACCGCAGCCGGTGCCGGGACCACGTCGGCATTGGGCACCAGTCGCGCGTACCGCTCCGTATCGGTGCGCAAGCAAACCACGGCGAGATCGGCGGTACGGCGGCCGAGGGCTCCGAGCAGGCCATCGACGTAGCGGCCGACGCCACCGCGGTCTGCTGGGACGCTGGTCGCGTCAATCAGCACGCGGGGTGAAGGACCGGCGGTCACAGCACTCCCCTCAAGCCGAGCAATCTACGGACCGCACCACCGACCCACACCGGCCGGGGCACGCCCGCTCGATCGCTAGCCTACGCCCGATGCGTACCCGAGGTGCGCTCGAGACACAGTCCGGACGACGACGAGGGAGACCCCCACAGGGAGCTAGGGTGAAGTCGAGATGACCGGCTCACGCGTTTCCACCGTCATAGCGGCATTCGCCACCGCCGTGGCCACTGACGCCACCCGCCCATTGATTACGTTCTATGATGATGCGACCGGCGAGCGGGTGGAACTGTCTGGGGCAACCCTGGCGAACTGGGTGGCTAAGACGGCCAACCTGCTGGTGGATGGCATGGGGCTCGGTCCGGGCCAGGTCGCCGCGGTCCGGCTGCCGCCGCACTGGCAGAGCGCGGCGGTCCTGCTGGGCTGCTGGTCGGCTGGCTTGTCGGTGGACCTCACCGGATCCGCGGGCGCCGATGTCGCGTTTGTGACAGCGGAGGTCGACCCGAGGCCCGTAGCGGACGAGACCTACGCTCTTTCGCTTGCTCCACTGGGGCTGCCGTTCCGACCTGGCCCGCCGCCCGGCACCATGGACTTCACGCTAGAGGTGCGCCAGTACGGCGACCAGTTTCCCGGCGATCCGCCCGCGCCTGGTCAGACCGCCCTCGACGGCGCTACCCATGCCGAGCTACTCGACACCGATGCCGCGCCAGCGCTGCCGCGCGGGGCCCGGGTACTCATCGACGGTGACGCCGACCCCGATCCGCGGTCCTGGTTGGTGGCTCCCCTGGCCGCCGGAGCCTCGGTCGTGCTCTGCCGCCATCTCGACCGATCCAAACTCGCCACCCGCCTCGACACCGAACGCGCGCAGCTATGGCCACCCGCGGCATCGACCGCCTAAGAGCAGTCGACCCACCCAGCCGACCCAGCCGACCCAGTCCACACAGGACTAAGGCGTCGCGGGCAGTTTGCGCGGGCGCCTACCATCGCGGCATGAGCAATGAGGCGGTGCGCGTCCGGGTCGAGATGTTCGTGGCGAACCGGGTCGAACTCGCTCGTATCGATGCGATGGCTGGCCCGGAGGCGACCGGATGGCCGAGTGTGGACTGTACCGACTGGCTCGATGGCATGGACCGGCTCGCCGCCGAAATCACCGGCCAGGATCTCACCGTTTTCGGCGACCACGAGCTCGTCTTCCCCGACGGCGATGCCAGCGAATGGGACGGCCCCTGGCTGGTCCGGGTTCCGGATGACGTCGTGACCGCCTTGGCCGAGGCGACCGACGAGCAGCTTGGCGCGGACGTGGCGCGCGCCGACCGCACCGTGGCGGAGGCGGCCCGGAACGCCGAGCTACGCGAGCTGTGCCGCCTCGCCCTGATCGAAGGCCGCGGCGTCTACCAGTGGTCGACCGCCTGAGCCGTCACGGCAACGCTACGAGCGAGCGCCTGCGGGAGCGCTGGCTACCGCGGGCGGTTTCCCCGGAACGACACAAGGGCCGACACGATCCCCGCCAGCGACGCGAGCAACCCACTTACCGTCGTAACCAGGGCGAGCAGTCCCGAATCCTGCCATCCGGACACCGAGGCGTCGACCGAACTCTGCACAAACACGTACGACGTGGAGACGGAGACCTGCGGTGCTCCCACTGTTGCGCTCGGGCGAGGTGTCGGAGCCACCGATCCGCCGGGGGTAGGTGAAGCTGGAGGTGGCAGAGTCACCATCGGGGCTGTCACTAGCACCGCCGTGGGCGACCACGTCGCTGCGGGGCTCGGGGCGGCCGAAGTCTGCCCCTGCTGCCAGAAGAACGAGTACCAAAGCAGCCCCGCTCCGATCAGCAGGAACACCACCGCCAGGACGGCCGGCGTCCGTCGGCGCCGGCGTTTGGCCGGCTCAGTTTGCGCGGTTGACGCAGTCATGTGCGCGACCCGGCCTTTCTGGAGTTGGCCACGCAACCATCCTCGGGCATGGATGGTTGGTTATCCAGGGTCAACCTGCCGACAATGCCAGCGACGGGCCGATAGTCTCGCTGCGTGCGACGGGTGGCGGTGGTGGGCAACTCTGGCTCCGGGAAGACGACGCTGGGACGAGCGCTCGCAGGTCGGCTGGCGGTGCCATTCGTCGAGTTGGATGCGATCTATCATCAGCCAGGTTGGCAGCCGCTGCCCACGGAGGAGTTCGGCCGACGTGTGCGGGCCGTCGTGGCCGGTGAGGGCTGGGTAATCGACGGCAACTACTCCGCGGTGCGGGACACAGTGTGGGCGCGCGCCGACACGGTGATCTGGTTTGACCTCCCACGTCGCACCGTGATGCGCCAGATCGCAGTCCGTACCCTGCACCGAGCGATCACCCGGGCGCCACTGTGGAACGGCAATCGAGAGTCGATGACCAACCTGCTCCAGGTCGATCCACAGAGGTCAATCATCCGCTGGGCGTGGACCCAGCACGCGAAGTACCGCCACCGCTACAGCGCCGCATCGGGCGACCCGGCCTACGCGCATCTCTCATTCGTCCGCATTGGGTCCCGCGCCGACGTGCGCCGGCTCCTGGCCGGACGGCTTGGGTGAAGCCGAATGCGCCCGCAGCGACCAGGTAGCCGAGAATGCAGGTATGAAGCCTTGGCTACCACTGAGGATCGCCGACCTGGTGCACGAGCGACCCGTCGGAGCTGACGAGGACGTGCACTTCCCGGAGGCCCTCGTGGCGACGGTGCTTGACGAGTACACGTCAGCCGGCGAGACAGTGCTCGACCCGTTCGCCGGTTTCGGAACGACGTTGGTGGTCGCCGAGAAGATGGGTCGCCGCGGGATCGGCGTCGAGCTGCTGGAGGAGCGCGCAGATCTGATCCGGCGCCGCCTCACCGACAAGGCCCAGGTGTTGAGGGGAGATGCTCGGAACCTCACCTCGCTGGTGCGCGGACCGATAGACCTGTGTCTCACGTCGCCTCCGTACATGACCGACATCGACCATCCAGAGAATCCCCTCAACGCCTACGAGACGCTCGACGGCGACTACGAGACGTACCTCGCCGAGGTCGGCGACGTCTTCCGGCAGGTCGCACAGCTACTACGTCCGGGTGGCCACGCTGTTCTCAACATTGCCAATCTGGAGACTGAAAGCGGCACCATCACCCCGCTGGCGTGGGATGTGGCTCGTACGATCTCGCGCCATCTCACCTTCCGACAGGAGTCTTTCCTGTGCTGGGACGAGCAACCCGCAGGGCTCAGCGGCGACTACTGCCTCGTCTTCCAACGTCCGCCGTTGTGGTGAGTTTTGGGCGCCAGGGCTACCAGAACTCACCTCGGCGCCGTCGAGGAGGCAGTGGAGAAGGCGGCACGTTCGCAGAGGGTCGCGACATCGTTGACGTCGGTTCGATAGCCGCGAACAGCGACGTGGACAGCGGTGGGGCCGAGATCGCGGTACAGCAGCCCGAAGTCGTAGGCCGGATCGACAATGGCGGCATCGCCCCAGTCGATGATGCCGGTCACCGTCCATGCGACCGGGTCGATGAGGACGTGTTCGATGCCCAGATCGTTGTGGGAGAACACGAGGGCGTACGTGTCGTGCGGTGGTGGCGCGGCCAGGAACGTCTCGACGGGTCGGCGGTGCACCGCGGGAATCCTCTCAGCGACCGTCGGGTAGGTCCGCGCTGCCTCGCGCCGCCACTCGATCAGCGGGTGGTCGTCGGTGTCCACCAGATCGGTCCACCGGTCGACCGGCACCGCGTGCAGCGCCGTGAGCAGCTCGCCGAGCGTGGCGGCGATCGACGCTCCGTGCTCGGATCGCTCGTGGCGGGGCATGTCCAGCAGTGGGACGCCGGGGAGTTTGACGTAGGCCAGACAACCGTGCTCCGCGTCGATGAATGTCGGCGCGGGGACGGGCAGCGGTGAAATGGCGGCGACGGCCGCGAGCAGGCGGGCCTGCTTGTCGAGCCGGGCCGGGTCGGGCTCCTTGGCGAAGCGTACGATCAACTCACCGTTGACCTGGTACGCCAGGTTGTCCAGGCCCGCACCGACCTGCACCACGGATTCGACCTGGTAGTCGGGCAGGTGCGCAACCACCACCTTGTAGACGTCTTCGATGCGACCAGCCACGTCCCAAACCTATCGACCTTGGATCAGTGGCGGCGCTGCGCCGAGCGGACGCGGCTACATCAGACCCGTGCGCTCGCCCTCGCTGCCAGTCGGTTCGGCGCCGCTGGCCGGGTTAGGCGCCGGGTACGTCATCGGCGTGAGGGTCGACGCGGAGCTGGGCGGTGTGTACACGGGCGGCTCGAACGTCGGGGCGGGGTAGCTCGGGGCGGACGTCGCGGAATAGCTTGGCGACGCGTAGGTCGGCGCCGCCGAGGGGGTTGAGGTGCTGTAGGTCGGTGCGGCGGACGCGTCGACATCGGCATAAGCGGGTGCCGCATCGTAAGTCCGCGCCGCCGGCTGGTCGGAGCTACGCCACCGCCGGGGACTGAACACGGTCAGCAGGAGCGGTGCGGCGAGCAACGCAGTACCCATGCCGACCGGCACGTGCAGCACGCCCTTCTGGCCCGCGATATCGGCCGGGATGACCGACTCGAACCCGGCCCGGTTGAGCACCGCCCACAGCGTGACGCCGAGGTACACCAGACCGGCCACGATCGGGCCCACCGGCGAGAGCCGGCCCATCACCAGAAGCGCGTAGAGCCCACCCGCCAGGAACGCCGCGAGCAGGCCCAGGCCCGCCGACGCGCCCAGCCCACCGGCGTCACCGAATTTGACCGCGGACAGCCCGGCAGCGACGTAAATCAATGGCGTCAAGACGAGCGACAACGCCAGGCTCCAGAGGTGACGCATCGAGCTCTCTCCTCATCCGTCGATGACGCTCATGACCCCGCCGCCCGCCCAGTCGAGAGCACGTTAGCGTGCCCGTTCGGGTCGCGATCTCCCACGAACGGCCGATGTGGGTTGCTGCACCATCCGCATGCCGGCGTTATGTGGTGCCCCGACATGGGTAGCGCCCGCGCGAGCAGGCAGGATGTTTCGGGCGCCGCGATGACAGCACAGGGCGCCGGAGGGAGAGGCCACCATGACCCCAGGCACCGCGGTCCCCGGTGAGGTGCTCTGGACCCCGCCGGTCGACGTCCGGAAGCGCTCGCGCGTCGGTGCTTTCATGGACTGGCTCGGCCGTACTCGTGGGCTCAGCTTCGCGGGCTACGCAGAACTGTGGCAATGGTCGGTGACTGACCTTCCCGGATTCTGGGGCGCGGTATGGGAGTACTTCGACATCCGCTCCGATACGCCACCGAGCGAGGTTGTCGCCGACCCGGTCATGCCCGGCGCGCGTTGGTTCCCGGGCACCCGGGTGAACTACGCCGAGCATGTTCTGCGGATGCCGGGCATCGCCGCGGACGCCCCCGCCGTACTGGCTTATTCGCAATCCCGGCCGCCGATCACGTTGACCGCCGACGAGCTGCGCGAAGAGGTCCGGCGGGTGCGGGCCGGGCTGCGTCGGCTCGGCGTGACTGCCGGGGACCGGGTGGCCGCGTACGCGCCGAACATTCCCGAGACCTATGTGCTCATGCTCGCCACTGCCAGCCTCGGCGCAATCTTCTCCTCGTGTGCGCCCGAGTTCGGTACCCGCTCGGTGGTGGACCGGTGGCGCCAGATCGAGCCGACCGTGCTGCTCGCGGTGGACGGCTACCAGTACGGCGACAAGCCCGTCGACCGTGCCACTGAGGTGGCCGAGATCCGGGCCGCGCTACCCTCACTGCGCCACGTAGTCGGACTGTCCTATCTGGACGCCGAGGCGCCGCCGGCACCGGGAGCCATCAGCTGGGCCAACCTAGCGGGCCCTACCGACGAGCGACTGGCATTCGACCGGGTGCCGTTCGACCACCCGCTCTATGTGCTCTACTCGTCGGGCACCACGGGACTGCCGAAGCCGATCGTGCACGGACACGGCGGGATTCTGATCGAGCACCTGAAGAACCTGGCCCTGCAAGCTGACCTCGGGCCGGGTGACCGCTTCTTCTGGTTCAGCACCACCGGCTGGATGATGTGGAACTTCCTGGTGTCGGCGCCGGCGGTCGGCGCGGCCATCGTGATGTTCGACGGCAACCCCGGCGCACCCGATCTGGGCGAACTGTGGCGCCTGGCAGAGGAATCGGGAATGACCTACTTCGGTACGTCGGCGCCGTTCCTGCTCGCGTGCCGCAAGGCCGAGCTCGCGCCGAAGGACATAGCCGACCTGTCGCGGTTGAAGGGGATCGGCTCGACGGGCGCGCCGCTGCCCGCCGAGGGTTTCCGCTGGGTCTACGAGGCAGTCACTGACACCGCACAACTGCAATCAATCTCCGGCGGAACCGACGTCTGCACCGGATTCGTCGGGGCCTCGCCGCTGCTGCCGGTGCGGGCCGGCGAGATCCCGTGCCGGTGCCTCGGCGCGGCGGTCGACGCCTTCGACCCAGCCGGCAACCCAGTGGTCGGCGAGGTCGGTGAACTCGTCATCACGGCGCCAATGCCATCCATGCCAGTGAGCTTCTGGAACGACACCGACGGTTCGAAGTACCGGGAGGCGTATTTCGATATCTTCCCGGGCGTATGGCGGCACGGCGACTGGATCACGATCACCGAGTACGGCTCGTGTCTGATCACGGGACGCTCCGACGCGACCCTCAACCGGGGCGGGGTCCGGCTGGGCACGAGCGAGTTCTACTCGGTGGTCGAGGGACTCGACGAGGTCCTCGACTCACTCGTGGTCCACCTCGAGGACGCCGAGGGCGGACCTGGCGAGCTGCTGCTGTTTGTAGTGCTCCACGACGGACGGCAGCTCGACGACACCCTGCGGACCCGGATCAACGCGCAGTTGCGCAACGCGCTCTCGCCACGGCACGTGCCCGACCAGATCTACCAGGTACGGGCCGTACCCCGGACCCTGTCGGCGAAGAAGCTGGAAGTCCCAGTGAAGCGGATTCTCACCGGTACGCCGGCAGAATCCGCCGCCGCCAAGGGGGCACTAGCCAACCCGGAGTCGCTGACCGCCTTCGAGGAGCTGGCCGCCACCCGCGCCAATCGTTGACTCCAGCGCACCGCTAATTGACCGCAATCACATCGACGAACAACCCGTCGTACTGTTCGGGTGTCGCGGTGATCACAGGGCGTCCAGTGGGCCACTCCGGGTCCGGATGAGACCGTGCCCTCAGCCTCCACTGTGGAGTGAGCTCTACCTGATGTACGGCGCGATGGCCGGCGGCGTGCCTTGTAGTGCGACGGGCCGAACGAAACGGTCGACTGCGTGCGTCCCCACCGAGGTGTAGCGGGAGTTCGATGCCGCCGGCCACGGCCCGCCGTGGTGCATCGCGTCGGTCACCGCCACGCCTGTGGGCACACCGTTGAAGACAATCCGCCCGACGCGCTGAGCCAGCCGGCCGACCAAGGTGGGAATCACCGCGTGCTCTGTCTCCGATTCACCAGCGAGGATGGCGCCGGTGAGGATGGCGCCGGTGAGGCTGCCCGGGACGCGATCGGCCACCGCGACGTACTGATCCACCGGCGCCAGGCACAGTACGGTCGTGGGCCCGAAATGCTCCTCGAGCAGGTCCTCGTCCAGGGTCGTTGTCGTGATGGCGAACGGGCGAATCGTTTCCTCGTCGCCCGCGGCCGCGTCGACCGTCGCGGCGCCGATGGCACGCGCGCGGTCGAGCCAGTCGCGGTGCGCGGCCGCCATGCCCGGTGTCAGCATCCGTTCCACCGGGCCGGCGCCGGCGACGAGATTCGCCACCCGGGTTGCGAAGGCACGACCGTCCACAGTGTCCGGAACAATGACCAGGCCCGGCTTGGTGCACAGCTGGCCGGCGGAGCCGGTCACCGATGCCGCGATCGTGGCCGCCCAGGACTCGTCGGACAGCGCTGACGGCATGACGAACACGGGATTGAGCGAACCCATCTCCGCGTAGACCGGGATCGGATCGGGTCGTGCGGCTGCTGCATCCATCAGCGCACGCCCACCAGTCATCGACCCGGTGAATGCCACCGCCTTCACGGCAGGCGCACCGACGAGCGCGAGACCCTCGTGAATACCACCCGGGGCGACCGAGAGGGTGCCGGGCGGCGCGTCGGCAAGAGCTGAGCTGGCGATCCGCATCAGGAGTGCCGTGAGCCTCGGCTGGGCGGGGTGTCCCTTCACGATCACTGGGCAGCCGGCGGCGAGCGCGGCGGCAGTATCGGTGCCCAGCACCCCGAAGGCGAACGGAAAGTTGGATGCGGCGAAGACGGCGACTGGCCCGATCGGTACCCAGATGGTCACGATGTCAGAGCCGTCTGCCGCCGCTGCGGGTGATGAGACGAGGGGCCGATCCCGGCCGGCCTCGACGTACTCCCCCAGCAGGCGAAGCTGACGGACCGTCCGCTCAACCTCGCCGACGAGCCGCTGGTGCGTGAGCCCGGTCTCGGCCATTGCGATCGCGATCGCCTCGTCACTGGAGGCGGCCAATGCGTCGGCAACCCGGTTGACCAAACCGCGCCGCTGGGTACCGGACCATGTCGCCAGCTCCGGAGCCGCCTCGGCCGCTCTCACGGCCAACTCGTCTATCACTCGGTCATCTAAACCGATGCGGTGAGCTTTGGTCGTCAGGGCTACCAAAACTCACCGCGACGCCGGCCGCCAGCCGTTGTTGATCAGCGCCTCCCGGATCGCAGCCGCCACACTCTCGGGCTCGTTGCGGACCATGGACGCGGGGAAGCGGAGTACGGCGTAACCGTCGAGACTCAGGGCGTTTTGGCGCTCGGCGTCATCCCACATCTGGTTCACATCGAGATGGTGAACGCCGTCGATCTCCACCGCCACCTTGTAATCCTCAAAAAGCGCGTCCAGGTACCGCGTGCGGCCCCGTCGATCCTTCCGCCGAACCTGGCGAGAAGGCCGTGGCAGACAGAATCGGCGACACATGTGGATCAGGTCGAGCTCGCCTAGGCTGTGCGAACCACCAGCGCAGTCCTCGGCGGTGGTCAGCAGGAGCCTCCGCCGCGGCAGGTTCGGCCGCACGGCGCTCTCCCGCTGGAGGTCAGGGAGCGTCAACAGCCGCTGCTGGAAACAACTCGCCACGATCAGCGACGCCTCCCGATCCGTGCGAGCCCAGGCCACGGCATCGACGAGTGATCGGGTCGGGAGCGTTGCTGGCGGGTTTACCAGGTGCGTCTGATCGCGATGAGGCACGTGCCGGGTCCGGCGTGCGACGGCTCCGTTCGGAATCGCCGCCTTGCGCCCCTCGCTGATCAGGATGTCGACCGCGGTCGGAGAAATGCGGTCCAACCCCCAGACTTTCAAGGCGCTGATACCGCCCAGACAAACGGTGGGGTGCCGGTCGTAGCCGGCGCCGAGCAATGCACACCATTGCTGCTCCGGTACGCCGATAGGGCCTTGGCGGGTGAGGTAGACCCCGCGGTGGAGGGTACGCCATCGACCGGTCGCCAGCAGATGCTTGATCGACCCGGGCGAGAGGTGCTGGAGCGCTTGCTGGCGGCTGACCACGTCGCACTGCACCCGGCGGAGCAGGTCAAGCCCGCTGAGCTTCTCGAACGGACCCTCCTCGACAACCAGGCCGTGCACGCACGCAATGGTGGCCGCCCAGCGGATGCCCTGTCATCGCGAACATGTGTCCTGTGGATAACACGTCGTTGCGGTGAGTTTTGGGAGTCAGGGCTACCAAAACTCACCGCAGCTCAGCGCTGCACGCGGGCTCCTCCGCCCCGGACCAACGCCTCGACCTCGCCCAGCGAGGCCATCGACGTGTCCCCGGGTGTGGTCATCGCGAGCGCCCCGTGCGCAGCGCCGTACTCCACCGCAGTGGAGAGGCTGTTGCCGGACATCAAGCCGTAGGCGAGTCCGGCGGCGAAGCTGTCCCCACCTCCCACCCGGTCGAGGATCTCGAGGTCGGGGCGGTGCGTCGCCTCGACGAATCCGGTCGCCGCCGACCAGGCGATCGCGCCCCAGTCGTTGCGGGTGGCGGTGCGGACCGTGCGCAGAGTCGTCGCGATGACCTGGAGGTTGTCGAACTCCTTCACCACGTCGTCGATCATGTGCCGGAACTGACCGGCGTCAAGCTCACTGAGGTCCGCCGCGGTCTCGGGCACCGTGAAGCCAAGGCTCGCGGTGAAGTCCTCCTCGTTGCCGATCATCACATCGACCAATCGGGCGAGTCGGCGATTGACCTCCTGCGCCCGCGGTTGGCCGCCGATGGACTGCCACAGAGACGGCCGGTAGTTCAGGTCGTACGACACGATCGCGCCGTGCCGACGTGCCGACGTCGCGGCCGCCTCGATCACCGCAGGAGTGGTGTCCGAGAGGGCGGCGAAGATCCCGCCCGTGTGCAGCCACCGCACCCCGAGCGTGCCGAAGAGGTGATCCCAGTCCACATCGGACGGTCTGAGCTGGCTCGCCGCCGTGTTGCCACGATCGGAGACGCCGACGGCACCACGTACGCCGAAGCCACGCTCGGTAAAGTTAAGTCCATTGCGGACGGTGCGGCCGACACCGTCGTACGGCGCCCAGTGGATCAGGGACGGGTCGACCCCTCCTTGGAGAATGAAATCCTCAACCAGACGGCCGACTTCGTTGTCCGCGAGCGCGGTCACCACCCCCGTACGCATGCCGAAGCAGCGACGCAATCCCCTCGCCACGTTGTACTCGCCGCCGCCTTCCCACACCCGCAAGCTCCGCGCGCTGCGGATGCGCCCCTCCCCCGGGTCCAGGCGCAGCATGACCTCGCCGAGGGCGATCAGGTCGTACCGGCATTCGTCAGCCGCACGGACTCTCATGCGCCTGCCCCTGCCCGCGTCGCCGCCACCGCGGCCGTCGTCAGCTCTTCGACGCCGACCCAGTCACCGGCTTGCAGCAGGGCCGGTGGCACCATCCACGTGCCGCCCACCGCGAGGACGCTCTGCAGCGCCAGATACTGGCGGGCGTTGCTGGCGTCGACTCCTCCGGTGGGGATGAAGCGGACGTGGCGAAATGGCGCCGCCAACGCCTTCACCATCGCCACCCCGCCGAGCAACTCCGCGGGGAAGAACTTGACCGTGTCGACCCCGGCCGACAGCGCCATCTGGATCTCGGTCGCCGTGGCCACGCCGGGAAACACCGGGATGCCCCGTTCCTGGCAGCGCCGGACGACGTCGAGGTTGAAGCCGGGACTGACGACGAACCGTGCGCCGGCGTCGATCGCCTGATTGGCCTGCGTCACGGTCAGCACGGTGCCAGCCCCGACTACGAGACCCTCGGTGATCGCCATGGTGGCGATAGTCGCGAGCGCGCTGTCGGTGCGCAGGGTCACCTCGACGCAGCGCAGGCCGCCGGCCAGCAGGGCCGCCGCCAGGGGCGCCGCGTCGTTCGAGTCTTCGAGCACAGTCACCGCGAGCAGACGCTCGGCCGCGAGAATGTCGAGCAGATGGCGTTCAGAATGGCGAACAGCGGTCACGTATGTGACCATAGTCGTCGACGCCGCCCTGTCAACCGGCAAGGCACGGTGTGAACTGGCAAGGCACGGTGTCAACGGACACGACATCGTCCCAACGGACAAGGCAGCACGAGAGAGCGAGCGCTGTGGTGGAGGAGAGCAACGGCCGGGTCAAGTCCGCGGACCGGACGCTGGAGATTCTCGAGGCGCTTGCCGACTCACCGCAGCGCCGCGGCCTCAGCGACCTGTCTGCGCAGCTCGGCATCCCGAAGAGCAGCCTGCACGGCATCCTGCGCACCATGCTCGCGCGTGGCTGGGTCGAGGCAGGGCCCGACGGTGCCCGCTTCGGGCTCGGACTGCGCGCCCTACGCGCAGGTGCGGCCTACGTCGAGTCCGACGAAACGGTGAGCCTCGTGGCGAGCCTGCTGGACGAGTTGGCGCAGGAGTTCGGCGAAACAGTCCACCTTGGACGGTTGGACGGAGCGGAGATCGTCTACCTGGCCAAGCGGGACTCGATCCATCCGCTCCGCCTGTTCAGCGCGATCGGCCGCCGGCTGCCGGCGCACGCCACGGCGCTTGGCAAGGCGCTGCTGGCCCAGCACAGTCAGGCCGAGGTGGACCGCATCCTCGCCGAGCCGTTACGCCGGCTCACGCCTCAGACCATCACCCGCCGTGCGGAGCTGCGCGCCGATCTCGCCGCCACCCGGGCCCGGGGTTACGCCGTCGACCGCGAGGAGAACAGCGAGGGCATCGCCTGTTTCGCAGTCGCCCTACCGCTGGATTCGCCCGATGCGGTGAGCGTCTCGTTGCCGATCACCCGGCTCACCCGCGATCTCGAGCCGCGGATCGCAACCGCGCTGCGCGGGCTCGCGGAGCGGGTCGGCGCGTACCAGATGTTCCTCGCATAGCAGACATGGCTCAGCCGTGCCGGGTTGGTTTGGCCTTCCGACCAGGGGTCGGTAGGCTCCTGCCCCGGCCACAGTGAGGGAGTCGCGGTGCTGGGACGTTTGCGTCGGATGCTCGGCAACGTACACCTGTACGTGGGACTGCAGAAGGGGCTGGGCACGGACCGGGTCCGGTACTGGTGCCTGGACAGCGCAGAGCTCAGGCCGGGCGACCGGGTGCTCGACGTCGGCTGCGGCCCGGCGTACTACCTGGATCGACTCCCTCGCTACGTCGAGTACTACGGCTTCGACACCAACGAGCCATACCTGGCCCACGCACGGAAGAAGTTCGGTGATCGGGGCGAGTTCCGCAACCAGACGCTCACGACCCAGAGCCTGAGCCAGCTTCCGAAGTTCGACGCCGTCCTGCTGTTCGGGCTCCTGCATCATCTCTCCGACGAGGAGTGCGGCGTGCTGCTCGATCTCGCTGCACGCAGCCTGGCGGCCGGCGGTCGGCTCATCAGTGTTGACCCGTGCGTCCACTCAGGGCAGGGCAGGGTGTCGCGCTGGCTGGCCGTGAACGACCGGGGCGAGTACGTGCGGTCGCCCGAGGCGTTCGATGCGCTAGGTAGGCAGTCGTTCCAGGATGTCGACAGTCAGATCCGCGGCGACCTGATGCGCGTGCCGTACAGCCAATACGTGATGCGGATGACCACGCCGAAGGTCAGCCGCTGACGGGTCCGCGGCTGACGCGACGCTGGGCGAGCACACCCATCACGACGGCCGTGCTGCCGGCGGTGACCAATGACAAGGTCAGCATGCTGCTGACCGAATCGATGTCGAGAATCGTTGCGGCGCCGGTCATCGCCGCCAGCGCCACCCATAGCACCGCGGCGGGCCATCGGACACCGGCCGCGATCTCGGCGTTGACCAGGACGAAGACGAGGGCGTAGAGCGCGCCGACGGCGGCGAAGCCCGCCGCATAGCTGGTCAGCGAGGCATAGGCGGCGCCACCGGCGAGCTGCACCGCAAGACCCCCGGCCACCGCAGCCGCACCGACCAGCGCGGCACCGCACCCGGCGATGAGACCAACGGACACCAGTAGCGCCCGTCGGCTGCCTTGAGCAAGCCGCGGGAGTGCCAACACGGTCACGACCTGAGGCGCCCAGAGCGCGCCCTTAGTCAGTACCGCTCCAACGGCGTAGGCGCCGGACTCCGCCGGTGCAAGGAAGTGCCGGGCGAGGACGAGGTCGGCATACGAGACCGCGAGCATGGCGATGGTCGCTCCAGATGCCGAGGTGATCCCCCGGCCGAGGCTGCGACCGAGCGCCGGTGGCGTCGCCGCTGCGCCGGAAGCGTTGCGGCGGTGGGCCAGGAGGGCGAACAGGGGCAGCACCAACCAGGCGCCGGCCACACCGAGAGCAGTCGCGCCGACCGCGCTGGTTCCGAGCACGAGTCCCGCGATGATTCCGCCGTAGCGACCGACGGCGAGCAGAACCATCCCGACGGCGAGCGCACCGAACCGCTCGTTGCCCTGCAGGTCGCCGAGCCATCGGCCGGCCAGGACTGTGGCGACCGTACTCGCCGCGACCAGCAGAAGCAGCACGGCCGGCAGACGGAGCAGAGCTGCGGCACCCGGAGTGGCCACGGCCAAGGCGCCGCCGGTCACGAGCGCGGTGACGAGCGTGGCCCGCGCCGCTCCCGGCACGGAGCCGTGCCGTGCGGTGCGCACCGCGAGCACGGTCTGCAGTCCGAGCCCTGGCACGGATGCGATCGCCAGTACCGCAAGAGCTGTGGCCAGTTCGCTCAGCCCGCTGGCGGACAGCTGCCGGGCTCCAAGTACCGGGGTGAGGTAGCCAAGCGCGTTAACGAGCAGGCCAGCCGAAGCCACGACTGCGCCGGTCGAGCCCAGTCGTGCGCTCGACGACCGGGATGCGAGATTCGATCCGGTCATGCGAGATTCGATCCGGTCATGCGGGAACGCGGTCTGGTCGGAAGAGCACCATGTTGACGTACCGCGGCTTGCTCCACAGTAGACGGCGTACGAAGCTCTGGTCCACCCGCCGGATGGCAGCCCGCTGGTGGCTGACCAGATCGAACTCGGCCAGCGGAAGCCAGGTGCGGTTCGGCTGGACGTAGCCGGTGTAACCCCACGAACGCGAGCAGATCGACGACTCGAACTACGTCCTGCAGGCGTTCCTCGAGCTCGACCAGGATGAGTGGCCGGTGCCGGGCGATGGTCGCGGCAGCCCCGCGCAGCGCGGCGTACTCGTGACCCTCGACATCCATCTTGATGAACGTCACGCCATCTAAACCGAGGTCGTCGATGGCGATCCGCGGTACCATGACCAACTCCCCGGACCCGGTATCCTCCACAGAGGACAATCCCAGCGCCGCGCCACCGGACGGCACGCTGAGCGCGATCTGTCCACTCTGGTCCGACGCGGCCGCGTGCCGCACGTCGACGTTCGGGGCGACATGTCTCAGTAGCTCGGCGAGCTCGGGATGTGCCTCGATCGACACCACTCGATCGGCGGTCTTGGCCATCCGCCGGGTCCACGGGCCGTACCAGGCCCCGACGTCTAAAGCCGTGCCACCGCGGGGCAGAAACTGGTGCAGCCGGGCGAGCTCGGGCTCCACGCGTGGATAGAGCCGACACATCGCCGCAGCGATGGCGCGCTGCGGCACGACGTTGATGATCGCGGCGCGTAGCGTCTTGCCCCGCCCGGACCGGTCAGCTGGCATAGCTGCCCACGTATGCGTCACTGAGCGCACGGCGAAACTCGGCCACGGTCCGCTCCGCCGTGAAGCCCGCCGCGTACTCACGCGCCGCCGCGCCCATCGATTCACGACGGCTCGAATCACGAAGCAGCGCCCGGGCGTGTTCGGCCATCCCGTCCACGTCGTCGGCGAGCAGGCCGGTTTCGCCGTCGCGGATCGACTCGCGCAGGCCGCCGCTGGATCGGTACGCGATGCTGGGCACGCCATGGACGGCGGCCTCCATGACGACCCGTCCCCAGCCTTCCTTCAGTGACGGGCAGAGCAGGACCCACGACGACGCCACGGTTTCGTGCTTGGTCTGCTCGTCGACCCAACCGAGGAGATCGAGCCGGTCGGACACCCTGAGCTCCTTCGCGCGCGCGACCACCTGCGCCCGCGCCGGGCCCTCGCCCACGATCCGCAGGCGCAGATCCGGGAACTCGTTCGCGAGCAGCGCGAGCACCTGGACCGCGTGGTCGACCTGTTTGTGCCCGACGAGCCGAGAAATGACGCATAGCGAGGGCGACGCACTCGGCGCCAGCTGCGGTGCGTCCTTCGGGCGTACCGGCGCCGGGTCACTCGCATTGTGCACGACACTCACGCGCCCGGGATCGACGCCGAGCGCGACCACATCCTCCCGCGTCGGCTCCGAGACCGCGACGTAGCGCGCTCGCCGATACGCCCGGCGGACCAACTTGGACTCGATGAACCACCCGACGCGGCGCAGCAGCGGACCGAAGGACATCGACCACTGCTCGCGACTGACGTGGTGGATCAACAGAACCACTCGACTGTGTACCAGCGGGGTGAAGAAGGGAACGCCGTTCGCAACATCAACCACGACATCGGGACGCAGTCGCAGCACCGCCCGGAGCCCGTGCAGGTACACGGTCACGCGGCCGCCGCGGCGGTGCAACCGCACGCCGGCGCGCTCCTCGGTGGCCGGCGCACCCAGGTGGGCGGCGCAATGGATGATCACTTCGTCGCCGGCCGCCGCCAGCCAACCGGCCAGTTGCTCGACGTAGCGCTCCGAGCCACCACCTTGTGGATGGCTCAGGTCGCGCCAGTTGAGGAACAGAACTGTTCGGCGAGCGGGCGGGGGCATCTCTCTCCTGGTCTGGCTATGTGACTGGTCTGGCTATGTGAAAGGCGGGCGTCGAGGCGCCTGGAGGTGGACCACGTGGCGCCACTATGCCGTGGCAATGGCCAGCCAGGTCAGCCGAGGCTACCGGGGGCTATGCAAATTTGAAACTGGTTGGTAACTTACGCCGACCACTCGGGCAGTTGCGGAGGCCAAACGTGTTGGATGCCGTCCCGGTCCGACCCGTCCGGACCTGGTCCGTGGTACCGGCCCCACTCCTGTCACCAGCTGACGCGACCGTGCGTCTCGCCGCCCACGCCGACGTGGAGCCTTCGACTGTGCTGCCCGGCGTCGTCGACATCTCGGTTGTCATGCCGGCGTTCAACGAACAGCGCCGCATCGGTCCATCCATCGAAGCGGTGTCCTCCTTTCTCGGCCGGAGCGGCCGGACCTGGGAAATGATCGTCGTTGACGACGGATCGTCGGACCTGACGGTGGCGGTGGCGGACGCGCTCGTGGCGCGGGAGTCTCGGATCAGAATCATCCGGCTGGATCGCAATAGCGGCAAAGGCCACGCCGTGCGGGTCGGTGTGCTGGCGTCTCTGGGTGATGAGGTACTGATCTGCGACGCCGACCTTTCGACCCCGATCGAAGAAGTTGATCAGTTGCGTGCGCTACGCCCCGACGCTGTGGTGGCCATCGGGTCGCGGGCGCGGCCCACGAGCCGGATCGAGATCCATCAAAGCTGGGTCCGGCGGGTGCTCGGACGGCTCGGCAACCGGTACATTCGCGCCGTGGCCGTCCCCGGAATCGCCGACACTCAATGCGGCTTCAAGCTCTTCGCCGGTCCGGCCGCGCGCGCACTGTTTTCGATGACCCGGCTGAACGGGTGGGGCATCGACGTCGAGCTCCTGCACCTGTGCACCAAGTTCGGCTGGCCGGTGGCCGAGGTGCCGGTCCGCTGGTCGCACTCCACTGGTTCCAAACTCCGCCCGACGGCCTACCTGCACGTGCTGGCCGAGGTCGCGATGGTGCGTGTGGTGCACCGCCGCGCCCAGGCGCCGCAGGCCGTGCAGGTGGCGGGTCGCTGACCTGGCGAGCATCGGATTGCCTGACACAACACCGGTCGATCGCGTAGGACAGTGGGTACCACGAGCGGTCGCGGGCACGATCGCACTGCTGATCCTGGCGCCGCTCGTGGCGCCGGGCTATGTGCTCAGCTACGACATGGCCTTCGTGCCGCACCAGGCTCTGCGATGGGATCTGGTCGCGCCGACCGGACTCCCCAGAGCGGTTCCGTTGGACACCGTGGTCGGGATCGCCAACGTCGCCCTTCCCGGTTGGCTACTGCAACGGATCGCGCTGGCGGGTCTGATCTACACGGCCGCACTCGGAGCAGCCCGCGTGGTGCCGACGGATCACGTGTTGACGAGGGTGGTGGCAGCCGTCGGATACGCGTGGACGCCGTACCTCGCGGAACGCCTGCTCTTCGGCCATTGGGCTCTTCTTGTCACCTATGCCGCTCTGCCGTGGCTGGCTCGCGCCGCGAGTGATCTACGCACCGGTGCTGAGCCGCCGCGGGTAGCGTGGGCCAAACTCGTGGTCGCCGGGGCCGCATGCGCGATAACGCCGACGGGCGGCACGATCGCCTTCGCCGTGGTCGTTGTGATGATCGTCGGCGGATCGTGGATGCGAGTGACCGCCGCGGTAGCGACGGTGCTCGGACTCAACGCGCCGTGGTTGGCGGCGGCCCTGACCGCTGCTGCCGCCGGGCAGTCGGATCCCGCTGGCGTGGTCGCGTTCTCGGCGCGCGGCGAGAACTGGAGCGGGCCGATCGGCGCGGTGCTCGGCACCGGAGGGATCTGGAACGCGCAGACCACACCGGCCAGCCGGAGCAGTGTGCTCGTCCCGGCCGTCACCGCGGCGCTACTCATCCTCGCCGTCATCGGCTGGCCAGTGCTCAGGCGTCGATGGCCGCCTACGGACGCGGGCCGCCTTGGCATGCTCGCCGCCGGCAGCGTGCGCGCTCGCGCTGATGGGCTCGATCCCGGGCACCGCGGGCATCCTGGCGTGGATGGTCTCCCACGTGCCCGGTGCCGGACTGCTCCGGGACGGCCAGAAGTTACTGATCCCGTACGCGCTGTTGCTCGCGCTCGCCGTGGCTCTCGGCGTCGAGCGCATCGCCGGTCGCCTCGACGAGCAGCGCGGGCTGGCTCGTGCTGGTCGCGGCCGCAGCCTTGCCGAGTCGTCGTGCTACCCGACCTGGCGTTCGGCGCAGCGGGCCAGCTGCGACCCGTGTCGTACCCGGCCGACTGGGCGCAGGTGGCGCAACTCATCGCGGCCGATCCGGGTCCGGTGCTGTCGCTGCCCTTGAGCGAGTACCGCGCCTATCCGTGGAATCGCGGCCGGACTGTTATCGATCCGGCTCTGCGATACTTTCCGGCCGAGACAGTCATCGACGATACTCTATATGTTGGCGACGCGGTGATCGCGGGCGAGAATCCAGAAACTGCGGCGATCCGGCGGCAGCTGGCGGCCGGCGAGTCGGCCGCCACGAGCGGTGTGCGATGGATACTCGTCGCAGCCATCCAGTGGTACCGGAACCGTCCCGGATACGGCGCTCGCCGGTTTGACCGCGGTACACCTCGGCCCCGATCTGCAGCTCTACCGCAACGACGTCGCGGCGACCCCCGCTCGGGCGCCTGCGAGCGGACGGACGATTCTGATCGTCGCTGGCAACACGCTCGCCGGGGCGCTTGTGATCGCGGCGATTTGGTGCCTTCGCCCGCGGGCTACTCCGTGGTAACGTGCCGGGACGCATTCGAGGAGGAGTGGCATGACCAGGCCGCAGTCGGCGTTTCTGACCGCAGTAGTTGCGATGGTGTTGGGCGTCGTGCTCGGTGTGGTGGGTCTTTTCGCGCTCACACCTCAGCTGAGCCCAAGCGCACGCGACGTCGCCAACACCCTGGACGATCAGGGCCCGCCGCAGCCGCAGATCTACGGCAACCGATAGTTCCCGCGGCCCGGCCGATCTCGCCCCACCCGTCCGCGGCCCCGCTCATGTCGTTGGTAATCCGGCCGATAACACCCCAGTGGTAACCGTCTCCGAGCCGATCGACAGCCGATCGACGTGCCGGCCAATGACCGTGGCGCGGTTCGGGATACGGTGCATCGGACTCGGGTCGCGGCGACCTGTGCGGTGCTGACGGCGCTGGCCTTTATTCAGGCGCCCGGCCAGATCGTCGCTGACACGAAGATCGACCTGGTGGTTAACCCGGTCGGGTTTCTCGAACGCGCGCTGCACCTGTGGGATCCCTCCGGGTCGTTCGGGCAGGTCCAGAATCAGGCGTACGGATACCTGTGGCCGATGGGCCCCTTCTTCACGCTCGGCTGGGTCGCCGGTCTGCCCCCGTGGGTGATCCAGCGCCTGTGGTGGGCGCTCATCATGTGCGTAGCCTGCACCGGCGTGATCGCCGCTGGCCGGGCGGCTAGGTATCGGCACGCCCGGGGCGAGGATCGTCGCCGGCGTCGCGTTTGCGCTGTCTCCCCGGATCCTGACCCTGCTCGGGCGCGAATTCGGTCGAGGCGTGGCCGATGGCAGTCGCGCCGTGGGTTCTTGTCCCGCTGGTTGCTCTGGCCTATGGCGGACGGCTGCGGCCGGCCGTCACGCGGTCTGCGATCGCCGTGGCCTGCGCCGGTGGCGTCAACGCGACTGCGGTGTTGGCCATCCTGCCTCCGGCACTGATCTGGCTGGCCCTGCTTGCGACCGTGGCGGCGTCGGTTCGCGGCGCTGGGAGCCTGGGGCATCGCGGTGTTCGCGGCGACAGTTCTGGTGGGTCGGGCCGCTGGTGCTACTCGGCCGGTACAGCCCACCGATCCTCGACTACACCGAAACCGCCGCGGTGACCACCAGAGTTACCGATGCCGTGACGGTGCTGCGCGGCGCCTCGAACTGGCTCGGCTTCCACGGCACGCCCTTCGGGGCCTGGTGGCCAGCGGGCGGACGGCTCGCTCTTGAGCCTTTGCTCGTCATCGCCACGGTTGCGGTGGCGGCATTCGGATTGGCTGGCCTGTCCCGCAGCGGCATGCCGCACCGGCGGTTTCTCGTCTGTTGTCTGCTCGTCGGAGTCGCCCTGGTCGGCTTTGGCCATGTCACTGAGCTCTGGGGTTCGTTCGGCGCATGGCAGCGCGATTTCCTCGCGGGCCCCGGCGGGCCGCTGCGCAACGTGCACAAGTTCGATGTGGTTCTGCGGCTACCGCTCGCACTCGGCCTGGCTCACCTGTGCGGGCTCTTGTTCCGACTGGCCGCACCTGCGCCAGGGCGGACCCACGTCGGGCCGCGATTCCGGCGATCGCCGTGGCCGCGGCCGTCCTCGCCGCCATCGCCGGTGCCGCCGCCCCCGCGGCGGCCGGCGGGCTCGCCCCTCGAGGAAGCTTCGCCGAGGTGCCCGGCTATTGGCGGGACGCCGCCGACTGGCTGAACGAACACACTGGACGGCGACCGGGTACTCGTGCTGCCGGCCGCCCAGTTTCCCACCTATCAATGGGGAAGCTACCGGCGACGAGATCACCCAGCCGCTGCTCGACGCGAACTGGGCCGTCCGCAACGTGCTGCCCATGGCGCCGCCCGGCACGATCCGTCTGATGGACGCCATCGAGCAGGCGATCTCGACCGGCGCCGGGTCGCCCGGTCTCGCCGACGTGCTGGCGCGATCAGGCGTCTCGTACGTGTTGCTCCGGTCTGATCTCGACTACGGCCGATCGGGCGCGACCCGGCCGATCGTGGCCCGGCAGGCCCTGGCCCGTTCTCCCGGTCTGACGCAGGTAGCGAGTTTCGGGCCCGAGGTCGACGGCGACCACCCCGACGACCTGTTCATCGACCACGGACTCAGCGTCGCGACGAGGGCGTTGGAGGTGTACCGCGTCGATCGAACGGTGGTTCCGGTCGCCGCCTACGACATCAAGGATGTGACCACCGTCGTCGGCGGCCCCGAGGCACTGCTCGAACTCTCCGCCGCTGGCCAGCTCAGCGATGCGCCCGTCGTGCTCGCCGGTGATCTTCCGTCGTCCGCTGCCGCGATGGGCCCGGTCGTACTGACGGACAGCACTGCGCCGCCGAGAAGTCGCGTTTGGTCTACTGCACGACAACATTTCGGCCACGTTGACAGCGACCGAACCGTTCACCCTGCCGGCCCGCGCTCACGACTACCTACCGGACTGGGCCGACGGGTCGATGGCGACCGTTCGCTACGACGGCATCGAGGGCGTCACGGCTTCGAGCTCTGGTCGGAGGCTGGCCTGCTCGCCGGCAGCCGACCGGAGTATCAGCCGTATGCCGCACTGGACGGCAACCCAGCCACTTCGTGGCGCCCCGCGCCGGGCACGCCAAACGAGGGCCAATGGATCGAGATAGAGTTTCCGACCCCGCAGCGGGTCTCGCTGCTGACAGTGACCTTCGATGTGACCGCGGAGGCGGTGCCGACAAGGCTGACCATCACCGTGGCGTCCGAGGAGACGAAGTCCAGGGATTCGGCGCCGTTCACGTCATCCCGTTAAGCGGGGCTCGGGCCACGACGAACTGTCCGGATCAGCGATTGATGACGTCGTGCACCTCGGCGGCGGCTACGGCACTTCGGGCTGGCCGACGTGCAGATCCCGGGGCTCAGCCCCGGGACGAACCATCCAATTGCCGCCCAGCTCCCCGACCACTCGCGCCAACGGCGATCGTCATGTCGGCCGACCCGACGACCCCAGCATGCTATCTTCGTCGACGGTCTGGTGCGCTGCGCAGGAGCGCGGCTCGCGGCTCGGAGGACGCCGGACGCATCGACCGCTCGCGTGAGCCTGCCGGTTTCGAGCAGCTACCAGCCATCCGTGTGGATGCGGCCGAACCCTGGACCGGAGCTGAACGCGCTGCTCGACGCGCACGTTGGCGGCCAACAACGCGCTTGGACGCCCACCCCCAGGTCGACCGCCTCTTCGACCGCAATCGACGAGCCGGCCGCCCGCGCCCGGGGTAGTCGTCGACGGTGACCCCGAGACCATCTGGACGGCCGACTCATCGACACGGCGCCGCTGCTGCATCTCACATTCCACGAGAGCGTGTCGTCACCGGAGTACGGATCACCCTGCCCGCACGGCGCTGCCGTCGCCCGGCCCGGGCGGTGCGGGCGATCGGCGACGACGGCGCGACGTACGGCTTCCTCAACGCAGCTGGCGAGCTGTACTTCGCGCAGCCGATCACGACCGATGACCTCACGATCTGCTGTACGGCCGACCGAGACGTTGTCCTACAACCCGTACAGCAATACAGCAACCGGTCGCGATCGGTGTCGGCGAGTGACGGCGCTGCCGGACCTACCCAACCCACCGGTGGATTGGACAGAGGTCGTCCGACTGGACTGCGGGAGCGGGCCGACCGTGCAGGTCGGCGGGACGACAGTACAGACGCGCGTCAATGCGACCGTACCGGGATCTCCTGGAGCTTAGAGAGACCAAAGTGGAGCTCTGCGGGACCGCGGCGCAGCAGCAGCCCACTCCTCTCGGCCGGACCCGTCCGGATCGTGGCGACCTCCAGCGACATCGCCGCACCGAGCCGCGTCGCCCTGGTGCCGATCTCCGAACTGGCGAACGCGGTGTCTCCGACGACTAGTTCGCCGACCGCTACCCAGGTACGGCCACTTGAATGGTCATCGGCCATCCGTCGCATCGAACTCCAACCGCATGGCACGGCGCGCGTGCTGGCTGATGCGGGAGAACAGCAACCCCGGCTGGCGGGCCACCACGGCCGACGGCCAAGCACTGACGCCGATCGTCGTCGATGGCTGGGCTCAGGCTTCATCGTGCCGGCCGGCGTGGGTGGGGAGATCACGATTAGCTTCGGCCCGGACCGCGGCTACCGCATGTGCCTGATCGTCGGCGCGCTCTGCTCGCTGCCTGCTCGGATTGGCGGTGTGGCCGACGCGGCGACGGGCGCGCACAGCTCGGCCAGCCGTCGCCCGGACCGACGCAAGCGGGATCCTGTTCCTCGCCGTCGGGGCCGCGGCGCTCGTCGTGGCGGGTGGCGTGGTCGGTACGGCGATCGCGGTGGCCGGCATCGCCATCGTGCTCCCGGCCGTCCGGCCGGAGATCGCTCGATGGCGTCGCCGTCGTGCGGTTCGCGGGCTCAGCGGCTGGCTCGCAATCGGGCTGCTCGGGGTTGGCACCTGGGTGTCTCTGTCCAGCCCAGATCCACACGCGACGAGCTGGCCGCAGGCATTGGGGCTGCTAGCCATAGGCGTGCTGTGGCTCTCCGTCGTCAGCTCGATCGGCCACCGGAGCCGCCGCTGCGGGCCGGCGCGCCCGACTGCCCCACCGGAGCAGAGGCTTTCGACCAGGTAGTAGCTGCCGGCCGCGAAGCACGAGCGAGACCCCAGTTGTCCATAGGTAGACCTCGACGAAGCCGCCCGTGCAGAGGTCGCGATCCGTGATCTCGTAGATAGCCTCGAGCACGAATGGGTGCCAGAGGAATAGCCCGTACGACACGGCGCCCAGCCATCGCAACACGCCGTTGCTCAGGACGGTCTTGGCGTGCGTCGTCGGACCGAAGGCAACCGGGATCATGACCAACGATGGCGATCGCCGCATAGAGCACCAATTTGACCGCGAACTGGTCGACGCGGAACCCGTTGATGTCCCGGCTTCCGGCGATCGTGGGTTGTCGCGACGCCGAGGAGTCCGACGGCCGCCGCCCAGCAGGCAAACGGGGCAAGGCTCAACCGGTCGAACACACGCCAGCGATTCGGTGCCGTTCCGGTGGCTAGGGCGACATGGCAGGTCGCCAACGCCATGCCCGCCCCGAACCAGAGCGCGTAACTCGGCAGCCAGTTCGCACCGGGGCGTGACCGGTATCAGGCCGCGCGCCCATGAGCGCCAACCATCCCGGCCGTCGACAGGGCCGAGATGATCACCGTGACGGCCAGGGTGCGCCATGGCCGCCAGCAGCGACCAAGCGCCATGACGGCGAGTAGGGGCAACGCCACGTAGAACGATGCTTCGGTCGCCAGACTCCACGTCTGCGTGAGCCCAAATCGGAGCGTGTTAGGCACATAGATCTGGCTCAGCGTGGCGTAGTGCAGCCACAGGCTGGCGGACGCGCCCGATTGGCTGGCAGTACCAGCAGGCAGACGACCACGGCCGACCCAGTATGCGGGCAGGATCCGAAGCGCCCGCCGCCGCGAGATAGTCGCCGGTTCGAGGAAGCCGGCGCTCCTTCCGCCCTGGCCAGCGCAAACGGTCGGAACAACAGGAATCCTGAAAGCACGAAGAAGATAGCGACACCGACATCCAGGCGGGCCAGGAAACCACTTTGGACGCCGGGTTCGTAGTTCGCGCCGGTACTGAATCCGACATGGACGGCCACGACCGCGGCAGGCGCCAACCGCGCGGAGGACGTCGAGGGCTGGCAGGCGGCTCGACAGCGTTACCAGTTCGGCGTCAGACAAGGCAGTTCCAGGGGCTCGCGCGGGAGTTAACCAGGCAGTAACATCTCGCCGATACTAGGGACCATTTCCATCACCCACACCCCTAACTAGGTGGAGGATTTTGATGCGTCGCGTCGCGGGCGCCGCCCTCACAGCACTCGGCGGACTCTTGCTCGCCGTTGCTGTCGGCCTGCCATTGTTCGTCGCACCTGCCGTGACCAAGCTGCCGTACGACTTGCAGCCATGCCCGAAGCCGCCCGCGGCGGCGCCGGCTGGCTGCCTGAAGCCGTCAGTCGCCGAGGCGACCAATGCTCAGGTCCTTGTCGTCAATGCCACGGGCGCCAATGTCGTCCGGGCCGATCTGCGCACGACGGTTGAGGTGGTCCCCGAGATCAAGCTGACCGCGGACCAGCAGGAGGCCGGCAAGCTCCCCGACAACGCCGTGATCTGGTCGGTGTACTCAACCGTCGTGGTGAAGGGCACCAACGAGCCGGTGAGCAGCTCGTCCACACAGCTGGCGCTGGACCGAACGACGGCCGAAGCGGTCGACTGGGACGGCCAGTGGATCGAGAGTGAAGACGGCATCATCAGCTACACGGACCTGACCTACAAGTTCCCGTTCGGAACCGAGCAGCGGGACTACAAGATCTACGACACCGACCTCCGGAAGGCGACGACAGCGAAGTTCGTGTCGGTTGAGCAGGTCGACGGTCTGGAGACCTACCACTTCGTGCAGGAGATTCCCGAGACGCACGCTCAACCTGCCGGTCGGCACTCTGGCTGCGCTTCGCGGCGTGTTCGCGCCCGAGGCGACATCGGCCAACGTGAACTACCGCAACACCCGCGAGGTGTGGGTCGACCCGGTCACGGGCGCGTTCATCAAGGTTCGCGAACGGCTGAATCAGTGGCTGAAGGCCAACGACGGGACCACCCAGCTCCTGCTCGACGCCGACTTCAACTACACGCCCGAGACCGTGGCCAACAGCGTCCAGTCGGCGAAGGACAACGGCTCGTTGCTCAAGCTGGTCACTCTGTGGCTGCCGATCGGCGCCGGCGTGCTCGGACTCGTCCTCGCGGTCATCGGGATTCTGTTGCTGCGCGCTCGGCCTGCGGCCGAGGTTGGACCGGCCCGTTGGACGACCCGCTCTGTCTCGCCGCGCCGTGGGGCCCACGAGGAAGAGCCGACACCCAAGTGGTAGCGATCTGAAACGGGTACGGGGCGGGCGCTGCGCGCCCGCCCCGTCCTCGTTGAGCCGGCCGTACTCTTTGCGAGTGCGGTCGGCGTTCACCCGCGCAGGAGCTGCTTGGCCATCACGATGCGCTGCACCTGGTTCGTGCCCTCGTAGATCTGGGTGATCTTCGCGTCGCGCATCATCCGCTCGAGCGGGAAGTCCTTGGTGTAGCCGTACCCACCCAGTAGCTGCACCGCATCGGTGGTGATCTGCATCGCGGTGTCGGAGGCCAGACACTTCGCCGCAGCGCCGAAGTAGGTCAGGTCGGCGTCGCCGCGCTCCGACTTGCTCGCCGCGGCGTAGGTCAGCTGGCGCGCCGCCTCCAGCTTCATGCCCATGTCCGCGAGCATGAACTGGATGCCTTGGAACTCGGCCACCTTGCGGCCGAACTGCTGCCGCTCCTGCACGTACGCCAGGGCCGCGTCCAGCGCACCCTGGGCGATGCCGACCGCCTGGGCTGCGATGGTGACCCGGGTGTGGTCCAGGGTCCGCATCGCCGTAGCGAAACCCGTGCCCTCGGCGCCGATCATGCGGTCCGCGCCGACCCGGACGTGGTCCAGGTAGACCTCGCGCGTCGGCGAGCCCTTGATACCGAGCTTCTTCTCGGGTGCGCCGAAGCTCACACCCGGGTCGTCACGCTCCACCACGAACGCCGAGATCCCACGCGCGCCCTGGCTGGCAGATGTGACCGCGAAGACGGTGTAGAGATCGGACACCCCGGCATTGGTGATCCACCGTTTGACTCCGTTGAGCACGTACCCGTCGCCGTCGCGCTCCGCCTTGGTGCGCAGCGCTGCGGCGTCGCTACCGGCCTCGGGCTCGGACAGGCAATACGAAAACATCGACTCCCCGCTCGCGACGCGGGGCAGGTAGCGCCGATTGAGCTCGGCCGACCCCGCCAATAGCAGCGGAAGCGAGCCCAGCTTGTTCACCGCCGGGATCAGCGACGACGATGCGCAGACGCGGGCGATCTCCTCGATCACGATCGCCGTGGCGAGTGCGTCGGCGCCGGCGCCGCCGAAATCCTCGGGGATGTGCGGAGCGTGGAAGTCCGAACTACGGAGCGCATCGTAGGAGGCCTGCGGGAACTCCCCCGACTCGTCGACCTCTGCCGCGTACGGGGCTACCTTGCCAGCGCATAGATCGCGGACCGCCTCGCGGATCGCGTCGTGTTCGGCCGGCAGCTGGTACACGTCGAATGCCAGGCCTACTGTCTCCTTAACGGTCGTTAGCGCTACCAGAGGGTAGCCGGTACGGCCAGCCACCCATCCGTGGGCCTTACCGTGGGCGGGCCGACCGACTATCCTCGGCAGCGCGTCGCACGCCCGCGGGTATGGGCGGGCTGCGCCGGTGTTCGTAGGTACGATCAAGTCGGTCACCCCGCGTGGTGCTCAGTCGAGCGGAGAACGTGTGAACCTCCCCTATCCCCCGACCCAGCCGACCTTGCTCGGCCAACCGGCCCCATCCACGGCCAACGCTCCCGTGGCACGACCGCGGCTCACCTTCATCGGCACCGGCTACCTCGGCACCACCTACGCGATCTGCTTCGCCGAGCTCGGCTACGACGTGCTCGGGGTCGATGTCGATGCGAAAAAGATCGCCACGTTGGCGAACGGTGAGGTGCCCATACACGAGCCGGGGCTGGAAGAGATCCTGCGCCGAAACCTGAGCGCCGGGCGGCTGAGGTTCACCACCGACTACGCCGAGGCGGCCGCCTTCGGTGACGTCCACTTCATCTGTGTGGGCACCCCACAACGCGCCGACGGCATGGGCGCCGACCTCAGCTACGTGGAGACCGCGGTCACATCCCTGGTGCCGCTCCTGACCCGCAAAACCCTCATCGTGGGCAAGTCGACCGTGCCGGTGGGCACGGCCGCCTGGGTGGAGCAGCTGGTCGGCAAGCACGCCCCGGCCGAGCTGGGGGTGGAGGTCGCTTGGAGCCCGGAGTTCCTGCAGGAGGGGTTCGCCGTCGAGGATGTGCTCCGGCCCAACCGCCTGGTGCTCGGGGTGAAGACCGTGTGGGCGCATTCGATGCTGCTCGCCGCTCACAAGGGCGTCTTCGACCTGGCGCTGACCGAGGACCGTGAGGTGCCGGTGGTGGTCACCGACTTCGCCACGGCCGAGCTGGTCAAGCATGCCGCCAACTCGTTCCTGGCCACCAAGATCTCGTTCATCAATGCGATGGCCGAGGTGTGCGAGGCATCAGGAGCCGACGTGAGCCAGCTTGCCCGGGCGATCGGTTACGACGATCGGATCGGCAAGAAGTTCCTCCGCGCCGGCGTCGGATTCGGCGGCGCCT
This sequence comes from uncultured Actinomycetota bacterium, assembly GCA_963773935.1. Taxonomy (GTDB): domain Bacteria; phylum Actinomycetota; class Actinomycetes; order Mycobacteriales; family Micromonosporaceae; genus DATBGZ01. Next base: position 349,672 of record CAVZCZ010000004.1, read on the forward strand.
GCCTGCCCAAGGACATCCGCGCCTTCCAGGCCCGGGCGCAGGAGCTCGGCGCCGGCGAGGCGTTGCGGTTCCTACACGAAGTCGACCTGATCAACCAGCGGCGACGCACCCGCGTCGTGCAACTCGCGGCAGAGTTGCTGGACCGCCCGTACGGCCCAGCCGGCCCCGACCTGACCGGGTTCCGGATCGCGGTGCTTGGCGCCACGTTCAAGCCCGGTACGGACGATGTGCGCGACTCGCCGGCGCTGTCGATCACCCGCAAGCTTGCGCGCGCCGGGGCACAGGTCGCGGTCTACGACCCGAAGGGGATGGAGAACGCCCGCCAGGAGCTACCCGAGCTCGAGTACGCGACGAGCATGACCGACGCGGTGCAGGGCGCCGACCTGGTGTGCGTGCTCACGGCGTGGGAGGAGTTCCGGTACGCCGACCCGCATCTGGTGGGCGGACTTGCGCGCGGTCGCCGGGTCATCGACGGGCTCAACTGCCTCGACCAGACAATGTGGACCGCGGCGGGATGGGACTACCGCGGGATGGGACGCCCCAACACTCATCTTCCCGCGTCCTGAGCTCTGCTTGATCTAGCTCTGGGACCGTAGCGCTGCAACCATCCGTTTGGCACAGTGTCTATCGTGGACACCTATCCCTGCCCGGCGTGCGGGGGCGTGGCCGACGAGTCCACCGGGTGCCGCAGCTGTGGCCGGCCGCATGACCCTGACGCGGCCGCGCTGGCCAAGCTGAACCAGCGCCTGACCGGGCTGGACCGGGATTCCCGCCGCCTCAGCAGCGATCAGTCGGACCTGCGAGCCGAGCGCGCCCGGTTACAGGCTGAGGTCGAGGCGCTGAAAACATCGCTGATTCGCCAGCTCACCCTCGAGGCCGGCGCCCGGATGCCGACCCAACGCACAGAGTCGCCCGACCCACCCGCACCGCCGACCGAGCCGAGCCTGCCCTCCGCGACACCGTCGAGCATGGTTGGGCCGACCCCACCGCGCCAGCGCACCGCTCCGGCGTCCCCACCTCCTGACGTGCCGGAGACATCTCCCCGGTCCGCCCAGAACACCCTGCTCACGCTGGGCGGCGTGCTGCTAGGACTCGCCGCCATCGTGGTGACCGGGCTGTTCTACACCACGTCGGCCACCGGAGGCCGAGCACTGGTGTTGGCCGTGGCCACACTGCTCGCGCTGTCGGTGCCGCTGCTGCTGGCCCGGCGCACGCTGACCGCCACCGCCGAGACGATCGCGGCCTTCGGGCTGTTGCTCGTGTTGCTGGACGGCTACGCGGCCTACAACGCCGATCTCGCCGGCCTCCGCGGAATCTCGCTCACCCTGTTCTCCGCCGTCCTGTTTGGACTCGTCGCGGCAGTGGCCGCAGCCTACCGACTCGCCAGCCACCTGCGCGCGCCGCAGTTCGCCGCGCTCCTGGCGGTGCAGCCGTTCCTGCCGCTGATCGCCGCTCACCTAAAGTTCGAGCTTGACGGCTTCGGTGCCGTCTTCGCCGTTGTCGCCGCGTTGAACCTCGGCTCGGTCGAGCTGCTCAGCCGAGACATCAGCCGGGCCATCGCCCGGGTCCGGCTGCCTGGAGCCGCTCCGGGCCCGCGTGGGCAGGCGTGGCCGCGGCTGCTGCGGGAACTCGCCTGGATCCTGTTCGGGGCCACCATCGCGGTGTCGGCCGCCCTCGCGATCACCGGACTGGCCCGGGCCGCCACGGTCGAGGCCGCGGTGCGCTCCACCCTGGTGCTGCTGCTAGCGGCGACGGTCGGGGTCGTCGCTGGTTGGATGTCCGGTCGCCAGCAGTTGGCCCAGCTCGCCGGTGGTGCCGCGGCGTTGGCCATCATCGGGTCAACGAGCCGGGTCAATGCGCTGGCGCTGCCCGAATACACCTTGGTGCTCACGGCCGCGGTCGCGGCCGCCATCGCGCTCGGCTCCGGGTTTCTGCCGGCCTCGGCACGACACGGGCCGCGCCTGGGCAGCCTGTTAGGCGCCGCACTCACCGGAGCGGTGGTTCTGCTGACCGTGGCCCAGTCGGTGGTAGGGGCGATCCGGGTCTCGGTCACCCCGGCGGTCTGGGCCGCCGACGTCGCCGCGTTCGCTGGTCAGGTACACATCGCGGACTGGCAGGTGCCAGCGGCCGCAGTCCTGATCGCGATCGTCGGTGTCGCCGCCGCGGCACCTGGCTGGCGGGTCGACGCCCTGGTCGGCGGAGCATTCGTGGTGACCCTGGCCGTGCCCGGCACCGGCGCCGTCGCCTGGTGGGCGGTGCCGCTCGTCGCCTGGACAGTGTCCACTGTGGTCATTCGTGCCGCGTTGGTGGCGGGTACGGGTCGCAGCGCCCTGGTACGCGCCGGCGCCGCCGGCCTGCTCGGGCTCTACGCGCTGGCCACCAGCCTGCCCCGGGCGGAGTTGACCGCCATCGTGGCCACGCTCCTGCTCCTCGTCGCGGCCAGCACCGCGGTGGCTGGCGCCAGCGGGCCGCACCGGTACGGACCCTACGCCGCTCGGGTCGCCGATTCGGCCGGCGGCGCCGCCGCGTTGACCCTCCCGATCGCGGTCGGCACGGTCGCCTGGCTCGCCGGGGCGGCGGGCTCGGTGCTCGTGCCGGCGACCCTGCTCGCCGTCGCAATCGCAGTGTTCGGCGCTGCGCTGGCGCAGGCGGGCTCCCGGAGCCAGAGCACCGGCAGCGCCGGCGGAGCGATGGCGGCCGCAGCTGGCGGGCTGGTGCTGGCGCTGCGGGCCGACGGCGCCGAACTAGCCGACCTCGGTCTGGCGGTACTCCTGTGCGGCGCCGCCGCGGTTTCCCTCACGGCACGCGCGTTCTCCTCGACCGCCGCGGTCAGTTCGTCGGCCGAATCCGACCCACTCGCCGACGATGCACCCCGGCGCCGCCGAGGCCCGGTGCTAGATGGCCGCACGGTCGGCGCCGCCCTGGCCACCGCTGCCGTGATCGTCGCGATGGCGCGGGTCGCGGCGGTGGTCGTGCCCGGCGTCGGGCTTGTCACCACCATGGCCATGGTCCTGGTGGTGTCGCTCGTGGTGCTGGTGCTGCCCGAGTCCTGGCGCGATGGGCCACGGCTTGGCGCGGGCGCGGTCTGGGGCCCACTCCTCGTGGCCACCGCCGGCGTGGCCATGATCGAGGCTGCCCGGACGCTGGCCGCCAGCACGCCGTACTGGCATGCCGACCTTGCCGGGTGGTCGGCGCGCGTGGGCAGCGTCGCGCCGTACGGCTGGCAGGTGCCGGCGAGCCTGCTGCTGGCCGCGATAGTGGCCTTGGTGCTGCTGCACCGCACGCACGACGGGGACACCTTGCCCGCGCGGACCGGTGCCGACATCGGGTTCGTCACGCTGTCCCTTGCCGGGCTGGCCCTGCCGGCCGTCACGAGCGCGGCATGGTGGACGCCGCCGATTATTGCCGGCGTCTTCGCGCTCCTAGCCGGAGCCGGAGCGGCCCTGGTGACAGACTCCGACGCCCCCGGCACGCATCGCCGGCGGCTTGGGCTGGCCGCAGTGCTCGGGCTCTACGCAACCGCGGCCGGCGGCGCCACGGCCGCGTCGACGAGCATCGTCCTCAGTGGAATCGTCGCGGCCGGAGTGCTGGTCGCCGGGCTGGCATGGATCCGCCGCACCGCACCGCCGTCAGTCGCCGGCGTAGCCGCGGGCGCCGCCCTCGCCGCGGCGCCCGGTGCCGCCGCCACCACCGCCGCTGCCACTGGCGCTGGCCGGATCGGGGTGCTCGGCGCCGCACTCACGCTGGCGGTGTTCGGAGTTCTCGTCGTCGGCGGCCTGCGGTTGGCTGGTGCGACCTGGGGCGGGTACCCGGCGTTAGGCGTCGGCATCGCCGCACTGATCGTGGCCGGCGCCGCGGCCGTACCCGATCCGGCGCAGGCACCGGTCTGGGCCGCGGCGGCGGCGCTCGTCGCAACCGCCGCGGCCGGCGTAGCCCGCACGCCGCTGACGGATGCCGACTCCCCGGACGCGTCCGGCTCGTCCCGTCGCATGGCCACGGCGACCCTGGTCTCGACCGCGGTCCCCGCCGCACTGCTCGCGGCCGCCCTGAGCACGCCCGCGTGGCTTACCGCTCTCGTCGGTCCATATCGGACACTGCGGCAGGTCTGGGCCGGATACGCGGTCACGCCGATGCCCAAGGGCGCCGCCACGGCGGTGCTCACGCTGGTGCTGCTGGCCGCCGTCGCCGCCGGCATGGCGCAGACCCTCGGCGGCAGGCGCTACATCCTGGCCGCGATCCTGCCGCCCCTCGCCGCTGCCGCACTGGTGCTGCCGACCGCGCTCGGCGCCGCGCGAGAGGCGACCCCGTGGACGGCGCTCGCGGTTGCTCTGGCCACCGGCCTGGGCGCAGCCCTGTCACCGCCGAGCCAGCCTTCGGCGACGACCCTGCTGCGTGGCACCGCCGGTCTGGTCTGTGCGATGACCGGCGGGGCGGGCCTGGCGGGCAGCCTCGCCAGCCGTGGTGCCACGCTCACCGCGCTCGGATTCGTAGCCGCGGCAGCGCTGCTCGCTGCCGCGCTCGGGCGTGACCCGGCCGCTCGCGCCGTCGCATGGATCGTCTTCTCAGCGTCAGGATTCGCGTGGCCGCCGACGGCGCTGGCCGCCGCCGGCCGGCAGCCTCGCCCGGCCGCATTCGCGGTGCTCGTCCTGTGCGCGGTCCTGATCGGTATCGCGTGGGCGCTGGCCCGTTCCGCCACCCGTCGAACCGACGCCACGGTGGTGGAACTCTGCGCCGCACTGGGCGCTGCCTTCAGCCTGCTGCTGGTTCTCGGGTCGGTCCGGCACACGGCCGCGGTCCTGACCATCGGCGGGCTGCTGCTGGGTGCTGCCGCGCTGCGGCGCGATCGGTCGATGCGCCGCCGCTACTGGTTGATCCGGGCCGCCCTGGCGGCCGAACTCGGCGCGTGTTGGCTGTTACTGTACGACGTCGAGATCGGGCTGACCGAGGCGTACACATTGCCATTCGCGGCGGCGGGTTTGCTCCTCGGTGCGCTGGAGCTACGCCGTCGCCACGACCTGTCGTCCTGGATCGCGTACGGGCCGGCGCTCGCCGGCGGATTCCTGCCCAGCGTCGCATTGATTATCGTCGGTGCCGACCCGTTGTGGCGCTGGGTCAGCGTGTTCGCGGTCGCGGTCGCTGCGGTCATCATCGGCTCCTGGCGTGGGCGGCAGGCCCCGGCGGTGACCGGTGCCGCGGTGGCGATGGTGGTCGCGATCGTGGAGATGATCCGCCTGCTGCTCGCCGGCGAAATCGCGGGCGCCCTGCTGGTCGCGCTCGCCGGCGTGGTACTGATCGGCTTCGGCGCCGTCGCCGAGCGGCGCCGGCGCGGCGTACGCGACATGTCCTGACCCCCGGACCCGATCGTCGGCCCGGATGGTCGCTGGCGCGACCTCCGGTTTCGACGATCCGTCCGGGGCCGCTTCGCGGTTCGGGCTGGGGCATAAGCTGGGCGGCGATGGATTCCCGTACCGGTCTGCCGGTTGTTGGCATGGTGGGCGGCGGTCAGCTCGCCCGGATGACACATCAGGCCGCGATCGCTCTGGGCCAGTCGCTCCGTGTGCTCGCGACCGCGCCCGACGACGGTGCTGCCCTCGTCGCATCGGACACCGTCATTGGTGACCACACCGACCTCGACGCGCTCCTGCGCTTCGCCAAGGGCTGCGACGTGGTCACGTTCGACCACGAGCACGTGCCGGGTGAGCACATTCGGGCGCTGGCAGCGCAGGGCGTCGTCGTCTATCCGGGTGCTGATGCATTGGTGCATGCGCAGGACAAGCGGGTGATGCGGGAGCGATTGACCGCACTGCATGTGCCGGTGCCGTCGTGGCGGCCGGTGACATCGGTGGCCGAGGTGGCGCAGTTCATGGCGGACCGACCCGCGATCGCGAAGGCGGGCACCGGCGGCTACGACGGCCGCGGTGTGTGGCCGCTCGACGATCCAGAGCAGGCCCGGCCACTGTTCGAATCAGGGGTGGACCTCATCGTGGAGGAACGGGTGCCACTGCGCCGGGAGCTGGCCGCGGTGGTGGCCCGCTCGCCGTGGGGGCAGGTGGCCGCGTATCCGGTGGTCGAGACCGTGCAGCGCGACGGCATCTGCGTCGAGGTGCTCGCCCCGGCGCCTGGCCTCAGCGAGGATCAAGCTCTGGCGGCGCAGGAGCTTGCCATCCGCGTCGCGACGGAGCTCGGCGTCGTCGGTGTACTGGCGGTGGAGCTGTTCGAGCGCACCGACGGAGAGGTGCTCGTCAACGAGCTGGCTATGCGGCCGCACAACTCCGGTCACTGGACCATCGAGGGTGCCCGCACCTCACAGTTCGAACAGCACCTGCGCGCCGTTCTCGACTACCCGCTCGGCGAGACCGCCCTCACCGCTCCCGCCGTTGCTATGGCGAATGTCCTCGGTGGACAGTCGGGCGGCATGAGCCTTGACGAGCGGGTGCACCACCTGTTCGCGGACGACCCGGGTGCCCGGGTACACCTCTATGGCAAGCAGGTCCGGCCTGGCCGCAAGATCGGCCACGTCACCGTACTGGGTGCGGAGATGGCCGAGGTACGGCCGCGAGCCCAGCGGGCCGCGCGCTGGTTGAGGGAGGGCGTGGGTGACTGACCCGATCGTGGGCGTCATCATGGGCAGCGACTCCGACTGGCCCACGATGCAGGGCGCCGCAGACGCGCTGGACGAGTTCGACGTCGCGTACGAGGTACGCGTGGTCTCCGCGCACCGGACGCCCGAGGCGATGCTGGAGTACGGCCGCGAGGCACACCCACGTGGCCTGCGCGTCATCATCGCCGGCGCGGGCGGCGCAGCGCACCTGCCTGGCATGGTCGCGAGCGTGACCACGCTTCCAGTCATCGGAGTCCCCGTACCGCTGCGCCACCTGGACGGGCTGGACTCGCTGCTGTCGATCGTGCAGATGCCGGCTGGCATTCCGGTGGCGACCGTCTCCGTCGCCGGTTCCCGCAACGCCGGCCTGCTCGCGATCCGGATCCTGGCCTCGGGTGACGCCGGGCTCACCGCTGCGCTGGCCGCGTTTCAGAACAGCCTGCGCGCGCTGGTGGCGGAGAAGGACGCCGCGCTGCGGGCCCGCCTCAGCGAGAACCGATAGGCATCCGGCCGGCATCCTCAATGGACAGTTCTCGGTGCGCATCGGCGCTAAGCGAGTGCTGTGCCACGACGACAATGGGAGTACGCTCAGCGCCCTGCCCGGACGGGTTGTCCGCGAGCAGCAGGGACAGCAGGGCCCGTGGCCGCGGCGCGGCGCCACCGCACGGACCGTTCGCGTAGCCGAGCACGCGGCAACCGCCCTCATCGGCGGAGACCACAGCCACGCCAGCCAGGGACTGCCCCAGCTCGGGCGGCAGCGCCAGTCGCAACGCCGCGACGAGGCTCGCGGCCACCTCATCGGGCCGGAATGGCGGCCGCACGATGGCCGAATCAGCTGGCGGCACCGCGCCCGGGCGCGGCGGATAGACGTCCGCCTCAGGCGGCATCGGCCGTCCCATGAGGACTGCGCCAAGAATCCGGCCGAGTCCGCTGTGGTCAATCGCCACCTGAATCGTCCACGGCTGGCCGAGATGGGGCCACCGGCGCCGGGCCAGCGGCGCCAGCAGCCGGGCAGCCCGGCCGGGGAGGACATCCAGCACGGTTTCGAGCCGATTCTGACTCACCGCGACCGCCTTGCCGGAGATCACGACGAACCACGGGCCCACTGGGGCGTCGCGATACTCGGCGAATGTGTTGACGACGTGGAATGCGGTGCTCGCGAGCAGCTGGTCGCCGGCGGCGACGGGCGCGGTCCGCACCGGAATCCGGCGCCACACCTCACCGCCGACAATGATCTCGTCAGCGTCCCGTGCCGGCGGTGGTTGCGGTATCTCGATCTCGGGTTCGATCTCCACCGCGACTGTCGCCTGTGGACCGATTCCAGCGAGCCATCGCTCCACCAGATATGCTCGCAGCAGTGCCTCTGCGTCAGCGGGCTCGCCCGCGCTGAGCCGGCGTAGCGCGGTGACGCTCGCGGCCGCGTCCGACCATGGCCGGGGTGGTACCAGTGCGGCCGCGATCTCGTCGCGCAGCGCGAGCACGATCTGAGTCGGTGTGGCCGCCTGCGCCGGGTCGAGCTCCGCGTACCGGGCCAACTGCGGAGGCATGGTCCGTTTTACAACGGTGTTGAGCACCTCATCGATGGCCAGCGCCTCCCGCAGCGGGCAGCGCACCGCGACGCCGTAGTGGGCCAGCAACCGGTCCCGGACGCGATCCAGTCCGAGCGGCCGACCGGGAGTGGCGTCAACGAGAGTGTCGACGCCTCCGGAGAGTGACCGTACTACTGTCCATAGTAGATAGAAATCGAGGTCCGGCACCGGCTCACCCATGTCGGCAAGGAAACGGTCCAACTCGGCAGGATCGATCGCGGCCGTCAGGGACGTGTGGGACACGGTGTCGGGCCGCAGCGGCACCAGCACCGCCGGTAGTTGCGCGGCGGCGCCGTCGATACCGTCCAGACTTGCGGTGAACACCGGCAGCGGCTGGGGCCGCTCCGGCTGGTAGAGCGCCCCGCCGAGCACGGCCGCACCGCACACCCCGGGCGTGAGCAGCACCCCCATGCGACTGGCCTCGGTCGCGTGCCAGATGGCCTCAGCTGTGGTCGGCGCCGGCGGCTTCCAGTCGCTCGGGTGCCGTACCGCGCCAGACACAGCCGTACCGAGCACCACCGCCTCGCCCGGGAGCACCCGCCGGATCTGCGCGAAGAACGTTCGCTCCGACTCGTCGCACTCGCCAGTCTGGATGAACCGACGCACGACAGCGACGTCCGGCTCGGCCGAGACGCCCGCCTGCAGGAGGGCACCCGGCTCGGAAGCGGCCACCCATCCGTGGTCGAGCCGAGCGTAGTAGAGACCCGGCCCGGCGCCGTTGCGGGCGAGTACCAACTCGTCGCGCTGCGCGTCGGCCAGGATCACCGCGTACGACAGGTCGCCACCATCGACGAGCCCCAGCGGGCCGTCTTCCGCGTAGCCGTGGTCCAACGCGGTCATCGACGCGATTCCATCGATCACGAATGCGGCGATCGGCGTCGGGTCGGCCTCGTCTGCCTCGCCCCGTGCGGGCACAACGCGCGGGATGCTCGGCATTGCCGCACGAACCGCGATCTGAAGGTCGGCGCCGCCCGCGCCGGTGAGTCGGCACAGCGCACCATCGGCACCGCGCGCGGCAAGTGCCCAGGCGATGGGATCGATGGAGTCAGGTTCGTTCAGCGTAGCGGCGAGCCCAGCCATGCGTCACTCTTTCCCGCGGTAGGGGTCAGCGTTCGTCCCGGTCGCGCTGCTCGCGCTCCCGAGTCACACCCTGGCCAACGATTGGCCCCGCGCTGGGGGTGCTAGCTGGCGCTTGCCACTACCCTCGGTGCTCGGCCCGCGTGAGCAAAGCGGTCAGATCGACCACGGTCGTCACCGGACGGTCACACACGAAGCCCCGACACACGTATGCCGTCGGTATGCCGTCGACGGCCGGCCGCCCGGCCAGCAGCGGCACGCCCGGTTGGTCGGAACGGCCGGCGACGATCACCGCCCCCGGTGGTGCATGCCGCCGCGCGACACCGGCGAGCATTGAGGTACCGGCCGGCTCGACAATCGCGATCTCGTACGGTCCGGAGACCATCGCCTCGGCCACGGCGCTGGCGTACCCGGCGTATCGCGGGTGCCGCACCATCAACGCGGTCACCGTTTCGAGCGCCCGCTCTGCCGCGTCACGGTAGGTCGGGTCACCGGTGAGCGCGGTGTAGCTCACCAGGGCCGCGGTCAGCGATGCCAGGCCGGACGGGGTGGCGTTGTCGGTCGGGTCTGCCGGCCGGGCCACAAGCCGTTCGGCGTCATCGGCGGTGTCGTGGAAGCCGGCTCCCCCATCGGTGAAGTGGCCCAGGGCAGAGTCCAGCAGCCCACCGGCAAGGTCGAGCCAATTGCCCTCTCCGGTCAGCTGGTGCAGTGCGCAGAATGCCTCGGCGACGCAGCCGTAGTCATCGAGCACGCCGTCTGGAGCACCGACGACTCCGCCCCGTGAGGTCCGGCGCAGCCGCCCGTCGACCAGATGCACCTGCGCCAACAGGGTGCCCGCGGCCAGCGCGTGGTCCGCGGCCCGTACCGCTACCGCGTGGACGCCGCCGTCCGCTGCGTCGCGGTCACCATTAACGCGGTCGCCGCTGTCGGTTACGTCGCGCGCGCCGCCGAGCACTGCCAGGGCGAACTCGGTCAAACCCGTGATCGCGAGACCGTTCCACGCGGCGATGACTTTGTCGTCCCTGGCCGGCTGTGGCCGTACCGCTCGGGCCTCGAACAACCGTTGCCGCAGCCCGGCCCAGCGTTGCCTGACGGTATCGTCTGCGTCGTCGAGGTCGCGGGCCAGGCGCAACACGCTGGTACCGTGCTCGAACGAGCCGCGATCGGTCACCGCAAGCAGGTCGGCGGTGAACGCACCGTCGCCGTCGCCGAGCACCTGCCGGAGCTGCTCCGGCGTCCAGGCGTAGGTCGCGCCCTCGACGCCGCCAGTGTCAGCGTCCAAAGAGGACACGAAGGCACGGTCGAAGAGATCCCGGACGAGGAAGTCCGCGGTTTCGGTGGCCACCCGGAGCGCCAGCCGATCGCCGGTCAGTCGCCACAGCAGTGCGTAGACGCGAAGCAGGAGCGCGTTGTCGTACAGCATCTTCTCGAAGTGGGGCACGATCCATCGCTCATCCACGGAGTACCGTGCGAACCCACCCCCGAGTTGGTCGTAGATGCCGCCCCGCGCCATGCGCTCGCAGGTGTGCCGGACGATCTCCAGTGAGCGCGGGTCGCCGGTGCGCTGGTGATGCCGAAGAAGGAAAAGCAGCGCCATGTGCGGGGGGAACTTCGGCGCGCCGCCAAAGCCGCCGTAGGTCTCGTCGTGGGCGTCGTGCAGCGCCGCGGCCGCCGCGTCGAGGGCCGCTCCGGTGACCGAGCCGGGCGCCGGCTCGAGGCGGGTGCCTTGCGACTCCGCCACTGCCGCGACCACCGCGGCCCCCTGCTGGACGACCTCGTCCCGCTGGTCCCGCCAGGCCTGCGCCACCGACCGCACGAGCGTCTCGAACGTCGTGGGCGGGTAGTAGGTACCGCAGAAGAAGGGCTCCCCGTCAGGGGTGGCGAAGACCGTCATCGGCCAACCGCCCTGGCCGGTCATCGCCTGGGTCGCGGTCATGTAGACGGCATCCACGTCGGGCCGCTCTTCGCGGTCGACCTTGATGGACACAACCGAGTCGTTCATGAGGGCCGCGATCTCGCCGTTCTCGAACGACTCGTGCGCCATCACGTGGCACCAGTGGCAGGCCGCATAACCGACCGAGATCAGCACCGGCACGTCTCGGCGACGGGCCTCGGCGAAGGCCTCCGCCCCCCAGGGCCACCAGTGCACCGGATTGTCGGCGTGCTGAAGCAGGTACGGCGACGTCGCGCCCCCGAGCCGGTTCACCCAATCACCCTGCCACACCGCTGCGGGCGCCTCGCGATCGCCACGGGAATCGGATGGTCTCGCGCCGCTTCTGGTCAGTACGGTGAGCTGATGACCTCCGGCCCGACCTCGGTGCTGGAGATCGCCTGCGACGAGTCCGGGTACGAGGGTGACAAGCTCATCGACACCACGACCGACCTGTTCGCCCACGCTAGCGTGGCGCTCGACGTCGAGTCGGCGGCGGACTGCATCCGGGAACTGAGGTCGCGGATCAGGTCGCCGGCGCAGGTGTACAAGTCGGGCCACATCCTGCGGCGCAAGCACCGAGACGTGCTGACCTGGTTTCTCGGCCTGATGTCCCCGGTGCAGGGTCAGGCTCAGGTCTTCCTCGTCGACAAGGTGTACTTCGTCTTGCGCACGCTCGCTATAGAGCTCGTCGACAGTGAGTCGTCGCTGGCCTTACCGGAGCTTCTGTACCGCCAATGCCGCGCCGCCGCAGAGGACGAGGCTTGGCACGCGTTCCTCGTCGCTGCGGGCGCCCTGCTCCGCAGCCGCGACCGACCCGACGGTCTGTCCTCTGTGGACGTCTTGTGTGGTCACTCTGACGTGTTCCGCGACCACGCCGCGACCAATGGCGGGGCCACAATGACCGCGTTGGAGGCGACGGCCTCGGCGGCGAGCCGTATCGCCAACGTGTCGACGTCGACTTCGGCGGCGGTGGCGACTCCGGTACGTTCCATGGCCGGCAGTAGCGTACGGACGATCCCCGCCAACTGCTCGTAGGCCGGAGAAAATGGCCCCGCCTCGACCCGGGCACTCGCAATCATCTGCGGAGGGGGCAGTCCGGCCCCGACGAAGATCTGGTGAAGATGCAGACCGGTCCGTACGCCAGCGCCAACGCGGCGAAACGCAGTGCGCACCCAGTCCATGGTTTGTTCGAACAGGGCACACGTCGGTTCACAAGCCGTACCCACCAAGTCGAACTCCTGGAAGGTCATGATCCCACCCCGGACGAGCAGGCGGCGGAGTCGCCGCAGCAGGCCGGAGGCATCGGGGTTGTACATCAACACGAGCCGACCCACGATGGCGTCGAAAGGAGCGTCGAGTTCGAGACTCTCGGCTTCACCCACAACGAATTCGACGTTGTACAGCGACGCTTCCGCCGCCCGCTCCTGTGCCCGCGCGATGGCCTCGGGTGCCCGGTCGATGCCGGTGATGTGGCCGTCGGGCCCCGTCAGCCGGGCGGCGAGGAACGATACGTCCCCCGCCCCGCAACCGACGTCGAGTACGCGCATTCCCGGCCGCAGACCGGCGAGGCCCAGCTGATGCCCCGTGATGTCGCCGAGGAAGCGAGACTGACTGGTCAAGCGCTCCAGTTCGGAATCGTCGTGGCCGAGCGCATAGTGGGGATGTATTGCGTTCATGACGTACCTCCTGACGTCATGCTCGACCGCGGGCGCCGCGCGCACCGCGCACTTTTGCACAGAGAGCGACCTGCCCGTGCCGGTGACAACTGCGAATGGTTCGATCAAGAACGAGGCGCGGCGGGCACGATCGGGATGCGGCGGGCCGTCGCGAGTTGGGTACGGCCCTGCAGCACCGGAGTAACCTCGTCCACCGGCAGCGGTGGGTGGAACAGCTCGCCCTGGGCCGCCCTGACACCCAACTCGACCAGCGCAGTTCGCTGCTCCGGCCGTTCCACGCCCTCGGCGACGACCCGCATGCCGAGGTCATGCGCCAGGTCCACAGTGGCCCGTACGATCGCAGCGGTCTCCCGCGAGTCCACCATGGTGGCCACGAAGCTTCGGTCGATCTTCACCTCGTCCACCGGGAACCGGGTCAGGAACGACAGCGATGCCGACCCGGTGCCGAAGTGGTCCACCGACACCTGAGCCCCGAGCTCCCGCAGCCCGGCAACCACCCGTTCAGCCAGCCCAGGCTCGGCCACCGCTACCGACTCGGTGATCTCCAGGATGAGCTGACGTGGCAGCACGCCTTGCAACGCCAGCCGGGCCGCGACGAGCTCGGGAAGGTCCTCGTTCAACGTGCATCGGGCACACAGGTTGACCGACACCGGGATGTGGACACCCTGCGTGGCCCAACCGGCCGCGAGCCGCAGCGCCATGTCGAGCACGTGCTGCGTGAAGCCCGTGGCGAGCTCGCTGTGCTCGACGGTGCCGATGAAGTCGGCGGGCTGTAAGACACCCCGACGCGGGTGGCGCCACCGGACCAACGCCTCGACACTGACCGGCAGGCCGGTATCGAGGTCAACGACGGGCTGCAGATAGAGGAGCAATTCGTCGGTCGTCGCGAGCGCGTCGCGCAGGTCGGCAAGCAGTGCCAACCGGTCGGTGTTCGACGGATCCATTGCCGGCTCGTAGTCCGCGACTCGACCGGCGATCTGCTTGGCCTGGTGCCTGGCCACATCAGCTCGTCGAAGCAGCTCCGCCATGTCACAGAATTCGGCCCGCTCGACGACGACTCCAGCGGCCGCCTCAACCGCGATCATCACGCCGCCCACCTCGGCCGGCACGGCCAACTCCGTGATCAGTTCTCGAGCCCGATCCGTCGCGAAGGTTTCGCTCAGCCCGCCGGTCACCAGCACCGCGAACTCGTCTCCGCCCAGACGCCCGACCAGCTCGTCGTCGAGCTGGCGCTCACGCAGCCGCCGGGCCACCATGGCGAGCAGTTCGTCACCGGCGGCGTAGCCGAGGCTGTCGTTGACCTGACGTAGGCCGCCGACATCGAGCAGGATCACGGCGACGGCGGCGTCACCGCTGACCTTCCGCAATGCGGCATTGCCCCGCGCCAGCAGCGTTGACCGATTGGCCAGCCCAGTCAATGGATCGTGCAGCGCGTCATAAGCGCTGCGTTCGGTCATCGCGCGCAGAGTTCGATGGGTCGCGGCGTCGTGGAACGCCGAGGCCGCTGCTTCGGCGAACGTGGAAAGGGCGTGACCATCCGCCTCGGTCAATGCGCCCCGTCGAAGCAGCAGCCGTAGCTCGCCGATCTCCAATCCGCCGACGGTCAGCCGGCGCGATACGATCGTCCGGTACGGACCAGAGTCCATTGTGGTCAAAGAATCAGCTGACTCGTCCACAATGGTCACGCCCGCCGATCCGTCGAAAAGGTCGGCGGAGTAGGCCCGGAACGTGCGCCGGTTGCCCTGCAGTCGTACTAAGGTCACCTCGATCGCGTTGGGATGAAATAGGCGCGCAACGCCGCGCAGCACGGCGCGCGCGACGCCCCGCTCGTCGAGCTGGTTGAGGCCCCGGGTCGCCTCAGCGAGAGTGGCCCAGGTAACCGTTTCCGAGGACGTCCGCAGCTTGTGTTCGTACAACCTGTGCAGACCCCACACCATCGGCGCCAGCACCACGAGCCAGGCGACGTTGATGCCGATCACCACCGCTCCCGCGAGCCCGACGGCGATCGAGCCGCCCAGGAACATCCGCTTCGCCGACGCCACCTGCCACCACCGGGCGAACGTCGTGGCCCCGCCCGTGGTGGCCAGCCACGCCGCCATAAGGAATGTGCCGACGACGATCAGTGCCGTGCAGGCGAGGATCAGCGGGATCACGCTCAGCGGTTCGTCAATGCGCACGCTCAGTGGCATGCTCGGGCCCGCGACCATCGATGCCACCAACGCCGCCACGCCAGTAGTGACCACCAGCCCCGAGAGAAGCAAGAGCAACAGGTCCGGAGCGGGTGGGATTGCCCGTGGCCACCGTGGAATGTACGCGAGCACACCCGCGACCAGCGCCACGACCGGCGCCCATGCCGGCGCCAACAGGCACAGTGTGGCCGCCACGCCGACCTCGGCCCAGCTGACGTAGGCGATCTCTCCACCGATGCGGATCCGGTACCGCGCGAGCAGGCTGCCGAGCATGGCGGCGGTGGCGATGACAACCGAAACGAGGTGAGGCTGAGCCTCCAGATCTCCAATGGCGACGATCGAGGCGAGGACGGTGATGGATCCAGCGACGGCGACCAGGGTCAGCAGCGCGCGACGGCGACTAGCCGTATCTGCGCCCAATCCACCTATGCCACTCCTGGCGGCGCCTTCCATTGCCCCTCCGATGCCCGGCCATCCCCGTCGGGGACGCTAGTCCAGAGAGGACGACTACGCTATCGGGAATCTGGGGCGATCAATGTGAATTGTCAGATCGTGCCAACTCCGCAGCGGGTGCGCCGGGTCAGCTCTGCTCGCTGTCCTCGGGCTTCGCTTCGGGCGGAGGCGGCTCGCTCGGAAAGCGCTCCGGCAGCCGGCGCAGCCGGCTGTTCATGTTGCGGATGAGCAGCACCGTGCCGATGGCGAGCAGCAGGATGATCACCAAACCGGCCGGGCCAGCGAGGCTACCGGACCGGGTATCCCCGAAATTGTTCTCGGCCAACAACTCGATCATCGGCGCTCCCTTCCGATCAAACGCTACGCCCACCCGAGCGTCGACCGCGATGCGGGCTCGAGCGGCAGGTCAGGACCGGTGCGCCGGCTCGGCCGCCTCGAGCGTCTCGCGCACGCCAGCGAACAGGTCATCCTCGGGCATCGCAGTGTCGACAAACGATCGAGCCAGCTCATAGTCCTCGGTCGGCCATGCCGCCTGCTGGATCTCCATCGGCACGCGGAACCAGAACCCTTCCGGGTCGACCTGGGTCGCATGCGCCTTCAGAGCCTCGTCGCGCAGGTGGAAGTAGTCGCCACACGGCACCTTGGTGGTGACCCTCGGCCCGCGATCGCGGTCATCGTCGCTCTCGGTCCATTTCTCCAGCCAGTCGCCGTACGGTGACTCAAGCCCGGCCTCGAGCATCGCCTCGTGCAAGGTAATGATCCGCTCTTTGGAGAAGCCCATGTGGTAGTAGAGCTTCAGCGGCTGCCACGGCTCGCCGGTGCCCGGGTAGCGATCCGGATCCCCGGCAGCGTCGAAGGCGACCACGCTCACGTTGTGGCACATGATGTGGTCGGGATGCGGGTAGCCGCCGTTCTCGTCGTAGGTGATCACCACGTGCGGGCGGAACTGGCGCATCAGCCGCACCAGTGGTTCCGCTCCGGTGATCGGGTCGACCAGGCCGAAGCAGCCGTCCGGCAGCGGAGGCAGCGGGTCGCCTTCGGGCAGGCCGGAATCGACGAAGCCGAGCCACTCCTGCCGCACACCGAGGATCTCGCGGGCCCGGTCCATCTCCGCCCGCCTGATCTCGGTGATGTTGTCGCAGGATCTCGGGCCGGTCGAGCTTGGGGTTGAGCACGCTGCCGCGTTCGCCTCCGGTGCAGGTGACGACCACGACGTCGACACCCTCGGCCACATACCGGCACATCGTTGCCGCGCCCTTGCTCGACTCGTCGTCGGGGTGGGCGTGTACCGCCATGAGCCGAAGCGTCTCCGCGGTGGTCGAGGTCTCGCTCACGGAATGTCTCCTCCGGGTGGGTCCCGTGCTACTGAGAGAATGTCCACGCTAGTGCACCCCTGTGACGAGAGGTCCAATGACGCCAACGGAGACGACTCCGCCGGTGTTCCCGCCCGGTCGGTACGGCAGACGCCGTGATCCGGCGTACCAGCGCCGGCGTCGCTGGGTGATGTACCTCGCGGCCGCCATCGTGATCACGGGCACGGTGGCGATCGCGGTGAAGCTGTACCGCCAGTACACGCAGGCCCCGTACCAGGTCACGATCGTCAACGTACGGAGCCCTCCGACCGCGGCGTGACGGTCACCTTCGACGTGACTACGCCGCCCGGGCAGGGCGCCGTGTGTACGGTCCTGGGGCATACGCGCGACGGTGAACTGGTCGGCGAGGCGCGGGTCGACGTACCGCCTGGCGAGGCCGGCCAGACCGTCGTCCGGGTCACATATTCGCTGGTCACGACAAAGAGACCGGTCACCGGCGAGGTGCCCGGATGCGGTCCGCGACATTGATCGACAGCGCACGGTGATGCGTACCGCTGGTACGTTGGAGGATCCGAGCGTCCTCGCCCGGTGAGCGAGGAGTACGCGCCAGTAGTCCGTACCGAGGAGAAACACGTGTCCACGACCGACCGCGACGCGTCCGCAACCTGGCTGTCCCAGGACGCGCACGACCGGCTGCAGGCCGAACTCGACGCGCTGATCGCGAACCGTCCCGTGATCGCCGCCGAGATCAACGCCCGGCGCGAAGAGGGCGACCTCCGCGAAAACGGTGGCTACCACGCCGCCCGCGAGGAGCAGGGCAAGGCCGAGGCCCGCATCCGGTACCTGCAGGAGCTGCTGCGCACCGCCCATGTCGGTGAGGCGCTCAACGCCGATGCGATCGCGCCTGGCACCGTCGTGACGATCTACTTCGATGACGACGAGGGACGACACCGAGACGTTTCTGCTCGGCTCGCGCGAGATCGCTCAGACGACCGAGCTCACCGTCTACAGCCCGGAGTCGGCGCTCGGCCAGGCGATCCTCGGCGCCCGCGCCGGACAGACCGTGACCTACACGGCGCCCAGCGGCAAGGACATCAAGGTCACCGTCGTCTCCTTCGAGGCCTTCGCCGGCTGAGCCACCGCCGCTTCGCTACGCGGTCGCGCGAAGTGCACCTCGTAGCCGGCGGCCCGAAGCGCTTGGACCAGCCGGTCGGAGTGCTCCGCGCCGCGGGTCTCCACCGAAAGCTCGCACCTCGACCTCGCCCAGGCGCAGCGACGGATCGTGCCGCTGGTGCACCACGTCGTCGATGTTGGCGCCCTGCTGGCCGATCAGCGTGAGCAGGGCGGCGAGCTGGCCCGGGCCGGTCCGGGCAGCGAACGGTGAAGCGCAGGTAGCGCCCGGCCGCGGCGAGACCGCGTTCGATCACCCGCATCATCAGCAACGGGTCGATGTTGCCGCCGGAGAGGACCGCCACCACCGGCGTCTCGACCTTCACCGCGCCCGCGAGCAGCGCGGCGACGCCGACCGCGCCCGGCGGGCTCGACCACGAGCTTGCTGCGCTCGAGCAGCATGACCATCGCCCGGGCGATGTCCTCGTCGGTAACGGTGACGACGTCGTCGACCAGGCTTGCTGATGTGCGCGAAGCAAAGATCGCCGGGGCGGCCGACCGCGATGCCGTCCGCGATGGTGCTGAACGATTCCAGCCGTACGGGCGAGCCCGCGGTGAGCGATGCGCGGCACCGCGTCGGCTCCAGCGGCCTGCACGCCGATCACTCGTATCGTCCGGATTCGCCGCCTTGGCGACGGTCGCGATCCCGGAGATAAGCCCGCCGCCGCCGATGCCGGTAATGATCGTGCGGACGTCCGGGCACTGCTCCAGGATCTCCAGTCCAACCGTGCCCTGCCCGGCGATCACATCCGGGTGGTCGAACGGGTGGATCAGAATCGCTCCGGTGCGGTCGGCGAACTCGTGCGCCGCGACCAGGCTCTCGTCGACGGTGTTCCCGGCAAACTCGACCTTCGCGCCGTACGCCTTGGTCGCGGCGACCTTCGGCAGCGGCGCGCCCACCGGCATGAACACGGTGGACTGTGCGCCCAGCATGCCGGCGGCCAAGGCGACGCCCTGCGCGTGGTTGCCGGCGCTTGCCGCCACCACGCCCCGGGCGCGTTCCTGCGTCGGTCAGCCGGGAGATGCGCAGATAGGCGCCGCGAACCTTGTAGGAACCGGCCCGCTGGACGTTCTCACACTTGAGCCACGCCGGACCGCCCAGCGCCGCCGTCAGCGGGCGGCTCGGCTCCAGCGGTGTCATCCGGACCACGCCGGCGAGCACCTTGCGCGCTGCCTCGACGTCCTCGGGGGTCACCAGCGTCGTTGCTGGCGGGCCTACGGTCATGCTCCGATCGTGCCATGACCACGCCGAACGGGCGCATCTGGCGCGGCCAGCCGGGCGCGTGACGGCGCCATGGCGCTACCCATTCGAGCTGCCCGGCCGCTGCACACAGCAGGGCCTCCGACCCCGGCGGCCCAACCAGCTGCACCGACGCGGGCAGTCCGTCGGGTCGAAGGCCCATCGGTACGGTCACCGATGGCAGGCCGGCAAGACTCCACGGGACCGTGTACGTCGATACGCGCACGCCGGCTAACGGACCCCGGTGCCATGGGCCCGTGCCGGGCGCGGCGACCGGCGGCGGACCCGCCATGGCCGGCAGGAGCAACAGGTCAAACCGGCTGCGGCGAAACCACCGTTCGCAGCTCGCTCGCCAGTCGACGCGCTGGCCCGGCCGGATATTGCGCCACGGCGCCGGCAGCACCAGCCGAGTCGGGTAGTCCGGCTCCGTGGCCACGACGTCATGGCCGAGGCCGATCAGAAGTCGGGCGGCGCGCCGGACCGCGGTCTGGGTGGCCCGGTCGGGACCGATGAGCGGCATAGGGCTGCGGATCGACGCAGCGACCCGCAGCCGCGGCTTTGCCGGCGCCGGCTCCGGCCACTGGCCCGCCAGGACGGCGTATCCCACTGCTGCGTCGGCGACGGTGGTGGCAATGATGCCCCGATCCACCCCGCAACGATCAGAGAAGATCGCTTCGATGTCGAGGCCGGGAGTGAGGCCGACGAGCCCACAACTCGCGGCCGAGATCCCGACGCCGCTGCTGGCGTGGGCGAGCGGGACCACGCCGGCCGCGACCGCCGCCGCTGAGCCCGCCGAGGCGCCGCCCGGCGTCCGGTCGCCGCGCCACGGGTTGCGGGTGACGGGACCGGCCCAGTGCCCACCGTTGGCACTGTGTTTGCCTGCTCGGTGCCGCCCGCCACGACCCGCAGCCTCCGCAAGTTGACGTCCGGTGCCCAGAACGACGGCGCCCGCACCACGCAGCCGGCGAACGATCTCGTGGTCGTGCCGGGCGACGGCATGCCGCCCGGTGGCGACCCCTGCCACCGGGGTGTCCTCCGCGACGATCACCGGAACGCCGATGAGCGGGAACTCCGCGTGCCGCGAGGACCGAGAGCCGGCAAGCTTCGCGGCGGCCGGCCAGGGAAACTCCGGGTCTGAGGCGGGGTCGGCGGCATCCACCTGCTCCGCCTCCGCCGCAGCGGCCGCATCTCTGAGCACGCCGAGCAGATCGAGCACCCGGTCGGCGAGGCGCGCGTGATCCAGATGGTCCACGATCACCTCGGTCGCAGATGCCTCCCCGCGCTGCACCGCCGCCGCGATATGGGCTGCGCTCGCGCCGACCCACGAATGCCCACCAGCCATGTCGCCCTCCCCTGCCCGTCTAACGAGGAGGGTGTAAGGAAGGACGCCTTACATTACGGATTCTGGCTAAGAGGGACGCCTTCCTAACCCCAAAGCCGGGGTTAGCGCAGCGCCTGCTCCAGGTCGGCAACGAGGTCGTCGACGGTCTCGATACCTACAGACAGTCGGACGAGGTCCCCCGGCACCTCCAGCGGTGACCCGGCCGCCGACGCATGAGTCATCCGGGCCGGGTGCTCGATCAGGGACTCCACGCCACCCAGGGACTCCCCGAGCACGAACAGCTTGGCCCGGTTGCAGATGGCCACCGCGGCCTCCTCGCCGCCGGCGGCGCGGAAGCTCACCATTCCGCCAAAGCGGCGCATCTGCTTGGCTGCGACCTCATGGCCAGGATGCTCCGGCAGGCCCGGGTAGAGCACCTGGGCCACCTTGGCGTGGCCGGAAAGGAACTCGACGACCCGTTCCGCGTTGTCGCAATGCCGGTCCATCCGTACCCCGAGCGTCTTAACTCCGCGAAGGGTGAGCCAGGCGTCGAACGGGCCGCAGACCGCACCCATCGCGTTCTGGTGATAAGCCAGCGCCTCACCGAGTGCGTCGTCCCGGGTGATCAGGGCACCACCGACCACATCGGAGTGTCCGCCGACGTACTTGGTCGTGGAGTGAATGACGACGTCGGCACCGAGCGCTAGCGGCTGCTGCAGGTACGGGCTCGCGAAGGTGTTGTCCACCGCGAGCAGGGCTCCGGTGTCATGTGCGAGCGCAGCCAGCGCGGCGAGGTCGGCTATGCCGAGCAATGGGTTGGTCGGCGTCTCGACCCAAATGATCCTGAGTTTCCTTCTTGATCGCGGCCCGAACGGCGTCCACATCGGACACTCGAGCGGCCGTCCACTGTAGACCCCAGCGCTCGGCGACCTTGGCAAACAGACGGTACGTCCCGCCATACGCATCGTCCGGGATGACCACATGGTCGCCCGGCTTGCAGACCGTACGGAGCAATGTGTCCTCGGCCGCGAGACCGCTGGCGAAGGCCAGGCCGCGCCGACCGCCCTCGAGGGCGGCCAGGCACTCCTGTAGCGCGTCACGGGTCGGGTTGGCCGTCCGCGAGTACTCGTAGCCCAGCCGCGGCGAACCGACGGCGTCTTGGGCGTAGGTGGAGGTCTGGTAGATGGGTGGCACCACCGCGCCGGTTCGCGGCTCGGGCTCCTGGCCCGCGTGGATTGCCATCGTCTCGAAGCCGAAGGTCATAGGGCGAATCTAGACCAGCCGCGAACGCCGGGACCGAGCACGGCAGTTGGGCGCAAGGCAGCGCGGTACGGTCGTCGCCGTGCCCGAGTGTCTCTTCTGCGCCGCCGTGGCGGGTTCCCTGCCCGTCGAGACCGTACTGTCGACGCCAGCCGTCGTCGCGTTTCTCGATCATCGACCGGTCTTCAAGGGTCACGTGCTGGTCGTTACGCGGTCCCACGTGGCGACCCTGGCCGACCTGCCCGCGGCCGATGTCGGACCGTACTTCCTGGACGTCCAGCGGGTGGCCGTGGCGGTGGAGGCCGGTCTGGCCGCCGGCGGCACGCTTTGTGGCCCTCAACAACAAGGTGAGCCAGTCGGTGGCGCATCTGCACACGCATGTCGTACCGCGCACCAAGGGAGACGGCCTGCGCGGGTTCTTCTGGCCGCGGACGAGGTACGCCTCCCCCGACGAAGCCGCCGACTACGCCGCCCGGATCGCGGCCGCCCTGCCCTGACCCGCGTTCGCGGTCTGTAATGGCCGCTGCACCGGAGGAGGGGCATCCTTGAGGCATGTTCTTGCGACGTAAAGCCACCATGATCTCGCTCGACGACGCGCTTCCAGGCCGTACGGGCGAAATGTCCGTCTCCGATCGGCACACCGTGCTCGGCACGCCACTGCGCGGACCGTGGCCAGCCGGGCTGGAGGTCGCCTACTTCGGCATGGGCTGCTTCTGGGGGGCCGAGCGCATGTTCTGGGTGCTGCCCGGGGTCTACTCGACCTCGGTTGGCTACCAGGGTGGTTTCACCGCCAACCCGACGTACGAGGAGACCTGCACCGGCCGCACCGGTCACACCGAGGCGGTCCAGGTCGTGTACGACCCGGCCAAGATCTCGTACGCAGACTTGCTCAAGGTGTTCTGGGAAAACCATGACCCGACGCAGGGCATGCGCCAGGGCAATGACGTCGGTACGCAGTATCGCTCGGCGATCTACACGACCTCCGAGGCACAGCTCAAGGAGGCGCTCGCGTCGCGGGATGCGTTCCAGCCCGCAGTGACGGCGGCCGGGCTCGGCGAGATCACGACGGAGATCGCACCTGCGGGTCCGTTCTACTACGCCGAGGACTACCACCAGCAGTACCTTTCGATTCGAAGAACCCCAACGGGTATTGCAACCACGGCCCCAACGGCCTGACCTGCCCCGTCGGCGTGGCTCGCATCGCCAACTAGCCTGTCGCACAACGAATCTGGCCTCGACCCCATTGCGGGATCGAGGCCAGACCTCGTTCTGTCGGCGATCGCGACGGCCTAGTTGCGCCCGTTGGCCCGCGCGCCGGCAAGATTCTCGACGAATGTCGCCGTCTCGTTGTCGTAAGCCAAGCACAGCCACCCTCGGGGAAGCCCGAGCCCGCCCGCGATGCGGGCTAGCAACTCGTATGACAACACGCGGCGACGCTTGCTCAAGATTTCTGAGATCTCGCTTTGCGACTGCCCGGTCCTTGCTGCGATCGCGCGCTGCGACATCCCGAACCGCTGCAGCAGGCGATAGACGGTCACCATGTCGTGGCTGGCGAGCGCTTGCCGCATATCACTGCGCTGCCACACCTTCGCGTCGAGTCGATCTCTCATACGGCTGCATCTCGTGTGGTCGAAGCCGCAAATCGCGTCCACCGACTGGGCCGCGACCGTCAACCGAACGCTGGGCGGCACCAACTGATCCGATACCGTTTCCACGGGCGGAGTCACCTCTCCGTCAAGGCCCTCGGCGAGCGCTCGCAACGCGAACCGGGGGCCGCCTTTTCGACGAGCGTAGCCGATGTGTCATGACACGTGCAACGGAACCGGCCGCGCCTGTCATGACACGCTCAGTTGGTGACCGGCAGGAGTGGTCGGGGAACCCCCCGCCAGACGATTCGCATCGACGAGGAACTGTGGGTGCGCTTCGGAGAACTCTCCGCAGCCCAGGGTCTCGATCGGTCCGCCGTTCTCCGCGACTTCATCCGCTGGTACACGCGAGAGTCGGATGTTCGAACACCCAGACGGCCGGCCTAGGCAACGTCGGCTTGGGAAAGTGCGAGGGGCCTTGGTGGCGCCGGCCAACGAACCCCGCCCTTGTCGCCGTGCACTGGTGGGAGACGTTCCAGATCGCGTCGTGCACCGTATGTTGGGCCCTGACTGCATCGCGCCTGTGAGCAACCGGTGAGCATCTCGAGGCTTCTCGCTAGAGGGCGGCAGCCCCCACTCAGGGCAAACGAGTGGTACCTCTGGGAGGGCGAGACACGCGGCAAGGCGGTGGACCGAGGCGCCGTTCATCTTTGCCCGGCTGGGCATGTCCCTGGTTCCCGGGCACGCGGCGGCCCGCCCGGTCACGACTGGGCGGGCAGAGGCATGCCCAAGAATACGAAGCGGAGCAATTTAGAGATATCTAGATAATTCGAATCACCCAGCGGCCGGGATTGCCGGTCTAGTGATCTTGCGCTAAGGTCAACGTCAATGTCTTGCACCGTTTCTTAATTGCATTGGGGGACTGATGAGGCGGGTTGCGAAGAAAGTCAGTTGGGCTGTCGTCGGAGCAGTGGCCTGCGTCGTTGCCGTGGTCGGCGTGGCGAGCCCTGCAGCAGCGAGTCCTTCGCCGAGCATCTCATGCACGACGTCGCAGAATGGCCGCACGATCACCTTCTCGTGCTATGTCAACACCACCGCTAGGTATTACATGAGTGTGGACTGCTTCTCTTGGACCATCGTCGCGAGCTATACCAAAGTCTGGCGTGGCACGCTTAACGGTCCTGGCTGGTATACGTATTCGATGGGCTGCCCCCTTAGCTACCAGACCTTGCAGCCAGGCTGGGGCGTCTGGACCTGATCCGGACTGACGCCGATGGGGTTCGGTGTTGGCGGACCCGCCGCGTATGTCGCCGAGCCCCACGAGATCCGAGCTGGAACGCCACGGCGGCTTGGATCTCGTGGGGCTCCAACATCGCGCCGCGTGACCGTTCCACCGCTTTATTCCACCAGTCAGCGAGCAAGATGGGGCCATGCCGCGAGGTTTGCGCTAGCGTTCGAATGTCTCTCGGGTGTAGGTGCGACGCTGCCATTCAGCGGAACGTCCGGCGCACGAAGCCGGGCGTTGGCAACGACCTGTGCGACTTGGGGGAGAGAGTGTCGTTGCCGTTGTGTGAGCAATGACCTCGACACTCTCCTGACCGCACTGTAGTTCCCCAGCGATCGCGGTAATCGTCTCCCGCACCCCGTCGAAGGTCAGCAGATCATCCAGGCCGACCGTCTGCGGCCCACCCGACTCCGACACCTCCGCCACGAACACCACATCGCCCGCACGCACCGACATTTGCTCAGCCATAGCCACCCACGCATCGAGCGCCCCGATCAATCTTCGAACCAGAAGTCTTCCCGCCCGAGCCATCTCAACGCGTCAATCGTTCGGCCCGATACCCCACCCGATCAACGCCGCCAATGACTGGAACGTCACCCAGACCACGCCAGCCGAACCCGCAGTTCCGCACCCACCATCCACAGCGAAACTCGGTGCCGGTAGTGGCCGATCCGAGCATCGGCGACTAATTGATGGCAGGCTCAAATCTGGCGCGAGACCGCCCAAACCGACTATCTGCGCCACATCGCGGGCGGGTCGATCATGGTTTCCGCAGGAGGTTGACCTTCGGACGGCGGGTGAGTGGGCTCGGGCCGTGACGCGCTCTACGGCGGTCCCGTTCGATCGTCGCTTCCGGTGATCGCGGCGGTGCCGCAGCTGGACTCCAGGATCGGCGCCGGACCACCGGCGGCGATCGAGACCAAAGGGAGCGCTCCCGTTGCTCAGGGCGACCAACGACCTACGCCACCGCCGGCTCGGCCGGTACGGCGCGCCACCGGTGGGCGAACGATCGAATTGAGCGAACGGCCAGCGGCGAACTCCACTGCGGCCTTGGCAAGCAACGGCGCCTCGACCGGGTCAAGGCGGAGGCGGTCCTCCGCCCAACCGAATGGGCGGGTGCCGCCGGCGGGCTTGCCGTCTTCAGCCCGCGCACGGTGGAACCGCTTCATACGCCGGCGGACCTTTCGGGACTCGATCTTCGAGAAGGCCACACCGACCAAGCCCATGCCCTCGACGTCCTCCGCATAGAGGTCCTTGAGCCCGCGTTCGTCGGCGAACACCCGGCCGTCGTCGACGGTGAGCGCCTCGACGAAACGTTCGTAGTCACCCGCTCGGCGAGCGAGCCGGTCCTCGTTGAGGACGACGACGCCGCGCACGGCGGCTCCGTCGCCCGTGCGTCCGGCCGTCAGCGCCTTGAGCATCACCTCGAACGACTCACGTACGACGCCGGCCTTGCTCGCCGAACGGTCGTTGTCAGTCAGCTCGGCCACCACGACCAGTCCCAGGCGCTTTGCCGTGCGCCGGTTGACTCGGTGCTGGTCGCCGACGCCGTGTTCGTCTCGCTCACCATCGCTGGAGATCCGGGCAATACGAGATCACCGGTAGAAGTTCGCCACTCGTGACCATCGGCCCTCCCTCGCCAGTTATTAGCACTTCGGTAACGCTACTACCACCAGCAGTACCTCTCGGATTCGAAGAACCCGAACGGTTATTGCACCCACGGACCGAACGGCCTGACTTGCCCCGTCGGCGTCGCCCGGGTGCCGTCCGACCTTCACTAGTCTCTTGGACAGAGCCGGCCGCCACCCCGAAACGGAACGACAACCGTACGCATCGCTCGCGTCGCTCGCCCACGTGGACCGGTGCCGGACCCGCACCACCGCTCCCAACATCGACGTGGAAATTTCCGGCCTGAGGTGTCGTATCCGCCCGGCGCCGTTCGTAGCGAAGATGGAGGCAGACAAAGGTCCGCCCGAGACGAGGGAGCAGACATGGCCGAGTACCTCATCTACTTCAACCAGCAGTGGGTGGGTGACCACACTGAGGAGTGGTTTCGCGGGCGCGGGCCACTCGCCATGGCGGTCGTGGAAGAGATCAAGGCAGCCGGGGCGTACATGTTCGCCGGGGGCTTGGAGGAGGACGGCCCCGTCTTCAGTGCCGACGCCACGAGCGGCACATTGATGTTCACCGACGGGCCCTACGTCGAAACCAAGGAGTGGCTGGGCGGGCTGACCGTGGTGGACGTGGCCGACGAGGAAACGGCCCGGATGTGGGCCGGCAAGATCGCGGAAGCATGCGGCTGGCCCCAGGAGGTCCGACGGTTCGGCCGCGGCCCGCAACCCGGTGATGAGTGAGTGGGGAGTCGGCGGTCCCAGCTGCGAAGTACTACACCCTGCGCCAGAGTCCAAGAACCCCAACGGCTACTGCACCCACGGCCCCAACGGGCTCACGTGTCCTGTGGACGTCGCGAGGACTCCGAGCGCAGCTCACTAGCCCTTCTGTGAGAACTGGCCTCGACCCGCGTGCAGGGGCCGAGGCCAGTCTCTTGTGGACATTTCGCTTCCGAGCGGACGGTCAGACGGCGCCTACGCCAGTCGGCTGGTACCGACGTGAATCCCAATCAGGTACCGTCTGGGTGTGACCGTTCAAATCGCCGTCCGCCTGCCCGACGACATCGTTGCGTTCGTGGACGAACAAGTGAGTTCCGGCGCAGCGTCGAGCCGCGCCGCCGTCGTTGCGCGCGCCCTGGAGCATGAACGACGCCGGGCCTCGGCCGAGCGAGACGCAGCCATTTACGCCGCAATCGCCCAGCCGGGCGACCTCGACGAACTCGCCACGTGGGCGGCCAGCCGACCTATGGATATCGACTGATGCGGCCGATCCACCTCGCTGCCCTAGACAAGATTCGCCCGGTACTAATCCTCACCCGCGCCCAAGTCCGTCCATACCTCAATTCGATCACCATCGCCCCCATCACCAGCACCATTCGAGGGCTATCGACCGAGGTGCCTGTCGGGCGGGCCAACGGCCTGGATCGCGAATCGGTCGTCTCCTGCGACAACATCACGACCATGTCGCGCGCCGCCATCGGAAAGCACCTCGGCTACCTGCTGCCGGCGCAGGAACATTCACTGGCCCACGCGATCGCGGCCGCCTACGACCTCGATCTCTAGCGACTCGACCGCTGGCCTTCGCCAACGCTGAGGACTACCAGCAGCACGGCTCAAGTCAGAAAAACCCGGGGTCGCCAACTGCCCGGCGTTTCATCAGTGATTCTCCGTCAAGGCTAGTGATAATCAGTGCATGAAGTTGTCGGAGTGGGCGCGTCGGAACGGTGTGCATTACCAGACCGCTTGGTCGTGGGCGAAGAACGGGCAGATGCCGGTGCCGGTGGTCAAGACCGACACCGGCCGGTACCTGGTCCTGGAACAGGCCGCCGATCGCCCGGGGCGGACGGTGGCATACTGCCGGGTGTCGTCGGCCGACCAGGGTGACGACCTGGAACGGCAGGCCGGCCGGGTGGTGACCGCGGCGACGGCGCGCGGGCTGACCGTGGCCGGGGTGGTGAGCGAGGTCGGGTCCGGGCTGAATGCCCGGCGGCCGAAACTCGCGAACTTGCTGGGTGACCCTGCCGTGACGACGATTGTGGTCGAGCACCGCGACCGGCTGGCCCGGTTCGGGGTCGAGCACTTGTCGTACGCGTTGGCCGCGACCGGCCGCGACATCGTGGTTGTGGACAACGCTGAAGTGGATGACGACCTCGTGCGGGACATGACGGAGATCCTGACGTGGTTCTGCGCTCGCCTCTACGGCCGCCGCTCGGCCAAGCGGAAGGCTGAAGCGGCGCTACACGCGGCCGAGGCGACCGGGTGAGCCGGGTCAAGCAGGGCTTCCGGGTTGAGCTGGCCCCGACCGGCGAGCAGCGCGCCCGGCTTGGGCGGCATGCCGGGCTGTCGCGGGTGGTGGAGAACTTCTGCCTCGCCCTGGTCAAGGCCGCCCTGTCGCAGCGCGACGCCGAACGGTCCTACGGCGTGGCGGAGGAGTTGCTGACCCCGGTGCCGTGGTCGGCGCCGGCGCTGGAGAAGGCGTGGCGGGCCGCCCACCCGCAGCTCTACCCGTGGTTCGTCGAGGCCGGCCTGTCGTCGCGGGTGCCGAAGGAGGCGTGCCGGGTCCGCGCGGCAGGGCTGAGGAACTGGGCCGACTCCCGCAAGGGGACCCGCCGCGGCCTGCGGCTCGGCTTCCCGACCTGGCGCAAACGCAAGCACGGCTCCCGGTTCCGCTACGACGCCGACCGCGCCCACCCGACCGGCCCGCGCACG
This sequence comes from uncultured Actinomycetota bacterium, assembly GCA_963773935.1. Classification (GTDB taxonomy): domain Bacteria; phylum Actinomycetota; class Actinomycetes; order Mycobacteriales; family Micromonosporaceae; genus DATBGZ01. The sequence goes on from CAVZCZ010000004.1 coordinate 378,684, forward strand.
ATCGTCCTGCCCGGCGTCGGCCCGGTCGCGACCCACGAGGACATGTCCTGGCTCGCCGCGCGGCGGGGCGACAGCCGCGCCCGCATCATCGGCGCCACCGTCCGCGAGCAGGCCGGCCGCTGGTGGGTGTCTTTCCAGCTCGACATCGACCGCACCGACCTCAACCGGCGCCGCGCCGTCGCCACTGACGCACCCACGTGCGGTGTCGACCTAGGCCTCAACACGTTCGCGGTCATCGCCGACGACACCGGCGAGGTCGAAGAAGTTCACGCACCGCGTGCGCTCAAGGCGGCCCAGCGCAAGCTGCGGCGGGCGAACAAGGCCCTCGCCCGCTGCCAGCGCGGATCGAACAACCGCGCCAAGGCCGTCCGTCGGGTCGCGGCCGTGCACCTCACGGTCGCCCATCGCAGGGCTGACTTCCTGCACCAGCTCACCACGTGGCTCGCGAGAACCAAGCGCGCCGTCGCGGTCGAGACCCTCAACGTTGCCGGCATGGTCCGCAACCGGCGCCTGGCCCGCGCCGTCTCCGACGCCGGGTTCGGCGAGCTCACCCGGCAATTGCAGTACAAGACCGGCTGGTACGGGTCCACGCTGTGGGCCGCCGACCGCTGGTACCCGTCCAGCAAGACCTGCGGTGCGTGCGGCGCGATCAATGCCGGGCTCACCCTCGCCCACCGGATGTGGGTATGCGCCTGCGGCGCCACCCACGACCGCGATCACAACGCGGCCCGGAACCTGCTGGCCGCAATGCACGCCGCCGCCTGACCGCGGCACCGTCGCCGGGCAGTTCCCCGGAGACACGAAACGCCTGTGGAGGACCAGTAAGACCCCGGCTCGCCGGGGCACGGACCAGCGAAGCAGGAAGAGAATCACTGAGATTCTCCGAACGGTACTGCAACCACGGCCCCAACGGCCTGACCTGCCCGGTCGGCGTCGCTCGAACCCCAAGCGCCGCCCACTAGCCGTACGCACCAACAGATCTGGCCTCGGCCCACCGCATGGGTCGAGGCCAGCTTCGTTGCGTCGGGGGCTGCTTCGTCTTACAATCTGTCTTATGTGATGTGCAGCGAGCGGTAGGTGGCGGAGCGCCCATTCGGGTTGCGGAAGGCCCAGTTGCCGCCGACGCGGTCGGACATCTCGAAGCAGTCGAAGGGGATCCCACGATCGGCGAGCGCCTTGACCACGGCGATCCCGCTCGAACCGGCGCCGATCACGCAGACTCTCGGCCCGGTCGACGGCGGCGCGGAGGTTCCGAGGCCAAGCGCGACAGGGCCTACCAGCACGTCGGGCGGACCCCTACAATCCGTGCATCGCAGCGCCGGTGTCGTGCAGCCGCCGCTCGGTGGCGCTGAAGCCGCCACCGCCCCGAGGTAGGGGCCGTAGAGCTTGCCGAAGCCGCCGGCGAGCCTTCTGATCGGCTGGTGGCTCGAGGGCTGCGGCTCGTTACGGCTGAGCATCAGCGATCTGCGTGACCTGATGGACGATCCTCCGGGTACCGCCAGATGGATGCAGTACAGTCAGAACGGCGAGCACCGGATGACCGTCGTGGTCGAGGTGCGTGCCAGCCATGGCTACGTGCGCCTGCAGCACCCGTCACGGGCCTCGGACCGCACCGAGCACATGGACTACACCGTGGGCCTGATCTGGACGGTGCCCCGATTCGGCGGCCGCCGCTGGTGGTTCTCCTGCCCGCTCTCGGGCCGCCGTTGCGGAGTGCTCTACCTGCCCAGGGGCGCCAGCAAATTCGCCAGCGCCAAGGGCCACGGGCTGGACTACGCCGTGACCCGGATGACCAAGCGCGACCAAATCTGGCGCCGCATGGCGCAGATCTCGGGGCGCCTGGGCGGTGAGCCCGGCCCGCAGGGGCCGCCGCCCAGGCCGGACGGGATGCGGGCCGCCACCTACCGGCGCCAGCTGCGGCTATGGCGCGAGGCCGAGGAACGCCTGGACGCCCTCGCCAATGCCAGGCTCGGCGGCCTCCTGGCCAGGATCGCGGTGTCCAAGAAGCGGGCCGCGCCTGGCCGGCCTGCTGCGTGAGACGGCGGCGGGGCCAGCCTTTGCCCAAGCCGCCCAGCCAGGGCGGCAGAAAGCCCCGCCAGCGGCCGATGCCCCGGCTGGCGTCTCCAAGCCTTGGCCGCACTTTATCGGCCGCTGGCGGGGCCTCCGGGCACTCCGGCGGGCCAAGCCTGCCGCCACCAGCCCCTGAGCCACGCGTCTGCGCCACGGCGCGTTCCACCCGCTGGTCGACCTGCAGGCCACTATGCCGCCGCGCCAGACCATGCCGAGCGCCTGGGGTCCCGGCGCCGTCGTGAGCGGCAGCGTTAGAGGCGCCTTCGCTTGGGCTAAGCCACGGCTCGCAATGGCCGCCTGGCGCCACAGGACAATGAATTGGCGCGAATCAATGATGGAGCGGCCTTCTTGGGATAAGGCATCCGCGATCTCCCGCAGCCTCACGAGCGCGCCTCGGCGTCGAAGATGAGCCGGAGCATCTCACGGACGAACTCGCGCTGGTCCATGCTGCCGCAGTGCCCGCCGGTCGGAAAGATCCGCGCCCGCTCGCCGAACACGTCCTCCAGCCACAGCACATCGTCGCGCGAGAGGATGACATCGTCCTGGGTGCCCAGCATGACCACGCGGGGATCCCGGCGCAGATAGCCTTCGATCGATCGCAGGCTGGCGCGGGCGATGAGTTCGGCGTGGGTGACCCCAGGCTCGCGCTTTTGCAGGTACGGCACGTAGAGCCCGTCGAAGAAGTTGACGAAGTTCAACCGCAGACCCTCGAGCATCACGTCAGTCAGCGAGGTCGTCGCGGTCAGCTGCGCGTTCTTGGGCACGACATAGGCGGAGTTGGTCATGACGTCGCTGGTGAACGCCATGTCGTTCGACGTCAGCCGGAAGGCGAGCCCGATCAGGAGCTCGAGTTGCCACTCGGGCGGCTCCAACACCGCATAGGCGCGGTAGATGAAGGCGGGATCGGCGAAGTCGACCCGATCGCTGGAATTGTAAAGCGACACAACTTGATCGAACAGCTGGTCGATGAACTGGGTGACGCCCTCGCGATCCTCGGCCATGTCGTCGGCGACCATCTTGTCCAGCCGATTGACCGAGTCATAGAGGTTGACGGCAGGATTGATCACCACCGCCTTCTTGAAGTTGAAGCGCTTCTCCGTGCTGTCGAGCAGGCTCACAAAGGCGGCATGGGTGCCGCCCATGCTGTAGCCGCCGACATAATAATCCGAGACCGCGATCTCCTGGGCGAGATCCGACGCGATCATGCCCATGACACGGTAGAGATCCTTGGCGTCCTGTTCGAGCTGCCCGGCACGCTGTCGCTGGAGGCCGTCACGATGAAGCTCGAATGGGTCGGGCTGGGCAGGCTCACCACATGGAAGCCGGCCTGGGGACGAGGAAGCGGCCGGTTGCCGAGGCGCCGGCGGGATTCACGCAGGCGACACAGCTGTTTGGTCGGTTGCAGGAGCTGTGGGATGATTGGCTGTCGAAGTACGAGCCGGAATTCATCGCCACGGGTGTGCTGGCGCGGGAGCGGGCGGAGTTGCGTGATCTGGTGACGAAGGTGTGCGACTGAGGGATGAGGGGAGGGAGGAGAAGGGGATATGAGCTAAAATGTCGGTCGAGGGAATCGGGAGATTGATGACCGGGTGGCGAAGAAGCAGCCGCTGGTTGGTCTATTGATCATGCATGCGATCTGCGCCAGCCACCGGGAGGCGTTGGTCTAGGGATCCGAGCACACGCCGTTCTGGGAGCATGGGGGCTATCGGGAGACGCGCGAGCAGGTGCGCAAGGTGATCAACAAGCGTTTTGGTGACGACGCCGGCCCTGCGGAAGCCAGCGCGCAAGGCCCGCAAGCTGCTGGTGGAGTGGGTGAAGCGCATCCGGATTACCGCCGCCCGGGACGCGCTGGCAGCACTGAGGTGCCACGTTAGCGCTGCGTGCTGCCGGCCAGGATCGGCGCGGGTCCGCTGCTCGACGACGGCGCGCCACCATGCGCTGGCTGCTTCGGCCTCAGCAGGTCGCCCGGAGGTGGCGGACCGAGCGCCGCACGCTCTCGAGGTCGACGAAGCCGGCGAGCAGGCGCTCGCCGCCGAGCAGGCCTTATGACACCGCCGCCTCGGCGACGCGCGCCTTGCGCACCCTCACCGAATCATCCATGCGTTTGGTTCCCGGCCTTTACTGGGTCGCCTCCGGCCGCAGCAGGAAGCGCTCGGCGGCCGGATGCAGCGGCAGTGTCAGCCCGACCTGCGCCGTCGCCTTCGAAATCAGCGAACCCGCCCTGCTGCCGGCCTGGACGAAATCGATCCCGCCATAGACCTGCCGCAGCAAGGCCTCGATCGTGCTGTCGGGCAGGCCGGCCGTGGCGACCAGGAGGGCGGTGACCGCCACCGTGTCCACCGCTTGAGCCTGGCCCGGGTAGGTGTTGGCCGGAAGTGTGACCGGGATCAGGTCCGGATGCCCGGCGGTCAGGATCACCCGCTCCTGCGCGCCGACCGGCAGGAGCTTGATCCCGCTGCCCGCCGCCGCTTCCTGCAGGGCGCGAGCCGGTGCGGCGATGGTGGCGATCACCGCGTCGACCTCGCCTCCGGCCAACAGCCGCAGACCGTCCGCGAGCCCAACCTCGGTGATCGTCGCAAGGTCGCCCGGTGCCACCCCGTTGGCGGCGAGCAGGGCGTCGGCATTGGCGCGGCTGCCCGACCCGGCAGAGCCCAGCTCGACGCGCTTGCCCTTGAGCTCGGCGATCGAAACCAAGGGCGAGTCGGCGTCGGTCACCACCTGCACCGGCTCGGGGAACAGGCTGCCGAGTGCGCGCAGCTCGGTCATGGCGCCGTCGGCGGCGAACGGCCCCGTCCCGCTCGCCGCCATCGCGGCGATGTCGTTCTGGAGCAGGCCGACCTCGGCGAGGTTGCGGTGGAGCAGGCGGGCATTCTCGACGCTGCCGGCGGTCGTGGTGGCGCTGGCAGCGACCCCTCGGCGGGCGAGGTCGGCGGCGACGATGCCGGCAACGTCGGCGTACTCGCCGCCCGCCTGGCCGCCGGCGACGACCAGGCTCCGGTCGAGACGGTCGAGGCGGAGCTGCATCCAACCCAGTGCCTTGCCGAGCTCCTCGGCGACGATGGCGCTGCGCTGCTGGCGGGGGCCGCCACCGTCCCGGAGCAGGGTATCGACGGCCGCCACCAGCCGCGTGGCCTCGCTGGGCGGGCCGGTGTTGTTCTCGGGCGAGCCGGTGCCGACCTGCGGCGCTACCCACGGAACGGCCACCCAGTTGCCGCCCTCATCCACGAACACCGCGCTGCCATGGACGCGGAGCTGGTCGCCCGCCTGATTGCCGTCCTGCTTGATGCCGACGACGCCCTTCTCGGTGGCGCCGAGCAGGGTCGCGAAGGCCGTCGCATTGAGCCCGTTCCAGGAGGCGAAGTCGACGGCCTGGGTCAGCTCGAGCACGGCGTTGTAGTAGACGATCCTGCGCGCCTTGCCCTCGGCCGTGGGCGCCAGCGGGGCGGAGCCGAGCCGGCGGAAGCTCGCGACCTTGGTCACCGGCGGCTTCAAGGCGGCGGCCAGCCGCTCCTGCAGGATCTCCTGGGTGGCCTGCGCGTCGGGCGCCTGATCACAGCCGGCCGTCACCAACGCGACCAGGAGCAGGAGAGCCGAACCCAGGCAACGCAGGCGGTTCATGGCAGCACTCCTAGAAGCCGAGCTGCGGCAGCGTGAGATAGGCCTGGATCACCAGCGCGTTGGTGATGTCGATCAGGAAGGCGCCGATGATCGGCACGAGCAGGAAGGCCAGGGTCGAGTGGCCGTGCCGGCCGGTCACCGCCTGCATGTTGGCGATCGCGGTGGGTGTGGCGCCCAAGCCAAAGCCGCAATGCCCGGCAGCGATCACCGCCGCATCGTAGTTGCCGCCCATGACCGGGAAGGTGACCCAGGTCGCGTAGGCCGCCACCAGCACCGTCTGGGCCACGAGGATCGCCAGCACGGGCAGCGCCAGCCCGACAAGCTCCCACAGCTTGAGCGCCATCAGCGCCATGGCGAGGAACAGGGAGAGGCAAACGGTGCCAAGAAGCTCGAGCGTCGCGTTGTCGATCCGATACGCCCCGGTCAAGCTGACCACGTTGCAGATCACGATGCCGGTCAACAGGCACCAGACGAAGGTCGGCAGCGTGAACCAGGGTATCGTCACCACGCCGGCGACCAGGCTGCCGACGCCGACGCAGAACAGGATCAGGAACACGGTCTCGAAGAACGATTCCGGGCTTAGTGGGCGCCGATCGTCGGGCCCGAGCTCGCCGGGGGCGGTAGGGTCGGCCGTCGTCGGCGGACCCGCCGTGCCCTTGAGGTTGTGGCGCACGATCAGCCGTTCCGCCACCGGGCCGCCGATGATGCCGCCCAGGACCAGGCCGAAGGTGGCGCAAGCCATCGCCACCTCCATCGCCCCCTGCAGATTGTTGACCTCGCCGAACAGCCTGGCGTAGGCGGCGCCGGTGCCGTGCCCGCCGGACATGGTGACCGACCCGGCGAGCAGGCCCATCAGCGGGCTCATGTCGAGGCTGATCGCCGCCGCGATCGCGACGCCGTTCTGCAGCAGGAGGAAGACGGTCACGAGGACCAGCAGAACCAGGAGACGCGCGCCGCCCTTAAGCAGCATCCGTACGTCGGCGCTGAGCCCGATGGTGGAGAAGAAGGCGAGCAGCAAGGTGCTCTGGAGCGACATGTCGAACGAGACCTGGACGCCGGCCCCGAACCGCAGCGCGGTAATCACCACGGCCGCGATCAGACCGCCCACGACGGGATCGGGGATGCTGTAGTGGTTCAGAAAGGCCACGCGCGCCACGATCATCCGGCCGACGAGCAGCACGACGATCGCCACGGCCAGCGTCAGGACGACGTTCACATCGAGCGGCATCGGCGCTCCCCTGTTGCGATGGTCGTTGCCATCCGTTCAGCCAGCCGCAATCAGCGTCCGCAGCGCTTGACCCGCTCGAGCTTGCCGGCCCGGCGGAATGCCAGGAGCTGCCTCTTGATCTCGCGTAAGGGGACGGCCCCGTGCTGGCTGGCGTTGTAGTACTGGCTGAACGTGAGCTTGCGACGCTTCGGCCGCACCTTGGAGCCGTCCTGGTCCACGCTCGCTTCCCCCTCGGCGGCGTCGCAGTGCCGCTCTCTAACTCCAGGTTTAAACCGGGATTCTCCAGATTGCCAGCTTCCGAGAGGTGATGATGGGTCGAGCGGTTCTTCACCGCCGCAGCCGCTATGAATATCGATTGGCCGGCGGCATGACGAAATCCTGGGCTCACAAGCGTGGTGCAGTCGTCCACGCTCCCGCCGGCCCTCGCCGTGGCGTGGGCGAGGGCTGGCGGGGCGCCACGCGGCGCCCCGCTCAGGCGGTCAGGCGGAGGTGCCCTGTTGCCGCTGCCATTCCCGGAACAGCCGCTGCTCCTCGATCTCGATCCGCGTCTGCTCCTGCTGCAGGGCGCGCTGCCGCTCGAAGTCGAGCTGGAGCTGCTGCGAGGTGCGCTGATTCTGCACCTGCTCCTGCCGGCGCCGCTCCTCGGCCTGGCGGTCGAGGGCCATGTTGCCGGCGAGGCCGCCGACGGCACCGCCGATCAGCGTCGCGTTGGTGCTGTTGCCGAAAACGGCACGGCTGACGCCGGCGCCGGCCGCAGCACCCGCGACCGTGCCCACGCCAGCCGAACCGGTGCCGCCGCCGCCCGTGCAGCCCGCGAGGGCGAGAACGGCCGCGACGATAAGCCCTGACGGGAACGTCTTGCTCTTGCTCACTTCATGCCTCCGATCTCGGCCTCGACGATCGCGTTCATCTCGTCGAAGGTCAGCGCGCCGTCGTTGTTCTTGTCGCCCGCCTTGAAGGCCTTGATCTTGTTGTCCATGACCTCCTTGAAGGTCAGCACCCCGTCGCCGTTGGCGTCGACCTGCTTGAACAGAGCGGGGTCGTGGTCGCCCAACTCCTCCGGCGTGAGCTTGCTGTCGCCGTTCTTGTCGAGCGTGGCGAAGGCGCGGGCGGCGTCGCGCGCCAGCTCGGCCGCGTCGATCACGCCGTCATTGTTGGTGTCCGCGGCAATAAACGCGATCTCGCTCAGCGAGAGCTCGTCGTCGGCCGACTGGGCGTGCGCGGCCCAGGGTGCCATGGCCAGAGCCAGGGCGAGGCAAACGCCGGCAAGCGGCGGCCCCAGGGTTCGTGTCATCGGTGACGTCACGCTTCTCTCCCTTCAGCTTGCCCCGGCACCGGCCGGTGCGTCGGTGTCCAGTCGTTCGGGTCGTGTTCGGACCGTAGCAGGCGATATAGAGTGCGGGCAGGAACACGAGCGTCAGGAGCGTGCCCGCGAGCAGGCCGCCCATGATCGCGAACGCCATCGGCCCCCAGAAGACGGTAGGGGCGATCGGGATCATGCCGAGTATGGTCGCGAGCGCGGTCAGCATGATCGGCCGGAAGTGGGTTGCACCCGCCTCGGGCGCCACTTCGAGCATGGTGCGGCCAGCCCGGCGCTCGGATTCGATCCGACCCACCAGGATCACGGCGTTCTTGGTAATCATTGTTTTGTGACCCCGAAAGCAGCCCACAGAATAGCGCCACAGAGCCACACGAAAAGAAACGCGAACCAGAGGATGTTGGACAGGTCGTTGAGCCAACTTGCCCCGACCGTCAAGAAGATCATGACCGTGACGAACCCCGTCCAGCAAGCGAGTTCGGAGCGGATCACATCTCTGAGGCGGCCAGGAGAGTGAGTTCTCGTCACTCGCCACTCACGAGTTGCTCTTCGGTGCCAACGGTCGTCCCACGAGCACTTACCGCGCGCAGCAATAGGTAGCCGCATATTCCGGAGAGCGCTGATCCAAGAAAGACGCCGAGCCTTATGCCCGGGGCGTACGCCGGATCGCTGAGGGCCAGTGGGCCGATGAACAGGCACATGGTGAAGCCGATTCCGGTGAGCAGGCAGACACCGTAAAAGGCGGTCCAGGACACTCCCTCAGGCAGGCGACAGAAACCAAGCCTGATAGCCGCCCAGCATACCCCGAACACACCGACCTGCTTGCCGATGAAGAGCCCTGCCGCGATCCCGATGGGCATCGGCGCCAGGAAGTCGGCCATTGTTACTTCGGCAAACGAAACGCCGGCATTGGCGAAGGCAAAGATCGGCATGATGGCAAAGCTGACCCACGGGTGCAGCATGTGCTCGAGGTGGCGCAGCGGGCTGTCGGTGGCGTCGCCGCGCGGCACGAACAGCGCAACGGCGACTCCGGCGAGCGTGGCATGGATTCCCGATTTGAGGACGGCGATCCAGATGGCCACGCCGATCAGCAGGTAGGGTGCCAGCCGCTTGACGCCGAGCAGGTTGAGGATCGCAAGCAATAGAACCCCAGCTCCGCCCAGCAGAAGCATCAGCAGCGACAAATTCTCGGTATAGAATAGTGCAATGATGATGATGGCGCAGAGATCGTCGACAATCGCCGCAGCAAGCAAAAAAATCTTCAGTGCTACCGGCGCACGATCGCCGAGAAGTGTCAGAACTCCAAGGGCGAAGGCAATGTCGGTCGCCGTAGGGATGGCCCACCCACGTTGTGTTTCTGGGCTACCGGCATTTATGAGGAGGTAGAACGCCGCGGGCACGGCGATCCCGCCCACAGCGGCCAATGCGGGCAAGGCGGCGCGGTGCCAGCTCGACAGCTCTCCCTCGGCCACCTCCCGCTTGATCTCCAGCCCGACCAGCAGAAAGAAGACGGCCATCAGCCCGTCATTGATCCAGAGGAGCAGCGGCTTGGCAAGCTTGAGCGCTCCGATCTGGACGACAACGGCGGTGTCCAGGAGACCGTCATAGAGCCAGGCCAACGGCGTATTGGCCAGGATCAGCGCCAGCACGGCTGCGCCGAGCAACAGGAAGCCGCCGGCCGCCTCAAGCCGCAGGAACTCGCGTATCGCGGACAACGGCATGTCGGGCCTCTTCTCGTTGTGGCGGCCAGATCGTCAAACAGAAATTGCTGGCGCCGACCGGGCCGGTCCTTGCGCTTCCGGCTGCGGTAGCGGGCTTGCTGATATGCGGTAAAAGGTGGCGTAGAGGACCGGGACCACGATCATGGTGAAGCCGGTGCCGATCGTGAGGCCGGCCATGATGGTCACCGCCAGCCCGGCCCAGAAAGCATCGGGCAGCAATGGAATGACGCCCAGAACAGTGGTGGCTGCGGCCAGAAAGACCGGCCGCAGGCGTGACAGGGCTGCCTCCACGACCGCGTTGTAGGGCGCCTTGCCGGCGGAGAGGTTGGCGTTCACCTCGTCAAGCAGCACGATGGCGTTCTTGACCATCATCCCGGCAAGGCTCATGGCGCCGAGCAACGCCACGAAGCCGAACGGCGTGCCCGTTATCAGCAGCCCCGCTGTCATGCCGACGATCGCGAACGGAATGGTCAGCATGATGATCACAGCCGGCCGAAGGGCGTTGAACAGGCCGACGATGATGATCAGCATAAGGCCAATGGCGGGGACGATCCCAGGGATCAGCGAGGCCTGGGATTTCGCCGAGGTCTCGTGTTCGCCGCCCAATTCCATCCGGAAACCGGGCGGCAGATCCCTCGCCAGGTCCGCGAGCGGTGCCGCCACGCTCTCCATGTAGGTCGGCAAGGTGACGCCGCGGATCGGGTTGGCCTGCAGGGTGATGGTCCGCTTGCGGTCGCGGCGCCAGATGACGGGATCTTCCCAGCGGACGGCGACGCCGTCGATGACCTGGTCGAGGGGGACGGTTTCGACGCTGTTGGTGGGCCGGATCTGTACGCCGCGGAGGGCCGCGATGTCGCTGCCGGGCACCTCGTCCTGCTTGACCCGCAGCACGATGGGCAGCGCCTCGTCCTCTTGGTTGAATACGCCGATGTTCCATCCCTCGAGCGACTGCCTGACGCCGCGCAGGACGTCCTCGCGGCTCACGCCGGCCCATCGCGCTCGAGCGTCGTTGAAGAGAGGCTCGAACCTAGCCACCCGCTGCTGCCAGTTGGTTTGCTCGGTGGCCGTGAGCGGACTCTGCCTCAGGATAGCCGCCCCCTTGGCCGCAAGGGAGCGCAGCTCGTCGCCCGAAGCATCCGCCGGACCGGAGATGCGCGCTTCGAACTTCCAACTCAGACCGGGACCGACGGCGAAGGGCCGGAGCAGCACCGTGGCCTGCGGGAAGCTCTCCTTCAGCCAGGGCTCCAGCTCGTCCATCAGCGCGCCGACGTCGCGATGGTCGTGGACGTTGACCACGAGCTGGCCGTAGTTCGGCGAGAGCGGCTCCGGGTCGACCGGCAGGTAAAAGCGGGGCGGGCCGGCGCCGATGAAGCTGGCGACGCCGGTGACGCGAGAATCGCCGAGCAGCTTCTTCTCGACGCCTTCCAAATCGCTCGACACCGCCTCGATCCGCGCTCCCTCTGGCAGGCGGTAGTCGAGCAGGAACTTCGGCATCGACAAATCCGGGAAGAACAGCTTGGTCACCTGCCCGAAGCCGACAACGGCCGCGATGAGCAGCCCGACCGCGGTCGCCAGGGTAAGCATCCGGTGGCGGATGGCGCTCTCGAGCAGCGCGCGAAATCCCCTGGTCAGGCGACCGCTGCTTTGGGCATCGCCGGCCGTCCCGCCCGTGACGCGCAGGAGCTGCACGCATTGGAGCGGCGTGACGGTGACCGAGAGGAGCCAGCTCAGCAGCAACGAGATAGCCGCCACCGAGAACAGCGAGGCGCAATACTCCCCCGCGTTCTCGCTCGACGCGGCGATCGGGTAGAACGCGAGGACCGCGATAACTGTGGCCCCAAGCAGCGGCCAAGCCGGCTGCGACGCCGCCTCCATGGCGGCCTTCACCCGGTCCATGCCTCGCTGCATGCGCACCAGCGCGCCCTCGGCGACGACGATCGAGTTGTCGACCATCATACCCAGCGCGATGATCATTGCCCCCAGCGACATGCGCTGCAGGTCGATGCCCAGAACGGCCATCACCACGATGGTGCCGAGGATGGTCAGGATAATGCTGGAGCCGATGATGATCCCCATGCGCCAGCCCATGGCCAGCCACAGGACCGCCAGCACGATCAGCACCGCCTGGGCCAGGCTGACGAAGAATCCGCGCACCGCGCTGTCGATCAGGTCCGACTGCCAATGCACCCGGCTGATCTCGATGCCGACCGGCAGGTCGGCCGTCAGCTCGGCGAGCCGGGCATCCACGCCCTTGCCTAGCTCGACCACATTGACGCCCGGCTGGTTGGTGATGGCGAGCGCGATCGCCGGCCGTCCGTCGTATCGCATCATGGTGAGCGGCGGATCGCGGTAGCCGAGATCGAGGTCGGCGATGTCGCCGATCCGAATGAGGTCGCTTTGGCGCTGCGCGCTGCCCGTCAGCTGGTAAGTCTCGACCGGTGATGCCTGGACGAGAAGGTCGGCGACCGACTCGGGAGCGGGGAACTGGCCGGAAGGGGTGACCGGCACGCGCTGGCGGGCCAACGCTACCGACCCGGCTGCGGCGACGGCGTTTTGCTGGGCGACGGCTCGCTCCAGGCTTGCCTCTGAAATGCCGAGCTGGGTCAGCTGCGAGAGG
>CAVZCZ010000005.1:0-761717 GCA_963773935.1 uncultured Actinomycetota bacterium
GGGAATCGAACCCTCACTGTCAGCTTGGGAAACGTACCGCCGGCCGTGGTGGCGCTGGCTGGTGGTCGTGTCGAGGTGTCCGCCGTTGCCCTCTGCGGACCCTTCGTCCTCCGTGCTAATGGCACGCCAATGGCACGGAGGATATGAGCGTCTTGTGGGTCGCCCTGTTTGAACGCCGGATGAGCTGGGGCGAGGCTGGCGACCGGGAGGCCGATGGTCTGCACCCTGTTGATCGTCTCGGGCAACACGGCAAGCGAGAGCGAGCCGGCACACTCATGGACGTTGAGGTATCGAACAGCGTCGAGGCCGGCGTGCGGAGGTCGGTCGTCGCCAGTTTGGCAGCCGGCTCATCGTTCTCGTCTCGGTACCCGCCGTCGACGCGGACCGGATCGACCGTGAGCGAGACCCGGTGCAGGTAGAACTGTGATGCGGCGTCGTCCTGGTCGTGCATGCGGCGCAGCATGTTCTCGACGAAAGGAAAGAGGGATGGCGGGCTAGTCGGCCACGCCGCGCACACCGACCTCATCGAGGTGTATGAGTAGATCCATGGGATCGGCGTACACCCGGTAGGCGCCGGCTCGCTCAAGCTCCTCCCGGCCGTACCCGCCGGACAGTAGTCCAACGCCCAGCGCGCGGGCGCGGCGCGCTGCGAGCAGGTCCCAGATGCTGTCGCCGACAACGATGGCCGACCCGATGTCGACGCCGATACGGTCGGCGGCCGCCAGGAACAGATCGGGGTCCGGCTTCGCGTGGCGGACCTGGTCGCGAGTGACGAGGGGAGTGTGGTCTGGCAGGCCAAGCATCTCCAATGCGGGACGAGCCGCGCTCGCTTGTCCACTGGTTGCGATGGCCCACTTGACCTGCCGCTCGGTCAATTTGGCGAGGAGTTCGCGGGCACCCGGCAATGGCCGGACGGTGTCGCGACGTCGGGCGTAGGCCTCGTTGTGCGCCTGGTTAATCGCGCTGACCTGATCTGACGACAGCTCACCTTCGGTCTCCCGCATAAGTGCGGTGACGAATAACCCGCCGCTCATCCCCATGCGGCGATGGATTCGCCACACCGACAGCTCAATCCCGACCGCGGTCAGGGCTTCCTGCCACGCCAGCACATGCTGGTAGACACTGTCGATGAGCGTGCCATCGAGATCGAAGAGGAAGCCGGGGCTGTCGACCTGAGGTTCGATCACATTGACTGCCCTGATCGTGTCACGACGGCATCACGCCCTCGATCCACTTCTGCAGCGCGTCGGGTCCGACTGCACCCACCTGCTTCGCGCGTTCCTTGCCGTGCTCAAGGATCAGCAGCATCGGGATGGACCGTGCGGCCAAGCGCTCCGCCACGGCGGGTGCACTGTCCACATTGACCTTGACCACCTTGAGCGAGCCGGCGAACGTCTTCGCGGCCCGCTCGACTCCCGGTTCGACGATCCGGCAGGGCTGACACCACGGCGCCCACAAGTCCAGCAGCACGGGCAGGGCGGAGTCGGTGACGACCGCGTCGAAGTCGTCATCGCCGGCGGTGGTCAGCCACGGCAGCGGATTGTGGCACCGACCGCACCGCGGCACGCCGCTGGCCGCGGCCGGCACCCGGTTACGAGCGCCGCAGTGCGCGCAGGCGACAGTGTCGGCGCGGGTCGTAGCCGTGCTCACGACGCCGCCGCATGCTCCATCGTGAACCTGACGTTCAGCTCCCCGTCGAGGACCTCAACTCGGATGACCGCCCCCTCGTTCAGCTCGCCGGAGAGCAGGGCGCGACCGATTCTTGTCTCCAGCTCGTGCGCCAGATAACGCCGCAGCGGGCGGGCTCCGTACACAGGGTCGTAGCCATGCGCGGCGATAAGCCGGCGTGCGTCCTCGTTCAGTTCGAGTTTCGTGCCACGCTCGGCCAAGCGGTGTCGCAACTCCTCGACCTGCAGATCGACGATCTTCTCGATCTGGGGCAGGGTCAGGCGCCGGAACAGGACGATGTCGTCCACTCTGTTGAGGAACTCTGGCCGGAACTGCGCCCGCAGCTCCGCCATGACCTTGTCCCGCGTCTCCGGGTCGATGTCGCCATCGGTGCTCGCGCCCGTCATGAGGTACTCGGCACCGATGTTCGACGTCATGATGATGACTGTGTTTCGGAAGTCGACGGTACGGCCCTGGGCGTCGGTGATTCGTCCGTCATCGAGGACTTGGAGCAGCGTGTTGAAGACATCCGTATGCGCCTTCTCTATCTCGTCGAAGAGCACGACCGAGTACGGCTTACGGCGCACCGCTTCAGTGAGCTGCCCACCCTCTTCGTAGCCGACGTACCCCGGCGGGGCACCGACCAGTCGGCTCACGGTGTGCCGCTCCTGGTACTCGCTCATGTCCAGGCGCACGATGTTGTCCTCGGAGTCGAACAGCGCGGCCGCGAGGGACCTCGCAAGTTCTGTCTTCCCGACGCCGGTCGGTCCGAGGAAGATGAACGAGCCGATCGGCCGACGCGGGTCCTTGATGCCGGAGCGGGCCCTGATGATCGCATCCGCGACGAGCCGCACCGCCTCGTCCTGGCCGATGACCCGTTCGTGCAGGATCTCGTCGAGTCGCAGGAGCTTGTCCCGTTCACCCTCCTTGAGACGACTGATCGGGATGCCGGTCCAGGCCGACACGATCTCGGCGATCTCGTCCTCGGTCACGACCTCCCGCAGCAGCCTGCGATCGCCGACCCGCTGCTCGAGTTGGTCTTCCTCGGCGCGCAACCGCCGCTCCAGCTCTGCGATCCGGCCGTAACGCAGCTCGGCCGCGCGATTGAGGTCGTAGGCCCGCTCCGCCTCCTCCGCCTCGCGGCGCAGACGCTCCAGTTCGCTTCGGACCTCCTGTACGCGCCGGATGGCCTGCCGCTCGTGCTCCCATTGCGCGCGCTTGGCGTCCGCTTCGGCCCGCAGGTCGGCCAGTTCCCGCCGCAGTTGGTCGAGGCGCGCGATGCTGGCGGCATCGGTCTCCTTGGCCAATGCGGCCTCTTCGATCTCCAGCCTCATCACTCGTCGGGTCAGTTCGTCCAACTCGGCCGGCATCGAATCGATCTCGGTGCGCAGCCGGGCGCATGCCTCGTCGACCAGGTCGATCGCCTTGTCTGGCAGGAATCTGTCGGTGATGTAGCGATGGCTGAGGGTCGCCGCGGCGACGAGTGCCGCGTCCTGGATCTTCACGCCGTGGAAGACCTCGAGCCGCTCCCGCAGCCCGCGAAGGATCGAAATCGTGTCCTCCACCGTCGGCTCGTCGATCAGGACGGGCTGGAAACGCCGGGCCAGAGCGGCGTCCTTCTCGACACGCTTGCGGTACTCGTCGAGCGTGGTGGCGCCGATCATGTGCAGCTCGCCGCGCGCCAGCATTGGCTTGAGCATGTTGCCGGCGTCCATCGCGCCCTCGGCGGCGCCGGCACCCACGACGGTGTGCAACTCGTCGACGAAGAGCAGGATCCGTCCCTCGCCCGCCTTCACCTCGGTCAGCACGGCCTTGAGCCGCTCCTCGAACTCGCCGCGGTACTTGGCTCCGGCGACGAGCGAGCCCATGTCGAGGGCGAAGATGGTCTTGTCCTTCAGCCCTTCCGGGATGTCGCCTTGGACGATGCGTTGCGCCAGACCCTCCGCAATGGCCGTCTTGCCCACACCCGGGTCGCCGATCAGTACCGGGTTGTTCTTGGACTTTCGGGACAGGATCTGGATCACCCGGCGGATCTCGGAGTCGCGGCCGATGACCGGGTCGAGCTTGCCGGAGCGGGCCTCGCCGACGAGGTCGCGCCCGTACTTCGCCAGCGCCTCGTAGGCCACCTCCGGCATGGCGGAGGTGACCCGTTGGTTGCCTCGCACCCGGGTCAGCGCCGAGAGGAACGCCTCGCGCGTGATGCCATGCTCCTTCAGCTGCCGTCCCGCCACGGTGGCCGAGCCTTCGTCGGTGAGGGCAAGCAGAAGGTGCTCCACCGACACGTACTCGTCCTTGAGCCGGCTGGCCTCACGCTCCGCGGCGTCCAGTACCCGGGACAGGCGCTGGGTGACGAACACCTGGCCCGGTGCCGCGCCGGGGCCCGACACCTTGGGCCGGCGGGAGAGCTCGGCCTCGAGGTCGTCTCGCACGGCGTCTGGGTCTGCGCCCGCCGCAATGATCAGGCGGGGGACGAGACCTTCTGGTTGGTCGAGCAGTGCGAGCAACAGATGCTCGCCGTCGACCTCTGTGTGGCCCAGCCGCAGCGCCTTGGTCTGGGCGTCGTGGAGAGCTTCCTGAGACTTCTGCGTCAGTCGATTCATGTCCATGTTCTGCTCCCGGTGCGTCGAGATGCCTCTTCAAGCTCATCGATGCGGTCCAGCAGGTCGAGCACCAGGCCGATCGCGGCGTAGTTCAATGAGAGCCCGGCCCGCAAACGCTGCACCCGCGCGGCCGTCACCAACGCCGCTGGCCGGAACCAGAGTGCTCCTGTGGCGTCCCGCTCAGCGTCGAGAAGTCCAAGCGCGACAAATTTCTGGACGAGCTGGGGATGCAGACCGGCTTGTCGCGCGAACCGGTCCAGGCTGAGACGGCTTGGCCGCGTCATCGGATAAGCGATCATTGACGCGGCCTCCTGGGGTCGAATGTAGACACCTTGGCCAGTTCTTCGAACAGTTCGCGCTCGCGCTCGCTCAACCGTGGTGGCACCATCACCTTTACCTCAGCGTGGAGGTCGCCAGGCGGGCCGGAACTGTTGGGCATCCCTTGTCCGCGCAGACGTAACCGGCGGCCCGTCGACGAGCCGGGCGGGACGCGTACGGTGCCAGTTCCGCCCGGGGTCTCGACCGGGATGCTCGCGCCTAGGGCGGCCTCCCATGGTGTCAGCGGTAGGTCGACGTATATGTCGCGCCCGCGCAACCGATAGCGCGGATGCGGGGCGATCCGCACCACCAGGTAGAGGTCGCCTGTGGCCGCGTCGCCGCGCGCCCGCCCGCCCTGCCCGGCCAGGCGGATGCGCTGGCCGTCGGTGACCCCCGGTGGGATGTTCACCTCGTAGTTGCGCGGTCCGGATGGCCCGGCCAAGGTGATGGTGCGCCGGCCACCCCGGTATGCATCCTCGACCGTCAGGGTCAGCTCGGCCTCCTGGTCTGCGCCGGGAATGGGCCCACCCGGACCGCGCGTGCCGAACATCCCACCGAGCAGGTCCTCGAGATCGATGCCGGAATCCTGGAACTGCCACTCGGTGCGGTAGGGGCCCCCGCCGCTACGGGCACCGGCGCGGCCGAATCCGCGGCCGCCTGGGCCGCGGCCTGCTCCCACCGTTTCCTCGTAACCCTCGGGGATCTGGCGGAAGTTGGGCCCGAAGCGGTCGTACCTGCGTCGCGTCTCGGGATCTTTGAGGACCTGGTATGCCTCATTGACTTCCTTAAACGTCTCCTCCGCGCCAGGATTCTTGTTCACGTCCGGGTGGTGGCGCCGCGCGAGCTTGCGGTACGCCTGTTGGATCTCGTCGGCGCTCGCGTCTCTCGATATCCCGAGCACCTCGTAGTAGTCGCGCGCCATCGCCGTCACCCCGGCCCGCCGGCGACCACTACGGCCGCGGGGCGCAGCTGGCGGTTACCTTCTCCGTAGCCAGGATGCAGTACCTGCAACACCGTTCCCGCCGGTACGTCGCCGTCGGCCAGCACGCTGACGGCCTCATGCAGCTGCGGATCGAACGGAACGTCGGTTTCATCGTGTCGCCGAAAACCGAGCGAGCCCAGCAGGGCGACGGCCTGGTCACGGACGACCCGAATGCCTTCGATGACCGTGCCAGAGTCCGCGTCGGCATGCTCAAGGGCGCGCTCGAGATTGTCCACAATGGGCAGCCAGGCGGCCGCTACGCGGGCACGCTCATCCGCTCGCGCGTCAACGACCTGACGCTCGCAACGCTTGCGCATGTTGTCTGCGTCGGCGAGTGCCCGGCGCAGGCGATCCTCCAAGTCGGCGATCCGGTCATTGGCGACCTGGTCCGTCGGGGCACGCACCGGTGGCGCGTCGGGCTGCTCTGGGGCAACATCACCCGACGCCTGCGGAGCCTGCCCACGTGGCCCCGCAGGGGACGACTGCGGAGCCTGCCTACGCGGCGGCTCAGGCGATCCTTGGGCCGGCCGCCGCGGCAAGTTCGGGTTTGCGTCGGGCCGGGCCATGGCACCTCAGCTTGGAGTGAAGTCAGCGTCGATGACGTCATCGTCGCCCGGTGGACCCTGTCCAGGCGCTCCGGAACCGGACCCGCCCGGCCCAGGGCCAGTCGCGCCACTGGGTGGCGGCCCAGCTGTGCGCGCCATGAGGGCCTGGTAGACGTCTTGTAGTTCGCTGGTCAACGACCTGACGCGGTCCAGCGGTGCATCCTCCTTGATGGCCTGACGCGCGTCCCCGACGAGCATCTCGGCCCGTGCCTTCTCGTGCGCCGGCGCCGCCTCGCCCAGGTCGCCAAGGCGTCGCTCAACGCGATATGCGAGGGAATCCAGCTCATTGCGGGCGTCGATCAGCTCGCGAGCCCGCATGTCCGTCTCGCGGTTGCGTTCCGCCTCCGCCAGCATTCGCTCCACTTCGGACCGATCGAGGTTGCTGCTCTCGGTGATCGTGATGGCCTGCTGGGCGCCGGTGTCCTTGTCCCGAGCGGAGACGTTGAGGATGCCGTTGGCGTCGACGTCGAACGTGACCTCGATCTGCGGCTCGCCGCGCGGCGCCGGCCTGATGTTCTCCAGGCGGAACCGGCCCAGCACCCGGTTGTCGGTCGCCTTCTCCCGCTCACCCTGCAGCACGACGATGTCCACTGCGGGCTGGTTGTCCTCCGCCGTAGAGAAGACCTCCGTGCGCCGTACCGGGATCGTCGTGTTCCGCTCGATCACCTTGGTCATGACGCCACCCATCGTCTCCAGACCCAGCGACAGCGGCGTGACGTCCAGCAGGAGGACGTCCGGGCCCTCGCCGGTCAACACCGCGGCCTGAATCGCCGCGCCCAGCGCGACGACCTCGTCGGGGTTGACCGTCATGTTCGGGTCCTTGCCGCCGGTAAGCCGCCGGACCAGGGTCTGCACGGCCGGGATCCGGGTCGAGCCACCGACCAGGATCACCTCGTCGAGGTCGTTCGCGGAGACCTTCGCATCCGACATCGCCCGCTCGACCGGCTCCAGGCATCGCTCGACCAGGTCGCCGGTGATCTGCTCGAACGTCGACCGAGTGATGGTAGATGTCAGATGTTTCGGGCCCGAGGCGTCAGCGGTGACGAACGGGAGACTGACCTGGGTCTGGGTCACCGAGCTCAGCTCGACCTTGGCCTTCTCCGCCGCCTCAAACAGCCGCTGCAACGCCTGCGGGTCGTTACGCAGGTCGATTCCCTGGTCCCGCTTGAACTCCTCGGCCAGATGGTCCACGAGCCGACGGTCGAAATCGTCGCCGCCGAGATGGGTGTCGCCAGCCGTGGCTCGGACCTCGACAACACCGTCGCCCACATCGAGGATGCTCACGTCGAAGGTGCCGCCGCCCAGGTCGAAGACCAGGACGGTCTCGTGCCCCTTCTTGTCGAGTCCGTAGGCCAGCGCGGCGGCCGTCGGCTCGTTGATGATGCGTAGCACGTCCAGGCCGGCGATCTTCCCGGCGTCCTTGGTCGCCGTGCGCTGAGCGTCGTTGAAGTAGGCCGGCACGGTGATGACGGCCTGGGTCACCTTCTCGCCCAGGAACTTCGCTGCGTCGTCGGCGAGCTTGCGCAGGATCAGAGCGCTGATCTCCTCGGGCGAGTACAGCTTGCCTTTGACGTCGAAGCGGACCACCCCATCAGGGCCGGGCACCACGTCGAAGCCGACTGCCTTCGATTCGTCAGACACCTCGTCGAACCGGCGCCCGATGAACCGCTTTGCGGAGTAGATGGTTCCTTTGGGGTTAAGGATCGACTGCCGGCGGGCCAACTGACCCACCAGACGTTCGCCGCTTTCTGTGAAGGCCACGACCGACGGCGTGGTCCGAGACCCCTCGGCGCTCGGTATGACCGTTGCCTGCCCACCCTCCATGGCGGCGATCACCGAGTTGGTCGTACCGAGGTCGATTCCTACTGCCTTAGCCATACGAATACCCCCGAGGCGCGCTCGCGGTCCGGACTCTAGCCATCGCTATCGTCAGCGGGTCGTGGGTGAGCAAGGCTCCCCCGGAAAGGATGAGGTCGTCACATCCCATGATCCGGGCGTACGAGTTCACCTTCCGCGGATGAGCGATCCTCACCTCAAGCTAGCGAAGCATCAGGCAAGGCACAGCGAATACGGGAAGGAAGGGTCGCCTGATGACCGCATCGACCATGGTCCGGACCGACGAGGAGATCCAACGGGACGTGATCGCCGAGCTGAAATGGGACGCTCGGATCGCTCCCAACGAGATCGGCGTCATGGTCACGAACGGAGTCGTCACCCTGACCGGCTGGGTCGACAGCTACAGCAAGAAGTGGGCCGCTGAGCGGGCAGCGCATCGGGTGCGCGGCGTGAAGGCGGTGGCCAACGACCTTGAGGTCCGGATGCCCTCGTCGGCCGAGAAGCCCGATCCCGAGATCGCCGCCGCCGTCACCCGAGCGCTGGAGTGGGACGCGTTCGTGCCCATCGAGAATCTCGATGTCACCGTCGCGAAAGGGTGGGTCACGATCAGGGGCGAGGTGGAGTGGGAGTTCCAACGACGAGCGGCGGAGCGTGCGGTTCGAAGCCTCTCCGGGGTCCACGGCGTGACGAATCTCATCACGGTCCGGCCCCGCGTCACTCCTTCGCCCATCGAGCTGAAGCGGCAGATCGAACAGGCGCTGGTGCGCAGCGCGGAGACCGACGCCGAACACATCTCGATCCGCACGGAGGGCAGCAAGGTCATTCTCAGTGGGACTGTGCGGTCATGGGCCGAACGAGAGGAGGCCGGGCGCGTCGCCTGGTCCGCACCGGGAGTGACCGAGGTAGAGAACCTCATCACAGTACGAACCCCGGCTGCCTGAGCTGGCCGGGTCGATCGCAATGTCCTATGTGGAGTGACGATCGTATCGAAACAGACATGGGTGGTGATCAGTTGTGGCGGTCCGGGTGAATGACCGTTCGTACGAGCATGCGCAGAGGCTCATCAAGGATGAGAAGTATGTGCTTGATGAGCGTGACGACTGGAGCGAGCATCAGCCCACTGCGAAGCGGGAGAACGAGTTCATCGAGGAGCACGGGTTCGACGAGTACCAGAAGTGGTACCTCGGTGAGGACGACGAGGAAGCAGAGGGCACGAAGGCACGGTACAAGTTTCCGTACGGCGATTTCGAGAAGGTCCATCGATGTGGTGTCCTGGCCGCCGAGTCGCGTGCCGGCCAGTACAAGTATCTCGACGTGGAGGCGGCCGCCGCGCACCTGCACGGAATGCTGGAGGGACTGAGGTAGTGGTGGCGCGCGCAACGGCGTCGCGCCGGGCAGCGCTGAAGCGCTCCGCTCGGCGCGCCTCGAGCGTGCCATCGGTGTCATCTATCGCCCGGAAACGGAGCGGGAGAGCCACTATCTCCGGTGCCGCGTCTCAGAACAATTCGACGCAGTAATCCACATTGACGAGACCCGGGCGGTGGAGCCGCTGGAGCGTACGGCCCGTTGGGAGCGCGGGGAGCTTCCCGAAACCTACCCGTTCACCGTGTGACCGTTAGCGTCGTGGAAAGGCAGATGAACCAGGTCGAGCAGAGCTTGGAGATACCCGCCGCCGGCGTGACTCTGGCGGCCGACCTCGCGGTGCCGGCTCGGGCTGCGGGACTGGTCTTGTTCGCGCACGGGAGCGGCAGTAGTCGACACAGCTCCCGCAATCGTCTCGTTGCCCGCGAGCTTCAGAACGCCGGCCTGGCCACGGCGCTGGCTGACCTGCTCACGCCGGACGAGGAGCGGGCCGACGCCCAGAGTGGCCAGTACCGTTTCGACATCGACAAGCTTTCGGTACGGGTTATCGCGTTGACCGACTGGTTGCTGGGACACGATGCCACGGCCGGTCTCAGTGTCGGACTTTTCGGGGCCAGCACGGGCGCCGCAGCCGCGCTGGTCGCCGCCGCGGCACGACCGTTCTCTGTGGAGGCAGTGGTGTCTCGCGGCGGGCGGCCCGACCTCGCCGGCGAGTTCCTCCGACTGGTCTTTCAACCAACACTGCTGATCGTGGGAGGGTACGACCCGACGGTCATCGAGCTTAACCGCAACGCTACCCAGGTGCTGCCCGGTCGAGACGCGCCTCGAGATCGTCCCAGGCGCGACCCACCTCTTCGAGGAGCCCGGGGCGTTGGAGCAGGCGGCCCGTCTTGGCCCGGGACTGGTTCCTCCGCCACCTGAAGCCGCTACACGCCGCGAGGGCCCACGTAACACACCTAGGGAGGACGTCCGAATGGTTGACACCGGCTATTCAACTTTCAGCACCACAGTGGACAAGACGAATCGCGTTCTGAAGGAGATCGAGCAGGCATACGGCTGGCCGCAGGAGCGCCGGAACCAGTCGTACGCGGCGCTCAGGGCGGTACTGCATGCCCTTCGGGATCGCTTGACCGTCGAGGAGAGCGCCCAGTTCGCTGCCCAGCTGCCGATGCTGATCCGCGGCCTGTACTACGCCGGTTGGGACCCTAGTCGGGTACCCCAGAAGATGACCAGGGAGGAGTTTCTTGCAGCCGGGTCCGACAGGAAGTTCCGCTATGACGTCAAGGGCGGCATGGAGCAACTCATCCAGACGGTGATGCACAGCCTTCGCCACCACGTGACCGAGGGCGAGTGGGAGGACATCAAGGCCAGCGTGCCGAAGGAGCTGACGTCGGTTCTCGCATAGGGATCGGAATTCGTGTGACCATCTTGACCGTCAATGCCGGCTCGCACAGCCTGCACCTGGCCAACGTGGATCGCGACGTCATCTCTGCCCGGTTGGACCGGTCCGACCCGCCGGATTCGGTCGGGGTCGCCGACGCGGTGGACGATTTTCTCGCCAGCCACGAGCCACCGGAGGCGGTAGGGCATCGACTCGTCCACGGTGCAGGGGTGTTAGTCCGAGCCGCGATCGTGAACGACGAACTCCGCCGGGCACTCGAGGGTGCGGCCGAGCTTGCGCCGCTGCACGTGCCGGTTTCGCTCAGACTGCTCGACCGGATGCGCCAGCAGCTACCGAGCGTGCCCCATGTGCTCTGCCCTGACACGGCATTCCACAATGAATTGCCTGAGCCGGCTGCTACTTACGCGCTTCCGCACGAGTGGCGATCGCGTTGGGGGCTTCGCCGCTATGGCTTCCACGGTCTGTCGTACGCCTGGGCAACACGACGCGCCGCCAGCCTGCTGGGCCGCGACGTGTCCGAGCTGCAGATGGTCCTCACCCATCTTGGCGGCGGCAGCTCGGTGTGCGCCGTCAACGCGGGACGCAGTGTCGACACCTCCATGGGCTTTACCCCGCTTGATGGCGTGCCGATGTCTACTCGATCGGGGGCGGTGGATCCGGGCATGCTGATCTGGTTGCTCGACACCGGCAGGCTGTCGTTGAAGGACCTTGCGGACGGCCTTTATCGCCAGTCCGGACTGGTCGGGCTTTCCGCCGGCCGGTCGGGGGACACGCGGGACCTTGTGGCCGCATCGCCGGAGGATCCGGCCGCGGCGCTTGCACTCGACGTGTTTGTCCACAGAGTACGGCGCGAGATCGCCGCCGCCGCGACCAGCCTCGAACGGCTCGACGCGCTCGTGTTCACCGGCGAGATTGGTTGGGATCAGCCGGAGGTGCGCCACGGCATCTGCTCGGGGTTGCGCCAGCTCGGCGTTGCTGTCCCCGTGCGGGGCAACAGGGAAGTCGATGGGCCGGTGAGCCCGGCGGAGGCGGCTGTGACTGTGTTGGTAGTGGAACCGAAGGAGGACCTGGAGCTCGCTGCCGAGACGATGACCGTGCTGACACATTGATAGCCGCCGCCGCGACCAGCCTCGAACGGCTCGACGCGCTCGTGTTCACCGGCGAGATTGGTTGGGATCAGCCGGAGGTGCGCCACGGCATCTGCCCGGGGTTGCGCCAGCTCGGCGTTGCTGTCCCCGTGCGGGGCAATAAGGGAAGTCGATGGGCCGGTGAGCCCGGCGGAGGTGGCTGTGACTGTGTTCGTAGTGGAACCGAAGGAGGACCTGGAGCTCGCTGCCGAGACGATGACCGTGCTGACACATTGATAGCCGCCGCCGCGTGCGGCTCACGCCTTCGGGGTGATGTCCGCTCACCCGAGTGCGGCCAATCGTTCGGGTATTGCGCGATCACCGAATGGGTTGAGAGATGGAGCACAAGCCGTCGAAGTGGCCGCAGGGACACTGGACGTGCTCGAGCGAATTGCACCGGTGGCAGAAGAGTTCGATCCCAACCTGGGAGACCTTGGTCGCCGACTCGAGCACGTCCGCGAACGCCTTGTCGGGGCGGCTGCAAGCCATTGACCACGCCTACTCGGTTTGGGCGCTGGCCGCGCCTAACACGGCGGCCCTGATCGCCTCCGCGTTGGCCCGCACGGGCTCTGCGGCCACGTGGACTGTGGGCCACCAGTTGACACCGCGGTCGCCGGCCTGAACCGTCACCCAGGTTGTCCATTCCTCATAGCGCTCAGTGCGCACGCATTCCGCGAACGCGGAATCTGTGAGACCCACCTTCGCGCCGATCTCGATCAATTCATCGTTGGTCAGCCCGACGGAGTATTCCGGTGGCTGACGCGCGAAGAGCGCCCGCACATATTCGCGGAATCGGCCACCGTCGGACGCGCAGCCGGAGGACGCGGCCGCGCGCGAAGAGTAGCGGGTCGTCGACAGAGCATCCAGAACTGCTACGGGATGGTAGGCCAGAGTGATTTCGCCTGCACCGAGCATCTCATCCAGCGTCGACCCGACTGCCGCCTCGAACCGCTGGCACGGCCCGGAGTGAAAGTCCACGTAGACGTCGACCTGCACCGCACCAGCAGCGGATGTGGGCGGTCCCGAGTTCGCGCGTAGGTGCGTGCGCTCACTCGAGACCGCCGTGAGCAGGATGCCGTCTGCGTGCGCGGTCGCGTTGGCGGGGAACGCGCCAGCCATCGAGGGTGGGTGCGCTGAACTCATGCTCATACTCCTCATCCCTTTCGGACGATGCGACCTCACCCGCTGGGGCCGAAGCATCGGGATCATGCCAGTGATCGGTGTCACCAAGTTCGAGCGGTTCTTCCGTCTCGCCGCGAGCATCGACGTCGACAAAGACGATCTCACGCGTTACCAGGAGTTCGTCTACCAGAAGCTGTACGACCTGCTGCTCTTGGGCCAGGCCACTGCGAAGGCGAACAACCGCGACGTACTTGAGCCGTGGGATCTGCCTATTACCAAGGGCCTTCAAGAGCGCATCCACGAGTTTCGCAAAGTCGATGCTGACGTCGAACTCGCGCCAATCCTCGAGAATTTGGCCGCGCGACCGCCCCTCGATGTAGCACTGAGCGAAGAGACGCAGGCACGACTCGTCCCAATCGTGGGGGGCGTCAGCGTGGCGTTGGCCCGGACGTTCACGATCCTCGACCCAGGTGTGAAGAATCCCAGGACTGAGCATTGGGACCGCGCGACCCATGTCTTCGATCTACTTCTGTAACGCGGGTGTCAGTTGGGCGAGAAGCTGGCGGACGGCGTCTGCGTGCTCGGGTGTAACCCGCACGAGGTAGCGGGCGGCGACGAGGCTGCTGATGGACTGGAAGTCTCGCTTCCCGCCGGTCAACGCATGCGCGACCGCTCCGAAGACAGCTCCCCACTGCGCGGTGAGGTAGTGCTCGTAGGTGGCCACCATGACACGCCGGTCAGGGTCATGCAGGTCGGCATCGGTCACCATGCCCTCCGATTCGAAGGAGCCGGCCGGTGTTCAGGCCGAGTTCATGATCGGGTGGCGGCAGGTGAGCGAACACCACCCTTGCGGGGTGACTTCGGGCTCACAACAGATGCAGTTCACGGGCCCGCCGCACCGCCTCACGCCGGCGGCCCACGCTCAGCTTGCGGTAGATGTTGCGCACGTGGGTTTTCACCGTGTTGACCGAGACGAACAACTTCGAGGCGATCTCCTCGTTGGACAAGACACTCTGCAGGAAGCGAAGCACCGTCAGCTCCCGCTCGGTGAGCGGCTCGTCCGGTCGACCCGCGGCGCGCTCTTGCTCGCCCGGCGCCGTGGGCGGCTCCTCAACGAGATCCCGCACCAACGACCAGTAGGCCGTGCCTGACTCAAGCTGTTTCGCCAACAGATCCCGTACGGGTGGCCCGCCGCACACGAAGACCCTTCGGAATCCGTCCGGCTCGGACAATCTCAGTACGCGCTCGAGGGTCGCGGCGGCGCGAGGGGCATCGCCGATCTGACTCGCGGTGACGGCCTCGACCAGCCCGGCGTCGAGGCGCAGAGCCAGGAACGGATCGGACTTGGTCTCGTCGGACCAGTGCGGTACCGCGCGCTGCCGCTGCGTGAATATCGCCGTCGCGCAGGTAGGCATGCGCCAGGGCGACCGCAACGGGGGCCGACGTCGCCTCCACGTCCTCGAGGAGCGGCATCAGCGTCGCAGGTACCGCGTGTGCCTCGCCGCACGCCGTCCGCACTTCGGCTTCGGCCGCCGCGAACCAGCGCTGCATCTGCGGTGACGACATGGGACAGCCTTGGCGTCGACCCTCGATGAGCATGGCGTGTGCGGCGCCGAGGTTTCGTTCGGCCAGCAGGAGCCAGCTCCCGATGAGCGCCTTCCAGCCGGCAAAGGTCGTGTCGCCGCTGAGATCGCGAGAGCAACGAGCGAGGTCAAGGAAGCGGCTCGGCGTCGGCAGTGCGGTTCCATTCGTGGTGCACGACGGCCAGCGCCAGGTACGCAGGTTCGCGGTGCAAGCAAGGATGTTGCCCAGCGCACGGACCAAGTGCGAGTGCGGTCCGC
The DNA here is from genome assembly GCA_963773935.1 of uncultured Actinomycetota bacterium. Taxonomy (GTDB): domain Bacteria; phylum Actinomycetota; class Actinomycetes; order Mycobacteriales; family Micromonosporaceae; genus DATBGZ01. Next base: position 14,864 of record CAVZCZ010000005.1, read on the forward strand.
GCCAGATCATCAGCGAGTCTCAGGTCGCCGCGGACAGCATGAAGGAGTGCCAGGGCACCAGCACGCACGACCGCGGGGCATGGTGCGCCGCTGGTGTCGTTGGCGTGCTGCCTCGGCGAGCGTGTCGCCCGCCGACTGCAGGTCGCCGAGGCCGAGTTGGGCTGTGCCGAGGGCGGTCATCGCGATGGTGCGGGCGGTCTCGAGTTGAGTATCGGCGTTGAGCTCGTAGCTGGGCTCGACCTGGTCGATGAGATCGAGTAGTTCCTCAGCGGCGGACACCACAGCAGAACCGTCGTCTCCCAGCCGTGCGCGGGCTAGCCGCAGCGAGGCTGTCGCCAGGCCCACAGCGGAAGGCGGTTGAGGGTCGCGCCGGAATCGGGGGCGCGATGCGATGCTGAGCAGCTTGTCGGCGGCGTTGAGGTCGTTCGCATCCAGTCGTTCGGCCGCGTGTGCGACGGTTTGCCAGACCACGCCCCGCGACGGGCCGGCCTTCCATGGCGATGACGGCACCATGTGAGCTGCGATCGTGGCAACCACACAGCGCTAGTTCTGGCCAGCGCTCATTGAGCACCGCTTCGACGAGAGGCTGGTCACCTGCCGCCAGTGCGTGGCGCAGCGCAGCGATCGGAAGGTCATGGCTCGCGTGCCAGGCTGCGGCTCGCGCGTGCATGCGCCGGCAGCGCTCGGGATCGCGACGAACCTTGGTGCGGAGCATCTCGCCGAACAGACGGTGGAATCGGTACCACACCGGCCGGCTCTCGATCGGGACCAGGAAGGCACTCGAATGCCGTAGGTCTGCCAGCTGTTGTTCGCCGTCCTGCCGTCCGGTGAGCGCGTCCGCGAGGTCACCGCAGACGCGGTCGGCGACGCTGGTGCACAGGAGGAGGTCCTGAGTCTCCGCCGGCAGGCTCGCGAGAACCTCGGCATCCAGGTACTGGGCGACGCTCTCGTCCTCGCCGCTGAAATCCCCGGCGACCTGCGCCGCATCGATCTGACCTTTCATGGCCAGCGCGGCCAGATGGATGCCGCCCGGCCAGCCCTCCGTGCGGCCGTGGAGCGAGCACAACACCATGCTCGGTAGCGCGATGCCGTGCTGAGCCAGCAGCTGCTCAGTCTCGTCGAGCGTGAACGAAAGCTCGTCGGTGCGCACCTCCGTTAGCTCGCCGCGCAATCGCCACCTAGGTAAGGGCGGACCTGGATCGGTCCGCGTCGCTATGACGAGTCGGAGCCGGCCGGCGCTGTGTCGGACGAGGAGGTCGAGGCCGTCCATCACTCGCGGATCCTCAACGAGATGAAAGTCGTCGAGCACGAGGCGAATCGGCTCGCGTAGGCCGCGCACTGACTCGGCCAGCCCGTCGGGATCCGACCCGGCCAGAACGACATCGGGGATGGCAACCAGCGATGGCCTCGTGCAGTTTGGACCAGAAGCGCTCGCCGTCGTCGTTTCGTTCTAGCGTCAGCCACGCCATCGGGGCAACGACACCTCCGCGGCGGAGCCATGAACAGATCGCCACGGTCTTGCCCCAGCCGGCCGGCGCCGACACCAAGGTGACCGGACCCAGCGTCCCCGCGTCGAGGATCCGATTCAACCGTGGAATCTCTACCAGTGGGGCCGGAGGTTCCGGAATGGCAACCTGCATGCGCGGCACTGCCGGCCGCTCAGCCCCTCCTGGGTTCGCGGCTGCGCTGAGGTTGCTCGCGACTGCGGGGCTCGCTGGCGCTCGCTCGCGCTCGCGTCTGAGCCTCGCTTCTGCGCGCTTCTCGCGCTTCGCGGTGACATCAGTAGCACTCGTGCGTACCACAGGAAACGCCCCCCGGGACGTACACACATGGCCGGATACCCGATACCCGTGGAAGTCTTCTCTGAAGCGCTAACAGCGACCGTCCAAATGGCCAAACCGGCCCGGTCGGTCGGGCGTCCTCGCCACACTGATGTCGTCGCGACACCGGTGGAGTCGGCAGGAGGAACGACATGCAGACCGTCAGCGGCAGCCCGCTCTCGTCGCGCGAGCTGAGCCAGATTGACGCGTACTGGCGGGCCGCTAACTATCTGTCGGTCGGGCAGATCTACCTGCTGGGCAATCCGCTGTTGCGGCAGCCGCTCGTGCCCGAGCACGTGAAACCCCGCTTGCTCGGCCACTGGGGTACCACACCCGGCCTCAACCTCATCTACGCCCACCTCAACCGGGTCATCGTTCGCCGCCAGCAGGAGATGCTCTACATCGCCGGGCCTGGCCACGGTGGCCCGGGACTCGTCGCCAATGTCTGGCTCGAGGGCACGTACAGCGAAGTCTATCCATCCGTCAGCCAGGACGTCGACGGCATGGCCAGGCTGTTCGCGCAGTTCTCCTTCCCCGGCGGTGTGCCAAGCCACGCGGCGCCGGAGACACCTGGCTCCATCCACGAGGGTGGGGAGCTCGGCTACTCGCTTTCGCACGCCTATGGCGCGGCGTTTGACAATCCGGGTCTCGTTGTCGCCTGCGTCGTGGGTGACGGCGAGGCCGAGACCGGACCGCTCGCCGCCGCGTGGCATTCCAACAAGTTCCTCGACCCTGTCGGTGACGGTGCGGTGCTGCCGATACTGCAGCTCAACGGCTACAAGATCGCGAACCCTACGCTGCTCGCCCGGATCAGCGAGAGCGAGCTGACCGACCTGTTGACCGGATATGGGCACCGCCCGTTACTCGTCTCGGGCGACGACCCGGCCGCGGTGCACCAGCAGCTGGCGGCGACGCTCGACACCGCGTTCGACGAGATCGCCGCGATCCAGCGGGCGGCTCGGACCGAAGGTAACCCGAACCGTCCACAGTGGCCTATGATCGTACTGCGCACGCCAAAGGGGTGGACCGGCCCGAAGGTTGTCGACGGGCTGCCGGTCGAGGGCACTTGGCGCTCGCATCAGGTGCCGCTTCCGAATGCGCGCGACGACATCGACCATCTGAGCCAGCTCGAGGCCTGGTTGCGGTCGTACCGGCCGGAGGAGCTGTTCGACGAGGCCGGCGCGCCGCGGAGCGAGTTGGTGGACTGGCTGCCTTCCGGCGAACTGCGCATGGGTGCCAACCCGCACGCCAACGGCGGCCGTCTTGTCCGCGACCTGATCCTGCCCGACTACCGCGGGTACGGGGTCAAGGTGTCCGAACCGGGCATGACCAATGCCGAGCCGACCCGGGTCCTTGGCACCTGGCTGCGCGATGTGGTGACCGCGAACGAGGAGCATCGCAATTTCCGGCTGGTCGGGCCGGACGAGACCGAGTCCAACCGGCTCGGCGCGGTGCTCGAGGTGACCGACAAGGTATGGCTGGCCGAGATCGAGGAGGTGGACGAACATCTCGCCCGTCAGGGTCGTGTGATGGAGATCCTCTCCGAACACACCTGCCAGGGCTGGCTCGAGGGCTATCTGCTCACCGGCCGCCACGGCCTGTTCTCCTGCTACGAGGCGTTCATCCACATCGTCGACTCGATGTTCAACCAGCACGCGAAGTGGCTGAAGACGTCCCGCGAACTCTCCTGGCGCAAGCCGATCCCGTCGCTGAACTATCTGCTCACGTCGCACGTCTGGCGCCAGGACCACAACGGCTTCTCGCACCAGGACCCGGGCTTCATCGACCACGTGGTGAACAAGAAGGCCGACGTGATACGGGTGTACCTGCCGCCCGACGCCAACACCCTGCTCTCGATCGCCGACCACTGCCTACGCTCGCGTAACTACGTCAACGTCATCGTGGCCGGCAAGCAGCCGGGTCCGTCCTGGATGGACATTGACGCCGCTGCGCTGCATTGTGCGCGCGGACTGGGGATCTGGGACTGGGCGTCAAACGACGACGGCCACCCCGACGTCGTCCTCGCCTGCGCCGGAGACGTTCCCACCATCGAAGCCCTCGCCGCCACCGAGCTACTCCAACAGCATCTGCCCAACCTTCGGGTGCGCGTGGTCAACGTGGTCGACCTGATGCGACTTCAGCCGGCCGAGGAGCACCCGCACGGCCTGAAGGACTCCGACTTCGATGCGATCTTCACGACGGATCGACCGGTGATCTTCGCGTACCACGGCTACCCATCGCTCATCCACCGCCTCACCTACCGGCGCACGGGACACCGAAACCTGCACGTGCGCGGCTACAGGGAAGAGGGCACGACAACCACACCCTTCGACATGGTGGTACGCAACGACCTGGACCGGTACCACCTGGTGATCGACGTCATCGACCGGGTGCCGGGCCTCGCCCGACGGGCAGCGATGCTCCGTCAGGAGATGGTGGACTGGCGGTTACGGCACCGGGAGTACATCCGCCGCACCGGCGAGGACATGCCCGAGATCCGGGACTGGGTCTGGCTCGGCCGCCACTAGGGGAGGACTACTCGTCCGAAATCCATCGGGAGCCCCCACCTATCGTCCGGTCAAGGCGAGCCCGACTCACCCTGCCGCGCTCCACCATTATCCCAAGCGGCCGGCATGTGGCCGCCCTGATCACAGCAACGAGGGGAGTGACCTGTCGTGACAGTTACGGCTCCGCGATCGTCCAGGCCTGGCGCCATGGTGTCGGCGCGCCGATCTGACCCGTTTCGGGAGATGGAGGACCTGCAGGACCGGATGGGACAGCTGATGGACGGGCTGTTCGGACTTGTACCACCCACGATCGCCGCCAGGCTGCCGTTGGCCCCGGCCGACATCGAGGAAACCGACGACGCCTACGTGGTTGAGCTCGACTTGCCCGGAGTAAAGCCCGGTGACGTCGATGTCGAGGTCAGAGAGAACGAGCTCAGGGTCTCAGGCGAGATCAAGGAAAAAGAACGCAAGGGGATCCTGCGCCGGCAGATGCGGCGGGTCGGTCAGTTCGAACACGTCGTCGCCCTACCCGGGGAGGTCGATCCCGACAAGGTCGAGGCGAAATTGTCTGACGGCGTGCTCACGCTCCGCCTCAACAAGAGTCAGGTTCGCAAGCCCCGCCACGTGGAAATCAAGAGCTCGTAGCGGGAGCTGTCAACCCACGAAGGTCGAGTGGTGGATGGGCGAGGTGCCGGCGGCAACGGGCTACCAATCACCTCAAGACTGAACTTGCGCCCGGCACCTCTTCCCACCACGACTGTCCACAAGGGATTGCGAGGACTGCCTGGGAAGGACGTTAGGATGACCTTGACCGACGACCCGCACCTGAGCATGGTGAGGCCGGTGGTACCGCAAACCCCGCAGGGTTGCGCGGAGTGTCTGCTCACCGGGTCGCCGTGGGTGCACCTTCGCCTGTGCTTGACCTGCGGCCACGTCGGCTGCTGCGACTCCTCGCCGAACCGACACGCTCGCCTGCACGCGCACGCCCTCGGGCATCCCATCGTCCAGTCGTTTCAGCCCGGTGAAGACTGGCGCTGGTGCTACGTCGACGAGGCGCTGGTATGACAGATGCCGGGCACATGAAGGACGAGGAGACCCCGGACACTGTCGGCGCGTATCCACGGCTGAGCGAGTACCAGATCACCGCACTCGGGGCCGTCGGCGACGCCCGGCCGACCGCCCCCGGAGACGTGTTGTTCCACGAGGGCGAGCGGGCCTCTGAGTTCATCGCCATTCTGACCGGCACCGTCGCCGTGGTCGAGGCGTATGGCTCCCCGGACGAACGTGTGATCGCGATTCACGGTCCGGGCCGGTTTCTCGGCGAGATCGGGCTTCTGACCGGACAGGCGGCATTCGTGACGGCTGTGGTTCGGGAGCCGGGTGAGGTGCTTGCGCTGCCGGTCGACAAGCTGCGTCAGCTGGTCGCGCAGGACACGGCGCTCGGCGATCTGATCCTGCGGGCGTACCTGCTGAGGCGCTCGATCCTGATCGGACTCGGCACGGGGCTGAAGATCATGGGTTCGCGGTACTCGCCCGAGGCAAGGCGGTTGCGCGACTTCGCCGCCCGCAACCGCCTACCGCACCGCTGGATAGACCTCGAAAAGGATCCGCAGGCCGAGGCGGTGCTGCGCGAGCTCGGAGTCGGACCGGAAGACACGCCGGTCGTCATGTGGGGCGCCACTCAATTGCTCCGCAACCCGAGCAACGCCGAGTTGGCGCGCGCCATCGGACTGGCGGCTCCCACGGCCGAGGAGACGATCTGCGATCTCGTGGTCGTCGGAGCGGGCCCGGCGGGCCTCGGGGCTGCCGTGTATGGAGCGTCGGAGGGTCTGGCAACGGTCGTGGTCGACGCCGTCGCCCCGGGCGGGCAGGCCGAGACCTCTCCACGGATCGAGAACTATCTAGGCTTTCCGGCCGGCATTTCCGGGGCCGAGCTGGCCGACCGGGCCGTCATTCAGGCCCAGAAATTCGGCGCGCGCATCACGGTGCCGGGTCGAGCGATCGCGCTGCGCGAGCGGGACGGGTGCTACGTGGTGGAACTCGAGGGGGGAGCGTCGGTGTGCGGCCGTACGGTGCTCATCGGTACGGGCGCACAGTACCGGAAGCTGGACGTGCCGCGACTCGAACAATTCGAAGGAACCAGTGTCTACTACGCCGCTACCCAGATAGAGGCGATGCTCTGCCGGGATGATCCGGTCGTCATCGTGGGTGGCGGCAACTCGGCGGGTCAGGCGAGCCTGTTCCTGGCTCAGCACGCAGCGCACGTTCGACTGCTGGTACGGGGGGACGATCTGGGACGGGATATGTCGCGCTATCTGGTGGACCAGATCGAGCGCAGTAAGGGCGTCGAGGTGCATCTGAACACCGAGGTGCGCGAGTTGCGTGGCGATCGCGTCCTCGAGGGTCTCGTCATCGAGAACAACAGGACGGGCGCCAGCCGCACAGTCGATGCCAAAGCCCTGTTCGTCTTCATCGGAGCTGCGCCCGGCACGGCATGGCTCGCCAACGATCTCGCACTCGACGAGCACGGTTTCGTCCGGACTGGCAGCGATGCGGAGCCGTACGTTTCGATCCTGAATGACGCCGATTGGACGCCGATGGTGCTCGAGTCCAACCGGCGCGGTGTCTTCGCCGCCGGCGACGTGCGCAGTGGCTCGATCAAACGGGTGGCCTCCGCCGTGGGAGAGGGCGCCATGGCGGTTCGCCTGGTGCATGAGCGGATCCAGCAGGTGTGAACGGTGGCCGTATTACGGCCGACGTGTCGGGCGACGTGGCTGTCTTCACCGAACATCGCGGCCTGCCCGTCTGCGCCGACGAAGCGTCGCTTATCGCCGTCGTGTGGGACGTACCAGCTCGGGTGGTAGTCGTCGTAATGCGAGTCGTTGGCCGTGGCGTCATCTTCAGTTTCCGGGAGCGATTCCGGCGTCTTGCGCCGGCGGAAGAGACGCATTCACTCAGCTTGACATTGGCGTTCAGGGCCGGAAAGTCTTCATGAGCGGGCGATCGATGCCCGCCCCTGCGGGCGGCACACAACGGAGCACACCCGCCTCCGGAGGGCCGGCGATGAGCGCATGGCGCTGCGGAAGCGCGACAGGCGTGCCGGCGAGTGGCGGCCGTTGACGAACCACCACGTAGCCGCTGTGAGCAACCCGTGAGCAGCGAGCCAGCTGCGAATGTCGACTTGTTGCGGACCGGACGTTCGGACTTCGTTCACCCATATAGCTGATCATCGTCTACTCTTGCGCTCATCGCATCATTCTGCGATCCTTGCACGGTGAGTACGCGTCGGGTGACCTCGGATGTGGCTGCGGTAATGGAATCTGTGGCCACTCCGGCCGCGCCGGGCAATGGAGATGCCGTGTTGACGGCTCTGACGGACGCGCATACCCGGCGGATGCGGGCCGAAGAGGAGATCCGGCTGCTACTTGCCTATGCGCGCCGGTTTGTCTATCCGCACCCGTACACGTTTGGTGAGTTGGCTCAGGCGGCTGGGATGTCGATCTCGGGCGTGCGCACCGCCTACGGCGCACAGGATGTGGACAAGGTTGCCGCCGCGACTGGGCTAGTTCCGGTGCCTTCGGAGGGAGAGGAACGTTGAGGTGGATGCCGCACGCATCGAGACGTGCCGTAGCGACCTCGAAGAGGTGGTCGTGGCGGTCTGCGGGGAGATTGACGTTCTACTACGCGCCCGGCTGGTGGGTAGCATCCGGGCGGCCGTTGGCATGCCGGGCGTGAAGAGAGTCGTTGTGGACCTCACGCAAACGTCGTTCATGGATGCGAGCGGCATTGGCGCGTTGGTGATCGGCCGCGAGGCGGCCCGGACGGTTGGGGTCGGGTATCGCGTGATCGGTGTGGCCGGCCAGGTGCGGCAAGTGTTGGAAATTACCAACATGATGGACGCACTGGTCGACCCCACCTGGTCCGACCGCGATGGTGTGATGCGGTCAGGGTTCACGGAACCAAGTGCGTACCCGGCGTATGCACCGACTCGTCCGTCCGTCTCCCGGTAGGGTCTTGATCTCGTTCTTGACTTGTGTTTCGGCGGCGTCGAAGCAGCGTCGAGTCACTCCGGTGGTGCCTGGCGCGTTCGCTGCATAGGGTCGTCATGAGTCGTTCTGAAGTCCTGCTCATCGACCTGCAGGGGAGGACACCTCGTGTGGGCATGGCGAGATCCATGACCGAGGTCGGTGAGGTCGTCGCTGGCCGCTACCAGGTGGGAACTCTCGTGGGCCGAGGTGGTATGGCCGCGGTCTGGGTTGGACGCGACCTTCTGCTCGATCGCCCAGTCGCGATCAAGCAGCTCTCGGGTGCAGGACTTGCCGAGCCGATGGCGGCCGAGCGCTTTGAGCGGGAGGCGCGTTCGGTCGCGCAACTCGCGCACCCCAACGTGGTCGCCGTGCACGACTACGGGACTGTCGGTGGCGAGCCGTATCTGATCATGGAACTGGTCGCGGGTGAGACCGTGGCCACGATGCTCGATGATGGCCCACTGACGATCACCCAGGCCGTGGCGGTCGCCGCGCAGACCTGTGATGGACTGGCTGCCGCCCACGAGGCCGGGGTGGTACATCGTGACATCAAGCCGTCCAACCTCATCGTCACGCCAGCGGGTGTAGTGAAGATCTGCGACTTCGGGATCGCCCGGATGCTTGGCGGGACCGGAACAACGTCATTGACCGGGGAAACTGAAGCCCTTGGGAGCGTCAGCTACATGGCGCCTGAGCGGGTCGGAGACCATCCGGTCGACCACCGGGTCGATCTCTACGGTCTGGGCTGCACTTTGTACGCCATGCTCACCGGAGCTCCGCCGTTCGCGGCCGAGAGCGCGGTGGCGACGCTGACCCTGCATGTCACCAAAGCACCTACACCCGTGTCGGAGCTTCGCGCCGACGTCCCACCGATGCTCGAAGCTCTAATAGATGAGCTTCTGGCGAAGGCGCCGTCAGCTCGGCCGGCCGACGCGGCGCACGTCAAGGCTCGGCTCATCGCCGCGTTGCCGGTCGGCGCGACTGCGGCCGATGACATGCTGATTACCGCCGTCCCACAAGCTGCGGCCTTGGCGGGCGTTCGTCCAGGCATTGCGCTCGACGGGATGGCAACCTCGGATGATCGCGACCCAGCCACACCACGTCGCTTCTGGTCGGTGGTGGCGCCGCCGCGCCATCGCGGTAGCAGCCACGATCGGCTTCCTCACCGTCGCAGGGTCGTTGTTCGGCCTGTCCAATATGTGGCGGGAGGACCGGTCCACGCAGGCGGGCGGCGCCTCCGTCTTCGAAAGCACCCCCGCAACAGCACAATCGACGGCGGCATCCGGGCCGGCGCCCGTGTCCCCATCGGTCAGGCCGACGCAGACTGAGTCGCCGTCACTGATTGCTTTGCCGACGCGGTCGGCACCCGCTGCGAGCGGCGGACCTCTAACGCCAGTCGATCCGGTCGCCGCGATGAGGGTGTCGATTCAGCGCCAGGTTGACACCGGACACCTGGCGTCGGGAGCGTCGGGCGACCTGTTCAAGAAGGTCGATGAGATCGCCCGCGAGAGGAACGAGGGTGACTTTACGGAAGCGGCCAAGAAGGTCGGCGAGTTGCGACACAGACTCGGAGACCTCCTCGACGACGGCAAGCTTACTGCGGCGGGCTACGACGAGCTGATCGCCGGGGTCGAGGCGCTCGAGGCGACCGCGACCTGAGGGTCGCCATGACTTCATACGCGACGGTCTGGGCATGCTGGTCACGCGGTCAGGTCGGGTCTGGACGAGCTAATCCGGGAGTTGCGTGACCCGCGGCAGTGAGGCTAGCCAGCCGCTCAGTGTGGTGATTCGGTGGGTGCGGCTGGCGACGTTGAGCGGTTGGCCGCGGTGCTTGACGCCGACGGTGGCCGGGAGGCGGTTGGTCCGGTCTGCGGGCATCCCCTGATCGCCGCCAATGATTCTCAAGCGAGTGGCCGGGTCAAGGGTCGCGTAGCGATCGCGTAGCGACGCCCGTCAGGGCGCCCTTGACGCGGGCGGGAGCGGGAATAGGATCCAGCGGCCATGAGGGGTGGCCGCCATATTGAGTCGCCGACGGCGGCCCAGCGGGACGGACCCGATGCGCCTCTTAGCTTCTTTGTGGGTCGTACCGGACCGGACGCGGGAGCGTCAGCGGAAGCGGCCGGTCCGGGACGGCACACCCAACACCCACGCATCTTCTCCTTCTTCACGGCCTGGTCCTGACCGTCGGCCGTTCGGCGACTGGTTCGGCGAGACCGTGGCAGATTCGGTGGCGCTGATGTCGGCTTGCAGCTAATGGCATGGTCGGCCGAACGCCGAGTCCACGGCGGTGGAGGCCATCCCGCCCCGCCGCTCGTCTGGTTGTCGCGCCGTCTGGCCAGCTCGGTTCCTGCCGCCGGCGGCGTCCAGGTCACCGCAGCGTCGATCGTGCTGGCCGGCGAGAACTGGCAGAGACGATGTCCAGGCGAAACGGGTGGACGCCCACGACGACCAGGACCAGGCCGACGAGCCCGCACCAGATGCCAAGCCAGCCGCAGCCGATCACCCCGGTGCCGCCTGAGTCGCGATCGGTCCACTTTGAACCACTCAGACCCTCATCCGGGCCAACGGTGGCCACCGAACGGACTCCTCAGCCGCACGCACTGCGGCTACCCACACGCGGCGCGCAGCGCCGCGCTTGATGCTTAATGGGCCTATTCGGCAGTGCGATCGATGCGTCCCAGTCGGCCTCATTCGGATCGTGCTGTCGGAGCAAGGAGACCCACGCGAGCGGTTGAGTCTGACCGGTTCGGGTAAGCCAACGGAGATGACTGCCGCACCCACCGTCGTGGCCGGGCGTTACCAGCTGCTCGAGCCGTTGGGCCAGGGTGGCATGGGACGCGTTTGGCGCGGCGTCGATACCAAGCTGGGCCGCACGGTGGCCGTGAAGGAGGTCGTCGCCGTCGGGGGCCTCACGGCGGCCGACCTCGAGGAGCTAGGGCCGCGCGCCCACCGAGAAGCGCGGGCCGCGGCGCGGCTGAACCACCCCAACGTCGTTCGGGTCTACGACATTGTCATGGACACGGTGCCGTGCATCGTCATGGAGTACGTCCCGTCCCGGTCGCTGTTCCAACTCGTCGCCGCCGACGGCCCGCTGGCTCCGGCCCGGGCCGCGCACTACGGGCTCGACGTGCTCGCTGCCCTCACCGCGGCCCACGGCGTCGGCGTCCTGCACCGCGACATCAAACCGTCCAACGTCCTCATCACTGCCGGAGACCGCGCCATGCTCGCGGACTTCGGGTTGGCGACGATCGTTGGCGACCCGGCCGTGACGCGTTCTGGGGTGCTGATCGGCACACCGTCCTTCATGGCGCCCGAGCGCGCGGCCGACTCCGACGTCGGCCCGGAGGCCGACCTGTGGTCGCTTGGCGCCACGCTCTACTTCGCCGTCGAGGGCCGCTCCCCCTACGAACGAGCCTCCATGCTCGCCACCCTCTCGGCCCTCGCCAACGAGGAGGCGCCCTTCTCCGCCGCCGCCGGACCCCTGTGGCCGGTGCTGGAAGGCCTACTGCGGCGGGACCCGCAGGCCCGGCTCTCCGTCGCGCAGGCACGGTCGCGGCTTCGAGACGTTGCATTCTCGCCACGAGTACCCGCGACGCGTGTGCCTGTGCCTGCGCTACTGCCTGCGCCGGCGGCGCTGCCTGTGCCTGCGCCGCCGGTGCCCGCGCGCGTGAGACCGGTGCAGGCGTCTCGGCGCCGGGTCGGCCGGATCGTCGCGATCCTCGCCCTCCTTGCCGTGCTGTTGGTCTGGCTGGTGCCGCGGGCGCTCGAACCGGGATCCGGGCATACCGTTGGACCGACCGCACCGGCCGCGCCCGACCCGACGTCGGCGGCGGCAGCGCCGACCCCGACTCTGTCGCCGTCGTCCAGCCCCGCGCCCGGGGACACGGCGCCGGTGCTGCCGGCTGGCTGGCACATGTACACCGACCCCACCGGGTTCTCGGTCGCGGTGCCGGCGTCGTGGACCGTCTCCCGCCGAGGGTCCATTGTGTACTTCAATGAGCCCAACGGCGGACGACTGCTCGGCATCGACCAGACCGACCGTCCCCAACCCGACCCCGTGGCGGACTGGCTCGGCAAGGAGGCGTACCGGGTATCACGCGGCGACTTCCCGAGCTACCAACGCGTGCGGCTCGAGGCAGTCGAATACTTCCTCAATGCGGCGGACTGGGAGTTCACCTATGTCAGCGACGGCGTCCGGCTCCATGTGAACAACCGGGGCTTCATCACCTCACCCACGCAGGCATACGGAATGTGGTGGTCCACACCCGACAGTCAGTGGGCCGCCTCGCTGCCGGACCTACGGCTGATCCAGGCCAGCTTCCGCCCCGCGGACTAGTGCTGGTTGTATTGACGACCGAGGGACACCTCACCGAAACACGCAAGAGTCTGGACCATCTTTCAATCGGGCAGCAGCGTTCCGTGTTGCTAAGTCTTTTATTGTGTTCCCATGCCAGTGAACCGCTTGTACTAGACCAACCCGAGGACCATCTGGACGCATCGTATGTTTCGCGTGCGGTGGTGAGGCATCTGAAACACGCAAAGGAACGACGGCAAGTCGTCATTGCGACGCACAATGCAAATCTCGCGATGCTAGGCGATGCTGAACTCGTCATCCCGATGAGGAGCGATGGAGGTCGGGGCGCGTCGTCAGCGATGGTGCAGTCGACCGTGCGGAAACGCGGAACCAGGTCTGCGAGATGCTTGACGGTGGAGTTCAGGCGTATCGGCGCCGTGGCGAGAGATACGGGTCGGAGGCAGTCGCCGCGGTCGGCGTCCCCGGTCTCCACTTTCACTTCTCGTGGATGAGGACGGTGATCGACTTGTTGTGCCAGGGTGGCGGTCGAGTTGCTGTCGCGGGTCTGGCGCACATGGCGAGTGGCCACGGCGTGTCTGTGGTCCCAGCGCACGCTGAGTTGACCACTCAACAGGCTGCTGATCTGTTGAACGTGTCGAGGCCGTACCTGATTGGGTTGTTGGATTCGGGTGAGATTGAGTATCGGAAGGTGGGAACGCACCGGCGGGTCCTGGCGGGATCTCTGCTCGACTACAAGCATCGCGACGACGCGCGCCGCCGCGCTGCCGCTGACGAGTTGGCGGTTCTGGCACAGGACATGGATCTGGGCTGACCCTCCGACGCGGACGGACTGCGCAAGCCGGACATGCGCGCGGCGCTATGCGGGCGGGACATCGTCGAAGTTTTCGGATCTTGCAGCGGCGCGAGGGGCTGGCCTTGATCCACCGACCTATGGCGGCGTCGGCTGCGGCCCTGCGTACAGCTCGGATCGTCAAACGCGGCGCAGAACCGTTTAGGAACCAACTGCGAGGGTGCCCTCTCGAGCTTGTCGATAAAGCGTCAGGAATTCGATCTTCCCAGTTCAGAGGGCATCGTCATGTCAAGGCCCACCGCGCTGACTTCATTTGTGGACCACTTCCTAGCGCTCGGCTCCGCGGTAGGAGATGGTGACCCGGTCGTAGCCAAGGCGGTTGAACAGCGTGGTCAGCATCTTGGTCGTGTTCGTCTGCGCCCGCGCGCTGAGGTCGGATTGCTCGGCGGCGCCGGTGATCTGCTGTTCCGCCTGGTGGAAGAGCGCCATCTGGTCGACCTGGCGGCCACCGAAGACGTCCGCGATGCGGTTCGCCACACCGGCCTCATGAGCGAGCACGTAGCTACGTTCGGTGTCCAGGGCAGGTGTACTCAGGGATGGCGGGGGCAGCGTCAGTCTCACCGACGTGCCACTGACCTCGAGGTCGTCATCGGCGATCTGGCTGAAGTCCACCGAGGCGTCGACCCGCCCGACCGCTACGAGGACGGTGCGTTCGCCGTACAGAAACTCGGGAATGTTGTCTCGGCTTTGCTGGATGTCGACGATGACCTGGAACTCGCCCTCGGCGGCGACATATCGGTTCATGTCCCGGATGGACTCGATCGTCACGGGGCTGTTGCGCACCGTTGTCCGCGAATCGAAGGGGTTCAAGAACGACGGCAGCACATTGAACGCGTGCATGCCGAGGTACGCGACGGCAGCCACCAGAAGGAGAATGAACACCGCGAGCCACGGCCGGGTCCGGCGGCGTTTCGATGCCGGGTACGCTTCCCGGAGTTGCACCTCGGTGTGTGAGAGCGTCGGCATGTCGCACCCCTCCTACGTATCCACATTCGCCCTACCCCGTGCGGCGGTGTGGGAAACGTGCGCTGATTGTGGATGCTGACATCGTCGGCCATTCTGCATGCGCAGGTCGTCTGTCCATTGTGTTCAGTTCGTGCCGTCCGTTGCGCAATAAGGGGACGACACGTCGACGCTCATCACTGGTTGCGCAGAGCCTGACACTCCTTCGTCACCCGCAGCCAGGTGAGTTCGAGGAGATCGCCTACCCCGTTTGCGGGGAGGAGCACGTTGGCGGCTGTTCAAGCGGCCGAAGTCTCGAGCGGGACGCAGATGGGTGCCTCTGGCCGGGCCCGCGCGATGCCCTCGATCGGCACCGCAAGCAGCAGGCGGCTGAGCGCGACTGGCTGGGCAAGGAGGGCTACCGCGACCACGGCCTCGTCTTGTGCCTGCCAGGCGGCATCCCGCTCAGGCCGGGCGGGGTTACGGAGGCGTTCGAGGGTCACCTTCGCGCGTGCGGGCTTCCGGTCATTCGCCTTGATGACACGCGCCACGGTGCGTGCTCAATGCTCCTGGCCGGCGGCGTGCCCGATCGCGATCGTCCAGATGATTCTGGGGCACTCCTCTCCCGAGGTGTCGAGGAAGGTCTACGCGCACCTGATGCGCAAGCAGGCAGCCGCTCAGGTTGAGAGCGCTACGGAGCTACTCACCCAGCATCGACGCTCTGCGCCTGCCGCCGCCGATGGATCGGAGTATCAAGCCGAAACCGCTGTGAGCAATCTGTGAGCAACGCGGACCAAATCGATGATCTGCCCATGTTGGCCCACTCGGAACGCCGTGCGCGTTTACGCAGGTCAGAGGGCACTTCTGGCGAAGTTAATCTTGGAGCGGGTGAAGGGAATCGAACCCTCACTGTCAACTTGGAAACTCGCTATGGATCATTGCCGTTGTTAGCCTGACCAGGGCCGCATTGGTCCGCGACGTTCGAGAGTTCGCCGGTGGTTGCTGCTGTTCCCCGTGAGTAACCGTGGCTATGGGCACGCGACGGGCACGGCGGCGAGTCGAGCGCGCACTCACTCGTGCTTGCGTATGGCGCAAGGTAGTATGCAACGTGTGCAAGTACGGTCTCAGCTGCTTCCCTTGCTACGCACGCCGCTGCTCGGCGAGTTGCTGGGCTGGCTGTATCTCCATCCGGACGAGGCCTGGTCGGTCACGGAGTTGGCTCGACGCTTCGACGTTTCGCAATCCACGGTGAGCCGGGAGGCCGATCGTCTTGTCGAAGCCGAGCTGATCACGGAGCAGCGTCGGGGGAACCTGCGACTGCTGCAGGCCAACCTCCGAGGTCCACTTGCCCGACCCCTGACAGACCTGCTGGCCTTGACGTATGGGCCGACGGCGGTGCTCGGCGAGCTACTTGCAGGCGTTCTGGGTGTGGACAAGGCCTATGTCTATGGCTCGTGGGCTGCCCGATATTCGGGTGAACCCGGCCCGGTGCCAAACGACATCGACGTGTTGGTGGTAGGCAATGCGGACGAGGATGCCGTCTTCGAGGCGGCCAGGGCCGCTGAGCGCGTGCTGGGGCGCGAGGTCAATATGAGGCGGGTCTCGTCACGGGCTTGGCGGGCTCGCGGTGACGATCCGTTCCTGGCCTCAGTGCGGTCACGTCCGCTTGTATCCATCGACCTTGACAGGGAGTAGTTGTGAGGTGGGAACAGGGCCGGGCAGCTGTCGATGCCATGATCACCCGGCGGGAGATCGAGCGAGTTCCACCGAGCCGGACTCACGCCGATCTGCTGATGCGCCAGGCTCATCAGCACCTCCAGGCAGCGCAGACCATTATGTCGATCGATCCGACCGGCGCGTATCAGTTGATCTATGACGCGGCCCGCAAAGCGCTCAACGCTGTGTTGGAGAACCAGGGACTGCGCGCGACAAGGAGCGGCGGCCACATCGCCGTTCGCGAGGCGGTGCTTGCCCAACTTGATCCGCCATTGGGCAAGATCTTGCGTCCGTTTGACCGCCTTCGCCGTCGGCGAAACGAGGCGGAGTACCCCTCGGCGGACACTCCGACGCTGGGCATGGCCGACGTCGAGAATGACATGCCCAAGGTCGAGGAGATCGTCAGCGCGGTCGCGAAGGTCCTCGACCAGATGGGCCCCTTTTGATGTGGAGCGGGTGAAGGGAATCGAACCCTCACTGTCAGCTTGGGAAGCTGATGTTCTGCCATTGAACTACACCCGCGAGCGAGCATTCACTGTACCCGAAACCGTCTCGAACCCGTCGCGTGGTCAGGTCGCGCGCCAGATGCGGTACTGCGCAGGCACCTGCGGGTGCTCGCGATGGGTCACCATGGCGACCTCGATCTCCAGCTCGAAGAGTCGCCAGTTCACGTCCGGCGACGCCCGGTGGCTCGTGGCGATCCGGGCCCGCTGGACCTCATCGGTTACGGGCCGCACCCGTCCGGTCAGGTAAGCCTCGTCGTCGGAGCTCTCCGCCGGGTATGCGTGTAACGCATATCGGCCGTCGCGCTCAAGGTCGCGTCGTTTGGGCGAGGCGGTCACGAAGCAGAACAGCCCGCCGTCGGCGATGACGGGTGACACCGGGTGCACCCGCGGCCCACCATCCAGTCGTACCGTCGCGAGGTAGCCAAACGCCTGCCCGTACTGCTCGAAGAGGGATCTGACCTCGGCGGCGAGGGTCGGCGACGCCATCGCGAACTGCGCCCACGTCAATGCCGTACGGGCGGGATTCGTACTCATGTCCACAACGATAGAGAACATGTGTACGAGATCGGAAGTCCTTGATGCGGCGCGCTCACCATCTGGACCACGGCGTGGATATCAGGGTGACGTGGCGGGCCCAGAACGTACGCTGACCCGCATGACCGCCGCACAGCTGATCTCGTTTGCCCGAGGTGCCCCGTCACTGGACATCGTGGACGTTGCCGGCCTCAAGGCCGCCGCCAACCGCGCCCTTGACCTCGACCCCGCCGCGGCCACCGGATACGGACCTGCCACGGGCTACGCACCCCTGCGCGAGTGGATCGCAGCCCGGCACGAGGTCGACGTCGAGCAGGTCCTCATCACCAACGGATCGTTGCAGGCCGACGCGTTCATCTTCAGCCATGTGGTGAGCCCGGGCGATGACGTCATCGTGGAGAAGCCGACGTACGACCGTACCTTGCTGAATCTCCGCAACCTCGGCGCGAAGATTCACCAGGTCTCACTCGACACGGACGGCCTCGTCGTCGACGAACTGCGCCAACTGCTCGAGTCCGGAGTACGGCCGAAGCTCGCGCATGTGATCCCGAACTTCCAGAACCCGGCTGGCGTGACGCTCTCTGCTCGACCGCCGGCTTGCGTTGATCGCGCTGGCGCGGGAGTACGGCTTCACGATCTTCGAGGATGACCCGTACGTCGACATCCGCTTCCGCGGCGAGTCGCTTCCGGCGATGCTCAGTCTCGACGACCCCGACGCCCCGACGGTGGTTGCCGCGGGTTCCTTCACCAAGACGGTGTGCCCCGGCGTCCGGGTCGGCTACCTGGTGGGGCCGACCTCGACCGTCGCGGAGATCGCCAAGGTCGCGGTGAACACCTATATCTCGCCCAACATGCTCTCCGAGGTGACGGTGCACCAGTTCTGCACCTCAGGTGACATCGACCGGTCGATCGCGACCGTACGGAGGGCACTGGCCGAACGTGCCGCGCTGCTTGCCCAAGCCCTTCGGCGCGAGATTCCCGGAGCAACCTTCAACGAGCCGGACGGCGGCTACTTCCTCTGGGTCGATCTGCCGGACGACATCGACGTGGCCAAGCTCGCGCCGGCCGCGGCCGAGCGCGGCGTCGCCGTGGTCAAGGGCACGGACTTCCTGCTCGAGGGCGGTCATCACTCGTTGCGCCTGGCCTTCTCGGCGGTCACGAGCGATCAGGTTGACGAAGGCGTTCGGCGCCTCGCGGCCGCCATCGCCGACGTCCGCGGCCGAGCATCGCGCCAGTAGGACGGCCGCGCCCAACCTGGCGTGCCAAAGCCTGACAAACGTGCAAGTTGCATGTCTCATGGTCACGTGTGTCGTAAGTACGACACAGCAGTCGTAACGTCTTCCGTGGCAGGACCTTTGTCTGATCACATAGCGGCCAAGACTTCACCCCGCCCCCTGGGCACCGGGTGAGCCGGCCGCTCCACCCCACCCCCCGCTGCGGCCGGCTCACCCGGTGCCCTGTTTATGTCGGGCTACGCTGCGGGACAGAACGCCGATCGCTGGGAGGGGGCGTGCCCGATGGCGGAGGACGAGCACACCACCCCGACCGGGATCGGCCGGGCGATCTCGGCACCGGTGCGCGCCGTGACCCGGATGTTCTCTCCATCGATCAGCACCGCGGCGGCCAAGCCGGCGCGCGACGGACGGGCGATCGTCGACTGCGGCTACTACGTCGCCGGCGTGCGCCAACCGGGCGACTTCGACTATGCCGCAAGCACTTCAGGCCGCCCGGGACCGGGAAGACGCCTTCGTCTGGCTCGGTCTGCACGAGCCCTCGCTCGAGCGACCTGACTGACATCGCCGCGGTATTCGAACTGGACGAGTTCGCGGTCGAGGACGCGGCGAAGGGCGGCCAGCGGGCAAAGATCGAGCAGTACGGCGGGATGACCTTCCTGGTGGTGCGGACCGCACGCTACATCGAGCACGGCGAGCTCACCGAGACCAGCGAGATCGTCGAGACCGGCGACCTGATGATGTTCATCGGATCCCATTACGTGATCACGGTCCGGCACGGCGAAGTCGGACCGCTGACGCCGATCCGCACCGAACTGGAGCGCAAGCCGGAGCTGCTCCAGTTTGGACCGTGGTCGGTGGTGTACTCAATCCTCGACCGCGTCGTGGACGCCTATCTCGTCGTCGCGGATCGGGTACAGGAAGACATCGACGCAGTCGAATCGCAGGTCTTCGCCAAGCATGTGCACGGCCGGATCGCGCGGATCTACCAGCTCAAGCGGGAGCTCGTGGAGTTCAAGCGGGCCGTGGTGCCGTTGCAGCGCCCGCTCACGGCGATGGCCGAGGGCCGTCTGGTGCGCGATGCCGAAGAAGATCACCCGCTACTTCCGGGACGTCAACGACCACCTCACCCGTACGGTCGAGCAAGTCGTCTCGTACGACGACCTGCTGAATTCGATCCTGCAGGCGCGGCTGGCGCAAGTGACCGTCGATCAGAACAACGACATGCGCAAGATCGCATCATGGGCCGCCATCGCCGCCGTGCAGACTGCGATCGCTGGCGTGTACGGGATGAACTTCCAGAACATGCCCGAACTCGGGTGGCGGTACGGCTACCCGCTGATCATGCTCGTCATGTTCGGCGCCGCCCTCGGGCTATACCGGCTGTTCCGCCGGTCGGGCTGGCTCTAGCCAAGCTGGCTCTGCTGCGCAACCACTCCGGCGAGCGCAGCGAGCGCTGCGTCGGTGGCTTGGACTCGCAGTGAGCGTGCGAACTCGCCCGCCCAGGCAAGTCATGGACGGTCGACGATGTCGCCTGCCTTGCTCGCGGCCTGATCGGTCATCGAGCTGCTCTTCTTCTTGGCGCTCTCGGTCATGGACTCGGTTCTGTCCATTGTGGTCTCTGCCGAGTCTTTCATGGTCGACGTGGCACCTGGGTGCGCCGTCCCGGACTTCTCATGCAACGTGTCGGCGAGCTTGCCGGCCTGGCTCGACACGGAGTCGGCCACCGACGCGGCGCCCGCGGTCACTTTCTTGGTCGGGGACGGCTTGCTCGCCGTACTGCGCCTCATCAATGGCGGTCATCGGGTCGTAGTCGTCCCACTCGGCCGCGGCTTTCCGGCGACGGGCGACCATCGCTCCCGCGGCGCCGACCGCCGCGCCAGCGGCGAGCAGCCCGACCAGGGCCGGCCACCGGTTCGGCTTGGATACCTGTTGCTCCATGCGCGCGTTAGCAGCGCCCTGACTGCATCTGCTCGCGCAGCGGAGCAGAAGGTATCCCTGGTCGAACTCCAGCGGCGGCTGGCTGCTGCGCGGGCCTGGTCGTAGCGCGGGGTGAACTTCTCGGCCGCGCCGCCGGCCGCGTGCCCCGCAGCCTGCCGGAAGTGCTCGTAGCTCTGGGCAAGCTCGTTCATCAACTGCTGCGTCTGGGTGGGCGGCGGCTCTTTGCGACCAAACACCAGTTCACCTCCGTTGACCGGCCTCACGTATCCACCCAATCCTGGACCTATCAGCTTCCCTGCACCACCGGAATGGACGAATGGCAGGATCTACCTGTTGCCGAGACATGAGGAGTCATCGTGGGTGAGTCGATCTTTGCGACCCTGCACACCAGCGCCGGTCCGATCCGGGTGGAGCTCTTTCCCCACCACGCGCCCAAGACGGTGGCCAACTTCGTCGGGCTGGCGGAGGGGACCCAGCCATACACGGACCCGCGCACCGGAGCCCCGGGATCGGGGCCGTACTACAACGGCGTGATCTTCCACCGGGTCATTCCCAACTTCATGATCCAGGGCGGCGACCCGACCGGCACCGGGCGGGGCGGCCCTGGCTACAACTTCAACGACGAGATCCACCCGGAGCTGGTGTTCAACCGGCCGTACCTGCTGGCAATGGCCAACGCGGGCAAGCGCCCGGACGGCAGTGGCACCAACGGCTCTCAGTTCTTCATTACCGTCAGCGCCACCACCCACCTGAACCGGAAGCACACCATCTTCGGCGAGGTGGCGGACGAGGCGTCGCGGCAGGTGGTCGACTCGATCGCCACCACCCGGACGGCACAGGACCGGCCGCTGCAGGACATCGTCATCGAGCGGGTGGAGATCGAGCGGCTCTAGCCTTGGCACAAGATCGCGGCGGTCGGCGCGGGCCGGTTAGGGTTGACTCCATGACCCAGGTGCCGCCCGCCACGCCCGAGTCGAGTCCGACGCCAGTGATACCGGTCTGCTACCGACACCCCAAGACCGAGACGTACGTCCGCTGCGCTCGCTGCGACCGACCGATCTGCCCCCAGTGCATGAACGAGGCACCGGTCGGATACCAGTGCCCGGAGTGCGTCTCATCCGGCCGGCGCTCCGTGCGGCCGACCCGGACCGTGTTCGGTGGCACCACGATCGGCGAGCGCGGGTACGTCACGAAGGCGCTCGTCGCGATCAACGTGGCGGTGCTGGTCCTCGCCACGGCGGTGGCCGGCGGCCAGGGCCTGTTCGGCGGCGGACTGGGCGGTCTCATCGGCGGCGCCACCGAGATCACCCAGGCCGGTGCGGTCCAAGGTGTCGACGTCTACCGGAACAACGTCACCGGAGCTCAGTTCTCCGTGCCGGCCGGCATCGCCGATGGCGAGTACTACCGCCTGCTGACCAGCATGTTCCTCCACTATGGACTGCTTCACCTGGCGTTGAACATGTGGGCGCTGTGGGTGCTGGGGCGGGAGCTGGAGGCGCGGCTGGGTCCGCTGCGGTTCTCGGTGCTCTACCTGGTGTCCGGGCTCGGCGGCAGTGTGGCCTGCTACGTGTTCGCCCCCGCCTCCCAGGCCGCCGGCGCGTCCGGTGCGATCTACGGTCTGTTCGCCGCACTGTTCATTGTGTTCCGGCGGCTGAATCGGGACACGTCGGCGATCATCACGGTCCTGGTCATCAACTTGGTGCTGTCCTTCTCGGTTCCCGGCATCTCCATCGAGGCGCACCTCGGCGGACTGGTCACCGGCGCGGTACTGGGCGTGGCGTTGGCCTACGCACCCAAGGCGATCCGAAACCGGGTGCTGGTCGGCACGGTCGCAGCCCTGCTCCTGTTCTTCACTGCGGTGGTGATCGCGCAGACGGCGGCTATCAACGCCCTGCCGGTTCCGCCAGGGTTCTAGCCCGAATTGCCGGGAGGCAAGCCGCGGCGGACGGCGTCGATGGCGGCGACCACGGCCCTCGGTTCGGCGTCGAGTTCGTAGCGGCCGTACAGGCCGATCCAATCGCCGGCATCCACCTCAAGCAACTGGGAACGAACGCCGAGTCGCGAGCCGTTCGTCCACCTGAATTCGTTCGATCTGATCCCAGCCGAGCCGGCCGCGTCCCGCGAAACCATGCACCACGGTGAGACCATCCGTCTCGACCCGCAGCCGTTCCCGGGTCAGCACATCCCGCAGGCCGTAGATCGCCATCCCGGCCGCCGCCAACCAGGCAACGACCATGGCGGTACGACCGTTCGCGAGCAGGGCGGTCAGGACGAACACGCCCGCGAGGGCGAACTTCGCGACCACCACCCACCTCGGCACCCGATAGCTCAGCGGCAGTGTGGGCGGTCCGACCGGCGGTTCGGAGCGGTCATCGGATGGCTCATCCGGAACGCCGGGGTTTCGCACGTGCACGATCACCAGAATGGCACGCTCCCGGTGCGGCGCTGGTGCCCGTACCGGCCCGACTCAAGGCGGCGGCATGGCCAACGCCACGATCGTCGAACTGCTCGGCTGACCTCGTCCGTACAGAAGCTTTACGTCTCGCGAACCCGCGGCATGGCACGCTGGGCGCGTGACCGAACCGACCTCCCGTGGGCTGGTGCTCGTCGTGGAGGACGAGCGGCCGATCGCCGACCTGGTCCGGCTCTACCTCACCCGGGACGGCTACGGCGTCCACGTCGAGACCGATGGTGAGGCCGGGCTTGCCGCCGCGCGCCGACTGCGGCCGGTCGCGGTGCTGCTCGACATTGGACTGCCCGGAATGGACGGTACCGAGATGTGCCGCCGGCTGCGTGAGCGCGGCGACTGGACGCCGGTCATCTTCCTTACCGCCCGCGACGACGAGGTCGACCGCGTCGTCGGGTTGGAGCTCGGTGCCGATGACTACGTGACCAAGCCGTTCAGTCCGCGGGAGCTGGTGGCGCGGGTGAAGGCGGTGCTGCGCCGCACCACCGGGGTCGCCGCCGCGGGTGAGGCTCCGCGCCAGATCGGAGTGCTCACGCTCGATCCGGCGCGTCGGCGGGTGCATGCCGACGGGGTCGAGGTGCAGCTGACGTCGACCGAGTTCGATCTGCTGGCGCACCTGATGTCGCGGCCGGGACGGGTGTTCACCCGGGAGGAGCTGCTCGCATCGGTGTGGGGTTACGCCGCCCACGGCGGCACCCGGACCGTGGACGTCCATGTCGCCCAGGTACGGGCGAAGCTCGACGAGGCCAGCACCCTGGCCCGGGACCTGATCCGTACCGTGCGTGGGGTCGGCTACACCGCCGATGCGGACGGCCCGTGAAGCCACGGTCCGTTCTATCCACGCTGACCGCGCGGGCCGTGCTGGTCACCGGGCTGGTCGCGGTGATCTCGGTGGTGATCACGGCGGCCGTGGCCCTGCCGGTCACCGTCCGGTCCGCGAACGACGACGCGCGGGCGGGTCTGGCCGGCAAGGCCAACATCGCGGCGAACGCGATCGAAGGACGGGACACGGTCGGGGCCGCGGCGCGGGAGGACGCCCGGGCCCGCAAGGTGGCGCAGACCCTGCGCGGCGAGGGCATCGAGACAGTCCTCATCAGCAACGGTCGACCCGACCAGGCCGGCCTGCCCGCCG
The DNA here is from genome assembly GCA_963773935.1 of uncultured Actinomycetota bacterium. Taxonomy (GTDB): domain Bacteria; phylum Actinomycetota; class Actinomycetes; order Mycobacteriales; family Micromonosporaceae; genus DATBGZ01. The sequence continues at coordinate 38,854 of CAVZCZ010000005.1, forward strand.
CGGGTCGTGGCCGAGGTGGCGGCCGGATCTCCGGTCAGCCAGCGCTTGCTCTACGAGGGTCGGCTGATGCTCGCGGAGGGCCGGCCGGCCGGCGCCGGTGACGGCATCGTGCTGCTGCAGCCGGTGATTACAGCGACCACCCGGACCGTGTTCAACCGGCTCTGGCTCGCGCTCGGCGCCGGCCTGCTCGCCGGGGTGCTCGCCGGCTTCCTGCTCGCCGGGCGGCTGGGTCGGCCGCTGCGCCAGGTCGCGGACGCGGCTCGAAGACTCTCCGCCGGCGACCGGTCGGTGCGGGCGCCGACCGACGCACCGACCGAGGTGGCCGCGGTATCGGCGGCGCTCAATGACCTCGCTGCCGCCCTGGCCACGAGTGAGAACCGCCAGCGGACACTTCCTCATGTCGATCTCGCACGAGTTGCGAACGCCACTGACGACCATGAAGGGGTATGCCGAGGCGCTCGCCGACGGCGTGATCGGACCCGACGGGGCGCAGCGGGCTGGCCAGACCATGCTCGCCGAGTCGGAGCACCTTGACCGGCTGGTGGAGGACCTGCTGGTGCTCGCCCGGCTTGAGGCGGATGACTTCCCGTTGGAGTTCCTGGCGGTGGACCTGGTCGGGCTCGCCGAGGCAGCGGCCGCGTCGTGGGGTCCGCGCTGCGCTGCCGTCGGCGTGCAGCTGCGGTTGGAGGCGGGCGAGGGACCCGTGCGAGCACGCACCGATCCTGGCCGCGTTCGCCAGGTGCTCGACGGCCTGCTGGAGAACGCACTGCGGGTGGCGCCGCAGGGCGCGCCGGTGGTGATCGCGGTCTCGGACGCGGGCACCCATGGCGTGGTCGAGGTGCGGGACGGCGGGCCCGGCTTTACCGACGCCGACCTCGCCGTGGCGTTCGAGCGGGGGGCGCTGTACGAGCGATACAAGGGGGTGCGCAAGGTCGGCAGCGGGCTCGGGCTGGCCCTGGCGAGCCGACTGGTGGCCCGGCTCGGCGGCCACATCGAAGCCGGTCACGCGCCCGAAGGTGGGGCCCGGATGACGGTCCGACTCCCGCGCTGAACCCGTCTTACGAGATCCGTACCTGTCGTTGACCGCGTCCTGGTGCGGCTCGGGCAGGGTAGGGCCGTCACCGTACGAGGAGGAATTTCCATGACACGTTCCGCCCGCACCCGAGTCCTGGTCGCGATCCTGCTGACCGGGGCCATCGCCCTGCTGGGCCTGTCCGGCTGCGGCCGGCTCGGATCCACCGACGAGTCCGTCGACGCGGAACTCACCGACGTCACCTGGGACGGCCAGGCGCTGCAGGCGATCGGCTTCGCGACCGAAGACGTGACTGTCGCCGACGACGAGAACAAGGACCGGACCCGCGCCGCCGACCGGCGCGAGCTGCGGCACAAGCGGCTGCACTTCGCGTTCCGGCACACCCTGCACGCGGAGGGCGTCGTGCAGACCGATGAGGGGCTCAAGACTGTTGTCGTGCAGCGCGGCACGGTCACCGCGGCCAGTGCGACCTCGATCACCGTCAAGTCGAGTGACGGGTACACCGTCACCTGGACCGTCGTCGATGCCACCACGGTGATCGTGAATCGAGTCAAGTCCGAGATCAGCGCCGTCAGTGTCGGCGCCGAGGTCGGTGTTGCCGGGTCCAAGGAGGGCGACGCGACCAATGCGCGGCTGATCGTAGTACCGATCAAGAAGTAGCTTTCTGGTTCTACCCGCCGGTGCGGTTGTCGAGGTGTCCTCGTCAACCGCACCGGCGGGCGCGTCTGTGGTCTAGCTAATTGCGTGTGGCAGACTCAACTTCTTGTTGACATGCCCGCGGGCGTGGCAACATTGAGCCCGGTCCGCTCAACTATGCGGACACGCAGACACAGACGTGGAGGAACAGAACATGGCACGTGCGGTCGGCATCGACCTGGGCACGACGAACTCCGTAGTGAGCGTGCTTGAGGGCGGCGAGCCCCGGGTCATTGAGAACGCCGAGGGTTCGCGCACGACGCCGTCGATCGTCGCGTTCGCCAAGAACGGCGAGGTGCTCGTCGGCGAGGTGGCCAAGCGGCAGGCGGTTACCAACCCGGACCGGACCATCCGCTCGGTGAAGCGGGAGATGGGCACCAGCTGGACCGTCGACATCGAGGGCAAGAAGTACACCCCGCAGGAGATCTCTGCGCGGGTGCTGATGAAGCTCAAGCGCGACGCGGAGGCTTACCTCGGCGAGAACATCACCGACGCGGTGATCACCGTGCCGGCGTACTTCAATGACGCTCAGCGGCAGGCGACCAAGGAGGCCGGCGAGATCGCCGGCTTCAACGTCCTGCGGATCATCAACGAGCCCACGGCCGCGGCGCTCGCGTACGGCCTGGACAAGGGCAGCAAGGAGCAGACCGTCCTCGTCTTCGACCTCGGCGGCGGCACCTTCGACGTGTCCCTGCTCGAGCTCGCGGAGGGCGTGATCGAGGTCAAGGCCACCAGCGGTGACAACCACCTGGGCGGCGACGACTGGGACGAGCGGATCATGGACCACCTGGTCAAGACGTTCCGCGGCCAGTACGGCATCGACCTGGGCCAGGACAAGATGGCCATGCAGCGGCTCAGGGAGGCGGCCGAGAAGGCCAAGATCGAGCTTTCCGCCGCCACCACCAGCAGCATCAACCTGCCCTACATCACGGCCGGCCCGTCGGGCCCGCTGCACCTGGACGTAGACCTGACCCGGGCCGAGTTCCAGCGCATGACCCAGGACCTGCTCGACCGGTGCAAGAGCCCGTTCGAGTCGGCCATCCGCGACGCCGGGATCAAGGTCGACCATATCGACCACGTGATTCTCGTCGGCGGCTCGACCCGTATGCCCGCCGTCACCGACCTGGTGAAGCAGCTCATCGGCCGCGACCCCAACAAGGGGGTCAACCCGGACGAGGTCGTCGCCGTCGGCGCCGCTCTGCAGGCCGGCGTGCTCAAGGGCGAGGTCAAGGACGTCCTTCTGCTCGACGTCACCCCACTGAGCCTGGGCATCGAGACCAAGGGCGGCATCTTCACCAAGCTGATCGAGCGCAACACGACGATCCCGACCAAGCGCTCGGAGATCTTCACGACGGCCGACGACAACCAGCCGTCGGTGCTGATCCAGGTCTTCCAGGGCGAGCGGGACATCGCGGCCTACAACAAGAAGCTCGGTACGTTCGAGCTCACCGGCATCCCGCCGGCGCCACGCGGTGTGCCGCAGGTCGAGGTCACCTTCGACATCGACGCCAACGGCATCGTGCACGTCTCGGCAAAGGACCTCGGCACCGGCAAGGAGCAGTCGATGACCATCACCGGCGGCTCAGCGCTGCCCAAGGACGACATCGACCGGATGATGCGCGACGCCCAGGAGCACGCCGACGAGGACCGTCAGCGGCGCGAGGACGCCGAGGTTCGCAACCTGGCCGAGGCGCTGCAGTGGCAGACCGAGAAGTTCCTCGCCGAGAGCGGTGACAAGCTGCCGCAGGACGCGAAGGACGAGGTCAACGAGGGTCTGTCCGACGTTCGTGGGGCGCTCGGCGGCTCTGACATCGAACGGATCAAGTCCGCGCACGAGAAGCTCGCCGCCGCGGCCCAGAAGGCCGGCACGATGCTGTACAACTCCACGACGCCTCCGACCGGTGGCACCGGCGCGGGCGACGCGCCGGGTGCTGCCGGGTCGGCGGCAGGCGGTGAGGATGTCGTCGACGCAGAAGTGGTCGACGAGGACGACAAGAAGTGATGGATCCACAACAGACAGCCGGTCCGGGGGATTCCGCCGGACCGGCTGGGGAGCAGATCGTGAGCAAGGACAAAGGCGCGAAAAAGACCGCGGACAAGTCGGAGGCGACGATGGAAGAGCCGGCGACTCCGGCAGCCGACGACGCGCCCGGGGCCGAGCCCGCTGCGGCCGAGCCGGACCTGGAGGTGATCGTCGGCGAGGTAGTGCCGGAAGAGACCGACCGCGCGGCAGCGGCAGCACCAACCGCCGCGGCGGCCGAGTCCAAGCCGCTCGGTGCCGAACTTGAGGCCCTGCGGTCCGAATTGGACGAACGCACGCGGGATCTGCAGCGGGTCAGCGCCGAGTACGCCAACTACCGCAAGCGGGTCGAGCGTGACCGGGGTGCGGTGGTCGAGCAGGCGACGGCTCTCGTCATCAGCGCAATGTTGCCGATCCTCGACGATCTCGACCGGGCTCGGGAGCATGGTGATCTGGTCGGCCCGTTCGCGGTCATGGGCGAGCAGCTCAACGCGGCCATGGCCAAATTCGGCCTGACCGGATTCGGCGACGTGGGCGACGCGTTCGACCCCACCCGGCACGAGGCAGTGGCACACCAGACCTCGGCCGAGGTCACGGAACCGACCTGCATCGCGGTGATGCGCCGGGGTTACCTGCTCGGCGATCGCCTCCTGCGTGCGGCGCTGGTCGCCGTGGCTGACCCCGAATGACAATGTCGACACTGGGCGCGCCCGGGGACCGGTCCCAGCGACCGGCCCCCGGGGTGGCGTTCGCGTCTCGAAGGGAGGTGGGCGCTTGAGTTCCAAGGACTGGCTGGAGAAGGACTTCTACGCGGTCCTCGGCGTCAAGAAGGCCGCCTCCCAGGACGAGATCAAGAAGGAGTACCGCCGCCTCGCCCGCGAACTGCATCCCGACCACAATCCCGGCAACCGTGATGCCGAGGAACGGTTCAAGTCCGTCTCTGAGGCGTACGACGTGCTCTCCGATGAGCGCAAACGGCGTGAGTACGACGAGATGCGGTCGCTGTTCGGCGCGGGTGCATTCCGCCGCAACGCCCGGGAGCAGACCAGCCCGTTCGACCTCAACGACTTCATGGGCGGTCAGGGTGGCGTGCCACCTACCGGCGACCAGCGGTTCGGTGGGGCCGGCTTCACCGACCTGTTCGGCACCATCTTCGGGGGCGGTGCCCGTGCTGGTGGACGGCGCGGGCCACAACGTGGCCGGGACGTCGAGGCCGAGGTCACGCTCGATTTCGGCGACGCGGTGCACGGTGCGACGCTGCCGATTACGTTGCGCGCACCGGGCGTCTGCGACACCTGCCACGGCAATGGGGCCAAGCCCGGCACGCAGCCGCGACCGTGCCCGATCTGTCACGGCTCCGGTCTGGTCACCTCGAACCAGGGCGCATTTTCATTCACCGAGCCATGCCGCGAGTGCCAGGGCGTGGGGACCGTCGTGGACGAGAAATGCCCTGAGTGTCGTGGCACCGGCGGCGTCACCAAGACTCGGACCCTCAACGTTCGCATCCCGGCCGGCGTCTCCGACGGTCAGCGGATCCGCCTCGCTGGACGGGGCGAGCCCGGTGAGCGCGGCGGTCCCGCGGGCGACCTGCACCTGTTGGTGAAAGTGCGCTCGGACGAGATCTTCGGCCGGGAGGGTGACGACCTCACTCTGACGGTTCCGATCAGCTATGCGGAGGCTGTCTTCGGCACCGACCTCCGAGTGCCCACAATGGACGGTTCGGTCACGGTACGGGTGGCCGCGGGGACTCCGAGCGGGCGAACCCTGCGGGTGCGCAGCCGGGGCGTGCCTCGGCGCGACGGCGGTGCGGGCGACCTCCTGGTGACGCTTGAGGTCGACGTGCCAACGGCGTTGACCCCGGAGGCGCGTAAGGCGCTGGAGGAGTACGCACTGCACGCTCCCGCGCCAAGCCGGGGCGTGATCGACGAGACCGTGCGCCGGCATGAGTTCCGAGGCAGCCACGCACGGCCGGAGTACGGCGGTGCTCATTAATGTGCGAGCGGGCGGAGCGAAGCCGGCCGCGAGCGGACGCCGGCGCGGGCGCGAGCGGAGGTAAGTGATGAGTGCGGACTTCTTCTTTGCGGAGATCACCTCCGACGACGCCAAGGTGCTGATCATTTCGGCCGCGGCCAGGGAGGCTGGGATGCACCCGCAGACGCTGCGCCAGTACGACCGGCTCGGCCTGGTGCAGCCCGGCCGGGCCACCGGCGGTGGGCGCCGATACAGCGTCCGGGACGTGGCGCTGCTGCGTGAGGTGCAGCGGCTCAGCCAGGACGACGGAGTCAACCTCGCCGGCATCAAGCGGATCATCGAGCTCGAGCAGGCCACCTACGAGCTGCAGCAGCGACTCGCGCAGGCGCAGGCGCGGGCGGCCGAGGCCGAGGCCCGGTTGGCCCAGCTTGAAGCGCTCAGCCTACCCGCGGCGGGACCTGGTGCCGACCCGGCCCAGCCAGACCACCGCACTCGTCATCTGGAAGCCCAGCTCAGCCCGCTAGCTACCGCGACCTTGGCGAAGTAGTGCGCCGTGCCCCGGCTGTTGTTGTGGACCTTGGTACTGGGCGGCTGCTATCGCGGCCCGCTGGTACCAAGATCTGCTTCGTGCCGCTCCGGGTCGATAACCCCTAGATCGTCGGCGCTCCGCGACTATCGTCGGTTGGAAACATGTCCGTATCGGGGGGAGACCGGCATGGGAATGGTGGACAAGGCCAAGGAGATGGCGGACAAGGCCATGAAGTCCGACAAGGCCGATGAGGCCGTCGACAAGGCAGCCGACGTGGCCGACGAGAAGACTGGCGGCAAGCACGGGGACAAGATCGACAAGGGCCAGGACATGGCGAAGGACCAGATCGAGAAGCAGCGCAACGAGTAGCCGCCGATCCGCCCAGGCCGGGTTCGCCGCTCACGTGGCCGAGCCCGGCCTTCATGCGTCGGCTGCGGCTCGGAAAGCCTGCCAGCGACTGCTGTTCCTCGAGTGGAGTTGGTTCTCGGCCGGTCCTCGAGTGGAGTTGGTTCTCGGCCGGCTCGATCACCGTGCACAGCTGCCGGCAGTCCGCCGCGTCTACGGCGCCTGCAGCCGTACCCAGTGATCATCGGTGATGATCACTGTGAACCGTCCATGCGGCACGCCGCGGCGTTGTCGGTGCACAGTGATCACCACGGCTACAACAACCCAGGTCGGCCCAGGGCCGGCGTCGTCTGGACTGACGAGCGCAGCGACCGAAGGAGCGGAGCGAGGAGGGAAGGCGGCGCCCTGAGTTGGCCCTGGGCCTGCGCGAGCGGCGCGAGCGCCAGTAGTTCAGTCGCGGGGTGAGCGTGGCCCGGGTACGGCCAAGGCGTTACCCGACATGGCCGGTCCGCCGATCGCGGCCGGCGCCCGCAGTCGCCGCGGATGGCGGACCAAACCGCCTTCACACCATTCGCGGTAGTCGAACAGGTCTGGTACTGCGAGCAGCATTCTGGTGTTGTGCGCCCACAGCACCATCAGCTCGTCGCCTTCGTCCTCGGCCTTCTCGACCAGCCGGCGCAGCCGCCGCTTCGGATGGGCGCGGAACTTGGTCCGGATGGCGTCCGCCGCATAGATGTACAGGCAGTGCAGGGCGAACCGTCGAGCCGGGCAGTCCGGGTCGAGTGCGAGATCAAGCAGAGTGCCGATGAGCGGATCGCCCGCGACCAGGAGGTCCCACTCTGGTGGCATGTTGTGGGCCGTGACGGAATCGGGGTTGTATGCCCAGGCACGCAGCTCCGAGGAGGTCGGGTCGACCGGGTTCGCAAAGCCGCGGAAGGCAATCTGCTGCACGCTCACCGCCGTACCCACTCCCGAGATCCTTAAGGCGGAACTGGCGACAACGTAGCCGCTCAGCGCAGCGTAGCGGAAGGGAGATTCGGTCAAATGTTGGCCAATTGTTGCCGATGCATCCGGTATCCAGCTCGCGCGGGAGGCGGAGAGCACAGCGGAGTTGAGTGAGATAGACTCAAGTCTCGCCACGGTGCCCAGGTAGATACGGTGCCCAGGTAGGTACAGGGAGACATGAACGCCGAGCGTCTGACCACCAAAAGCCGTGAGGTCATCACCTCCGCGGTTGCCATCGCCGCCAAGGGCGGCCATGCCACGGTCGAGCCGTGGCACCTCCTGCTCGCCCTGCTCGATACGGGCGGCTCCACCACCTCCGCGCTGCTTCGTGCGGTCGGAGCCAACCCCGCCGACGTGCGCCGTGCGGCGGCCCGCGCGGTGGAGAGCCTCCCGACCGCGGCCGGCCCGAGCGTGGCTGAGCCGACGTTGTCCCGGGAGTTCGTCAACACCCTGGGCGCGGCTGAGCAGATCGCCCGTCCATTAGGCGACGAGTACGTGTCGACCGAACACATCCTGGCCGGGCTCGCCCGCGTCGGAGGTGACGTCGCACGCCACCTCAAGCAGGCGGGCGCGACCGAAGAGAGTCTGGTGGCCGCGTTTCCGACGGTGCGGGGCGGCGATCGTCGGGTCACCACGGCCGACCCGGAGCAGACGTTCCAGGCGCTGGAGCGCTACGGCGTGGACCTCACCGCTCGGGCTCGCGAGGGCAAGACCGATCCGGTCATCGGGCGCGACTCCGAGATCCGGCGGGTGGTGCAGGTCCTGTCCCGCCGTACCAAGAACAATCCGGTCCTGATCGGCGAGCCTGGCGTGGGAAAGACCGCGATCGTCGAGGGCCTGGCCCAGCGCATCGTCGCCGGCGACGTGCCCGAGAGTCTGCGCGGCAAGAAACTGGTGAGTCTCGACCTTGGCGCGATGGTCGCCGGTGCGCAGTACCGCGGCCAGTTCGAGGAGCGGCTCAAGAGCGTGCTGGAGGAGATTCAGGCCAGCAACGGCCAGGTGATCACCTTCCTCGACGAGTTGCACACCGTCGTCGGCGCCGGTAAGGGCGAGGGCTCGATGGACGCTGGCAACATGCTCAAGCCGATGCTCGCCCGCGGCGAGTTGCGCATGGTCGGTGCGACCACATTGGACGAATACCGCGAGCACATCGAGAAGGACCCGGCGCTCGAGCGGCGATTCCAGCCGGTGCTCGTAGGTGAGCCGAGCGTGCCCGACACCATCGGCATTCTGCGTGGGCTCAAGGAGCGCTACGAGGTGCACCACGGGGTCCGGATCACCGACTCCGCCCTGGTTGCCGCGGCCACCTTCTCCGATCGGTACATCTCCGACCGGTTCCTTCCCGACAAGGCGATCGACCTCGTCGACGAAGCCGCGTCCCGGCTGCGTATGGAAATTGACTCCCGTCCGGTCGAAGTGGACGAGATCGAGCGTGCCGTGCGCCGGATGGAAATCGAGGAGATGGCACTGGCGAAGGAACCCGACCCGGCCAGCGCTGAGCGGCTCGCCGTGTTGCGCAGGGAGCTGGCCGACAAGCGCGAACAGCAGGCCGCACTCGGTGGCCGATGGCGCAACGAGAAGGAGCACATCTCGAAGATCTCCGCGGTCAAGGAGCAGCTGGAGACGTTGCGCCGGGAGGCGGAGCGGGCCGAGCGGGACCTGGACCTGGAGCGTGCCTCGGAACTGAGGTACGGCCGAATCCCCGAGCTGGAGCGGAAGTTGGCCGCGGCCGAGGCGGAGTTGACCGCGGTTCAGCACGACGGAGCGATGCTCAAGGAAGAGGTCGGCGAGGACGACATCGCCGAGGTGGTTTCGGCCTGGACCGGTATCCCCGCCGGACGGCTGATGGAGGGCGAGACCGTCAAGTTGCTGCGGATGGAGGAGTCGCTTCGCGAGCGGGTGGTCGGCCAGCCGGAGGCGGTGGCGGCAGTCTCCGACGCGGTGCGCAGGGCACGGGCTGGGATCGCCGACCCGAACCGCCCGACCGGCAGCTTCCTGTTCCTCGGTCCGACCGGTGTGGGAAAGACAGAGTTGGCCAAGGCGCTCGCCGAGTTCCTCTTCGACGACGAGCGTGCGATGGTACGCATCGACATGAGTGAGTACAGTGAAAAGCACTCCGTCGCTCGACTGGTCGGGGCACCGCCCGGGTACGTCGGCTACGAGGAGGGCGGGCAGCTCACCGAAGCGGTCCGCCGTCGTCCGTACTCAGTGATCCTGCTCGATGAGGTGGAGAAGGCGCATCCGGAGGTCTTCGACATCCTGCTGCAGGTGCTCGACGACGGCCGGCTCACCGACGGACAGGGGCGCACGGTCGACTTTCGTAACGCCATCCTGGTTCTCACGTCGAACATCGGCTCGCACGCGATCGCCGACCCGACGCTCACCGACCAGGAACGCAGGGATGCCGTGATGGTCGTGGTCCGGACCCACTTCAAGCCGGAGTTCCTCAACCGGCTCGATGACATCGTGGTGTTCCACTCGCTCTCGCCCAACGACCTGACATCCATTGTGGACATTCAACTGGCGGCGCTTCGACGCCGGCTGGCGGAGCGACGGCTGCAGCTGGAAGTCAGCGACGCGGCCCGGGCGTGGCTGGCGAGCCACGGTTACGACCCGATCTACGGCGCCCGGCCGCTACGCCGGCTGGTCCAGACGGCGATCGGCGACAGGCTCGCTAAGGCTTTGCTGGGAGGCGAGATCCGCGACGGCGACACGGTCGTGGTGGACCGGCCTGCCGGCGCCGAGTCGCTCACGGTCACGGCGCGCCGGTAGCGGCTGGGCCGCGCTGCCTGGTTGCTCTGCGGGCCCGGGGCGTGACGGCGATACACCAGGCGGGCCGTCCCCCGCAACCGCGGCTCGCCCCGGTAGCGTGTTCGCGTCCCACTAGTAACGGGAGGCCTTCCGATGTCGTTCGCCGTTTCCCAGCCGCCGCCGGCCAAGCCACGCCCTGGCGTGGTCAGAGTCGCCTCGATCCTGCTGTACGTCACGGCAGCGCTACTCCTAGCCCAAGTCCTGCTCAGCTTCCTGTCCTTGCCCGACGTCAACCAGGCTGTCGCCGACTTCGAGGCCACCCACCCCGACCTGCAGGGCGCGGGCAACCAGGTCGGGACAATCATCGGAACCGTCGTTCAGGTACTCCTCGCAGCTGGCTTCATCACGCTGGGGGCCCTCGTCGGCAAGGGAAAGCAGCCGGCCCGGATCGTGACCTGGGTGCTCTCCGGGCTGGGCGTGCTCTGTGTCGGTTGCGGAACGCTCTTCGCCGCTGCGCTGCCATCGATGATGAGCGGCAACCAGGACCTGGCCGACCTGACCACCGCCATCAACGACGCCACTCCGGCCTGGCAGCGAGTGGCGAGCACCGTGTCCGGGATCGCGACGCTGTTGATCCTGATCACAGTGATCGTGCTGCTCGCGCTACCCGCGTCCAATGATTACTTCCGCAAGGAGCAGGAGGTCTGGGTTCCGCCGACGGACTGGAGCGCCGGCGGTTACCCGCAGGTGCCGCCGCCCGCCGTACCGCCGGCCCCGCCTGCACCGCCGTCACCGCCCGCACCCCCGGCTCCTCCGGTGTAGTCGCGGCAGCGAAATTGCCGGCTTTTCCCCCATAACTGGATAGATCAGGTAGTTTTCGCCAGGGCAGGTTGTTCGAAGGGATTTCGCCATGGCGTCCTGGCTGCCGCCGGATCCGATTTCGCCCCGCGATGAGCTGGTGATCCCACGGCGGCGGCCGCAGTCGGTCACGCTAGCCGGGGTTCTGCTCTACGGCAGCGGTGCACTTGGTCTGCTCTCCGCCATGGCGATGCTGGTCGCGGCGGAGAGCGTGGTCGACGGCTTCCGCGGCGAGGCGCTTCGGTTGGGCGCCGCCGCGGCCGATGCCTCCGACGTCGCCAACGCGCTGCGGACCGTGTTGCTGAGCAGCGGCCTCGGTGCCTTGGCGCTCGCTGCGCTCTCGGCCGTTCTCGGTCGCGGTGTGCTGGGTCGCAACGAGGCGGCGCGGATCGGCGCTCTCGTCGTCACAGCGGGGGCTCTCGGTTGCGCTCTGGTACGGACGTCGGTGACCGCCTTCGGAGCGAACGTGGACTGGACCGTGGCGGCGACGCAGGCGACGCCCGCCCTCGGGCCACAGGTCGCCCAGGCCTTCGACGAGGCGATGCCGGGATGGCTGGTAGGCATTGGTGGAGGTCTTACCGATCTGCTGGCGCTGGGCTACATTGCTGTCGCCGTCCTGTTGCTGATGCCCGCGTCGGTGCAGTACTTCCGGACCAGGATCGCGCCACCCCCGTTCGACCCACCCGTGTGAGGTTGCCGTGACCACCCGTACCGCTCTTGTCACCGGCGCGTCGTCAGGCATCGGCGCCGCCTTCGCGCGGCGGCTTGCTGCCGAGAAGTACGGACTCGTGGTGGTCGCGCGTGGCATCGATCGGTTGACCTCCACCGCTGCGTCGTTGGGCGAGAAGTACGGGGTTCCGGTCGAGGTGATTCCCGCCGATCTCGGCACGGATGCGGGTCGGGAACTGGTCGCGGCTCGGCTCCAGGACCCCGACCGCCCGATTGACCTGTTGGTGAACAATGCTGGGCTGAGCCTGAACACGCCATTCCTGCGCTCCACCGCCGAGGCCGAGACGCGTCTACTGAGTCTGAACGTGCACGCTGTGATGCGACTGACGCTTGCGGCACTGCCGGGGATGGTGGACCGCGGCCAGGGTTCAGTCATCAATGTGTCCTCTGTTTCCGGTTTCGGCGCTGCGATGCCCGGATCGACGTATCCCGCCTCGAAGGCGTGGGTGACCAACTTCAGTGAGTCGGTGGCGCTTTCCGTGGCCAGGTTCGGCGTCCGGGTCATGGCGCTGTGCCCGGGGTATGTGCGAACCGAGTTCCATCAGACGGCTGGCATCAACATGTCCAAGACCCCGAAGCTCCTCTGGCTCGACGCAGACGAGTTGGTGCAGGACGCACTGCGGGACCTTCGTCGGGGCAAGGTCGTGAGCGTGCCGACGTGGAAGTACAAGGTCGCCGTGTTCGCTCTGCGTCACTTTCCGCGCGCGTTGCTGCAGCGGGTCGCGCGGGACACCCGGGGTCGGATCGGTCGGGAGCACGACTGAGCGAAACTCACCGCGGGGCGTGATCTAAACCCCGACGTGGGGAGATAGGCTAATCAACATGTCGGAGCGCGACGACCTGCGTAAACTCATCCATGACCTCGCTGTGGTCTGGGGCCGAGTGACGCTGTCGTCGGGTGCGGATGCGGACTACTACGTCGACATGCGTCGGCTCTCGCTGCACCACGCTGGAGCTCCGCTCGTAGGCAGGGTAATGCTTGATCTTGTTGACGAGTGGGAGTTCGACGCGGTGGGCGGGCTCACGCTGGGTGCTGATCCAGTGGCCGCGGCGATGCTGCACGAGGCGCACCAGCGAGGCAGGGCGCTGGATGCCTTCGTGGTCCGCAAGGAGGGAAAGGCACATGGTCTGCAACGGCGGATCGAGGGACCAGACGTCGCAGGACGTCGAGTACTCGCCGTCGAGGACGTGAACACGACGGGCAGTAGCTTGCTGACCGCCGTTGGCGCGTTACGGGAAGCGGGAGCGGACGTTGTCGGGACAGCGGTCCTGGTCGATCGAGGCGCGGGCGCGGCGATTCGAGCGGCTGGACTGGAGTACCGGATGGCGTTCAGCCTCACCGATCTGGACCTGCCTGCCTGACTCTTCAGTCAACAAGAAATGTCGGTTCGATAGTCACGGATATGTGGCCGAATCGATGGTCCGTGGTGGAAGGATGTATCACGTGCGTACTGCGCTGGCCGAACTGATATTGCCCCAGGCTTCGCCGCTCAACGGCGAGGTCTATGACCGGATCGATGCTGAGCGTCTGGCTGGTGTCTTGAAGGCACTGGCCGACCCGGCGCGTCTGCGCCTGCTCAGCCTCATCCAGGCCTCGCCAGATGGCGAGGCGTGCGTCTGCGACCTGACCGCTCCAATCGGTCTCTCGCAGCCGACTGTGAGCCACCATCTGCGTATCCTCACCGAGTCCGGCTTGCTGGAGCGGGAGAAGCGCGGTGTGTGGGCCTACTACCGGCTCGTCCCATCCGCGATCCAGGCGATCGCGGACCTGCTCACGCCGCCCCGTAAGCGCGCCACCAAGAGGGCTCGCTGAGGCAACCGCTCGTACGCCGGTCCTGATGGGCCGGCGTACGGGAGGCGGCTGTCTTTGTGGACGGTGAATCGGCTGCGCTCATCGCTGACCTGTGCGCCCTGGGTCATGCGGTGGTCGCGGCCGGTCTCGTTGTGGGTAGTGGCGGCAACCTCTCCGCTCGGATCGCCGGCGGCCAGACGTGCTGGGTCACCGGCGCCGGGACGTGGCTGGACCGGTTGGAGCCGAAGGACTTCGTCGAGGTAAGCCTTGACGGCGACGAGTCCATCGCTGGTCAGATCGCGCCCAGCACCGAAGTAGCGCTGCATCTGGCCAGCTACCGCGTGCGGCCGGACGTCAACGCCGTGGTGCACCTTCACCCGCAACTCGCGGTGCTGCTCGACGCGCTCGGCGAACCGATCCGGCTGATAACCACCGACCACGGGTTCTATCTGCGTCGCGTGGCGCGGGTGCCGTTCCATCCGCCGGGTACGGTCGCGCTTGCCGACGCCGCGGCGGCCGCCGTCGCCGATGGGACCAACTGCGTGATCCTCGCCCACCACGGCTGTTCGGTGCTCGGATCGGACATCGCGATGGCGCACCGGCGGGCCAGCAACCTCGAGGAAGCGGCCCGCCTCACCTACCGCGCGCTGCTGCTGACCGGCGGCCTACCCGGTCGCCCGATCCCGGACTGCCCCTGGGAGCTCCCGGACACCGGGCCGATCTAGTACCGGCCCCGATGGTCATCTCAATTGGTCACCACTTGGGGTGTCAGTTGCGCAAGTGGGCCCGACTGGTGACCAATTGGGGTGATCAAGGTGGGGTGCTCAGGCGCGGTGGCGCCCGATCTCGCCTGTGTCGGTTGACTCGAGCGCGACACCGTTACGGCGGGCCCGCCAGCCGCGGAAGATCTCGATGAAGATCGGCATCGCCGAGATCAGCACGATCAGCGCGACCACCGGCAGGATGTAGCTGTCGAGCTTCTCGGCCGGAATCCACTCGGTGATCTTGCGGGCCAGGAAGTAGCCGACAAGCAGGATGCCGTCAGTCCACAGCACGGCGCCGATCACGTTGTAGACGAAGAACTTCCGGGCCGGCATCTCGAGCACGCCGGCGACCGGGTTCAGGAACGTCCGCACGATCGGGATGAACCGAGCCAGGATCACCGCCTTCGCCGGGCCGAACTTGTTGAAGTAGTACTCGGCCTTGTCCACGTACTGCGGCTTGAAGATCTTCGAGTTCGGCTTGTCGAACAGCTTCCGGCCGTACTTGGCGCCCAAGAGGTGACCGAGCTGGGCACCAGCGATGGCGCAGATCGGCGCCCCGATCAGTAGCACACCAGATGTTGAGCTGGACGCCTGGCAAGATCTCGTTCGCGAACGGTGACGCGGCGATGCCCGCCAGGAACAGCAGTGAGTCACCGGGAAAGAAGAAGCCCACCAGCAGGCCCGTCTCCGCAAAGATGATCGCCAGCACGCCGATCAGTCCGAACGCCGCGATCAGGTCGGCGGCGTTGAGCACGTTGACGGCGAGCTGCTCACCGCGGGCAAGGGTCTCCACGGCGAGCCAGCGTACCGGGCGCGTCTGAACACCGCCGGTACTGCCGTGGGTACGGTCACAAACCCGGCGTAGATCTTCTACAGCCGCGGGTCGACCGGCTCCGACTCACAGGCCAGGACGGCGAAGACAGCCTCGTGCACCCGCCACAGCGGGGCGCCGGCGGCCACTCGATCCAGCGCAGCCAGTCCCAGTGCGTGCTCCCGCAGTGCCAGCGCCCGTTTGCGGCCGAGCCGGCGTTCGCGCAGCCGGGCCAGCTGATCCGGTGCCGTGTAGTCCGGCCCGTAGATGATCCGCAGGTACTCCCGACCGCGGCACTTCAGCCCCGGCTGGGTCAGGGTGCCGTTCTCGGTATGGAGCAGGCCGCCGTACGGCTTGACGACCATGCCCTCGCCGCCCGCCTCGGTCAGCCCGAGCCACCAGCGCGTCGCCTCGTCCTGCTGATCCGGGTCGGTCAGGTCGACGACCCGACGGTCGGTACGGGCGACGAAGCCAGGGTCGGCCTCGACCAGCCGGTCGGCGAGACTCAGGTGCCAGCCGTGGTCGCGTTCCGCGTGGTGTCGCCCGGCCGAGGCGAGAACCGCGAACGGGGCCATCCGCACTCCGTCCAGGCCGTCGGTCGGCCAGCAGTAGCGCCGAAACGCAGCGGTGAAGGCCTCGGCCCGTTCGTGGCGACCGGCCGTCCGTTCCCGCAGCGCGGCGACGTCCAAGCCACGGCGCGCGGCTGCGTCGAGAACCTCGAGTACGGCGGGAAGTGCCGCTCGCGCAGCGGCGCCGACGCTGGCGTACTGGTCCACGATGAGGCCCATCGCCTTGGCCGACCAGGGCAGCAGTTCGGCGTCGAGCAGCACCCAGTCCGAGGCCAGCTCCTCGAACAGGCCGGCGGTCGTGACCGCGAGGGCGAGCCGCTTCAGCGCGGCCTGGTTCAGTTCCTCGGCCGGGAAGAACGCCCGACCGGTACGGGTGTAGAGCGCGCCGGTGCCGTCCTGCCGCACCAGGGCCACCGCCCGCGAGCCCATGTGCTTCTCCTCGCACACGACTCGCGTCACGCCGGCGCGGCGGTAGTCCTCAAACGCGCTCGTCGGGTACTCCAGATATCCGTCCACAGTAGAGGTCGAGCACGGAGCCATGGTCGGCGGCAGCCACAGGAGGTCGGCGGGATCGATCGCGAACCGACTCATGACCTCCAGCGCCGCGGCGGCGTTCTCCGCCGGCACCGTCACCCGGCCGTACCCGGTCTCGATGAACCGGCGACCAGTGACGTCCGACATCGACAGTAACGTTTCGGTGACCCGAGCCGGCTCCGGGTCAAGCGGCCTGGCCGGCTCGTAGTAGACCCGGGCGGCCGGCACGGAGACCAGCTCCCGGGACGGGTAGCGCAGTGCGGTGAGCGACCCGCCGAAGACCGCACCGGTGTCGACGCAGATGGTGTTGTTGACCCACTCCGGGACCAGTGTCGGCGTGTGTCCATACACGACGGTGGCGGTGCCCCGGTACTCGTTCGCCCACGGATAGCGCACCGGCAGGCCGTACTCGTCGGTCTCGCCCGTCGTCTCGCCGTACAGGCAGAACGAGCGCACGCGTCCGGACGCGCGGCCCTGGTACGCCTCCTTGAGCCCGGCGTGGGCGACAACGAGCCGGCCACCGTCGAGCACGTAGTGCGAGATGAGTCCGTCGAGGAAACGGACCACCTCGGCCCGGAACTCGTCCGGGCACTCGCCCAGTTGTGCCAGCGACTCGCCCAGGCCGTGCTTGACCTGGACCCGGCGGCCGTTCAGCGCGCGCAGCAGCTTGTCCTCGTGGTTGCCGGCGACACACATCGCGGTGCCGGCGGCGACCATGCCCATCACCAGGCGCAGCACGCCCGGGGTGTCCGGACCGCGGTCGACCAGGTCGCCCACGAAGAACGCCATCCGGCCCTCGGGGTGGGCGGCCGCTGACGGGCCGCCCGAGGTCGTCGCGGTCGATGGCGTAGCCGAGCCGGTCGAGAAGCACCTCGAGCTCGGCCCGGCAGCCGTGCACGTCGCCGATGATGTCGAACGGTCCGGTCAGGTCCTTGCGGTCGTTGAACAGCCGCTCGTACGTGATCTCGGCGGCGTCGATCTCGGCCGGCCCACGCAGCACATGGATCGCCGCGGAAGCCCTCCTTGGCCAGGCCACCCAGACTCCTGCGCAGATCCCGGTGCTGGCGGCTGACCACCGGCCGACCGAAGTCTCGGTCCGGCCGGGTCTGGGTGCGCTGCCAGCACAGCTCCTCGGAGACGTCGAGCACGATGGCGACCGGGAGCACGTCGTGCGCGCGGGCGACCCGAACCAGGCCGCGCGGGCGTGCTGCTGCACGTTGGTCGCGTCGACCACGGTCAGCCGGCCGGCGGCCAGCCGCAGCCCGGCCACGTGGTGCAGGGCGTCGAACGCGGCCGCCGACGCCGACTGGTCGTTCTCGTCATCGGCGACCATGCCGCGGAACGCGTCCGACGAGAGCACCTGCGTCGGCGCGAAGTGCTTGCGGGCGAAGGTGGACTTGCCCGATCCGGTCACGCCGACGAGCACGACCAAGACAGAGGTCCGGGATGGATAGCACGGTCATGCAGACCCCGATGAGCGCGAGCTTCGCGACTGCGGGGCTCGCTGGCTTTTTTTGCTCGCTCCTCGCGCTTCGCGGACACCCGCGTGAATACTGCGAGCTGGGTCGGCGCGCCCACCTCGGGATCCTGGTCGCCGACGCCGTCGATGCGGACCTGGTAGCCGTACCGGACCGCGACGTCCGTCCCCCACGCCGCGAACTCGGCCCGGGTCCACTCGAACCGGTGGTCGTGGTGACGCATGGCTCCCTCTGCCATCCCCTGGTACCGGACGTTGTACTCCACATTGGGCGTGGTCACGACCACAGTGGACGGTCGAGCGTGGCCGAACACAGCCGCCGCGAGCGCCGGCAGGCGGGGCGGGTCGAGGTGCTCGATGACCTCCATCAGTACCGCCGCGTCGAAGCCGACCAGGCGGTCGTCGGAGTAGGTGAGCGCCGAGTGCAACAGCCGCACCCGTCCGCGCTGGCGCTCCGGGATCCGATCCGGCCGGTCCAGGCGCAGCCGTCGCTCGGCGAGCCGGAGCACACCGGTCGCCGCGTCGACCCCGACCAGTTCGGTGTAGCGCTTGTCCCGGATCAGATCGGCGAGCAGCGCACCTGATCCGCAGCCGAGGTCGAGCACGCGGGTCGCGCCGCTGCGCTCCAGCTCGGTCAGGACCGCGTGGCGGCGCTGCTCGGCGAGCGGCACGACCGTGACCGCCGGCGGCAGCTCAGCGTCCTCCTCCACCACCGAGTCCGGCGCACCGTCCGGTTCCACCGCGTCCGGCGCGGCCAGGTCGTCGGCGACCCGGAGGGCCTCGAGCCGCACGTTCGCCTCGGTGGCCAGACCACGCCGGTGGGCCAGGTAACGCCGGCTGATGAGCTCGCGCTCGGGGTGGTCGACCAGCCATCCCTCGCCGGCGCGGAGCAGCTTGTCCACCTCGTCCGGCGCGACCCAGTAGTGCTTCGCGTCGTCGCAGACGGGCAGGAGCACGTACAGCTGGTTCAGCGCGTCGGCGAGACGCTGCTCCCCTACCAGCGTCAGGTCGACGTAGCGGCTGGGACCCCAATCCAGCTCGGGGTCGAGCGGGACGGCCACCGCCGCAACGGTCCATCCAAGCGGGCCGAAGAGCCGCGCCACCAGGTCGGCGCCGCCGCGGCAGCGCAGCGTCGGGATCCGGATCTCCAACGGGATCGCAGTCGCGGCCAGCTCCGGCCGATCCCGCGAATCGCCCCGCATCGCGGACTTGAACGCGCGGTTGAGCGCTGCCGGCGAGCAGGCTCGAGGCGGCGTACGGCCGGTCGTTCACGTAACGGCCCAAGGTGAACCTCGTCCGGCACCGTGGTGCCGCCGCGGCGGGTGCCGCCCAGCCGGCCCGGGTCGATCTCGACAATGAGGGCCGCTGTGCAGCGCTGTTCGTCGCCTCGGGGAAGCAGACGTACGCGGTCCCGGTGGGCACGTCGAACTCGTGTACCCGGTCGGGGTGCTTGACGAGCAGGTAGCCGAGGTCGGTCGCGGGTTCCCGGGTCGTGGTGAGGGTGAGCAGCACGGTCACATGGTGCCAGTCGAGGACACCTCACCTCACCCGTGTTTCTGGTCGGGATCGGGCGTAGCGTGGTGTGACGGGGGCCCAGCACAACGGTCTCCAGGGTCGCCGCAATCTCCAGGGAGCGGAGATGAACGACGCGCTCAGCCTCGCCGACCCGCATACGGTCGCTACCCGGTACTGGCACCCGCTCCCCGACGGGCGGATCCAGTGCGACGTCTGCCCACGCGCATGCAAGCTGCGTGAGGGCCAGCGTGGGCTGTGCTTCGTCCGGGGCCGGATCGACGACCAGATCGTGTTGGCCACGTACGGCCGCTCCTCCGGCTTCTGCATCGACCCGGTGGAGAAGAAGCCCCTCAATCACTTCCTGCCCGGTTCCGCGGTGCTCTCCTTCGGCACTGCCGGCTGCAACCTTGCCTGCCGGTTCTGCCAGAACTGGGACATCTCCAAGTCGCGGGAGATTGACACGCTCGCCGCAGCAGCGTCTCCAGAAGCGTTGGCGAAGTCCGCGGGTGAGCTCGGCTGCCGCTCGATCGCGTTCACCTACAACGACCCGACCATCTTCATCGAGTACGCCATGGACGTGGCCGACGCGTGTCGGGAACAGGGGATCAAGGCGATCGCGGTCAGCGCCGGGTTCATCAACGCCGAACCGCGGGCGGAGTTCTACGGCCACATGGACGCCGCGAACATCGACCTCAAGGGGTTCACCGACGACTTCTACGAAAAGGTGACCTTCGGCAAGCTCGGCGCCGTGCTCGAGACGCTGGAGTACCTGCACCACGACACCGACGTCTGGTTCGAGATCACCACCTTGCTGATCCCCGGCCACAACGACTCCGACGCCGAGATCGCCGAGGAGTGTTCCTGGTTGGTGGAGCACCTGGGACTGGACGTGCCGCTGCACTTCAGCGCGTTCCACCCGGACTACAAGATGCTCGACGTGCCGCCGACGCCGCCGGCCACCCTCAGCCGAGCCCGGCGGATCGCCCTCGACCACGGGCTGCGCCACGTCTACACCGGCAACGTGCACGATCCCGAGGGTCAGACCACGACCTGCCCGAACTGTGGCAGGGCCGTCGTGGTGCGGGACTGGTACGCGATGCGCTCGTACCAGCTCGACGACACCGGGGCATGCGTGCACTGTGGATATCAGCTGCCCGGACGCTATGACGGGCCGGTCGGCACCTGGGGTGCCACGGCGCCTGCCCGTGATCGTGGGTGGCTGATGGGCGGGGCGGCGGGGTCTGCGGAACTGGTCCGGCGGCCTGCGGTCGCCGGGCAGTTCTATCCGGCCGACCCGGGCACGTTGAGCGCGGCCGTGGACTCGATGCTGGCATCCGTCGCGCGCAGACGGCAGTGCGGCGGCCGCGGCCTATGTCGTTCCGCACGCGGGCTACCGGTACTCCGGCCCGACCGCCGCGCACGCGTACGCCCGGATGCGGGGACGGACCGATGTGGACCGGGTGGTGCTGCTCGGGCCGGCACACTTCGTCCCCCTGCACGGCTGCTGCGGTGCCCACCGTCGATACCTGGCTCACCCCGCTCGGCGAGGTGGCGCTGGACGTCGCCGGCATCAAGGCACTCGTCGAGGCCGGGCACGCCACCATGGACGACCAGCCGCACGGCCCGGAGCATTCGCTGGAGGTCCAGTTGCCGTTCCTGCAGCGGACGCTGGGCGACTTCCGCCTGCTGCCGGTCGCGGTCGGCGTCTCCTCTGTGGACAGTGTGGCCGCCTGCGTGGCGGGTGCCTTGGCCGACCCGGACACAGCCAGCCGTACCGTGGTCATCTGCAGCACCGACCTGTCGCATTACCTCGACGAGGACTCGGCCAACGCGCAGGACGAGCAGACCGTACGGGCGATCGGAGACCTCGCGCCGGAGCGGATCGAGCCAACGGACGCGTGCGGCTCCTATGCCCTGCGCGGGCTGCTCGGCTGGGCCCGGCACCAGGGGCTCACCGTGCAGGTCCTTCGCCGGTGCACATCCGCGTCGACCGGCGGGCCCCCGTCGCGGGTGGTCGGGTATGCGGCGGTCGAGCTTCGCTACTGAGCAGTAGTCGCGGTCGGTCAGTCGTACTCGTCATCGAGCTCGACCACCTTCGCCTGCTCGAGCGCGTCCCATTCGTTGACCTCGAGGTCGTCGCTGCGCTGCGGCAGAGCTTGGGTCGGATCGGCGGGTGTGGCCTGCTCGAGCACGTCCTCGGGCGAGGCCTCGGGGTCGCGCTGCTCCGGCTCGAGATACTCGTCCGGCATCCAGTCTTCGTCGGGCATGGTCATCGTGTGGCCCTCCCGTCGTCCGTCTCTTCACGGTAGTGGCTTGGCGCGCCGCACCGCGCGGTATCCGCGCTCTGGTCGGCGCGAGCCAAAATTCGGGCTGCCTGCCACGACGGATCGTGGTTGCGAGATACTGCCCGCGGAGGGACAGCGCGGTCTTCGCCTGACAGCAGATCAACGAGATCAAGGAGCCCCCACGATGCCCATCGCCACTGCCGAGGTCTACGCCGAGATGATCTCCCGCGCCAAAGCGGGCGGGTTCGCGTACCCGGCGATCAATGTCACCTCGTCCCAGACTCTGAATGCGGCCCTACGCGGGTTCGCGGACGCCGGCAGCGACGGCATCGTGCAGGTCTCCACGGGTGGTGCGGAGTACCTGTCCGGTCCGACCATCAAGGACATGGCCACCGGCTCGATCGCCTTCGCCGCGTATGCCAACGAGGTGGCTAAGAAGTACCCGGTCAACCTCGCGCTGCACACCGACCACTGCCCCAAAGACAAGCTGGACGCGTTCGTACGGCCGCTGCTCGCGCTGTCGAAGGAGCGCGTGGCCAAGGGCGGAGAGCCGCTCTTCCAGTCCCACATGTGGGACGGCTCAGCCGTACCCCTGGCCGAGAACCTGGAGCTTGCCGCGCAGCTGATCGCCGACTGCGCCGCCGCCAAGGTGGTGCTCGAGGTCGAGGTCGGGGTGGTCGGCGGTGAGGAGGACGGCATCGTCGGCGCCATCGACGAGAAGCTCTACTCCACTGTGGAGGATGCGCTCGCCACGGCCGCCGCGCTCGGACTGGGCGAGAAGGGCGTGTACATGGCGGCGTTCACGTTCGGCAACGTGCACGGCGTCTACAAGCCGGGCAACGTGAAGCTCCGCCCCGAGATCCTGAAGGAGATCCAGGACGCGGTCGGGGCGAAGTACGGTGCCGAGAAGCCGTTCAATCTCGTCTTCCACGGCGGCTCGGGCTCACTGCTGTCGGAGATCCGGTCGGCGCTGGACTACGGCGTGGTGAAGATGAACATCGACACCGACACCCAGTACGCGTTCACCCGGCCGACCGCGGACCACATGTTCCGCAACTACGACGGTGTGCTCAAGGTGGACGGCGAGGTCGGCAGCAAGAAGGCCTACGACCCCCGCACCTGGGGCAAGTCCGCCGAGGAGGGCATGGCCAAGCGGGTCGTCCAGGCCTGCGAGGACCTCCGCTCCGCCGGCACCGCCATCAAGTTGACTAGTCCGCGTGATCTAAGGGCGTATCGGTGGTGCCCTCGTTGATACCAGATGCGTTACCTGGATGGCGCCCTAGATCACGTTGATCACGTCATCACGCGGGTCCACTGTGGAGTGGCCGGGCGTGGCGGTGAAGTCGTACCGCACCCGGTCGGGGGCGATCGCCACCAGGGTGGCGGAGCCGGACCCGTAGACCTTGCCCGCGAACCTCGGCCCGGCTCGGACCGTCGACTCCTTGCGGACCAGCGCCCGGGGATCGTCGCCGGCAGGCCGTCGCCGCGGAGCAGGTGAGCCACGGACCCCACGCCTCCTCGGTCGTCTCGCCGACCAAAGGCGGGTCCGGCAAGCGCCGCGACGAGTGGCGCGAAGTGCGGCACCAGTGGATCGTCCATTGTGTCCACACCGAGGTTGACCACGATGTGGTCCCCCGGCGGCAGGTCCTGCCGGGTTCGCAGTCTCCCGTCCCAGCTCCACACGGTCACCGCGGACGGTGTGCCCAGCAGCAGATGGAACCCGTCGTAGTCGGTCCTGTCCGGCACGCCCCGGTCCGGCATCGTGGGGTCGGTCAGGGCCGTCAGCGGAAGCCGGCCGCGACTGGGGCGGGTGCCGGACCTCGAGTTCCGGTAGCCGTACTCCATTGAGCAGCGCCGCCACCGCGGGTTCCGTGCCGAGGCGCACGGCGAGCCAGGTGCCGCCGGCCGCACGGTCGCGGCCTCCGACGATGGCGGGCGCATCCGGCCAGTGCGCGGCGGGTGGATCCCACGGCCGCTCGAGGAACTCGTCCCGCACCGCCGCGACGAGCAGCGGCCACGGACGGTCCGGCTGGAAGCGGAGCAGCACCGTGCACATGGCCGAACCGTACCTGTGGCCCGATCTCGCCGAACGCGGTCAGGACGGGATCGCCGGCAATGGAGGAAGGGCCACCGCGCGCTGCGGTGCGTCCAGCCACGACCGCGCCACCCGTACCCCGGTCAACCGCTCCAACAGGGTCAGCGCGGACGGCTCAGCGGCGAACAGACCGAACGGCAGCCCTTGCAAGGCCCGATCCAGGCAGCGCGGGTCGTAGCCGGCCTTCGGGGCGTGGTCCAGCAGCGGGTCGAACTCGGCCAGCACCCGACCGTCCACCGCGTACACGAAGTGCATGACCGCATGCACGTTGCGGAAGAAGCACGCGAGTCGCGCTCCACGGGACAGCGGCTCGACGACCTCTTCGGCCCGCCATCCGTTGTGCTCGGCCACCAGCAGACCGCCGTCCAGGGCCCCGACCTGTGCCCACTGCGGACCGTCGGCCGGCCAGAAACACTCCGCGAACGTCCGCGATCCGACGCCGCGCGTGGGATCGCCGCCGAGGCGCCGGATGGCCTCGTCCGCGTCGAGGCCGACGACCGCGGTGAAGCAGTACGCCTCGAGGTGCTCCACCCACTCGTTGCTTCGCTCACCCCGCCGCCCCGCCCAGTCGCCGCCCACACTCCGATCATCCGCCAGTCAGCACCGCGACGACCTCAGGTACCTCGTCCGTGATAAGGATCAGTCTCCGGAGGTCACCGTGGGGTGACGCCGCGAGCAGCGGGGCGAGCAGGCTGGCGACCGGCACCGTATCGGTCCAGTAGTGCGCGGTCCAGGAACACCAGCGGCCCGCTGTCGCCGTCGGTGCGGTAGAACGCCTTGGTGGCGGCCTGAAACACCTCCTGCACGGTGCCCGCCCATCCGGGTGCGAAGACCATCCCGCCACGGGCCAACCGCAGCAACGTGTCCTCCCGGATCGCGTTGGAGAAGTACTTCGCGATCGCGCCGGCGAACAGGTTGGCCGGCTCGTGACCGTAGAGCCAGGTTGGGACGGCCAGACCGCCCTCGTCGCTCGGCGTGCCGGTCGCGTTCGGCGAGTGCGGCCGCGGTGTACGGCTCGTGGTCGCCGGAGTCTGGCGCGGCCGCGAGCCGGTCGATCGCCGCGTCCAGGTCGGCTCTCGTCGTACGCGCTGAGGTACGACCCGAGGTTGGCCGCCTCCATGACGCCGGGTCCGCCGCCGGTCGCGACAATCGAGCCCGGCGCTGGTCAGCTGGTGACGCGAGCCGTCGCGGCCAACCGGTACGGCTGCGCGCCCCGGGGCACTGCGTGGCCGCCCATCACCCCGACGATGCGGTCGACGGTCCAGCGTCGCCACACTGGCGCTGAGAGCGCCATCAATGCCGGCATCGTGCAGTCGCTGGGCCAGCGCCTCCCGCACGTCGGGCAGCGGGCCGCCGTGCGCCGTGAAGTGCCGGAACACCACCGTGTCGAACATTGCCCTCGAATCCCCCGGTGGCGAAGCCAGTGGCCAGGTCGGTGGGCGTGTAGAGGCGGGACGGCGTGGTCGGGTACGGCACCTCGGCGAAGACCGGCACCACGCTCGCGCCCCTTCGCACCACGTCGGCCGCGGCTGCCGTGGTGGCGAAGGTACAGCCAACGAAGAGGGCGTCGGCGACGTCCACGTTGGTCAGATCGGGTGGTTCCTGGTCCAGGCGAAGGCCGAGAATCGTCAGCCCGCGGACTGATCCGGCGGCGAGGTGGAAGTCGAGCTCCTCGCGGGATTCGATCTCGTACGGGCTCGCGTCGTGAGTCCACGGGCGCCGGGGAGGTGTAGGCACCCGGCCATCATGCCCCGCCCCTTCCGGGGAACATGGAACGGTGGCCCGGCTAGACCGGACCACCGCTACCGGGTCCTGGGGAGGCTCCGGACCTCCCATTCAAGACCTACGAGCACCGTTGAACACGGCCGTTGTGTGGAAAACGCCTCACCCGTTCAGCTATCGAAGCCCTGGCCGAACGGGGTTGAATGGTCGGATGCAGAACCTGATGCCGGAACCGCCGCAGACCCTGCTCCCGATGGACGAGGCGGCCAAGGCGGGCGACCTGCCCCCGGAGGAGCTGGCGGCGCGCTATCCGGCATCGAGCGCCGCCTGGGCAACGCTCGCAGAACGGGCGCTCGCCGACGGGAGGATCGTCACGGCGTACGCGTACGCCCGTACCGGCTACCACCGAGGCCTGGACCAGCTCCGCCGCAGCGGCTGGAAGGGGCATGGCCCGATCCCGTGGGCGCACGAGCCGAACCGAGGGTTCCTGCGCTGCCTGCACGTGCTGGCCAAGTCGGCCGACGCGATCGGCGAGGCGGACGAGGCCGCCCGTTGCGCCCAGTTCCTGCGCGACAGCGACCCCGCCGCGGCGGACGCCCTCGCCGGCTAGACGCGGCACCGTCCGGCGCGGTTCGTTGTTCAGGATCCGGTGTGCAGGCGGCGGCGTCAGGTCAAACCGGGCGACGAGGTCGGGCAACCAGGCGGCCTGGCCAAACTGCAAGCCGTACGCCTCGGCAAGCTGCTTGACCGCGTCGGGCGCAGGCGGGCCAAGCGCCGTAAGGTCGGTCATCTCCCGGAAGAAGTTCTCGAACCCGGCCGGACTGATCACCTCGATCATGCGTGCCGGCGTCTTGCCTGCGTTCCACATCGTGTGCAGTTCCCCGCGGGGCTTAATGATGTACCCGCCGGCGCCAAGCACAACCTCACGGTCGCCGGAGCGAAACCCGATCTCCCCTTCGGTCACGATCGAGAACTCATCCTCCAATGTGTGCAGATGCGGAGGGACCAGCGCACCAACGGGAAACGGATGCTCCACGATGGACACCGCGCCTCCGGTGTCGTGCCCCCAGAGTTTGAAAACGACGCCGATCGAGCCCAGTTCGCCTGCCCGCCCTTCGCCCGGCTGCACCACCGTGAGGGCCGGAACTCCGATGCCGCTCATACGCCAACCTCGCCTTCAGGAACTTTTCGCGATACACTGCTGTACAACGAATAGTCCCACTGAGCTCGAACGGGATGTCAACGATTGAGTGAACAGTCGCGTACTCCGAAATCCCGCTCGTACCAGATGCGCAAGCGGGCAGAGCACGTCGACCAGACACGGCAACGCATCATCGAGGCCGCCGTGCACCTGCACGGGACGGTCGGTCCAGCGGAAACCACGATCGCCGGCATCGCCCGGGAGGCAGGATTGACCCGGCTGACGATCTACCGCCACTTCCCCGATGACGACGCGATCTTTGCGGCGTGCTCAGCGCACTGGCTTTCTGGACAGGTCCCACCCAACCCCGCAACATGGCTTGCGGCCACGGACCCGTTGTCGCGCCTTCGAGTGGGCCTCGTTGATCTGTACCGGTTCTACCGGGCGGGCGAGCCGATGCTCACCCGAATCTACCGCGACAAGGCCTCGATACCATTCACCCGCCAGCAGGCGATAGACCAGCGTGACGCCGAGTTCTGCGCCCGGCTGGTTGAGGCTGTTCGACGTGAACGCCGCTTCTGGGCGGCGGCTTCGCGCGGTCGTGGCCCACGCCGTCTCGTTCTGGACGTGGCGGTCCCTGTGCCTCGAACACGGCCTAACCGACCGGGAGGCAGTCGACGCCATGGCCATCCTGGTCCGAGACTTTCACCGCTAAGTCGGAGTCGGCCCGGCAACGTCATTGCACCGTGCTCACCGGTGAGAGTGGCGAAGGAAACTGTACATTCTCACCGTTCAGTGTTCCATCACAGGCCGTCGGCGAGGGCGGCCGCGACGCGGAGCCAGGCCCGGCGGCTTTCTGGTGACAGGGAGCCGTACTGGACGGGGGCGCCGGAGTCGAGGTGCCGGTCGTACGGGACCCGAAGCACGGCCCGGCACCGCTGGTTGAAGTGGCGCTCGATCGCCCGGGGGTTCACGTCCTTGCGGTGGGGCGGCATGGTCACGACGGCCACCGCGCGCCGAACCAGCTCCCGCCGGCCGGTCTGCTCCAAGTGGTCGAGCAGCCGAGCCGCTGTCTCGGCCGAGTCGTTGCGGGCCGACATCGTGATGAGCAGTTGGTCGGTCGCGTCGACGGCGGCCTGCCAGTTCTCGGCGCGCACGTTGTTGCCGGTGTCGACCAAGCAGCAGCTTGTAGAACCGCCCGACCACGTCGCGGATCTCCCGGAACGCGGTCGCGGTCAGCATCTCGCCGGCGGTGGCCGCCTCGTCCGAGGCCAGAACCTGGAAGGCCGCCTCCTCCTGCGCCCGGACGTACGCGGAGAGCTCACCGATCCGGCCGCGCGGCCCCGCCGAACCGACCGAGGTCGCGGAGCAGATCCCGCACGGTACGGCCATGCACGTCCTGCTGTGCCCGCATGCCCAGGGTGCCCTGGGTCTCGTTGTTGTCCCAGGCCAGCACGAATCCGCCGCGGGTCTGGCCGAACGCGAGCCCGAGCATGAGGGTGGCGACGGTCTTGCCGGCGCCACCCTTGGGGTTCACGACCGTGATCTGGCGCAGGCCCGCCGAACGCCCGTCGCACCGCGGCGAGGTTCGCCCGGCCCTCCCGCTCGCGACGGTTGGGGCGTAGCCGGACCAGGCCGAACGTGCCCCGGCGGGCGGCCGCGCGGACGCCGGTGGTGGCCACCCATTCCCGCGGTCGGACGGTGCGGCGGGCGGTGAACTCGTCTGCGGTCGGCACCGGGTACTGCAGCCCCACCTCGAGTTCCGCGTAGGGGTGGACCGGGTCAGGCTCGTCGTAGGCGTACTCGGGGTATGGCGAAGTCGGGATGACCAATGTGGACTGTTGTGATGGGGGCGAACGCCGGTTTCGTACGGGTCGTCGATGGTGGGTTCATCCGCGTCCAGGTTGAGCTCCGGCCCAGGGACCTCTCGTCTGGTCCACCGTGGGGCATGCTCAGAATCCGGTCGCGGTGCAGTTCGAGGAATCGGCGGTTGCCTCCACGGCGACCGGGGCGAGAACTCGACCGAAGCCCGCTCGTCATCGTGACCCTCGTCATCCCCATCCATGAATGCACCTCCGCCCCTTGGTGGCCTCAGCCTGGCACAGCCATGCACTCACAGGTAATAAGCGCGATCACATCACGTAGGTGGCCCACGCTCCCGGCTCGGTCCACCATGACCGCTTCCGGCTGACCGGCCCGACCACACCGTCATCGACAGATCGGATATCGCCGTCACGGGGAGTGATGCTCATTGCCCGCCCGCGCGCCCGCCGTACCTCGACCTGGACGGCGGCCTGCCGGATCAGCCGCCGCCGCAACATCGGCACCGCGATGGCCACCTCGACCAGTCCGTCGTCCGCGGGCGCATCGAGCACCAGCGGCAGACCATCCACATCGGACGCTCCGGCATTGCGCACGGAGCAGGCGAGCACGGTCTCGTCCCCGTCGGACAGAACGGTGTCGTCGACCTCGATCCGCGCCCGGAACGTCGCCGGCTTGCCGTGGTCGAGACCTCCGAGCAGGCAGCCGTGCAGTGTCACCGAACTGGCGTCGTTGCGCAGGAGATCCCATCGCCGTTCGCGGCCGGCCAGTGTGGCCGCGGCCACGTCGGCCGGGTTCGCCGGCAGGTCCAGTGCGGAGACGAGCGCGGGTACGGCCGGTGCCAGCGGCAGCACGCTCAGTGGTGGCAGGTCGAAGACGGTCCGGTTCGACGGCAGGTCCGACCGGGCGCTTCGACGGCGGCGGAGAGAGATGGCGCACCATCCGCCGTACCACCGCCCGTACCTCGGCATCGCTCGCCGCCGCCACGACCAGGCGTACCTGCCCGGCCTCGACCGGCTTCAGCGCCGCGTCGATCTCGGCGTCGCTACCGGCCGTGACCAGGTCGACCGTCGCGCCGCCGGCCCGCAGCGCGTCGGCGCAGGCGAGCACCGGCACCCGTACCGGCCCCGCTCGCGCCGCACGCACAGGCAGCTCCGCCGCCACAGCCGTGCTGGGCGGGGTCGCGCAGCGTCAGGATGACGACCTGGGGCACGCGTGGCTCCTTCAGCCGATCGGGTGGGGCGTTCCTTGTTAGCCTGACATCCCGGGGAGCGCGCACCGGCGGCGGAGCCGGCCGGTTCCCGGAGCGTCCTTGGAGGCGGCATGCCAGCGATCGTGCTCATCGGTGCCCAATGGGGGGACGAAGGTAAGGGAAAGGTCACGGACCTGCTCGGCGAGCAGGTGCAGTACGTGGTCCGGTACCAGGGCGGCAACAACGCGGGGCACACGGTCGTGCTTCCGGATGGCCGCAAGTTCGCGCTCCACCTGCTGCCCTCCGGCGTACTGACGGCAGGGCTGCGTGCCGGTCATCGGCAACGGCGTCGTGGTCGACCCGAAGGTGCTGCTGAGCGAGATCGACGGACTCGAGGCGCGGGGGATTTCCTGCGACCGGCTGCTGCATCTCGGCCGACGCGCACCTGATCATGCCGCACCACCGCGCGCTGGACCGGGTCGTGGAGCGGTACCTCGGCTCGGCCCGGATCGGTACGACCGGCCGTGGGATCGGTCCAGCCTACGGCGACAAGGTGGCCCGCGTCGGCATCCGGGTGCAGGATCTGCTCGACCCGGGCATCCTGCGGCAGAAGCTGGAGCTGGTGCTGCGGGAGAAGAACCAGACCCTGTTCAAGGTCTACAACCGTAAGGCAATCGACGTCGATGCGGTGGTCGAGGAGTACCTGGCGTACGGCGAACGGCTGCGGCCGTACATCGCCGACACCCGGCTGGAACTCGGCCGTGCGCTGGAGCGCGGTGCGACGGTACTGCTAGAGGGCGCTCAAGCGACGCTGCTCGATGTGGACCACGGTACGTATCCGTTCGTCACGTCATCGAACCCGACCGCCGGCGGCGCCTGCGTGGGCTCAGGCGTTCCGCCGACCCGGATCACGCAGGTGATCGGCGTCATCAAGGCGTACACCACCCGGGTCGGCGCCGGCCCATTCCCGACCGAGCTCTTCGACGAGAACGGGGCGCACCTGAGCAAGGTCGGGGCAGAGTTCGGCACCACCACGGGGCGGGCCCGGCGCTGTGGCTGGTTCGACGCGGTGGTGGCCCGGTACGCGGTACGGGTCAACGGGATCACCGACCTCGTGGTGACCAAACTGGACGTTCTCTCCGGACTCGAACGCGTCCCGATCTGCGTCGGGTACGAAGTGGACGGTCAGGTGGTCGACGAGATGCCGATGACGCAGACCGCGTTCCACCACGCCAAGCCGGTCTACGAGGACCTGCCGGGGTGGTGGGAGGACATCTCCAAGTGCCGCACCGTCGAGGAGCTGCCGGACAACGCGCGCCGGTACATCGAGCGGATCGAGGAGCTATCCGGCACGCGGGTGTCGGTGGTCGGCGTCGGCCCCGGCCGCGAGGAGAACGTCATCCTCCACCCCCTCCTCGCAGGCTGACCGTGCCAGCGCTGAAACCCTAGAAGTCACTTCTGGGGCAGCCAATCGAAAAAAATGGCCCTATAAGTGACTTCTAAGACCGGCAGGTGATCTTGCAGCGGGTCGCTATGGGTGGTCGTCGAGGATCTCGAACAAGGCGCCATGCGCGCTGCGGAGACTCTCGGTCTCGCCGGTCACGCGGTCCGTCACGGTCAACTCGCACCGTGCCAGCTTGGTGTTGTGGCAGTACTTGGTGCCGCCGGGCGGATTGGCGTACTCGAGCAGTACGAACGCGTCTTCCGGCGCCTCGATGGTGCCGGCGACGCTCAGCACGGCCGACTGCGTCGCGAACGTCCACCGGGTGGGCGCGATCTCAGCTGTGGCGCGGAACATCTGACCCATCGACGTCAGTGCGTGCTCTGCCCGCGGTGCCGGAGCACAAGCGGGGTGAGCGCGGGTGTCCAGAAAGGACCAAACCGGTTGCGCGCGGTGGCGACCTCCAGGAACGAGTCGGGCGCATTGTCGAACCCCGCCACCTGGCCGAACGCGTAGCGGTCCGTATGGCGACTGCCCCAGTTGTGGTTCTGGCTGCCGAGCCAGCCGTCGACGTCGATCGTGCGCTCACCGACTGACACGGTGCCGGTGAAACGGACGAGTGGCCGCGACACGAGGCTCTTCGCCTTCGGGAAGCCACCGCGGTAGAGCCGCCCCGGCAGCAGGTACAGCGGCGGCTCTTCGCCCTCGTACCGGAGATCCCACGTGATCTCTCCAGCCGCCCCGTGCAGCGCCTCCGAGGTGAGAGTCGACGGGCCGACCCGAACCTCGAACCGGTCGGCCGGGTACTCACACGCCGCAAACGGCAGCTCGAGCTTGGCCGTCGTGTGCGTACCGGTTTCGCCGTCGAAGACGATCGCCCACAACTCGCCGAGTGCGTCGCTCGGTCGTCCGGCCGGACTGAAGATCGTGTACCGGATCCAGAACGCCAGCGGTCTGTCGGGATGGTTCCCGCGCAGGTAGTAGCTCTCGTAATGGCCACCTGGTTGGGACGGGTCGTACTGGGCCCAGTTGACCTGAGCCCGCATCAGCGGGTCGGGACGCGTCATTTCATGATCGTAGTGAGGACACGCGTACGTTGGTAGGCGTGGGAACCAGGATGCGTGACGCGATGATGGGTCGGCTCGGAGAGCTTCGGTACGAGCCGACGGAGAAGCGAATCAGGGTGCTGCTCGGGGACGAGGTACTGGTCGACACGACCCGGGCCGTACTCGTGTGGGAGCCGCGCCGGATTGTGCCGTCGTACGCGGTTCCGGTGGCCGAGCTGCGCGGCGAGCTGAGTGCAGACGCCGAGACGACCATGGACACGGACCGGCTGCTGCATCCAGGAATCCCGTTCTCGGTGCATTCGACTCCGGGCGACTCGTCCACCGTCCGGATGGGCGGCGTCGACCGAACGGCGGCCGCCTTCCGGCCGGACGACCCGGATCTCGCGGAGTATGTGGTGCTCGACTTCAAGGCCTTCGACCGGTGGCTCGAGGAGGACGACCCGGTCGTATCGCACCCGCGCGACCCGTACCACCGCGTCGACGTACGGCCGAGTTCGCGGCATGTCCGGGTCGAGCTGAACGGGGAGCTGCTCGCGGAGAGCCGGCGCGCCAGTCTGCTCTTTGAGACCAATCTGCCGACCCGGTTCTACCTGCCGCTCGAGGACATCGTTGGCAACCTGCAGCCCAGCGACAAGCTGACGTACTGCGCGTACAAGGGTGAGGCGAGCTACTGGTCGCACGAAGAGCTGCCGAATCTGGCCTGGACGTACCGCAACCCGCTGCCCGACGCGGTGCAGATCACGGGTATGGTCGCGTTCTTCGACGACCTGGTCGACGTCACGGTGGACGGTGTCCTGCGGGAGCGGCCGTCGACGCCGATCGCGAAGTCGTTGCTGGAAGAAGCGGGTTGAGTACTGGCCTTCGACAGGCCCGGGTACTCCCGTCCGGCCCTGGGGTGTACCGGTTCCGGGACGAGAACGGGCGGCCGCTCTACATTGGACGCGCGGCCGACCTGCGCCGGCGGGTTGCCTCGTACTGGGGTGGTTTGCGAGACCGCCCGAGGTTGCGCCGGATGGTGGCTCGGATCGACCGCGTGGAGGCCGTTGCGTGCGACAGCGAGCACGAGGCGGCCTGGCTGGAGCGCAACCTGCTCGAGCAGGCGAAGCCCCGGTGGAACCGAGCCGATCGGTGGCCTCGAGGTAGAGGTCTACATTGGACTCAGATCGGCGATTCGAGCTGCGCCACGAGCCGGTCGGGCCCGGGATCCTTTTCGGGCCATACCTGGGTGGGGAGAAGGTGCGGCTTGCATCGTCCGGACTTCACCGGGTCATTCCGCTGGCGTACGCGGGAGAGCGCCTGAGCGGCAGCGACCGGGACATGGCGCGGGTCCGGGGCGTCGCACCCGGCTCCCGGACGGACCTGGTCGATCTGGCCACCGCGGTGTTGCGGCGCGATGCGGGCGCCGGGGCACGGATGCGGGCAGAGCTGGAGGCGCGTCGGGACGCGGCGTCGACAGCGCTCGCGTTCGAGCTGGCGGCCCGGATTCACGCGGAACGGGAGGCCCTGACGTGGATTCTCGGAGAGCAGAAGGTGACCCGGCCCGACCACGCAATCGACCTGGACGTGCACGGCTGGTCGGACGGAATGCTGGTCACCTTCCAGATAACGCGGGCCGGGTTCGGTCCTGGAAGCTGCGACCGTGCGGTGAGGCGCAGGCGCGCCCACTCGTCGACAGCACACCCGACGAATGGCGCGCCTTCGCCGACCGCAACGCCGCTCTCGCCTCGGCGGTCGAGTTCGCAAGCTCACTCGACCGCCGAGCGGCTCGCTTCGCTCGCCGGAGTGGTTGCGCAGGCGAACCGCAGGGCTAGGGGTGCGGATCCCAGGATCCGTCCGGTGACAGTCGGGCGATGGCCGCAGCGAGCGCAGGCGGTTCGAGTCGTCCGTTGAGGTGGCCAACTCGTCCGGGCCGAGCCAGTCGTACCCGGTCAGGTTCTGCTGCTCGTCTTCGAGCAGACCGCTGCGGGAAAGCTCCGGACGCTCCTGCGCGTAGCGGGCCACGAAGTAGTCCTCTGGTCCGACGATTCGTCGACCATCCCATGTGGAGTCCCGTGGCACCATCACCGATCCATCCACAATGGTCTGACGGGTCTAGGCCGGTCTCCTCGACCAGCTCCCGCCGCGCGGCCGCGAGCGTCGACTCGCCCGGCTCAATACCGCCGCCGGGCAGGGACCAGATCACGGCGCCGTCGAACGGATCCCGCCACTGCAGCAGCAGCACCCGGTCGGCGGCATCGAGGCAGACGATCCGTACTGCTGCGCGCGTAATGACCTTCACGCGACGCAGACTATCGGGTGCTAGCGGATCTGGACGCCGGAGATGGCGCGGGCGATGACCAGCCGCTGGATCTCGCTGGTTCCCTCGAAGATGGTGTAGATCTTCGCGTCCCGGTACCAGCGCTCGACCGGGTGCTCACGCAGGTAGCCGGCGCCGCCGAGGATCTGGACCGCCTTCTCGGTCACCGCGACCGCGACCTCGCCGGCCTTGAGCTTGGACATCGAGCCCTCGCCGGCGGTGAACGGCTCGTTGTTGCGGCCCATCCAGGCGGCCCGCCACACCAGCAGGCGGGCCGCGTCGATCTCCATCCGCATGTCCGCGAGCGCGAACGCGATGGCCTGGTTCTCGATGATCGCCCGGCCGAACTGCACCCGGTCCTTGGCGTAGTCGAGCGCGTACTCATACGCCGCCCGGGCGATGCCCAGCGCCTGGGCGCCGACGGTGGGGCGGGACAGCTCGAACGTACGCATCGAAGCCTGGCCGGCAGTGCGCTGGCCCGACCGGGCCTTGTCCAGCCGGGCCAGCAGCGCCTCACGGCCGCCGAGCAGGCAGGAGCCAGGCAGCCGGACGTCGTCGAGGAACACGTCGGCGGTGTGCGAGGCGCGCAGCCCGAGCTTGCGCAGCTTCTTCGTGCCGACCAGGCCGGGCGTGCCCGGCGGCACGACGAACGCGGCCTGGCCGCGCGTGCCGAGCTCCGGGTCGACCGATGCGATCACCACGTGCACATTGGCGATGCCACCGTTGGTCGCGTACGCCTTCTGTCCATTGAGGACCCACGTGTCAGTGGCCTCGTCGTAGCGGGCGCGGGTGCGCATCGCGCCGACATCGGAGCCGGCCTCGGGCTCGGTCGAGCAGAACGCGGCCACCTTCGGATCGGTGGCGTCGCCGAAGCACTGCGGCGCCCACTCGAACAGCTGCTCCGGGGTGCCCGAGCCGAAGATGGCGGCGACCGCGAGGCCGGTGCCCATGATGCTCATGGCGATGCCGGCGTCGCCCCAGAACAGCTCCTCGCTCATGATGCAGCCGGACAGGCCGGTCGGTGTCGTTGTACGAGTTCGCCAGGAAGTCGAAGCTGTACAGGCCGACCTTGGCCGCCTCCTGGATCAGCGGCCAGGGCGTCTCCTCCCGCTCGTCCCACTCGGCCGCGGCGGGCCGGACGAAGTCGCGGGCGAAGCCGTGCACCCAGTCGCGCAGCTCCCGTTGCTCCTCGCTGAGGCTGAGCGAGAACTCTGCCATGGGTCAGCCCTTCGGAAGGTCGAACAGGTTGCCAAGGTTGGCGGCGAGCGCCAGGTCTCCCTTGGCCTTCAGCTTGCCGGTCATGAACAGCATCATCGGGTTAGCCGGAGCCGGAGAGTAGCTGCAGGAACTCGGCGCCCGCCGAGCGTGATGGTGAGATTCGGCTCGGCGGACGGCGTGTCGGAGATGGTGCATGCGCCGTCCGCGACGACCACCTCGAAGTGGTCGTCTCCGCCATCGGCGCGGCCGCCGATGTGCCAGTGGATGACCGCGTGGGTGTCGCCGGCGCGGTCGGCCCGGAACTGGGTCGGGAACCGACGGAAGATCTCATCCAGGATCTTCGAACGGTCGGGCCCGGACATCAGCTCGGCGAGCTGGGCGGCGGGACGCGCGCTTGACGAGTTCGGCGAAGCGGGCCGGGTCGACGGAGGCGAACTCCGACGGGTCGATGGTCGTCACGACTCTCCCTGCGGTCGACGCAACTTACTCGTGCGTAACATTACGTGCGGGTAGGTAAGCTGTCCAGCGTGCGACCCCCCACGGCGTCCTCCCCGGCGTTCCGGCGGTTACCGCGCGCGGTCCGCGAGCAGCAGATGCTCGACGCCGCGGTGCGGGTCTTCTCCCGGCGCGGCTATCACGCGGCATCCGTGGACGAGATCGCGGAGACGGCCGGGATCTCCAAGCCAATGGTGTACGCCTATCTCGGCACCAAGGAGGAGCTCTTCACGGCCTGCCTGCATCGGGAGGGCATACGGCTGATCGAGGCTCTACTCGCGTCGTCTGGTGCGCAGTTGCCGCCGGATGAGCAGTTCTGGCGCGGGTTGCGGGCGTTCTTCACCTTTGTGGACACCCACCGTGACGGCTGGACCGTCCTCTATCGACAGGCGCGGGCGCAGGAGCCGTTCGCCGAAGTGATCGCTCAACTGCGGGCGCGGATGGTGGAGATCGTGACCGGCACCCTTGCCCGGGTGAGCGCCAATGCGGGCCTGCAGGTGCGCGACGACGACGTGTCCACGATGGCGCACGCCCTCGTCGGCGCCGCCGAGGCGCTGGCCGAGTGGGTGGTCGACCACCCGGGTGAGGATCCCGATGTCACCGCGACCCGGCTCATGAACGCCGTCTGGATGGGCGCCGACGCCCTCCTCCGCGGCGAGCGCTGGCGCTGACCTCCGGGTCCACCCCCCAAGGAGTGTTTGACGGTTGGCCGGCGCCGTCCTACACTCCCCAACATGTCTTTGGGAGCGGAACCCGGCCGCGGGCGGCAGGCGCGCATCGAGCGCCAGGCGACCGCCGAGATGCGGTCCATGGCGCACCCGGTACGGCTGCGCATCCTCTCCCTGCTTACCGGCGCCGCACTGACCGCCGCGGAGGTGGCACGCGAACTCGGGCTGACCCACGCCAACGCGAGCTACCACCTCCGGAACCTGCTCGCGAGCGGCACCATCGAGATCGCCGGCGAAGAGCGGATCCGAGGCGGCACGGCCAAGCGGTACCGATACGCCATCGATCGCGAGCCGGACCTCAGCGCACCGCCGCCGACGGGCGCCGTCCACGAGCGACAACGGCGGCTGCTCTACGACGCCGTTGCCGCAGAGCTACGCCGACGGGCTCGCCAGCGTCCGACCCCATGCTCGTCGTGGGCACGCTACGGACGCCGAGCTCTGGGTCGATCCGGCCGAGTGGGAAGCCATTGAAGTCCACAGTGGACGAGATGTCGAAGCGAAACTGCACCGAGCCGCCAAACCGCCGCGGACCCCGGGAACCATCCTCGTCAATGCAACACTGATCATGTTCGAAATGGAGCCCAGAGTGAGTACGTCGTGGGCGCCGTTGCGGCACCGTGAGTTCCGCCTGTTGGTCGGTGCGCGGGTAGTGAGCATGACCGGCAACGCAATGGCGCCGATCGCGCTCGCGTTCGCGGTGCTTGACCTGACCGGCTCGGCTACCGACCTCGGCCTGGTTGTCGGTGCCCGGTCGCTGACGAACGTATTGCTGCTGCTCTTCGGTGGCGTCGTCGCCGACCGGATGCCGCGCCAACTCGTCCTCGTCGGTTCCAGCCTGACCGCGATGGTGACCCAGGCCTGCGTCGCCGCGGTCGTGCTCACCGGGACCGCGCACCTGGGGCTCCTGATGGCGCTGTCTGCGGTCAACGGAGCCGCCGCCGCCTTCGCGTTCCCGGCCAGCTCGGCGCTGGTGGCGCAGACCGTGCCCCCGGAGCTCAACAAGTCGGCGAATGCCATCAACCGGCTCGGGACCAACACCGCGCTGATCGCCGGCGCGGCGTTGGGTGGCGTCGTGGTCGCCACGGTCGGACCCGGCTGGGGCATCGCCATCGACGCACTCAGCTTCGGTGTGGCGGCCGCGCTCTTCGCACCGATTCGGGTGCCGGCGGTGCGGGCATCCACCGAACCACGACAGAGCCCCATCGCGGAGTTGCGCGAAGGCTGGTCGGAGTTCGTCTCGCGCAGTTGGGTGTGGACGGTCGTCCTGGGGTTCTGCGTCTTCAACGCGGCCGAGGTCGGTGCGCTGCACGTAATCGGACCCGTGGTGGCGGACGAAACCATCGGGCGACAGATGTGGGGTCTGTTCCTGGCCATGGAGACCGCCGGGATGGTCGCCGGAGCGCTGATCGCCATGCGCCTGCGGGTACGCCGGCTGCTCCTCGTCGGGGTCGCCAGTTGTCTGGGCGGTGCGCTGTGGCTGGTCGGCCTGGCCCTCTTCCCGGCGGCGGCGGTGTTGCTGCCGGCGGCGTTCCTGACCGGTGTCGCGATGGAGCAGTTCGGCGTGGCCTGGGACGTGTCGATCCAGGAACACATCCCGGCCGACAAATTGGCCCGCGTCTACTCCTACGACGCGGTTGGCTCATTCCTGGCGATCCCGATCGGGCAGGTCGCGGCCGGTCCCATCGCCGACCTGGTCGGGCCGCGGGTCGCGCTACTCGGCGCAGCCGCCATCGTCGTGGCTTCGGTTGCTGGGGATGCTGCTCAACCGGCAGGTGCGGACCCTTGAACACGCGATCAGCCAGCCAACAACCGCGGAGCCGCCAGACACTGAGCCGCAACAAGACGTGAAGGCCGAGCCGGTGACCGCGACGTGACGCTGGAAGAATGCGGATGTGATCGCCAACGTGCTCGCCGCCCGGTACGCCTCCGCTGAGCTGACCGCCATCTGGTCGCCGGAGGAGAAGGTCAAGGCGGAGCGGCGGCTGTGGCTCGC
Source organism: uncultured Actinomycetota bacterium (assembly GCA_963773935.1). Classification (GTDB taxonomy): domain Bacteria; phylum Actinomycetota; class Actinomycetes; order Mycobacteriales; family Micromonosporaceae; genus DATBGZ01. The sequence continues at coordinate 77,747 of CAVZCZ010000005.1, forward strand.
CGTGCTGACCGCGCAGCGAGATCTCGGGGTGCCGGTCCCGGACGGGGTCATTGAGGCGTACCTATCGGTCGTGGATCAGGTCGATCTGGCCAGCATTGCCGCCCGGGAACGGGTCAACCGCCACGACGTCAAGGCGCGGATCGAGGAGTTTGCCGAGCTCGCCGGGCACGAACACATCCACAAGGCGATGACCTCGCGCGACCTGACCGAGAACGTCGAGCAGCTGCAGATCCGGGCCAGCCTGGAGCTGATCCGGGACCGGACGGTGGCGGCGCATGACCCGGCTCGCGGCCCGGGCGGTCGAGTTCGACACCACGGTGATGGTCGGGCGGTCGCACAACGTACCGGCCCAGGCGACCACCCTCGGCAAGCGCTTCGCCACCGCGGCCGAGGAATTACTGCTCGCGTACGAGCGGATCGAGGACCTGCTCGAGCGGTACCCGTTGCGCGGGATCAAGGGTCCGGTCGGAACAGCGGCCGACCAGCTCGACCTGCTCGGCGATCCGGACAAGGTGGCGGCGCTTGAGGCGGCGGTGGCTCGGCACCTCGGCTTCACCCGGGTACTGAGCAGCGTCGGCCAGGTCTACCCACGCTCGCTCGACCTCGACGCGGTTTCCGCCCTGGTCCAGGCGGCGGCCGGGCCGTCGTCGCTGGCGCTCACGATCCGGCTGATGGCCGGTCAGGAGTTGGTCACGGAGGGTTTCCAGCCAGGGCAGGTCGGCTCGTCGGCGATGCCGCACAAGATGAACACGCGCTCCTGCGAGCGGATCAACGGGCTCGCGGTGGTGCTGCGCGGTTACCAATCCATGGTCGCCGAGCTGGCCGGCGGGCAGTGGAACGAAGGCGATGTCTCCTGCTCGGTGGTCCGGCGGGTTGCCCTGCCGGACGCGTTCTTCGCCGCCGACGGGCTGTTCCAGACCCTGCTCACGGTGCTCGACGAGTTCGGCGCATACCCGGCCGTGATCGCCCGAGAACTGGACCGATACCTGCCGTTCCTCGCCACCACGAAGATTCTCGTCGCCGCCACCCAGCGCGGCGTAGGTCGGGAGACCGCACACGAGGTGATCAAGCAGCACGCGGTCGCGGTCGCGCTGGCCATGCGGGAGAAGGGTGTCACGACCAACGACCTCTTCCACCGGCTCGGGGCGGACGAGCGGCTCGGGCTCACGCTCAGTGAGATCGAAGGCCTGGTAGCGGACGGCTCGGCGTTCGTGGGCGCGGCCTCGGCGCAGGTACGGGCGGTGGTCGGGCGAGTGGCCGCTGTCGCCGCACTGCATCCCGCCGCCGCCGGCTACGTCCCGGCCCCGATCCTCTGACCCGACGTTTCGCCCGTGACCTTGGACTAATCGGCGTAGTTTGATCTCCGATCGCCCCGATAAGTCCAAGGTCAGCGAGGTAGTCGGTGGAGTGGTTCACGGCGGCGCTGGCGGCGTTCGTCGTGATCGTCCCGGTTGAGCTGCCCGACAAGACCTTCGTCGCCACGCTCGTGTTGGCCACCCGGTACCCGGCGTGGCCGGTGTGGACAGGTGTCGTGGCAGCCTTCGGCATCCAGTGCGCGGTAGCCGCGGCGGCAGGGCGGATGCTCGCGCTGTTGCCGGAGCGTCCGGTCGCGATCGCGGCGGCGGTGCTGTTCGCGGTAGGGGCGGTCATTCTCTTCCGAGGCGCGCGTAACGCCGACGAGGAGGAGGCTGAAAACGAGCGGGCGTACCAGGGGCGGATCACGGACTCGCGGACCGGGGTTCGCGCCTTCGGGGCGAGCTTCCTGGTGCTCTTCGCCGCCGAGTGGGGAGACTTGTCGCAGCTGCTCACGGCGGGGCTCGTCGCGACCGGACGACCGGCGGTTCCGGTGTTCTTCGGGTCCTGGGCGGCATTGGCACTCGTCTCCGGAACCGCGGTCGTGCTCGGCCGGGTGCTGTTGCGCAAGGTTCGACTGAGCGTGATCCGCTACGTCGGCGCGGCGGTCTGCGCTGTCCTTTGCGTGATCACATTGACCGCCGCTTTCGTCTGAGGACGGTACGTCGAGCCGCCGCGGGTGGCGGACCTCTGATCTGGGACCCGCGTCGAATGGTCGGTGATCCGGGATCGGGCCTCGCCCGGTACGCTGTGATCGCCCTGCGCCAAGCATTGGGCCGGGCCACATAGTCACCCACAGTCAGGAGCACGCCAGTGGCTCGCGTCGTCGTGGATGTCATGCTCAAGCCCGAGATCCTGGATCCGCAGGGTCAGGCCGTGGCGGGCGCCCTGCCGCGCCTCGGAGTCTCGGGCGTCGCGTCGGTCCGGGTCGGCAAGCGCATAGAGATCGAGTTCACCGGCGCACCCGACCTCGAGCAGGCCCGCGCCATCGCCGACAAGCTGCTGGCCAACCCGGTGATCGAGGACTTCACGGTACGGATCGAGGATGCCGCGGAGGCGTCCCGATGAGCGCTGTCATCGGTGTCGTGACGTTCCCCGGTTCGCTCGACGACCGGGACGCCGTTCGCGCCATCACCCGGTCCGGAGCTACGGCCGTACGGCTGTGGCACGCCGACCGGGTGCTGCACGGAGTGGACGCGGTCGTACTGCCAGGCGGATTCTCGTACGGCGACTACCTCCGTTGTGGTGCCATTGCCCGGTTCGCCGCGGTCATGGAGACCATCACTGACGCGGTACGGGGTGGGCTGCCCGTCCTCGGCATCTGCAACGGCTTCCAGATCCTCTGTGAGGCCCACCTCCTGCCCGGGGCATTCACCCGCAACCAGCACCTGCATTTCCGCAACCGCGATCAGCGGCTACAGATCGGGTCGGTGGCGTCGGCCTGGACCAACGCGTTCGCCCGTAATCAGGAGATCGTCATTCCGGTCAAGAACGGTGAGGGCCGCTTCGTCGCCGACGAGAAGACGCTCGCGCAGCTTGAAGCCGAGGACCGGGTGATCGCGCGGTACGTTGGTGGCAACCCGAACGGATCGATGCGCGACATCGCAGGCATTCGCAACGAGGCCGGCAACGTCGTCGGCATCATGCCCCACCCGGAGCATGCGGTAGAGGAGTTGACCGGGCCTTCGCTGGACGGGCTCGGCTTCTTCCTCTCGGTGCTCAAGCACCTCGCCGGCGCCGGGGTCGGGGCCGCCCGATGAGCACTCCGGAGATCACCATGGACGGTTCCGAGTCCGACCGCGAACCAGAGCGGGCGACACACCGGATCGACCTGTCGGCCCTCGCGTGGCGGCGGTCAACCGCGCCGACCGGTGGTTCCGTTGCCGATCACATCAGCGACGGTCCGCACAGCTCCGAACCTCCCAGCCCAGAACCTCCGAGTTCAGACACTCGCCACGATGAGCCGACCGGTACGGCCGAGCAAGACGAGTGGACTCCGCCCGAACCATGGAGCCCTCCAGAGTGGACGCCGCCGGAGTGGACGCCCGCCGACGACGGAGCCCGTGGACGAGCCCGTTGACGCCGGGGCCTCCGAACCTGCGCCCGAGGCTCGGCGAACCTGCGCCGGAGGCCGGCGAACCTGCGTCCGAGGCTATGCACCCGGAACCGATCGACGCCGGCTGGGCCGCCGAAACTCCAGCCGATTCGCTCGACGACGTGCAGCCAACCGATTCCGCGCCAGTGACCGCCGCTTGGGCCGCCGACGGGGACGTGGTGGACGCCGAGGTCGTTGAGGTGGAATACGACCAGTCCGAGTACGTGCGGGCAGATTACGGCGCCAGCGGCCGCACGGCTGACGTGCACGATGCCGAGGTCTACGAACCTGACCCGCAGGAGGCTGAGGTCGCCGCGGCGGAGCCGTTCGAGCAGCCGATCGTGGTCGACGAGCCGACGGACGAGCATCCCGTCGTACCGAGTGCCGACCTGACTGCCCAGGATGCGTCGTTCCAGCCTGTCGACCCAGGCCCGCCGCATTCGAGCCGGAGCGCCGCATTCGAGCCGGAGCCTGCCGTCGTCGCTCCGCCCGAGGCCGTACGTGAGCCGGTCCCGGGCCGGCGCCGGTCGCCGAACCCGCCGTCGAACCGTTCGGTGCCGAAGCTGCCGTCGCCGACGTCGCCGAGTCGCCGACGTCGCCGAGGTCGCCGATCGCTGCCACCGTTGGAGGCCATCCTGCCCCCGGCTCAGGGCTACCTGGAGGTCGGCTACGACACCGTCGCCCGCGCGGCGGTCACCGGGGGCGAGTTCCAGCCGTACCCGGAGCTCGGTCTTCAGTCGGATGAGTACGCGAAGATCCGCCAGATTCTCAGCCGGCGCCCGACCGAGTCGGAGCTGGCGATGTACTCGATCATGTGGAGCGAGCATTGCTCGTACAAGTCGAGCAAGGTCCACTTGCGACAGTTCACCGAAAAGGCTCCTCCGTCCCATCGGCTGCTGGCCGGAATCGGTGCGAACGCTGGCGTGATAAAGGTTTCGGACGAGCTTGCCGTCACGTTCAAGGTGGAATCCCACAATCATCCATCCTTTGTGGAGCCTCATCAGGGCGCGGCCACTGGCGTCGGTGGAATCGTGCGCGACATCCTCGCGATGGGTGCCCGCCCGATCGCCGTGATGGACCCGCTCCGGTTCGGCGCCCCCGATCACGAGGACACCAAGCGGGTGCTCCCGGGCGTGGTCAGCGGAATCGGCGGCTACGGCAACTGCCTCGGCCTGCCCAACATCGGCGGTGAGGTCGTCTTCGATTCGTGCTACCAGGGCAACCCGTTGGTGAACGCGCTCTGTGTGGGCGTACTGCCGGTGGACCGGTTGCAGAACAAGGCCGCGACCGGCCCCGGCAACGTGGTCGTCCTCATTGGAGCGAAGACCGGCCGCGACGGTATCGGTGGGGTGTCCGTGCTCGCCAGCTCGACATTTGGTTCGGGCAGCGAGCAGCGCCGGCCAAGCGTCCAGGTTGGTGACCCGTTCTTGGAGAAGCTGCTCATCGAGGCGTGCCTGGAGATTTACGACCTCAACCTCGTGGTCGGCATCCAAGACCTGGGCGGAGCCGGTCTGACCTGTGCACTGTCGGAGACTGCCGCGGCAGCTGGCACCGGCATGGCGATCAACCTTGATCTGGTGCCGCTGCGCGAGGCTTCGATGCGCCCCGAGGAGATCCTCGCCTCCGAATCCCAGGAGCGGATGCTGCTCGTGGTGACGCCGGAGAACCTGCCGGTGGTGCTGTCGCTGTGCGCCCGGTGGGGCGTGCTGGCTACCGCCCTCGGTGAGGTGACCGCGCCCGAACCGGAGATCGGCGGCCGGCTGCGCATCTGGTGGCGCGGGCAAGTCATCGTGGATGTGCCACCCGGATCGCTCGCCGACGACGGGCCTATCTATGCCCGGCCGATGCGGGAGCCGTTCGACCGGGAGCTGATGATCGTCGACCGGGCCGAGACGCTGCGCCGGCCGGAGACCGCTGACGAGTTGCGCGCGACATTGCTGCAGATGGTGGCGTCCCCGAACCTATGCGACAAGAGCTGGGTCACCGAGCAGTACGACCGATACGTGCTGGGCAACACGGTGCTCGCGCAGCCGGAGGACGCGGGCGTGATTCGGATCGACGAGACCACCGGCCTCGGCGTGGCGCTGGCCGTGGACGGCAACGGCCGGTACGCCAGGCTTGACCCGTACGCAGGTGCCCGCCTGGCCCTGGCCGAGGCGTACCGCAATGTCGCCGTCACCGGCGCCGTGCCGGTGGCCGTGACGAACTGCCTCAACTTCGGCTCTCCCGAGGATGCCGGGGTGATGTGGCAGTTCGCCGAAGCGGTACGCGGGCTCGCCGACGGCTGCCAGGAACTGGGCATCCCGGTGACCGGCGGCAACGTGAGCTTCTACAACCAGACCGGCGGGACTCCGATCCACCCAACCCCGATCGTCGGGGTACTCGGGCTGCTCAGCAATGTGGCCCGGCGGGTACCGATGGGCTTCTCCGGCGAGGGCGATGCCATCTTCCTATTAGGACAGACGCGAGAGGAGCTCTCTGGCTCAGAGTGGGCACACGTGACCCACAAGCACCTCGGCGGTACGCCGCCGGTGGTGGACCTGGCAGCCGAACAGCGGCTCGCGGGCCTGCTGGCCGAGGCGGCGGCGAACGGTCATCTGACCGCGGCACACGACCTCTCCGATGGCGGGTTGGCCCAAGCGCTCGCCGAGGCCTGCCTCCGTCGAAACCTCGGCGCGCATGTAGCGCTGCCGCCGGACGGACAGAGCGCATTCGTGCACCTGTTCTCCGAATCGACGGCGCGGGCGCTGGTCTCAGTGCGCAAGGGGCAGGAGGCCGGGTTCGCCGCCCTGGCCGGGCAGCGGGGCGTTCCCTACACCGCGTTGGGCATCGTCGCCGGGACGGCGCTGGTCTTCGACGATCTGTTCGAGGTCGGCTTGGACGAACTGCGCAAGGCCCACAGCGCAACCATGCCGGCCCTTTTCGGCTAGGCGGCGCGACCGCAGATCATGACTCGTTGCCGCCCCGCGGGGGCGGAAACGAGTCATGACCTGAAATTTAGTCGTCCATCCAGTCGACGCGGCGGCCCTCGCCGTGCTGCGGCGGGCGCTGCTGGCGCGGGTCTTGTGCGTAGCCCTCCTGGCCGTACTGGGGTGGCTGCTGGCCGCCGTAGCCGCCCGCGGGAGCCTGCCCCTGGCCGTCGTACCCCGGCTGGCCGTAGCCCGGCTGGCCCTGCCCGTAGCCCGGCTGGCCGTAACCCGGCGGCGGGCCCTGCTGGCCGTAGCCCGGCTGGCCGTAGCCACCTTGGCGGTGCGGGTCGTTGTGGTCCGGCACGCGGCCGTGCATCTGCGTCGGTACGTCCGCCAGGGGTGAGCGGGCGATCATGGTCTGGTCGCCACGTGGGCCCGGCGAGACCGGACGAGGCGGGCGTCCACCTGGGTCGTAGCCGGGCATCCGCTGGGTGCGGTCGGGCGGGCCACCACGGCGCTGTCCACCCGGCGGGCCACCAGGTCCGCCCGGACCGCGGCCATGACCGCCAGGACCACCGGGGCCGCCACGGCCGCCGGGTCCACGGCTGTGCTCGCCGTCGCCGTCGTCCTTCTTGCGCACGAAGATCATCACGATCGCCGCAATGCCGAGCAGCACCAGCAAGCCACCGACGGAGATCATCAGCCAGAAGAACGTCCCGGGACCCTCGTCCGGCTTGCCCGCCACTGGGGTGGTGCCAGGCTCGCTGCTGACGGTCGGGCTTTGCGAAGGACCGGCCGAGGTGGCGCTGGGGGTCGGCGACGCGAGCGGGCTCACGGTGAGGCGGACGTTGCCCAGCGGCTGACCGGCTGTCGCCGTCTTGGTGGTGGTGTACGGGTTGATGCCGTCCTTGGTCACCTCGAACGTGATCATCCCAGCGGCGATCGGCTTCTGCTGATTGCTGGTGATCTTGAAGGCGCCGTTGTCGTCGGTTCCGACGTCATCCCAGACGTGGCTGGCGCTGTCCTGGATGCGGACCTTAGCGCCCTTGATCGCGGCGTTGGTATAGACGTCGACGACGGTGCCCGACACCTCCGGCACCGACTTGCGCCTTCGGGCGCATTGATGGTGAGGTTGAGGTCTCGGCTAGCGGAGCCTGCCGAAATCGTGGATGGTCGCAGTCTCGTCGCTAAGTAAACGAGCCAGTCGCCTTGAACTTGATCTCAGAGTTATAGGTCTTGCCGTTGCCCGAGGCGTCGATGCCACCGAACGCGCAGGTCGAGCTGCAGGTCACCTTGGGGTTGTTAGAGGTGACCGTCGCACGTCGATTGGGGGCGTTGGAGTCGCTCTTCACGGTGAAGTGGACTTCGGTCGTGCCGCCAGCGGTGATGGTCGCCGGCGATCAGGAAGACGTTCGTTATGGTCTCAGCGGCATAGGCGGGGGCGGCGATGCCGAACAGGCCAGCCGATGTAACTACTGCTATTACTGCAGCGCGAATGGTCCACGCACGTCGGTGCGTAATCACGCCCACGCCCCTCCCCGGAAACTCCACGACGGTCCCTGACCACGCAGGGAGCATCGCAACTATGCCTTGTCCACAGGCGAATCCGCGACCCAGGGTCGCGCGTCCGAACCTGTCAGGAGAACCGTATCGTCCTGGCGTGTCACGTAGAAGTCTCGATTCGGCTGCAGTGTCCGCCCTGGTTGCGAGCATCACCACAGGTGAGGGGCCTGATCGGGCGGTGCTCCGCGACACGGTGCGAGCGCTTCTGGACGAGCTGAGACGGCGTGCTCCTGGCCGAACGGTGGAGGTGCGGGTTCCTCCTTTCGGCGCGATTCAGTGCGTGGCCGGACCGACCCACACCCGCGGGACGCCGCCCAACGTCATCGAGACCGACCCGGTGAGCTTCCTGCTCCTGGCGACGGGGCACCTGGCGTGGGCCGATGCGGTCCGGGACGGACGGGTGTCGGCGAGCGGAGTGCGGGCGGACCTGACTGGGTACCTGCCGCTCGTCGACCTGACCGACGAGTCAGCCGCCGGCAATTAGTCGACTATTGTCGATTTATCCAAGGAGCCGTTTTTCGCGCTCGGTGCCGGCTGCGAGCGGAGCGCACACGCAGATGCACGGCCACCCGCCGCGTTCCGAATGCGGAGCGAGGCTGACACGCCGTGACACGCCGAGGTACGCGGTTCTGCCTGGCGTACCGCAGCGGTTTTGCCGTGCCAGGTTTGAAGGGAGGCGGAGCCGAGCGATCTCCGTGAGCGCTACTGGCGTTTGGGAAGGCCTTGACGACTACCACGTGCGGCGTAATCATGGCTCTCCGTAATGACAGTCTGCTCGCGTAGACTTCCTTCGTTGCGGTTCATGACCCGTACGTTGCTGGGGAATCTGAGACGCGACGAACGAGCGGCGAAGACGGATCGGCTCCGGAACCAATGACCACCAATCCGATGAGGAGCGGCAGGTGCCCCGAGGCGACGGCAGGCTCAGCCACAACCTCGACCCGATAGAACAAGGTCCGCAGGACGAGTGCGGCGTGTTCGGGGTCTGGGCGCGCGGTGAAGAGGTCGCCAAACTCACGTACTTCGGCCTGTACGCCCTGCAGCACCGCGGCCAGGAGGCCGCCGGCATCGCCGTCAGCGACGGCAGCGGCGTGGTCGTCTACAAGGACCTCGGCCTGGTCGCCCAGGTGTTCGACGAGCCGACGCTGGCGAGCCTGCGCGGGCACATCGCCGTCGGGCACACCCGGTATTCGACCACCGGCGCATCCAATTGGGAGAACGCTCAGCCGACGCTGCGGGCGACCCCGTTCGGCAGCGGCGCCGACCGCCCGGCCACGACGATCGCGCTCGCGCACAATGGCAACCTTGTCAACACCGCGGACCTGGCCAAGCAGGTGGCCGACCTCGGCCTGGTCGACGACGCCACCTCCGACACCGCCCTGGTGACCAGCCTGCTCGCGGCCCGGCCCGACCTGTCGGTTGAGGCCGCGGCGCTGGAGGTCCTGCCGACCCTGCGCGGCGCATTCAGCTTCGTCTTCATGGATGAGGAGACGCTGTACGCCGCCCGAGATCCGCAGGGCGTACGGCCGCTGGTCCTCGGTCGGCTCGAGCGAGGTTGGGTCATCGCGAGCGAGACCGCGGCGTTGGAGACCGTGGGCGCAAGCTTCGTGCGCGAGGTCGAGCCCGGCGAGCTGATCGCGATCGGCGAGGACGGCCTGCGTTCGGCCCGCTTCGCCAACCCGGAGCCGAAGGGGTGCCTGTTCGAGTACGTGTACCTGGCCCGACCCGACAGCGTGATCGCCGGGCGGAACGTGTACGCGGCCCGGGTCGCGGTCGGCAAGGCACTGGCCCGCGAGCACGCGGTCGAGGCGGACCTCGTCATCGGCGTGCCGGAGTCCGGAATCCCCGCCGCCATCGGCTACGCGGAGCAATCGGGGATCCCGTACAGCGCCGGGCTGGTCAAGAACGCCTACGTCGGCCGTACCTTTATCCAGCCCAGCCAGAGCATCCGCCAGCTCGGCATCCGGCTAAAGCTCAACCCGTTGCGCGAGGTTGTCCGCGGCAAGCGGGTGGTGATGGTGGACGACTCCATCGTGCGTGGCAACACCCAGCGGGCACAGGTCCGGTTGCTGCGTGAGGCCGGGGCGATCGCGATCCACGTACGGATCTCTTCACCGCCGGTCACGTGGCCATGCTTCTACGGCATCGACTTCGCCACCCGGGCCGAGCTCATCGCGAACGGGCTCGACACCGAGGGCATCCGGCGCTCCATCGGCGCGGACTCACTCGGCTACGTCTCGCTCGACGGGCTGATCGCCGCGACCGAACAGCCCAAGACCAGGCTCTGCCGCGCGTGCTTCGACGGTGAGTACCCGATCGCTCTTCCCGCCGATGACCTGATCGGCAAGCACGTCCTGGAAGGAGTGCAGCGGCGGGTCACGCCGCTCCCTCCGATGTCCGAAACACCCATCCACCCCGAGAGCAACGAGGTTCATCACGACGGCGCTATTCATTACCGCTGACCCCGCCGCCCCGCCTAAGGGCGCCCCTGACCGGGGCACGCCGTCACGCGGCCCGCATCCAGGCCGATTCATGGCCTGGAGCAACCCGCAGGAGGAAGTATCGCGATGCGCGAGGAGTGGGCGCCAGCGAGCCCCGCAGTCGCGAGCTCAGGAGGTACCGTGACGCACGTTTCCGCCCGCCCGAACCCGACCGGCCACGACGATCAGTCCGGGCCCGGCCCGATTCGACCCGGAGACTCCACTCACGACAGTGCGGCGTCCGGCAGTGGCCGGTACCGCCGGACGGTCACCTACGCCGACTCGGGTATCTCCATCCACGCCGGTGCCGAAGCCGTCGAGGAGCTACGGACGAAGGTGCACCGGACCTGGCGGCCGGAGGTCGTGGCCGACAACGGAGGTTTCGCCGGGCTGTTCCGGCTGGACCTGCAGCGGTATCGGCGGCCACTGCTCGCCTCATCGACCGATGGCGTCGGCCCGAAGCTGCACATAGCACAACAGATGGACCTCCACGATACGGTCGGGGTTGACCTGGTCGCGATGGTCGTCGACGACCTCGTGGCGTGCGGTGCCGAGCCGCTGTTCCTGTTGAGCTACATCGCGTGTGGTGAAGTCGTACCGGAGCGGGTGGCCGCGATCGCGGCCGGCATCTCCGACGGCTGCCGGGCAGCGGGTTGCTCATTGCTGGGCGGCGAGACCGCGGAGCACCACGGCATGCTTCGCCCACATGAGTACGACATGTCGGCCACCGGCATTGGCGTGGTCGAAGAGGACAAGCTTCTCGGCGCCGCCCGCGTCGAGGTAGGCGACGCCATCATCGCGATGGGCTCCAGCGGGCTGCACGCCAACGGATACTCGCTGGTGCAGCACACGCTGCTCGGCATTTCTCGGATGCGGCTGGAATCGGTCATCGAGGAGTTCGAGAACCAGCGGACACTCGGGCAGGAGCTCCTCACGCCTACGCGCATCTACGCCAAAGATTGTCTGGACCTCCAGATCGAGGCCGACGTACGGGCGCTGGCGCACATTACCGGCGGCGGCATCACGGGCAACCTGGTCCGGGTTTTGCCCGAGAACGCCGACGCGATCGTCGACCGGGCCACGTGGCAACCGCAGCCCATCTTCGAGCTGGTTCAGCGCAAGGGCCGCATCGAACAGTCCGAAATGGAGTCAACCTTCAACATGGGTGTCGGAATGATGGCCATCGTCGGAGCGGACGAGAGCGAGCGTGCGCTTGCCTTCCTGCGTGGGCGTGGCCTCGACGCCTGGGTGGCCGGCGAAGTAGTGGACGGAACCGGCAACGTCACCATGGTGGGTTCGCATACCCGCGGTTGATCCACCCTGGGCGGGCGAGTTCGCAAGCTCACTGACCGCCGAGCGGCTCGTTCACTCGCCGGAGTGGTTGCGCGTAGCGGCTCGGTTCCCTCGCCGTAGCGGTTGCGCGTAGCGGCTCGCTTCGCTCGCCGGGGTGGTTGCGCTTTATACCTTCGCATTAGGTCGCCAATTGGGCCGTCTTCACCCGTACGCCAGCCCATTTGGTCGCCAATCGGGGTCGCAGCCAGCCCTCGCTCCCAGCCGCCTTCGGCGACCGGCGCTCGCGCGCACTAGGCGTCAGCGAAGTCGACCTTGCCGCTATCAAGGCCCGTACGGACGGATTTTGTGCGCTCGGGCCTAGGCGGGCGAGTTCGCAAGCTCACTCGACCGCCTAGCGGCTCACTGCGTTCGCCGGGGTGGTTGCGCGGGAGGATCGCTTCGTCGCCGTAGAGATCGACTCGTCCGCCGGCAACCCGCCTAAGCGGGCGGGCTCGCAAGCGCGCCTGACCGCTTAGCGGCTCGCTTCGCTCGCCGTTGTGGTTCGGCACAGGAACCCCTAGGCGCTGACAGCTAACCGTTCGCGGAAGAGGGTTAGGACTCGCTGGAGCGCGTCGTGGTTCGCGCGGAGAAGCCGCCCGTCGGCCGGGCGGCTGCATGGATCAGTAGGGAGGGCGCAGAGGCTCAACGACCGCGGGTTGCCCAGTTGCCGTCGTCGGAGTCGTCGTCGGACTCGTCGTCCGGGTCCTCGTCGTCGGAGTCATCGGCATCGTCCGCGTGCCCATTGAACTTGGCATCCGGGTCCGAACTGGCCCGGCCGCCCAACTCCCGCTGTAACGCGGCGAGGTCGGTGTTCGGGGAGTGGTACTTCAGCTCCCGGGCCACCTTTGTCTGCTTGGCCTTAGCACGGCCGCGCCCCATGGCTCGACCCCCTCGCACAGAAATTGCGGGGCAGCCGAGTAGGCGGGCCCCGACGACGTCAGGCATCTCTCGTGGCTCATACGGTACATGGCGAAGGCCAGCTTCGACACCTCGCCCCGGTCGGGCGAGTCGACCCTCAGCCGGCCGTGATCGTAAGGAATGAGTGGGCCGCTCGTCATAACAGCGCGACCCGGTGATCCGTGCGAAGAAGGGCACCTTCATGGCCAAAATCCGTATGCAAGGTGCCCTTCCAGGCACCCGAACACGGCACGTCAGGGCAGGTGGATCGTCCGCAGGCGGCCGATCTCTGCCATCCGGCGCTCCGCCATCCGATCCGCGGCCACGGACGGCGGCACGCCCTCAGCCGCGGCCAGCTCGAGGATCTGGCGGGTGGTGCCGAAGATCTTCTCGGCCCGGCCCTTCGCCCGGTCGAAGTTGAAGCCCTGGATCTCGTCGGCGACCTGGATCACTCCGCCCGAATTGATCAGGTAATCGGGGGCGTACAGGATGCCGCGATCAACCAGCATCTTCTCGATCCCGGGGTGGGAGAGCTGGTTGTTCGCACCGCCGGCCACGATCGTGGCCTTCAGCGCCGGCACGGTCTCGTCGTTGAGCGCGCCGCCCAGCGCACAGGGTGCGTATACATCGATGTCGGAGGCGACCAGGGTCGCCGTGTCCTCGACCGAGTCGACCTGGGGATGCCCGGCGCGGACCGCCCGTACCGCCTCGGGGTTGAGATCGGTCACGACGACCTCCGCACCGTCGGCGATCAGGTGATCGGTAAGCCACCGGCCGACCTTGCCGACGCCGGCGATGCCGACCCGCCGCCCGGCCAGCGTGGGCGCGCCCCACAGGTGCTCTGCCGCTGCGCGCATGCCCTGGAAGACGCCGAGCGCGGTCAGCACCGAAGAGTCTCCACAGCCGCCGTGCTCGACACTGCGCCCGGTCACGAAGCGGGTCTCCTTCGCCACGATGTCCATATCAGCGCTGTACGTGCCGACATCGCAGGCGGTGTAGTAGCGACCGTTGAGCGACTCGACGAACCGGCCGTACGCGCGCAGCAGTGCCTCGGTCTTGATCTCCTGTGGGTCGCCCCAGATGACTGCCTTGCCACCGCCGAGATCCAGCCCGGCCAGCGCGTTCTTGTACGCCATCGCCCGACTCAGGTCGAGCACGTCGGCGAGTGCCTCCGCCTCGCTCGCGTACGGGTAGAACCGGGTGCCGCCGAGAGCGGGTCCGAGAGCGGTGGAATAGATCGCGATGATGGCCCGGAGGCCACTGGCCTGATCCTGGCAGAAGACCACTTGTTCGTGGCCCCGGTCGCGAAGCGGGGGGTCGTCGGTGCCACGTTCGCCGTGGGGGTCGGCGGTGAAGACAGCCATTGTCTCTCCTACGCGGGTGAGCGTTCGGGGAGGCCGGTCCCTTGTGGGGTGACGGCCGCGCGCGGCGTCGGTCGTGCCGCTATATGGAGCCTAGTGGGCCGCGTGACGACCGGACGGGTCACGTGACGGGATCATGGTGACGCGAAACGCGCGCATTGTGGTCGACCGACACCAATCCGTGCGACGATCGCGCCGTGCCCTCCATGTTCGCGTCGTACCTGCGGGTGTACGAGCCACTGAGCGCCTTTGACAAGCAGAGCCAGGTGTACTGGCGCGGCTATGTCCACGAGGGGAAGGCGGTCACGCTCGCGGAGGGACCGGGACGGCAGCGCACCGCGGTCATGGAAGCGCTGGGCGCGCACTGGAGCCGTCTGCCCGACCTGCCCAATGACGCGTACGTGCTGCAGGCCGAAGAGACCACATTGATCTGTCCGTGGAACCTACGGGTCCGGGTGGCCGAGGCGGCTTTGGAGGCCCGCGATGGCGTGCCGCCCGTACTGGCGGATGCGTTCGTTCCGCCCGCGCTCGCGGGCGTGGCCCGGGCCGTGGTGTCGGACTGGAACTCCGGCGCGCAGCTGCCCTTGCATGGCTCCCCGCGTCAACACGAGCAGGTCTCCACCTGGAGCGTGCCATTGCGCTGGTTCGTCCTGGTCAGCCACGAGGAGCGGGAGCTTGTCTTGGAGCCGGGCCGTCGGGTGCTGCGGTTCCGGACCGAGATCTCGAAGGCTCGCCGGCGGGCGCACCGGGCGCTGTCGGTGCTGCGGCGATCCATCGGCGACGTGCCGATCTCGGAGGCGGTCGAGGAGAGCGCGCGATGGCTGGAAGAGTTCCATTCGCGGTCGGTGGTGGAGCTCGACTACGGCGGTCTCACAGACATGCTGTCCGATCAGAGTCTCCTCGAGGACGACTCACCGGCACTCGTGGCGACCGGACTGTCCGCGTTGGCCAAAGGGGACGCGGACGCCGCCACAACGGCCTACGAAAAGCTGGTCGACCGGTGGAGGGCAATTCAGCTGTTAGAGCGCTGTAACTGACTCCGCGCGGCGTCGAGGGAGCATCGCAGCGAGCTTGCGAGCGAGGAGCGGACCGGCCGCGCTTCAGGGGCTGGGCGCGGCGTCGAGGGAGCATCGCGGCGAGCTTGCGAGCGAGGAGCGGACCGGCCGCGCTTCAGGGGCTGGGCGCGGCGTCGAGCGAGCATCGGACCGTCCGTGCTTAATGTAATCGTTACCCACAAAGTCGGACAATGGGTGCGTAACTCGTCCGACCATCCAGAACGCATCAGCCGTTCGGCCCATGTCGGACATCGGGGACTAGCCGGACGATGGGTGAGCGCTGGCCGGCTGGATCCCGCCACCGCCACCAGTACCTGTGGAGGAGATATCCGATGGCATCCCGTACGCACGAGCCTGAACCCTTGCTGACCCCGGCAGAGGTCGCCTCGATGTTCCGCGTCGACCCGAAGACGGTGACCCGGTGGGCCAAGGCCGGCAAGCTGAGCGCGATTCGCACGCTCGGCGGACACCGCCGCTACCGCGAGTCAGAGGTCCGAGCGCTGCTGCAGGGACAGATCCCGTCCCAGCGCACAGGGGACTGAACTGCGTACGAGCGAGACCACAAAACTATAGAAAGTCGTCAATCGGCGTACGTCAGCGACCCCCTCGACGAACGCGAACCGACGAAGACTTCGCAAACGGCCCGCGCACTGAACCCGGTGCAGCGGGCCGTTTGCTGTCGGGTGGAGGCGACCTGTGCTCACGGGCCTTCGCGCGACAGCAATGCGACTGCCTCGGCGTGAATCTGGTCCAAGGTCCGGCCGTCCGCGATCGTGGTTCGTGAGCCGGTGACCGAGTACCACTCGTCTGCGCCGCGGTACTGGACCCGCTGCGTAACGGTGCCATCGTCGGCGAGCTCGGTCTGTAGAGTCAGGTCCCCCGTGACCGCACCGACTTCGTCAGTAATAACGCCACCTTGTCGAGCCACGATCTCAGCCGTACGTACGTCGCTCACTGCGCCTCCTGGTTCGCTCGCTCGCTCATGCGCAACTCCCCAGCATGTCGGCGAGTGCCGCCTTCTCAGTGACGGTCACGCTGAGCTTCCAGTACGCCTTGACAGTGATCCACGACTGGGCATAGGTGCACCAGTAATCCCGCCGGGGCGGCTTCCACTCGGACGGATCCTGGTCGCCTTTGGACCGGTTCGAGGTCATCGTCACCGCGATCAGCTGCGGCCGTTCCAGGTCGTTGGCGAACGCCTCCCGCTGTTGATCGGTCCAGCCGGCGGCGCCCGTCCGCCAGGCGTTGGCCAGCGGGACCATGTGATCGATGTCAATGTCCTGTGGGTCGGTCACGGACTTTCCGTCGTACACGCTGAACCAGGTGCCCTTGGTGATCTTGCAGTCGGCGGCGGTGAGGACACCCTGCCCGTCTCGCTTGAGGACGACGTCGCGAGTGTCACAGCCCTCGGCCTGGGACACCCAGTGCCGGAACCGATCCCGGCTGTATCCAGACATCGAGGCCCAGGGCGCGACCGTGAGCGTGTCGAGCTGGCCCGCCGCAGCGGACTGGTCTGCGCTCGAGTACGGCGCCGGTGGACCGTCGGCGAGCGCATCACACGCCACGAGGCTGGACACGGCCAGCGCGCCACCGAGCGCAACGGCGAGGAGCCTGCGGGGGGTACGCACCGCTACAGGATCATCGCCAGGTGACCGGGAACCGAGCAGCGACACGGACAATCGTTGAGATCGTGGCTGCGGAACCTCGCTGACCTGGGCCGGATAGAAGCAGTCACAGCTCAGTCACCGGCCAGTAACAGGGTCGCCGCATGATCGTTCCATGTCGAGGTGGCCACATCGTGAGACGTGGAGGCCCGGTGACCGGTTCGTCTCCCGTCTGGGTGATCATGCCTCTGACCTGCTGATACAACGTGACGCGCGGGTACAAAGCGGCCACGACGGGACCGAAGATCGGTGCAGGATCGATCCCAAGGTCACGCGGTCGTCACGAAGCGGCTCGATGTTCATTACGGAACGGGACCGTGGCTTGACCCGCCAGGCGATGGCGAGCAAGTCTCATCACGCCGACGCCGACACGTGGCGCCGGGTCTTTGCTGCGGCACGACACCCGATCCGGGCGCCCGTCGCAGGAGAGTCCATGCACGGGACAGCCGATCGGTTGCCAGCTGCCAGGACGTGGGTCCGGTCAGCCGGAGCGCAGTGCTCCGGCCCCACCCTGACTGCTGTGCTGCAGCTCGGCGGTCAGGAAGGGGCGGGGCGTACATGGTGTTAGGACCGGATCCGGCGACCCCGACCACCACATTGATCGGTGAGGGACTGGTCGAGAGCCCGGGGACCTCACCAGCGGGCACGCCTCCCAAGGCCATCCGTGGTCGGTCGCTCGGCCAGATCGCGTGGTCGCGGCTCAAGCGGGACAAGGTCGCCATGGCCGGCGCCGGCGTGATCATTTTTCTGATCCTGGTCGCCATCTTCGCCCCATGGATCGTGGCCTGGCTCGGGCACCCGCCGGACGAGTACCACCAGGACTTCGGGGTGCTCATCGACCCCAACGGCGGCGACCCGATTGGCGCGTACGGCGGCATGAGCCGGGACTTCCTGTTCGGACTGGAGCCGGTGAACGGACGGGACATCTTCAGTCGAGTCGTTTACGGCGCCCGCATCTCACTCCTGATCGCCTTCTTCGCCACCCTGCTCTCAGTCGGCATCGGCACCGTGCTCGGCGTGATCGCTGGCTACTTCGGTGGCTGGGTCGACAGCGTGATCGGGCGGCTGACCGACACCGTTCTCGCCTTCCCGCTGCTGCTCTTCGCGATCGCGCTCGTGGGTGTGTTGCCAGACGACGCCTTCGGGCTGCATGGCAACAGCCTGCGTGTGGTGCTGCTGATCTTCGTTATCGGGTTCTTCAACTGGGGCTACATCGCTCGGATCATCCGCGGCCAGGCGCTGTCTCTGCGGGAACGCGAATTCATTGATGCGGCTCGCTCGATGGGCGCCCGCGGGCCGCACATCATCTTCAAGGAGATGCTGCCCAACCTGGTTGCGCCGATCCTCATTTACGCCACGTTGCTCATCCCCACCAACATCCTCTTCGAGGCGGGTCTGTCCTTCCTCGGCGTGGGCGTGCAGCGGCCGACGGCGTCGTGGGGCGGCATGCTCTCCGATGCGGTGCGCTTCTACCACCTACCGCACTTCATGTTCTTCCCCGGCATGGCGATCTTCATAACCGTGCTGGCGTTCAACCTCTTCGGTGACGGCCTGCGCGACGCGCTGGATCCCAAGACACGTTGACGCCGGTGTTCCTGACCGAAATCCCAAGGCCTTCCGATCCCCGTCAAGAAGGGAAGTCAGTAAATGAGTAAGAGATTGGTTGGTGTAGTGGCTGCGGCCGCCGCACTCACCCTGGCCGTCTCGGCCTGCCAAAGTACGCCCACGACCACCACTCCGGTGACCGACGCATTCAACGCCGCCAACGGCCAGGTCTTCAACCCGTCCGAGAAGAAGGGCGGCATCATCAAGGCCGCCATCTCCGAGGACTGGGACTCGGTCGACCCGGGCGACACCTACTACGGCCTGTCCTGGAACTTGCTCCGCACGTACGGCCGCGCGCTAACCATGTTCAAGGTGGCGCCGGGTGCCGCGGGTAACGAGCTGGCTCCCGACCTCGCCGAGTCGCTGGGCGTTCCCAGCGACGGCGGCAAGACCTGGACGTACAAGCTGCGCGAAGGCGTCAAGTTCGAGGACGGCACACCGATCACGTCCAAGGACGTCAAGTACGCGGTGACCCGCACCCTCGAGCGGGAGACCTTCCCGAACGGGCCGGACTACTTCCTTGCGTTCCTCGACTGGGGCGACTACAAGGGCCCGTACACGAGCAAGGGGCAGGACACCAACGCGATCACCACGCCGGACGACCGGACGATCGTGTTCCACCTCAAGCAGCCTTTCGGTGGCTTCGACTACTTCGCCATGCTGCCCGGCACCGTGCCGGTTCCTGCGGCGAAGGACACCGGCGCCAAGTACAAGGAGCACGTCGTCGCCTCTGGCCCGTACATGTTCGACACATACGAGGGCGGCAAGGGCTTCACGCTCAAGCGCAACCCGAACTGGGACGCCGCAACGGACCCGAACCGCAAGGCACTGCCGGACGGCTACGACATCAAGCTCGGCGTCGCCGCTGAGGACATCGACCAGCAGATCATCAACGGTGACCTGCACATCGACCTCGCCGGCACCGGCGTGCAGTCGGCCACGCTCTCCCAGCTCAACAGCGACGAGGCCCTCAAGGCTCGCGCCGACAACCCGGGTAGCGCACGGCTCTGGTACACCTCGATCATCCCGACCGTGAAGCCGCTCGACAACCTCGACTGCCGCAAGGCGATCCTGTGGGCGGCCGACCGGACCGGTTACCAGGCGGCCTACGGCGGCCCGCTCGCGGGTGGCGACATCGCGACCCAGGTGCTGGTCCCGCCGATCCCGGGCTACGAGAAGTTCGACCTCTACCCGAGTTCGGACAACAAGGGTGACCTGACCAAGGCCAAGGCGGCGCTGACCGCCTGCGGCCAGCCGAACGGCTTCGAGACCAACATCCTCTTCCGGGCCGACCGGCCGAAGGAAGCGGAAACCGCGCAGTCCCTGCAGCAGAGCCTGGCGCGAGTCGGCATCAAGCTGACGCTGAAGGGCGTGCCCACCAGTGGCTACTTCTCGCAGGCCGCCGGCCTGCCGAGCTACCTGGTGTCGAACAACATCGGCCTGGCCACCAACGGCTGGGCAGCGGACTGGAACGACGGCTTCGGCATGCTCTCGCAGATCGTCGACAGCCGGGTGATCAAGGAGACCGGTGGCTCGTCCAACTTGAGCGTTCGGATGCCCGCAGTCGACGCGCTGCTGGACAAGGCCGTCACCGAGCCGGACGTCGCCAAGCGTGAGCCGATCTGGGGTCAGATCGACAAACTCCTCATGGAGAACGCCGTGATCCTGCCGGGCGTGTGGGCGAAGTCCGTCACGATGCGCGGCAAGGGCACCGCGAACGTCTTCGTGAACGAGGCGTTCGGTCAGTACGACTACCTGGCGATGAGCATCGCCTAACCAGCACCAACACGTCATTCACTACGCTCCAGCAAGTGAGGCAGGTGAAGGCGTAAAGCGGCCGGCCCGCCCGGGAACTCCTGGGCGGGCCGGTCGCCCAAGCCGGCAACGTGGGTAATTACATCATTCGGCGGCTCCTCGGAGCGGTGGTCCTGCTCTTCGTCGTCAGCGTGATCACCTTCTCGATCTTCTTCCTGGTGCCACGCCTCGCGGGCGCCTCCGCCGACACCCTCGCCTCACGTTACGTCGGCCGGACCGCCAGCTCGCAAGACATTTCGGTCGCCGCCGAGAAGCTGGGCTTCTACGATCCGTTTTATGTCCAATATGGACGCTGGGCCAAAGCGATCTTCGTTGGTGCCGAGTACGACTACGGTCCGGGCGTGGAGCACTGTCCCGCGCCGTGCTTCGGGTACTCGTTCCTCAAGAGTGCGCCGGTCTGGCCCGACCTGATCGACCGGCTCAATGTCACCCTGTCGCTTGTCGTCGGTGCCGCCGCGATCTGGTTGATCGCGGGCGTCTCCACCGGCATCGTCTCCGCGTTGAAACGCGGGTCGATCTTCGACCGCTTGTCCATGGGTGTGGCGCTGGCGGGCGTGTCACTCCCGATCTTCTTCACCGGCCTGATATCGCTGATCGTCTTCAGCTACGGCCACCCGTTCCGGATAACCGCGCCGGGACGAAGTTTCACCGACTTCACGGTCAACCCCGCTGGAGTGGGCGTACAACCTGATCCTGCCCTGGATCACGCTCGCCTTCCTGTTCGCGGCCGGATACGCCCGACTGACCCGGGCGGGCATGCTGGAGACCATGGGAGAGGACTATGTACGCACCGCGCGGGCGAAGGGCCTGACCGAGCGCGGCGGTGGTACTCAAGCACGGGTTGCGGGCCTCGATCACGCCGATCGTGACCATCTTCGGCCTCGATGTCGGTCTGCTGCTCGGTGGCGCCGTGCTCACCGAGACCACGTTCTCGCTGCCTGGGTTAGGTAAGTTCGCGATCGAGTCGATTACGGCGCAGGATCTGCCCCGGGTGATGGGCGTGACCATGTTCGCCGCCTTCTTCATCGTGTTCTCGAACCTGATCGTGGACCTGGCCTACGCGGTCGTTGACCCGAGGGTGAGGCTCGGCTGATGTCGACCGTCTCGGCTTCTCCCATGAGCGTGACCCGCGGCATCGCGTCATCGTCCTTTTTGGAGCTACGCGATCTGCGGATCCACTTCCCTACCGACGACGGCTTGGTACGCGCGGTCGACCCGGTCTCGTTTACCCTCGAGCGCGGCCGCACCCTGGGCATCGTCGGTGAGTCCGGCTCCGGCAAGTCGGTGACGAGCCTGGGCATCCTGGGGTTGCACAACCGTCGTAACGCCAACGTGTCGGGCGAGATCTGGCTCGACGGCGTGGAGATCGTCGGTTCGTCGCCGGAGACCGTACGGTTGTTGCGTGGCAAGAAGATGGCGATGATCTTCCAGGATCCGCTGTCCTCGATGCACCCGTACTACACGATCGGCAAGCAGATCATCGAGGCCTACCGGGTACACCACAAGGTGAACAAGGAGGTCGCCCGCCGGCACGCGATCGACATGCTCGGTCGGGTCGGAATCCCGCGGGCGGAGAAGCGCGTCGACGACTATCCGCACCAGTTCTCCGGCGGCATGCGGCAGCGCGCGATGATCGCGATGGCGCTGTCGTGCAACCCGGAGCTGCTGATCGCCGACGAGCCGACGACCGCCCTCGATGTGACCGTGCAGGCGCAGATCCTCGACCTGATGCGGGACCTGCAGTCGGAGTTCAACTCGGCGCTCATCATCATCACGCATGACCTCGGCGTGGTGGCGGAGCTGGCCGACGACATCCTGGTCATGTACGGCGGTAAGGGCGTCGAGTACGGCGCGGCCGTCGACGTGTTCCAGCGACCGGAGCACCCCTACACGTGGGGCCTGCTCGGGTCGATGCCACGGCTGGACCGCACCCGGAGCGACCGGCTCATCCCGATCGTGGGTACCCCGCCGTCACTGATCAATCTGCCGTCCGGGTGCGCCTTCCACCCCCGCTGCACGTACGCCGACCGCACCGGGGGTCTGAGCTACACGGTGGTGCCGGATCTGGTCGCCTTGCCCGGCGGACACCCGGTCCGCTGCCACCTAACCGCCGAGCAACGTCGGCAGGCGTGGGAGAACGACATCAAGCCCAACCTGGATGCGTTATGACCGCGCCAAGTCCGAGAAGGAGCACGGTGGATACGGACGCGCTGTTGTCGGTGCGGAATCTGGAGAAGCACTTCCCGATCACCAAAGGGCTGCTCAAGCGCAAGGTCGGCGCGGTCCAGGCGGTCGACGGGGTCAGCTTCGACGTCCACAAGGGAGAGACGCTCGGCCTGGTGGGTGAGTCCGGGTGCGGGAAGACCACCACCGGTCGGCTGCTCACCCGGCTGCTGGAGCCAACTGCGGGTTCGATCGTCTTCGAGGGTCACGACATCAGCCACGTGTCGCAGGGCAAAATGCGCCCGCTCCGGCGGGACATGCAGATGATCTTTCAGGATCCATTCTCGTCGCTGAATCCTCGGCACACCGTGGGCACGATCGTCGGGGCACCGTTCCGGATCCAGAAGATCGCCACCGAGCACGGCATCAAGAAGGAAGTGCAGTCGCTGCTCGAGCTCGTCGGGCTCAACCCGGAGCACTACAACCGCTACCCGCACGAGTTCTCCGGTGGGCAGCGTCAGCGCATCGGCATCGCCCGGACCCTGGCGCTGCGGCCGAAACTCATCATCGCCGACGAGCCGGTCTCGGCGCTGGACGTGTCGATCCAGGCGCAGGTGGTCAACCTGCTCGACGACCTGCAGAACGAACTCGGCCTCACCTACGTGGTGATCGCGCACGACCTGTCGGTGGTGCGGCACATCTCCGACCGGGTCGCGGTCATGTACCTCGGCAAGATCGTCGAACTGGCGGACCGGGACACGCTCTACTCCCGGCCAATGCACCCGTACACCAACGCGCTCATCTCGGCCGTACCGGTGCCGGACCCGGTCCGGCGCGACAAGGCGCAGCGGGAGCGGATCCTGCTCGTCGGCGACGTGCCCAGCCCGATCGACCCGCCGTCGGGGTGCCACTTCCGCACCCGATGCTGGAAGGCGCAGGACATCTGCGCCACCACCGAGCCACCGCTCGAGCCTGGCCCCGGCGCCGGCGCGGGCCATGTGGTGGCCTGCCACTTCCCGGTGCTGCCGGCAGAGCCGAAGCCAGCGGTCGCCCCCGCCCCGCCGGAGTGATCCACGCGAGTACTTCGGCGGCATGCACACCGGACGCTGGCCCGGACGACGGGCCAGCGTCCTTAGCGCTCGGATCTCGTGCGGCCTAGGTCACCGGCGCGGCGGTCGAGAGTCCTTGTCGCGCTTCTCCTCTTCCTCGAGCTCACTGCGCAGATGGTCCGCATGTTCCTTGGCGCGCCGTTCCAGCTCTGCGGCCTGCTGGAGGCGGTGGTCGGCATCTGCCCGCAGGCCCATGCGAGTCTCTGCCCGACCTAGGTCCTCCAGAGCCTCTGCAAGGTCGATCTCCGCATCGACCAGCTTTCGTTCAACTTCGTAGTGACCGTCCTGTGACGGCTGACCACCGTGCGCGGTGCTCATGACATGCCTCCCTTGGCACAAACGTCGCGAGTGCTGACGCAGCTCCGTGTAACACCGCATACCAGAGACAATTACCTCTCCTTTTGCGCTAGGTTCATGAGTTTGTGTTGCAGGCTTCTTTCGTCTGTTGCTTGCTGCGTCACTTGAGCGGCCCACCTGTAGTGCTCGACCGCTCTCTCAAGCAGCGCGTCGGCCTCCTCGGACATATCGAGACTGACCAACGCCGCCGCCGCGTCCTCCTCGGCATGCGCCAACTGCTCCAGGGTTTCGACAAGGCGCATGTGCTTTTCTGCCTCATTCTTGACCTGGCTCACGCTCACGTCGGAGCCTTCAGCACTGTCACTCATTCGTCGTCTCCTTGAAAGACCCGCGATCCTGAGTATCGAGTTCGCAAATGCGCGTAGTCGGGTATGTGCCCACCAGGAGCGTAGCCACGGTTGGAGGAGTCTCATGTGGGCTAACCGCCGTCGTCAGATTGCGAGCAGGATGACACGGACGATGGCCACGCCACCTACCGCTGCGAATACTGAGGCCCGAACGTCTTTCGCAAACCTTCGCCTGGAGATTTCGAGAGCCGTCCATTCGACCAGTAGTTCGTCGTACTTGAACCACTCCTTGATCTGCTCTAGCTTGGCCGACCTCTGCGCGGCATCGTTGCGCACGTCATCATCGACCCACCGCTTAATGTCAGCCGTATCAATCTCTGTCTCTGGACGCTTGGCGCGCCGGTCTTCCATCTGCACCCGCCTGAACTGGGTGAGCTGACTCCGAAGCGAACGGGTGCGCCGAACGTGGCGGACCCTTGCAGTCACCGCCAGCAGTGCCGCGACGAATACGAAACCCAGGACTGAGCCGAGCAGGGTCGGCAGCTGCTTGCCGACGCTGACCAGTCCGTCAATGAGAAAGGCTTGGGTGACACCGGGGCGGCCTGAAACGGCCGCGAGTCCGCCGTGTATCACGAGGTCGACCGCGTTGAACAGGACGTTCACCAGGTATATGAGCACGATCAGGGCCAGCCCTCGCCATAGTCCGAACCGCGCTCGGAGCCCGGCCACTTCACGATACTTGGCGAGCTCAGCGACGTCATCGGCGCGAATATCTTCGCCGGGTCGTGCTGCCATCGCATCTCCCCACGTATCGCTAATCGAAGGCCTAACCACCTCTTCCTAGCATCTGCGTAGGGTGTTTACATCGCCGAAACGTACCCTCGAACATCCACTGTCCGACCAACGTCGATGCTGTGTCAATTCACAAATGGCGAGAGTCGCCACGGCCGTTGTCCGGCCCTTACAGCCGAATGTCACGCGGCCGGGCGTGCTCGGTTCACCGCGGCGACGACGGCACGGAGGGAGGCGGTGACGATGTTCGCGTCCACGCCGATGCCCCACCGTACGGTGCCGTTGATGTCGGCCTCAACGTAGGCCGCGGCCTGCGCGTCTCCGCCAGAGGACATGGCGTGCTCGGCGTAGTCCAGCACCCGGACGTCGATGTCTACATCGGACAGAGCATGGACGAAGGCGTCGATCGGGCCATTGCCGACGCCGTTCAGCTGCCGCTCCTCGCCGTCGACGGTGGCCTTGGCTACGAGCTCCACCTTGCTGTCCACAGTGGACACTCCGTACGTCGCGACAGTGAGCCGCGGTGAGGGCTGGTGCTCCACGAGGTACTCGCGGGAGAAGATGTCCCACATGTGCGCCGGCGACACTTCGCCGCCCTCGTCGTCGGTGTGGCGCTGGATCACGCCGGAGAACTCGATCTGCAGCCGGCGCGGCAGGTCGAAGTGGTGCTCCGTCTTCATGATGTACGCCACGCCGCCCTTGCCGGACTGCGAGTTGACTCGGATCACGGCCTCGTAGGTGCGGCCGAGGTCCTTGGGGTCGATCGGCAGGTATGGCACGCCCCACTCGTACGCGTCCACGTCCACGCCGGCCTCCGCGGCGTCGTCAGCCAGCGCCTCCAGCCCCTTCTTGATGGCGTCCTGGTGTGAGCCGGAGAAGGCGGTGTAGACCAGATCGCCGGCGTACGGGTGGCGTTCGTGTACGGGAAGCTGGTTGCAGTACTCGACCGTGCGCTTGATCTCGTCGATGTTCGAGAAGTCGATCTGTGGGTCGACACCTTGGGAGAACAGGTTCAGGCCCAGGGTCACCAGGTCGACGTTGCCGGTGCGCTCGCCGTTGCCGAACAGGCACCCCTCGACCCGGTCCGCGCCGGCCATCACACCGAGCTCCGCGGCGGCCACTGCCGTACCGCGGTCGTTGTGCGGGTGCAGGGACAGCACCACTGACGGCCGCCGCGGCAGGTTGCGGTGCATCCACTCGATGGAGTCCGCATACACGTTGGGGGTGGCCATCTCCACGGTGGCGGGCAGGTTCACGATGAGCGGCCGGTCCGGAGTCGGGTCGACCACGTCGATGACGGCGGAGCACACGTCGAGCGCGTACTCCAGCTCCGTACCTGTGTAGGACTCAGGCGAGTACTCGTAGAAGATGTCGGTGTCGGGCGTGTGGATCTCGGCGTACTTCAGGCACAACCGGGCCGCGTCGACGGCGATCGCGGTGATGCCGGCGCGATCGAGGCCGAACACCACTCGACGCTGCAACGTGGACGTCGAGTTGTAGAAGTGGACGATCGCGCGCCGGGCACCGCGCAGCGACTCGTAGCTGCGCTCGATCAGCTGCTCCCGGCACTGCGTCAGCACCTGGATCGTCACGTCATCCGGGATCAGATCCTGTTCGATGAGTTGACGGACGAAATCGAAATCGGTCTGGCTGGCGGACGGGAAGCCTACTTCGATCTCCTTGTATCCCATCCGCACCAGAGTGGTGAACATGCGTCGCTTGCGCTCCGGCGACATCGGGTCGATCAGGGCCTGGTTGCCGTCACGCAGATCCACCGCGCACCAGCGCGGCGCCTTTGCGATCGGGGTCGATGGCCATTGCCGGTCGGGCAAATCGACCCGGTACGGCTCGGCATAGGCGCGGTAGCGCTGAAAGGGCATCCGGCTCGCGGCTTGTCGGGCTACCGGCCCGGCGTCATCCGACTGGGGTCTGCTTAACATTGACGGCTCCTCGTAACCATGTGGGTGTCCGGGGTTTGGACCGGCGGTGCGCTCAGCGGGCTGCGCACATCAACACCGCGACGAGGAGCCGGCCGTCAGAAGGCCTCGTCGCGGCACAGAAGGAGGAGCGCCTGCCACATGGTGCCTAGAGGGTAACCCGGTGTGGGTGGAATTTGGGAACGCGGCCGGGCCAGCATCCCGCGATGTGGACCCGCCTTGGTGTTAGGAAGGGCCCCTTCATTGTCAAAAAGCGTATGGAAGGGGCCCTTCCTTACACCGAAGCCGACACCGAAGCCGGAGCCGGTGCCGGTGGCGGTGGCGGTGGCGGTGGCGGGGCAGCAGTCGGTAGCGGGGGCCGAGCCACTACCGGTGCGGGCATCGCGACGCTTGGCGGTGCTGCCGCGACCGCACCGGCCAGGAGGAGGGTGCCGAACCCCACCCGGGCGCCGGTCAGGATGCCGTCCTCGGCGTAGCAGTAGACGCCCGGGTCGACGGGGGGCGCGAGCGCCGCGGAGTTCGACTCGACCGAGTAGCACCACCCGCCCGCGCCGGACAGTGTCGTAGCCGCCACCGACAACGCGGTCGCCCGATCCACCAGCGGGTCGATCCAATCGGTGAATATGTGCTGTACCACCGGATCCGTGGCTCCCGTGAGCGCTGGAACTGCCACACAGCTCGGCGTCAACGGGTCGAGATCGGGTCGAGTTCCGGCGGTACCGGCGGCCGGCCCGAGCAGACACTGGAACAGTCCAGCAGCGGATCGATAGACAGCGATGTCAGCAAGTCCGCTCAGCGCACCGCCCGGAACTGCGACCACCCAGCTGCCATCGGTGGCGAAGGCGGCGGTCACCGTCCGGCTGGGGCCGTTGGGGCTCGTCGTCAAGGTGTACGTGGCGACGTACCGCTTGTCCTTGGCTGCCGCGGCGAGTCCCGCGAGCCGGTCCCGGTCGGCCACTCGGGTGTCGACGGTGGTGCTCGGCAGAGGGCTTGGCTCGGTGGATCCGCAACCCGCGAGGGCGGGACCAAGAATGAGCACGGAGGCCAGTCCGGCCGAAGTCCCCATCATGAGGCGACGCACGAACGCCATTGTCATCGACGCGCGCACCGGATCGTGGGATCGACTCTCCCCGGGTCCGGACACCGGCGGTACGCTGTGCACAGCTCGTCGGCGCCGTCGGCCCTGTGCCGGCGGCGCCGCGCCACGCCCGGTCGACAAGAAATTCGGCCGACACGCAAGTCCGGCCGAAAGCAACGGCCGAAAGCAACGGCTGGTACGAGCGGGCATTGGAGGGAGATCCGCGGTGGCATTGATCGTGCAGAAGTACGGCGGCTCATCTGTCGCCGACGCGGAGCGGATCAAGCGGGTCGCCGAGCGCATCGTCACCACTCGGAAATCGGGCGACGATGTGGTGGTGGTGGTGTCGGCAATGGGCGATACGACCGACGAACTGCTCGACCTCGCGCATGCGGTGAGCCCGGTGCCGCCCGGTCGGGAGCTCGACATGTTGCTCACCTCGGGTGAGCGAATTTCGATGGCGCTGCTGGCCATGGCGATCCATAACCTCGGGTACGAGGCCCGCTCGTACACCGGCTCGCAGGCGGGCGTGATTACTACGTCGTCGCACGGCAAGGCGCGCATCATCGACGTGACCCCGGGCCGGCTGCAGGCGGCGCTGGACGAGGGTGCGATCGCGATCGTGGCGGGCTTCCAGGGCGTCGCCCAGGACACCAAGGACATCACCACACTCGGCCGGGGCGGCTCGGACACGACGGCGGTCGCCCTTGCCGCGGCGTTGAAGGCCGATGTGTGCGAGATCTACACCGATGTCGACGGCGTCTTCTCCGCCGACCCGCGCATCGTTCCGAACGCGCGTCACATCACCCGGATCACCTACGAGGAGATGCTGGAGCTCGCCGCGTGCGGGGCCAAGGTGCTGATGCTGCGCTGCGTCGAGTACGCCCGCCGATCAGGCATCCCGATTCACGTCCGCTCGTCGTACACGACCAAACCCGGCACCATGGTGACCGGTTCGATGGAGGATCTTCCCGTGGAGCAAGCTCTCATCACCGGCGTCGCGCACGACCGCAGCGAAGCCAAGATCACGATTGTGGGGGTACCGGATGAGCCGGGCGAGGCGGCGCGCATTTTCGCCACGGTCGCGGCGGCGGAGAGCAACATCGACATGATCGTGCAGAACGTCTCCACCGAGAGCTCCGGCCGTACCGACATCTCGTTCACGCTGCCGAAGACCGACGGACCGACCGCGATGGCGGCACTCGGCAAGGTGCAGGACGAGGTCGGCTTCCGCGGCCTGCTCTATGACGACCACATCGGCAAGGTGTCGCTCATTGGTGCCGGCATGCGTTCGCACCCGGGGGTCGCGGCCAAGTTCTTCGGCGCCATGGCGCAGGCCGGGGTGAACATCGAGATGATCTCAACGTCAGAGATCCGAGTGTCCGTGGTGTGCCGTGACACCGACCTTGACGCGGCGGTACGAGCGGTGCACGACGCATTCGAACTCGGCGGCGACGGCGAAGCCGTGGTGTACGCCGGCACGGGGCGGTAGACGATGAGCCTCCCGACTCTGGCCGTCGTCGGCGCGACCGGCGCCGTTGGCGGCGTCATGTGCGAGTTGCTGACCGCGCGTAAGAACGTGTGGGGCGAGATCCGTCTCGTCGCGTCGGCCCGGTCCGCGGGCAGGACCCTTCCGGTACGGGGCGAGGAGATCACCGTGGTCGAGCTGACCCCGGAGGTCTTTGATGGCGTGGACGTGGCGATGTTTGACGTACCCGACGAGGTCTCGGCCGAGTGGGCGCCGATCGCGGCTGGCCGAGGCGCCGTCGTGGTGGACAACTCCGGCGCGTTCCGGATGGACCCCGACGTGCCGCTCATCGTGCCTGAGGTGAACCTGGACCAGATCCACCACCGGCCGCGCGGCATCATCGCCAACCCGAACTGCACCACCCTCGCGATGATCGTCGCGATCGGGGCGCTGCACCGCGAGTACGTGCTCCGCGAGCTCGTGGTGGCGTCGTACCAGGCCGCGTCAGGTGCCGGGCAGATCGGCATCGACACCCTGCTTGACCAGGTGCAGAAGGTCGCCGGCGACCGGGCGCTCGGCTCGCGGGCCGGAAATCTGCGCCAAGCCGTGGGTGATGACCTCGGCCCGTTCCCGGCGCCGCTCGCGCTCAACGTGGTGCCGTGGGCCGGGTCGCTGCGCGACGAGGGGTGGTCGAGCGAGGAGCTGAAGATTCGCAACGAGTCCCGCAAGATTCTCGGTATGCCGGATCTCAAGGTGTCCGCGACGTGTGTACGGGTGCCGGTGGTCACCGGTCACTCGGTCGCCATACACGCCGTGTTTCGGTCCGAAGTGGACGCTGACGGTGCCCGCGACATCCTTCGCTCTGCGCCGGGTGTGATCCTGGTCGATGATCCCGGCGCAGGCGAGTTCCCCATGCCGGCTGACGCGGTGGGCACGGACCCTACCTGGGTCGGCCGGATCCGGCGCTCCCTCGACGATCCGCGGGCACTGGATCTGTTCGTCACCGGGGACAACCTGCGCAAGGGTGCCGCCCTCAACACTGCTCAAATCGCGGAGCAGGTCGCCGCCACGCTCTCCCGCTAGCGGTTGGCCCCGCGATCTTGGCGCCACCCTGTCCCGCGATCTTGGAGAAAGGCGTGTGGTTCGATCTCTATCCACCCGCTTTGGTCCAAGATCGCCGTGTTGGTCAGGCGGCGAGACGAGCGGTGTTACGGCCGGCGCGTTTGGCCTCGTAGAGGGCCCGGTCCGCGCGGAACAGGGTCTCCCGCCCGGTCTCGTCGGAAAGTCGCATCGCCGCGCCGACGCTGACGGGGAAACCAACCCGGCGTGCGGCCCGGAGCAGCCGGTCGCTGATGACGTCGACCTCGGCCCGACCGTTGACGTCGATGACGACCGCGAACTCATCGCCACCAATGCGGTAGATGTGGTCGTCACCGCGCAGCGCGCTACGTAGGGCTGCGACGAGCGCGACCAGCGCGTCGTCGCCGGCCTGGTGGCCACGCTCGTCGTTGATCTGCTTGAATTCGTCGATATCAATCGCCAAGACGGCGGTCCGGTTGGGCTCGCTGTTCGCCAGGCGTTCCTCGAAGGGCCGGTAGTGACGAAGCCCGGTCAGCGGATCGCTGTTGGCGCGGCGAGCCAGCACCGCATGTTCGCGGAGTCGCTCGTGTCCGGCCTGGGCGTGTGCGATCACGAGGGCAACCGAGAGACAGCGTCTCGGGGCCGAAGAAGTCCGGCGTCGGCGACGCAACGATGATGAGGGTGCCGTCAAGCCGGGCGGTCACCGCGGACGGCAGCCCCGCCCGGGCGAACTCGCCGGTGCACCCCGCTTGCTGTGGGTCGCTGCGCGACCCGTCGCCAGTGGCTAGGAGCAGGCGCCCCGCGAGTTCAGGGTCGCCGTGCACTTTGTGGTCGCCGGTGGGCTCGATGGCGCACGCGACCGGGGCACACGTCACCTGGCACGCCGCCGTGAGTGTCCTGGCGATGAGGTCGCCATCGGTCGCTGCGGTAGTGATCGACAACGCGTGCTCAAGCGCGCGCTCGACCGGCCGGACCGGGATGCGGTGTTGCGGAATCTTCGTGTGTTGCACGGTCATCTCCTCGCGGAGATAGGCGGGGGAAGGGGGAAGGGGAACGTGAAATCCGCTTGCGTTGCCTCTCGTACGTAACGCAAGCATGGCGCCACTTATTGTCATTGCCGATGTGTCGTCGGTCTCACCGCGGAGGTCCGGGCCGTGGTAGAGCCAGCCTCGGGTCTCGAATTCAGACACCAGCGGACACCGTGTCCGTGGTCGGCTCTTTGGACGCTCGGTAGTCATCCACTAACGTACGGCACTAGACCGGTCATTGTTCCGTTGGCTTACGGCGTCCACTCCCGGAGACGAATGATGATCACACTGCCGCTCGCGGACGAGCTGTTCCTGGTCGGCCACGATCAGTACTCCGGCAAGGCACAGATCGACGATCGCGCCCTCGATACCGGACTGGCCGGAGCCGTACTCGGCGAGATGGTGCTGGCGGGGCGGCTCGGCGTCGACCGCGACACCATGATCGCGGTGCGGGACCAGCGTCCGTACGGCGATCGAGTCACCGACGCCGCGCTGGCCGAGGTGCTCAAGCAGGACCAGCCGCATTCGGCGCGATCCTGGGTCGAGTACCTGCGTGATCACGTACGCACCATGGTGGCGTCCCGGCTGGTGTCGCGGGGACTTGTTCGACAGCAACTCAGCAGGCAGCGCCGATTCCCGGCGGTGGACCCGGTCGTGGCCGCCGCCCCGCAGGCCCGGCTGCGGTTCATGCTCTACCGGCCCGGAAAGGCCGACCAACAGACCGCGGTACTCGGCGTACTAACCCTGGCCACTGGTCTTGACTTCGTCGTCGGTGGTGGATCGGGCCGGCAGACCCGGCGCGAGCTTTCCCTCTTGCACTCCTCGATCAGCCCCGATCTGCGCCACCTGGTCCTAGGCGTGGAAGCCGCGTCCGCGCAGCTCGAAGTCGGCTAACCCTAGTAGCCCCAGGGGCGGGTTGACGCTGACGTGTTGCGGCCGGTCGGTGAGCGGCCGTCGGGCCTGCTCGTGGGGGCGCCGGTCGTTGGCACCCGGCTGGTCTGTGCGAGGCTGTGGGCGGCCAGGTGAGGCGGCGGCGTGACTCGGTCCTGCACCGCGACTCCGGTGACGCTGTTCGGACCGAGCCCGATGGCCCCGTACCGATGCGGACTCTGAATGCGCTCGACGGACGCCCGGAGCATGCCCAGCACGAGTACAAAACCTGCTCCGGCCGGGACCAACCAGCTCCACCGGTCGTTAAAGCCGACCAACAGGCCGAACTCGCGGCCGGCCATGACCGCGACCGCTCCCAGCAGCGCAGTCGCCAAGACCGGCGCCATCATCCGTCGGGCCACGTTCTCGCCTCTGGCGTCTCGCCCAAAGTAGGTCACCACTGCGAGCGAGGTCAGCAACAGCAGGATGAGCAGACCATACGACCCGGCCATACCGATCCAGAAAAAATATAGAACGGGGTCAATGTGGCGCCAGGCGCCGAGCCCGATCCCGGCTAGCGCGACCGCCCCTAGGAACAGGATGCCGGCGCGCCGCGCTCCGCCGCCGCCGCCGCCGCGGCCGAGGCTGGCGAAGGTGCCGGGTCGGATCCGCTCACGCCGCAAGGCATAGACGTACCGGGCGACGACCACCTGCCACGCCATCAGGGCGACCAGCACCGAGATCAGCAGGAGCGCCGCTGCGGCGGTGACGGCCGCCGCCGGCAACGTGGCGTCGGCGAGCCGGAACGGAAGCGCTGGGACGTCGCTGGGAGCCGACTCGGTGATGACTGCAGCGCCTCCAGAGGCAGCGTCGAGGCTCCACGTGGCCACCGCTCCCACAACTGCGACGAGAACCACCGACAGGTAGGTGCCGGCGGCGACCGGGCGACGCGGGCCGCGGCTGGTCTCGGCGAACACCGTGGCCGTTTCGAATCCGGCGAAGGCGAACAGTGCCGGTACCAGCGCCGCTCCGAAGCCGACCGCAAGCACCAAGTCCGGATCCACCAAGGCCACGCTGAGTCCGTTCGGGCCGAGTTCACGGCCTGCCACGACCGCGAACCCCAGTACCGTGACCAGTTCCAGGCAGACCAGAAGTGCGAGCACGCGACCGCGCACCCGGCTGGAGATGAGTCCATTTCCGATGACCAGCACGAGCGCGACCAGCGCCGCGATCCACCACTCGACCTGCACTCCGAATGTCCGACCGAGGAACACATTCGCGGCCGCGCCGACGAGGCCGTACAGGCTGATCTGCAGCGCGCTGTAGGCAATCAGCGCGAGCCACGCCGCGCCCAGCCCGAGCGGCCGGCCGAGGCCCTGGGCAACGTAGGCGTAGAGCGAGCCCGAATTCGGGATGTGTCGCGACATCGCCAGAAAGCCGACGCAGAACAGCATGAGCACTATGCCCAGGCCAGCAAAGGCCAACGGCATCGCAGTGCTGCCAGTGGTGGCATACGTGAGCGGAATGACGGCCGCAAGGATGACCAGCGGCGCTACGGCCGGAAGGATCGTGAGGATCACGGACGGGACACCGGGCCGGTTTCTATGGGAGACGACAGTTGCCGTCATGAGACGCTCCCTCCCGGTTCGCCGTTTGCCTCGTGGGCTCGTAGTCTCGTCCGTCCGTGGGCTGTGGGCAATCCGCTGTCCGGTGCCGACTACTCAGGCGCGGCGTTACGGTCGGTTACAGGGCACTCCGTTCACCGTGCATTCAGCCACATCGACGTCAGCCCCCGCCACCGTGGTGAACTCGACCCGCAGCTGCGCTGTCTGGCCGGCCGCGATGGCTGTCGCGCCGGTGAGTGTGAACCTCTGACCGGAGATGGCGACCGTGGGTTGCGGCGCGCCGTCCACCGAGCTCTTGACATATCCGGTCACGGTCTGTGGATAGCGCAGAGATACCTGCCACCCCTGCGCGATGGTGGAGGTGTTTGTGATCAGGATCTGGGCCTGGAATCCGGTCGCCCACACTGCGTTCAAGGGCACGACATAATAGGCGATCAACTGGGGCCCAGAGCCCTGCCCGGTGGTCTGCTCGGCCGGTCCGGGCAGGGTCGGATCGTCCACAGGCGTGGGCGCGGCGGAGGCCTCCGGGGATCTGGGGAACACGGACGCGGCGACACCGAGGGTCGCGAACGCAAGCAGGATGATGGCGGCAATAGCAACCGGGAAGCGGTACTGCGGCTTGATCTGCGACGGCAGCCAGCGCCACCGCGACGCATGTCGACCCACGTGTTCAACCATCCCTGACATCGGTGCACTCGTGCAACTGGTACCTATTGACATGTACGGCTGTCAACGCTGAGGTCGGGTCTACGCTGATCATCTCGCCGGTCTTCGCGCGATCCTCCCTGACGAACGGCGACTTCGCCAGCACACGATCGGGCCGCGCCGGCAGCACCCTAGGCTCAGCGAATGGATCCGCTGCTGGTGATCGTGCTATTGGTCGCGGTGGTCGTCGCAGTGAGCGCGGTTGCCCGACGGTTCGGCCTGCTCGCGCCGATCCTGTTGGTCGTCGTCGGCCTGGCGCTGTCGGTGATGCCGCATTTTCCGGTGCCCGAGGTCCACCCGGACTTCGTGCTCACCGCGGTTCTGCCGCCGCTGATCTACGTCGCGGCGCTGGAGACGTCCGTGCCGGCGTTCAGGTTCAACCTCCGCCCGATCCTGCTGCTCGCCGTCGGGCACGTCTTGTTCATCGCCGCCGCCGTCGGACTCGTGGTGAATGCCCTGATGCCGGCCATACCGCTATCGGTGTGTTTCGCCCTCGGAGCCGTCGTCGCCCCGCCAGATGCGGTGGCCGCGACGGCGGTGGCCCGACGGATCGGGCTACCGAGACGCCTGGTCACCATCCTCGAGGGCGAGGCCCTGCTCAACGACGCAACCGCGCTGGTGTTGTTCCGGGTCGCCACCGCGGCAGCCGTAGGCGCCGCGGTCGGACCAGTCGGCATCACGATCGAGGTCTTCACCGCCGTCGCCGGTGGCATCGCGGTCGGTGCCCTCGGTGCGATCGTCTTCCGCTACCTGCACCAGCGGACCACGGATCCGCTCTTCGACAATGCCTGGTCACTGCTGACGCCGTTCGTGGTAGCTGCGACGGCTGAAGCGATCCACGGCTCCGCCATCGTGGCGGTGGTAGTTACGGGGCTCTATCTCGGCCACCGTTTGCCGACTCTGCTGTCCGCCAGATCTCGGCTGCAGGTGAACGCGTTCTGGCAGATGGTCAAGTTCCTGCTGGAGGGCCTGGTCTTCCTGATCGTCGGACTGCAGCTGCGTGAGATCGTGGCCGTCCTCGACACCCCGGCCGGCCAGGTCGCCGGCGTCACGCTGGCCGTACTGGCGACGGTCGTGATCGGCCGGTTCGTGTGGGTGTTCCCGGCCACGTACTTGCCTCGCCGGATTCCCCGCATCCGCCGGCGCGACCCCGATCCGCCGTGGTCGATTCCGACGATCGTCAGTTGGGCCGGCATGCGGGGCGTCATCACCCTGGCGACCGCACTCGCGCTGCCGGTGTCGACGGCAGTGGTCGGCGTCGAGTCGTACCCGCGGGCCCTCTTCGTCTGGCTGGCGTTCGCCGTCATTGTCGTCACCCTGGTGCTGCAGGGCACCACGCTTCCGTTGGTGTCCCGGCTCGTCCGCGTGCCGATGGACGATTCGGTGCGGGACAATCTCGCCGAAGCGCAGGTACAGAACGTGGCCAGCCGCCTGGCTCTGGACCGGTTGGAGGAGAAGGCGGGCAGCGCGCCGGCCGCTGTCGTTGATCGGTTACGCCAGCTGACTGCGGACCGCACGAACGCGGTGTGGGAACGGCTGGGCGGAACGGCGGAGACGCCATCGGAGGCGTATGTACGGTTGCGCAGAGAGATGCTCGACGCGGAGCGGGAAGTGTTCCGGGTCGCCCGGGACGAGGGGCGGATCCCCGAGGAGGTGCTGGTGCGCGCGCTGCGCCAGATGGACCTGGAGGAATCATTGCTGGAACGGAACGAGGACCAATGAGCTGCCCACACCTGGATGCGGCCACTGAGGCGGAGCCGCAGACCACCGAGGGATGTCAGGAGTGCCTGCAGATCAACTTTTACGACTGGGTCCACTTGCGACTCTGTCTGTCCTGTGGACACGTCGGTTGCTGTGACTCGTCGCCGTACCGGCATGCGACCGCCCACTATGCAGCGACCGAACATCCGGTGATGCAGTCATTCCAACCGGGCGAGTCATGGCGTTGGTGCTATGTGGACGAACGCGTCGACTGACCCGGCGAGACCTACCACCTGACTACTAGCGCAGCCGGAGCTCGTCTCCTCCGAAGGTGACATCGACCGGTTCAAGGATGACCTGCCGTGGCCCGGCCTCCACTCGTCCGGCGAGCAGTGCTGTGAATCCTAGGGCGGCGGCCGTGTCGATGACCGTGTCGCTCTGGCCCGGCCGGCAGTAGATGGCGAATCCGGCGCCCATGTTGAAGGTGCCGTATGCCTCCTCAGGTGGGAGCTGAAGCGTGTCGCGGATCCATTCGAGTACGGGCGGCACCTTGGGTAGCGCCGTGATCCGGTAGGTGAGATCCCGATTGGCACGCATGACCTTGCGCAGTCCGTGACCCGTGATGTGCGAGGCGTACGCGATATCCGCCCCGACCCCGAAGAGTGCCTCGATCAGTCCGACGTAGACGGCGCTGGGGGTCAGCAGCGCGTCGCCGATAGTGGTGCCGTCAGCGAGCGTGGCGGTCAGGCCGCCCGCTCGGGTCGCCGCGACTCGGGCCAGGGTGGCACCGTTGGTGTGCAGGCCGGTGCTGGCGATGAACACGATCTCGTCGCCCACCTCCAGTCGGTCGCTCAACAGCGGCGACCGGCCCGCGGGCACCTGACCGAGGCCGCAGGCGGCGAGGTCAATCTCCTCCGCGGCGATGATTCCTGACAAGGTTGGCGACTCGCCTCCGCCCCAGATGGCGCCCGCGAGCTCGCATCCACGCCGGAATCCAGCGCTGAGCGCCTCATGCCGGCCGCTGACGCCGTACCAGCCGGCCGCGCCGGTGGCGAAGTAGGCGTTGACCGTCAGTGGCAATGCTCCGACGCAGATGAGGTCGTTCACCACGGCAGCGACGGTGTCGATGCCGACCCAGTCGAATCGATTGATGCCAGTCAGTTCCTGATACTGCCGAGCGATCACCGACTTGGTGCCCAGACACTCCAGCACAAGGGCAAGGTGGGCCTCGCCCAAGCGGATCATGAAGGCGGGCTCGCCGCGGGACTCGTCGACGGCGTGCGCCCCGCGGCCTGCGGCGAGGCCCGAGGTGAGCAGCGCCTCGGCGATCGAGTGCCGCTTGCCGGCGTCGAGCAGGTCGTAGTCGACTCCGACCGACCCGTAGCTGATCTTCTCGTCGGCCATGGCATCAACCTAGCAAGCCCCACGCTTGGCCGAAGACGCCCGCTGTAGTGTCGATGCGTGCGGATCATCAGGGTTGGCCAGGCTCGCTCCGTCGCGGAGTTCGAGAGTCGTGACGTTACGGCGCAGCCGCTCGTCCGGGCCGAACAGGTTGCCTGCACCATGCTCCGCGTCGCGGCCGGTGGGGAGGTCGGTCGCCACCCGGCCACAGTGGATCAACTCTTCGTCGTTGTGGCCGGCTCCGGCTCGGTCTGCGGTGAGGACGAGGTTTGGCAACCCATTGGTACGGGCGAGGCAGCACTGTGGACAGCCGGCGAGCAGCACACCACCCGCGCCGAAACTGACCTCACCGCGGTCGTGGTCGAGATGGCCGACCTTACTCAGTCGGTCCGGGAGCAGTAGGCCGCTCATCCTTCAGCCGAGGAGATCTGCGGCAAGCCCGCGCCGGTCCTCTTCGTCGTCTACGGTTGTTCCGTTAGGAAGGCCGCTTCGTGAGGCCTGAGGGAGGCTGCTATGGGCGACACGTGTACCCATCTTGATCAGATCGCGGACGTGACGCCGTCGTCGACTGGTTGCGAGGACTGCCTGGCCAGCGGCAAGCACGACTGGGTGCACCTGCGGGTCTGCCAGATCTGCGGTCACGTCGGCTGCTGCGACAACTCTCCGTCTCGGCACGCCACTGCCCACTTTGGAGGATCCGACCACCCGATCATCCGGTCGTACGAGCCGGGTGAGGACTGGTACTGGTGCTACGTCGACGAGTTCGGGTTTGAGTTGCAGGACGCGCCGCCAGCACCCTCTCACCCGTGAACCATTAGTTCACGAGTGGGGTCGGGGTCAGCGAGACTGAACCCATTCGCGACCGAACCAGCGCCGGATGCGCTCCTCGCCAAAAATTCGCTTGTCCTCGGCAAGAGCGGCCGACGGGCCGTCGTACCCGCCGTATGGTCGCTCATGCGCGCGAAAGGTGACGTCGACCTTGGCTACCCGGTCCTGCCCGAACTCGAGGTAGCAGATGCCGTGTCCGTCGTACTCTGCCCCGGAGTCCTTTGCCCGCACAGTAGCGATGATTCGCGCCGCGGCGACAGCACCCTGGCCCTCGGCGAACACGCCCGCCTTCGGCGTGCCGACGCTCGTGACATCGCCGACCGCGTAGACGCCCGGGAAGCTCGTCTCGAGTGTCAAAGGGTCCACAGGAATCCAGCCGTCCACCGCGAGTCGGGACTCTGCCACGACCCTAGGCACGCGGTGCGTCGGTACGGCGAGGAAGAGGTCGTACGGCATCTCAGCGCCGTCGCTGAGAAGAGCCACCTGCCGCTGCGGGTCGAGCCCGCGAACCAGTCTCTCCGGGTACCAACGGATGCCTCGTTCCTCGAATGCCGCGAGGATGGCCGCGGAGGCCGCAGGCGACGGCGGTATGGGCGTGCCGAGCGGCATGACGACATGGATCTCTGACGCCTCGCGCAAACCTTGAGCGGTAAGGAACTCATGCATCAGCAGAGCGGTCTCGCTCGGCGCCGGCGGGCATTTGAACGGCGTGCTGGTGACCGCGACGACGACGCGCCCGCCGCCGAAGGCTGGCAGCACCTCACGGAGTGCGAAGGCGCCTTCGACCGTATAGAACTCGTAGCCGCCCTCGAGCAGTCCTGGCGTCGCATCCGGATGCAGATCGGCGCCGAGGGCGACCACGAGGATGTCGGCATCGAACGGACCCACATCGGTCTCGACGTGGCGCGTTGTCGGGTCGATTGCCGTGACTGTGCCACGGACAAACCGAATCGCCGGCTTGACCATGTTGGCATAGGGGTACATCACCTGCTCGGGCAGCACGCGACCGAACATCACGTCCAGTTTGGAGAAACCGAAGACGAAGCTGTCGGCCTTGTCGATGAGAGTGACCTCGGCCGCACCACCGCAAGTCTCAGAGACCTGGGTCGCCACCTCTAGTCCTCCAAAGCCGGCACCCAGGACGAGCACCCTTGTCATGGACTAAGACTAGTCAGCACGTTCGGGCCAGTGCACCGTTCGGTCGTCACGGCGCTCGTTTCCCGGCCTGACCGACAAGAAGGGCGCCCACCGAGTGGTGGGCGCCCACGTCTGTGCTCATGGTCGACATGCTTACCGGGAACGGGCAGGCGCCTTCTTCGCGGCAGTGGTGCGGGTGGCAGTGCTGCGAGTGGCAGTGCTGCGAGTGGCGGTGCTGCGAGTGGCAGTGGTGCGGGCAGCGGTGCGCTGCGCCGGGGCTGCCTTCTTCGCCGTTGTGGCTCTAGCAGCAGGGCTCGCCTTCTTGGCGGTGGTGGCCTTGGCGGCGGTAGCCCTCGCCGTGGTCGCCTTTGCCGTGGCAACCCGCTTTGCCGGGGTGGCAGCCTTCGTCGCCTTTGCCGCCGGCGCTGCCTTGGACAGCTTGCCAGCCGCGACGATCTCCTTGAAGCCCGCACCCGGGCGGAATGCCGGCACTGCGGTCTTCTTTACCTTCACCGACTCGCCGGTGCGCGGGTTGCGTGCGGTGCGGGCCGCGCGGACACGCTTCTCGAAGACTCCGAACCCGGTGATGGACACCTTGTCGCCCATCGTCACCGCGTTCTGGATCTCAGTGAGAACCGCGTCGAGCGCCGCGGTCGCGGACTTCCGGTCGCCCAGACGTCCCGACATCGCTTCGATTAGCTCGGCCTTGTTCACGACTTGCTTCCTCCTTCGTCCGCTACTGTCCTTCAGTATCAGCGGTTCTGAAGAGCAGAGTAGTCGGTCCATTGTCGACATCCAAGTATGTCAAGGCCGAGAGTCTTTAATTTGCAAGCGATCTGACACCTGCCGCCGCCGGCGAACTGTTCGTCTGGCGGGCCCGCTGTTCACACTGGTTAATCCCGCATCCTGTTGTGTGGTAAGCGATTCCGGACACTTCTGCCGGCCGGACCGTGCGCGGCGCCTACGCCATACACCCGTGCACTGTGGACTACGTGAGCGAAGTTGAGGCTGACGTTGTGCCGTGGTGCATCGTTGGCGGCACGCGATCACCTTGGTCAAGGCCCCAGTAGCGACGCCGGAATGACCGCGATCCCATCGGGACGACGATAGGCGTGCGCGCCCGTGGTGATTACCGCGGCGTCCAACAGGTCCATACCCATCCGACCGCGTAGCCAACGCAAATGGACTACGTCTCGGTCGCTGACGTCCGCGGCGAGCTTAACGTCGAATGCGACGATGCGCTGATCGGACCGCTCCACGATCAGGTCCACCTCGTGGTCGCCATCGCGGGTTCGCAGATGGTGAACGACGGCCTCGGCAGCCTGGGCGTACGTGCGCACGCTCAGGGTGACGAGCGACTCGAAGAGCGCGCCGAGCAACGACCCCGGTCGTGGCACGGAAGGTCCGTCCACTGTGTTCTGAAGCAACGCTGGCGTGTCAGCGCCGAGGAGTCGCGCGGCGAGCGCGGGATCTGCGAGATAGTGCTTGGGGCCCGTGGCCAGCCGGCTGAAGGAGTTGCGGGCTGGAAGCCATCCGGGCACGTGGTCAAGCAGCCACAACTGCGTTAGCACGTCGCGGTACGCGATCGTTGTTGTCTTCGCCGGCTTGTCCTGGTCGCCCGGCGTGGCCGCGTCCAGGATGACGTTGTATGCAGTCGTCGCTGCGGTCGCGCTAGCGTATGCCGTAAGCCATGCCCGTAGCGTGGCCGGTCGACGGACGAGATGGCCCTGCTCCGGGAAGTCGCGTTCGACAACGGGGGCCAGGTAGCCATCCAGCTGCGCCCGCCGGCCCTAGGTGCAAGCGGGCGGATGGCCGGGAAGCTTAGCGGACAGCTCAGGCTACCAATGGCGGCCGATTTAGACTATCGATCGCGGGAGCCGTCCGAGTTCCCGTCAGCGCCGGCAGATTCAACGTGGACTCCTGCCTTCGCACGGCTGACCTCGGCCGAAGCCGATCCGCTCGACCTGGAACCGTACGGGCTCAGGCGGTGTATTCATTGGGACGGACGCCGCGCGGGAGGGAGGCGAAACGGACGACGCCGACGTGATCGCCCGTGTCATCGCCGGTGACCGGGATCTGTTCCGGGTCCTGGTCTCCCGATACGGCCTGTTCGCGAAACGTACGGCTGTCCTCTACGGCGCGGCAGACGACGCGGACGATGTCGTTCAGGAGGCGTTCGTGGCCGCATACCGAGCATTGCCGCGGTTTCGCGCCGGTGAGCCGTTTCGCCCCTGGCTGCTGCGCATCGTTGCCAATCGGTCGCGCAACGTGGTCCGGGCAAGGAATCGGGCGCAGACGCTCGCCGATCGCGTGGCGACCTGGCACCACGGTGCATTGGAGGGGGATCCGGCCGTCGGGGCGCTCAGCACGGAGCGGCGCGACTCCTTAGTTCGGGCGCTGGGCTGTTTGCGCGCACCGGATCGGGAGATCCTCGTCGTGCGTTTTCTCCTGGATCTCTCCGAGGCCGACGCCGCACGGATGCTCAAGCTGCCCAAGGGCACCGTGAAGTCGCGCACGGCACGGGCGCTGCAGAGGTTGCGGGCCACGCTCGCCGAACTCAACGTCGAGGCAGGAATCGGCCATGGCTGACGACGCGATGGAACTACGAGAGCAATTGCGGGCCCTGGGCCAAGTGCTGTCCGTGCACGTACCGGATGAACTGGCCGATCGCGTGCTCGTGGATATTGCCGCCGCGCCGGTCAAACGCCGCGCGCCGTGGCACCGTTGGGTGGCAACAGCTCGTCGCGCTTCGTCGCCGCGATCGCGGTGTCCGCGGCGATCTCTGCGCCCGTGCGCGCCGCGATCGTTCACGTATTCGGGTTCGGCGGTGTGGAAGTACACGAGGGGCCGGGCCCGTCACCGGCCTCGAGCCCCGTCCTTCCGGGCGAACACCGCACGGACCTTGCCAACGCGCAACGCGAGGTGGCATTCCCGATCCGGATTCCCGCGGCGCTCGGCCAGCCCGACTGGGTGACGGTCGCCGACGGACGCGTGGTCAGCCTGCATTATTCGCGAACCGCCGGACCGGTGCGGATCGACCAGTTCGAAGGGAATCTCGGCGCGATGTGGGAGAAGTATGCCGTCAGCCCTGCGCAGCGCACGACCGTGGACGGTCATGATGCGCTCTGGTTCGACGAGCGAGTCACGCTCGTGTACGTCGACGCGAGCGGTCGTCAACGAACAGAGTCGACGAGGCTGACCGATAGCACCCTGGTCTGGATGGACGGTGCCATGACGTTCCGGCTCGACGGCATTCGCCCACTCGACGCCGCGCTCACTGTGGCGCGCAGCATGAGCTGATGGAACCAGGCACCCACCCGCGGTGTAGTCAACTCAAGACGACTTGAGGAGGCTCTCATGCGCTGGCGAGCGCTTACATTCATGGCGACGGTTGGCTTCGTGGTGGTTGCCTGGGCCAGCCCGGCGATGGCGAAGGGACCGGACCAGGCCACCATCACGGGACCGGGTCTGAACAAACCGATTGTTGTCGGCGGCTACGGCGAACCAGGCAGTGGCGACAAACTCGGCAGGCTGTCCGACGGCAGCGGCTTGTTCCTGTTGATGTTCGGATCGGACGGCTCAGGTCAGCACGTTGTCAGCAGGGCGCCCACCGGCCCTCTCGGCCCCAAGTTCCAGTTGTCGTACCGGGTGCCGGATGGCTCGGAGGCCGGCTCGACCGTACGCCAGGATCTGTATCCTGATGCGGCCGGTGGGCCGTTCACGTACACCGAGGCGGGCCAGGCGGTCTTCGGCACCACCACAAGCGGCGGCTGGTACCGCACACCGTCCACTTTCGGCAGACTTCTCGCCGAACTCGGCGTGCCCACCAATGCCGTCGGCCAGCCGCAGCCCGAGCCGTCCGCAGCCGCTGCGCCCCGGCTCGCCCCGGCCGCTGCGCCGGATAGCGCGCCCGTGACCACCGGGGTGCCGTTAGCCGCCGCGATAGTCGTTGTGATTGTCCTCATTGGACTCACGTTTGCCTGGCGGCGGGTGATCGCCCGGCGAGCGCCCGCCCGCCCCACCGCGTGACGGCGCCGACGGTTTGACGCGACGACGCCTGGCTCTCGTTCGTACCGCCCGGGTCAGGCGCCGTTGCGCATCGGGGGTTTCAAGCGCTCGAGGCATGGGCGGGCACGGCGGGGATTACCCGTATCGTCGGCGGTCGGCCGGCAAGGCGTCCTATGGTTGGGGGGTTGAGCAGGCGGCGTCCCTAGGCCGGACGGGTACTCGTCCATGGCCTCATCAAATGTG
Source organism: uncultured Actinomycetota bacterium (assembly GCA_963773935.1). Taxonomy (GTDB): domain Bacteria; phylum Actinomycetota; class Actinomycetes; order Mycobacteriales; family Micromonosporaceae; genus DATBGZ01. The sequence goes on from CAVZCZ010000005.1 coordinate 121,693, forward strand.
CTCCCGAGGTAGGAGCCGGGCATGCCGTTTCTCGCGGCCGGTGGGCAGAAGCCCCGGGCGCGAACTCCTATGAGCTCGAAGCGAAAAGGAGACCGAGATGGCCGTCACGACCAAACCGTCACCGGATGCCATCCGGCCGTTTACGTTCGAGACCCCGGACGCGGACCTCCAGGCGCTGCGGGACCGCATCGAAGTGACGCGCTGGCCGCACCGGGAACTCGTCGAAGATCGGTCGCAGGGTGTGCAGTCGGCGACCATTCACAAGCTCGCGGATTACTGGGCCTCAGATTACGACTGGCGCAGGTGCGAGGCGAAACTGAACGCGCTGCCGCAGTTCAAGACCGAGATCGACGGGGTCGACATCCACTTCATCCACGTGAAGTCGCGGCACGCCGATGCGTTGCCGCTGATCATTACGCACGGCTGGCCCGGGTCGGTCGTCGAGTTGCTCGAGATCGTCGGGCCGCTCACCGACCCGACCGCGCACGGCGGACACGCCGAGGACGCGTTCGATCTCGTGCTGCCGTCCCTGCCCGGCTACGGCTTCTCCGGCGAGCCCGCTGAGCTCGGCTGGAACGTCGGCCGCGTCGCGCAGGCCTGGGCGGAGCTGATGCAGCGCCTCGGCTACACCCGTTACGTCGCCCAGGGTGGTGACGTGGGCGCCGCCGTCACGGACGCGATGGGCCGCCAGGCGCCCGAGGGGCTGCTCGGCATCCACACCAACTTGCTCGTGACGGTGCTCGCCGGCCCTCAGGCGGCGGAATCCGAGGAGGAACGCGCCGCGACCGACCAGCTCGCCACCTTCAGGGAGAGCGGCTTCGGCTACTTCCTGGAGATGGCTACCCGGCCGCAGACGATCGGCTACGCCCTGCTGGATTCACCCGTGGCCCTGGCCGCCTGGCTGCTCGACCACGACACGGACAGCTACTACAAGATTTCTCGCGCCTTCGTCGACGGCGAACCCGCAGGCAATCTCACCCGGGACCACATCGTTGACAACATCACGCTGTACTGGTTAACGGGAACTGGCGACTCGGCGGCCCGGTCGTACTGGGAGGACGGACAAGCCTTGGCTCAAGCACGCGCGTCCGGCCAGGCTCCTCCCGAGGTCTCGCTCCCGGTCGGCTTCACCACCTTCCCCGGCGAGATCTGGCGTACCCCGCGCAGCTGGGTCGAGAACTCCTACCCCAACGTCACCTACTTCAACGAGGTCGACAAGGGCGGCCACTTCGCCGCCTGGGAAGAGCCGGAACTCTTCGCGAGCGAGATCCGCGCCGCGTTCCGGTCGCTTCGGTAGACGACCGTCGCCGTCTGGCTCCGCGTTCTTGCTCGACCATCGGGACCGAGGGTATGGACTTCGTCTGGAGTCTGATTCTGTCCACGCGCCGGCGACAGGTAGTGGGTGCTGTCGACCCCGGCGGCGCGCAGCGCCTGGTGCAGCCGGAGGGTTTGGGCGGGCGGGATGATGCGGTCGTCATCGCCGTGGAGGAGCAGGAACGCTGGCGCACCGGGTCGGATGAGATCGATCGGGTTGGCGTCGGCGGCGCGGTAGCGCTGGATCGGGTGTCGCGGGTCGGCGAGCGCCGCCTGCATGCGCGGGTCGAACCCTTCGGAAATCCGCGCTACGTCGGAGGCGCCGAACTGGTCGACGACCGCCCGGACGCGTGCGTCGGTCAAGCCGGCCAGGGAGGCGAGGTAGCCACCGGCGGACTCACCCCACACGGCTATTCGGTCCGGGTCGATGCCGTACTCGTCGGCTTGACCGATCAGATGGCCAATCGCAGCCTGGATGTCGGCCAGAGCGTCGGCGTAGGTGGCGCGCTGGCGGGTGGTGCGGTATTCGACGCTCGCCACGGCGTACCCGGCTGCGGCGATAAACGCACGTTCCCGACGGCCCATTGCCAGCGGCGCGACGACGAATCCGCCGCCGGGCAGGTACACCACCAGCGGACACCGGCCGCCGGCCGCCGGGGTGTGCAGCTCCAACCGCAACCCGGCGCTGTAGCTCACTGCACCGCGCAGCTTGGCGCCCGCGGGCCTGCGAGGGATCTGCCGCGCCACGTCGATGCTCAACCGCTCGCCCAGGATGTCCGTGGGACCGGGAGCGGCGACCGAGGAGTACCGGAACCCCGGCACCAGACTCATGATCTTGAGGTTCAAAGGATTCCTCCCTCAGGCGCGGCGCGGTCGAGGTCGGCACCCGCACGGCAAAGAATAAGCACAATCGCGCGGACGACGTCGATCTCGCGCGGGGTTCGACGGGGACTACCCCAGCTGGTCGCGGCGGCGTGTCAGGTAGGCGGTCTCGGCGGTGTTGCCCGCCAGCTCGATGGCCTTGTCGTACGCCGCGCGGGACTTCTGACTGGAGCCCAGCCGGCGCAGCAGGTCGGCGCGGGTCGCATGGTAGGCGTGATAGCCGGCCAACTTGTCCTCAAGACGGTCGACGGCAGCCAGCGCCACCTCCGGCCCGTCGAGCTCGGCGACCGCGACGGCCCGGTTGAGGGCGACGATCGGCGAGGGGTCGAGGCGTACAAGCTGGTCGTAGAGGGCGACGACCTGCGACCAGTCGGTATCGCGTACGTCGCGCACGGAGGTGTGCACGGCGTTGATCGCTGCGAGGATCTGGTAGCGACCCGGAGCCACCCCGGCGGCCAGGCGCTCGCGCACCAACTGGTGACCCTCGGCGATCAGCGCCGCATCCCAGGCCCCACGGTCCTGCTCGTCGAGGGTGACCAGTTCGCCGCTTGCCGAAACCCGGGCGGTGCGGCGGGCCTCGGTGAGGAGCATCAGGGCCAGCAGTCCGGCCACCTCACCGTCGGTTGGCATGAGAGCACGGATCAAGCGAGTGAGCCGGATCGCCTCGGCGGTCAGGTCGTGACGTACGGGATCGGTGTCGACGCCGGTCGCTAGGTAACCCTCGTTCAACACGAGGAAGAGGACGGCCAGTACGCCGGAGACGCGTGCCGAGAGATCCTCCGCGGACGGCACCCGATAAGGGATGCGAGCCGCCTTGATCTTGGCCTTCGCGCGGGTGATCCGCTGCCCGATGGCGGTCTCCGGCACCAGGAAGGCACGCGCGATCTCGGGCACGGTCAGACCGCCGACCATGCGCAGCGTCAGCGCCACGCGGGACTCCATCGCCAGCGCCGGGTGACAGCACGTGAAGATCAGCCGGAGCCGCTCGTCGTCGATGGCGCCGACGGGGTCGGGCCGGGCGTCGTATAGCAGTTGTGCCTCCCTCTGCTTGTCGTCGAGCTTGTTCTCGCGCCGAATCCGGTCGATGGCCTTGCGGTTGGCGGTCGTGGTCAGCCAGGCGCCGGGGTTGGGAGGTACGCCGTCAGCCGGCCACCGCTCGACGGCGGTCGCGAACGCCTCAGCCGCCGCCTCCTCAGCGATGTCGAGGTCACCGAAACGCCTGGTCAGGGAGGCGACCACCCGCGCCCACTCCTCGTGGTAGGCCCGGGTGATCGCCTCCCTGACGTCGATCGGGCTCACAGGAACGGTCGCACCTCGATCTTGCGGTTGCAGGCCTTCGACCCCTCGGCGGCGAGCTTGAGCGCCACGTCAAGGTCGGCGGCCTCGATGATCCAGAAGCCGGCGAGGTACTCCTTCGACTCCAGGAAGGGCCCGTCGGTGAACACCGTCTCCCCACCCCGGTTGTCGATTACCGTGGCCGGGTCGGGCGACCCGAGGCCGCCCGCGAATACCCAGTGACCCTCGCGCCTTGAGCCGGTCGTTGAACGCGTCAATGTCGGCCTCCTCGGTCGGGGTGGCCAGGCCGGTGCCGTCGTCGATCACGGAAACCAAGTACTGCATCTCGGATCATCTCCCGTGTTTCGGGGCGCCCCTCGTGGGCGGCCGCTCACTCCTGCTACGAACACCTCTCCCCCGATCCGACACCGTCTCCCGGATTTCTTTCAAGGACTTTCTGTACACCGGTTGTGAGCGATCCGACCACTGGACGAGATTGGCGTACCTCTCAAACTCAAGGACGAGCGCATGGGCCACAGGGGGCGACGGGGCCGCTCGCATTGAAGGAACGACCGGGCCTGACCAACTCTTCCACCGTCCAGAGTGGACACCGAAGTAGACAACGGACAAATGGACCGTACGGCCGAGGTTGCATTTACTGCCGGCGCACACGCCAGGCGAGCCGTGAAGGGAGTTGCTGGCGGTTCACACCTTGTATGCTCCCGTGGTCGCCAAGCGGATTCCCGGCGCCAGTGTTCGGCGCCCGAACCAAGAGTGAAGCTCGTGACTGCGTGGAGGGGCCTGGAAACAGGATGATCGGGACGAAGCCGGTGCTCAGCGTGCCGCGTCTGCGGATTCTGGCGGTCGGCGCCAGCGTCGTCCTGCTTGTGGTCTTCGTGGCCGCGGTCGTGGTGATCCAGGCCAGCGCCGGCCCGGGCGTAACGTTCACCGCGGTTGATCCCCCGGCGTCGTCGACAAGCCCGGTCCCAACCACGACCCAGCCGACGGTGGAAGCCACGCCGGTGCCGCCCGCGTACACGCTGCACGGCGGCAACACGGTCATCGGCCCGTCGTCGTGGTGGTCGTGGGCACTCGTGGACCGCCGGACGGGCGACTCGTGGGGCGGCCCGACCGCCGACGAACCGACCCGGTCGGTCTCTATGATCAAGTTCTGGCTCGGCGGGCTCTACCTGCGGGAGCATCCACAGCCGTCGCAGGCCATGCTCAACCAGCTGAGCACGATGATCCGGGACAGCAACAACGACGTGGCGAATGACATCTTCTTCGGCCTCGGCGGCCGCCTTCCCGTCGTCGCCGCAATGGAGACCGTGTGCGGGGTCAAGGGGCCTTACATCCTGCCCGGCTGGTGGTGGGCCTCGACGTGGATCAGCGCCCGCCACGCCGCCCGGCTCGCGGCATGCCTAGCCGAAGGTCGAGTCGCCAACCCCCAGTGGACCGAGTGGCTGCTGGGCGAAATGCGCCAGGTGCGCGGGGGCGGCAACTTCGGCATCCGGTTCGCCTTCCCCGAGCCGATCCGATCGACCATCGCCATCAAGAACGGTTGGAACATCGAGGACGGCGTCTGGTACGTCAACTGCCTCGCGATCGGCGACACCTGGGTGCTCGTCACCGAGTCGCGGGCGGGCAGCTTTATCACCGGCCGCGACGTCTGCGTCGGGGTCACCGAGCAGCTACTGCGGGAACCCGTCAGTCCCGTGGACATCGTCGTCGCCAACGGTCCCGTTGCCCTAACCGCGCCGATCCGTGACACCCGGTGTCGTCGGGTGACCCGTGGCGATCGGAGGCTGCGGGTCGGGTTCGGGCTCGGTGGGAACAGCGCCAAGTACGAGGCCTTGGGCGAGTAGTTCCACACCGGGGCTAGCGGATGGGCGAACAGATCGAGGTGCCTCGTCTACTGTGGACCCAGCCTTCGGTCACCTTCAAGGGCACTTTGAGACGGTGACCGCGCCGGGCTGGCCCCAATGCCGGTGCGACGGCCGATCCCGCTCTAGGTGGCTGGTGTAGATCGGTGGTTGGCCGGGGCCTGCCGCCGATGGCAGTTAGTCAGGCAATTTGTCAGGCGGGAACGACGAGAGGGCATATCCAGGAACCGGAAATGCCCTCTGACTTGCGTCGGGGTGGCGGGATTTGAACCCACGACCTCTTCGTCCCGAACGAAGCACGCTACCAAGCTGCGCCACACCCCGAGTCGTGCCGAGCAATCGTAGCCCACGCCGCGGTCCCAGATCACGCGGGTTACCGGAGCAGAGCAGAGGTCATCGGGGCACGAGGGTCAGGAGTGACGCCTCGGGTAGGCAGGCGAACCGGATCGGTGCGGTTGGATGGGTGCCGAGTCCGGCGGACACATGTAGCCAGGCCGACGACGATGGCCACCGGTGCAGCCCCTTGGCCATGCGCCGGTCCAGCCCGCAGTTGGTGACCAGGGCTCCGACGCCGGGCACGCAGACCTGCCCGCCGTGCGTGTGCCCGGCGAGCAGCAGGGAGAACCCGTCGGAAGCCATGGCGTCGAGCACGGATGGCTCGGGTGTGTGGGTCACCCCGATGTGCACGTCGGCCGTACCCGAGATCCGGCCGGCCACTGATGGGTACGCGTCGCGGTGCACGTGCGGATCGTCAACCCCGACCAGCTCGATCGAGCGGCCGCCCGCCTTGATCGTGGTGCGCGCGTTGTTGAGGTCGACCCAGCCCGATGCCACGAACACGGAGCGCAGTTCCTCGTACGGGAGGTCGACCCCTTGGACGTACTCGCGATCCTTGTTGAAGTACTCGAACGGGTTCTTGAACAGCGGGCCCTTGTAGTCGTTGGACCCGAACACGAAAGCGCCCGGATAGCGGAGCAGGGGCCCGTACGCCCGCTCGACGCCCGGGATCGCTCCCGGATGCGCCATGTTGTCGCCGGTCACCACGACCAGATCCGGGTCGAGCCCGGCCAGCTCAGCGACCCATCGCTGCTTGCGCCGCTGACCAGGGGTGAGGTGCAGGTCCGAGAGGTGCAGGATCCGCAGCGGCTCCTCGTCCGGCTCGAGCACGGGAACGTCGAAGCGGCGCAGTGTGAACAGGTTCCGCTCGATCAGGGAGGCGTAGCCGAAAGTGGCGGCCCCGGCCACAGTCAGCCCGGCCGCGAGCCGGAATACAGTGCGCGCGCGCATAGAGCCAAAGGGTACCGCCGAGGAGTTCGAGACCGAGGAACGAGGTCGAGAACGGATCGGCCCATGGAGTAACGCCGAGGAGTTCGAGACCGAGGAACGAGGTCGAGAACGGATCGGCTCCATGGAGTACGGTGCGCCTTCATGAGCGATCTGAAGGCCCGGCTGGAGTCTGACCTCCGCGACGCGATGAAGTCTCGGGACGAACTCGTCACCTCGACCCTCCGGATGGCGATCGCCGCGGTGCGTACCGCTGAGGTCGCGGGCAAGCAGGCCCGCGAGCTCAGCGACGACGAGGTGCTCGGCGTGCTCACCAAGGAGGCGAAGAAGCGCCGAGAGGCGGCCACGGCGTTCCGCGATGCGGGCCGGACCCAGTCCGCCGACAAGGAACTGGCCGAGGAGGAGATCATCGGCCGTTATCTGCCGGCGCAGCTCTCCGACGAGGAGGTTGCCGCGATCGTGGCCGAGGCTCTGAGCACGGGCGGCTTCACACCCAGGCCCAGATGGGCCCGGCGATGAAGGCGGCCCAGGCCGCGGTGGCCGGACGGGCCGAGGGCGGTCGGGTTGCGGCTGAGGTGCGGCGGCAGCTCTCGGCCTGACCTCCACCGGTACAGCCGCCGAGCCGTGCATGGAAGGGCCCCTTCCTGGACCGAATCCGGAAGGAAGGGACCCTTCCATGCGGCGCTAGGTGCCGGGTGACGGTGGCGGTGCTGCGGTGTCCCGTTACTGATCTGCAGGGAGACGCTGCTGCCCTTGCTCGTGCTGCCCATCGGATCGGTCTTCGCCACCGCGCCGTCGGGGCAGGGTGAGGGGATCTTTGTCGGGTCGACGGCAGACGTCGAAGCCGACTGCCTTCAACGCAGCCGTGGCCTCTGCGACTGACTTGCAGGTCACGACGGGGATCGGGCACCTTCACGCCAACGACAAGGATGCTGCGGCGGCGAGGCGAACTGGAGTTGCCGGCTTGCCAGCCATTGCGTCGCGCATGGTGGCGATGGCCGCCCGGTTCGCCAACGTGGCGGAGCGCTCGTAGGCATGCGGTTGCTCGGCCTTGTCCGGGTCTGCCACGGTCGCCGCGATCGCCAGCTGCTTGGTGGACAGGACGAGGTTGCCCGTCCAGTTGTTGTCCGAGGTGCCGGTCTTGCCGATCAGCGGGTAGCCAATAGTGCGGGCGGTGTCGAACGGGCCGGTGCCACCATCGCACTTGTGCAGGCCGCCAGTGTCGTGGATCGGGCAGCGGGCCATGTCCGCGGCGGCGCGGGCCACCTCGGCTGAGACGACCTGGCGTGCACCGCGGATCGGCGACGTCGGGGACCTTTTCGCCGAAGAAATCGAGAATCGTCATCACCGGCATCGGCTCGCAATAGAGCCCGTCGGCGGCCACAGTCGCGTACGCGTTCGCGAGCTCCAACGGAACGGTGTCGGTCACGCCGATCGTGAACGGCCCGAACAGGCGCCCGTCCTTGTCGGCGATGACCTTCTGGTCCTTGGAGGAGCGGAAGTTGACCCCCAACCTCTGGGCCATCTTGATGACGTTGTCCGCGCCGACCTTCTCCTGCAGCGGGATGAAGTACGTGTTCACCGAACGCCCGAAGCCGGTCCACATGTTCCGGGGCCCGTTCATGTACCCCGGGCTGGCGTTCGCTGGGCACCAGTGCTTGCCGGTCGGGACAGGCGCCCAGGTCGCCGATGCCGGCCGGATAGACCGGCGACTGGTATGGCGACCGAGCCACGATCGTGAAGTCGAGCGGGTAGCCCTTCTCCAGGGCAGTGAGCGCCGTGAATATCTTGAAGGTGGACCCCGCCTTGTAACCCACGATGTCGCCGCCTCCGGACAGGAGCGGGTTGGTCGTGTTCGGGAACGTGCCCAGGATGCCCAGCGCCCGCTTCGCCTCGTCTGATGAGGGCTGGTTTTGCGACGTGTCCAGGCTGTAGGCGCGATTGGCTGCCAGCGCGCGGACGTATCCCGTGCCCGGTTCGATGGCCGTGAGCATGAGCGCGTCCCGGTTGCCCGTCGGCAGCTGCGCCTCGACGTTGCGCTTGGCGGAGTCCTGCACGCCAACGTCAAGTGTGGTGGTGATCCGGTAGCCACCTGACTTCAGCTTGCTGATCCGCTCGCCCGCGTCCCGGCCGAACTCCTTCTGCTCGGCCCACCAGCGGTAGAAGAAGTCGCAGAAGAAGCCCCAGTGGTTGACGAGGGTCTGCCACGCAGTCGCGCGGGGTTCGGGCACCGGTGACCGTGAGTTCGCTCTGGTCGGCCAGCTCACCCTGCTCCTGGGAGATCATGCCCAGGCCGACCATCTGTTCCAGCACGTACGTACGCCGCTCCAGCGCCTCAGGCCGGCCCTCCTCGGTGGCGGGGTCGTTCGTGCTGGGCGCCTTGGGCAGGCCGGCCAGTAGCGCCGCCTCGGCCAGCGTCAGGTCCTTCGGCTCCTTGCCGAAGTACACCTGGCTCGCCGCGTAGATGCCGTACGCGCCATGACCGAACGCGGCGATGTTCAGGTAGTTCTGCAGGATCTGGTCCTTGGTGAGCTGCTTCTCCAGGCCCACCGCCAGCCGGATCTCGCGGATCTTCCGAGCCGGCGTCGTCTCGGTCGCGCTCAGCACATCCTTGGGGTTGGTCGCCGAGTAGGTGATCGCCTGGCGTACGTACTGCATGGTCAGCGTCGACGCGCCCTGCTGGTTGTCTTCTTCGGTCTGCTGGTTGGCCACGAACGCGCGCAGCACACCCTGCACATCGACGCCGTTGTGCTCGTAGAAGCGCTGGTCCTCCGCTGCGATGATGGCGTCGCGCATGACCTGGGGGACGTCCGACAAAGGAATGTCGTGGCGGTTCTCGTCGTAGAACGTACCGAGCAGCGTCTTGGCGTCCGACGCGTAGATGTACGTGATCTGCGGCGGCGTGGGGACATTGAGAGACGTGGGTAGCTCGGCGAACTCGTCCGATCCCGCCTTGGCCGCAAGGCCTCCCATCGCGATCGCGGGAAAGGCCGCAGCGGCCACGACAATGCCGGCTAACACTCCGCAAATCACCAGCGAGACGGCGTTGGCGAAGATGTTGTGGTCACGCTTGCGCATCCAGGTCACCGGCAAAGGGTAATGGACGGCGCGGGTGTCGTGTGTCCGCCCCACGGGCCGGGTTGGATCATGATTTGCTGTGAATCTGGACGACGCTCCACAGTCGACGGACCTGCTCCGTCCGGCCGTCGCCGGAGCGCCGGTCCTTGTCGCCGCAACTGCCGTGCCGGAACGGCTCGACACCCTACATACGGCCCGGTCACGGTGCGGACGATCGGTCATATCCTGTCCGGTTTTGCAGATTTTCTGGACGACGTTGCGTAATCGTATGATTACGGAGCATGATGGTGCGGCGAGGCAGGCTGCTTCGCGCCGAGACCTATGGCCGGCGAGGCGGAGCTCCGAGAAACGAGGAACCGGGAGCGAGGGCGGACCGGCCCAACGACATCAGCCAAGCCGCCGCGACGGTTGATCACCGAAGCGGGGTGCAGTGCACGAACTGTCGGGTAATGGCACTGCGTGCGCGGGCGACCGACAACACACGGGGCAACAAGGGGGGACGTCGACACATGGGGATGATCGCTGACTGGCCCAGTCAGGCGGCATGCCGGACGGGAGATCCGGACGCGCTGTTTGTGCAGGGTGCAGAGCAGAACGTGGCCAAGCGGGTCTGCCGGGCGTGTCCCGTCCGGTACGAGTGCCTCGCCGATGCCTTGGACAACCGGATCGAGTTCGGAGTCTGGGGTGGCATGACCGAGCGTGAGCGGCGCGCATTGCTGCGCCGGCACCCCAAGGTCGTGAGCTGGCGGCGCATGTTCGAAGCCGCGATCAACCAGAAGGAACTCATCAGTAGCTAAGCGGCGTCACCTCCGTCGCGGGTAGTCAGGCGCCCGTCGGCCCGGAGGGCCGCACCGATTCCCCGCAGCCCGTCGATGTCGTGGACATCGACGGGCTGCGCGGCGACGATGGCGACCGGCACCGACGGGTGGGCCTTGGTGAACCGCAGGGCGATGGCTCGTTCGCGCTCCGCCCGCGCCATCATGCCCGCGTGCACGAGCAGCACATCCGCCGCGACCGGGTTGTCCGCTCGGACGAGGTCGCTCGCCCGGGTCGCATCCGGGCCGTCGATCGTGCTGGTCGCGGTCAGGTGCACCCGATTCAGCAGCAGCCCGGCCAGCGGCATCCGTTCCGCCGCCAACCGGCCGGCGAAGTAGTCCGCCTCCCTGATCGCATCGGGTTCGGGCACGGCAACCACCAGGAAGGCGGTCTCCGGAGCCTGCAGCACGCGGAAGGTCTGTTCGGCGCGGTCCCGGAAGCCGCCGAACATCGAGTCCAAGGCGCCGACGAAACCGGACAGGTCAGTGATCAACTGGGCGCCGAGGATCTTGTCCATAAGTTTGGAGAACAGCCCGAACGATGCGGTGACCAGGCTGAACACGCTGCGCCCACCGCTCCGCGCGGGCGCGGTGAACAGTCGCAGCATGCGGCCATCGAGGAATCGGCCGAGCCGGGCCGGGGCGTCCAGAAAGTCCAGGGCGGAGCGCGACGGCGGGGTGTCCACCACGATCAGATCCCACTCGTCGCCGGCCCGCAGCTGGCTGAGCTTCTCCATCGCCATGTACTCCTGGGTCCCGGCGAAGGTCGAGCTCATGGCCTGGTAGAAGGGGTTGACGTAGATCTCCTCGGCCCGCTTGGGCTCGGTATGCGTGGCCACGACCTCGTCGAAGGTCCGCTTCATGTCGAGCATCATGGCGTGCAGTTCGCCTGACCGGACGTGCTTGACCTGGCGCGGGGTGTTGTCCAACTCAGTCAGGCCGAGCGACTGCGCCAGCCGCTTGGCCGGGTCGATCGTCAGCACGACCGTCCGGCGGTTGTGCGCCTCGGCGGCGCGCAGGCCGAGCGCTGCGGCGGTGGTCGTCTTGCCAACTCCGCCCGACCCGCAACAGACGATCACCCGGATGCTGTGATCAGCGAGCAGGGCGTCGACGTCCAGTTCGGGTCCAACCGGCGCGTCGACCAGAGTCGTCACACCCGGGAGCCTAACCGTCCATGCAGTCCGTAGGCGGCTCTGCGCGATCAGGCCGTACGGCGAGCGCCAGCCACCGGCTGATCCGGCTCCCGGGTCGGGTCCAGCAGGGCGCCTGCGAGCCGGTAGAGCCCGGACAGATGCACGCCGTCGGCCAGCCACGGCAACTCCACGACCGGCCGCCCGAGCCGGCTGAGCTCTGCCCGCAGGCTCGCCTCGAGCTCTCGCCGGGCGAGGTGCTGCCTGGCCTCTGTGACCAGCGCCGTGACGACCTCTTTGTCAGCCGGCAGGCCGGCGCTCACCAGGCCCCGCCGCACGTCGGCCTGAGACACCTTGCCCTTCGCCAGCAGCGGTGGCTGGGTCGCGTTCACGATCACGGTGCCGACCGGTAGGTCGAGCCGCTGCAGCTCGAGCACCGCGTCTGAGGTCTCCTGCACGGGCATCTCTTCCAGCAGCGTCACTACGTGTACGGCGGTCACGGGCGAGCGGAGCACGGCCGCGACACCCTCGCTCTGGGTCTTGATCGGGCCGATCTTGGTGAGCCGGGCGGTCTCGGCGGTGACGTTGAGAAACCGTCCGATCCGCCCCGTCGGGGGCGCGTCGAGCACGACCGCGTCGTAGGCCCGGCGGCCGTCGGAGGTCCGGGTCACCGCCTCCTTGACCTTGCCGGTGAGCAGCACGTCACGCACGCCGGGCGCGATGGTGGTAGCGAAGTCGACCGCACCGAGCTTCTTGAGCGCCTTCCCGGCCCGACCAAGCCTGTAGAACACGTCGAGGTACTCGAGCAGGGCCTCTTCGGCGTCGACCGCTAGTGCGAACACCTCGCCGCCACCGTCCGAGGCCGAGCCCGGATAGCCCGTGGCGATGGCGCGCTCCTGGTAGGGCAGCGGTGCCCGGTCGAAGACCTGCGCGATGCCTTGCCGCTGCTCGACCTCCACCAGCAAGCGTGCGCCGCCCATCGGCGGCCAGAGCTAAGGCGAGCGCCGCCGCGACTGTGGTCTTCCCGGTGCCGCCCTTTCCGGTGACTACATGCAGGCGGGCCGGCCATCGGGCGGGCGCGTGATCAGCGGGCGGCACAGCTTCGAGGCTAGCCCAGCGCAGCGCGGCCCAGTTGCGAGTGGACGCCCATCACAGAGTCTGGACGTCGCAGACCCACCAGCCACGGTCATCGACCAGCAGCAATGTGATTCGCCTCTCCGACACCTGCTCGTCGGCGGTGCTCATTCTCAGCGTGACCGTGGCCGTGGCCTGTCGGCCGGTCGGCTGGATCGACGGGTAGGCCCAGCTGGTCCGGGGCGAGGTGAACTCCTGCTCGAAGGTCTTCACGCCGAAGACGATCTGGTCCAGCTCGGCGTCGTTGCGGGACCGCTCGCACACGAACCGGGCCGCGTCCTTCGCGCTGTGCCTTCCGTAGATGGCATCGAGGAAGCCCTCGACCGCCTCCTCCGGTGTAGCCGACCCGCGCGAGCTGGACGGTCCGATGAGGACAAACGCCGCCGTGGCACCGCCGGCGAGAACGACCACGAGCGCGATGATCAAACCCAGGATGAGCGGGGGACGCCGCCGCCGGCGAGGCGGTTCGCCGCTGACCAACGGCCAATGGGTGTCGTCTGCGGGCTGGGCTGGGTACACCTCGACCGGGTAGCTGCGACCGTACGTCTGGGTCGGGTACGTCTGGATGTAGGTCGGCATGGGGTACGCCTGTACCTCGTAGGGCACCGATTCCGGGAGCGCCACCGCGGAGCCCGGCACGGCTGCGGCGCCAACGGCCGGGGCGCTCGCGGTCGCGTTGAACGTCGGCTCGGCGGACCCCAACCAGGCGAACGGCTGGTCCGATCCGGGCGCGGCGGATTCGTCGGACGGCTCGGGCATCGGTCCTCGGGTCATCGGTCGGGAGGGGTTGTCGGCAGGAAACCCCGAACGGTGGGGGTCGGTGGCGGCACCGTACCTCGCCCCGGCGCGGCCTTACAGCCCCCGGGCGGACGGCATCGGGTCACCGGTTAGGGTCAGCCCATGCAGGCGACTCAGCGCTGGGAGTACGCGACCGTGCCGCTGCTCGTCCACGCCACCAAGCAGATTCTCGACAACTGGGGCGAGGACGGCTGGGAGCTGGTGGCGGTGGTTCCCGGCCCCAATTCCGAGCAACTCGTCGCGTACCTCAAGCGTCCGAAGGCAGGTGCGGTCATGAACGACGCCCGGGCCCGATTGGCCGACCTCGGCCTCACTCTGCCGACCGTGACACCGCCGCTGGCCGCGTACATCCCGGCGGTGCAGACGGGTAACCACGTGTACGTGTCGGGGCAGGTCCCGATGGTCGAGGGCGCGCTCCTGGCCAGCGGCAAGGTGGGCGCCGAGGTGAGCCCGGAGCGGCCAAGGAGCTGGCCCGCCAGTGTGCCCTCAACGGGCTGGCCGCGGTCGACTGGCTGGTCGGTATCGAGCGCATCGTGAGAGGTCGTGAAGGTGGTCGGCTTCGTGGCCTCGGCCGAGGGCTTCACCGGTCAGCCTGGCGTGATCAACGGCGCGAGCGAACTGCTCGGCGAGGTCCTGGGCGAAGCCGGTCGGCACGCCCGCAGCGCCGTAGGCGTAGCCGAACTCCCTCTCGGCGCCCCGGTCGAAGTCGAAATGATCGTTGAAGTCTCCGCCTTAGGCGGTAATTCGTCACCTTTTGGGCAGTCATTTCGCTTGAGAGCCCCAGTTGGTGACCAGTTGTGTGGATCATGCTTAGGCCGGCCGCTCGACGCCCAGTACCATCGCTTGCATGGTGGGTCACGTCACAGGGGCGTCCGCTGGGTTGCTCTCCGAGCTGCCGAGGTGGATCACGCTGTTCCGTGCACCTAACCCAGGGCCGATGACGCTCGACGGCACCAACACCTGGGTACTGCGCGCACCCAGCGGCGACGGCATCGTGATCGACCCAGGCCCGTTGGACGACCGACACCTCGCTGCAGTCGCGGCCAGCGGCGACATCCGAACCGTGATCACGACCCACGCCCACGCGGACCACACCGAGGGAGTGCCCAGGTTTCTTGAGCTCTGTCCCCAGGCACGGGTGTGGCGACCCGCAACGGACGCCGGCGCCCTCGCTCAGGACGGGCTGGAACTGCGGGCAATCGCGACCCCCGGCCACACCGCCGACTCGATCACGCTGATCGGCGGCGTCGGTGACGAGCGAGTCGTGCTCACCGGCGACACCATCCTCGGCCGAGGTACCACCGTGGTCGCCTACCCGGACGGCGACCTCGGCGACTACTTGCAGAGCCTGCAGTTGTTGGAACTGCTCGGCCCGCTGCCGGTGCTGCCGGGCCACGGCCCCGCCCTCACCGATTGCGCCGCGGCGGCCGCGTTCTACCTGCGCCACCGGTTGGCCCGCCTCGACCAGGTACGCGCCGCGGTAGCGGCCGGCGCGGACAGCCCGGCCGACGTGGTGGCCACGGTCTACGCCGACGTCGATCGCGTGTTGTGGCCGGCGGCAGAGTTGTCCGTACGGGCGCAACTGGCTTATCTCGATCGCACCGCGCAATCCGCTGCGTCCGTCGAGGAATCGACGGGCGGCGGGTCGGGGTTGGAATCGCCGTGAGCAGGCGATGACCTGTCCGGTCTGCGGCACGGTGACGGTGCCGGGCGCCCGGTTCTGCCACACCTGTGGCGTCGCGCTCCCGGCTGCCGCCGCGCTGCCCGCCGCCGAGCGGCGGGTGGTCACCGTCCTCTTTGGAGACCTATCGGACTTCACCGCGTGGGCAGAGGGCGTTGACCCGGAGCGGGTGGGTGCGGTCACCGACCGGGTGCTCGCCGCCTTGGCGGGTGCGGTAAAGACCTTCGGCGGCCACGTCGACAAGCTGACCGGCGACGGCATCATGGCCGTGTTCGGCGCTCCGGTCGCGCACGAGGACGACCCGGAACGGGCGGTCCGGGCGGCCCTGGCCATGCAACGAGCGGTCCGCCGGGTGCTTGACGACGAACGTGGGGGCGGCGCCCCGGCCGGGCTGCGGATCGGCATCAACACCGGCGACGTGGTCGCCGGTGTGCAAGCGGCGCTGGAGTACACGGTCATCGGCGACACGGTGAACACCGCGGCTCGGCTCGCCGACTCGGCCGGCGTGGGTGCCGTGTACGCGGGCGCGGCGACCGGTGCGGCGACCCGGCATGTCGCCTCCTGGCGCCGACTACTTCCGTTGCGGCTCAAGGGAAAGCGGCACGCCGTCGAGGCGTACGAGCTGCTCGGTCTGCTCGATGCGCCGGGCACCCGGTCGGGCTTGGGCGACGAGGGTCCGTTCGTCGGCCGGGAGAACGAGATGGCCCTCGTGAGCAACCGGTTGGTCGAGGTCGCCGATCGCGCTCTCCCGCAGGTGCTCGTGTTCACCGCCGACGCCGGTGTCGGCAAGACCCGGCTCGCAGCCGAGGTGGCCCGGGTCGCGTTCGGCTCCGCCGCGACCGGATTCGACGGCGCCGGCGGCGGCGCGCGCGTGCTCTCGGTGCGCTGCGCCGCTTACGGCGAGCGGTGGCGGCTTGGTCCGCTGGCTGACCTGGTCCGGGCCGCGATCGGGCTGCCGGACCAGCCGAGCGTCGCAGTAACCCGGCCGGTCGCGGAGGAGCGGCTGCGCCGAGTCGGCCAGATCGTGGAGCGGCGCACCGGCGTGGCGACCCGGCTACAGACCGAACAGCTCCTCGCCCTGCTCGGCTACGCCGATCCACCCACGGGCCGGGACCTGCGCGCGGACCGCACTGCGCTCAACCGTGGTTCGGACGACGCGACCGCGACCGCGACGCCCAGCGCCGTGGCCGAGCTGATCTCCGCGCTCGCGGACGACGCACCAGTGGTGGTCATCGTGGATGACCTGCAGGACGCCAGCCCGGCGACCGTCGACGCCCTGGGCGCCACGCTGAACCGCCTGGTCGGGCCGGTACTGGTGGTGCTGCTCGGGCGGCCCGAGCTGGTCCGCTCGGCTGGAGCGTTGACCCGCCTCGCTGACGCCGAGGTGCACCCGGTGGCCGCGCTCCGCGGTGCGGAGATGGCTCGGCTGCTTACCGCCTACCTGGGTGGTGGCCGGCTGCCGGGCCCGGAGACCGTCCGGCTGCTCGCCACCGCGCAGGGCAATCCGTTCTACCTGTCGGAGCTGGTCACGATGCTGATCGAACGGGGTGCGCTGACCCGCGAGGGATCCGCCTGGCACCTTGTCGCCGGCTCGCTAGCCGGTCGACTGCTCAGCCGGGATCTGGCGGCCGTACTAGCCGCCCGCATCGACGCGCTTCCGCCGGACTCCCGCGCGGTGCTGCGCGATGCCGCCGTGGTCGGGGACACGGTCCCGCTCGCGGCGCTGATGGCGGCCCGCGATTACCGATCCGGCGTTGATACCCGCCCGGCGGCAGTGGCTTCGGTTGCCCTCGATCGTGCCCTCGACGAACTGCTGCACCGGCGCATGCTGCTGACGACTCGCGGCGGATACGTGTTCGCCACGCCGCTGCTGCGCGAGGCGGCGTACGCCGGTGTCGGCAAGGCCGATCTGGCCGAGCGGCATGCCCATCTGACCCGGTGGGCGGTTGGCTTGGTGGCACCGCCCGAGCTCGAGACCTCAGGGCTCACTGAGGCTCGCTCGCGTTTCGTGGTGCCGGCGCCGAGCTTGGGTTGGACGGCCGAGACGGTCGATGCGTTCATCGCGGAGCAGGCGGAGCGTGCCGCCAACCAGGCCGACGCGGTGAGCCTTCGACCCGAGGCACCGGCACGGACGGTGGCGCCGCTGGGAGTGCAAGCACTTGGGCGTCTGGCGCGGCGGGCGATCCAGGCCGGCGAACCCGGGCAGGCCGCGCACTTCGGGCAGCGGGCGCTGGTCCTTGCTCGGGGTGAGCTGCCCAGCACCGACCGGCTGGTGTTGGCGAGCGCGCAGGTGCAACTGGGCCGCGCGCCACAGGCATTGATAGATCTCAAGGCGATCCTGGCCACGTTGGACCGATGATCCCGTCGGCCGGGCGCGGGCTTTGCTGCTCGCCGGGCGGGCCTACCGGATGATCGGCGACACCGAACGCGGGGACCAGAACTGGGTCGAGGCGTTGCAGGTGGCGACCGCGGCCGACCTGCCCGCCGAGCGTGCTGAAGCGTTGCGTCGCATTGGGATGGAGGACTACCGGCGCGGTCGGCTGATCGACGCCCAGTCCGGCTTCCGGCAGGCGCTCGCCATCGCCGAAACGTCGGGTGACCGGCGTGGCCAGGCGTGGGCGCTGCAGAACCTGGCCTGGGTGGCGACCACCCTCGGCGACTTCGCCACCTCGGATGCGATTCTCGGCCGAGCGGCCAGGCTCTTCGCCGAGTTGGGCGACACCACTGGTCGCGCCTGGCTGCGCGGGACCACCGCGTTCACCCGTCTGCTCGCGGGCCGGTTGCACGAAGCCCGCCGGCTGGCACACGCCTTCCTCCCCTTCGGCGAACGGGTGGGCGAGAAATGGGCGGTCGGCACCTTGCGGGCGGTGGCCGCGTTCGCCGCGGCCGAGCTGGGCGATCTCGCCGAGGCCGACCGGGAAGCCCGCCGGGCGTTCCATGAGTTCGACGAGAGCGACGACGACTGGGGTCGAGCGTTCGCACTGGTCGTGCGCGGTGTCGTCGCCCGCGGCCTGGGCGAGTACGGGCACGCGATCGATCTGCTCAGCGAGGCATGTCGTTACAGCGACCGCACCGGCCACCCACTCCTGCTCGGCATCGCGTACACGATTCGAGGATTCGCCTCGCTCGAACTCGGCGACGCGGATTCGGCCGAGTCAGATGCCCGCGCGGTTCTCGCCGTGGTGAAGCCGCACGGCGTGGTCGAGGCAGCTCGGGTCGGGCCACGGGTGCTGCTCGGCTGCGCCCAGCTCGCCCAGGGAAACATCGATGCGGCCCTGTTGGCTCTGCGTGAGGTGGCCGAGAACGAAGCGTGGCCCTCGGTGCTGCTCTCGCGCCGCCAGGCAGTGGCCGAGTACGCCGCTGCACTCCTTGCGGCGGGCCGAGTCGACGAGGCGCTCGCCACCGCCCGCCGGGCGGGCGAGCTCCCGGCCGAGGACGTGCGCGGCCGGGTCGTCGGCGACCGGGTGCTCGCTCGCGCCCTGGCCGCGGCAGGGGAGTGTCATGAGGCGCGGGTGGCCGCGTCGGCGGCGGTGCGGACGGCCTACGCCAGCCAGCAGATCAGCGAGCGACCTGCTGCCGACGCGGCGCTCGCTGCCATCCAAGCCTGACCAGCGAGTCGTGCGGCTCGTCACGGTGTACGAGCCACTGCTGAGCGCGGGTGTGACGGGATTGAGGCGTGCGGCGCGATCCGCGCGAACACCGGTTTGGCGTACCGTACGGCCGTGAGTCACGTTCCGCCGGGCGAGCGTTCGCTCGGCCTGCCGGCCGTACCCGGGCTGACGAACCTGACCGTGCTGGCGCACGGCGGGTACGCAACCGTGTACCGAGCCACGCAGATCTCGGCCTTCCGTGAGGTCGCGGTGAAGGTGGAGAACCGCACCCTCGAGAGCGACAAGGACCAGCGGCGGTTCGTGCGCGAGGCACGCGCGGCAGGTCGGATGTCGAGCCACCCGCACGTGGTCGACCTGTTCGACGTCGGCGTGACCGAGGACGGGCATCCATACATGATCATGGAACTGTGTGAGGGAACGTACGCGGAGCGGATGAAGAACAATCCGTTGACCGCCGCTGAGGCTTGCGATGTCGGCGCCAAGATCGCCGATGCGCTCGCCGACGCGCACGCGCTCGGTGTGCTCCACCGCGACGTGAAGCCGGCGAACATCCTGATCACTCGATTCGGCGAGCCGGCGCTGGCTGACTTCGGGCTTGCGGTGCTGGCGGAGACCCGGGAGTCGTCGATCACACTCGAGCTGACCCCGGCGTACGCCGCTCCGGAAATGTTCCAGCACGGGCGGCCGGCGCCAGCGTCCGATGTGTACGCATTGTGCGCGACGCTGTACGCCCTGATGCGCGGGCGGCCCGCCCGGTGGCGGGACAACTACAGCCCGACGCTCGCTTCGCTCGTGGACATGTTCGCCGAACGGGTCCCGGACATTCCCGGCGTGCCGCCGGATCTGACCATGCTGCTGCGCCGGGGCATGGCCAACGATCCGGCCCACCGGCCGAGCGCGGCCCAGTTGCGCGATGCGCTCTCCGCTGTGCACCGGGACCCGGACCCGACGATGATCATGCGGCCGGTCACGCCGTTCGCTGCGGACCAACCGACGCCAGTCCAGCGTCCGCCGGCCGACGAGGATCCCACCGAGCCTTCCGTGACCGACGGTCCTCGAAAGGTGAACCTGGACGGTCCAACGGTGGCTCGTCCGCCGCTGCCAGGCTGGCCCACGCCTCCTTCGTCGCCGTACTGATAGTTCTGCCAAGCGTGGAATGAAATCGGCGCGCGGCCCCGGAGCGCTAGTGTCCCAGATGTAGGCGCGCACATCTTCCTGAGCTACAGCCGCGGCGATCGTCCGTACGTATCGGTGCTCGCGGCCTTCCTCGCCGATGCCGGTGTATACGTGTGGTGGTATGACGATGACCCAGTCGCCGCCGATAGGGACGGGCGTCCGCCGCGGCGCCGTCACAGCAGCGCCGGTGTTGTTGTGGTGCTGACCCTGGTTCGATGGCGTCGGATCGGGTGCAGGACGCACTCAAGGATGCTTCCGACGTACATCAGCGGATTCGTGCCTTACGTCGCGACCAGAATCCACGGCACGACGTCGGGATCGGGACGAGGTAATCAGCAGCGTGTCGTGGACCAGCACCGTCGACGACGTCGATGACGGCCGGAGCCAGGACCGCCACGGTCGACATCACCTACACGGACACGGCACGACCGAGCGGGAGACGCTGAAACGTTCCGTGGTCAGGACGGCGACTGGAAGCTGTGGCCTGGGCGGCGAAGTCGTGGAATGAAGTCGGCGCGCGGCCTGGAGCGCTAGTGTGCCCAGATGTAGGCGCGCATATCTTCCTGAGCTACAGCCGCGGCGATCGTCCGTACGTATCGGAGCTCGCGGCCTTCCTCGCCGATGCCGGTGTATACGTGTGGTGGGATGACGATGATCCCGGCGGCGATAGGGACGGGTCGGTCAGCCGCGGAGCCATCACAGCCAGCGCCGGTGTTGTTGTGGTGCTGACCCCTGGTTCGATGGCGTCGGATCGGGTGCAGGACGAGATCAAGCATGCTTCCGACGTACATAAGCCGATCCTTGCCTTGCGTCTCGAACCGAATCCACCGCAAGACATCGGGATCGGGACGGCTCACCAGCAGCACGTCGCACACCTGCATCACGAGGACGTCAGTGGCGGCCGGATGCCAGGTCCTGCCCTGGTCGCGCGCCTGCTCGCCTTGACCCGCGAGGCCGCGGCGGGTCCGTCGGAAACGGTTCCTTCGCCGACCGCCACTGCCGAGCTGATCGCGACCTACCTGCCGACCGTCAACCCCGCACGCTTGTCGCCATCGCGACGGCTGCCGAGTCTTGCTGCATTGCCTTGGTCGGGGACTAGGTCGGCGCACCCAGAGTCCATAGCGACTCCGCGGCGGCGTATCGGCGTTGTGACGAACGGAATCGTCACAACGGTGGCCGCGCTCGGGCTCGTCTGGTTGCTGGTCAACCAACTACCCGACGTAGCGGGCGGCTCGCCCGAACCGCAGTCAACGTCGGCCCGAACGCCGACGGCAGCAGTGATCGCATTCATCTCGGCGGCCGAAGTCCGCGATGATGGGGCGGTTCGAAACCTTGTGTGTCAGCGGTATCGGGACGTGCGCTGGTACGCGGCAGACTTCAATACATCAAATTTCATTCAGGCAAAGCTCGTTCTCATCACGGCGGCGGACGACTCCGCGACGGTAAGTATCGAGATGAACTTCCACGTTGACGGCGAGACCGTAGTCAAGGGAAGGCAGTACTCGGTCGTGCATGAAGGCGGCGGTTGGAAGGTGTGCGGGCCCGCCTAGGCGCGTTCAGGCGATAACCAGGCGAAGGCCAAGCTCTGCTGTGTCCAGATCGACGAGCTCGCGGTTGCGTTCTGCCCATCGACCGGAAGCGAGGTCATCACGGAGGCTGTCCACTGCCCTCTGCTCGGCGTCCGGCCCGACTCTGGCCCAGACCGATACTCCGCGACGGACATTCTCGTCCAGGTATGCCTCGGGCCGGCGCCAATATGCCTCGAAGAAGCCATCAGCGCAGTCCCACGGGATGGGCACCGGTTCCGTCCGGGCTCCGATCGCGCGGGCCAGTTCGGTCAGCGAAGGCCGGCCGACTACGAGGTCCGCGACCTCGGGCAGGTGGTCGCGAGTCAGCCAGAACCGACGAAGCCATCCGTCGTCACTGGTGTCGTGCGTGAACACCACCACGCGGCGAGCAACCCGCCGCATCTCGAGCAGGCCGGCGATCGGGTCCGGCCAGTGATGAACGGAGGAAACAGCCATCGCGGCGTCGAAGGACTGGTCCTCAAACGGCAGGTTCTCGGCAGATCCAATCAGGCACGGCGCCGCGTCCGGGGGCGCTGCGAACGCATGAGGGCCGACGGTTCCACCGCAAGCACATGGCGGTCGGGCGGCTCGTAGGACCCGGTGCCCGCCCCGACGTTCAATACCGTCCGGGCATCGCCGAGCGCAGCCCAGATCTGCGCAGCGATCCGCGGTTCAGTGCGCCGCGTTACGGTGTAGGTGGCTCCGATGGTGTCGTACAACTGCGCGCTGGACATGTCGCTGCCTCCCATTTCACCACACCGGCCGGCCGTCGATCCCACAGCGCTATCCGCCGGCCTACTAGTACGACTTCTGTTGGCCGAGTACATGTTGCGCCACGAAGTTGAGGATCATCTCGCGGCTCACCGGTGCGATTCGGCCGGCGCGGACCCCGCCCATCAGGGTGGCCACGCCGTATTCGGTGGTCATTCCGTTGCCACCGTGCACCTGGATCGCTGCGTCCACCGCCTGCGTCGCCGCCTCGGATGAGGCGTACTTCGCCATGTTCGCCGCCACGCCGGCCTCCAGGTCGCGATCAGCGTCGTACAGCGCGGCGGCCTTGCGGATCATGAGGCGGGCAAGTTCGACCTGGATCTGTGCGTGCGCCAACGGGTGCGCGACACCTTGGTGACTGCCGATCGGCCGGCCCCAGACAGCGCGACTGGCTACATAGGACGATGCCCGTTCCAGTGCGTACCTTGCCGTGCCGATGCCCATAGCGGCGACGGTGATCCGCTCCGGGTTCAGCCCCGCGAACAGCGCGGGCAGCCCGGCCTCGGTGGATCCGCCGATGAGTGCGGTTTCCGGAACGCGCACCTCGTCGAGGTAGAGCAGCCACTGGTTCTCGGGCGAGACGATCTCCATCTCAATCTTGGAACGGGTCAACCCCGGCGCATCGGTGGGGAGGACGAACAGTGCCGGAGCTAGCCGGCCGGTCGCGGCGTCCTCGGTACGGGCGACCACCAGGACGTACTCCGCCTCGTCCACACCAGAGATGAAGCACTTCCGTCCATTGAGGACCCACTCGTCACCGTCGCGACGCGCCGTGGTGGCGAGCCGATGGAAGTTCGATCCCGCCTCCGGCTCAGTGATCGCAAACACGATCTTATGGGAGCCGTCGGCTATGCCCGGCAGGTAAGCCATCCGCTGCGCCTTGGTGCCGTGTTTGGCGAGGATCGTGCCGGCTATGGCCGGTGAGACGACCAGCAGCAGCAACGGGCAGCCGGCGGCCGCCAGTTCCTCGCATACGATCGTCAGATCAGTGATGCCACCGCCACCGCCGCCGTACTCAGTCGGCAGATTGACGCCGAGGTAGCCGAGCTTGCCGGCCTCCGCCCACAGCTCGTGCGTGTGCTCGCCGCTCTTTGCCTTGGCCACGAAGTACGGATGTCCGTACCGCCGCGCCATCGCTGACACTGCCGCGCGCAGCTGTGCCTGCTCCTGGGTGTCGTCGATGTTCATGACGTTTCCTCTCCAGTGGTTGCGCCCTCGGCGGTGGTTGCGCCGTCGGGGGCGACGACGGCGAGCAGGGTGCCCAGCTCGACCTGGCGGCCGGGCTCGACGAACAGTTCCGTGAGGACGCCGGCCTCAGGTGCATGCACGGCGTGTTCCATCTTCATCGCCTCGAGCGTGAGCAGCAGCTCACCCGCCGCCACCGGCTGGCCGAGCGCGACGGCGACCCGGCCCACGGTGCCGGGCATCGGCGCGATCAGAGACCCGGGTGGTCGGTGTAGTTCCGGCGGCGCGAACCGGGGCACCAGAGCCAGCGCCACAGAGCCGTTCGCAGTGTCTACATAGGAGAAGCCTGCCACCGTGTGGACGAGATATCGACGACGCAGGTCGCTGTCGAGAACGATCTCATCCGCGCTGCGACGTACAAGTGCCACCGCCGGGCCTGGTTCACCGTCGACGGACCACTGGGCCAAGGCGCCTGTGCGGTCCAGCCGGTAGCCGAGGTCGACCTGTCCCCAAGGCGCGTCAAGAACGACGTGTTGGAGGCCGGACACAACATTGCGCCAGCCCGACGGGAGTGCCCGCCAGGGCGCCGAATTCGGTACCGACCCGGCGAGCGCCGCCGCCAGGCAGACCAGCCGCTGGTCGTCGACTGCGGCAACCAACGGTGCGAACACCTCAGGGTGCCGGCCGAGGTATGCGGTGTCGGTACCGCCGGCGCCGAACTCGTCCTCCCGCAGCACCCGTACCAGCAGGTCCCGGTTCGTGGCGACGCCGTGAAGCTGGGCCCGAGCCAGCGCGCTGGCGAGCGAGCGGGCCGCCTCCGGCCGGGTCGGCGCCCACGCGATGACCTTCGCCAGCATCGGGTCGTAGTGCGGGCTCACCACGGAGCCGTCCGTTACGGCGCTGTCCAGCCGTACCCCCGCCTCCGTGACTGCTCCAAATTGGACGCCGTGTGGTACGGCGAATCGGTGCAGCGTGCCAGTCGACGGACGCCAGTCCTGCGCCGGCTCCTCGGCGTAGAGCCGCACCTCGATCGCGTGCCCACGCATGGGGGGCGACTCGGTGAACGGCAGCGGTAGGCCCTCGGCCACGAGCAGCTGCAGCCGGACCAGGTCCAGCCCGGTGACGCACTCGGTCACCGGGTGCTCAACCTGCAGCCGGGTGTTCATCTCCAGGAAGTAGAAAGCGCCGTCCGGCGCGACGCAGGAACTCGACCGTTCCGGCACCGACGTAGCCGACCGCCCGGGCCGCCGCGACCGCGGCGTCGCTGAGCGCCCGGCGCAGTTCCTGATCGACCGCCGGTGATGGTGACTCCTCGACGATCTTCTGGTGCCGGCGCTGGATGGAGCACTCCCGCTCGCCGAGGGCCACCACGGTGCCGTGCGTGTCGCCGAACACCTGCACTTCGATGTGGCGCCCGGTGGGCAGGTACCGCTCGCAGAAGACCAACCCATCGCCGAACGCGGCCTGCGCCTCCCGTGCCGCCGCCGCCATCGCCGACGGAAGGTCCTTCTTACTGGTAACCACCCGCATGCCGCGACCGCCGCCTCCCGCGGATGCCTTCACGAGCACCGGAAAGTCGGTCACCTGGCCCGCGTCGGTCCAGGATGGCAACATCGGCACACCCGCCTCGGCGAGCAGCGCCTTGGCGTCCACTTTGGACCCCATGGCGGCGATCGCCTTTGCCGGTGGTCCCACCCAGGTCAGTCCCGCGTCTACGACGGCGGTGGCGAAGTCCGCATTTTCGGCCAGAAAGCCATAACCGGGATGCACCGCGTCCGCACCGGCCCGCAGCGCGGCGGCGACGATCAGGTCGCCCTTGAGATACGTTTCGCTGGGTGCGTCGCCCGGTAGTCGTACCGCCAGAGTGGCGTCGGCGACGTGGGGTGCGTCAGCGTCGGCGTCGGAATACACGGCAACCGTCTCGATTCCCATCTTCGCGCAGGTGGCGAAGACCCGGCGGGCGATCTCGCCCCGATTGGCGACCAGAAGTCTGCGGATGGTCATCGCCGCCTCACATCCGGAAGACGCCGAAGGCGCCTGCGTTCGCCGTTGTGGGTGCCTGCCGCGATACCAGCCACAGGCACAGGCCGAGCACGGTGCGCGTGTCTCGCGGATCGATCACACCGTCGTCGTAGATCCGGCCGGACATGGCCAGCGCGGCGGACTGCTGCTCGATCTCCTGCTCGACCATCGCCCGCATCGCGGCGTCGGCCTCCTCGTCATAAGGCTGGCCCTTCGCCTCCGCCGCCTGACGGGACACAATGGACATCACGCCGGCGAGCTGCTGCGGTCCCATGACCGCGGACTTGGAGTTCGGCCAGGCGAATAGGAACCGCGGGTCGTACGCCCGCCCGCACATGCCGTAGTTGCCCGCGCCGTAGGACGCGCCGAGGTTGAGCGTGAGGTGCGGCACCCGGGAGTTCGACACCGCGTTGATCATCAGCGCGCCGTGCTTGATGATGCCCTGTTGTTCGTACTGGGCGCCGACCATGTACCCGGTCGTGTTCTGCAGGAACAGCAGCGGCGTGTCGGCGGCGTTAGCTAGCTGGATGAACTGCGCCGCCTTCTGTGCCTCTTCGGAGAAGAGCACCCCACGCGCATTCGCCAGGATCCCGATCGGGTAGCCATGGATGGCCGCCCACCCGGTCACCAGCGCGGTGCCGTAGCGAGGCTTGAACTCGTCGAACTCGGAGCCGTCGACGACCCGGGCGAGCACCTCTCGCGGGTCGTAGGAGACCCGCAGATCGGCGCTGGCCACGCCGAGCAACTCCTCGGTGTCGTACCTGGGCGGCGGCGCGTCGGGGTCCGGGTGTGCCGGCGCGATCGCGGCCGCCCCGCCGACCCTGGCCAATACCTGGCGGGCCAGCCGGATCCCGTCGTGCTCGTCGGTGGCGACGAAGTCGGCCAGGCCGGAGCGGGTGCCGTGCATGACCGCGCCGCCGAGAGTCTCGTCGTCGGACTCCTCGCCCGTGGCCATCTTCACCAGCGGCGGGCCGGCCAGAAACACCTTGGCCTGGTTGGCCACGAAGATCGTATAGTCCGACATGCCCGGCACGTAGGCCCCACCCGCGGTGGCGTTGCCGAAGACCACGGCGACGGTCGGGATCCGCGCTGCGGAGAGCCGGGTCAGGTTGCGGAACGACCGTCCACCTGGGATGAATATCTCCGCCTGGGTGGGCAGGTCGGCACCGCCGGACTCGACCAGGTTCACCATCGGCAGCCGGTTGGCCATCGCGATGTCCCCTGCCCGTTGGGTCTTCTTCAGCGTGTACGGATTCACTGCGCCGCCGCGGACCGTGGGGTCGTTGGCCACGATCACGCACGGGTGCCCGGACACGATCCCGATACCGGTGACCACGCCCGCGCCGACCGGGAAGTCGCTGCCATAGGCGGCGACCGGCATCAGCTCCAGGAACGGCGAGTCCCGGTCAACCAGAAGCTCGATCCGCTCGCGCGCGAGCAGCTTGCCCCGAGCGTGGTGGCGGCTTACGTACCGTTCGCCACCGCCGGCGCGGGCCTTCGCCACCGCGGCGTCGAGATCGCCGATCCGCTCGAGCATCGCGGCACGATTCTCGACGTACGCTTGTGAGCGCGGGTCGAGGAGACTAGTCAGCATCGAGCAGCCCCTTCGCGATGACCTCGTTCATGATCTCCGTGGTGCCGCCGCCGATCCCCATGATCCGGGCGTCGCGGTAGTGTCGCTCCACTTCGGAGTCGCGCAGGTACCCGGCACCGCCATGCAGCTGGACCGCGGCGTCAACGACCTGGTCGCACGCGGCGACAGCGGTGTTCTTCGCCACCGCCACCTCGACCGGACTCACCTGTCCCCCGGCGGCGATTCGCTCGGCGAGTGACCAGACGTAGGTCCGCGCGACTGCAGTCACCCGGGCCATCTCGGCGATCCGGTGCCGCACCACCTGCCGTTCCGAGAGCGGCGAACCGAACGTCTTCCGGTCGCGGCACCACCCGATCGTGAGCGCGATGCAGCGCTGCGCCATGGCGCACGCCTGCACGGCCATCGAGATCCGCTCGGTGGCGAAGTGCCGCATGATCTGGCGGAACCCGGTGCCCTCAGCACCGACCAGGTTCCGCGCCGGCACCTCGACATCCACAAACGACAGTTCCGCGGTGTCTGAGCAGTGCCAGCCCATCTTCTCCAGTCGCCTCGTCACCGTGAAGCCCGTCCGCTCGGTGTCGATGACGAGCAGGCTCACGCCGCCGTGGCCCGACCCGGGCTCGCCGGTGCGTACGGCAGTGGTGACGAAGTCGGCCCGGGCACCGCTGGTGATGAAGGTCTTGCCGCCGTTGACCACGAACAGGTTGCCGTCACGGCGGGCCGTCGTCCGCAGGCCGGCCACATCCGAGCCACCATCGGGCTCGGTCACCGCGAGCGAACCGATCAGCTCACCCGCCAGCGTGGGCCGGACGTAGAGGTCGACAAGGCGCGGGTCGCCCGCGGCGATGATGTGTGGCAGCGCGATGCCGTGCGTGAAGAGCGCCGCGATGAGGCCGGACGAGCCGCCGGCGAGGATCAGTTCCTCGCTGACGGTGGCGGAGTCGACCAGCGTGCCGCCACCGCCACCGACCTCCTCGGAGTAGCCGACACCCAGCAGGCCGAGCTTGGCCGCCTTCGCGTGTACCTCGCGTGGCACCTCGCCGGCCCGTTCCCACTCGCCCAGGTACGGCACGATCTCCCGCACGGCAAACCGGCGCACCTGCGCCTCACTGCGTCCTGGTTTCCCCCGCGGCTCGCTCGTTCACAGAATTGCCTCCGGGAGGTCGACGATGCGGGAACGTAGCCATTCGCCCAGCGCTTTCGCCTGTGGATCGAACCGGGTCGAGGCCGCTACGCCCTCGCCAAGCAGCCCCTGGATGACGAAGTTGAGCGCGCGCAGGTTAGGTAGTTCGAATCGGTCCACCGCCATCGGGGCGCATTCCGGCAGTAGTTCCTTCAGGCGCTCGGTGCTGAGGAACTCTCGGAGCCAGGCGTAGCCCTGGTCGGTCCGCGCCCAGACGCCGAGGTTGGCGTCGCCCCCCTTGTCACCAGAACGAGCACCGATGACCGTCCCCAGTGGAGCCGGTCGAGTAGGTCCGCTCGGCGGTTCGGTCGGCGCATGGCCATCTCCGTCGTGGAACCAGCCGGCCGGAGCAGGGGGATCGATCGCGACCCGGGTGCCATCGGGCAGTACTGCCGTGTGCGGTACGTCTGCCTGCGGAACGTATTCGGCGCTGAAGACGCCGAACGGGCTGGCGTCGCCGGGTGCCGAGGTGAGGGTGCAGCCGGGGTACGAGGCCAGAGCAAGTTCGACCGCCGCCTGGGAGAAGGCCCGTCCGGCCCGCTTGGCGTCGGCGTCCCGGATGTGTGCGGTGAGGGTGGCACAGGCGGCCTCCTCGGTGTCCGCGTCTTCGTGGTCGGTTCGGGCCAGGCGCCAGGTCAGTCCCTCTGGGCCGACGGCGGCGGTGAGCTGGTCTCGGACGAGGGCCGCCTTCTGTTCGATATCCAGTCCACAGAGGACGAAGCTCATCGAGTTCCGGAATCCGCCGAGTGTGTTGATGCCCACCTTCACGGTCTCCGGCGGCGCAAGTCCTCGGACACCCGCGACCCGGACTCGATCCGTGCCGTCCGGGCGAAGCTGGATCGTGTCGAACCGTGCCGTTACGTCCGGACCGAGGTACACCGGCGGGCCGATCTCGTACAGCAGCTGCGCGGTGACCGTCTCGACCGTGACCGCACCGCCCGTACCGTCGTGCTTGGTTATCACCGCCGAGCCATCCGCGTACACCTCGGCAAGCGGGAACCCGGGGCGGCGGGCGCCGTCGGGCAACTCGGTGAAGAAGGAGTAGTTACCGCCGGTGGCCTGCGCGCCGCATTCCAGGATGTGTCCGACCACCGTGGCGCCGGCGAGCGCGTCGAGGTCGTCGCGCCCCCAGCCGTACCGGGCGATCGCCGGGCCGACTACCAGCGACGCATCGGTGACCCGGCCGGTCACTACCACATCCGCTCCGGTCCGGAGACACTCCGCGATGCCGAACGCGCCCAGGTATGCGTTCGCCGTCAATGCTCCCGGGACGCTGACCGCGTCACCCTCCACATAGGCCACCTTCGTCGCGATGCCGAGCCGATCGGCGAGACTTCGCAGCGCATCGGCGAGCCCTGCGGGGTTGAGCCCGCCCGCATTGGTGACGATCCGTACGCCCCGGTCCATCGCCTCGCCCAGTGACTGCTCCATCTGGCGCAGGAACGTCTTGGCGTACCCCTTGCTGGGGTCGGCCATGCGGTCGCGACCGAGGATGAGCATGGTCAGCTCGGCCAGGTAGTCACCGGTGAGCACGTCCAGCGGCCCGCCGGTGAGCATCTCCTGCCAGGCGGTGGCGCGGTCGCCGTAGAACCCCGAGGCGTTGCCGATCCGGATGGGGGCCTCCGTCATACCGTTGCTCCAGACGGCTCACGCCCGGAGCCGGGCGGGCCGGCGAACGCCTGGGCGATGTCGAGCCACTCGTCGGCCACCGGCCCGTCGGCCTTCAACGCGAGGTCGGAGCGGTGCCGGCGTTGGGTGACCAGCAGGCAGAAGTCCAGCGCCGGCCCGGTGACCCGATTGACAGCGTCCTCCGGGCCAAATGTCCACTGTGTTCCGTCGGGTGCGGTGAGCTCCAGCCGCACCGGCTCCCCCGGCAGCTCCCGGCCGCGGGCCAGGAAGGAGAAACCGAGGGTTCGGTGGCCGAGATGGGCGATGTTGCGAAGCCGAGTGGTCGGTTCCCGATGCACACCGAGGGCGTCCGCCACGTCCAATCCGTGCGCCCAGGTCTCCATGATCCGAGCGGTCGCCATGGAGGCCGGCGACATCGCAGTGCCGTACCAGAGCACCTTCTCACCGGACCGGAGCCCCAGCAGGGCCTGCGCGAGCGCAGCCCGCCCATCGCGCCACCGCGCGAGTAGGTGCACCGGCTGATCCAGGAAGTCCTCCGCACCCCGGTCCACAAAGGACTCACCGTCGGCCATCGCTCCCTGCAGGTGCGCCGTGAACGCGGCCGGGTCGGTGATCGCCATCAAGGCGGCCCGGTCGGTCCAGGCAAGGTGGGCGATCTGATGCGCGATGGTCCACCCGGCCGCGGGGGTCGGCCGGTCCCAATCCCGGTCGGGCAGGGAGCGACGAGGGCGTCCAGGTCGTCCGACTCCGCGGTCAGGTCGACAACGACATCACGAGCATCCATAGTGGACTCCTAAGCGGCGAGATGGCGGACGAGTTGATGTTTCCATTCGACGAGCAGCGCATCCCGGCGCTGGGTGTCGTCGGTGAGCAGATTGGCTACGCCCAGCCCGCGGAGCAGATCAAGGGTGGCCTGAACGGTCTGGCGTACGCCGGGGCGCGACTCGTCGGCACCGAGCAGCGTGACCGCGAGCCGGTGCACATCCCGGCCGAACTGCGCCTCGACCGGGACCAGGGCTTCCCGAAGCGCCGGGTCCGTACGGGCGGCCACCCACAGCTCGAGCGCGGCCACGAACAGCGGTCCGGTGAAAGTCGCGGCGAGCAGATCCACCACGCGGTCGACCCGCTCGTCCGGCGGCAGCGAGGGAAGCGTGGCGGCCTCGGACTCGAGCTCCTCACCCCGGCGCCGGATGAGGTGCTCGACCGCGGCGAGTACGAGTGCGGCCTTGGTCGGATAGTGATGCAGCTGGGCGCCGCGGGACACGCCGGCCCGTTCCGCGACGAGGGTGGTCGTGGTCGCGGCCCAGCCGACCTCGATGAGGCACTCCACGGTGGCGTCGAGAAGCCGCCGTTGCGTCAGCCGGCTGCGGTCCTGCTGCCGGACGGGGATGCTCACCCGTACAGCCTCGCCAAATCGAAACAAACAGTCAAGCCTGCTTGTTTTAAGTGCTCTCGCCAGCGCAATTGGTCACCAATAGAGTCGCTCGAACGAAAATTGGGCCCAATTGGCGACCAATTGCGCGCGAGAGATGGTGGCGGGACGTCAGACGCGAGCGCGGCGGGCGAGGCGTTCCGGATCGAGGATGATCACGGACTTGCCGTCGAGCCGAAGCCACCCACGGGAGGCAAAGTCGGCCAGGGCCTTGTTCACCGTCTCCCGCGAGGCGCCCACGAGCTGGGCGAGCTCCTCCTGGGTGAGGTCGTGCGTCACCCGGAGGACCCCACCGTCACGGGTTCCGAAGCGCCCGGCCATCTGCAGCAGGTTCTTCGCCACCCGCCCGGGTACGTCGGTGAAGATCAGGTCGGCCAATGCGTCATTCGTCCGGCGTAGCCGGCGGGCAAGCACCCGGAGCAGCTGCTCCGCGATCTCCGGCCGGTTGGTCAGCCACGGCCGCAGCGCCTGCTTGCGCAGCCGAGCCAGGCGGGTGTCGACCACGGCGGTCGCGGTGGCCGTCCGCGGCCCGGGGTCGAACAGGGACAGCTCGCCGACCATGTCGGACGGGCCCATCACGGCGATCAGGTTCTGCCGGCCGTCTCCAGCTCGGCGCCCAACCTTCAGCTTGCCGCTGAGCACGATGTACAGGCTGTCGCCCGGCTCGCCTTCGCTGAAGAGGACCTCGCCCTTGCGGGCCTCGATGATCTCCATTTCTTTGGCGAGCGCCTCCGCGGCGTCCGGGTCGACACCCTGGAAGATCCCGCTCCGGGCCAGTGTCTCGTCCATCGCCCACCTCTGTCTCGGCCACCCATTCGTCACGGCACCCGGACTGCACGGGCGTTCCCGGACTTCACCGTCAGTCTAGGCACAGGCAGGATCAAATTGACGCCGGGTATACCGGTAACGCATACGATGCCGCGACGCTGCGTAAGCTGCCTCCCGTGTTTCCCGCGGAGCCCGAACTCCACCACCGGACCGAATCCGGGCGCAGCTTCCCGCTGCACGTGTGGCGGTTCGCCGAGCCGGTGCGGGCGATCGCGAGCGGGCCGCTGGGCGGTGGCCTAGGCGAACGGGGTTGGCTGCTCAACGCCTCGGTACACCGCGGATACGACCGAATCGACCCCGACCACCACTTGACCGAGCTCGCCGCCTCGCTTGACCTGACCGGGCCGGGCGTGGGCCTTCTCACCGCGGTCGACGTCGGCGACGCGGTCTTCGCCCGGGATAACGGGGTGCGGGTGATGGCCACCGTCGGGCTGGGCTATCCCACGTGGGCCGCGGCTCCGCCCGATCCGGAGCTGGACTCGCACCCGGTGGGCACGATCAACATCGTCGCGCTGATCCCGGCGGTGCTGGCCGACGCCGCCCTGGTCAACCTCGTGGCGACCGCGACCGAGGCGAAGGTTCAGGCACTATGCGAACATCGTGTCTCTGCGACCGGTACAGCCTCCGATGCGATCGTTGTCGTCTGTGTCCGTACCGGTGATGACCCGGATCCCTTCGGCGGACCTCGGTCGGTCTGGGGTTCTCGCCTCGCCCGCGCCGTGTACGCCGCGGTCGGAGCAGGGACCGAACATTGGTCAGCTGGCGCCGGGAGTTGACGCGCTTCACGGCGCCACGGGCCATCCGCTAGCCTCGGCACGACCCCTGGCATTCCCTGCGGTCGGCACCGCGCTGGCCACCCCCAACGCAATGGACTCTTTGCTGTGAGTTTGTACGGCTTCCCCCGCGAGCCGGAGGCGACGGACGTCGAGACGCCCGAGCCCCGCACGCCGCTCCAGCGTGTCGCTTCAGCGCCGGTCGCCGTCCCGTCGTACCACCAGACCCATCGGACCCGTCGCCCAGCGGTTCCGTTGCCTGGTTCGGGCAGCCGGAGGCGGACCTCACGCTGGCGCCGAGTGAATTCGATCCACCGATGCCGGCGGATCTCGGCAACGGCGCCAGCCCAAACCGCCACCTCAACGGCGGCCAGGCCGCGGGGCTCGAACCGGCGGCCGAGGCGTCGTTCGCTTCCGCGCCAACGCCTGCGATCAGTGCGCCCGTCCTCGATCCCGTTCCTGGAGCCGATCCGTCGTCGCCGGAATGGCAGCTGGACGTACCAGATATCCCGCCGTGGGACCGCAAGCCGCTCCTGGTGGTGGTTGCCGCAGCGGTGGTGCTGGTACTCATCTCGGTTATCGCTGGCGCTGTCAGCGCGACGATTTTCACCCCGAATACGCCGGTCGCTTCCTGGCGTGAGCCGGGTTCGGGGCCGACCCAGGCGCCCACGGCGCCCCAACCTCCCGCCGCGCCGCCGGTGGTCGACGAGACAATCACGCTCTCGGGCGTAGGTGACGTGATCATGGGTTCGGCCCCGGGCAGCCTGCCGCCAAACAACGGCGCCGGCTTCTTCGATCCGGTCAAACAGGCGCTCGGCTCCGACCTGGTCATGGGCAACCTGGAGACTCCGCTGACCGAGCCGACCGGCTACGGCAAATGCGGCGACCCGCCATCAGACGGGTGCTTCCAGTTCTCTGTCCCCCCGTCATACGCCAACCATCTGCGCGACGCGGGTTTCCAGTTGCTCAGCATCGCCAACAACCACACGAACGACATGGGCCCGCAGGGCTTGGCGAACACGCGTGACGCGCTCACGGGGGCGGGGCTGTTGTACACCGGCGGTGTCGACCAGATCACCCTCGTCACGGTCAAGGGCGTCAAGGTGGCGGTGCTTGGCTTCTCCATCTACAGCTGGGGCGCGAACCTCAACAACATCGACCGCGCAGCCGAGCTGGTCCGCACCGCTGACGAACAGGCCGACCTGGTCGTGATCCAGATGCAGGGCGGAGCGGAAGGCTCCGACAAGTCGCACGTCCGGCCCGGACACGAGATCTTCCTGGGCGAAGACCGGGGCGATCTCATCGCGTTCAGCCACGCGGTCATCGACGCAGGCGCTGATGTCGTCTTCGGCCACGGTCCGCACATCATGCGCGGGATGGAGTTCTACAAAGGACGGCTGATCGCGTACAGCCTGGGTAATTTCTGCGGCTACCGAGTGCTCGGTACGGCAGGCTTCCTGGGGGTCGGTGGCGTGCTGAAGGTGACGCTGAACAAGGACGGCAGCTGGGCCGGCGGGACGCTCGTGGCCACCGAGATGGTCAACGGGGGGATCGCCGTCCCCGACACTGATCTGCGTGCGCTCGCGTTCGTCAATGGCCTGTCGGCGGAAGACTTCGGAGCCAACGCCGCGGTGATCTCCACGACCGACGGCGCCATCAGCCCACCGGTGTAGCCGCGGCCCCCGGGTTCCGGTGGTTCCGGTGCAAGGAAGGGGCCCCTTTAACTCAGAATCCGTATGGAAGGGGCCCTTCCTTTCACCTGGCCACCCGTACGCGATCGAGGCTTGTCTGAGCGGGACGGTAGGTTGGGTCGCGTGCAGGAGACGGAACTCGGCCGCAAGCGTCGGGCCCGACGGATGGCGCGGGAGCTCGCGGTGACGCACCCCGACGCCCATTGCGAGCTCGACTTTGAGACGCCGCTGCAGTTGGCCGTGGCCACCATCCTGTCGGCACAGGCCACTGACGTGCGGGTCAACCAAGTGACTCCCGGCCCTGTTCGCGAAGTACCCAACCGCGGCCGACTACGCCGCGGCCGACCGTGCCGAACTCGAAGAGATGATCAAGTCGACCGGCTTCTTCCGGAACAAGACCGACTCTTTGATCAAGCTCGGCCAGATGCTCGTCGAGCGGTACGGCGGCGAGGTGCCAGGCCGAATGGTCGACCTGGACAGCCTGCCGGGAATCGGCCGCAAGACCGCGAACGTCATCCTGGGCAATGCTTTCGGCGTGCCCGGCATCACGGTGGACACCCACTTCGCTCGGCTGGTCGGCCGGTGGAAGTGGACCGACGAGGTCGACCCCGTCAAGATCGAGCACGCGGTGGGGAAGCTCATCGAACGTCGAGAGTGGACGATGCTCTCGCATCGGGTGATCTTCCATGGCCGCCGGGTGTGCCACGCGCGCAAGCCCGCCTGCGGAGCGTGCACCCTGGCCCGGGACTGTCCCGCGTACGGCACCGGCCCGACCGACCCGGAGAAGGCGGCCGCGCTCGTCAAGGGTCCGCGGGCGGCCGAGCTCGTAGCGATGGCCCGGGGCGAGTGATGCGGGCGCTGCGCGCGATCGTGCCGTCGTTGGTGCTGTTGGTCGTTGCGGGTTGCAGCGGCGCCCCGGAGCCGACGCCGGAACCGTCACCAGCGTCGCCGTTCCAGGCCTGCCCGGAGCCGATCGATCAGGTCGGCACTGCGCCGCAGGGCGACCCCCTGCCGCAGCTGACCTTGCCGTGCTTCACCGGTGGAAGTCCGGTCTCACTGTCCAAACTGGGCAAGCCAGCGGTGATCAACTTATGGGCGTCCTGGTGCGGGCCGTGCCGCACTGAGCTGCCGCAGTTGCAGGCCTTCGCGGACCAGACCGGCAACCGGGTCCTGGTGCTCGGAGTGGTCACTTTTGACACGTGGAACGCCGCGGCGTACGCGGGTCAGGACTTTGGTATCCGATTTCCGACCGTCTTTGATCCGGATAAGCAGCTGCAGCGGGCGCTGGGGCGCAGCGCCCTGCCGATAACCGTGTTCGTCGCCGCCGACGGCTCGATCCAAGCGGTCGACACGAGCGGCGCGCTGACCCTGGAGAAGCTCCGCGGTCTCGCCCGCGACTATCTCGGGATTAGTCAATGACCGAACTACCAGGATGGTGGGAGCCATTGGCGAGCCGGGCGATGGCCGCGCGCCGGTCGGATTTCAGCCGATGGCCGACGCCGCCCGTCGGTGGTCGGCGATCGGCGGTGCTGATTCTCCTCGGCGAGCAGCCGGCCACCGGCCCTGACGTACTCGTCATGCAACGCGCCGCGTCGATGCGCAACCACGCCGGTCAGCCCGCGTTCCCCGGCGGCGGCGCCGACCCAGAGGACGCCGATGCCGAGGCCACCGCCCTGCGCGAGGCGACCGAAGAGGTCGCGCTGGACCCGACCAGTACTACGACAGTGGCGCTCTTACCCCGGTTGTGGATACCTGTCAGTGGGTACATCGTCACGCCGGTCCTGTCCTGGTGGCACGCGCCGCACCCCGTCCATCCAGCCTCACCGCGCGAAGTGGCTGGGGTGCAGAGAGTGCCGATTCGGGAGCTGGCAGACGCCGAGAACCGGGTCAAAGCTCGACATCCCAGTGGATACGTCGGACCCGCCTTCGACGTGCGCGGAATGCTGATCTGGGGCTTCACCGCCGGGGTCCTGAGCACCCTGCTCGATCTCGGTGGCTGGACCGAGCCGTGGGACGAGTCACGGGTCCGGGACCTACCCGCCACGATTCGGTAGTCCGTTTCGGGCTTCGCTCCGGCGGGTAAGGTCGGTCTGCGCCGGTGGCGCGACCGCCATACCCTTGCGAGGTGCCCGGCAGCGTGGTTGATCTTGTCCTGATCGCATTGATCATCATGTTCGCCGTCAACGGCTACCGCCAGGGCTTCCTGATCGGCGGGCTTTCCTTCTGCGGATTCTTCGGCGGGGCCTTGGTCGGGCTGCAGGTCGCCCCGTGGCTCGTCGAGGCGATGGACTCCGGGTTCGCACGGGTCGTGGTCTCCCTGGCCCTGGTGTTCGGGTTGGCTCTGATCGGCCAGGCGGCGGCCGCGTGGGCCGGCGGGCGGCTGCGCGGCGCCATCTCGAACCAGCACGGGCGAAAGATCGACGACGTCGGCGGCATCGTCGTCTCCGTGCTTGCCCTACTCCTGGTCGCCTGGATGGTGGCCCTGCCACTCGCCTCCTCATCGCTACCGTCTCTGTCCCGGTCGGTACGTAACAGCGTGATCCTGCACGGCATCGACTCCGTGATGCCCGACCCGGCGCGGGTCCTCTATGACCGACTCCGCGACACCATCGCCGGCGGCGGGTTCCCGAACGTCTTCGGCGACCTGACGCCCACCCAGGCCCGGGAGGTGCCAGCCCCCGATCCGGCACTGGTCGGTTCGCCCGCGGTGCAGATCGCCCGTGGCTCCGTGGTGAAGGTGACCGGCACGGCCCCGTCGTGCACCCGCCGCATCGAGGGCTCCGGCTTCGTGTACGCACCCCAGCGGGTGATGACCAATGCGCATGTGGTTGCCGGCACTCTGGGCCCGCTGACGGTCGAGGTGAACGGCGAACGGCGCTCCGGCCGCGTGGTCTACTACGACCCCAACCGCGACCTCGCGGTCCTGTACGTGCCCAACCTCACCGCGCCGCCGATGGCATGGGCGGACGCGCTCGCCGAGTCCGGCTCCGACGCGATCGTCGTCGGCTACCCCCTCGATGGACCGTTCACGCCGGTGTCGGCCCGGGTTCGAGACGTGAGCAACGTGAAGGGTCCCAACATCTACGAGAATGAGACGGTCATCCGCGAGGTATACACCCTGCGGGCCACCGTCCTCAGTGGAAACTCGGGCGGCCCGCTGCTGGACACCAGCGGGCGACTGCTGGGGGTGATCTTCGCGGCGGCTCTGGACGACCCGGAGACCGGCTTCGCCCTGACTCAGACGGAGGCCCGCCCAATCGCCGACGCCGCCGCCGCCCTCAGAGAACCCGTAGCAACTGGCCGCTGTACCTGACCCGTGATCTGAGCCGCCGCTCGAAGCTACGGCTCGAGGTAGGCGAGTTGGATGAGGCGGGTGCCGTGGCGGCGGCTGACCATCCAGCCGCGACCCGGGGGCTGCGTCGAGGGCCGGACGTTGCCAATCAACACACCCTCTTCCTTGTCGCCTGACATGACGATGCCCGGCGCGCCGAGCTCGCGTAGCCGCTGGAGCACCGGGTCGAACTGGGCCCGGCCGGCACCGCCGGCGCGTCGGGTGACGATCAGATGCAGGCCGACGTCGCGCGCCTGGGCCAGGTACTCCAGCAGCGGGGTGATCGGGTTCGATCCACCAGTGGCGACCAGGTCGTAGTCGTCCACGAGGACGAAGCACTCCGGGCCCTCCCACCACGAACGCGTCCGCAGCTGCTCGGGCGTAATGTCGGCCCCGGGTCGACGCTTGTCCATATAGGACGCGACCGAGCCAACGAGCGCGGCGGCATTGTCGGCAGCAGTGCCGTAACCGATCAGGTGCTCCGTGGTGATCGCGCCGAGCAGACTTCGACGATAGTCGATCAGTATGATCCGCGCCTCCTCCGGTGTGAAGCGGCGTGTGATCGACTCTGCCAGGCTGCGCAGCAGCGATGACTTCCCACATTCCGCATCGCCGTACACCAGCAGGTGCGGCTCACCCCCGAACTCGACCGTCACTGGGCGAAGGTCCGCCTCAGCGATGCCCAGCGGCAGCTCGAGGCCCTTGCCGATCGGGAGCTTCTCGCCCGACTCGGAGGTGGCCAGGATCGACGCGTACGGCAGTACGGCGGGCAGCATCCGAACCGGTGGTGCGGCCGAGCCGTGCCACGCGTCCGCCACCGCCTTGATGAGTGCTGCCGGCGGATGGCCGGTGACCTGCGGCTGCGCGGCGAGCACGTGCAGTCCTTCCGCGTTGAGGCCCCGACCGGGTCTGCCTGCCGGTACGTTGGCGGCCGTCTTGCGGTTGATCGCCGAGTCAGTTGCGTCGCCGAGGCGAAGCTCCAATCTGGACTGAAACAGGTCCTTGGCGTTGTGCCTGAAGTCGAGCCACCGGGTGGCGGTCACGACAAGGTGGATGCCATAGCTCAGGCCTCGGGTGGCGATGTCGGTCAGGACCGGGTCCAGCTCCTCAAAGTCCGTGCGGAGCGTGGCCCATCCGTCGATGACCAGGAACACGTCGCCGAATCCATCCTCCGGGACCGCCAGCGTAGCGTCCATATCGGACGGTCGTCGCAGGCGGCGGAAGGTCGCCACCGAGTCGATCTGTCGAGCGGCGAAGCGGCGTTCGCGATCGGCAAGCAGCGTCGCCACCTCGCCGACCGTACGGCGCACCTGGGCGGTGTCGAGGCGCCCGGCGACGCCGCCGACGTGCGGCAGCTCGCGCAATGAGCCCAACGCTCCGCCACCGAAGTCGAGGCAGTAGACCTGGACCTCCTGTGGGGTGTGGGTCAGGGCGAGAGCGCTCACGAGCGACCGGACCGCGGTCGACTTTCCGCTCTGCGGGTTTCCCACGATGGCCACGTGTCCAGCGGCACCAGACAGATCGAACCATTCCACATCCCGCCGCTGTTCGTACGGCTTGTCGACGAGGGCGATCGGAACCGTGAGCGTGCCACGCAGGGCGGCGGTCGGGGTGGTGACGCCGCGAACTGGGTCAGTGACCAGGCCGCCGAGCAGCTCGTCCAGGTTCGGCGGCACGTCCAGCGGCGGCAACCAGACCTGGTGTGCCGGCAGGCCCTTACCGGTGAGCCGTCCGACGATGACCTCCATGAGGCTCGGCGCCCGCGGATCGACGGGCGCCGGTGTCACCTCGGTCTGCGGGGCCGGTACGTGGGCGGTGCTGTAGTCGTACATCCGCTGCAGTTGGCGGGCGGCGACGGTGGGCAGGCTACGGCGGTACGGTCCCGACACGTACGCCGCCTTGAACCGTTGCAGCGGCTCGGTGCCGACCAGGAGGAAGCCGTGGCCCGGCGTCGAGGGCAGTTCCGCCGCGTCCGGCGAACCATTGAGGGTCATCCGCGACTCGAGTGCGCTGAAGGTTCGCAGCGCGATCCGGTAGGACAGGTTGGACTCCAGGCCGCGCAGGCGCCCCTCCTCCAGGCGCTGGGTGGCGAGTAGCAGGTGGATCCCGATCGAACGACCAATCCGTCCAATTTGGACGAACAGGTCGATGAAGTCGGGCTTGGCTACGAGCATCTCGGTGAACTCGTCACAGACCATGAGCAGCGACGGCAGCGGTGGGAGATCGGCCCCGGACGCACGGGCCCGGTCGTAGTCACGCAGCGAGGCGAAGTTCCCCGCCCGCCGCAGCACCTCCTGACGCCGGGTGAGCTCACCGCTCATCGCGTCCTTCATCCGATCGACGAGCGGAAGCGCGTCCTCCAGGTTGGTGATCACGGCGCTGGTGTGGGGCAGCTGCTCGAGACTGGCGAAGGTCGCGCCACCCTTGAAGTCCACGAGCACGAAGTTGAGGGCCTCGGAGGAGTGGGTCGCCGCCAGGCCGAGCACCAACGTGCGCAGCAGCTCTGACTTGCCGGACCCGGTGGCGCCGACCACCAGCCCGTGCGGACCCATGCCGTCCTGCGCGGCCTCCTTGATGTCGAGGTAGACCGGCCCGCCGCTCGGGCCGGAGCCGATCGGGATACGCAGCGCCTCTCGCGGCGGCCGGGGAGCCCAGAGCGTGGCCAATTCGGCGTGGGCGATATCGGGGACGCCGAGCATCTCGGTCAGATCATGGTCGACGGCCAGTGGGGCCTGCTCGCGGACCGACTCGCCCAGACGCAGCGGGGCCAGCCGGCGGGCGAGGCTCTCGGCCTCGGCGAGGGAGAGCGTGTCGGCCCGGCCGACGTCGTTCTCATCATCGAGCGATGCGCTGCGCAGCGTGGCGCCATCCGCGACGCTCAGCACGATCGTGGTCCGGTCCACGGTGCGCGGCGCGACGCCGCCGACGTGGATGAGGGTGACGCCAGCGAGTCCACCGTCGATGCCGAAGTGTGCCGAGCCCTCCGTGTCACCGCCGTCGATGACGATGAGAATGTGTGGCGCGGTCACCGGGTCGGCGCCACGCCCGCTGGTCGCCGCGTGGAACCGGGGACGCTTGGCCACCATGTCGGTGAGCAGTTCGTCCAGTTCGGCCAGTGCCGATACCACCAGCCGTCGGGGCCCCAGCGCGTCCTCGGCGCTCGGGTGCAATGCGTGTGGCAACCACTTGAGCCACTCCCACTCGCGGCGTCGGTCGATCGGTACGCAGGCGGCGACGACGAGGTCATCGGGCGCGTGGAACGTGGCCAGCTGTCCGATCATCGCGCGGGCGAGGCCCCTGGAGCACCCGCCCGCGAGCGCGTCGGCGGAGCGGGGCGGAGCTGCGCGCGAGTGAGGATGGAACGTGGCATTGTCCCCGCCGGCTCGGTCGGTGAGCACGACCCGGGCGAAGGCCCGAACGGCGATGGAGATGGGCAGGTCGGGTACGACTGAATAAGTACGGATGAAGCGCCGCAGCGCGCCGGCCGTCACCGGTTCCAGGTCGGCCGACGGGTCGATCACCGGAGCGACGAGCGGGGTGGCCAGCGATTGCGGGCCGAGCCCGACCCGTACTACGCCGAAGTCAGCGTCGGTCGCTCGGCGTTCCCAGACCCGCCGGCTCATCGCCTCACCCCAGAGCACCTGCGGATCCGGGTTGCGGTGGTTGAGTGCCTCGCGCTGGTCGGTGATCGTGGCCCGGACGTGGCGGCGCGTGCCCGACAGGTAACGCAGGTAGTCGCGGCGCGCGGCCATCAGCTCAGCCTTGCGGGGTCCGTTCTGTCCACCCCAGTTGGTGATCAGCATGCCCAACGTGGACAGACCGAAGATGCCGCCGACCACATAGGTGTACGCCCCGCCACCGCCGCGGCCGAACATCATCGCCGTCGCTACCGTGCCGGCGAGCATCGGAAGTACGGACAGGTACTGCTGCCACCTGGCGCCGCTCGGTTGGGGTATCGCTGGCGGTGGTTCCAGCGCCAGTTCCCCAGATGGCAATGGGGGCGCAGCTCGACGCGCGGGGCGCTTGATGACCTCCGTACTCACGTCGCCCGATGTTAGGTCCTCGCGACCCGCGCCGTTGCCCCGGCTGCGGTCGTCCCAACAACCGGTGGGATGGCACACTCTCCGGATGAACGCTGCCCCACCCTCGGATCCTCCCGGACTCGACCTGAATCGCCTGCGTGAATACCTCGATGCGCACTGCCCAGGCCTCCTGGACGGCCCGCTGACGGCCGAGGTGATCGCGGGCGGCAGGTCGAATCTCACCTACCGGGTCTCCGGGGCGTCCGGCTCGATCGTGCTGCGGCGTCCGCCGCTGGCCCACGTACTTCCGACCGCGCACGACATGTCGCGCGAGTACACGGTGATCGCGGCGTTGCACCCGACGGGTTTTCCGGTCGCGGACCCGCTGCATCTGTGCACCGACACGGACGTGATCGGCGCACCTTTCTACCTGATGTCCTATGTGGATGGTCTGGTGCTGCGCGATGCCGATGACATCGCGGGGCTGTCGCAGGCCGAGGCCACCCGCTCAAGCGAGCTGCTCGTGGATACGTTGGTGGCGCTGCATGCCACGGACCCGGCCGCGATCGGCCTGGGCGACTTCGGCCGACCGGCCGGCTATCTGGAACGGCAGGTACGGCGTTGGCATCAGCAGTGGGAGGCGTCCAAGACGCGCGAGCTGGAGACGTTGGAGGAGGCCGCCGCGAAGTTACGGGACACCGTGCCAACGGGCGGCCGTACCGGCATCGTGCATGGTGACTTTCGTCTCGACAACTGCATGTACGACAAGGACCTGAGCCAGATCCTGGCCGTGCTCGACTGGGAGATGGCCACGCTCGGTGATCCGCTGGCCGACTTGGGCCTCATGGTCGTCTATACCGAACTCGCCGACCAGGGATTGGCGCCGACGCAGCCCCGCATCGGCCCGGAGCAGGGGTTTCTTACCGGCGCCCAACTGATCGACCGGTACGCCGACCAGGCGCACGCCGGCACGCCGGTCGACCAGATCGGCTGGTACGTGGCACTGGGCTACTACAAGCTCGCGATTATCAGTGAGGGAATCCACGCCCGGTTCCTGCTCG
Source organism: uncultured Actinomycetota bacterium (assembly GCA_963773935.1). GTDB lineage: Bacteria > Actinomycetota > Actinomycetes > Mycobacteriales > Micromonosporaceae > DATBGZ01. The sequence continues at coordinate 164,844 of CAVZCZ010000005.1, forward strand.
GCATGACCGTTGGGCCGGGCTTCGAGCACATGGGCCCACGGGTCCCCGCCCTCATCGACCGCGCCCTCGCCAGTCTGGGGACGTCGTAGCCAAGACAGAGCACGTAAGGTTTACATGCATGCATGCATGCGTGTGAGTCGTGCGGTAAGCGACATAGGGGCGCGGCGCCGCGCGAGCTGGCTGAGCCCGACCCCGGGCCGGCGTCGTCTGGACTGAGGAGTCGAGCGACGAAGGAGCGAGCGACGAGGGAAGACGGCGCCTCTTGAGGCCCGGGGTCACGCGCGAGCGTTAGCGAGCGCCAGGGAATACAGCGAGGCCCGGAAATATGGTAGGAGTCTGACGTGCCTGCACCGACGAGCGGCCTAGCCCGCCTGACCATCCGCGCCCCTCGGCGTCGACTCGACCTCGCCATCCCGCACCAGGTTCCACTGGCGGAGCTGCTGCCTGAGGTGCTGCGTCGGGCCGGTGAGGCCGGCCCCGAGATCGACGGCTCCGCCGCACCGGCCGGCGGGTGGATCCTGCGCCGCGGGGACGGCGGCTCGTTGCAGGGCGATACCGCGTTGGCGCACCAAGGGGTTCGCGACGGCGACGTGCTCTATCTGGTGCCACGCAACATGACCTGGCCGGAACCCGACTACGACGACGTGATCGAGGAGATCGCGGCCAGCGCGAGGCAGCACGGGCGGACCTGGGACGCGGCGGCGACCCGCATGTTCTCGCTCGTCGCGGCCGGCCTCGTGCTGCTGACCGGTCTTGGGGTGCTGGTAGCAGTCGGGCCGGAACGGGTGATCCCGGCGCTGGCGGCGGGGGGCGTCGCGGGCGTTCTGCTCGTGCTCGGTGCCCTGCTCTCTCGAGCTCTCGGTGACGGCGTTGCCGGTGCCGCCGCTGGCGGCATGGCGCTGCCGTACGCCAGCGCGGCCGGTGTGCTCTTCGCTGGCGGGAACCAGTCGGCGTTGCAACTCGGGGCGGACCAACTTCTGGTCGGCGCCTGCGCTCTGCTGTTCGCCGCCGTGGTCGGTGCTATGGCGGTCGGCCACGGGCTGCGCGTGTTTGCGGCCGGGGTGACTGCCGGCATCGTCGGCCTGGTCGGCGCAAGCCTCGGTTATGCGGTCAACACCCCGGGCGCGGCCGCCATCCTGGTGGTGATTGTCGTCGCCGGGATCGGACTGGCACCGCTGCTCGCGGTGCGGCTGGGCAAGTTGCCGCTCCCGGTGGTGACCGCGTCGGCAGAGGTGATCGCGGGCGAGTCTCGACCGCCCCGGCCGGCCGTGCTCGCGGCAGTCGTGCGGGCGGACGAGATCCTGGCGGGGGCACTGCTCGGGATCTCGATCGTGGCGGTCGGGTGCGTCGCTGTGCTCACCAGCACGACTGGCGTTTCCGGCCCGTTGCTGGGTGGCCTCGCCTCTGGCGCGCTGTTGTTGCGGGCCCGGCTGTTCCCGAGCGTTGCCGCGAGGCTCCCGATGCTCACGAGTGGACTGATCGGCCTGGCGCTCACCGCCGCCGCGGTGGCCGCCTCGTCCACTTCGGCCACTCGACTCCTCGGCGTCGCGCTCGCCGTCTTCGCGGTCATGGCACTGCTCGGCACCGCTGCCACGGCGCACCGCCGACGAGGGGGCGGGTCCCCGTACCTGGGTCGGATTGCCGACATCCTGGACATCACCACGGTGGTCGCCCTCGCCCCGGTCGCCTGCGCCGTCCTCAACCTGTACTCGTGGGTGCGCGGCCTCGCGGGTTAGGCACCAAGATCTGAGGTTCGGGAACGCTACTGCCCCTATGGGGGCCGTGGAACTCCCGAACCTCTGATCATGACCAATTACGGGTGCGTATGCACGCCCGGTTCGTGCCATTCGCCAGCTTCGATGGCACGAGCGTATCGCTCGCGGGAGAGTGTGATCTCGGCCTCGGCCTCTTTTCGTCCGACCCAGGTCGCACCCTCGACGCTCTTGCCCGGCTCCAGCTCCTTGTAGACCTCGAAGAAGTGCTGGATCTCGGCGAGGTCGAACTGAGCCAGGTTGTGGATGTCGAGTAGGTGCGCCTGCCGCGGATCATCGGCCGGGATGCAGAGAACCTTGTCGTCGCCGCCCTTCTCGTCCGTCATCCGGAACATGCCGATCGCCCGGCAGTGGATCAAGCAGCCGGGAAACGTCGGCTCCCGCACCAACACCAGGGCGTCGAGCGGATCACCGTCGTCGCCGAGCGTGCCCTCGACGAAGCCGTAATCGGCCGGGTACTGGGTGGCGGTGAACAACGTCCGGTCCAGCCTGATCCGTCCGGTCTTGTGGTCGACTTCGTACTTGTTGCGCTGGCCCTTGGGAATCTCGACTGTTACGTCGAAGGACAACATCGCGCATCCACTCCCTGGGCTGTCGGGCGACGGGGCTGGGTCAGAAGCTAGTGTCACCTACGCTCTACGCAGCAGACAGAGGAGGGGTCGGGTGGCACGACCGGAAACGCACCCGGGGGTCGAGGGCGGCGGCGCCGAGGAGGGCGCCGAAGGTTCGGGTTCCACGCCGCCGGCCGATGTGGTGCGTCCGGGTACGGGTGTCGTCCGCCCGGGCACCGGTGTGGTTCGTCCCGGCACGGGCGTAGTTCGCCCCGGCACTGCCTCGCCAACCGATGCCGCCACCGCCAAGGCCAGCGCCGCGATACCCGAGGCGCCGGAGAAGCCGCTCGAACCAATCCACGTCGTACTGCCGGTCATTCCGCTCCTGCCCGCCAAGCAGGGGTTCCTGGACCGGCTGGTGGCGCCCAAGCCGAAGAAGACCGAGGCCGAGCTCGCCGAGGAGGAGGCCCAGCGCAGGACCGACGAGGCCCGTAAGGCTGAGGAGGCCCAGCGCAAGTCGGAGGCGCAGGCTCGCAAGGCTGCCGAGGAGGCGGGCCGGGCCGAAGCCGAGGCCCGGGCCAAGGCGGACGCGAAGGCGAGGGCCAAGACCGAGGAGGAAGCGCGCAAGGCCGGCGAGGGCGCGCGCAAGGCCGAGGAGAAGGTGCGCAAGGCCGAGGAGAAGACCCGTCGAGCCGAGGCCAAGGCGAGGGAGAAGACCGCCCGGGACGACGAGGGCGATGACTTCGACGAGGGCGACGAGTACCAGGACGAGCCACCGAGTCCGTCGCGTGGCTTCTCGGGACCCGCTGCACCTCCGATCAGCCCACCAACGCGCCCCGCGCCGCCCGGCCCCGGTGGGCCGAGCGCGCCGCCGCGTCCGGGACAAGCACCCATGTCGCCGCCGCGCCCCGGAGCCCGGCCCGCGCCACCCGGGCGATCCTTCGCGCCGTCCGCGCCACCGACCGGCCGTCCGCAACGCGCTTCCGACCGGCGCGTCGATTACGACGAGCGTCGCGTCGACTATGCCGCCCGCCCATCCCGGCGGCCGCTCCGGCACTGGATCGCGGCCGCTGCCGTACTCGTCGCCCTGGGCGGCGGTTCGGCGGCGATCGGCGGCGCGGCCATTCCTGCGGAGACGATCCAGTTCACCGACGGGATCAGCACCGGAGACACGGCACCTATCCTGGCGGGACTGTCGGCGAACGCCCCGCGTCCCACCGTGGGCGGCGTGGCCGCGGCGATCGGTCCGCTCCTCGCGGACTCGGCCCTCGGGGGCGCGGTGGCTGGCTCCATTGTGGACGGTCTCACCGGAGAACCCCTGTACGACATCAACGGCACCACTGCGATGACGCCCGCCTCGGCGGCCAAGCTGCTCACCGCCGCCGCCGTGCTACACACCCGGGGGCCGAACTACCGGATCGCCACCCGAGCGGTGGCCGGATCGAGCCCGGGCGAGGTGGTTCTGGTGGGCGCCGGCGATCCCACCCTCACTGCTGGTGCGTCCTCCCGATTCCGCGGAGCTGGCCGGCTGGACTTGTTGGCCGATCAGGTGCGAAAGTCCCTGGGCGGCAACGCCCTCACCCGGGTCGTGATCGACACGTCGCTCTACCAGGGGTCGACGACCGGCCCTGGCTGGGACGCCGCGGACCTGAGTAGCAGCAACATCTGCCACATCTTCGCGCTGATGACCGACGGCGCCCGCGTCGACCCAGTCAATGGCAGGTCGGCCTGCAACGCCCAGCCCGACCTGGCCGCCGGCCAGCTCTTCGCCACGGCGGTGGGCTTCTCAGGCACCGTTTCGTATGGCAGCGCGCCGCAGGGAGCCAAGGTGCTCGGCGAGGTGTTCTCCCCGCCGATCGCCAGCCTCGTCGAGATGATGCTGGTCGACAGCGACAACGTGGTCGCTGAAGCCATGGCTCGCCAGGTTGCGCTGGCCAAGGGCCAGCCGGCAAGTTTCGCCGGCGGCGCCGCTGCGACCAAGGCCGCTCTGGCCGACCTCGGCGTCCAGAGCCCAAACCCGCTCGGCCTGGCTGATGGCAGCGGGTTCTCCTATGCCAGCCAGGTCAGCGTCAACCAGTTGACCGCGATTCTGTTCCGGGCGTCCTCGCCGAACTACCCGCAATTGCGGGCACTCATGTCCGGGCTCCCGGTGGCCGGCTACTCCGGCACGCTGTTCAACCGCGACCAGGGCGTGGGCATGGGCAACGTTCGGGCCAAGACCGGCACGCTGAATGGCGTCAACGCCCTGGCCGGCTACGTCGTGGATGCCGACGGTCGGCTGCTCGCCTTCGCCCTGGTCGGCAACGGCACCGCCAACCGGGTCCGGGCCGAGGGCGCCCTCGACAAGGTCGCCGCCGGCATCGCCTCCTGCGGCTGCCGGTAGGCAGGCACCCCAACGCGGGTACTGTCGGGCCATGGCGCAGTTCGTGGATTGGGATCTGGCTGCTGCGACTGCGGGTGCGCTCGGCAAGTCCGGCCCCCGGGTCAGCGTGGACGAGGCGACGGACGTCGTCACCGAGCTGCGCCGGCTGGCCGTCGAGGCTGCCGGGCACGTCGAGTCGTACACGGGCATGAGTCCGGCCGGCGCGCCGGCACCAGTGCGCGTCGTGGACCGTCGAGACTGGGCAGCCGCGAACATCGATGGGTTGCGTGAAGTCGTGGCCCCGCTGCTGGCCCGGGCCATCGGAAGTCGGCAGCCGGGTGCGCTCACCGATGCGGTCGGTTCGAGGGTCACCGGCGTCCAGGCCGGCACGGTCCTGGCGTACCTGTCGGGCAAGGTTCTCGGCCAGTACGAGGTGTTCTCCAGCGACCCGGGACAGTTGCTCCTGGTGGCGCCGAACATCGTTGACATCGAACGCAAGCTTGACGCCGTGCCGCGCGACTTCCGGCTGTGGGTCTGCTTGCACGAGGTCACCCACCGCACCCAGTTCACAGCGGTGCCCTGGCTGCGGGCCCATTTTCTGGCCGAAGTGGGCGCGTTTGTCGACGCCGGCGGTGCTGCGGACCAGATGGCCGAACGGATCCGGCGCGCGCTCGGTGACGCGGTCGATGTGATCCGCAACCCCGATGGCAGGCGGTCCATTCTGGACCTGGTGCAGACTCCGGCCCAGCGCACCGTCCTCGAGCGGATCACCGCCCTGATGACGTTGCTGGAAGGGCACGCCGAGTTCGTCATGGATGGCGTCGGTCCCGATGTCGTGCCCTCCGTGGCCGAGATCCGCGCCCGGTTCAACGTGCGCCGAGAGAGCGGCAATCCAGTCGAGAAGTTCGTCCGCCGGTTGCTAGGGGTCGACGCCAAGCTCCGGCAGTACGCCGAGGGCCGCCGCTTCGTGCACGACGTGGTGTCGCGCGTGGGAATGGCCGGATTCAACAAGGTCTGGCAGTCACCGCTCACGCTGCCGCGGCTCGCCGAGCTCACCGACGCGCCGGCATGGATCGCCCGGGTGGGTGCCACACCATTGCCGGCGACGGACTGAGCCGCCGTGGCCGCGCTCGACCCCGCGGTCGCGGCCATTCGAGGTGCGGTGCGGCGGTGCCTCCTGCCCGAACCGGGCTCACCCGTCCTCGTCGCCTGTTCCGGCGGCCCGGATTCGACGGCACTCGCCGCCGCGGCCAGGTTCGTCCTGCCGCAGGTCGGCCTGGTCACTGTTGATCACCAGCTCCAGGCAGGCTCGGCCGAGCGTGCTGGTCGGGTCGCGGACTGGGCGGAAAGCCGGGGATTTACGCCAGTCGTTGTGATGGCTGTCGATACCACCAATCGTCCGGGCGGTCCTGAAGCGGCCGCCCGCACCGCCCGGTACGAGGCGTTGGCCGAGGCGGCTCGGGATCACGGCGCGGCGGCGGTCCTGCTCGGGCACACCCGAGACGACCAGGCCGAGACGGTGCTGCTGTCTCTGGTGCGCGGCGCTGGTCCGCGTGGGCTCGCCGGGATGCCGGTGCGCCGGCGCCGCCACGGAGTCCTGTTCGTGCGGCCGCTGCTCGACGTATCGAGGGCCCACACACGAGCGGCGTGCCTCGCCGAGGACCTGCCGATCTGGGAGGACCCGCACAACAGCGACCCGACCTACCGGCGGACGCACGCCCGGGCGTTGCTCGCGTCCCTGGTCGACCGTCTCGGCCCGGCCGTGGTCGCTAACCTCGCCCGCACCGCGCGTCTGGCAGCGGCCGATGCGGTTGCGCTGGACCGGTGGGCCGCGAGGGCGGCGGTACGGGTGGGCGGATCCGGCGGCGGGCTGGCCGTGGCGGCGCTCGCATCGCTGCCGGACGCGGTGCGGACCCGAGTGCTGCACAGATGGGCCGCCGAACTCGGAGCGTCCGGATCGGCCCTGTCGCACCGTCACGTCGCTGCGCTGGACACGCTGGTGACGGCGTGGCGTGGTCAAGGTGCGGTCAGCTTGCCCGGCGGCATTGTGGTGGCACGGCGCGCCGGCCACCTCGTTCGTACGGATGCGCCATCCGGCTCGGCGCGTAATGACACTCCGCGTGCCTCGTCGCCGGCCGAAGACGATGAGGCACGCTAACCCCATGGCTGAGGTTCCCCGATGACGCAAGGTACCTGGTACGAGGCGGATATCGAGCGGGTCGTGGTCACCGAGGACCAGCTCCGCGACAAGATCGATGAGTTGGCCCAGCAGATAGCCGCCGACTACGCCAGGCATGACAACGTGCTTCTGGTGGGCGTGCTCAAGGGCGCGTATGTGTTCATGGCCGACTTCGCCCGCGCCCTCGGTCGCTACTCCCGGCCGGTGGAGGTCGAGTTCATGGCGATCTCGTCGTACGGGCAGCGGGCCACCTCATCCGGGGTGGTGCGGATCCTCAAGGACCTCGACCGGGACATCGCCGGTCAGCACGTGCTCGTGGTGGAGGACATCGTCGACTCGGGACTCACCCTTTCCTGGTTGTTGAAGTACCTCACAAGCAGATCAGTCGCGTCCGTTGAGGTGGTCGCCCTGCTCCGTAAGCCAGACGCCGTCCAGGTTCCAGTGGCGGTCCGATATGTCGGATTTGAGATACCGAACGATTTTGTCGTCGGGTACGGGCTCGACTACGCCGAGCGCTACCGCGAAGTCCCCTTCATCGGAGTCCTCAAACCCGCCGTCTACGCGAGAGCTTGATCGCAACTGTCGTGGTGGTGAGCTTTGGTCGTCAGGGCTACCAAAACTCACCGCGACACCGCATTTCCTGTGAGGTTGCTGGGAGGCGATGCTCGCCACGGGGCGTGACGGGGCAGTGCCCCCACGCACGGTGTACCTTCGAATGACCGGGCGCCACGGCGGTGTCCCGGTCCGTTCCGGTTGTCCGGAGCGGTGCCGCCTGGGTGCGGCTGGATGCTCTGATTTGATCGGGAGGCTGGGCGCTCTAGCGCCCGACATCGCATGGAACGTACCCGTGGTATCTTCCGCCGGCCATTCGTGTGGATCATCTTGGTGATCGTTGGCGCGATCGCCTTGTCCAGCTTCTTTACCGGAGGCACGGAGTACACGAAGGTCGACACCTCAGCCGCGCTCTCGACGCTACGCAGCGGCGATGTGAAGAAGGCGCTGCTGGAGGACCGCGAGCAGAACCTCGCCCTCGATCTGAACAAGAAGATCACGATAAACGGGGCGCAGACCGATCACATCCACGCGAACATTCCGGCTCAGTCGACCGACGAGATCTTCAAGGAGCTGCAGGATCTCGAGGCATCCAACAAGATCGAGAGCTTCGACACCAGCTTCACCAAGGACAGCGTCCTTCTCAGCTTCCTGATCAACCTGCTGCCGATCGCGGTGCTGGTAATCCTGCTGCTGCTGTTCATGTCGCAGATGCAGGGTGGCGGTAGCCGGGTGCTCAACTTCGGCAAGTCGAAGGCCAAGCTCGTGGCGAAGGACACGCCGAAGACCACGTTCGCCGACGTCGCGGGCGCCGATGAGGCGGTCCAGGAACTGCACGAGATCAAGGACTTCCTGCAGAACCCGGCCAAGTACCAGGCCCTGGGTGCGAAGATCCCGAAGGGCGTTCTGCTCTACGGTCCACCCGGTACGGGCAAGACCCTGCTCGCCCGCGCCGTGGCCGGCGAGGCGTCGGTGCCGTTCTACTCGATCTCCGGCTCAGACTTCGTCGAGATGTTCGTCGGTGTCGGTGCCAGCCGGGTGAGGGACCTGTTCGAGCAGGCCAAGGCGAATGCGCCCGCGATCGTGTTCGTGGACGAGATCGACGCCGTCGGTCGGCACCGTGGTGCCGGCCTCGGCGGTGGTCACGACGAGCGCGAGCAGACGCTCAACCAGCTGTTGGTAGAGATGGACGGCTTCGACGCCAAGGGCGGTGTGATCCTCATCGCCGCCACGAACCGACCGGACATTCTCGACCCGGCGTTGCTGCGTCCCGGTCGGTTCGACCGGCAGATCGCCGTGGACGCACCGGACATGGAGGGCCGCAAGGCGATCCTGCGAGTGCACGCCAAGGGCAAGCCGTTCTCTCCCGATGTCGACCTTGACTCGGTCGCCCGCCGTACGCCCGGCTTCTCCGGTGCCGACCTGGCAAACGTGATCAACGAGTCGGCATTGCTGACCGCGCGTAACGACCAGCGGGCGATCACCAACTACTTCCTCGAGGAGTCCATCGATCGCGTGGTCGCCGGTCCGGAGCGGCGCACCCGGGCCATGAGCGACAAGGAAAAGAAGATCACCGCCTACCACGAGGCCGGGCATGCTCTGGTCGCATGGGCGATGCCGCAGCTCGCGCCGGTTCACAAGGTCACCATCCTGCCGCGTGGTCGGTCCCTCGGGCACACCCTGGTGCTGCCCACGGAGGACAAGTACACCCAGACCCGCGGCGAGATGATCGACACGCTCGCCTACGCGCTGGGTGGCCGGGCCGCGGAGGAGCTCGTCTTCCACGAGCCCACCACCGGCGCCGGCAACGACATCGAGAAGGCGTCTACCGTCGCTCGGGCGATGGTCACGCAGTTCGGCATGAGCGCCAAGCTCGGCGCCGTCAAGTACGGCACCAGCAACGACGAGCCCTTCCTGGGCCGGACCATGGGCCACACCAAGGACTACTCGGACTCCATCGCAGCCGAGATCGATTCCGAGGTGCGCAACCTGATCGAGCTCGCGCACGACGAGGCGTGGGAGATCCTGGTCGAGTACCGCGACGTGCTCGACAACATCGTGCTCGAGCTGATTGAGAAGGAGACCGTGTCATCCGCCGACATGGCCCGACTCTGCGCGCGGGTCCAGAAGCGGCGGCCGATGGCTCCGTTCAACGGCTTCGGGAAGCGGCAGCCGTCTGACCAGCCGCCGGTTCTCACCCAGGCCGAGCGCGACAGCCTGAAGACGTCCGCCGCGGTCGATGGCTCACACGCGCACAACGGCGCCACCGAGAACAACGGCGCCACGGTGGGCACGGAGGGACACGGCGCCGGCATCGGTTCGGCGGGCGGAGAATCTAGCGGCGGGGACGGCACGCGCTGAGCGACTTCGACGACGAGGACGTCCCGCTCGACTATCTCGCGGCGCGACTGGTCAACGGCCAGCTCGGCGGCGCGTCGCTCGAGTCCACAGTAGACCTCGATCGGATCGAGAAGGCAGTACGAGAGATCCTGGTCGCCATCGGCGAGGATCCCGATAGGGACGGCCTGCTCAGGACGCCGGCGCGCGTAGCCCGGGCCTATGCCGAGCTCTTCGCCGGCCTCCGGGTCGACGCCGAGAAGGTGCTCACCACAGCGTTCGAGGCGGGGCACCAGGAGCTGGTGCTGGTGCGCGACATCGAGGTGATGTCGAGTTGCGAGCACCACCTGCTGCCCTTCCACGGCGTCGCCCACGTCGGGTACATCCCGGGCCCCGATGGCCGGATCACCGGTCTGTCCAAACTGGCCAGACTGGTCGAGGTCTACGCCCGCCGACCACAAGTCCAGGAGCGGCTGACCTCGCAGATCGCGGACACGCTGATGGACAAGCTGGAGCCGCGCGGCGTGATCGTGGTGATCGACTGCGAGCACATGTGCATGGCGGTGCGGGGGATCCGGAAGCCGGGCGCTCGGACAGTCACGTCGGCGGTGCGCGGTCTGTTGCAGCGGGATGCGCGTACCCGCTCCGAGGCGATGAGCCTGATTCTGGCCCCCCGCGCGTTCTGAGCCGCGGACTACTTCGTGAGCGCGTTGATGGCGAACAGCACGAGAACTACCGCGAACAGCAACAGGTCGGGAACCGCACAGACGATGGCACCGAGCCGCGGCGTCCGGTCGACCCTCGTCTGCCCGGGCGCCGGTCGGAACGCGACGCCGATGGTCAGGTAGCCGGCGAGCCAGGCGAATGTGGGCAGCACCAGGAGGCACAGCGGCCCGGTGAGCGGCAGCGTTTCCTCATCGAGCAGGATGAACAGTCCAATCTGGACCACTAGCACAGTCGCCGCGTAACAGCCATAGATCGTCGCGTTCCGAAGCGCGACGCTGCGGTCGGCCGCGTCCCGGGCTCGCGCGACCGCGCTGCGCTCTGGCCTTGTCCAGGCGCTCGCGCGCGGCGTCATCTCCGGCTGGCCGGACGCGCGTGGACCGTTCCGGGGCTGACGGATGCCGGCGCTACGGGTTTTGGGGCGACAAACCGTGCGTGCGATCACCGCCCGCACTTGCTGGCGCCGGCGCCGACACGCCGAGGGCGGCGTCGGCGGCGTCCAATGTGGAGTACATGGTCCGTACCGTCCGAGCGATCGCCGGCTCGGACAGATCGCCCAGGGCTGGGCCGACGGCGGCGATCTCCGAGGCGGTGGGTACCAGAGCGGGCAGCGCGGCGCCATAGCGCGCCGCTTGCTCGGTGAGGCGGGTCTGTTGCACCAGCAGGCGCGCCCGTACGGCGGGCAGCTCCGCAGTCGCGACGCCAGCTCGATCGGCGGCCGCGACCAGTGCCGCGACCTGACGATGCCATGCCACCGTCTGGGTCAGATCCGCCACGAGTGGACACGCTACCGTTCGCCTCGCTGACGATCAGTAGTACACCGACGCATTGCGATTCGTAGCAATTGCTATATAGCGAACAAAACGGGCGGAGCCATTGCCGTGCTGGGCGAGGTGGCCGCAGGACGTCGTTGGTTGTCGCTACGGTGAGCGGGTAATGAATGACCCACTCGTGCCACCAACGCTGCTGCTTCTGCGCCGCACCGACCCAGCGGCCGCGCGGCGGGCCGAGCGTGCCCTGGAGGAGCTACTCGGCGATGCCGGGCTGGCTGACCTCACCCAACACAACCTGCAGACGTACCTCTGGTACACGCTGAGCGACGCGCACGAGCCGCAACTGACCGCCGCGGCGTTGCAGAGCTTCTTCGAGCTCGCCGAGTTACACCGGTACGCCGCCCTGGCCCAGTCCGCCCAGACCAAGGAGATCCTGCGTACCTACGAGGAGCAGGGCCCGGCGGTCGGTGCACGGACGGCGAACAAGGCCATGGACGCCTCAGGCGTGGTGCCGCCCGATCTGCCCGAGCTCGAATGGGGCGAGATCATGGGTACGGCCGAAATCAGCGCATACGACAGAATCGCGGCCACGCTCGAGCTGGCCCAGGCCGCGGGAGAGCTCAAGCCCGGCGGTCGAGGGTGGCGGCTCACCCAGCAGAGGGTCACCCGGCAGCAGCTCACCATGCCGCGCCACGACGGGCCGCCGCTGCTGGACCGCGTTCGGGCGGAGCGGCTCGACTCGTGGACCGACATCGGCGGTCACGAACGTCGTGGGCTCGCGTCCGCCGTACTGCCGGACCTGCTCACCGACGTGGCTCCGCCGCGTGACGTGACCGAACGGACAGCGCCGGTGCAGTGGCTGCTGGAGCTCGCGGTCGGCCGGTCCGGCGACGTGCCGGGTGTCCCCCTGACGGTCACCGGGAACCTGGCCCGGCGGGTGGTGCAAGAGGCGGCCGAGCGTTTCAACTGGTGGGAACTGCCCGAACGACCGCCGCGTTCGGAGTCGGACATCTGGCGACTGGGCGAGCTGCGGCTGGTGCTGCAGCGCGCGGGCGCGTTGCGACGCTCCGGCCGCAGATTCGTGTTGGGCACTCGCGGGCGGGCCCTGCTCGGCGACGCGCTGGCGCAGTGGACGGTCGCGATGGCACTCCTGATCGATGAGTCTGAGTTTGATGTCGCGGCGCAGGAGGCGGCCCTCATGCTGCTGCTGCAGGCACGCGGCATGGTCGAAGTCCGTGACCTCATCAAGGAAGTGGCCGAGGTACTCGGCGGCTCCGGCTGGCGCGACATGAGCGACGGCGCACCGCCAGATGAACGCGACGTCAGCCGGGCGGTGTGGAGCCTGCTGCGTAGGTGTGAACTGTGGTCCATGGTGGACGAAGGGCGGGGACCCGGCTTCACTACGCGGCTGCGGCTATCGGAACCGGGCATCCGGGGCGCCCACGCCGCCCTCCGGATGCTGGCGCTGCGACCGCGCATGGAGTCGGAATAGCCATGTTGGCGACCTCCAGGAGACGGCGCGTCACACCGACGGCTGTCCAGGATCCTCTGTTCGAGGTCGAGCTTCGCCCCGAGCGCCGGTACTTCAGGCAGATCCTGCAGGCACTGACCGGGGTGATGCTCGGTGCGGATCCGCTTCGAGCCGAGATCGCGGCCAGCCGGGTGCTCGGCGTGGTGTGGGCGAGCGACCCGCACCGCGACGGCGCGGCTGAGGAGGCGTTCGGGCGGGGGCTGGTCGAGTACGCCCGGCAGACGCACAAGCCGACCTCGGCCGCCCTGCTTCGAGTGCTCGCGACCACGGGCACACTGCGCGAGGTACGCGATGCCGCAGCCGAGGCACTGCGTGCTCAGCCCGTACCTATGCCGGACTGGTCGCCAGCCGTGGGCGCGGTCACGGTCGGGCGGTGTTGGGTGACCGAGGACGCGTTCGGGGACGTCGCCACGATTCTGTGTGAGTTCGGGTACGGGACAAGGCTGAAGACGGCTCCACGCCACGCCATCGCGGTGCAGGTTGACTTGGCCAATTTCAGCGCCGCGGTCGACGCGACCCTGGTCGACGACGTCGACGCGGCTGTGCACGACCTTCTGTACGGCTCCTCACATCACAACGACGACTTCCGCCTGGTGGAGCCCGGGTGGGCAGGTGCCGTTCTGGGCCAGGCGTTCGCGCGTACGGATCTCATTCCGTCCATCGATGTGTCCGACGGGTTCGCCGGTGTGCGGGCCCTCGCTCTGGCCCGTGTGCGCACTCTGCCCGCCACCCCCGATGCGCTCCCTGCATCCGCGGAGCCGACGCCCGAACGGCGGGATGCGATGGTCATCGAGTTCCTCCAGAGCCCCGAGGCGGCGTTAGTGACCGCGCCCGCTGCCACGCTCGTGGCGCGGGCGATCGTCGACTTCGCCGCCACCCGCGATCCCGGCGAGTTGACCCGGGTCAGTCCAGGCCGGTGGGAGGCATTCATGTCTTCCCGCCGCGTTGGCTCGATGGATGGAGAGAGCGCGTTCGCGGAGGTGGTGCGGGCCTGGTCGGCGTGGGCATCCCGGCAGTCCGGCATGCCGATGCTTGCCCGGGATGAGCTGGCCACCGCACTCGACGAGATGCTCAGCGACCAGGCAGCCCCGGCTGGCCGCGTCCGGACGGCTGATGATCCGTGAGCGTAGGGCCGCTACCCTTTCGGGCGTGAGTGACACCGCTTCTCCGGCTCGGCAGGCAGGCCGTGCCGCACTGGTCTTCGCTGCGCTCAGTGTTCTGGTTGCGCTCGCCGCCGGCGGCCTCTACCTGTTCCGCCGGGTAGATAAGCCGCCGTCGCTCACGCCGGAGGAGACGGTCAGCGCGTTTCTCAGCGCCGTGTTCCTCTCCGCCGACCCGCAGAAGGCCTCGCCGCTGGTGTGCTCGAACTGGGATCCGGCCGACGCGATCGCTCGGACCACCGCGGCCGTGCCCGATGGCGCGAGCGTGTCCTGGGGCGAGTTGAAGGTCGTCACGAGCGCCGAGTCCCGGGTCACGGTGCGTGGCAGCCTCGGCGTCCGGATGCCTGATGACAGCCGTCCGAGTTCGTTCGCCCAATGGCGATTCACACTCGTCGATGAGGACGGCTGGCGCGTCTGCGAAGCCCGCCCCCTGGCCACCTAATGTCGCGTGAACCAGTTTGGTTACTTCCTGTTCATCGAACACGTATGGGTCTCGTGGCGACTCCGGCGTGTCCCCCCGGAGACGGCATGGTCTGCTACAAAGTTCACAACTGTGAGTGGTAGTCACAACTCCCAGTTGTGGACTCGACGAACAACCATGCAGGCCCAACGCGTTGTCCAGTACCCGCGTTAATTCGTGCCCCGACGGATCGCCCAATGTTGCCGAGAGCTCGATGGCGGCCAGTAACCAACATCGTCCGGGTGGCCGCCCTGTTGGAGCAACCCACCGCACTCATCTGGGCGAGGAACGGCGCCAGGTGATGTACCCACCGACGGCGAGCAGGATCCCGATGACGACGACGCCGATGAGTAGCGCCGAGCGGCTGCCGCCGCCTGCGTCGCCGCCGATCGAGGGGGTTGCCGCGGCTGTCGCGATCGGGGTGGTGGCGGTCGCCGTGGGTTGCAGTGGTGGGACGTCGGCAGTGAGTGCTTTGACAAGGTTGACCACGCCGTAGCCGTATTCGTTGTCCCGGCCGGGTGGACCCTTGTCGTCGGCGGTGGCGGTGAGCCGATGGACGACTTCGGCCGCCGAGAGGTTGGGGAACTTGGATCGTACGAGCGCCGCCGCCCCGGCAATGATCGCCGTCGATCCGCTGGTGCCCGTGCCGGTCGTGTAGCCACCTGTCGCCGTTGTCGAGCGTGTCCGTCGATCATGATCTGCTTGCCGGGCGCGGCGAGTACGACCTCGGGGCCGGTAACGGAGCACCGGATCGTGGCTGCCGGCTTGGTCGATGGCGGCGGCGGCGACGACGCCGGGATAGGCCGCCGGGTATTCGACCTCGGATAGCCGGAGCGTTGCCGACCGCGGCGACGATCACCACGTCGGCTCTGGAGCGCCCGCATGACGGCATCCCGAAGCGCGCGACCGTCGCCGAGGCCCCATGCGATGCAGATGATCTGCGCGCCATGGTCAACGGCCCAGTCGATAGCGGTCTCAAGCGGAGCTTCGATGAAGCGGCTCGTGCTAATGCGAACGCTCTGAACCTTGGATTGAGGTGCGATGCCGAGTGCTCTGCCGTGACCGGCGATCAAACCAGCCATGCTCGTGCCGTGCCCGTGGTCTGTCGGTGAGGCCGTCGCCGGGCCCGTCGAGGCTGAAGTCGGTGCCAGCGAGCACGCTGCCGCTGAGATCGGGGTGGCGGGCGTCGACGCCGGTGTCGAGCAGCGCGACCGTGACGCCCGTCCCTTGGCTGATCTTGTGGGCGTCGGCGACGTTGAGGTACGCGAGGTGCCACTGCGCATCCCGGATCGGGTCGACTGCCGCCTGGCGGCCGGCCAACAGAATCGCAGCGATGACGGCGCCGACGGCTTTCAACCGGATCATCGGTCGATCCCGATCACGCCTGGGCCCGGATCGTGACTGAGCGGGCTCGTCGCGCGGCTCGATCACCGGTGGAACACCCTTCGGTATCTGCCAGTCATCCGACGGCGGAACGGGTCGGCGTTTCGACCCCTGATTCGCGCCGGACCCTGGCCCGCGTTGGCCGGCGCCCGCCGCACCGATCGGAGGCACCATCGGCGTCATCGCTGGCGGCCGTTGTCCGCTGGCCGTCCCGGCTGGCCTGGAGCAGCCTGAGCTCTGGCGCCAGCCGGCGATCCAATGACAGCCGCCCGGACCGATGGCACCGCCAGGACCGGCGGCAATGCCAGAACCGCTGGTCCGCGATGCGTGCCATCGACAGTGCCTCCGCCATGTCGCCCAAGGCCCGGCGGGAGCGGATGGACGTCGGACCCAGCCGATGACGGCGTCGTGCCCGGCGTCGCAGAGTCGTCCGGCCAAGCCGGAGCTCCCGGGTCGTCCGCATTGGCGCGCACCATGCGACGCCGTGACGAACTCGACTCGGAGCCGGTGGCTGTAGACGGGAATGCGGACTGGGCCGCCGAGCTGACTGGAGCGGTCCAAGCGTCCCGGCGGCTAGCGTGCCGCTCCCGGCTCGATTGTCTTCACGGTCGTCGATCCCGTGATACTTCGGCGGTATGCGGAAGTCTTCGGTCGCGGTGGCGGGGATGACGTCGGCGTCGCGCATGGTTCGTCGGGCGGCTTCGACGATTTCAGCCTTCTGGCGGTCGAGCTCAGTCGCGGCCGCGGCCGACACTTTGGGGTGGCGCCGCTTAGCCTCGATGGTGTTGTACTCCGCAACGAGATCAGCGATCTTCCCGCGAGTATCCGCGATGCCATCCGTAAGAGCAGATAATGCCTTGGCATTTTCGTGTGCTGCGGCGGCGGACTCATCCAAGGATCGAGCCATGGCGAGGACGACACCGCGGAACTCCGTCGCGGCGCGGCTGCCGTCGGGTGGCCAGACGTCGGCCAGCGATGACCATGCATCGCGAAGTCGATGGGCCTGGTACTCGCAGAGGCTCCGCATGAGGCCCCAGGCTTGGACCTGATTGCGGGAGATTCGCCCGTCCTCGGGCTCCAGCATGTGCCAGATCTCGCGAAGGCCGTACACATGCCAGTTCATGCACTGTGTCGGCACCTGGCGCCAGGCCCCGCCGCCATCCGCTTCCTCGACCACGACCGCTGCTCCTACTCGTACTGGGCGAGGCGCCGCAGGACGGCTTCGCGCCTGGCGTCCTCAGCTGCGCGCTGTTGAGCCAGTTCCGCCTCACGTACGGCATCGGTGAGGGCCGTATCGACCGTGCGCTGTATCGTCCGGGCGTTCATATCGGCTGACCGGTAGGCCGCCGCGACCTTCTGCGCCGCTCCAATCAGAATGTCGGACGCTGCCACGTATGCGCGAAGGTTGTCGACTGCCGTGGATAGGCAGTCGTAGTACTTTCTGACCGTGATACGCATGTCGGTCGATGCGTGCCGTGAGCCGAACCCGACACCGTCGGAGTGCTGAAGCACGACACGATCCTGCGCCGGCCGGAAGTTTGCGTCGAGCTCTTGGGCCAGCAGCGCCGCGAAGTCGTCAATGGCCTTGATATCGACGACGATCGGCACAGCTGGGAATGCTGAACCGTCGCGTCCGTCGCCGTCAGCGAGTGCTATCTCACTGCTACTTATGGCATCTTCCTCTTCGCCCACGCTGCGTGCCTCCCCCGCCCGCCTGTGTCTCGCCCAGGTCGGAGACTATCGGACTTGACCAATGTCGCGCGAGCCTGTCCCAAAGCCTGTGGATAACCGCCACATCCCCTGTGGACCTTCGTGGCCGAGCCGCGAACCCGGTGCGGCGAGGCGAACGACGACGCTACGTGGGCGGCGATCGATTGGCTACGCTCGCTGCGTGACGAGCGACGGGCCAGGCCCCAGCGGGGTATCTTCCGACGGGCCGACGACGGCAGGACTATCAGCCGGTGCAAAGCCAGCGAGGCGGGCCCGCAACGTCCTGCCGGTGGTGCTGGGGTTCGTACTCGCCCTGGGCACGGTGGCGGCCGGGACGGCGTTCTATTTCTACGACCGGGCCACCGCAATCGATCGCAGCAACCCCCAGGTGGTCGCGGAGCAGTTCCTTGATTCAGCGATGGTTCTGAAGGATTCCAATAGGCTCGCGCTGTTCCTGTGTGACTCATGGTCGGCCGCGCAAGCGACCGCCGCAGTCGCGCCTCCATCTGACGCGAGCGTGACAGTCATGTGGGGTGATCCGTCGGTGCAGGTCACAGGGAGCAGAGCGACGGTGACGTTAAGAGTGCAGTTCAGCGTCGCCGTCGTCGGCGGCGCAATCCGGGATGTTCAGTCGTGGACGCTTGGGCTTGAGAACAGCGACGGTTGGCGTGTTTGCTCGCTGACCAAGCATGGCTCAATCAACACCTAGGCATGGTCGCTCTGGCTCGATCACGCCGCGACCACGAGCGGGACACCGACCTGGTTCATGAACACGACCGGGTCCACCGCTCCGAAGGGGCCGGCGTCGGCGTTGAGGTGCACCTCGAAGTGAAGATGCGGGCCGGACGAGTTACCGGATGAACCAGCGAGGCCGACCACCTCGCCGGCGCCGATGTTCTGTCCAACATAGACAGTCGGACGCGCCATCATGTGGCAGTAGCGGGTGATGATCCGACCTGCGTGCAGCATGTCCACATACCATCCGCAGCCCTGGACGACCGGACTGCCGTCCTGGTCGCAGCTGTACCTGTCGCCATACAGACTGGCGTTGCACAGCACGGTGATGACGACGCCGGCAGCCGAGGAGCGGATGGGAGTGCCCTTCGGCACCGAGATGTCGACACCGTTGTGCGCCGGCCGGTCGCCGGTGCGAAAACCGGAGACCACTGGCCCCTGAACGGGCAGCGTCCAGCCAGAGGCAGCGATGTCGAAGCCGGCCGCACAGCGCAGGACCAGATCGTTGCCGGCCGCCCGGCTGGCGCCGCCGGTGAGCACGTCGACCACCTTTGCCGCGAGCGGCTCGTGTTTGGCGTACGCATCAGGAAAGGCGCTGACCTGGACACGCTGCGCCGCGATGGTGAGCGACATGGTCTGCCACCCGGTGACCTGTAATAGCTTTTGGTAAAACTTGCGCGCCTGGTACGCCGGATCGGCAAGCTGCTCAAGAGATCCCCAGCCCTGACTGGGCCGCTGCTGGAACACGCCTAACGAATCGTGATCGTTGTTCGGCCCGAGGTGCGGCAGGTTCTGCAGCCGTGACTCCTGCAGCGCCGTCGCGACGGCGACCACCCAACCCCGGGGCGGCACCTGCAAATCTTGGCCGACCTTGATGATCACGGCGCCGATTCGAACCTGCTCCTCGGTGAGTTCAGCCATCGCCGGCATTGGCCCGGCAGGATCGACCGGGCGACCGTTGCCGCAGCCCAACGCGAACGTCGAGGTGTCATCGTCGAGCAGTCCGTCGAGTAGTGCCAGAGCCGTGAAGGCCACACAGAGGCTGGTCAGGACGATTGCCGTACTGCTGATCATCAGGGCTCTGAGCGCGCCCTTGCGGGCTGGCCGCGCGGTGACGACGTCGGTGACAATCTTGCTCATCCGCGGTCCTCGTCGAGAGTGTCGACGAGCCAGTGGTCACCCTGCTTCACCATCCCGAGCAACACAGCCATGGCGTCGATCGGTACCCGCACCTGGGCGTAGAGGTCAGATCTCAGCAGGACGGCGGGCTGCCCGACGGCCCGAACGATGGGTACGTCGAGCGGATCGACTCCGGCCAGACTGCTGATGAGCCGCTGGGTCGCGAGCGGACGAAGGCCGTCGAGCCACTCGGCCGCCGGGACGCTTCGATCAAGCCAGGCCAATGTGAATGCGGCGGCGGACGAGCGTAAGCCGGCGTCGTCCGCGTGTCCGCTCGACGTCGGAGCCACAGCGCCGTCGTCCCCAACCGTCGCCGCCACCGTCGGTGTGGTGTCGGTACCGGCTTGGTACGGCAGCGGACGTTCGCCGCCAGAAAGCCGTGCCACGATCACAACGGTCGCGACGACCAGGATCAGGCCGAATGAGATCCCAGCCCGCGGGCCGAGTCGGCGAAGCAGTCCGCGCACGTTACGCCTCCGCCTTGGCCTCGACGCGGTCTCGGCGCGACGGCTCGTCGTCTGGTGAGGTGGCCGAGCTTCGACTGGGCCGGTAGAGCGCGTTGTCCGGATCGCGCCCATCGGGCTCGGTCCATCCGTCGCGGATCGGCACTGGCGTCCGCCGCGGCGCAATCATTGGCCCTCGCGACTGTGGTGCACCGACCGGACCAGGCTCGATACCGGTGATCTCGAGCGGCGGCTCGGCGCGTAGTTCCACCCGGACCGGCGGCCGGTTCTGGACCACTGGTACGCCTCCGCCATCAGGGCGCGCGGCTATGGCCGCAGCGGTTGCGGCCTGCTCGATCTGGGCTTGACGACGGTTGAACATGCCGCCTGCGGCAATCGCCGCAAGCGGATCCTTGCCCCCGAGCTGCGTGATGCGGCGATACGGTCGAAGCAGCATCCAACCGACGACGCCGCAGAGCAGCACCAGAACTACCTGGAGCCAGCCCGGGATCGTCACCGTGTTCATGACCAGGTCCACGGCGTAGAGGTAGATCGCGGCTCCGGTGCCGAAGATGATGATGTTGAACAGTGCTGCCACGACGGCGTTGACCAGCCGTCGGAATCCACCACTCGCCGGGCGAAGCAAGGCAACGGTGCCGATGATCGGTGCGGCAATTACCGCCCACCGAAAGATAAGGAACCCGAGTAGCACCAACAGCGAGGCGGTCAGGTCGAACATCGCGAACATCAGCGATGAGATCATCGCAATAAAGCCGGCACCGATCCGCTCCATGCCCTTGGTGCCCTGCAAGTACTGGTACGCCTCGGGGTCTTCGCCCCGAATTTGCTCGGTGACCTTCATCCACTCGCGCGACTTTCGTTCGATCATTTGGTCGCGTAGGCGCGGGTCAGATCTGGCAGCGTCGAGTTCTGACCACGAGAATGTGCGGGCAAGGTACAACGCATTGCCGTATTTGTGCGCCGTCACGCTGTCGGCAGACCCCAACATGCCGCGGAGCCAATTCCGGTAGAGCATTGTCTCGACGGCGGTCTCGCTCGCGCGCAGTGCCGGTGCCCGGCTGTCCACGCAGGCTTGCTGGTTATCGAAAGGGCATTGCCCGGCTGGCAAATTCTGCTTCGGAGGGCCTACTGCGTCATGAATGACGGCCAGGGACGAAACCAGGGCTTTGTCGGCCAGGCGGGCGCTGTAGACCGGCCAGGCCGCGAGCGCCGTGACCGCGACCATGACCAGCACGGCCCAAGCGGCGGTAGTCATAGCGACGCTCATCTCTGCCTGTCGCGAACGCCACAGCAGATACACTCCAACAATCGCAAGGGTCACGGCACCGAACGCGGTGAACACCTTGGTGTAGACGGCCCGAGTGGCTTGTTCCACCAGTGGATCGGCCCATCCCCACATCTCCCCGGGGTCCCAAGCCCGCTCACGAACTGCGTTTGACGCCCCGATTACTGCTGTTGCGATCATGAATTCGCCGCTTGCCACGGTGTTTTCAAACTTGTAGTCGGGATGCATGACGGTCGGCGCGCAGCCAATGTCGTAGGTGGTGTACGAGTACCCCGCGTATCCGTAGTCCACGTACCGCACGGCAAACCCGGACGCCTCAGAGGCACCCGGTCTCGTCGCGAACCAGCCGCCAAGGCCAGAGTCGGGACCGTCCGGGGTCGGAGCTTTGAGGCATTGAGCACGTTGGGCCGCCACATCTGGCAGTTGGCCGATACACCGAGCAGGATCGACCTGCCATTCCTCGACCGAACACAGATCTGCGGCTGCGACGCGACCCGTTGAGGGAAATGGCGAGGCCGACGCGGGTCGCGACGGAAAGAACACCACGGCTAGCGCGAGCACGAATACGACGAGCAGCGAGGCGAATCGGCGGGTCCACGCCGACAACGCAAGCGGGGCCGCCGACGGTGGCCCGCCAAGTCGCCGAGACACCGGTCATGCCTCCGGGGCGACGGTTGCGATCGAGGCCGCGGTTGTGAGTCGAGGCGGCGGTGAGGGCGTCCCCGGCGGGTGTGGTGTCCAGATAGGAGAGCAGACCGGGCACCCAGGAGACGTCGATGCGCAGCTTCTGCACCCGGCCGTCGACGTCTCGCATGACGAACTCCCGGAAGCCGAGGCGAGACGTGGACGCGGCATCCACTTGGGACAGTGCGGCGAGCACCGCCTCGTAGCCATCGTCCACCGGCACTCGGAGCAGGCGCAACGCCTCCGCTGCCACCTCCTGGTCCTCGGCGATCCGGCCCACGAATACGGTGGAGACGAGATTCTGCACGTCCAGGCCGAGGATGTCCTTCGGGTTCTGCGAGGCGACCAGGGCGGCCAGGTTCCACTTGCGCGAGTCACGGGCGAGTCGAACCAGGAACGACCGCCCGGAGCGCCATCCCTCCATGAAGTGCGCCTCGTCCAGACCCACCAGCTTGCGCGACTCCATCGAGCCGCCGTAACAGCGCCGGACCGCGAGCCGGTGAGCCGTGTGCAGCATGGGAAGCGCGAGCTGCTCCTCGGCCGACCAGTACTCCCGCTCGATCTTGAGGTCGGGCAGTCGCAACCCGGCCATGGTGATCACCGTGAGCACGGCCTGGTCGCCCAACAGGCCCGGTGGCGGGGAGCCGAAGAACAGCATCGCCAGCGGCATCTCGGCGGTGTCGAGCAGCAGGTTGCCGACTTCCTGGGCCTGCGGGTCGGCCGAGTTCTGCAGGCAGGTGACGATGTCGTCCAGTGTGGATGTCTCCTCTGCCGGGACAGTCCGTACCGCGTGCCGTAGGGCGGTCGCGGTGGAGGCTTCACGAGCGACCTGCGGCGGCACCAACATGGAGCAGATGTCCTGCACCAGCATGCGCCGTTCGGCGCGGGCGTTGGATACCGCGATGCCGTGCTCCTGGTCGCCACCTGGTCCGGCGGGGTAGTGCTGCCGTCGTGGCGTCGGGATGAGCGCGTACGGGGCCAGGGTGCCCTGCTCCGAACCAGTGAGATTGAGCACGCGAGCGAACGGGCGCAGCTCGGGCATCTGACACAGACGGGCCAGCGGGCCGGACGGGTCGAGCAGGGTGACCTGGACCCCGCGCCGGGCGGCGAGGTAGCCGAGCGCACCCAGCAACGTGGACTTACCGCCGCCGGGCTCGGCGACGAACACCGCCAGACCCGATCGTTCGCGAATCTCCATCGGGAAGTGCAGGTCCAGGAAGACCGGTCGGCGGGATGTTCCGGCGGTACGGCCGATCAGGTCACCCCGTCGATCGCCCACATTGGACGCCGCCTGCGGCATCGCCGCCGCGAGCAGCTTCACCGGCATCCGGCGCAGATAGCCGGTGCTGGCCAGCGGCTCTCCGGGGATGAACTCCCGGGCCAGTTGTTCCTGACCCTTAGGGTGCTGCAACGAGATGCGCAGGTCGCGTTGGTAGATCTGGATCACTTTGCGCGCGCGTTCGAGACATTCATCACGAGTCGCGCCGGAGACGGCGAGTCGGTGCCATCCATGCACCCGCGAGGAGTCGACCGGCAGGCCGGTGGTCATCTCGTCGCCGAGCACGAGCGCGCGCTGCGCCAGCCGTTCCAGCTCTGGCGGGGCGTCCATTCCGTGCTCGGCGTAGTCGAGTTGCTGAGAGCGGATCATTCGCAGCCGGTGCTCCAGGTTGCGGAACGAGTCACCGGGCCCGAGTACGTCCACTCTGGACGAGAGCTCGATCGGCCAGGGCAACCGTTCGTGAAAGTGCAGCCACGGCTCGTGCCGTTCGGGGATCTCCAACGGTTCCATCCGACCGACCGTGAGCACCGCGACGTGCCGCTCCTCGCCCGTGAGGCGGTTCACCAACCGGGTCGTCGCGCCGTACGGAGACCGAAATCGCTCGATCTGCTCGGTGAGCGCGAGTAGGTCGCCCTTGGCCCACACGCCACCGTTGCGGCCGCCCGCGTGCACGTGCGGCGGTGCCATTCCGAGTGCCACAGAGCGGAACAGGAGCCACTCCAACTCGGCGGCGGTGACCCGGCGGCCCCGCATTCCGAATGCCCCGAGAACCTCGTCGAACTGCTCGACCACCCGCGTCCAACGCCTGCGTTCGGCGTCTCCGGAGCCATGCCGGAACAGCCCGCCGAAGCGCTCGGCGAACGTGTCGCCTAAGGTGCGACGGGCAAACGAGATGCCCAGGTACGTCTGGCCTTCGGCGTGGTTGAGCGAGAGCAGATGGCGCTGCGCTCCTACGAGATGATCGCCCCAGGATGGTGCCCCGGCGACGTCGGGCAGCGGTCGCGGTGTGGTGTGGTCCAAAATCCGGGCCCATTCGTCGGCCGCGAACGGACGTGAGGTGCGGCGCAGGTGTAGCCGGAATCCAGCCAGGCCGGCGTACTGCTCGGAGATCGCAATGATCAGCGCCTCGCGGTCGAGGTCGGGCCGGAACGCCCACCGAACCTCAGGTAGCGAGTACCACGCCGTGACCATGGTGTTGGTGAAGGTGAGATGCCCTGCGATCTCGGTCAGGGCGAGTTCGGTGACGGCGTCACGATCCTTGTACGTCGGCCGGTCGGCGGCGCGGACCGGCCCGCCCCGCCGCCCTTTTCGACCTGGTGGCGCCGCAGTCTAGAGGGTGCGCCGCGAGGTGGCGCCGAGGGCGGGGCGACGCCGACGCCGGGAGCCGAGACGGGCCGAGGAGGCACGGAAGCGGCACCCGGGAACAGGCCCAGAAACGGTGAGTCCACATCGGCAGTTGAGGTCGAGGAGTGCGGTGGCGCCATCTGGGCCCGAGGCAGGTGCGGTGGCGGAGGCGACGGTTGAGCCCGACGCACCGGCGGCAGTCCGGCCACCGGAGTTGGCGCTCGAAGCATCGCGGGTGGTGCCGCGGGTGCGTCGTCGTAGTAGTCGGCGAAGTCGTCGTCGAACCCGAGCGCGTCGCCGTCCCTGCTCGTCCGGGTCACCGGATCTTCTCCCGAACGGTGACCCGCCGCGCGACAAGCCGAGGTGCTCGTTCGTCACGACCGGAGACCGCACGCCCGGCACCGCGCCAGTCCGTGAGTGCGGTCCGGACGACGATGCGGGCGGGGCGGTCTGGATCGACGTACCTCCAGATGAACGACGTGGTGACCATCGCCAAGGCGATCTCCCACGCCGGCACCGGGTCGAACTCCAACGTGATGAGGTAATGGATTCCCATATAGAGCGGCATGAGCAGAATGAAGACACCGTACTGCGCGTAAGGCAGTTGAACGGGAAGCGTGTAACCGGGTGGCCCGAGATAAACCAGCCGTGCCCGGTAGATGTCGTCGTCGGTTCGCAGCCGCATGGTGTCCTACCCGCGAGGTTGTTTCTAACCGAAGATCAGCTTGATCAGACCCTCGCCGAAGAAGAAGAGAGCGCCTGCCCCAGCGATGAACGCAAGTCCGACGATGGCTATTGCGCTGCTGGTCAGGACCTTCGACATCTCGCCCTTGCCGGCGCGACTGATGAAGATGACACCGAGCACCGCCAGCAGGATTGGTGTCACCTTAGTGGCGATGAACTCGACAATCCCATCGGTGTTGATCGGCACCGGGGAACTGGGGTCCGGAGACGGCTCCGCCGCCAGAACACCGTGCGCGATGTCGCGCACGTGCGGCAGCAGTGACTCGCTGGCGAATAGGGCCAGCGTAGCGACTATCATCGGCAACCTCCCCGGAGCACTTGGCGCTAAGCCTTCCTGAAACTGGTGCCACGGGGAACCGTGACGTTGGCCTCTACGCCGACTCTGTGACGTGGCCGGGCCGGCCCGACGCATCAGAATATTGCAGTACGTGTCCAGTCGTCACCAGTGCGTACCAGTCAATGGACATGGTCAACCCGCCCCTGTCCAGCAACCGACATTGGTCGACTGAGTAGCGTCAGGGCGTGACCGTGCTTGACGCACCCGCCCCCGTCGTGATGGGGGTGCTCAACGTGACCCCGGACAGCTTCTCCGACGGTGGGCGCTACACGAGCCTCGACGAGGCCGTACGCCACGCGGTCACCATGTGCGCTGATGGTGCGGACCTGGTGGACGTCGGCGGCGAGTCGACCCGGCCCGGGGCCGACCGGGTGGACGCGGCGACCGAGTCCGGCCGGGTGCTGCCCGTGCTCCGTGCGCTCGCGGAAGCCGGTATACCTACGAGTATCGACACCACCCGAGCCGAGGTCGCCGAGGCGGCGCTCGCCGCCGGCGCGGCGGTGGTCAACGACGTGTCCGGTGGACTCGCGGATCCGCGGATGGCCTCTGTCGTTGCGGACGCTGGCGTGCCCTGGGTGCTGATGCACTGGCGCGGACACGCGAGGCGCATGCAGGACTTAGCCCAGTATCGCGACGTGGTGGCGGAGGTCCGCGACGAGTTGAAGCAGCGGGCTGACGCGGCGATCGCGGCCGGCGTCGACGGCACGAGGATCATCGTCGATCCGGGCCTGGGCTTCGCCAAGCGGCCCGAGCACAACTGGAGCCTCAGCGCCCATCTGGACGCGATCATCGCGCTGGGATACCGGGTCCTCGTGGGCGCGAGTCGCAAGTCGTACCTTGGCACCCTGCTGGCCGACGTTCACGGAACGCCGCGTCCGGTCGCGGAGCGCGAGGCTGCCACCGTGGCCACCAGCCTGCTCGCGGTGCAGGCCGGTGCGTGGGGCGTGCGGGTCCACGACGTGCGCGCGACCGTCGACGCGCTGCGAGTACTGCAAGCCACCCAGGCGGCCCGAACTCACGGACGAACAGGGCATAATGACTGACAGGATTTCGCTGCGCGGGCTGCGGGTGCGTGGCCAACACGGCGTGTATGAATTCGAGCGTGAGCAGGGACAGGACTTCATCGTTGATGTTGAGCTCGAACTAGACCTCCTGGGGGCGGGAGTCTCGGATGACGTCGCGAACACGGTGCACTACGGCGAACTAGCGGATCGACTGGCGGCGATTGTCGCCGGCGAGCCAGTCAATCTGATCGAGACCCTGGCCGACCGACTTGCGTCGGCGTGCCTCACGGATCTCCGAGTCACCGCGGCGACCGTGACCGTACATAAGCCCTTCGCGCCGATTCCGCATACATTCGCAGACGTCTCTGTGACCGTGCGCCGGCTCCAAGTGCGGGGACGTACGTGACCAGTGCCGTGCTCTCGATCGGTAGCAACCTGGGCGACCGGGCCAGGCATTTGCGGCAGGCCGTTGCCGGATTCGCCGACGCCGTACTGGTGGTGTCCGATGTGTACGAGTCACCGCCGTGGGGAGACCCGGACCAGGCGGCCTATCTGAACGCGGCACTGCTGGTAGCCGCAGGGGTGCCGGCCCTGACCTGGCTGCAGCGGGCCACGGCGACAGAGCGCGATGCCGGACGGGTTCGCGATCCAGCTCGCCCGTTCGGGCCGCGCAGTCTCGACGTCGATGTGATCGCGGTCTGGGCCGACGACGGAACCCCGGTACTCAGCGACGACCCCGAACTCACGCTGCCTCATCCGCGCGCCCACCTGCGGGCGTTCGTGCTGCGGCCATGGCTGGACATCGCTCCGTACGCGGAGCTTCCCGGTCACGGCCGGGTAGCCGACCTGGTCCGGCAGGAGCCGGTCGCCAGCGATCTCGCCGGACTGGTGCGGCAAGCGGTCGATCTCACCGATGACCTTTGAGTACGGCAAGGGCCGGCCAGCTCAGACTCCGTGCGGTAGCCTGTTGATCCGATGACAGGCAGGGCGGTCCGATGAACGACGAGGCGCCGCGCGATCGGCCGAAGAGTCCGTCGCGAGGTGGCCTCCGCCCAACCAGTCCATCCACGCTCATCCTCGCCGCGGTGATCACCGCGGCATTGTCATTCCTCTTCATCCGCCGCTACTTCGGTGATCTCCCCAATGTGACCTGGCTTCCCGGCCTGACCCTGGCCGGCTTGGCTGTCGTCGAGGGGATCGCTGCCCGGACCACGCGGGCCCGGATCGAGCACCGACCGCGTGCGGGCGCGCTCAACCCGTTGCTGGTTGCCCGGCTCGCTGTGCTCGCGAAGGCGTCGTCCCTGGGCGGTGCGATCTTCGCCGGAGTGTACGGAGGGGTTGCGGCCTGGGCGCTGTCTGAGCGCGGTCGGCTCACCGCGGCGGCGCAGAATCTGGCCCCTGCGGTAGCTGGCCTGGTTGGGGCGCTCGCCCTGGTCGCGGCCGCGCTGCTCCTCGAACGGGCCTGCCGGGTGCCGAAACCGCCGGATGAGGACGATCGAGACAATCTTGGCGGCGCGGGGCGGCACTGACCGGCGCATCGGACGGGGATGGGGCTTTTGCTCCACGGCCGGTGCCGGGTACGGTGCGACGCGAAACGATTGGGGCACATCATGGTGTTCGAGGACAGTACGCAAGCGCGCGCCGGCGCCCGGTCCCTCGGTACGGGGTTCCGCGAGTCATCCGGCGAGTACCTGCCTGTCCGCCGCGAGACGTCCACATACGAGATCGGCGCCTCGCATTCCACGCCGCTGTCCGTTGTCGCCGTCGGCGCGACCGATAGTGATCCGACGGTAACCCTGGCGGACCGGGACCGGGTGCCACCCCCCAATCTTGACCTTGTGTTCCAGGATCCCGCGGACGGCGAGCCGGGCCGGGACCGGATGATGGTTCACGGCCTGTGGGAGCTGCTGCTCGCCCTCGCCCTTGCCGGCGCCGGATACGCGCTTTCCCAGGCCCAGCCCGGTGCGCTCAGCGCCATTGGGCTGCGCGAACTGGCGCTCGCGACGAGCGTGTTGGGTCTCGTTGCGGCGGCGAGTGCGCTCGCGCTGCGGGCTGGGGCGCCGAATCTCGCGGTCGGCGGGGTCGCCGTCTTCGCCGCCCTCTACCTCGGGCAGCACGGCTCGGGCGGCTGGTTCGGCCCCGCCGCGACGGTCATCGGCATCTGTGCCCTCATCGGGTTGGCGCAGGGCTTGATCGTGGTTGGCCTGCAGGTGCCGGCCTGGGCGGCGAGCTTGGCGGTGGCGGTCGGACTCATCGCTTGGTCGAGCGGAAAGACGGCAGGTTCGCTCGGAGCCGGCTACGACCCCGCGCCGCACGCGTACTACTGGTTTGGCGGTTTCTGCCTGCTGAGCGTGGGCGCGAGCGTGCTCGGACTGGTGCCGACAATCCGCCGCGGATTCGGGCGTTTCCGCCCCGTGATCGACCCGGCCCGCCGCCGGGGCACAGTGGCGGCTCTGATCACGCTGAGCGCCACCGTGGTCTCCAGTGTGTTGGCCGGGCTGGGCGGCGTACTTGCGATTTCGGTCTATCGCGACGCTGCACCCACCAGTGGTCTAGAGCTGACCGCGCTGGCGTTGGGTGGTGCGCTGCTCGGCGGCACGAGCGCCTTCGGGCGCCGGGGCGGCATCTTCGGCACGGTCTTCGCGGTCGCGCTGCTCTCCGTCGGCCTCGCCTATGCGCAGGCGGCCGACCGAACCTGGTCCGTGGCCGGCGTCGCCACCGTCGCGATCCTGGTCGGCCTATGTGTGACCCGCCTCGTTGAACGATTCGGGCGGCCAGCGCCGGCACGCCCGACCGATGACGATGATTGGTCACCGCGGGTGCATTCACTTGGGCCGGCTGGCCGATCATGGCAGCCCGCGCCGACTCCCGCGGGCGGGTTGTGGGCCTCCGACGACCCCTGGGGCGTCTCGAGCCCCCGGTAGGCTCGCCGCTATGGACGACAAGTCCGACCTCGATCAGCTCAGCACGGAAGAACTGCGCCAGCGGGCATTCGCCCTCGCGTCCGATCGGCACGACATCGGGTTCTTCTGGTCCGTACTGACACACCTGCCGCACGCCGACGACGCCGAGTCGTTAGACGCCTCACTCGGCGCGGTTGGAGCTTCCATCAGCGACGCCATCGCCCTTTGGCGTGAGTTCACCGGGCACGGCTACGGCGACGCGGAACCACTGCTGCGGGCGGCTTTCCTGGACTATCTGCGCTCCGACGGTAACCCGACCGAGGCGCCCGCCGGCCGCTGAATCGGCACTGTCCCGGGTGGAGTTTGAGCATCGTGGACCCGGGTATCAGACCAGCATGTCCCCGGTTATCACCCGCGCCCGTACCTATACCGGCGCCGGCGTCATCGCAATTCTAGTGCTGGTCCTCGCGTTCGGAAATCAGGCCTACGCCGAGTGGGCCGACAAGCACGCGCAGGGCGCCTCGGCATGGCATCTGCTGTTGCGGACCTTGTCTTGGCCGAGATGGTCGATCACCTCCGGTGGCACAGCCACCCAGGACGTGATCGCACATGACATTCGAGCGCTACTGCTCATCGTCTTCGTCGCGGCATTGTTGGGAATGGCCGGGGCGAACTTCATCGGTGGCGGCGGCGCGTTCGTTCTGGGTTGGTTCTCGGTGATCATCGGAGCCGCACTGGCGGCGATGTTGACCGCCTTCCTGACCACGACCGCATCGCTTTACACCGCCCTGCTGGACGCGGGCGCGGCATCGATCTACGGGCTTTTCGTGGGGTGGATCGTGGGCCTGCTGACGGCCTGGACCCGGCGGACAACCGTGGCCGCGGCCTGACGATTTGGAAGGTCTCCGCCCGGGCGCTCACACCGTGAGCACCCGGGCGGTAACTACAAAGTTCGCGACTGCACCTGCGTTTGCTCGCGACTGCGGGGCTCGCTGGCGCTCGCTCCTCGCGCTCGCGTCTGAACCTCGCTTCTGCTCGCTCCTCGCGCTCGCCCCAAGCTTTTGTTCTTCGCATATCCCAGCTAACCTCGCAGCATGCCGGCCAGCCAAACCAAGGACGTTCGGCGTGGGCAGGTGCCGCAGGGTCTGTTCTGGGGCGGGATGGCGCTGGCTCCGGTGGCCGTCCTCATTCTTCTGTTTGGCCAAAGTGTCGGGTCCTTGCGCATCGCAGTCGTCCTCGCGGTAATCACAATCGTGCTGCTCGCGTTGTCGATTGGCTTGCGGCCGAGCTTGGAGATGCTTCGTGTGGACATCGAGCACCGGGTGCTCGACGAGGTGGAACGGGTCCGGGTCAAGGCGCGGGAGGACACGACGACCGCGGCCAAGAACACGCACAAGGCGCTCAGCGACAAAATCCATGTACTGACCGAGACGGTCGAAGGCCTGCGTGCCCAGATCGACGAGGTTCAGACCGGCAATATGCTGGCGGCCCATCACGCTCCGGCACTGGATTCCGGACCTGGCGGGCCTGGCGGGCCAGGCACAGTACGGCGGACCGAGACCGTTCACGTGACCCGCCGTACGACGACCGTGAACGCGGGCGACCAGGACGGGGGCGGCACCGTGTACGGCAGCCGCGCTTCGGTCGAAGGTGAGTGGCGCGACAAACGCGAGGACGATGGCCGCCGGTGGGACGAGCGCTGGGACGGCATGGCGCAGGGCAACCGGTGGGCCGAGGTGCGGGCCGATGAGCACGGCCGGGAGCTGCACCTCGGGGAGCGCCGGTCGTCGGTTCACAGTGATGACCGCGGTTCGGAGTACCGAGTCGAGGATCGGTGGGCGGCGCTGCGCCGCGACGATCCGGACGACCGTGCGTGGTTCGGGCGTCCCGAGCCGCGGGCCCTACCGCCGGCGCGCGGTGAATCCCCCGACCGATATATGGATGACCGCGACGGCGACCGGTATCGCGATTCGGTGCGATCGCGAGAACGCGACTATGACCGGGACAGAGGTTACGACCGCGACCGCGGCTATGACCGACCCCGCGAGCGGGACGATGAGCGCGACCGCGGCCGCGGGTACGACCGGGACCGGGATCACGACCGCGAGCGGGACTACGACCGCGAACGCGGTCACGGCCGGGGCCGGGACTACGACCGGGACTACGACCGGGAACGGGGCCGGGACTACGACCGGGATCGTACTGTCGATCACGACCGCGGCTATCCGCGCTCGCTCCTGTTCCTCGAGCTCGCGCTACTTGTCGATATTGACTGGGACAATCCGCGCTCGCTCCTCGTTCCTCGGAGCTCGCGCTACTTGTCGATATCACCGACGACGAAGAACATGGAGCCGAGGACCGGGATCAGGTCGGCCACGGTACATCCGGGCAACAGCGCGGAGAGTGCCTGCACGTTGGCGAAAGAGGCGGTGCGCAACTTCAGCCGCCACGGCGTCTTGTCTCCCCGCGACACCAGGTAGTACCCATTGATCCCGAGCGGGTTCTCGGTCCAGGCGTACGTGTGGCCTTCCGGCGCCTTGACGACTTTCGGCAGCCTGACGTTGATCGGGCCGCCGATCTGATCCACCCGGTGCAGGCACTGCTCGGCGAGGTCCAGTGAGACATATACCTGCTCCAGCAGAACCTCGAAGCGAGCGTGGCAGTCCCCCGCACTTCGTGTGACCACGGGAACGTCGAGCTGGCCGTAGGCGAGGTACGGCTCGTCGCGGCGCAGGTCGAAGTCGAGGCCACTGGCTCGAGCAACCGGTCCCGATGCCCCGTATGCCGCCGCGGTAGCGGCCGACAGGATGCCGACGCCGACCGTACGGGCACGGAAAGTTTCGTCGCGGAACACCGCGTCCCATTCAGGCACTCGCCGACGTACCTCGCCGATCGCCTGCCGGGCCCGGGCAGTCCATCCAGCCGGCACCTCCTCCTTGAGCCCGCCGACGCGGTTGAACATGTAGTGCATCCGGCCGCCCGAGGCCTCCTCGAGCACCGCCTGGATCGTTTCCCGCTCCCGGATGGCGGAGCCGATGGGCTCGGCGGCGCTGATCTCGAGCGGATACGCGCCGAGGAACAGGAGGTGGTTGAGTACCCGGTTGAGCTCCGCGAGGGCGGTGCGAAGCCAGACCGCCCGCTCGGGTACGTCCATTCCCATGAGCCGTTCGACCGCGAGCACTACTCCAAGTTCGCTGCCGAAGGCGGACAGCCAGTCGTGCCGATTGGCCAACACGATGATCTGCCGGTAGTCACGGACCTCGAACAGCTTCTCAGCACCCCGGTGCATGTAGCCGACGATCGGCTCAGCGGAGACCACCCGATCGCCGTCGACGACGAGGCGAAGCCGCAGCATGCCGTGCGTGGAAGGGTGCTGGGGGCCGATGTTCAGCACGACGTCGGTCGCCTCCACCCCGGCGCCCGTCCCCACCGTGATCTCTCGCCTGTCGGTCATGGTGACACCCCTTGCGGGTTAGGAAGGACGCCATCCAAACCGTTTCCGGCAATGAGGGACGCCTTCCAAACGCCGACCGGCTGCAGCAGCCAGTAGTGCCCGCCCAACCCGTCGGGTGCTAGGAGTTCGGCGGCTCGCGTAGCCGTGGCCAGCGCTCGCAGGTACCCGACCGGATCCAAGCTGGCATGGTCGATCGGCGGCCTGGATCCATCGACCCCCAGCTCGGACAGCGCAGCACGCTGCGTGGTGAGCCGGGCCGGGGTCCCCGCGACCGCTTCACCCGCGGCCCGGACCGCGTCGATCGCGACGTGCGCCGTGAGGTCGCGCAAGCCGTCCGGAACCGGCGCTACCCGGCGACCGCCTTGAAAGGCCGTCAGCGTGCCACCTGCCGGCCGGGTGTCGCGGGTGTGTCCATAGTCGACAGTGATGGCGAGGCCGCGGCGCAGCGTTGCGACGGCTTCGGCCCAGGCAGCGTCCCGCGGGCCACCAAGTTCGAGGCGGGTGCCGGTCGGCCAAGGTTCGCCGCCGCCATACCAACGCGCGGCCCAGGCGGCGTCGGTGGCCGAGATCTCCACTCCGAGGTGCTCCTCGCCGGAGATTGGATCCACGAGGACGTACCGCGCGGTCCCGGCTTTGTCTACCTCGGCGAGGTCCAGCGGTACGTTGTCCAACCACTCGGTGGCGACCAGCACACCGACCAGGCTGCGCGGTGTCGGCATCCGATCGGTCCAGCCGATCGCGGCCGGCAGCGCGGCGGGACGGGGTGCCCGTTCGACCGCGCGCAGCCGCAGCCGTCCTCGAAGATCGGGTGGCGAAAGCGTGGCCATCCGGCACAGCAACTCACCCCGTCCGGCGCCGATATCTACCAGGTCGAGCGCCTCGGGGCGGCCAAGCGACTCGTCAGCGTCGATGACCAGCCGCAACAGAGCCGACGCGAACAGGTCACCGACGTGGGCGCTGGTGCGGAAGTGCGCGCCTGGGGCTGCCGTGGTGAAGAACCCGCGCGGCCCGTAAAGCGCCGCCGCCATCGCCTGCTGCCATGGCACCGGGCGACCCTCGAAACCCCCCACCAGCATCCGTCCCAATTCGCGCGTCGACACGTCGTGAAACATCCCACATGGTGCATACGACGAGCCGCAGCGGGGCACATACTTGCAAGCGACCGGTACCCCCAGACGAGGACTGGATCGACCACATGAGCACTAGCAGTGCGCGCCGACGGACCTCTACCCGTCATTCCGGCCCCCTCGGGCCGACCTCGCGTCATCTCCGCATCGGCATCATCGGCGCTGGCCGCGTCGGCGCCGTGCTCGGCGCGGCACTGGGCGCCGCCGGGCACCGGGTCACCGCCGCGTCCGGGGTGTCGGCTGCGAGCCTTTCCCGGATCGACCGTCTGTTGCCGAATGCTCGCGTGAGTACACCGGAACAGGTCCCGACCGACGTCGACCTGGTGCTCATCGCCGTTCCGGACGATGCCCTCGGCCCGCTAGTCCGTGGCCTTGCGGAGGCTGGCGCATTCCGGCCGGGCCAGGTGGTCGGCCACACATCGGGTGCACACGGACTCGACGTACTCGCGCCGGCGAGTGCCGTTGGCGCGATTGTCCTGGCGCTGCACCCGGCGATGACCTTCTCCGGCCACCGCCGGGACCTGGACCGGCTGGCCGAGGGTGTGTCGTTCGGCGTCACGGTACCGACAGCCCAGCGGCCACTCGCCACTCGCCTCGTGGCGGACCTCGGTGGCAGCGTGGAGTGGGTGGAGGAGCACAACCGGCCGCTGTACCACGCCGCGCTCGCACACGGCGCGAACCACCTCGTGACGTTGACGAACGAGGCGCTTGATCGGCTGCGCGATGCGGGCGTCCTACACCCGGAGCGGGTACTAGGCCCGCTGTTGACGGCAGCCCTGGAGAACACGCTCAACCAGGGCGACGCGGCGCTGACCGGCCCGGTGGCACGGGGTGACGCGGGCACGATCGCCCGGCACCTGGAGGCGTTGCGTCGGGTCGCACCCGATTCTGTACCGACGTATCTGGCCTTGGCACGACGTACCGCTGACCGCGCGATCGCATCCGGCCGGCTGCGCCCGATGGACGCCGAGCCTCTCCTCGGGGTGCTGGCTCCAGCGCCCATTGTGGAGCTCAGCGCGTGACCGTGATGCGCGGGGAGCGAGCGGCCGCGAAGCCGCTCACGATCTGCAACACCCGCGCCGAGCTTGCCCGGGCGCGGGCGGGTATGTCTGGCCGGGTCGGGGTCGTCATGACGATGGGGGCCCTGCACGACGGTCACGCGTCGCTGCTGCGGGCGGCGCGCTCCGATGTCGACCATGTGCTCGCGACCATATTCGTCAACCCGCTCCAATTTGGACCGAACGAGGACTTCCAGCGTTATCCGCGAACCCTTGAGGCGGATCTGGAGATTCTGCGTGAGCATGGCGCGGACGCGGTCTTCGTTCCTGAGCTCATGGAGATCTATCCGAACGACGAGCCAAAGGTACGGGTGGTCCCGGGGTTGCTCGGCAACATCCTCGAAGGAGCCCACCGGCCGGGGCACTTCGACGGCGTGCTCACCGTAGTACTGAAGTTGCTCAATCTCACCGGCGCCACGGTGGCGTACTTCGGCGAGAAGGACTACCAGCAGCTGACCCTGATCCGAGCGATGGTGGCCGAGCTCAACGTTCCGACCGCCATTGTCGGCGTGCCCACCGTCCGAGAGCCGGACGGACTCGCACTGTCCAGCCGCAACCGCTATCTGTCCGATGTGGATAGGAGCGCCGCGCTCACGCTGTCGCGAGCATTGCGGTGTGGTGTCGCGGAGGCGAGCCAGGGAGGCGACGCAGTCCTCGCCGCCGCGCGCGCCGAGCTCGCCCGCGAGCAGCGCGTGACGCTCGACTACCTCGAGCTCACCGACCCTCAGCTCGGGCCACCGCCTGATCGTGGCCCAGCCCGCCTGCTCGTCGCCGCGAAGGTGGGCAGTACCAGACTCATCGACAACGTTGGCCTGCAACTTGCCCGATCCTTGGAGACGCACTGATGTTCGTCCGTACCATGCTGAAGTCGAAGATCCACCGGGCCACGGTGACTCAGGCGGACCTGCACTACGTCGGCTCGGTCACCGTTGACAGCGACCTGCTGGATGCCGCGGATCTCCTGCCCGGCGAACGGGTAGCCATTGTGGACGTGACCAACGGGGCACGGCTGGAGACCTACGTCATTGCGGGCGAGCGCGGATCCGGCGTGATCGGTATCAACGGCGCGGCGGCGCACCTCGTCCACCCGGGAGACCTGGTGATCTTGATCTCCTACGCCCAGATGGACGATGAACTGGCCCGCCGGTACCGGCCGCGCGTGGTGCATGTGGACGCTCACAACCGGTTGATCGCCTTGGGCGCGGATCCGGCCGCCGTGATGCCCGGCATGGCCGATGACCTGATCCGTGGTGATTTGGTGGGCCAGAACTAGTTTCTGCCGCTCCATGCGTTCGTCGGGGGTGGTTTGGCCAACCTGCCGACAGACAGCGCCAGCGACGGTGACATATGCTCGCGCTCCCTGATGATGGGAGAGGACGGCATGCTGCGCCGACGGGGCAAGGTATGGGCGGTGGCGACCGTCGTCGCATCGGTGTTGGCGGTTGCCGGCTGCGCTCCGGCGCCGGCCGTGGGGGACGGCTCCCTTGGTGTGAGCTGGGCGGTCCTACCTACGCCGGTCGTGCCGACCCCTCCGGTCGGAGCCTGCACCGTCCGAGACGAAGCCGATTCCGTGCCTCGGGTCAGTTGGGACATGTCGGTCTTCTCGGCCGTACCTCAGAAAACCGTCGACTGCACCGTCGAGCACCTCGCCGAGACCTACTTTGTGGGCGCCTTCCCGGCCGATGCAGAGACAGATGCGGCCGGACGGCCGAAGCTGGGCACTACGCTGTTCCGGTCCGCGTACGAGGCATGCGCCGAACGGGCGACCGAGTTTCTTGGCGCCGATTTCCACACCGGCCGGCTGTCGATCGTGCCGGTCATGCCGTCCGAACGGCAGTGGGCGGGGAAGGCCCGCTGGTATCGGTGTGAGCTGATCGAGATCGTGGACGCCAACGGAACGATCAATCCCAGGACCTCGTCGCTGCGCGACGGGCTGCGGGGCGACCGACCGCTCGCCCTCACCTGTGGTGACGAGAAGCTGAGCGCGGACCAGCAGTATCTCGAGAACATCACATTCATGTCGTGTACGGGTCCGCACGACATTGAGCTGACTGGCATCTATGTCGCGCCGGACGTGGACTTTCCCGGGGATGCCAGCGTCCAGCCGGCGGCACTGGACGCCTGCTACGGCATCGGCGCGGGCTATCTGGGCCACACCCGGGCGATGCTGGACAGCACCGGTGGCATCAGGTGGTTGTTCTGGGGCGGCACCCGCGACCTGTGGTCGGCCGGTGATCGAGCCCACCGGTGCTTCATGGGGGAGTTTCCGCGGCGCAAACTGACCGGGTCTATCAAGGGTCTGAAGCCCGGTACCTTCCCGCATTGAGCTCGGCCCGTGAACAGGCCAATGATCAGGCGCCCTGGCAGAGATGGTTGTATGGCTGGATGCGCCTGCCTTCCCTGCCCCGACGGCTGCCCGGGCCTGACCCCGGCTGGGCTGAGACCACTGATGTGGTCATCGTCGGTTCTGGGATCGCGGGGCTGACCTGTGCGCTGCACCTGCGCGAGGCCGGGCTGCATGTCACCGTGGTCACCAAGGTAAACATCGACGACGGATCGACACGGTGGGCCCAGGGCGGCATCGCGGCGGTGTTGGACCCGTTGGACACACCGGCGGCGCACGCGCACGACACGATGGTCGCGGGGGTCGGCCTGGGTGATCCGGCCGCCATTGACGTCCTTGTCACCGAGGGACCGGCGCGCGTGCGGGAGCTGATGCGGTGGGGCGCGCAGTTCGACCGGCACGCTGACGGCTCGCTCATGCTGACCCGGGAGGGCGGCCACCATGCGAACCGGATCGTGCACGCCGGCGGCGACGCGACCGGGGCCGAGGTGCAACGGGCGCTGCACACAGCGGTGCGACTCGATCCGTGGATCCGGCTCATCGAGCATGCGCTCGTACTGGACCTGTTGCGGGATCCGTCCGGGCGGGCGTGCGGGGTTTGTCTGCACGTGCTCGGTGAGGGCACCGAGGATGGCGTCGGGGCGGTGCTCGCCCGGGCGGTCGTGCTCGCTACCGGGGGCATGGGGCAAGTGTTCGCGTCGACGACCAACCCGGTCGTCTCCACTGGAGACGGCGTGGCGTTGGCTATGCGTGCTGGCGCCGCGGTGACTGACATCGAGTTCGTCCAGTTCCATCCGACTGCGTTTGCCGCCGGGGTCGGCGGCGCTCCCACCGCCCAGCAGCCGCTGATCAGCGAGGCGTTGCGCGGTGAGGGCGCGCACCTGGTTGATGCCGACGGCAAACGGTTCATGGTCGGTCAGCACGAGTTGGCAGAGCTCGCCCCACGCGATGTTGTGGCCAAGGGCATCCATCGACGTATGCTCGCCACCGGCGCTGCCTACGTCTACCTCGACGCACGGCACCTGCCCGACGTGGCCGGCCGCTTCCCCACCATCACCGCGACGTGCCGATCGGCGGGGGTGGATCCGGTCACGCAACTGATTCCCGTCGCGCCGGCAGCGCACTACGCCAGTGGTGGCGTTCGCACCGACCTGTCTGGTCGGACCTCGATCGAGCAGCTGTACGCCTGTGGCGAGGCCGCCTGCACCGGAGTGCATGGCGCCAATCGGCTCGCCTCCAACTCGCTGCTCGAAGGGCTGGTCTTCGCCCGCCGTATCGCGGCCGACATAGCGAGCGGACCGCCGGCACAGACCGAGCCCCGCGACGATCCCGATCGCGGGTGGGTGGTCGACGATTCGGTACGGCCCCGATTGCAGCAGGCCATGACCCGCGGCGCTGGAGTGTTGCGCAGCGCGTCTTCCCTGGCCGAGACGGCGGCCACCCTCGACGACGTGGGAGCGACCCGATCCCGCCCGAGGACGGACACCTGGGAGGCCACCAATCTGGTGACCGTGGCGAGCGCGCTCGTCGCCGCCGCGTTCCGGCGGGAGGAGACGCGGGGTTGCCACTGGCGCGATGATTTCCCTGAGGCGCGCCCGGAGTGGCTGGGCCACCTCGTAGCTGCGATCGGTACGGATGGGCGCATCGAGGAGGAGTGGCAACCGCGGTGAGCGCGTTCAAGGAGTCCACAGTGGAGGAATTGCGTCAGGATGGGCTGGCGCCGGACGAGGTGCTCCGCATCGTCACCACCGCACTAGCGGAGGATCTCGGACCGGACAACCGTGACGTCACCTCACTGGCCACCATTCCGGCCGACCAGCGCGACATCGGCGATCTGGTGGCCCGGGCCGACGGGGTGTTGGCCGGCCTGGCCGTCGCCGCCGCGGTCTTTGACGTTGCCGGTGCGGGTTCAGTCGCCTTCACCGGGCGGATCGAGGACGGCACGCGGGTTGTTCGGGGGCAGATCCTGGCGACCGTGGCCGGACCGACCCGAGCCATCCTGACCGCTGAGCGCACGGCGCTGAACCTGCTCTGCCGGATGTCCGGCATCGCGACGCATACCAGGGCCTGGGCCGACCTGATCGCGGGTACGGGGACCCGGGTGTTGGATACCCGCAAGACCACACCGGGGCTACGAGTGCTGGAGAAGTACGCGGTCCGTGCCGGTGGCGGCAGCAACAAGCGGATGGGCCTGTACGACGTCGCGATGGTGAAGGACAACCACGTCATCGCTGCTGGTGGCGTCGCGGCCGCCTTCGAGCGCGTCCGGGAGGCCTTTCCAGATGTGCCGGTGCAGGTGGAGGTGACCAGCGAGGCGGAGGCCGTTGCCGCAGTCGAGGCGGGCGCGACTTTCCTGCTGTGCGACAACATGACCCCGGATCAACTCCGGCGGGTGGTGGCCGCGGTCGACGGCCGGGCGGAACTGGAGGCGACCGGCGGCCTCACCCTCGGCGTCGCCGCCGACTTCGCCGCGACCGGCGTCGACTACCTGTCGGTGGGTGCGCTGACCCACTCCTCGCCGATCCTGGACATAGCGCTCGACCTCCGCCCCCTCCACTAGATGCGCTCGCTCCGCTCGCGCGTGCCCCGTGGCTCCTTGGCCCGCCGCCTGCAATCGTCGACTCTGCTCGCTCGTTCCTCGCTCGCTGCGCTCCTCAATTAGGCGGCGGCGCCCCGGGGCGTGAAGCTAGGCTCGATAGGTGGTGTGCTGCTCTGCATCGACATCGGGAACACCAATACCGTCCTCGCCACCTTCGAGGGCGAGAAGTTGGTGCACAGCTGGCGGGTCAAGACCGACGCCCGGGCTACCGCGGACGAACTCGGCCTGATGTTTCGCGGGCTGCTCGCCGGCGACTCCGTTGCCGTGACCGGTGTGGCCGCGTGCTCGACCGTGCCGGCCGCGCTGCGCTCACTGCGCTCGATGCTGGAGCGGTACTTCCCGTCGATCCCGAGCGTCATCGTCGAGCCCGGCGTACGCACCGGCGTACAACTGGCTATCGACAATCCCAAGGAGGTCGGCTCCGACCGGGTCGTGAACACGCTGGCCGCCTACACCCTGTTCGGAGGACCGTCCATTGTGGTCGACTTCGGCACCACGACCAACTTCGACGTCATCAGCGGGCGGGGCGAGTTTCTCGGCGGTGCGTTCGCTCCAGGCATCGAGATCTCGTTCGATGCGCTCGCAGATCGGGCGGCACAGTTGCGCAAGGTGGAGGCGACGCGGCCCCGATCGGTGATCGGAAAGAACACGGTCGAGTGCCTGCAGTCGGGCATGTACTTCGGCTTCGCCGGGCAGGTGGATCGGATCGTCGAGCGGATGACGGAGGAACTGGGCGAGGTACGAGCGGTCATTGCCACCGGCGGACTTGCCCCCGTCGTCATCGGCGAATGTCACACGATCACCCATCACGAACCGATGATCACGCTGATCGGACTGCGCATGGTGTTCGACAAGAACCAGTGACACGGCTTCGCGTCGGCGGAGATGAAGATATTCACAGCCGTTTCGACCAGCGCCGGAACCGAGTTATCCACAGATTGGAAAGTGTGGGTTTTCCACGAGAGCGCTCGTGGTTAGGTTTCCTCCCATGCGGACAGACATGCAGGCGCGGATCGGCGCGATGCTCGAGGAGTATCGGGTCACGCGGTCGCGCATCGATGGACTTCAGGCCGCCGCAGCCAACATGACGGTGACGGTACGGTCGCCCGATCGCAGCGTCACCGTCACGGTCGACGCCGAGGGCGAGTTGCGCGATATCCGCATCGATCCCGCCGTCGCGTCCCGGCTCGACTGGACCGCTCTGTCCGCTCGGATCCTGGGTGCCTCGCGGCTCGCGACAGCGCAGGCGCGGGAGCACAGGCGGGTGAAGATGCGCGACGCTCTTCCGGAGCGCCTGCACGACCTCGTTGGCTCCGACGGATCGGTCGATCTCGCGGCCATGCTGCCGGCCGACCTCAGTGAGATCACTCGAGGATGGACGCCGCCGCCTGAGCGAGGTTGCTGAACCATGACCTCCACTGTGGAGAATGCGGCGTGCTCGAACTACCGGGATGGGTGGACCCGGTGGCGGTCCGCCCGGCGCGATGGGTCTGCTGTGCCGAGCGGTCCCGCTGCGCCGGGCGGGCCAGCGGCTGCGCGGTTCACCGCGCTCAGAACCGGACCGCGCGGAAGACGACGGTGACGTAGGGCAGCTCGAACTCCTCCCGTCCCGCCAGATCTGGGTGCGTGCGGGTCAGCTCCAGCACCTCGCGTTCGAGGTCTGCCTGTCGCTGCGGGGTGGCCGACAGGTAGTACGAGCGACTCTGCAGCAAAGCGATGAGGCTCGCCGGCGTGTGTCGGGTGGAGTGGCGGAACACCGACCGGTTCACGGCACCGAACGCCTCGCCGTAGGACGTCACCGCTGCCCGGCCGGAGTCGGCCCCGGATCCGTCGGGCCCACGGTCGCCCTCGACGATCCGGGAGTACTCGCCCACCCACGCCTGTGCGTCGTCCCGGTCGTTCCAGAGCGCCGCGAACACGCCACCGGGCCGAATCACCCGAGCGAGTTCCGTATGGGCTCGGTCCCGGTCGAACCAGTGGTACGCCTGCGCTGCCACGGCGCCGTCAAGGCTGCCGTCACCCATTGGCATCAACTCGGCTGACCCTTCGACCGCGTTCGCCGCCGGTGTCGTCGCCGCCAACCGTTGACGCATCTGTGCATCCGGTTCCACTGCCACGACCTCGTGCCCTGCGTCGATGATCAACCGCGTCATGATTCCGGTCCCGGCTCCGATGTCGCCGATCCGCCAGGTACCGGAACCGAGTGGCGCCAACGCCCACGCCAGTGCCGGCGATGGGTAACTCGGCCGGACCCGGTCGTAGAGTTCGGCCGCCGGCCCAAACGAGGTGGCGCGCTGTCGCCATCGCTCGGTGCCCATCCAGTCCTGCAGGCTCACGAACAAAACCGTACGTCCGTCTTGTTACGGCGTCAATGCCGCTTCGTTCGCCGCCGATGATTTCGGGGCGGGGCTTCGTAGCCGGGGATAACTTCGTAGCCGGGGGACATTCGTAGCCGGGGATAAGGAGACGACCCGGTACCGGCGTTTCAGTAGGCTGCCTGCAGATCAAGCGACCCACCTAACGCTTGAACCAGCGCACGTGACGGCCATGCCGCCTGTCCGATGACGAAGGGATCGATCGTGTCCGATGAGCCGCGGACCGCGTCCGACGATGACCTGCCCGAGCAGATGCGGGTCCGTCGGGACAAGCGCGAGCGGCTGCTGGCCGACGTCGGCGAGGCATATCCGGTCTCGGTCCCCCGCACCCACAGCCTCGCGCAAATCCGTGCCGAGTACGGCGACCTGCCCACGGACACCTCGACTGGGGTACGGGTCGGTATCGCGGGCCGGGTCATGCTCATTCGAAACACGGGCAAGCTGTGCTTCGCGACGTTGCGCGAAGGTGACGGCACAGAGTTGCAGGCGATGCTGTCGCTGGACCGGGTCGGCGCCGAGTCACTCGAGAACTGGAAGCGCCTGGTCGACCTGGGGGACCTGGTGGTGGTCGAAGGCGACGTGATCACAAGCAAGCGTGGCGAGCTATCCGTGCTCGCCGACAGTTGGGGCATGGCGGCTAAGGCGCTGCGGCCACTACCGGTCGCGCATAGGCCGATGTCGGAAGAGGCTCGAGTACGGCAGCGCTATGTCGATCTCATCGTCCGTCCGCAGGCACGGGAGACAGTCCGGACCAGAGCCACTGTTGTGCGAGCGCTGCGCGAGTCGCTTCACGAGCGTGGTTATCTCGAGGCCGAGACACCGATGCTGCAGCTGCTGCACGGAGGCGCCGCGGCCCGCCCATTTGTCACTCATAGCAACGCGTTGAGTCTCGATCTGTATCTTCGAATCGCACCGGAGCTCTACCTCAAGCGCTGCGTGGTGGGCGGCATCGAGCGTGTCTTCGAGATCAATCGGAACTTCCGCAACGAGGGGAGTGACTCATCGCATTCCCCCGAGTTCGCAATGCTCGAGGCA
The DNA here is from genome assembly GCA_963773935.1 of uncultured Actinomycetota bacterium. Lineage (GTDB taxonomy): Bacteria > Actinomycetota > Actinomycetes > Mycobacteriales > Micromonosporaceae > DATBGZ01. The sequence goes on from CAVZCZ010000005.1 coordinate 208,287, forward strand.
TACGAGGCGTACGGCGACTACAACACGATCGCAACGCTTACCCGCGAGCTGGTACAAGGGGCCGCGCACGCGGTAGCGGGAAGCGCTGTTGTCCGTCATCACGACGGATCCGAGTTCGACCTGGGCGGTGACTGGGAGCAGGTCACACTCTTCGGATCGCTCTCCGCTGCACTCGGTGAAGAAGTCAGCGTCGCGACGCCAATGTCGACCCTACGGGGTTACGCAGAAAAGTTAGGCCTCTCCCTCGCCGAACCCCTCGGTCCGGGCAAGTTGGCCGAGGAACTCTTCGAGGAACTGGTGGTGCCGAGTCTGCAGCGGCCGACCTTTGTCCGCGACTATCCGGAGGAGACCAGCCCGCTGGTGCGGGGTCACCGGACCGAGCCGGGACTGGCCGAGAAGTGGGACCTCTACGTCCGCGGGGTCGAACTCGGCACCGGCTACTCCGAGCTGGTCGATCCGGTCATTCAGCGGGAACGCTTCCATTCGCAGGCGCTGCTCGCCGCGAAGGGCGATCCGGACGCCATGCGTCTGGACGAAGACTTTCTCCGCGCCATGGAGTACGGACTGCCGCCGATGGGCGGCATGGGCATGGGTATCGATCGGCTCATGATGGCGTTGACTGGGTTGGGCATTCGGGAGACGATCCTGTTCCCATTGCTGCGCCCGGAGTGAGCACTCTGGCCGGCGGGTACGTGACAAGGAATGACTGCTACAAACACCGAGGGTCGCGGCCCGCGCGCGTGTTCTCTGGAACAACCTGAATCGTCAGCATTGGCTTTCTCCCCAATGTGGAGTCCGTCAGCGGCGTGCGGATCATAGATTCCTGTGCAGTAGCAATCAATCCGTCCCAGGTGGACGCGGGCGCAGCTTGAGTCTGGCTCCCAAGAAATTACGCTGGTGTCCGGCGAGGGCTATTTCAGGAACGGGCTTTCGGGTACCCATGTGCTGCTTTTCCTGCGATCGTGCGCTATGTTGAGCAATCGAGGCCCATACAACTGAGAGAAAGGGAACACCGGGTGGCCAAGGAGACATTCACGAAGCTGATCGACGACCTCGATGGTGGTGAGGCGCACGAGACCGTGAAGTTTGGTCTCGACGGATATGCGTACGAGATTGATCTTTCCACGAAGAACGCAAACAAGCTGCGGAACGCACTCTCTCAGTACGTGGAGTACGGCACCCGGGTATCCGGTCGTGCCGGGGCCTCGCGTGGTGCCGGCCGCGCCCGCGGGGGTGCAGTGGCCGAGCGCGAGCAGAACAAGGCGATTCGAGCCTGGGCCGTGCGTAAAGGACACGATGTCGCTCCACGTGGACGAATCAGGGCGGACATCGTCGAGCAGTACCACCGCGAAGCCGGTCGCTGAATAAGCGATTCGATGTCGGTTGCCGTTCTTTGGACGGGGCCGAAAACATCTGCAATCACCGCGGAGCCGCATTGGCTCCGCGGTGATCTTGTTTGATTGGCCCATCGCGATCCGGCTGGCCGATTGCTTGGCGCCGGCCCCCACTGGGTGGGTGAAAGGAAGGACGCCCTGCAAACCGATTCTGTGTAGCAGGGACTCCTTCCTTTCACGCGCGGGCGAGCCGCTGGACCTGGGCGAGCCGCAACCCCGGGGCCGCCACCCAAGGCGGGCACGGGCCCGCCGCCGTGGCCCGGTGCCGCCGAGGGCGGGCGGATCAGCCTCGTCGCGGACGCAGAGCGCATGTGACGGATTACGCTGTGCGCGTACTTGATGATCTTTCTAGCCGCGTCCTGCTCTCAAGAACGTGGTGAATCGCGCTGTTCATACCTATTTGATGGCATTCTTAGGGCCTTCGACGGGCCTCATGGCGCGTTTGCGTGGACCGAGCGACGGGTGCACGTCGCGACGTGCCGTCGGGTGGCGGCGATACAGTTGGGGATCCGCGACCCGAGCCTGCGAGTCGGCGGGGTCGAAGGTCCGGCGGTGCGACGCGGCGGCACACCGCGCTGCAGTGAGGAGCAACGAGGGAATGTTCGAGAGATTTACCGACCGAGCCCGACGGGTTGTGGTCCTGGCCCAAGAAGAGGCCCGGATGCTGAACCACAACTACATCGGGACGGAGCACATCCTGCTCGGCCTGATCCACGAGGGCGAGGGTGTTGCGGCGAAGGCGCTGGAGAGTCTCGGGATCTCCCTCGAAGGCGTGCGGCAGCAGGTCGAAGAGATCATCGGCCAGGGCCAGCAGGCACCGAGCGGGCACATCCCATTCACGCCCAGGGCCAAGAAGGTGCTGGAGCTGTCACTGCGCGAAGCGCTGCAGCTCGGGCACAACTACATCGGCACTGAGCACATCCTGCTCGGTCTCATCCGTGAGGGCGAGGGCGTGGCCGCCCAGGTGCTGGTCAAGCTCGGCGCTGACCTCAACCGGGTCCGCCAGCAGGTGATTCAGCTGCTCTCCGGTTACCAGGGCAAGGAGCCGGCGGCAGCCGGCGCCGGTGCCACGGGCGAGGCTGCGCCGTCGACGAGCCTGGTGCTCGACCAGTTCGGCCGCAACCTGACCCAGGCTGCCCGCGAGGGCAAGCTCGATCCGGTCATCGGGCGGGAGAAGGAAATCGAGCGGGTCATGCAGGTGCTGTCCCGCCGCACCAAGAACAACCCGGTACTGATCGGCGAGCCGGGCGTCGGCAAGACCGCCGTCGTCGAGGGTCTGTCTCAGAAGATCATCAAGGGTGAGGTGCCCGAGACGCTCAAGGACAAGCAGCTCTACACGCTGGACCTGGGCGCACTGGTGGCCGGTTCGCGCTACCGCGGTGACTTCGAGGAGCGCCTGAAGAAGGTGCTCAAGGAGATCCGCACCCGCGGCGACATCATCCTGTTCATCGACGAGATTCACACGTTGGTGGGCGCGGGCGCGGCCGAGGGCGCGATCGATGCGGCCAGCATCCTCAAGCCGATGTTGGCGCGCGGTGAGCTGCAGACGATCGGCGCGACAACGCTCGACGAGTACCGCAAGCATCTGGAGAAGGACGCGGCGCTGGAGCGCAGGTTCCAGCCGATCCAGGTCGGTGAGCCGTCACTGGCCCACACGATCGAGATCCTCAAGGGGCTCCGAGACCGGTACGAGGCGCACCACCGGGTGTCCATCACCGACGCGGCTCTGGTCGCGGCGGCGACGCTCGCCGACCGGTACATCTCCGACCGGTTCCTGCCGGACAAGGCGATCGACCTCATCGACGAGGCGGGTGCACGCATGCGCATCCGGCGGATGACCGCGCCGCCAGACCTGCGCGAGTTCGACGAGAAGATCGCCCAGGTGCGCCGGGACAAGGAGTCCGCCATCGACGCGCAGGACTTCGAGCGGGCCGCGCAGCTGCGCGACACCGAGAAGAACCTGCTCACGCAGAAGGCGCAGCGCGAGAAGGAGTGGAAGGCGGGGGATCTGGACGTCGTCAGCGAGGTCGACGACGAGCAGATCGCCGAGGTGCTGGCGAACTGGACCGGCATCCCCGTCTACAAGCTCACCGAGGAGGAGACCTCCCGCCTGCTCCGCATGGAGGACGAGCTGCACAAGCGGATCATCGGCCAGGAGGACGCCGTGAAGGCCGTCTCGATGGCGATCCGGCGCACCCGCGCTGGCCTGAAGGACCCCAAGCGCCCGTCGGGTTCGTTCATCTTCGCCGGCCCGTCCGGCGTCGGTAAGAGCGAGCTCTCCAAGGCGCTGGCGGAGTTCCTGTTCGGCAGTGAGGACGCGCTGATCCAGCTCGACATGAGCGAGTTCCACGACCGGTACACGGTCTCCCGCCTGGTCGGTGCCCCGCCCGGGTACGTCGGTTACGACGAGGGCGGCCAGCTCACGGAGAAGGTGCGCCGTCGGCCGTTCTCGGTGGTCCTCTTCGACGAGATCGAGAAGGCCCACGCCGACGTGTTCAATACGCTCCTGCAGATCCTCGAGGACGGGCGTCTCACCGACGGTCAGGGCCGCATCGTGGACTTCAAGAACACGGTGATCATCCTGACTACCAACCTGGGCACGCGCGACGTAGCGAAGGCGGTTTCGCTGGGCTTCCAGGGCTCCAACGACACCGACTCGAACTACGAGCGCATGAAGAACAAGGTCAACGACGAGCTGAAGCAGCACTTCCGGCCGGAGTTCCTGAACCGGATCGACGACACGATCGTGTTCCACCAGCTCAACCCGGACCAGATCTTGCGGATCGTCGACCTGATGGTGGCTCGGATCGAGACCCAGCTCCGGAACAAGGACATGGGCCTGGAACTGACCACCAACGCCAAGCGGTGGCTGGCGAAGAAGGGCTGGGACCCGGTGATGGGTGCCCGTCCGTTGCGCCGGACCATCCAGCGCGAGATCGAGGACTCGCTCTCGGAGAAGATCCTCTTCAACGAGCTGCGCCCCGGTCAGATCGTCGTGGTCGACACCGACGGCGACCCCGAGAACTTCGAGGTCACCAAGCTGGTGTTCGCTGCCGAAAGCCAGGGCCAGGTGCCCGATGCGGTCCCTGCCGACCTGGGCTCGACCGAGGCTGGCACTGAGACCGGCCCGTAGTACGAGTCGCCAGCGAAACGGCCGCCCCGCAATACGTGCGGGGCGGCCGTTTCGTCGTTCCTAGGCGAGGACTATGGAGCCGGCGGCTCGGTGGGTGCGGGTGTCGGCGTGGCCGTAGGCGTAGGTGACGGGGGCGGCAACGGGGTGCCGGGCGCGAGGCTGACGTAGTCCTCGAGTAACGCCGGGGTGAGACCGGCGTTCTTGATGGCCGAAAGCGCCGCGATGAAGTCGTCCGGGAATGCTGGCCGGAAGTGCATCAGGATGATGTCGCCCGCGTGGATCTTCTGGTCCGACCTTTGGTAGTACACAGTCCCGGCGTCGACCGTCTCCCGCCAGTCGGAAGCCGGCCTTCAGGCCGCAGGACCAGGCGGCCTCGAGCGTGCTGGTGTCCCACTCCCCGAAAGGTGGCCGGAACAGGGTTGGGCGCTCGCCGTACCACTGGCCGAGTAGGTCGGACGAGCCGCACAGTTGGCTGCGTTTGTCCGCGTAGCCGACCTGGGTCAGGTTGGGGTGGGAAATCGTATGGCCCTCAATCGCCACGTGTCCGGTCTCCTTGAGGGCCCGAAAGTAGCCCTGATTGCCCGACACGTAGTTCGTGGTGAGGAACAGGGTCACCGGAATTTTGGCCTTCCGGATCAGCTCGAGCGCCATCGGGTGCCGGACCAGGCCGTCGTCGATGGTGAGGAACGCGACCCGCTGGGCGGTCGGGATCCCGTAAACGAACGCAGCGTGGTTTGTGTAGTGGGACAGAGCCACGCGAACGGGACTGGGCGCAGGGTCGAAGGCGGGGATCCGCGCCAGGTATGCCTCCAGCGGCACCGTCGTCGGCGTGGGCGGTGCCGGGCTGCTCGGTGACGGGGTGGTCGACGGCTCCGTCGACGGTTCGGGTCCCTCCTGCCAAACGGAGCTCGGATCGGCCACGGGTTGTGCCGGCGGGATAGTCGCGGTCGACGCGCACGCCACGAGGGCGGGCGATGCCACGGCGACAAGGAGGCCAACAAAAAGGCGCGCACACACGCGCGCCAACCGGGGGGCCGGAGGGGTCACCTGCCGGATGTTAGCTGGTTTGCCCGAGTCCTGGCAGACCGAACCGGGTGCCGTCCAGGGCGACGATCAGTCCGTCATCGAGCAGACTGGATAGCGCGCGGCGGCGCTGCGTCGCGTCCGGCCAGGCGCCGTCGATGGTGCTGCGATCGACACCGTCCGTCGCAGACCGGCACAGGGCCAGCAGGACCCCTCGTGCCTGGCGATCGGTGCCAACGTAGCGCTGCCCGCGCCGTCGGTTCAACGACGCGGGTTGACCGGCCAGCCGCCAGGCGCAGCCACGCCACAGTGGACATTCGTGGCACGAGGGCTGACGGGCGGTGCAGACGAGCGCGCCCAGTTCCATGAGCGCGGCGCTGGCCCGGGCCGCGCGAGCAGGCACGGTGGGTAGCAGGTCCGTCACATTAGCCAGGTCCGCAGCCGTGGTCGCCCGACCCCCGTCGGAACGACCGAACTTGACCCGGTGCACCAGCCGCCTGACGTTCGTATCTACCACCGGTTGTCGTTGCCCGTACGCGAACGCCGCAACCGCTCGGGCGGTGTAGCCGCCAACGCCCGGCAGCCCGAGCAGCGAGTCGAGCTCGCACGGGACCTGGCCGCCGTGGTCGCGAACGATGGCCACCGCGCACTGGTGCAGCCGCAGCGCACGCCGCGGGTAGCCGAGGCGGCCCCACGCTGCGATCGCCGCACCGGCCGGATCCCCCGCCAAGCCGGCCGGCGTTGGCCAGCGGGCGATCCATTCGTGATAGATCGGGAGAACCCGCGCCACTGGGGTCTGCTGCAGCATGACCTCGCTGACGAGCACTGCCCACGGGGTCGCGTCGGAACGCCGCCACGGCAGATCCCGGGCCGCGGTCGCGAACCACCGAATCGCCCGGTCCGCCAGCGTCGTCGGCACGTACCGATCCTGCCACCCGTTCCCGCTGATCCACCGGCCCACCCATCGATGCTGTGTCGCGGGCGCCGCGCCTGTCGAGATCATCCGGTATTCGCGCCGGTCAGGTGCCTCCCTCGCCAGCCATTACCGACGTTGCCGAACTAGACGTGGTTATCGATGGACGGTACGGTCGCGGCCCCGGCGCTTCGCCTCATAGAGCGCGGCATCGGCGCGGACCAGGATCGCGCCGACGTCCGAGTCCCCATCACGCCGGTAGGTAGAACCGATACTGACCGTGGTCCAGATCGGCCCGCCCGACGTCTGCATGGGTGTGGCGGCGACGGCGACCCGTATCCGCTCGGCCAGCTTGCTCGCGTCGGCGTCGGCTGCGAGGAAGACTGCGAACTCTTCGCCACCTACGCGACCCGCCAGGTCGCTCTCGCGCACGGTGGACCGGAGTCGCTTGCCGATTTCGCGGAGGACCTCGTCTCCCACAGGATGTCCGTGGCTGTCGTTGATCTTCTTGAAGTGATCCACGTCAATCATGATTACCGCCTGCGCGGGTTGCTCCGGAGCCGCCGCCGCAAACTGGAGATCGGCAAGCTCGAGGAACTGCCTGCGGTTGTAGATACCTGTGAGCCCGTCGATCGCGGCCAGCTCTCGGGCGCTGCTGAAACGACGGGCATTGTCATAGGCGATCATGGCGTGCCCTGCCAAAGCCGCCGCGACGTCGACGTCAGCCTCGGTGTATGTGTGCTCTCGCGGCGATGCGAATAGCAGAAGCAACCGCTTACCGTCGCGGCCGATGCAGGGGACCGCGAGCCAGGACCGCGCGCCAGGCAGCAGTTGCTGAACGGGTGCTGGATCCGTCGCCGTCGATCCCCGGATCGGCAAACCATCCTTCAGCATTGTGTCGACCATGCCGTCAGCACCCGGGTCGATCTGTTGCCCGACCACCGATCTGTCTATGGACCCGCTGACCGCCGCCACCGAAAGCGCCTTCTCGTCGCCCCACAGGACACAGCCGGCTGGCACCTGCACCATTCGCGTCGCGGCGTCGAGAAGTCTGCGGAGAACCTCGTCCGGGTCGAGGGTTCGGCTCAGCGTGGACATTTCCGAACGCAGTTTCTCGGCCAGGTCCCGCTGCCGCTGCGCCGCTTGGAAGTCCGCTTCCAGCTGGGCGGCGTGAGCGGTGGTCAGCGAGACCGCGATGTGGTTCATGATCGCCGACAGGATCTCCACATCGTCGCCGGTGAAAACACCCTTGGCCATCCGGCTGTCCAAATACACGACACCACAAAGCCGATCTTTGAGCCAGATCGGGGCCACCATGATGCTGTGCAGGCCGTACGCTTCGGCGCTGCGGGACCGAAGCGCCCAGCCCGCAGCGTCGCTGGTGACAACCAACGGCTCCCCGCTTGCGGCCACCCGCGCCACCAGGCTGGTGGCATACCCGGTCAAGGTGTCCAGGTCCCCACCGCTAGCGTCTCGTCCCAACTGCGGCACGAGCTCGCTGAGCTCGTTATCTACGAGGAACAGGAAAGCCCGGTCGGCGCCAAGGATACGAACCGTCTCGTCCAGCGCTACCCGCGTCAGCTCCCGCGGATCGAGGACCGTCGCTGCGGCTGTGCTCACCTGTTGGAGCGCGTCCAGGCGTCGGCCCGCCTCGCCTGGTGGCGACGCAGACCTGCGATGCGAGGACTCGCCCACTCCGAATTCCGCGCGCACCCACTGGCACCGCGGCTCCCACCCGTGCTCAATCGCCAGCTGGAAGGCGGCGTGAGCCTGTCGGCGAGCCTCGGGAGCGAGCCCAAGCGACCTAAACGCCCGGGCGCGTACGCGCGCGATCTCGTACTCGAGGATCGGCGCGTCCAAACCCTGCACGTGTCGATCGGCCTTGCCCAGTATGCGCAAGGCGCGGCGATCGTCTCCGGCCAGCTGCCGATAGGCGGCCTGCGCGATCAGATAGTCGGTTCGAATGAAGGGCGTCGACGCGGCGCGGCGCAGTTCACCGATCGCCGTGCGGGCCACAGCCAGCCGGTCCGGGCGCTGCTCGTCCGACGCGACCAGGCACTGCGCCAACCTGCCGTGGGCAAGGTAAACCCAGAGAACACGCCGCATCGGCCATAGCCGGCGCGGGCTTAACCGCAATCGACGAACATCTGCGACGACACTGTCGAACTCGGCACCGAGCTGGCCCTGCTCGACCGCGGTCATGGCCGCGACCCAGAGATAGAGCGTCCAGGCCTCTCGATTGTCCGGCTGCTCCACCACGGACGCGTGCGCGGCACCCATCTGCGCGGTGGTCTCCTTGCCCCGGCCCAACATCGCCGAACTCGCCGCCGCACTGAGCAGATAAACCCCTTCGTGCGCCTGCTCGTCACGGATTCGATCGCGGGCCCGCTCGTGCCACGTCAGCGACTCCTGCGGGTAGCCGCGGGCAAGCAGATACTGCGAGAGGCCAGTAGTGGCCAGAACATACTCCGGGGCGTCCAACCACCGGCCGTGCTCGACGAGGACCCGACGCAGGATCTCCCGGGTCTCGTGCCGATCGTCGTAGAGCACGAACCGGACGAGGCCATCGAACCACGCGACGCTCGCGGTCGCGCGCGGGTCATTGAGACGTGCGGAGGCATGGTACATCCGCTCGAATAACCGGTCTCCCCAGCGAACCATGCCGACACAGCGCAGTCCGCCTGCCAGAAGGCTGAGTGCCCGTACATACGGCAGCGATAGCCCTAATCGGTTGGCCGGGTAGACGAGGCGAAGGTCGAAGCATGACATCAGGAATCTGCGTCGGCTTCGAACGGCGGCGATGGCCGCGACCCCGGTCAGCGCGACCTCCAGCTCGTAGCGTTCCCGCTCGGCGCCCGTCGCGGTACCGCGGCCCACGCGTAGCCACTGCACCAGAAGTCCGCGGGCAAAGAACCAGACGGTGGCGATCAGCAGCAGGACCGGGTTGCTGGGCAGCCATCGGCCCAGTTCGGCCAGTCCCTGTCTGGCCTCACCGATCATCTCGTCAGCTTCCAGCCTGGTGAGATGGATCTCGCTAGTCAGTGCATGCAGCGTGGCCCGTCTATGCGGGTCGGGTTCGGAAGTCAGTGCCAGCCGCAGCCGATCGCTGGCCTCGGCAAAGCGACCGGTGCGCAAGCAGGCCAGCCCGAACGCTGCGGAGAACCGGCTGTCCTCGTCAATGTCCGCGCTCACTGCGGCGGCATCAGCCAGCTCGAGAAACTCCAACGCCTCCTGTGGCGCGTTCTCCGAGAGGGCCAGCGCCCCCGCGGCGGAGCAGCTCTTGAAGACCCGCTCCGGAGTGCGGACAACCTCGCCGCGGCTGTAGTGGCGCGCCACCGAATAGACGTGCTCTGACCCCGGCGATGGTGTCGCCTCAAGCACATCCGCGATGCGCTGGTGCAGGGACCGCAGTTCTACCGCGTCGACCTCGGCCAGCAGCGCCTCGCGGATCCGGTCATGTACGAAGTCGACCTCCCCGGCGTCACCTTCAACAATGAGTCTGCTGTCCGTGGCGACCCGTACCACGTCGAGGACGTGCCGCTCGTCCACGGCGCACACGCGTGCCAAGCGATCTGGCCGGAACGCCGAACCGAACGCAGCCGCGGCCGCAAGCAGTCGGCGACTGTCCCCACCGAATCCGTCCACTCGCGACACGATGAGCCGCAGTACGTCCGCGGGTAGCTCGAGTCCGTCCAAGCCACCGACGTCGAGCACCCACGTGCCCCAGTACGGGCGGATCAGCCCGGCGTCTATGGCGGCCCACAGATACTCCCCAATGGTGAAGGGGTTGCCACCGCAGCGGGTCACGAGCTGCCTGGTGAGCTCGCCGGGGACGTCAGCGCCAAGATAGGCGGCAAGCAGTTGACCCACAGCCTGGTCGTCGAGCGCACCTAGATCCAACCGGGTATCCACGACGCGGTCGAACGCGGTAGCGAACGCCTCCGTCGCCGCCCAGCTCTCCCCGTCATCGCGCGCGGTGACCGCGACAAGCAACGGAGTGCCGCCCACATCGTCAGCGAGATGGCGTAGCACTCGTCGCGAACCTGGGTCGAGCCACTGCACGTCATCCAGGTGCAACAGAGCGCCCCCTGACTCGCGAGCGAGTTGTGCCAGGAACGCAGCGACCGCGGCCGCGAACTGCTCCGGACGTATTCGCGCCTGCTCCGGCACCTTCCTCGTGTCGAGTAGACCTGCTAGGGCCGGCGACAACGCGCGCACCATTGGAGCCACCGGAGCGGCAGCCGCCCGCACCCGATCGACCGCCATCGAACGGTGTGGCTCTGGCAGCTCGCTTGCTCCCCTAAGGTGTTGCTCCACGGCCGACCGCAGTGGTGCCATGGGCATCGCATCGTCTGGCGCACATGCACCCCGCAGAACCAGAGCACCTTCGCCGCGCGCCAACGCGGCCAGCTCGCGCAAAAGCCGGCTCTTACCGCTACCCGCCTCGCCGCAGACCATGGCCAGGCCACCGTGGCCCGAGCGTGCCTTGGCCCACCGGGCCGACAGCTGGGTCAGCTCTGCGTCGCGCCCAACCAGAGGGGCATCTATCTCACCAATGGGGGCGTCACTCGATCCGAGAGGATGCAGCCGTTGACCTCCCTCGGCCTTGAGCCGCGCCAGGTCGGCGACCAGCCCGTCACCGTTCTGGTAGCGATCGTCGGGATCCTTGGCCAGCAACTTCGCAACTACTGCAGCCAAGCCGGGAGACAACTGCGGCCGCAGCGCCAGAACGTCAGGCGGCGGTGCAACGGTGTGCAGCCGCATGAGTTCCCCGGCGTCGGAGCTGACGAAAGGCAGCCGACCCGTCGTGCACCGAAACAGAACGACGCCCAACGAGTAGAGATCGGAGCGGCCATCGACCAGTCGCTTGAGCATGCCGGTCTGCTCGGGGGCCATGTACGCCACCGTGCCCGCCACGGCGTCGTCGCCGGCATCAGCGACCCACCGGGCCAATCCAAAGTCGATTACCTTCGCCCGGCCATCGGGCGTGATGACAATGTTGTCGGGCTTCACATCCCGATGCACCAGGCCGACCCGGTGCGCCGCGGCCAGCGCGGCGGCCACCTGCATAACGATCTCGACGGCCCTCGACTCGTCGAGGCGACCATCGGCCAGCAGGCTCTCCAACGTTTGGCCCTCAACGAGGTCTATCACCAGGTACGGGCGGCCGTGGGTCGATCCGACCTCATGGACCCGCGCCACTCCGGGGTGTGTTACCGAGGCCAACATGGCTGCCTCGCGACGGAACGCGAGAAGCGCCTGCTCGTCGTTGACGACGGGTGCGTCCAGCACTCTCAGCGCGTAGTCGGCGCTGTCCCGTCGCGCGCGATACACCACCGTCCATGCGCCACGGCCGAGTTCTTCCAGGATCTCCATTCTCGGCCAGGCGGCGTTCAGATCCAGTACGCGGAAGCACTTGGCCACCTCCCCCGAACCAACCACGTTAACGCAGCCGGCTGGACGCAACCGTGGATATCCCTTATGGGGCGGCAATCCGGTTCGTGCGCTACGCCCATGTCGGGACGCTGGAGGACCTCCGGCTCGACCGGCTGTTCTCAGAACTACCGCCTCCGAGTCTCGCCGTAACCGATCCGCGTCGTGGTGACCGTTGAGGGGTTCCGAACTGACACCAGGTCTTCACTGTCCGCAAAGGACACCCTAGGGAGAAGCGCATGGATCGCGATCGACAACTGGCTCTTGGGCCGGGATTTGAGCTGCTCCACATTGTCGTGTGCAAGCGTGACTTGATGCGGCTGTAGGCTGAAATGTCTACGTCTGCCAGATCGGGTGACCGGTATAAGACCCGCGTCGATCTTCTGCTCCGGTGTCGCGAGTGTCAGGCTGCACCCATGAGAGTCAAGGCACTCCTGCTCGTTTCCGCACTTGCCGCCCTTCCCCTCATCACCTCCTGTTCCGCCGACCCACCCGTGACGCCGGGCGCCGCGGCAGCCGCAGACCGCGACCCCTGCCTGATCGGAACCTGGAAGGTTGATGTCACAGACATGGCCAAGCAGGCCGCGGCGCAGATCAATTCCGGGGCAACCGGCACGGGGTCCGGCACGACGACACTCATCTTCGGCGACCACATGTCCATCAACTACGACGCTGTCGCCGACATAAATGGGACCGTCAGTGGGCAAACCATGGTCCTAAAAATCACCTTCACCGGAGACGCGAGCAGCACCGATTGGGCTGCCAAGGATGGCAATCTCTCCGGGACGATGGCGGGCAGCGCCGTGTCGGCCAAGACCGAGGGGACGCTCGATGGCAAACCTGTCCCTGTGACGGTGAAGCCGTTCGACGGCGCGCTCGACCTCGCCCCCGGGAGTCTCGGCTACACGTGCAGCGGCAACAAAGCGACCCTCACCACCCCAAAACTGACCTGGCGCCTCACCAAGGCTTAAACGCGGCACCACTACGCAGGGCGGATGGGCGCAAGGTCCGGCCTGCTCGGTCTCTCCAGGTGTGATCTGTGAGCACGGAGGGGCCAGATGGCCGTCAGGTTGACCCGAATCGCCACTCGTGGATGTTCGTCATCGACCTCCCAGCGGGCCCGACGGCCGCCGCCTCTCCGGACGAGATTGACCACTGTGGTGGTTCGCTGTTCCTGGACCGGGTGTTCGGAGCGCACGCCATCCACCGCGGATAGGTCTATCTGTACGCACGGTCACGGCGTTTGGGCGGGGCGGCGGGGTCATGCGCAAGGCCCTGAGGATCGGCGCGTCATGCGGGTTCGGTCGATGCTCGCCGCTACGGTGTGAAGCCATGCGGCTGACCGTCGGTCCCCTTCCGGCCGCCGTCTACTGGCGGCGCCGTGGGGTCGTTCGGTCGGACTCGCCATGATTGTGTTGATCGTTTCGTACGCCTTCAGCGGACCTGACGGCAGCGCGAACACCAGTGCCGCGCCGACATCGAGCGAGACTGGTGCTGCCCCGCCACCGAGCACTGAGCCGTCACCGAGCACCGAGCCGCCTCCGACGACGACGTCACCGTCGGCCCCGCGTTCACCCTGCCGGTGGCCGGAGCCACTGGACCGTGCACCGACGCCGAGATCGAGGTCACCGCCACTGCTGCGGCGGCCCAGGTGACTCGAGGGCAACCAGTGGCATTCACCATCAAGATAAAGAACGTCTCGGGGCGGATCTGCGTCCGAGATGTCGGCGCGGACATGCAGGAGCTGCTGCTCAAGGACGGAACCACGACAATCTGGTCGTCGGATGACTGCGCTGCCAACCACGGACAGGACCTCAAGGAGTTCACTGCCGGGTTGGAGGTCTCCTACACCCGCACCTGGACCGGCCAGCTGAGCCGGGGCGGCAACAACACAGTCGACTGCACCCTGGTGCTCGCACCGGACCCCAAGGTCTATCAACTCTTCGCGCGGCTGGGGCAGAAACTCAGTGCCCCGTTTGAACTAACTATCAATCCCCCGTGAGCAGAAACCGGTCATACGTACCGCTCAAGGATGGATGCCTCGGCCAGCCGAGAAAGGCCCTCGCGTACGGTTCGCGCGCGCGCGTCGCCGACACCGTCCACCGCCTGCAGGTCCTCGACCGTCGCCCCCAACAGATGCTGCAGGCTGCCGAAATGCTCCACCAACCGGTCCAGCACCGGGCCGGGCAGTCGTGGCACCTTCGCGAGCAGGCGGAACCCGCGGGGGGACACAGCCGCGTCGAGCGAGTCGACCGTGCTCGGGTAGCCGATGGCCTTGGCCACGGCCCCGAGGTCGATGAGTTCGTTGGCGTTGAGCCGATCCAGCTCCGCGACCGCTTCCTCGTAGCTGCGCGGCTTGCGCGCCGACGGTAGGTAGTCCCGGATCACCAGGGTGCGGTCGCTATCCGCGCCAGCCATAAGCTCCTCGAGTTGGAGCGAGATCAGGCGTCCGTCGGTGCCGAGTTCGACCACGTAACCCTCGATCTCGTCCGCGATGCGGCGAACCATCTCCAGGCGCTGCACCACGGCGACGGCATCCCGTGCCGTCACCAGGTCCTCGATCTCCAGTGCAGACAGTGTGCCGCTGACCTCGTCCAGACGGTGCTTGTACCGCTCAAGCGTGGCCAACGCCTGGTTGGCCCGGGACAGAATCGCGGCCGAGTCGTCGATGACGTGCCGGCCGCCGTTGACGTAGAGGCCAATGATGTGCATCGATTGGCTGACCGAGATCACTGGGTGACCGGTCTGCCGAGCGACCCGCTCGGCCGTTCGGTGCCGAGTGCCGGATTCCTCGGTGGCGATGGAAGAGTCGGGCATCAGGTGTACCGCTGCCCGCACAATCCGGGTGCCATCGCTGGACAGCACGACGGCACCGTCCATTTTGCACAGTTCTCGCAAGCGGGTCGAGGAGAACTCCACGTCGAGCGGGAAGCCGCCGGTGCACAACCCTTCGACCATCTTGTCGTGGCCGAGCACAATCAGCGCACCGGTGCGCCCCCGCAAGATCCGCTCCAGCCCGTCGCGCAATGCGGTTCCGGGCGCGACCAGCGCGAGCGTGGCCCGCAGCGGGACCTCACGGTCGATCGGCACGCCGCACAGTCTACGGATTCGTGCTGGTAGGCCCGATTACGGGGAGAGGGTCACGCGCGCTTCCCGGCGTTTATGGCGAACCGCTCTCAATCCTCGTCGGGCGCCTTGGCCGAGTGCTGCACCGCCCAATTGAGCGCCGCCCGTACAGTCGGCACCTCCACCACCCGCATCCCGCCCGGGACCGCGCCGGACCCGGCTGGCCCGCAGCCGGGCGGCACCAGCGCGCATCGGAAGCCGAGCCGGGCGGCCTCGGCCAGGCGCCGGGTGACGGCGCCGACTCGGCGAACTTCGCCGGTGAGCCCAACCTCGCCGATTGCGACCAGGTCCGCCGCGAGGGCGAGGTCATCGGCGGCCGACGCCACCGCGAGGGCGAGCCCCAGATCGGCGGCCGGTTCCACGACCCGAATTCCGCCCACCGTCGCGGCGAAGATCTCGCGCTCGTGCAGCCGGAGCCCGGACCGGCTCTGCAGCACCGCCAACACCATGGTCAGCCGGGCGTGGTCGAGTCCGCTGACGGTGCGCCGAGGGGAGCCGGGCACGGCGGCGCCGACCAGCGCCTGTACCTCGGCAACCAGAGCCCGTCGACCTTCCATCGTCACCGTGACGCACGTGCCGGGCACCCGGTCCAGGTATCGGGTCAGGAACAAGCCGGACGGGTCCGGCAGGCTGGTCAACCCACCCTCATGCATCTCGAAGCACCCGACCTCGTCGGCCGCACCGAATCGGTTCTTCAGTCCCCGTACCAGACGCAGCGAGGAGAACTTGTCCCCCTCGAATTGGAGCACGACGTCGACCAGGTGCTCGAGCACTCGCGGACCCGCGACCTGTCCGTCCTTGGTCACGTGTCCGACCAGGACAGTGGCAATGTTGCGTTCCTTCGCCACCGCGACGATGGCCGCGGCGACAGCGCGCACCTGGTTCACTCCACCCGGCACCCCGTCAGCACCGGGCGCCGAGAAGGACTGTACGGAGTCGAGGACGAGTAGCCCGGGTTTCACCGCGTCCAGGTGACCCAGGACGGCGGCGAGGTCGGTCTCGGCCGCGAGGAACAGCCGGTCGTGCAGCGCGCCGATCCGCTCCGCCCGCAGCCGTACCTGTGCCGCGGATTCCTCACCGCTCACGACCAGCGCCGGTCCGGCCTCGGCGGCGGCACCGACCGCCCACTGCTGGGCGACTTCGAGCAGGAGTGTCGACTTGCCGACTCCGGGCTCGCCGGCGAGAAGAACAACGCCGCCCGGCACCAGGCCACCGCCGAGCACCCGGTCCAGCTCGGCGACGCCGGTGGGTCGGGCCCGTGCGGCGTCAACGCTTACCGTAGCGATCGGACGAGCGGCCTCCGCGGGTCGGCGGGGCGCGACCGTGCGCAGTACGACCGGTGTCGCGGCGGCCTCGACGATCGATCCCCACGCGTCGCACTCGGGGCAGCGACCGACCCATTTCGGCGGAGTGTGCCCGCAGACGTCGCATTCATACGCGGTACGGGTGCCCCTGGCGCTCGCTGCGCTCGCGCGCGGCTTGCTGGTCATCGTCACGCCGGGAGGCTAACGCCGCGGTACGACGGCAGCCCGCCAGCGCGCCGGACGAGCCTGACTACTCGTGGCCGCCCTCGACGACCGGCGTTGCCCGCGGCACGGTGATTCCGGGCGGCGCCACGAGGGGGATCTCGATGGGGACGGACGCTCCGTTATCGAAGGTGAACGTCACCCGTACCTCGTCACCCGGCCCGACTGCCTGCGTGAGCCCGGTTAGCTGCAGGTAACTGCCCTGCTCAGGCACGAGCAGGACGTAGGACTGTGGTGGGATCTGGATCGACAGCTGGGACGAGGTGGGCGGGGCCGCGCTCGGTGCGGGCGATGCTTCGGGGCTCGGGGAAGCGCCCGGGCTCGGCGGGGTCGCCGGGCTGGCCTCAGGGCTTGGGGATGTCGCTGGGCTGGGCGACGTGTCCGGGCTGGGCGAGGTGGCCGGACTCGGGCTGACCGGCGTTGTCGGTGCCGGGCTCGCGGTTGCGCCCGGGCTGCCGACCAGAGTCACAGCTTGGGCCCCGTCGGCAGTCACCCCCGTGAGCGTGACCGGCTTCGTCCCATCGTTGAAGATTCGGATCTCCATGGGCGCGTTATCGCCGGCCTGGTAGCCATCAGACCCGTTGTACAGGATCTTCAGGTCGCGCAGCGCGATCGACCCGACGGTGACGTTGACGCCTGGCACCGCGGAGACCTGGGTGGCCGTCTGAGTGAGCTGACCGGCGCTGCAGCCCGTCAGGGCCACGCAGGCGCCCGCCACCAGGGCGGAGGTAACGACGCGGATAGTGCGTCTGGCGGTCACGTTCTATTCCATGCTGGCCTCCTCGATCAACGTCGGACGGGCTACAGCGTAGTAGTCGCTCCGCGCGCTCGGTGGGAGACCCACAACCTGATGCCCTGCAGTCGTCCTAGACCAGAGAGGCGCCGCCCAGGAGGAACATCAGCACGTCGATGCCGGCGATGCCGAGCGCGCATCGGAACGGCGTGCGGCTCCTTCCCCGTACTGCGACCAGGGCAAGGGCGACCGCCGCGCCGAGCCCCGCCAAGACGGGCCAGCGGGTCCCGATCCCGGGCGCGAAGGCGATCAGGGCCGAGGCGCTCAGCAAGAGGACCAGGGCCGTCAACCGCACCGTCCGCTCACCGGCGGCCTGCCGCCAGCCGCTGCGGCAGCCCCCGCACGCCGCTGTCCCGGTCGGTGGCGAGATCGGGCAGCACATTGGCGAAGTGCGCGCCCAGGCCGAGTAGCGACGCGGCCGCGATCGACCACGTCCGGGCGGCTGGGCTCCCCGGCAGGATGCTGGCCGCGAGCGCAGGGATCGGTCCGAAGCCGAGCACATACATCGGCCCAGACCAGATCGTGCCCTTGAGACCGGCGTTGTACGCCCACCCGGCGCCGACGACCGGAACCATGAACAGGCCCGTCCGAGCGCTGATGGCGAAGGCGAGCACGAACGAGACGACGAGCGCAATTCCGGCGGCGGTCGTGACCGCCCGGCGGGACACCGTTCCGGCCACGAGCGGCTTATCGGTGCGTCCTGCGGCGGCGTCGAGGTCGGCGTCGAAGGCGTCGTTGGACCACCCGATGGAGAGCTGTCCGGCGAGCACCGCGACTGCGAATGTCGTCACCGTGCCCAAGCCGGAGCTTTTCACCGCACCGGCAGCCGAGAGCGCACCGGCAGCCGAGAGCGCACCGGCGCCGAGCGCACCGGCCCCAATCGCGAGCAGCACAGTCATGGCGGTGATGGCGAGGCACGGCCCGGGGTGGCTCGACCGGATCAGTGCCCGCATCCGCCCTGCGCGACGGGTCCCGGACGAGTTCGTCATGGTTGCTCGCTCGAATGGTGGCCCGCGATTCTCGCGTCGTCAACGCCGTCACGGGCCGGGGTTGCGGGCAGAATGACCGGAGGGGAGGTGGCGCGGGTGCGGCTGTCCTTGCGAGCCGACACCGTCCTTGAGTGGCTGGCGTTGCGGGCTCGGTTGGTGCCGTCGCCGGCAGCCGAAGTCTGGGGCGGCATGGCCCTGGCCGGTGTGCTCGTCGCAGCGGTGAACGTCGGTCTGACCGACCGGCTGGCGGCGGGACCGGCCACGGTGGACGGACTCTGCGCCGAGTTGGGGCTCGATCGGGTGCCGACTGAACTCCTGTTGGCGTGCCTGCGGTCGGGCGGGTACGTGTCGTATCGACGCGGGCAGTATGCCCTGCGCCGCGATGCGCGCCGCTGGCTCGATCCTGCCTCACCCGTATCGGTGTCCCGATTCGTCGCCGCCAACGGCGACTACTGGAACTGGTGGGCGGACCTGCCGGGCGTACTTCGTGGAGCGCCACCGGCGCACCAGCACAGCGCTGCCGCCGACGACGAGTACTGGCGGCGGTACCAGTACGGGCAGCGGGATCTGGCCCGGCTCAACGCCGATGAGGTCGCGCGCAAGGTACGGGTGCCCGATCCACGCACGATGCTCGATCTGGGCGGTGGCCACGGTTGGTACGCGGCACGGCTGTGCCAACGCTACCCGAACCTGTCCGCGACCGTGCTCGATCTTCCCGGGAGCAATGCCGTCGGCCGCGACATCATCGCTGCGGCGGGCATGGCCGATCGGATACAACATCGGGACGGGGACGGGCTCACCGCTGACCTCGGCACCGGGTACGACCTGGTGTGCTGCTTCAACTTGGTACACCACCTCGCCGAGGCGGACATCGTGTCGTTGTTCCGTCGCGCCCGCTCGGCGCTGGCCCCGGGCGGCACATTCGCCGTGCTCGACGCATTCGTGCCGACCGGAGATCGATCGACGCCGGCAGATGTGCTTGGCATGTTCGTGTACCTGAGCTCTGGCTCGCGGCTGTATCCGGTGCAGCAGCTGCACTCCTGGCTGGATCAGACCGGTTTTCGTGCTCCGGCCCGCCGGTCGCCGGTGCGCCGGATGCCCGGCCTCACGCTGTTCCAGACCAAGCCCCGCTGACACGCTTAGTGGTCATTGGCCGCATAACGTGTCACGCTTCTCGCATGGCGCCGCTCGCACTGCCGCGCAACGATGTCCGACAGTACGAAGTGCTCGGCGCCGAGTGGTGGCGGCCGGGTGGCGCATTCGCCATGCTCCACTGGATCGCGGAAGCTCGGGCAGCTCTGATACCTCCAGCACCCAGGCCCGGCGCGGTCCTGGTCGATCTGGGCTGTGGCGCCGGCCTGCTCGCGCCACATGTACGCGATCGCGGGTACCGGCACATCGGCGTCGATCTGGTCGCGATGTCACTGCGAACCGCGCGCGAGCATGATGTCACCCCGGTACGGGCCGATGTCCACTCCATTCCCTTGGCCGCCGAGTCGGCGGACGCGGTGAGTGCCGGAGAGATCCTTGAGCACGTGGCCGATCCGTCCACAGTGGTCAGCGAGGCATGCCGTATTCTCCGGCCGGGCGGGGTGCTCGTGCTGGACACGATCAATGCGACCTGGCTCGGCCGGTTCATCACTGTGACCATTGGCGAGCGCATCCCTGGCGGTGCGCCCAAGGGTATCCACGACCCCCGCCTGTTCGTTAAGCCCGCGGTGATATGCGACGTGTCCGAACGCAACGGTGTGCGTCTCACCGTGCGGGGTATCCGACCGGCGATGCTGCCGATGGCGCGGTGGCTGGTGACCCGGCGCGGTTCGGTTCCCATCGTGCCGACCCGGTCCACCGCCGCGTTGTACCAGGCGTGGGGGGTCAAGGAGAGGTGATGACAACCGAGCCATGGGACATCGTCGCGCGACTGCGGCCGAGATTTTCGCAGCGCGCGGGCGAGTACGACCGCACCGGGGCCTTTCCGGCCGCCGACTTCGACGATCTGCGCGAAGCCGGACTGTTCGGCCTTTTCGTGCCGCGGGAGCTGGGCGGCCTCGGCCGTGACTATGCCGACTACGCCCGGGTCGCCTTCGAGCTGGCTCGGGGCAACGGCGCGACCGCGCTGGTGTTCAACATGCACGCCTCGGTTACCGGCGCGCTGGCCGGGATCCCGGACGAGCTCGCACGGGCGATGGGCGTACCCGACGAGTTCTTCGCCTCACGCGACCGCATCCTCGCTGACGCGGCCGCTGGCTCCTTCTACGCGGTGGCGATGAGCGAACGCGGCGTCGGGTCGCGACTGTCGCAGTTGTCAACGCGGTACGAGCCGGTCGATGGAGGCTTCCACATCAAAGGCTCCAAGTCCTTTGTGTCCGGTGCCGGCCATGCCGACGCTTATCTCGTCGCGGCCCGTGCGTCCGCGGACGACACAGTGGTTTCTCAGTTCCTGGTGCCGGCGGACACCCCGGGCCTGGTTGTCGAGGAGACCTGGGACTCGCTGGGCATGCGTGCGACGAGTTCGCACGACGTGCATCTGGACGTGGTGGTTCCAGCACCGACCCTGCTGGGCGGTGCGGAGGGTCTGGCGCTCCTGGTCGCCCAGGTCATGCCGCACTGGATGGTGGCGAGCTATGCCGCTGTGTACGTCGGTGTCGCTCAGTCCTGTGTGGACGAATGCGTGACACATTGCCAGGCGCGTGGCATCGCCGGCCTCGCGAACGTGCGGGCCCGCATCGGGCGCGCCGATGCGGCGGTGGCCGCGGCCCGGCTGGTGGCGGAGGAGGCAGCTCGCCGCGTCGTGGCGGCGCCGGGAGACACCGAGACCAACCGCTGGGTATGGCGGGCCAAGTTCCTAGCGGGCACGACCGCGATGGCGGTGGCGGAATCCATGCTCGAGGCCGCCGGGACCTCGGCGACCCGTCGAGGTCACCCGCTCGAGCGACTCTTTCGCGATGCCCGCTGCGGTTCGTTGCAGCCCGCGACCTCTGATGTGTGCGCCGATTGGTTGGGCGTCGCGGCCCTCGGCGGCGACCCAGACGCGGACGGTCCGGCACCGAGATGGTGACCAGGCACCGGTCAACCGACACCCAGCGTTCGAGGACAGCGGCGATCGCCGGGATCGGTGTGGCCCATCCGCCATTCACCTCGCAGGAGGAGCTGTGGCAGGGCTTCTTTGCCGATCATTATTCCAGCGTTGCGCGCGGGTTGGCGAAGCGGGTATTCGAAAACTCCGGTGTCCTGACCCGGCACGGCGTGGTCAATCCCATGCTCGAGAACCCCTCGCAATGGAGCACCGGGGCCCGGATGGAGCGCTATCTGGTCGAAGCGCTGCCGATGGGCAAGGACGCCATGTCGGCCGCGTTAGGACAGGCAGGCGTGCCCGCGAGCGCGGTCGGTCTGCTTGTGGTCTGTTCATGTACCGGCTACGTGACGCCGGGGCTGGACATTCTGCTGGCCCGTGACCTCGGCCTGCCTTCTGATGCGCGTCGGGTCTTTGTGGGACACATGGGCTGCTATGCCGCTATGCCCGGACTCGGTGTCGCGGCCGACTACGTCGAGCTGCACGGGCGGCCGGCAGTGCTGCTCTGCGTCGAGCTGCCGAGCCTGCACGTCCAACCGCCCACTGTGGACCCTCAACAAGTGGTCGCCCACGCATTGTTCTCAGATGCGGCCGCGGCGGTCGTGCTGGTGCGGGGTGGCACCGGGCACCGTGTGGCGGAGGTGGCCGCGTTGACCGACACCACGACGGCGGACCACATGACCTGGCACGTGACCGACCTCGGTTTCCGGATGGGTCTCTCGCCGCGGGTGCCCGATGTGCTGTCGCGTCACGTGGCGCCGCTGGTCACTGGCATGCTCGATCGGCACGGATTGGCCGTCGGCGATGTCGCGAGTTGGGCAGTGCACCCCGGTGGCCCCCGCATCCTCGATGTGGTCGAGCAGCAGCTCGGACTGGACGCCGCTGACCTGGCCCCGTCCCGTAAGACGCTGGCCGACCATGGCAACTGCTCGTCGCCCACGGTGTTGATGATCCTCGACCAGCTCTCGCATCGGGCGCCCGGACTCGACGGCCCGACCGTGGCCATGGCGTTCGGCCCCGGCCTCACCCTCTACGCCGCGCTACTGCTCCCGTAGCCGGTCAGCCCCCGGCAAGCTTGGCCATGTTCGCGCTCAGGTCATCGACGGAATCGACGGTGGTGGGTGCCGCGGCGTTGCCAGTGGCGTCCACAAGAACAGCGGTCATGGCCGGCGTTGGACTCGTTGATGCAGACCCGGACCCGTCCGGTGGGCCTCGACCCGGGGGGTCGGACGTCGCGTAGCGGGAGGTCAAGGCACCATCCGGGTCGGCCAGGCAGCGGACGTTCGGCGCGGCACCAACCGCGCAGGGCGCGGTGCGATCCACTGGGATGACCGTGATCGGAGCCGGTGCCGCGGCGGCGATCGCTTCGATGAGCTCTGGACAGTCGCAGCCCTGCACGAGCAGCAGCACCGCCGGGAGGACGTCACCGAGCTGAACCCGGGCGCCCGCCGCGTCGGCGAGCGTGACGCTCATGAGGGGGACGGCCGTGGCGGAGGCCGTGCCGGGGCCGACCGGAGCGGTCGCCGAGCGGCGATGGTCCCAGGTGACCACGAACAGACTGAGCAGGGTGGTAATCACCGCGACGGCCATGATCACGACAGGCACGCCGAGCGACGGCGCGTCCTCGCCAGGTGGTGCCAGCCCGAACGCGCTGCGAAGCCGGCTTCGACGCGATACGCGGCGCAGCTCCCGGCGTAGCTCGCTCGCCTCGTCATCGAGCTCGGCGGCGTCGTCCGGGATGACAATAGTGCCCCATTCAGGCGGAAAGTCGGGCAGATCGCCTGAGTGCGCGCCGCCGCCATCCTCAGGCGGCGTGCCGCCGCCGTTGTTGGGTCGGAGATCGCCCATGACCTGCGCCTCCCCTTGCTATGTACCGTGAACCTCGGCGACTCCCGTCTCGCCGTCTCTGGCACTGACCACACCGCTACCGCTCGCCCGCACCGGCGCTGATCGCCCACCCGGGCTGCTCACGAGCCCTCGGTGCCGTCCGTCACCAGGTGTCCCGTGCCACCGTCTCCCTCCACTGTCGCGCATCGTTGTGGCCGGCGCCATACCGATGCCCAGACGAGTCCTAGTCGGGTCGCATCCGACAAGTCCGGATCACACGAAATATACGAAAGCATGATCGACATGGCACGGATCTGCCGTTCTTCTGCCATCACGACTATGAATCACTCATCTCATGTCCGGGCGATTCGGCCCACACCCGCTCTGACCTGCGCATACGGCGACCGGCCCGGCAGGACGGGGGTCGTGCGGCGTGTTACTCTAGACACAGCGAAAGGGGTTTCGAACCTATGGTTTTCAGTGTCGGCGAAACCGTTGTCTACCCCCACCACGGGGCCGCACTCATCGAGGCAATCGAGACTCGGGTCATCAAGGGCGAGCCGAAGCAGTATTTGGTGCTTCGTGTTGCGCAGGGTGACTTGACGGTGCGGGTGCCCGCTGAGAATGCCGAAATCGTTGGCGTTCGGGAAGTCGTTGGCGAGGAGGGCCTGACAAAGGTCTTCGATGTCCTGCGCGCCCCGCACACCGAGGAGCCGACCAACTGGTCGCGGCGTTACAAGGCCAACCTGGAGAAGCTTGCCTCCGGTAACCCACTCAAGGTGGCGGAGGTCGTTCGTGACCTCTGGCGCCGGGAGCGGGAGCGGGGCCTCTCTGCTGGCGAGAAGCGCATGCTTGCAAAGGCTCGGGACATTCTCGTCGGCGAGGTGGCCCTGGCCGAGAAGAGCACCAAGGACGAGGCCGAGAGCCTGCTCGACAAGGTGCTCGGCGAGGCCTGACCCTTCGGGGGTTGGGTTAAGGACCGCGACGTGACCGCGCAGCATCCGGTGCGTGGTGACGTCGCGGTCCTTGTTCCGGCGGCTGGTTTGGGGAGCCGACTCGGCCCTGGTGCGCCCAAGGCGCTGCGGGAGTTGGGTGGGGCTTCGTTGCTCGTCCATACGGTTCGCCGGGTCGGACAAGCGCCCAGCGTCGGCTGCGTCGTGGTGGCCGCGCCGCCGGGAATGGCAACGGCGGTACGGACTGCGCTCACGTCTGAGACCCCGGCGACCGTGGATCTGGTCGTTGTCGACGGCGGAGCGACGCGACAGGACTCGGTTGCCGCCGCGCTGATGGCGACTCCGGACAGCTACCGGATCGTGCTGGTGCACGACGCGGCTCGGGCATTCGCTCCGCCAGAGCTCGTGGAACGCGTCGCCGGCGCAGTCCGGGACGGCCACGACGCGGTAATCCCGGTGCTCCCGGTCGTCGACACAATCAAGCAGGTCGACGCGGCCGGATACGTAGCCGCCACGCCGGATCGGGCGGCACTGCGGGCGGTGCAGACCCCGCAAGGGTTCCAACGGTGGGTGCTCGAGCGGGCCCACCGGGAGGTCAGCGATCACCTCAGCGACGATGCCGGCCTGGCCGAAAGGATCGGCGTACCGGTCTTTTGTGTCTCCGGCGAGGACGCCGCCATGAAGATCACCCGGCCGGCGGATCTGGCCGCGGCAGAGCTCCTGCTCCATGGCACGGGCCTCGGCGCGGCTACCCTCGGGTCGTGATCGTTCCGCGGATTGGCGTCGGCACGGATGTGCACGCCTTCGCTGACGACCGGCCATGCTGGGTTGCCGGAGTGCTATGGCCGGACGAGCGCGGGCTGGCCGGTCACTCCGATGGTGACGTGGCCGCCCACGCTGCCTGCGACGCGCTACTCTCCGCGGCCGGCTTGGGCGATCTCGGGTCGAACTTCGGCACCGAGCGCCCGGAGTGGGCCGGAGCCGCCGGTGTGGCGCTGCTCGCGGAGGCGGCCAGTCGGGCGCGCGCCGCCGGGTTCGAGATCGGCAACGTTTCGATCCAGGTCATCGGGGTCGCTCCGAAGATCGGTACCCGTCGAGCCGAGGCGCAGGCCGTGCTGTCGGAGGCCGTGGGCGCGCCCGTCACAGTGGCCGGCACCACCACCGACGGACTTGGCCTTACCGGCCGAGGCGAGGGCCTGGCCGCCATCGCGGTCGCGCTCCTGACGACGCGCTGATCTGAGGACAACGTCACTCCGGATCATCGGGGCGGTGTGAGTCGAGCGTGGCAATCATCCGCCGTACGGCTTCGGTCAGGATGGTCGGCGAGGTCGCGAAGTTGAGCCGGGCGTAGCCGCTGCCTTGCGTCCCGAAGGTCGGCCCGCTCGAGAGAGCCACCCGTCCCCGCTCCAACAGCGGCTCGGCCGGATCGTCGCCGAGGTGCAGCGCGCGCAGATCAAGCCAGGCGAGGTACGTGGCCTGGGGCGGGATGAAGCCGACGCCGGGCAACCGCTCGGCGAGCAGGTCCGCGAGCAGGCGGCGATTGAGGTCCAGGCCCTGCATCAGCGCGGCGAGCCAGTCGTCGCAGGCCGAGAACGCGACTTCACCGGCGATCACGCCCGGTAGGCCGGTGCCGAACGTGACCTCGATCGGCATCTCGGCCAGCCGGGCCCAGGCCGGGTCGCCACCCGCGACAACCAGGGACGCCTTGAGGCCGGGCAGGTTGAAGGCTTTCGAGGCGGAAGCGAAGATGATCGACTCGGCCGCGGCGTCGCCCGCCACAGTCGCGAACGCCGTGTGCGGATGGCCGGGATAGGTCAAGGGCGCGTGAATCTCGTCGACGAGCAGCCGCACCCGGTGCCGCCGCGCCAACTCGGCAATGGCGGCCAACTCGGCCGGCGAGAGCACCACGCCGGTCGGATTGTGTGGGTTGCACAACAGCAACACCTCGACCCCGTCGGCGGCCAGGTCGCGATCCAGTGCCTCGAGGTCGTACCGGTACTCACCAGTGCGCTCACGATGCAGGGGCGACTCGACCACCCGGCGTCCCGCGGTGGGAATCATGACGAAGAACGGGGCGTACACCGGGGTGTTGACGACCACACCGGCACCAGGGGAGCTGACCAGCTTGAGCACCTCGCTGATGCCTCGCAGTGCGTCGGGGACCACGACCATCTGACCTGGGTCCGGCGACCAGCCGAAGTGGCGCTGCGCGAAGCCTGCGAATGCTTCCCGCAAGCGGCCCGGATGCGCATAGCCGGTGTCACCGCGGGCCATTGCCGAGGTCAGCTGCCTCGGCAATCGGCGGCGCGAGCGGGGTGTCCATTTCGGCCACGAACAGCGGGAGTACATCTGGGTCGAACTGGCGCCACTTGACACTGTGTCGGGCGCGCAGGGCCTCGATGGGCAGGACGGTCAGCGGGTTGTCCACGATGCGATCGTCCCTCATCGGGCGGGGGCGCGCCGGCCGCACGTGGATCGACCCCACTTCATCCACTGTGGTCAGTGGGTACAGCTCCGGCCGGCCGCGAGCAGGAATGACCTGGGGTCGGCTATCGTCAAGGACCGTGTCCACTCCGGCGCTGCTCGCGGGCCTGGTGGACGATGCCGCGGCCAGCCCGGCCGGCGGTGCCACGCTTGCGGAGGCGATCGAAGCGCACCGGCGCCATCGTCAGGCCTGGTACGGCGACTTGCTTGGCCCCCTGCTCGTGCCGGCCTCCGCCGTCAGCGAGCTGAGCCGGATCCGGGATCGTGACGGTGTCGAGTTCGCGCTCGTCGCAGACTCCGGTCTGGACGGTTTGGCCGTGGCGGTGGCCGACCTGCGGCGGGCGGGAACGTCGGTCCAGCGGGTCGAGGCTGCGGTCGCCAAGCGGGGCGAGGACCCTCGGCCAGGGCTACATCGGTTGTTGACGGTCGGCCAGGGGTTCCCCGATGTGCAGGTGTTTGCCGAGATCCCGCTCACCTGGGGTCTGACCGATGCCCTCGACGTCATGGCGGACGCGGACGCGGCTCGTGCTGGCGCGCCGGCGGCGAAGTTCCGCATCGGCGGACTGGCAGCCGAGCTGTTCCCGACGCCGGTGGCGCTCGCGGGCGTCATCTGTGCCTGCCGAGACCGAAACCTCCGGTTCAAGCTCAGCGCCGGGCTGCAGCGAGCTGTCAGGCACAACGACCCGGAGACCGGCTTCACCCATCACGGGGTCCTCAACGTGCTCGCAGCCTGTCTGACCGCCGCGACCGGCGCGTCCTTGGGCGCCGTGGCCGACCTGTTGGCCGCGACGGATCCCGTTCCGTTGGTGGAGCTGGTCCGCGCGGGTCGGGGTCTGAGCAGACCATTGTGGACGGGGTTCAGCTCGTGCCTGCCAGGGGATCTGTTGCCGGATCTCAGGGCGTTCGGACTGCTCGGACCCGACACCGCGCCCTCTGATAATCCGACGAGGTAACCCCGCCCGCTGAGCTACCGTCGAGACAGAACGAGACGGAAGCCGTGGCGCTGGGGGCCGGTCTGTGATGGTAGTGACAGAGGTGATCGACGCGCCGGTGGGCGTGGTGTGGGAGGTCTTCACCGATATCCCCGGTCGCGTGCGATGGCTGTCCGAAGTGGACGGTGTTGAGGTGCTGGGCACCACGGCAGGCCGCGTCCGGTGGCGCGAGACCCGGCGGGTCCGCAATGGCCGGTCGATCGCGACGGTAGTCGAGGACCTGGTGCTGACTGTGGCGGAGCCGGAGCGTCGGTGCACCGTCGCATTGGCCACGGACTCCTCCACCAACCTGCTGTGGTACGAGTTCACGCCGATCGAGCTCGGGTCGCAACGCGGATCTACATTCGTTACCGCGCGCGTGGAGGAGACTCGTCCGCACGGTCTCGCCGACCGCGTGCTCGCGTTCGTCGTCGGCGGTTTCGCGGCCCGTACGGTGGAGGGTGCCGTGCGCGACGAGTTGGGCGCGCTCACCGTGGGCTGCCTGACCCGGATGCGGGCTGGACCGGCGGCGGCCTGACGTCCAATTGTTGCGGGTACGCTGCCTGCCGGGAGGTTCGTGGATGGCACGCGTGCGGTGGCGGCGGTGGCTCGCGGTTGGGCTCGGCGTCCTGGCATTGCTGGCGGGCAGCGGGATCATCGCGTATCGCGTGTTCGCGCCGCACGAGATGCTGACCCAGCCGAACGTGCCGTATCCGGACGTCCAGGTCATCACCGACGAGCGGCCATTCAGCGAACTTCGCGCTGCGCCGTTGGTGGTCGAGGGTCGGCTGCGGGTCTACGCGGAGAAGTGGCGGGTGTGGTCTGACGCCCCGGTGGGCGTGCGGTACGAGTCAACTCCGTACTGGGCGTTTCGCCGCTGGCCGGCCCAGGTGGTCGGTGTTGTCACAGCCGAGTCGGCCTCCGGCCCGATGGTGGTTACCCAGTGGTCCGACGGAGAGATCATCGCGATCGACGCCCGACGTGGCGTGATCGCCTGGCGCGACCTGGCGGCGATCACCCCGTCCCGGGAGTACGACGGTCGCCGCACCGGTGCCGCCGTCGTCTACGCACCGCGATCGTTGCTCACCGCTCAAGCGGCCGACCGCACCGTGATCCTGGTCACCGGCCCGGAGGAGATGCGGGCGTTCGACGCCGGCACCGGGCAGGGACTGTGGCGCCGAGACCTGGCCGCTGGGTGCGAACCTGCGTCGTGGACCGGCGCGGGGATGATCGTGGTGCCCGACTGCGGCACCACGACCATCCGCTTCGTCGACGTGGTGACCGGCGGCGAGCGCGGGCACTGGACCTCGCCGAACCCGGCGATCGCGCCGGCCCCGGCGCTGTGTGAGCTGCAATCGCACGGAGTGCCGACTGGTCGTGGTGAAGTTCCAGACCTGGCTGCTTGGCGACGCGACTCTCACCAAGGTGCCGTCGCTGGAGAAGAACGCGCAGCTTGCCGGTGAGCGGGTCATTTACCAGACCGGCATAGGTGTGGCCGCTCGCCGGCTCACCGACGAAACTCCATTGTGGAGCTGGCAGGGCCGGGCGCAACTCATCGCGGCGGACTCGGCCGGGGTGTACCTGCTGACCGAGGAGCGGACCGTACTCGAGCTCAGCCCCGCGACCGGGCACCTGGTCGCGGTCGGTTGTGCCTCGTCGGAGCCGAACCAGGACTGGAAACTCGGCCACATCTACCCCACCGGCAGCGGCACCTACCTGGCACTGGAACGGGTGAACAAGGCCGCGTCCGTACGCGCCGAAGATCAGGAGTACTACTACGGCCCCCGGCCGGTTGCCCTGGTGGAGCTGTACACCCCGACCAAGCTCCCGGTCTGGCCCGGCAAGTTCGCCGCCTGCAACGCGGTGTAGCTGGCGCTCGCTCCGCTCGCGCGTGAACCCGGGCCTTACCTGGCGCTCGCTCCGCTCGCGCGTGAACCCGGGCCTTAGGAGGCGCCGCCTTCCCTCGTCGCTCGCTTCCTCGTTCCTCGGTCGCTCGACTCCTTAGTCCAGGCGACGCCGGCCCGGGTTCGGGTGGCCGAGCGGCGGGGGCGAACGCCGCCAGCTAAGATACTTTTCGGCGGCGTTGAGGAAGGTGTCGTTCTCGTCAGGCGTGCCGATGGTGACCCGGACGCCGTCGCCGGCGAACGCGCGCACGATCACGCCAGCCGCCTCGCAGGCCGCGGCGAAGTCCGTCGCCCGGTCCCGCAATGGCAGCCAGACGAAGTTGGCCTGCGTCGGCGGCACCTCGGGCAGCCACGCCCGTACGGCCGCCTCCACCCGCTCGCGTTCGGCCACCACCAGCGCCGCCCGGCGACGCATTTCCGCGTCCGCATCCAGGGCAGCGAGCGCGGCGGCCTGGGCCAGCCCGGAGGTGGAGAACGGTGTGATCACCTTGCGGACCGCTGCCGCCACCAGAGGCTGGGCCACCAGGTAGCCGATCCGTAGGCCGGCCAGGCCCCAGGCCTTGGACATCGTCCGCAGCACCACGACGTTCGGGCGGTCGCCAAAGGTGTCCAGGCCGTCGGGCACGCCGGGGTCGGTGACGAACTCGCGGTATGCCTCATCGAGAACAACGAGCACGCTCGCTCGGTACCGCATCGAGGAACGCGGTCAGCTCCGCTTCGCGCAGGAAGGTCCCGGTCGGGTTGTTCGGATTGCAGATCATGATCAGCCGCGTCCGGTCGGTCACCGCGGCGGCCATGGCGGCGAGGTCGTGGCCGTGCTCGGCGGTGTTCGGCACCCGTATCGCCGCCGCCCCGGCCGTCGCCGCGATGATCGGGTACGCCTCGAACGACCGCCACGCGAATATGATCTCGTCCCCGTCGTGGCATGACACGGTGGCGAGGTGCTCGGTCAGCCCGACCGAGCCGCAACCGGTCGCAACCCGGTCCGGCGCGACGCCGAGTCGCTCGGCGAGTCGCTCTCGCAGCGCCACGACGGCCATGTCGGGGTAGCGGTGCGACATCGCCGCGGCTTCGGCGATCGCTTCGGGTACGCCGGGCAGGGGACCGTACGGGACCTCGTTAGAGGCGAGCTTGATCGCGCCGGGCACCGACCGTCCGGGCACGTACTCGGGGAGCTTCTCGAGGTCATCGCGGGTCAACATGGCGGCCTCCGGCGGCGGACTCGTACGGCGTGGCGGGCGTGGGCTCGGTCTCCGGCCGCCCGGGCCGGGGGACCTGGACCACGACGGTGCGGGCGCCCTTGTCATGCAGAGCCTGGTGCAGCGGGCGGTCGATGGCGACAAACAGGCAGTCGACCACCTGGAACAGCGCGGTAAGTCCGCAGCACAGAGGCCAGAACAGGGTCGGCAGGCCGAGCCGGCTCCACCGGCGCAGCGACCGGCCGAACCCGAGCCGGCCGTCGGAGTCCACCCGGACCACCTTGATCCCAAGCAGCCGCTTACCCAGCGTCTGCCCGGAGTTGGCGCTGGCCGGAACCTCGTACGCGAACCACACTGCCGTGATCACGACGCACATCAGCAGCAGCAGCGTGCTGATGGACTCGGGCGGGGTCGGCGCACCTTCGAGGGCGAACGGATTGGCGTTGCCCTCCGCCCAGCGCAGATAGTCCGAGAAGAACGGCCGGAAGTCGCGCCAGAACTCGAGCGCGAACCACGCATTGGCGATCACGGACAGGACCAGCACGGCGAGGATGTCCACCAGCCGGGCTGCCAAGCGGGACCCCGCGCCGGCGAGCATCAGGCCGTGTGGACGGGGCGCCGGCATCGGAAACGGATATCCCGCCGGCCACGAGTTGGGTGCCCCAGGCGGCCACGGCCCGGGTGGGCCGGGTTGTTGCCCACCCGACCGGCTCGACTCCGCCCGTGCCAGCGGGGCGGCCGGTCGTGGGCGGCGGAGTGCTGGACCCGGGCGCCGGTGCGGCCGGCCACGGCCGCTGGTTCGCCTTTGGCGCTGGCGCGCCCGTACCGGAAGGCGTGGTGGTGGCCACACTCGCCGCGGGTGGCGTCGTCACCGGCGGCGGTCCGGCCGGTGGGGTCGCGTCGGCCGGGATCGCCTCACCGATCCAACCCTCGCCGTCCCACCACCGCTGGGTAGCGGGGTCAGCGGGATCCTTGTACCAGCCTGGCGCGATCGCGTTCACGCCCCGAGCTTAATGACGAGCGTTTTGGCGAACTTGTCGTGGAGGCACTGCCGGTACGGCTTGTCCCAGAGCTGGTACAGCCCGTCCACCCAGTTCAGCCCCGGCACCAGCTGCGCGCCTTGCTGGACGAGGAACCGGCGGGCCGCGTCCCCTCGGGTCAGGGTCTGCGCCGGGTCTACCGGGATGATCTGGATTTTCATGATCCGCTTTCCGAAGGTCTGCCCGCTGCGGAACATCATCTCGACCTCGTAGACGTAGGCGAGGACGAGCGAGAAGACGAACACGAAGGCGATGAAGCCCAGCAGTGGCAAGAAGATTTCGACCCCCGGTTCGACGAGCTCTCCGTTCACGGTCACCGACGGTTGGATCACGACGAACACGAGGTAGATGTAGAGCGGGACCAGGATCACGGACGCAAAGGCGCCGAGAATCGCGCCGTCGATGATCCGGGCGAGCAGGCGCTGGCCGAAGTCCGCGAGCGGCAACCCGCCCGGACTCGTGGGTGGGGGCAGGTAGTGCAAGCCGGGCGGTGGCTGGTAGCCGGGCGGTGGCTGGTAACCCGGGGGCAGTTGGTAACCCGGCGGCGGCTGGTATGGCGGGTAGGCGGGCGGCGGGTATCCGGGCGGCGGGTATCCGGGCGGCGGAGGGTAGGACTGTGGCGGCACGGGAGACGGCGGGTACCCCGGTGGGGCCGCCTGTGGCTGTGCCGGCACTGGCGGAGTGCTCTGCGGCTCGGCGTTCGGGTCCGTACCCGGGGAGGGTGGCGTCGTCACGCAGTAATAGTGCCGCATGGGTGCAGCACGATGCGTGACTGACAAACACGCTCGAACCACGTAGAAGGCATTGACACGGGCACATCGGGACATGGCCACGATGTGCGGGCCGCGCCACTACCGTGATCGCGTGGCGGGGCGCCTGGGCAAGTGCAAGTACTGCCGCGTGCTGCTGGTCATCATGACCTCTGCCCTGACCATCACCCTCCTTATCGTCACCAACGTGTGGGATCCGCGGCCCACGATCGGGGACTTCCTGTCACAAGTTGACCCGGCTGTCCGTGCCGGAACCTAAGTGGACAGAGCAGGTCGATGGCGCACCTGACGTGACCGCGGTAACGGCCGGTCGAGTGGTCGTTGCCAGCCGTGGATTCGTCGAGGCGTACCGCACGTCGGACAAGACCAAAGAATGGGAATGGCCGGCATATTGGGCATTTCCCGCAGGAGATGTCGTCGTTGCGCGGCAGAAAGCTGCAGAGCTCGGCACGAACCGGGATCCCGACCTCGGTTATTCGGTGATCGATCCAAGCTCGGGGATTGTCACATGGCGAGAACCCGACGCGATCGCCGTGTGGATCTACGCCGGCGCCATCGTGGACCTGAAGTGCCCCGACCCGAGCCTCTGCCAATTGCGCCGTCGCGATCACCTCACCGGAGACATCGACTGGACGGCACCGCTACCCGGACTGGCGAAGACGATCCGAGGTCCGAACCCGCATGTCGGCCGGCGTACGAAACCCGGCCGAGTGGTTCGCCAAGGCGGCCCTCGGCGCCCCGTCCACGATCCCGACACACCTCGTGTTCACCATCGAGGGCCGTGTCTACATCGTGGAAACCAGGCACCGCGATGACACGGATCGGGCCATGCCGCCGCGGGTCCGTGAGGTCGAGGCACCAGACCGGGAAACTCGGGTCTCGTTCATCGGCGGCCGCCTGCTATTTGTCCATGCCGAACGCGCGGATGCCGGTTGCCACTTCAGAGTCGAGGCTTTCGACGTCGAGTCGGGCGAATCGGAGTGGGCGGAGCCAGGCTTCGACCTGGACACCGCCCGGGGTGCCGGTTGCGATCAGCGACTTGATCCACTAGGTGCCGGCGCGCGACTCGTGGTCACCGGCAGCGACGCGAAACCGATGCTGGTCGAGGCCGACAAGGCCGCGCGCACGTGGACCGGCGTCCCGGGCGAGAAGGTGCTCGCGACCGACGGGCTGCTGGCTGTGATCCTGGCCGCGGATGGGACGCATCTGAAGGTGATCGATGCCGCCAGCCCCGGTGGTCGACTGCTCTGGGCGGCGCAGGTCGGATTCAACGCCAAGGCGGCAATCACCGAATCCTTTGTGATCATCAAGGACGCCGCTGCCAGCAAGATCCTCGTGCTGCGCAGGGGCGCCAGCACGATGTCGGTGAAACTGGAGCTGAAGTCCAAGGCAGACGTTGTGGGTGTCGGCGCGGACGCCATTCTCATCTCGACCGCGCGTTACGTCGGCTACCACGAGGTGCCGAAGTGACGAGCCGGCCTCCTAGACTTGGCGCATGGGTACGCCTGACTTCACGTTCTCGACACTGTTGCCGATCGGTCCGGACACGACCGAGTACCGACTGCTGACCACCGACGGCATCGACACCGTCGCGGGTCCGGGCGGGCGTAGCTTCCTGACCGTCGAGCCAGACGTACTGCGCGGCCTCACGGACGAGGCGATGCACGACATCGCGCACTTCCTCCGGCCGGCACATCTGACCCAGCTTCGGGCGATCATCGACGATCCGCAGGCATCGCCGAATGACCGGTTCGTTGCGATAGATCTGCTGCGCAATGCCAACATCGCCGCTGGCGGCGTGCTGCCGATGTGCCAGGACACGGGCACCGCGATCGTCATGGGCAAGCGCGGCCGGCACGTGCTCACCGACGGTGCCGACGAGGCCGCGATCGCGCGCGGGGTCTACGACGCCTACACCCGGTTGAACCTGCGCTACTCGCAGCTCGCCCCACTGTCCATGTGGGACGAACGCAACACGGGCACGAACCTGCCGGCTCAGGTCGAGATCTACGCCGACGACCCGGACGGCCACCCGGACACGTACAAGTTCCTCTTCATGGCCAAGGGCGGCGGCTCGGCCAACAAGTCCTACCTCTACCAGGAGACCAAAGCGCTGCTGAACCCGACGCGGATGATGCAGTTCCTGGAGGAGAAGCTGCGCCTGATCGGCACCGCCGCTTGCCCGCCGTACCACTTGGCGATCGTCATCGGCGGCACCTCGGCCGAGCACGCGCTGAAGACCGCCAAGTACGCCTCGGCCAAATACCTCGACGCGCTGCCCACCTCCGGATCGATGCTTGCGCACGGGTTCCGCGACCTCGAGCTTGAGGCCGAGGTGCTCGAGCTGACCCGCCAGTTCGGCATTGGGGCCCAGTTTGGCGGGCGGTATTTCTGCCACGATGTGCGGGTGGTACGGCTGCCGCGCCACGGCGCGTCGTGCCCCGTCGCGATCGCGGTCTCCTGCTCCGCCGATCGCCAGGCGCTGGCGAAGATCACGCCTGACGGTGTGTTCCTCGAACGGCTGGAGACCGACCCGGCCCGGTTCCTGCCGGAGGTGCATTCGGAGCAGCTCGCCGACGACGTGGTCCGGGTCGACCTGAACCGACCCATGGCGGAGATCCGGGCCGAACTGTCCCGGTATCCGGTCAAGACCCGGCTGTCGCTCAGCGGTCCGCTGGTGGTAGCCCGGGACATCGCCCATGCGAAGATCGCCGAGCAGCTCGACGCCGGTGCGCCGATGCCTGACTACCTGCGCGATCACGCCGTCTACTACGCCGGTCCGGCGAAGACACCGGAGGGTTACGCATCCGGCTCGTTCGGCCCGACCACTGCTGGCCGGATGGATTCCTATGTGGACAAGTTCCAGGCCGCGGGCGGGTCGTTCGTCATGTTGGCCAAGGGCAACCGGTCCAAGCAGGTGACCGAGGCATGCAAGTCCTACGGAGGGTTCTACCTCGGGTCGATCGGCGGACCGGCGGCGCGTCTGGCGCAGGACTGCATCCGCCACGTGGAGGTGTTGGAGTACCCCGAGCTCGGCATGGAGGCAGTGTGGCGGATCGAGGTCGAGGACTTCCCCGCATTCATCATCGTCGACGACAAGGGCAACGACTTCTACGCCGAGTCCAGCAAGCCGGTGCTTACGGTCGGGCGCAGATAGCCGTCGACGATCGGCCGGCGCGGGCGCGCTCGGCAGGTTCGTGATTTCGTGCGCCGGCGTCAGATCGCCTTGCAGGAAGCGCGCTCGACGAGCTCGGTGGGCAGCCGGATGTGGATGTCCCGCTCAACTCCTGCAATGAGGTCGACGAGGAGCAACAGGGCCTCGGCCCCCATCCGCTGCAGCGGTTGACTGATCGTCGTGAGCGGCGGCGAGGCGAGCGCGGACTCGGGTACGTTGTCGAACCCGATGACGGAAAGGTCATCGGGCACCGCCAGGCCGAGCGCCCGGGCGATGCCGCCGGGACGGCGGATCGCGGTCATCGGCCCGAACGCCGACCGGCCCGGAGCCCTCTTCGGGTGCTACTCGTTCGTCAACCACGTGCTGCCACATCACCCTGCGTGGAAAACGGCATCGATGTGCCGACCGTGTTGGATGCGATCCGTGCTGAGTTCGGCTTCGGTTCCGTCGCGACGGCGCCCGGCTGTGGTGTGGATGACGACGACCGGTCCGGCTTCGGCGCGGCGCTGGCCGCCGCGGCGGATGCGGACATAGCCGTGCTCGTGATGGGCGACCACGCCGGTATGTTCGGCCGCGGAACCGTCGGCGAGGGTTGCGACCGGGACGACCTCGAGCTGCCTGGCGTCCAGCGCGAGCTGATCGAGGCGGTGCTCTCGTCCGGAACGCCCGTTGTGCTTGTCCTCGTCACCGGTCGGCCGTACGCGATCGACTGGGCCATGGGACAGTGTGCGGCGGTCGTGCAGGCGTTCTTTCCAGGCGAAGAGGGTTCCGGAGCGATCGCGGGTGTCCTGTCCGGACGGGTCAACCCGTCCGGCAAGCTGCCGGTGAGCCTGCCCCGATCCGCCGGCGCCCAGCCCTACTCCTACCTGCACCCCACCCTCGGTGAGGGAGATGAGGTCAGCAACCTGTCGACCACGCCGGCGGCCCCATTCGGCCACGGCCTGTCCTACACGACTTTTGAGCACACGGACCTGGCGGCTTCGCAGGTCGTGCCCACCGACGGCGCGCTGACCGTCTCGGTGCGTGCGACCAACACGGGACCGGTTGCCGGCGATGACGTCGTGCAGCTCTACGGTCGGGACCTCGTCGGGTCAGTGACGCGGCCGGTCGCCGCGCTGCTCGGTTACCACCGCGTTCATCTCGAGCCCGGCGAGTCGGTAACGGTCGAGTTGACCGTCCCGACCACACGCCTGGCATTCTCCGATCGCTCGTTCACGCGCGTGGTGGAACCGGGCGACGTTGAGGTCTGGGTCGGCACCAGCTCGCGTCGCGATACGCACGGGCTGACCACGCTGGTGGGCGACGCCTTCGTGGTCACTACATCCGCCGCCCGGTGGACCACCAGCACCGAAGGCGCGAGGTAGCGAGATCCGCGTGGCGATCGTCGAAAGGTCGACCTGGCCATCGATATGCACGCTCGCTTCGATGTACCCGTCGGCCAACCAGCGTGACCTAGGACACAACGTAGCTAACGGTTTGGCCACGCATCTACGAACTCCGGCGTCTGAGCGGGCGCGGACTTGCGCGGTGGCGTAACACTGACCTTCCAAACCAACGGTCGTACTGGAGTTCCCACCATGCGTGCAAGGATTCTGCTCGTTCCATTCGTCGCCGCGGCGGCGCTGCTCGCCGGATGCACGACCACCACACCGCAGGTGACCCCGACGCCGACCGCCCTCGGCCTGGAAGCAAAGTCCGCTGACGAGATCCTCGCGGCGGCGCAGGCCGCGCTCGATGAGGCCAAGTCATTCCGGGTCAAAGGCCCCGTGGTGGTGGAGGAGACGACCGTCATTGTCGACCTCGTCTTCGCCGGCTCGGACGTCAAGGGCACGATGACCATTCTCAGGTATGGCGCTGGACGTGGTCCGTGCAGGCGGCGGGACATACGTGAAGGCACCGGTTCTGGTCTGGGCCGCCCTGCTGCCGCCCGAGGTGGGAGCGATGCTGCCGCCCGGGATCGAGACGAAGTACCTCAAGCTCCCGTCTCCACTGGCTGACCTGGTGCCGACCAAAGACGGGCTGATCGAGCCTGAGGGCAGCGTGACGAAGGGTGAGATCACGACCGTCAACGGACAGCCGGCGATCACACTCTCCGACTCGGATGGCAAGCTCAACATTGCTCTCCAGGGCAAGCCGTACCCGCTCGACCTCACCGATGCCAAGGGCAACAAGATCGAGTTCAGCGATTTTGACGCAAGCGTGACAATCACGGCGCCGCCGGCCGCCGACGTTGTCGACGCGGCCGCGTTCCTCGGCTGAGTCTCGGTCCCACTCCATCAGGCGGTACCGGGACCGAACGGTCCCGGTACCGCTGTTTGCGTCTGCCTGAGACGACCGTCGGTGGCGCCGCGACCACGTCCCGGTACGGCCCGCTGCATCGATGCGGCGGGCGGCGGTTCGACAGGGCAGTATGAGCGGGTGAGCGACTACCGCGTTGAGCACGACTCGATGGGTGATGTTCGGGTTCCGACGGACGCGCTGTGGGGTGCCCAGACGCAGCGCGCGGTCGAGAACTTCCCGATCTCCGGTCGTAGCCTGGAACCATCCCACGTGCGGGCGCTGGCCACGATCAAGGCCGCGGCGGCCGCGGTGAA
The DNA here is from genome assembly GCA_963773935.1 of uncultured Actinomycetota bacterium. Classification (GTDB taxonomy): domain Bacteria; phylum Actinomycetota; class Actinomycetes; order Mycobacteriales; family Micromonosporaceae; genus DATBGZ01. The sequence goes on from CAVZCZ010000005.1 coordinate 246,607, forward strand.
CGCCGAGCTTGGGGTGCTCAGCGCCGAGATGGCGGCGGCGATCGTAACCGCGGCCCAGGAGGTCATCGATGACCGCCACCACATCCAGTTCCCGCTCGACACTTTCCAGACCGGGTCCGGCACCTCGTCCAACATGAACGCGAACGAGGTGATCGCTCGCCTCGCCAGTCGCGAGCTGGGCGCGGCGGTACACCCGAACGATCACGTGAACGCGTCGCAGTCGTCCAACGATGTCTTCCCCTCGTCGATCCACCTGGCCGCGACCGAGGCGGTCAGCCGGGATCTCATCCCCGCGCTCGCCCATTTGATGTCCACATTGGATGCGAAGGGAACCGAGTTCGACGCGGTGGTCAAGGCCGGCCGTACCCACCTGATGGACGCCACTCCGGTCACGCTCGGCCAGGAGTTCCACGGGTATGGGGCACAGGTACGCCTGGGCATCGAGCGTCTCCAGTCGGCACTACCACGCCTGGCCGAGCTGCCCCTGGGTGGCACCGCGGTCGGCACGGGGATCAACACCCCGCCGCAGTTCGCCGCGAAGGTGATCGACCGGCTCCGTCACTTGACTGGACTGCCACTGAGTGAGGCTCGCAATCACTTCGAGGCTCAAGGCGCCCGGGACGCGTTGGTCGAGACGAGCGGCCAGCTCCGGGTCGTCGCGGTCTCCCTGTACAAGATCGCAAACGACATCCGTTGGATGGGCTCTGGTCCCCGGGCGGGCCTGCGTGAGCTGCACATCCCGGACCTACAACCCGGTTCGAGCATCATGCCGGGCAAGGTGAACCCAGTGGTGTGCGAGGCGGTCCGGCAGGTCGGCGCTCAGGTCATCGGCAATGACACGGCAGTCGCGTTCGCCGGCTCGCAGGGCGACTTCGAACTCAATGTGATGCTGCCGGTGATGGCACGAAACCTGCTCGAGTCGATCCGTCTGCTTGCCGCGGTGAGCCGGATCTTCGCCGACCGGTGCGTCGCCGGGCTGGTCGCCGACGTCGACATCTGCCGCGCGTACGCCGAAGGGTCGCCCTCGATCGTCACCCCGCTCAACCGGTACCTCGGCTACGACGAGGCGGCGAACATCGCCAAGCAGGCCCTCGCCGAAGGGCGCACGATCCGCGATGTGGTGATCGCCCGGGGCCATGTCGCCGCCGGACGGCTCTCTGAGGCACAGCTGGACGAGGCGCTGGACGTGCTCCGGATGACCTACCCGTAGCGGGCCTACACTGCCGTCAAAACGGCCGGGCCGTCGCTCGTGATCGCGATCGTGTGCTCGAAATGCGCGGCCCGGCTGCCGTCGGTGGTAACGATCGTCCAGCCATCGTCGAGGGTGCGTCCGGCGTCGCGGCCACCCTCGATCAGCATCGGCTCGATGGCGATGACCAGACCCTCGCGAAGGGTGAGCCCCCGGCCCGCGCGACCGGTGTTGGGCACGTGCGGATCCTCATGCATCTCGGTGCCGATGCCGTGCCCGCCCAGACCGCCCGGAAGGCCGTACCGACCGGCGCGCGCCACCGACTCCACCGCGTGGGAGATGTCGCCCATCTTCGATCCGGGTCGCGCCGCAGCGATCGCGGCGCTGAGCGCCCGCTCTGTCGTGTCGACCAGTCGAGCGGCCTCGTCGTCGACCGCGCCGATCGCGATCGTCAACGCAGCGTCGCCGTGGTAGCCGTCGATATGGGCGCCGCAGTCGATGGAGAGCAGGTCACCGTCGGCGAGCGCGTACCGGTCCGGAATGCCGTGCACAATGGCCTGGTTGACGGACAGGCACAGCACGCCCGGGTACGGCGTCGGCGCCCAGCGCGGGTGATAGCCCAGGAATGAGGGCTTCGCACCAGCGTCTGCGATGAGATCGGCCGCCATCGCGTCGAGGTCGACGAGGCGTACCCCGGCTGTAGCGGCCGCGACCACGGCGGCGAGGGTCCGCGCCACGATGCGGCCCGCCTCGCGCATCGTGGCGATCTCAGGGGCAGATTTCAGTACGACCATGATGCCGATTCTATCGCCACGATCTTGGATACGAGTTCTCTTCCAAGGTCACCCGGGTCCGGGCGCGGAGAAGACCGCGAGGGACGGGCCTCGCTCCGCCCGGGCGAGGCGGGCCGCGGCTTCAGTGTCGCGCAGGACGCGCACCGCGTTGTGCCAGGTGAGCTTCGCGAGGTCGGACATCCGACCAGCCGCGGTTGGCCAGCTCTTCCAGCAGGACCGGGTAGCCGTCCACGCCAGACAGCCCGTCCGGCGTGGCAACCACGCCGTCGAAGTCGCCGCCGAGTCCAATGTGGTCGACCCCCGCGACGTCGCGAATGTGCTCGACGTGATTGGCCACGTCGACCACCGAGCACGGCGGTCGGGGATTTGCCGACAGCCACGCCTTGTTCCCCTCGTGGTACCCCGTCGACTGGTCGCCGTACTCGGCCTCCAGCCGCCGGTGTTCCGTTAATGAGACCGTCTATCCACTCGCGACAGTCCTCGTTGAGGAAGCCGGGGACGAAGGTCACCATGACGATCCCGTTGCTGTCGCGGACCCGGCCGAGGACGTCGTCGGGAACGTTGCGGGCGTGCCCACACAGCGCCCGCGCCGAGGAGTGGGAGAAGAAGGCCGGCGCCGTGGACACGTCGAGCGTCGCGTGCATGGTGCTGTCGGCTACGTGCGAGAGGTCGGCCATCACCCCGAGCCGGTTGCACTCCCGCACCACCTCGCGACCGAACTCGGACAGCCCACCCACGCCCGGCACGTCCGTCGCGCTGTCCGCCCAGGGCGTGTTCGCGAAGTGGGTCAGGGTGAGGTATCGGGCGCCGAGCGCGTGCATCATCCGCAGCGCACCGAGCGAGCAGTCGATGCTAGTGCCCGCCCTCCATCCCGATCAGGCAGGCGATGCGCCCCGACGCCAGGGCAGACTCCATGTCGTCCGCGGTGGTCGCGAGCACGAGGTCGTCGGAGTAGCGAGCCGCCATCGTCCGTACCGCGTCGATCTGCTCCAGCGTCGCGGTGACCGGGCTGCAGCCCTTTGCTCGGCACGTACACCGACCAGAACTGGGCACCCACGCCACCGGCCCGCAGCCGTGGGATGTCGGTGTGCAACCCAATCTCCGACTGGTCCTGGGCGATGTCGATCGCGTCGAGGTCGTAGCGCACGCGCTGGCGCAGTTCCCACGGCAGGTCGTTGTGGCCGTCGACTACGGGAGCATTCGCCAGCAGGGCTCGGATGCGATCAACAGCCATGGCGCGAACGGTACCGCCGTATCACGCGTGGCAGCCGTACGTACGAAACAGGAAAGGCGGGCCGCAGCCGCGGCCCGCCTTCCAGAACGAACTGGCTGGGACTTAGAAGTCCATGTCCCCGCCGCCACCCGGCATCGGCCGGGGCCTTGTCCTTCTCCGGCTTGTCCGCCACCACGGCCTCCGTGGTGAGGAACAGCGCCGCGATCGAGGCCGCGTTCTGCAGCGCCGACCGGGTCACCTTCGCCGGGTCGATGATGCCGGCCTTCATGCAGGTCGACGTACTCGCCGGTCGCAGGCGTCAAGGCCGTGGCCCGGCTTGAGGCCGCGCACCTTCTCGACCACGACGCCGCCCTCGAGGCCGGCGTTGACGGCGATCTGCCGCAGCGGCGCGTCGAGCGCCACCTTGACGATGTTCACGCCGGTGGCCTCGTCGCCGGGCAGGTCCAGCTTGTCGAACGCGGTCTTGCCGGCCTGGACCAGCGCCACGCCACCGCCGGGCACGATGCCCTCCTCGACGGCCGCCTTCGCGTTGCGGACGGCGTCCTCGATGCGGTGCTTGCGCTCCTTGAGCTCGACCTCGGTGGCCGCGCCGACCTTGATCACCGCGACGCCGCCGGCGAGCTTGGCCAGCCGCTCCTGCAGCTTCTCGCGGTCGTAGTCGGAGTCGCTCTTCTCGATCTCGGCGCGGATCTGGTTCACCCGGCCCTGGATCTGCTCCGTGTCACCGGCACCGTCCACAATGGTCGTCTCGTCCTTGGTCGTGACGAGCTTGCGGGCGCGGCCGAGCATGTCGAGGCCGGTGTTCTCGAGCTTGAGGCCGACCTCCTCGCTGACGACCTGGCCACCGGTGAGGATGGCGATGTCCTGCAGCATGGCCTTGCGGCGGTCACCGAAGCCGGGTGCCTTGACGGCCACCGACTTGAAGGTGCCGCGGATCTTGTTCACGATCAGCGTCGCGAGGGCCTCACCCTCCACGTCCTCGGCGATGATCGCGAGCGGCTTGCCCGACTGCATGACCTTCTCGAGGATCGGCAGCAGGTCCTTCACCGACGCGATCTTGCTGTTGACGATGAGGATGTACGGGTCCTCCAGCACCGTCTCCATGCGGTCGGAGTCGGTGATGAAGTAGGCCGAGATGTGGCCCTTGTCGAAGCGCATGCCCTCGGTGAGCTCGAGCTCGAGGCCGAAGGTGTTGCTCTCCTCGACGGTGATGACGCCTTCCTTGCCGACCTTGTCCATCGCCTCGGCGATGATCTCGCCAACGGTGGTGTCACCGGCCGAGATCGACGCGGTGGAGGCGATCTGCTCCTTGGTCTCGACGTCCTTGGCGATCTTCGCGAGTTCCTCCGCCACCGCGGCGACGGCGGCCTCGATGCCCCGCTTGAGGCTCATCGGGTTGGCGCCGGCGGCCACGTTGCGCAGCCCCTCGCGAACCAGCGCCTGGGCCAGGACGGTCGCCGTCGTCGTGCCGTCGCCGGCCACGTCGTCGGTCTTCTTGGCGACCTCCTTGACCAGCTCGGCGCCGATCTTCTCGTACGGGTCCTCGAGCTCGATCTCCTTGGCGATGCTCACACCATCGTTGGTGATGGTGGGGGCGCCCCACTTCTTCTCGAGGACGACGTTGCGGCCCCGTGGGCCCAGCGTCACCTTGACGGCGTCGGCGAGAATGTTCATGCCCCGCTCGAGTCCGCGGCGGGCCTCCTCGTCGAACGCGATAATCTTGGCCATACGGCGTTGTCCTCCTGGACAGTGTTGTACGCACCTTCGAGCGAGCTCACGCGTACGTGCCCCGCTCGTCGGTCGGACCGGATAAGCCCGCGACGACCGGCTCCGCCCGCCGCCGGACCCTTACGCCGACGACAAACGGTGCCCTCCCGCCCCGACCAAGCCGCCCCGGCGCGTAGAGCCTGGCGGCTGGCACTCAGCCTTGGCGAGTGCCAACTCCTTGTTTAGCACTCTCCCCAGGCGAGTGCAAGCCAGTCCGCGCTCTGTTCACCTTCGCGCCGTCCGCGCCTGCTCCGCTTCGCGTCACGCAACGACCGGCCCGCCGCCCGGTCGACGTCCGATTAGGTCGCCTCTTGGGCACCCGCGACGTCCTCGAAGTCACTTCAGGCACGGATGGGCAATCGGCATCGGATGGGCGAATGGCGGGCGGGAGAGGGCGAGTGGGAGAGGAACGGCGAAGGCGCCCTCCCGATCCCGGGACGGCGCCTTCGACAGATAAGACAACGTGTGATGAATGCACGCGATAACGTGCGTTGTGAGTCAGATGAGACGGACCTTCTCGGCCTGCGGACCTTTCTGGCCCTGTGCTATCTCAAACTCAACGCGGGCCCCGTCGTCCAGCGTCTTGTAACCCTCCATGTCGATGGCGGTGAAGTGGACGAATACGTCCTGTCCGCCGTCGACGGCGATGAAGCCGTAGCCCTTTTCGCTGTTGAACCACTTGACAGTGCCCTGTGCCACCTGCGCACTTCCTCACTCTGCCGTGCCTTGTCGCCGGTCGCGACCTTCCAGCCGCCGGGGGTGCCCGCAGGACCGGCGTGGTACTGGCGAGCGCGAAGGGCGACCAAGAACGCACGCTACAGCAACGGTTGGCACACCGCATCAGCCCAAATCGGACAGTGGGCTGCGTGGTCATCTCGATTTGATGTACGCCCGAATGCACTGTTGAAGCCGCGGTGCGGCGGGCAATCGGGACGAGCTGGACCGACCGGGAACCAAGTGATTGTCCGACCATTCCTGTCCACTGTAGATATCCGAACGATTAGACGTCGTGCTGCCAGTCGACCCAGCCGTCGACGGCGCGGAATCCGATCGCCTCATTGATCGCGATCATGTGCTTGTTCTCGGCCGCGTTCCAGGTGTCGACAAAACGCAGCTCCGGCTCATGCGCGAACGTGTGGTGCAGGTTCTCCAGCTTCACCAGCATGCCGAGGCGGTGGCCGCGGTGGTCGGGGTCCACGATCGTCGTCTGTTGCCACGCCTGGGTGGTGATGTCTGCGTCAAAACTGATCATGGTCCAGGCGGCGAGCTGGCCGGTCGTGTCGTGCCGCACCGCGGCGTGATAGTGCCGGTGCCCACGTAGCTCCAGCACCCGCTCGTTGCCGCGAATCCGGTCGGTGTCGTACTTCTCCGGCTCGTATCGCAGCTCGCCCATCGGGGCATCGGTCACCATCCGACCCTCGAGCCGGGCCACGTCGGCGACCACATCGTCCGGCGCCGCGCCGACCCAGGAGATCGAGCGTGTACCCGCGCGCGTGGGCACTGTGCCTCGGCCGTGAGCTCGTTCCAGGCGTCTTTGTCCACTGTGTCCAGATCGAGGCGGCGCCGTACCTCCGGCAGCGCCGGGGACACGCCCATCGCCGCGGCGAACGCCGCATGACCCGGATCGCGGGCCGGACCATCGGGAAGGGCCGTCCCGTAGTCGCCCATGAGCAGGGTGCGCCCCTTGGCGCGCGTGAACTCCACCGCGAAGGCGAACATGGCCCGCCCGATCCCGCGCCGGCGTCGGTCCGGCCGCACGGCGAGGTCGACGTGGACGACGTGGGTGTTGTCCGTCAGCGGAAGGCTCAGCGCCAGGACTCCGGCGGGGTCGCCGTCGAGCCGGGCCAGGAAGTGGTGCCGCTCTCGTGCCGGAAATGGGTACCGCAGGCCACCGATGGTCTGGCGGAGGGTCAGCTCCGGGAAGTCGGGCACGTCGGTCGCCTGGGTGACCGCGGAGATGTGATGGAACGTCTGAATGTCGTGGTCGTCATCCAGGTTCACCGGCGCGATGTGTACCCCCATGGGACCAGCCTGCCGGTCCTGGCTCGCGCTGGCGACCCATTTTTCGATCCGAGCGGACACGCTTGTCGCACAAGCACTTCGGCCGCCCGGAGGCGGCCGAAGGAGGTTGGTCGGGAGGGTCATCGCGTCGACCCCATCGCTGACGTCGAGACTGCGCGCCGCCCTGCCGGCGCCGCGGCGATTACCTCCCGCACGCAGCATCCTGCGCCGATCGGACCTGCCCGTCAAGGGCTCGAAACCGCCGAGTTTTACTGGCAGCTTTCTGGCCATCACTCTGTGTTGGCCCATCGATGGCTCGAAGTGCCGCGTGGCGTCGAGAGACAATCACTATCCGTGATTCCGAATGCGCGATTGTCAGCTGATGAGCTGAGCCTCTTTCGCCGCCTGCAAAGACGGGCGAATCTGATAAGTCGGACCAACCTCGTCTGCGATCGCGTCGAGCGTCTTGAGCCCTTCGCCGGTGCTGAACAGCACAGTCTCCGCATCCGGATCGAGCCGACCACTCGCGATGAGTTTGCTTAGCACGGCAGTCGTCACACCACCGGCGGTCTCGGCGAAGACGCCGGTCGTCGCGGCGAGTAGTTGGATGGCCGCGCGGATCTCGTCGTCGGCAGCGTCGTCCATCCAGCCACCCGTACGGCGGACCGACTCCAGTGCGTAACGGCCCGCCGCCGGGTCGCCGATGTTCAATGACTTCGCGATCCCGGTCGGCTTGACCGGCACGATCTCGTCGGTGTCCGCCCACAGCGCCGCGGCGATCGGGTTGCAGCCGCGCGACTGCGCCCCGAACACGCGGTAGGGCGCCGCGGAGACCAGCCCGATCTCGGCCAGCTCGGCGAACGCCTTGTCCACCTTGGTCAGCAGTTCGCCGCTTGCCATCGGCACGACTACCTGTGCCGGTAGCCGCCAACCGAGCTGCTCGGCGACCTCGTACCCGAGAGTCTTCGAGCCCTCGGCATAGAACGGGCGCAGGTTCACGTTGACGAATGCGGTCTTCTCGAACTCGTCCGTCTCGGTGAGCTCGGAGCAGAGCCGGTTGACGTCGTCGTACGAGCCCTCGATCGCGACCACGTCGCCGCCGTAGACGGCGGTCGTCAGCACCTTGCCGAGCTCGAGATCGTACGGGATGAACACCATCGAGGGCACTCCGGCGCGGGCCGCGTGCGCCGCGACGGAGTTGGCCAGGTTGCCGGTCGACGCGCAGGCGAAGCGGGTGAAGCCGAAGCCGCGGGCGGCGGTCAACGCCGTCGACACCACGCGATCTTTGAACGAGTGGGTCGGGTTTGCCGAGTCGTCCTTCACCCATAGCGGCGCGCGCATGCCGATCGCGTCGGCGAGCGCGTCGGCCCGGACCAGCGGGGTCATACCGGGGTCGAGCGTCACCCGGCTGTCGGGGTCCTGGCCGACCGGGAGCAGCGGAGCGTACCGCCAGATGTTCGTCGGCCCGGCCTCGATGTCCGCACGGGTGACGGCAGCGAACAAGGCCGCGTCGTAGCGGACCTCGAGCGGGCCGAAACAGTCGTAACAGGCATGCTGCGGGCGCAATGGCACCTCGGTGCCGCAGTTGCGGCAGATCAAGGCGCGGGCCGCGGACTCGCCTGGATGTTCGGCTCGCAAGTTCGCCGCGGAGCCTGGATGTTCGGCTCGCAAGTTCGCCGCGGAGTCTGGATTTGTTCGGCTCGCAAGTTCGCCGAAGTCACCATCGGGTTTCCCTTCTCATCTTCCCCACGACGGTCTCGTGGGCCGGAGTTGGCACCTGTGTGCGTAGGCGGCGGCATTGCTTGGTACGCACGTGGTTGCCGGGGCTTCAACGGGCCGTTCCCTCTGCCCCTCTGGATGAGGTATTCACTTGTACGCGTACGAACGCGGTTAGACGCACTGTACAGGACGCTAATGGCGTGGGTCTGGGGTTTGGTGGGCACCCTCAACCTCTGCCCGAGGGCACCATCAGCCCGACGGCAGCGGCGGCAATGGCGTCGGGATCGAGCCGCTCGCCGAGGGCTGCACGCAGGCGCTTCGGGCGGATGCCGTGAGCCAGGGAGTCGTGCCGACGACCGGCGAGGTGAGCTCTTCCTCGCGCTGTTCATCGCCGACCCGAACCGTCACGAAGATCTGCTCGCCGGTCGGCGAGTTACTCGGCGGCAGGTTCTCGCAGTCGACCCGGAACCGGGCCGCGACGATGGCGTTGCGGTCGATGCCGTTGGTGCCGAGCTCGACCGGGGCCGCCGGTGGCAGGTCGCCGCCCAGCGCGAAGTTGATGTTCTGCTCGCCCGGCGGCACGATGGTGAGTGCCATGCTGGTCAGGCCGTTCGGCGCCATGATGCGCGCGGAGACCACAGTGACCGGTACGTCGGTGACGTTTCGGATCTCGAGTCCCACCGTGATGGTCTGGTTCGCGCCGACACTCGCCTGGAACCCTCCGGCCGCCACGATCGCCGGGTCGGGCAGCGCCGCAAGCCCGGTCGGCCGACCCGACCAGAAGAAGTAGTAGGCAACTCCGGCCGCCGCCAGCAGCGCGACGATGCCGAACACGACGAGGGGCCGGATACCTGGCGCGCGACCGCGCCGGCGGCGCACCCGCATGCGCCGGTCGCCGACGGCGATCGTTTGCGTGTCGTCCGAGCTCCAGCCACCCACGGTCGGAGGCTAGCGGCCACCGCACATGATCTCCACCCCGGGATCCTCGGTGACATTGGCGTACGCCGATGGCCGGAGGGCGCCGGCTCTTTCCAAGATCGTGGGAGGTGACTGGGCGTCAGGAGACGATGTCCTTGCGGAGGAACCGCCAGAAGGCGAGGCCACCGAAGAGCGCCGTGTATGCGACAACCGAGATCGCCCCGCGCACCATCGCGTCGCTTTGCACGGGTGTAGACAGCAGGCCTACCCAGGCATCGTTGAAGTGCGTCGGCAGGAACGACCGGATGGAGCCGAGCGCCTCGATCTGGTCGAGGATGCTCGACAGGATGTGCAGCAGCACCGCGCCACCCACCGCCCCGAGCGGGGCGTCGGTGGATACCGACAGCAGGAACGCCAATGTGCCGACCACGAGCATCGTCAGTCCGATGTAGCCCGCTGCCGCGACGACCCGGCCCATCGCCTCGCCGGCGGTGAGCTGGTCCGCGATGGTCGACCGGAGTGGATTCCAGCCGTAGCGGATGGTGCCGGCGAGAAGCGCCGTGCCGACGAGCAGCGCCAGCGCGAGCGCCGCGTAGAGCAGCGACGCCACCAGCTTCACGCCCAGCAGCCGGGCCCGGGGCACCGGAATGGCGAGCAGGTAGCGAAGGCTGCCCCAACTCGCCTCGCTCGCGACCGTGTCCCCGAAGAAAAGCGCGAACACCACGACCAGCAGGAACGACGAGCTGACCAGCAGCGTGAACAGGGCGAAGTTCGCCCCACCGGCGGTGGCCAGATCAACCAGGCTGGAGAACGCTCCGCTGCCGTTGTTGTCGTCGTCCCCGCCACCACCGAACTCGAACGCGATCAGGATGATCAGCGGCAGTGCCACCATGAAGGCCAGGGCGATCCGGGTGCGTGGCCGGCTCGCCTGGCGGCGCAGCTCGGTCATCAGCGAGAACGGCGTTGGCCGGCGCCTGCTGACCGGACGCTCTACTGTGGACGTGCTCATCGCTCACCAGCTGCCTTCGTGTCTCCGCCGACCAGGGTCAGGAACGCGTCTTCGAGCCGGCGCCGCGGGACCACCCGATCGACGCCCACCCCGGCGTGCACCAGCGCCGCAACGACTTCGGTACGGGCGGTGCCGTCCATGTCGACGACGAGGCCGGCTCGGCCGTCAGAAGCCACCGACCGTACGCCCGAAAGCTCTCCCAGCACGCGGGTCGCCGCTTCCACATCGGACACGTCGAAGTGCGCGATCGGCGAATCGCCGATCACGTCGTCGACCGGACCGTCGGCGACGACGTTGCCCTTGTGCATGACTACGACGTGGGTGCAGGTCTGCTCCACTTCGGCCAGCAGGTGCGAGGAGACAAGTACGGCCCGGCCGTTGGTGGCGTACGCCCGCAGCACCCGGCGCATCTCCGCGATCTGCGGCGGATCCAGTCCGTCGGTCGGCTCGTCGAGGACCAGTAGCTCCGGCATGCCGAGCATGGCCTGCGCGATGGCCAGTCGTTGCTTCATGCCATGGCTGTACTTGCGTACCTTGCGGAAGATCGCGTCGCCCAGGCCGGCGATCTCCAGAGCCTCGTCGAGACGGGCCTCGTCAGCCGGCCGGCCGGTGCTGCGCCAGTACAGCTTCAGGTTGTCCACTCCGGACAGATGAGGCAGGAAGCCGGGCCCCTCGACCAGGGCGCCGACGCGCTGCAGCACGTCGGCTCCGGGGCGCAGGTGGTGGCCGAAGACGAGGATCTCGCCCTTGGTGGCCCGGGTCATGCCCATCAGCACCCGCAGCGATGTGGTCTTGCCGGCGCCGTTAGGGCCGAGCAAGCCCACGACCTGTCCACGATGGACGGTGAAGTCGACGCTCTCCACGGCGACGAACCCGTCGGCGTACTCCTTGCGCAAGCCGCGCACCACGAGCGGTGTGTCGGCGTGCTCGGCGACCACCTCGACGGCGTTGCGGCGCCGGCGGATCCGGGCGACCACCAGCGCCGTGAGGATGGCCAGCGCGACCAGCGCGATCACCGCGATCAGCAGGTAGCGCCAGATGTCGTTGGGGTTGGCGATCTGTTCACCGGTCAGTGTTGGCAGCAGCGCCATCGTGGACAGGCCGCCCAGCCCAACGGTGTATACCGCCGGCGCGACCGGCGTGGTGAATCCCTGGTCGGAGGTCGCGATGGTCAGCATCAGTCGGTGGCCCGCCTCGAACCGGTGCACGATGCCGGGCAAGGTCACGGTGACCGGCGTCGCCTGCTCGATGCTCGTCGGCAGTCCGGTCAGCCGTACCGGCGCGGTGAGACCGAAGGGCAGGTTCGCGCCGCTGTCCGGGTCGACGTCGTAGAGCTTGACGAAGAGCACCGCCTCGCCGGTCGGCGACGCGGCCCGGATCTGCACGGTCGGGCTTCCGACCACGTCGGTGTTCGCCTGCAGCGGCTGGGAGTAGAAAACGGCGTGCTGCCCTGGGATCTCCAGCGCCACTCCACGGAGGAGGCTGGAGAACGAGCCTCCGCCGGGCAGCGTCGTGATGGCCGCCGGGTTGCCGTCCGGCGGGTTCGCGATCTGCTGTGGCGGGCCGGCCAGGCTGACTCCGGTCGGCGGATCACCGTTGGTGCCGTCGGGGAACGCCTCGGTCTTGAAACCGGTCGTCGTGATTCGCCGGGTGTCCGGGTCGAATCCGGAGACCCGGGAGAACGTGAAACCGGTGCCCGGGTCCTCGCCCTTCTGCATGAGGTAGTGGTCGAGCCACGTAATGGTGAGGAAGCGCAGCCGGTCGCGATCGGCCTGGGGGCCCTCGCCGCCGTCGTGCCCGCCGCTGAACCAGTCCATCCGCACCGGCGTTCCGGTCGCGGCGATGCCCCGGAAGTTCGCCTCGGCCTCGGTCAACGGGAACAGCGAGTCTGCCTGGCCCTGGATGAGCAGCGTCGGCGCGGTGACGTTCGACAGTGTCGGCGCTGGGCTGGACCGCCGCAGCAGCTCGATCGTGGCCGGGGTCGCCCGCCCGGTGGTGGCGACGTCGAGATAGGCAGCGCAGACGTCCTTGGCGAAGCGGCCGCACGCGGGGTCGAGGCCTCCGAGCAGGTCGGACGGCAGTATCCCCGACGGAATCTGATCCCCGCTCTCGGTGGCGCTGTTCGCGTCGCCGGCGGCCGCTACGGCGCCGATCGCGTCGAGGATGCTCGAGCTGCCGCCGCGGCCGAAGAACAAGCCGGCCCACTGCTTCTTGAAGACGCCCTGCGCCGGTCCGGCGCCGGTGGACTCCGGCAGGAACGCGTTGGCTAGGTCGTTCCAGGTGATCATCGGGACGATCGCGTCCACCCGCTGGTCGTGACCGGCGAGCATCAGGGCCAGCGCACCGCCGTACGAGCCGCCGACCACCCCGACCCGTGGATCACCGCTGCCGTCCCGCTGGATGTCCGTGCGGGCGGCGAGCCAGTCGAGTAGGCGCTGCGCGTCGCGAATCTCGTAATCGGGGCTGTTGAGGTGGATCTCGCCGGAGCTACGTCCCATCCCCTGCGCGGTCCAGGTCAGCACGGCGTAGCCGCGGTCCGCGAAGTCCCGGGCATCCTGCGCGACGCTCTGTTTGGTTCCGCCGAACCCATGCCCGAGCATGATTGCCGGCACCGGGTTGTCGGCATCGGCGTCGCGGGGGAGGTAGAGGGTCGTATCGAGCGTCGACCGTCTCGTTGCCGCCCGGCCCCGTCTGCACCGGGATCATCGCGTCGGTGGTCGTGTAGGACGGTGGCGTGGGCACCACGGCCCACCCGACGAGGGCGACCACCAACGCCAGCACGACCCCGGCGGTGATCAGACGACGCCGGGTGATCCGCGGAGTGGGCAGGCGCATCGGCATGTCGCCCAGGCTACGGCCCGATCCGGCCCGAAGGTTGTGCGGCCGCTGGGTGCTCAGCCTGCGCTCAGCCTCGGCTCGGTGCATGACGAGTCGGTCTGCGTCGGCTGGCGGCTTCTCTAGGTGAGGCGGCGGCCGCGCGTCGCCGCTGTGCGTAGGCGGTGCAGCCGGTGCACCAGGGCCGCGTCATAGGTCAGCGCGGCCGGCAGATCGAGCAACGCGTTCAGGCTCTGGTAGTAGCGGGTCGGCGTGATGCCGAACGTGTCGCGGATCGCCTGTTCCTTCGCACCCGGCTGCCGCCACCACTGCCGCTCGAACTCGAGCATGGCTCGCTGCGGCTCGGTCAGCGCAGCGTCCACAATGGCCGCAGCATCTTGCCGAATCTCGGATCGGAACCGAGATTACGGGCTGCGAGTCCATGGGGGTCGCTGGGCGCCGCTCGAACTCCGCAATGGCGGTGGTGGGGGCGTCCACAAGCGGCACACTAGGCTAGTGGGCGACCGCAAGCGAGCCTCCGCGCCGCTCACTGCTCGGATCGGACCACGGTGAACATGTAGCAGCCGTAGATGCTGTTGCGGCTGTGCACCTGCACCACGTCCGGGTCCGCGAGGACTGACGCAATGGCCGCCTCGGGATCGGTGCCGTCGTGGTACCGCGATGACGGGTGAATCCATCCGCGACGGTCGTACGCGCGCAGGATCTGACGGCGGCCCAGCCACTGCGGCGGGTAGCCAGTGGCGAAGTCGGGGCCATCGCAGCGATCTGCATGCGTGAACACCGCACCGATCTCGCGGTACGGACTCACGGGCAGCGGCGGTTCGTATCCAAACAGGATCAGCTCCTCGCCCGGCTCGGCGTCTCGAAGGCAGCACCGCAATGGTTCGCCGCCGGTCGCGACCGCGTGCTCGACCGGGTTGCCGGACACGTCCAGACCGGTGTCCCGCACGGAATTGATTGTTGCGTCGTCGATCCGCCGAATCTCAAATGTCGTTGTCATGCATCGACTCTGCCCGGGGTGCGGGCGCGATGCTGGCGGGAATCGGACCTCGCGCTCCCGACCTGCGCTGCCTAGTCGGCCACACGCAGCCCATCGCGGATGACGCCGGTCACAGCCAGGTCCTCGTCGAGCAGCACGAGGTCGGCGCGCAGACCGGCGGCGATGGCGCCGCGGTCGTCGAGCCCGAGCACCCGAGCCGGTGTGGTCGACGCCATCGTGACGGCCTCCAGCATGGACAGACCACTGTGGACAGACTGGCGCAGCGCGGCGTCCATCGTGAGCGTGCTCCCGGCGATCGTGCCCGATGCCGCCAGCCGGGCCACGCCGCCCGCGACGAGGACCTCCTGCCCGCCCAGGTCGTACTCGCCGTCGGCCATGCCGGCGGCCGCCATCGCATCGGTGACGAGCGCGACCCGTGCCGGACCGGCCGCCTGGACCACGTGCCTGAGCATGCCGTCGTGCAGGTGCACCCCGTCGGCGATCTGCTCGCAGACGACGCCGGATGCGTCGAGCAGCGCCACGATCGGCCCCGGGTCACGGTGGTGTACCGGACGCATCGCGTTGCACAGGTGGGTGGCGAGGCTCGCGCCGGCCTCGACCGCGGCCTGCGTCTGCTCGTACGTGGCGTCGGTGTGCCCGACTGCGGCGACGACACCGTGTGCCCGAAGCTGGCGGATCGCGCTGAGCGCGCCGGGCAGTTCCGGTGCGATCGTGACCATACGGACGACGCCCAGGTCGACCAGGGCCTCGAGCTCGGCCGGGTCCGGGTCGCGCAGGTGGGCCGGGTTCTGCGCGCCGCACCGCGCGGCGGACAGGTACGGCCCCTCGAGGTGGACGCCGGCTAACTCTCCACTGTGGACAAGCTCGGCCAGGGCCGCGGTCGCGTCGTAGGTCTCCTGTCGCGCGGCAGTAACCAGGCTCGCCAGCATCGTCGTCGTGCCGTGCCGCCGGTGGAACGCGGCCGCCTGCCGTGCCTCGTCGGCGTCCCCGAGGGTGAACGTGTGGCCACCGCCGCCGTGCACATGGATGTCGACGAATCCCGGCAGGATCCAGGCGGTCTTCCGTAGCCGGCTACGGCCCGCCGGGGACACATCGGCGATCCGGCCGTCCGCTACCCGTACCACGGCGTCGTCGAGAACTCCCTCGGGCGTGACGACCCGGCCCCGGAGCCTCACGAGTCCCACTCTGCGCCCGCGAGCAGATCCAGGGCCAGCAGGGCGGCGCCGTGACAGCCCGCCTCGTCTCCGAGCTGCGCCGCGGCCAGCTCCGGCAGCGGGTGGAACGTGCGCCGCTCGGCCAGCGCCTTGGCCAGTGGCTCGAAGAGGAATTCGCCTGCCTCGGCAAGGCCGCCGCCGAGCACGATGAGCCGCGGGTCGTGCAACGCGATGCCGATCAGCAGTCCGTCGGCGAGGGCGCCGATCGCCTCGCTCCAGACCTCGGCAGCGCGCGGCTCGCCGGCCCGCGCCAGCCGTGCCACCTCAGCCGCGTCATCGCCGTACGCCCGGGCGATGGCCGCGGCGGATGCGTACATCTCGAGGCAGCCGCGCCCGCCGCAGCCGCAGGGCAGCGCATCCGGTCCGGTGCGCACGACGATGTGGCCGATCTCGCCGCTGGCGCCGTGGGCGCCGGGGTCGATCCGGCCATCGAGGACGAAGCCGCCGGCGATGCCGGTGCCGATGGCGAGGAACAGCATCCGTCGGGTGGTCCGGCCGGCGCCGAGTCGCGACTCGGCGAGCGCGCCCGCCCGCACGTCGTGACCCGAGCGCGGTGGGCAGGCCGAGTCCGGTCCGCGACCGCATCCCGCAGCGGGACGTCGCGCAGGCCGAGGTTCGCCGACATGTGCAGCACGCCGGCCTGCTCGTTGACGACGCCGGGCACCACCACTCCGCAGGCGACCGGGGTCAGGCCAGCGAGCGGGCGCGTCGTCGCCAGCTCCTCGGCCGTGCCCAGGATGTTCGCGAGGACGGCATCGGGGCCTTGCTCGCGCCCGGTGGGGCGGCGCAGCGTGTGGCGGAACTCACCGGCCTCGTCGACCAGGGCGCACTTGATGCCGGTGCCGCCGACATCGACAGCGATCGCTACAGTGGTCATTTGCGCACCTGACTCGACGTTCCTGGTGGGGTTTCGCGCATCATTGTGCACGAGCGCTCACGCTCGAGTGCAGCGGCGCACCCGAGGATTGGCGCGCTGAGGAGGCCACGGTGGACCGGTACGCGCGGTGGAACGCGCTGCTCGAGCTGCTGACCGAGACCGGTCGGATCAGCGTCGAGGATGCCGCCGACCGCCTGGTCGTCTCCCAGGCGACCATCCGGCGGGACTTCGACCAGCTCGCCCAGCAGCAGATGATCACCCGCACGCGGGGCGGGGCGGTGGTCAACGGCGTCTCGTACGACCTTCCGCTGCGGTACAAGTCGGCCAAGCACGCGCCGGAGAAGCAGCGAATCGGAGCCGCCGCGGCGGCCCTCGTCGACCCGGCGATGGTGGTCGGCCTGACCGGCGGCACCACAACCACCGAGGTGGCCCGGGCGCTGGCCGCTCGGCCGGACCTCTCCGGCACGGGTGCGGACGGCCCCCAGCTGACCGTGGTCACGAACGCATTGAACATCGCCAACGAGCTCATCGTCCGGTCCCGCATGAAGATCGTCGTGACCGGCGGGGTGATCCGGCCGCAGTCGTACGAGCTGGTGGGGCCGCTGGCGACCGGCATCCTGCGTGAGCTCACCCTCGACCTGGCCTTCCTCGGGGTGGACGCGTTCGACGCCACGCTCGGCGCGGCCGCCCATCACGAGGGCGAGGCGGCGATGAACAGCCTGCTCGCCTCTCGGGCCCGCAGGATCGTCGTGATCGCCGACTCGTCCAAGCTCGGCCGGCACGCGTTCGCCCGGGTGTGCCCGGTGGAGAAGGTGGCCACCCTCGTCACCGACCTCGAAGCCACCGACGCCGACGTCGCCCCCTTCGAGGCGCTCGGCATCGAGGTGCTCCGCGTCTAACCCGCGCGACCTTGGAGTTATCGGCGTGGTTTGATCTCTGCCAACACCGGATCACTCCGAACGGTCGCGGAGGCTCTGCGTGCGGCTAGAGGCGGGCGCCGGTGGTGGCGTGGAACACGTGCTGCGAGCCGGGGCGCGGGCGCAGGTAGACGGTCTCGCCCAGCCGCGGGACGACCCGGCCGTCGGTGCGCACGACCAGCGTCTCGCGGTTGTCCGAGCCGTTGAGGGAAGCGTGGCCGTGGACGTACGCGTCCGAGCCCAGCTCCTCGACCAGCTCAACGATGACCGGGACGCCACCCTCGCCGGCGCCGACCAGCTCGGTGTGCTCCGGCCGGAAGCCGATCGTGACCTTGTTGCCGCCGCCGTCCTGGCGCGCCGCGGCAACCTGCTCGCGGGTGAGCGGGACGAGCAGGCCACCGAAGTCGGCGCCGTTGTCGGTCAGCGAGACGGTGCGGATGTTCATCGCGGGCGAGCCGATGAAGCCGGCGACGAACACGTTGGCCGGCAGGTCGTAGAGCGCCCGCGGCGTGTCGACCTGCTGCAGCATGCCGTCGAGCAGCACCGCCACCCGGTCGCCCATGGTCATGGCCTCGACCTGGTCGTGGGTGACGTACACCGTGGTGACCGCGAGCCGCTTCTGCAGCGCCGCGATCTGGGCCCGGGTCTGCACCCGCAGCTTGGCGTCGAGGTTGGACAGTGGCTCGTCCATGAGGAACACCTGCGGCTCACGCACGATCGCGCGGCCCATGGCGACCCGCTGGCGCTGGCCACCGGAGAGCGCCTTCGGCTTGCGGCCGAGCAGCGACTCGTCCATGTCGAGCAGGCGGGCGGCGTCCTTGACCCGGCGGTCGATCTCGGGCTTCGGCGTGCTGCGCAGCTTCAGCGCGAACGCCATGTTCTCGTAGACGGTCATGTGGGGGTAGAGCGCGTAGTTCTGGAAGACCATCGCGATGTCGCGCGCCTTCGGGGGGACGTTCGTGACATCGGTTTCGTCGATGAAGATCGCGCCCTGGTCGATCTCCTCGAGGCCAGCGAGCATCCGCAGGCTGGTGGACTTGCCACAACCGGACGGGCCGACGAGGACGAGGAACTCGCCGTCGGCGATCTGGAGGTCGAGCTGGTCAACGGCGGGCCGGGTTTGGCCGGGATAGATCCGGCTGGCCTTCGCGTACGTGACGGTAGCCATGCTGAAGGAACCACCTTTCACCGGCAGGAACGTGCCGGACGATCCGAGTGAAAGGTCCGCGGCGTCTGCGCCGGTGCGTGCACCGGCCCGTCAGTTACGGACACCCACCGGTGGGGAACCGGTGGTAGCCCTCACCGTAGACGGGCTGTCATCCTGTGCCAAGTCCCAGGCCACGCTTTGGTACGACCCGACCTCTGCCAAGATCGACACGAGCCGGCATCTCTGGCTGGCTTCGCCGCCCTCTGGCGTACCATCACAGGGGCGCTGCGGCGTCAATCGCCGGTGTAGCTCAGTGGTAGAGCAACCGCCTTGTAAGCGGTAGGTCGTCGGTTCAATCCCGACCTCCGGCTCCACAATCTCCCAGGATCTTGGCGGTGCGTTCTCGGCACTGCGCCGCTTCCTACCAGGGTGAGCCGAACAGAGTGCCGATCTCGACTTATATAAGCCGAACCTGGTACGGTGGCCGGGTGCACGCGTTCGACGTTCTGGGAGATCCGGTACGGCGGCGGATCCTGGAGCTGCTCGCCGACGGCGAGCAGACCTCGGGCGCCGTGACCGCGACCATCCAGGCCGAGTTCGGGATCAGCCAACCGGCCGTCTCGCAGCACCTGAAAGTGTTGCGGGACAACGGTTTCGCCACGGTGCGGGCGGAGGGTGCGCGACGGTTGTACGCGGTGGCATCGGCGCCGCTCGAGGAGGTCGACCAGTGGCTGGACCGGTTCCGCGGCTTCTGGAACCAGCGTCTGGACGCACTCGCGACCGAACTGGCCCGGGGCCGACAGAAGCCAAGCGAGCACGCCGGACCTTCCTCCGAACGAACCCGCAGTCCCACTGCACGATCGTTCGGAAGAACCAGCAGACGTTCGCTCGGAACAGGAAGACGGAGAGGGAGAGACATGGTCGACATCAACGCGCGAGCTGAGCGCCACCTATCGGGAGACCGGCCCGGGCAAGACACCGGTCGGTGAGGGAAGACCGTCCTCTTGCGACGGACGTACGCCGCCGAGATCGAGGACGTATGGGACGCCCTCACCACTGCGGAACGGATCAACCGATGGTTCTTGCCGGTCAGCGGTGACTTCCGCCTCGGTGGCCACTACCAGTTCGAGGGCAACGCGGGCGGCGAGATTCTCGCCTGCGAGCCGCCCAGCCTGCTGCGGGTGAGCTGGGTCATGGGCGAGCCGGCGCCCGGACAGCTTCAGCGAGGTGGAGGTACGGCTGAGCCAGTGCCGACGCCGGCACGGTCTTCGAGCTGGAGCACACGGCGACCGTGCCGCCCGAGATGTGGGACGTGTTCGGTCCGGGCGCGGTCGGCGTGGGCTGGGAAGGGGCCTGCTCGGCCTCGGCCTGCACCTCGAGTCCGGCGTCGGTTTGTCCACTGAGGACAAGGCGGCCTGGGCGAGAGTGAGGAGGCGCGCCAGTTCATGACCGCGAGCAGCGAGGCGTGGGGCAAGGCCTACGCTGGCCTCGGGTGCGAGTCCGGAGGTCGTGGCAGCGGCAGTCGCCGCCACGACCGAGTTCTACGTGCCGACTCTGCCGCCGTCATGAGTTGACGCGATCACGCAGGTACATGCGAGGATGGTTCAACCGTGAACTGGTTGACCCTCCTCTCGACCCTCGTCGGTGGCGCGATCGCGCTGCTCGGATCTGTACTTGCCCATTCGCTGCGCAGTCGCGACGAGCGGCGCCGCATGATCGAGCGTCGAGCGACGGCAGAGCTACGTCGACTACCTGGTCGCGCTGGACAAGGCCCACGGCCGGCTTCGCGCAGCTCGCCGACCCGGACGCCGGGACGATATCGTCGGCGCAGGCGTCGCATGCGTATCGGCGAGGCCGGGGTGTATGAGGCTCGGGAGAGGCTGTTCTGGCCGGGAACCGGCGGTGTGGCGCCGGCCGAGAATGCACTGCGGCGGCTGGGTGTCCTGCGCGATGCGGTCGGGGACGGGGCCAAGACTGCATAGCGGGCTGTTCCACGACGCCTACCATCCGTTTGCTGAGGCGCTGTGGCAGCTCCGCAGCGGCATCCGGGTCGACCTGGGCTCGGCCGCACTCACGCCGGCCGACCTCGACAAGCCCGGCTGGGACGACCAGGCCAACTGCGACTTCTGCCAAGCGCCAGCCAGCCTCCGTCCCGACCCAGGCGCCCGCGGCGCCTGAGTGTTAGGAAGGGCGACCCTCATAGCCGGAAACGGTTAGGAGGGCGTCCTTCCTTACACCCCAAGCGAGCGGCGACGGGCCACTTCGGCGAGGGTGACCGCGGCCGCCACGGACGCGTTCAGCGAGTCCACAGTGGATAGAATCGGGATGCTGACCCGGAGGTCGCAGGTGGCGCCGACGAGGCGGGACAGCCCGCGACCCTCGGAGCCGACCACGACCACCAGCGGCCCGATGGCGGCCTCGAGGTCGTAGAGGTCGGTGCTGCCGTCGGCGTCGAGTCCGGCCACGATGAAGCCGGCATCCCGGCACGCTGCAGCGACCGGGTCAGGTTGGTCACCTGGGCGACCGGCAGCCGGGCGGCGGCGCCGGCGGAGGTCCGCCATGCGGTGGCGGTCATGCCGGCGGCGCGGCGCTCAGGCAGGAACACGCCCTGCGCCCCGAAGGCGGCCGCGGACCGCACCACGGCGCCGAGGTTGCGCGGGTCGGTCACGCCATCCAGCGCCACCAGCAGCGGCGCGACCGCCTCGCGGGCCGACGCCAGCAGGTCCTCGAACGGCTCGTACGAGAACGGCGGCACCTGCAGCCCGATGCCCTGGTGCAACACCCCGCCGGTCATCCGGTCCAGCTCGGCCCGGCTCACCTCCAGCAGCGGCACGCCCCGGTCGGTGGCGGTGCGCACGATCTCGGTGACCCGTTCGTCGATGTCGATCCCGAGCGCTACGTAGAGCGCGGTGCACGGGGTGTGCGTGCGCAGGGCCTCAAGCACCGGGTTGCGCCCGACCACGCAGCTCGGCGGCCTCCCTCGGCGCCTGCGCCTTCCGGCCGGGGGTGACCCGCGGCCGGGCCGGGTGTCCCCCCGCGTGCCGAGGCGACCGCGCCATCGCGAGCGCCGGTACGGGCAGCGCCACCTCGGGTGGTCGACTTGGTGCCCGGCATGCCGACCTTCGGGCGCGCGTCCCTGGGCGGCGGCGGCCCGGCGCTCCTTGTCCTGCTTGCGGGCGGTCTTCGCGGGCAGCTCCTCGTCGCCCGAGTAGCCCTTGTGCCATGGCCGCTCGTCGGCGGGCAGCGTGCGGCCACGCCCCTGCAGCCCGGCCCGGTTCTTCCCGCCGGTGCCGATCGTGGCGCCCTTCTTCGCGGTGCTGCGACGCCCGCGCCGCTCAGAGTTTCCCGGCATGGCTCTAATCAGCGCCCCTCTACTGTCCATCGTGGACCCTTTGGTGTGTCCTCCACGACCACGCCGGCCGCCTTGAGCTGATCCCGGACCGCATCGGCCGCGGCCCAGTCCTTGCGGGTGCGGGCGGCGGCTCGTTGGTCGAGGGCGAGCGCCACGAGCGAGTCGACCACACCACTGAGTTCGGTCGAGCCATGATCGATCCACTGTGGAGACAGCGGGTCCAGGCCCAGGACGTCGAGCATCGACCGTACCGCCGGCAAGGATCTTGGCCACCGTGGCGGTGTTGCCGTCGGCCAGGGCGGCGTTGCCCTCGCGGACCAGGTCGTGCACCACGCCGAGCGCCTTGGAGGTGTTGAGGTCGTCGTCCATCGCCTTGACGAACGCGGCTCGCGGCGCCGGCGCCTTGCCCCGCGGCTGGGTCTGAGCCGACCATCTCCGCCGCGCGCTGGACGAAGCCCTCGAGCCGGCGGTACGCCGAGGCCGCCTCGCGCAGCGACTCGTCGGAGTAGTCGATGACCGAGCGGTAGTGCGGTGCGGACAGGTAGTAGCGCAGCTCCACCGGCCGGACCCCGAGCGCCTCGATCGCCGGCAGGTCGATCACGTTGCCGACCGACTTGGCCATCTTCGACCCGTTGAGGTTGAGCAGCCCGTGGTGCACCCAGAACCGGGCGAACGGCAGCCCGGCCGCCTGCGACTGGGTGAGCTCGTTCTCGTGGTGCGGGAACACCAGGTCCAACCCACCACCGTGGATGTCGAACTCGGGCCCGAGGTAGCGCCAGCACATCGCCGAGCATTCGATGTGCCAGCCCGGCCGGCCACGCCCCCACGGCGAGGGCCACTGGGCCTCGACCGGCTCGTCGGCCTTGGCGCCCTTCCACAGCGCGAAGTCGCGCGGGTCGCGCTTGGCCCGGTCCGGCCCGTCCGGCGCCGCCTGCATGTTGCTCCGGCTTCTGCCCGGAGAGCTGGCCGTACGCCGGAAGGTGCCCACGTCGAAGTAGACGTCGCCGGAGCCGTCGGTCGCCGGGTAGGCGTGGCCGTCCGCGATCAGCTTCGCGATCAGTTCGTGCATCTCCGGCACGTGCCCGGTCGCCCGCGGCTCGTACGTCGGCGGCAGCACCCCGAGCCGGTCGTACTGCGCCGGACAGGATCCGTTCGTTCGCGTAGGCCAGCGACCAGAACGGCACGCTCGGCCTCGGTCGCCTTGACCAGGATCTTGTCGTCGATGTCGGTGATGTTGCGGATGAACGACGACCCGGTAGCCGGAGTGCATGCAGCCAGCGGCGCAGCACGTCGTAGTTCACCGCCGAGCGCAGGTGCCCGATGTGCGGTGGCGACTGCACCGTGAGCCCACACAGGTAGACCCCGACCTCACCTGGCACACGCGGGACGAAGTCCCGCACCGAGCGGGTCGCGGTGTCATACAGTCGCAGGCTCACCTTGAAAGGGTATCGGTCGCCGCGAATCCGAGATTCAGATCACGTCAATCCGGCGCAGGGTGCCGTCCTTGGCCAGGTCCGTCAAGGCCGAGGCCAGGTGCTCGACCTGCTCGTCCGGTGTGCGCCGCCGTCACCTGGATCCGGAACCCCACCTTGTCCTTGGGCACGCCGGGGTAGGGCGCCAGCGTGACGAACAGCCGCCGCCGCCACAGCTCGTGCGAGACGTCGACCAGGTCGCGGTCGGTCGAGATCGGCAGCTCGATGATCGGCGTGTCGTCGGTGTTGAGCGTGACCATGCCCAGCGCCCGGATGTGATCCAGCAGCCGCTTCGACATCCGGTAGAGGTCGGCCCGCATCTGCTCGCCCCGGGTCGCGTTGACTTCCATGCCGGCCAGCACGCTCGCCAGCGACGCCACCGGAGACGGGCCCGAGTAGAGGTACGGCGTGGCCATCACCTTGAGGTAGTTCTTCAGCCCGGTCGGCAGCGCCAGGAACGCGAGCAGCGATGAGTACGCCTTGGAGAACCCGCCGACCAGGATCAGATCGTCGTACGTGACGCCCTGGTGGCGCACGATCGCGTTCCCGCGCGCGCCATACGGTGAGCTCTCGTCCGGCCGCCGCTCGCCGATCACGCCGAAGCCGTGCGCATCATCGACGTAGAGCAGCGCACCGTACTCCTGGCACAGGCGGTGAGTACGCCGGCAGGTCCGGCAGGTTTCCGGTCATGCTGTTGACGCCGTCGAGGCAGACCATCCGCGGCCCGACGGATCGCCTCCCGAAGCAGGTCCTCGAGCCGGTTGAGGTCGCCGGAGCGGAACCGGTGCACGGTCGCGCCGAGCCCGCGCGCGTGCACGCAGCCGTCGTAGATGGTCTTGTGGGCCAGGTTCTCCACCATGACCGTGCCGCGGCCGGCGAGTGCCGGGATCACCGAGATGTGGATCTGGCTGATCGTGGGCAGCACCAGCGTGTCGTCCGCGCCGAGCAGCTCGGTCAGGCGTTCCTCGATGTCGGGGTAGAGCCGTGGGCTGCCCAGCATCCGCGACCAGCCGGGGTGGGTGCCCCACTTCGCGACCTGCTCTGCGACCGCCGCGATGACCTCCGGATCGAGATCGAGCCCGAGGTAGTTGCAGGACGCCCAGTCGACGAGCCAGTGGTCGCCGACTCTGATCTCGCGACCGCGGACCTCCTCGATGACCGCGTCCCACATCCGGGTCCGGGTCCGCAGCTCCTCGATCTGAGCGAGCCGCGGGTCCAGGTACGGTTGCTGTTTCGGCCGGCACGGTGCCTCCCTCGAGCCTGCCGGACCCGCGGCACCCAAGTCAGGGGCAGTGCTCGATCTGTGTGACTCGCTCCGTCACGGGCTGGTCCGGCCCCGCGTCGCCGGCACCGCAACTTCGTCACGAAGCCAGCGAATGGCGCGAACGTAGCTCATCGGACGCGACAACAAGTAGCCCTGGCCGAAACCGCACCCCATCGCGGACAGCACATCCAGTTCCTCGTCGGTCTCGATCCCTTCGGCCACCACGTCGAGGTCGAGCGTCCGGGCGAGCTGGGTGACCGCGGTGAGGATGGCGTACTGCTCGTGCGAGGAGGTCACCGTGTCGACGAACGACTTGTCCAGCTTGAGTACGTCCACCGGAAGCTGGCGCAGGTAGCTCAGCGACGAGAACCCGGTACCGAAGTCGTCGATCGCGACCCGTACCCCGTCCGCACGTAGCTCGGCCAACTCCTCATCGACACCGCCACCGCGAACCAGCAGACTCTCGGTGATCTCCAGGGTGAGACGGTCAGGGGGCAGCCCGGCAGCGGCGAGTTCAGCCCGGACCAGACTCGACAAAGCCCGGCGTCCGTAGCTGCCTGGCCGAGACATTGACGCTGATGTACGGACGTGAGCCCGCCGCGCTCGCGCTGCCACCCGGCGGCCGCCTCGATGGCGTGGTGCAGCACCCAGTTGCCCAGCGGCACGATCAATCCACTGTCCTCGGCCAGGCCGATGAACTCGCCCGGCGCCAGGCGCCCGCGGGTCGGGTGGTTCCACCGCACAAGCGCCTCGAAACCCGCGGTACGGCGGGTTGTCAGCTCGACTATCGGCTGGTAACT
Organism: uncultured Actinomycetota bacterium; assembly: GCA_963773935.1. GTDB lineage: Bacteria > Actinomycetota > Actinomycetes > Mycobacteriales > Micromonosporaceae > DATBGZ01. The sequence continues at coordinate 272,116 of CAVZCZ010000005.1, forward strand.
CCAGGACGAAGTCGCCCGCGGCGACCGCCTGCTCCAGGTCACTGCGCAACCGCAGGCGGTCCGCCACCGCCGCGTGCAGCGACGCCTCGTACTGCAACGAGCGCCCCTTGCCCGCGTCCTTGGCCACCGCGACGGCCAGGTCGGCCTGGCGCAGCAGCTCCCGCGAGTCGTCGTCTCGGACGACATGGCCACGCCGACACAGGCCGTCACGGTCACCGCTCCTTGGCTGAGCACGAACGGATCGGCGAAGCAGTCCATGACCGCGGTTACGGCACGTTGTAGTTCGGCGTCCGAAAGGGTTCCACGCAGGCAGGCCGCGAACTCGTCGCCGCCGCTGCGAGCGACCGTCCAGTCCGCCCCGTCGGCCGGTGCCACCAGCTCGGTTCCGCGCAAGCGCACTGGTCAACCGGCTGCCGACCATGGCAAGCAGTTCGTCGCCGGCGGCGTGGCCCATGGTGTTGTTGACCATCCTGAAGTCGTCCAGCTCGGCGACGAGGACCCCGGCGAACTGGCCGACGGCGACAGCCCGGTCGATCGCCAGCTGCGCTGAGGCGAGGAACACCTCGCGGTTGGGCAGGCCGGTCAAGGCGTCGTAGGTGGCCCTTCGGTAGAGCTCGTCCTGCATCCGACGGCTCTCGGTGACGTCGCGCAGAGTGATCACCAGACCGTCCACAGTGGGCTCACCGCGCAGGTCGCGACAGCTCGCCTCGACCAAGGCCTCGCCCGCCGTCGGATCGGTGTACGTGCCACTCCACGCCGCGCTGGTCGGGCTCGCCCGCGCGGACCCGTTCGAGCCGGCGCCGCACCTCATCAATGCTGGCGTGACCGACGAGGTGCGGCAGGGCGGCGCCGTGCAGGTCATCGGCTTCGAAGAGGGTGGTCGCGGACGGGCTGGCGTACCGGATCCGGTCTGAGTTGCGTCGACGACCAGGATCACGTCCGCCGTGTTGAGTACCAGGGTGCGGAAGTACGCTTCGCTGTTGCGCCGGTCAATCTCACGACTCAGCGCGATCCGCTGCAACGTCAGGCCGGCCTGCCCAGCCAACACCTGCGCCGCTTCCTGCAGCGCGACCAGGGATGTTTCGTTGGCGGCGATGTAGAGCGTGCCCGAGCTGCCGCCCTCGGCGGGCAGCGCGCACTGCAGGGTCACCTCGAAGCCGCCCAGCCGGCCGGCGACCTCCGGCGGCAGTGCGCGTCGTGTAGATCATGTTCGCGGCCGGCGCCACGCCGGGCGGGTGCCTGCCCGATCAGCGCCGGTGCCGCCGACCGGTGGGCGTCGACCGTCGGGTCCGGCTCGCCGCGGGCGTCGTCGGAAGGCTCGGCGATGTCCAGCAGTACTCGGTGCGGTCGCCCCGGCGGCAGCAGCCGGGTCACCGCTTCTGTCACCACTGTGGACACTTCGGCTGCGATCAGTCGCGGTGAGAAGCGCCGCACCGGCTCCGCGCAGTCCACGTTCGCGGTCAACCGCCCGCCGGTGCACGCGGATCGCCCGGCCGAGACGGCACGAGCACCAGGACCGAAAGCACCGCGGAGAAGCACCGCGATGGTCAGGCCGTCGTGGACGTCACCGGTCAGCACCTCGATGAGGAGCACCGCCGGCGCGATCAGGCACGCCAGCCCCAGCAGCACCAGCCGCCGCAGCCGCTCCGTCTGCCGGCGCAGCACCTTGGGCTCGGTGAGCTCGCGCATGGACGGATGCAGCGACGCCGCGCCCCAAGCACACGTAGAACGCGATCCAGCCGAGGTCCACCGGCGTGCCGACTCGCCAGGACCCGTCGATCTGGATGATCCCGTAGGCGATATCGGAGCAGAGCAGGCCGACGCCGCCGACCGCGAGCAGGCGCAGGGCAGGGGTGGCGCGCATCGATGCGACCAGGCTCGCCCCCACGGCCAGACCCAGGAGGTCGCCGAGCGGGTAGGCGATGGAGATCGCTTTCTGCAGGCCGGTCAGGTCGGGGTTCGCGACGTACGGCCCGATCAGGTAGACCCACGTCAAGAGCGCGACGCCGGCCGTGAGGGTGAGCGCGTCGAGTACGCCCGCGGCATCACGGCGGACGACGCCCAGTCGGTAGAGGCCAGACGATGCCGGCGGCGATGAGCGCGTACATGGTCAGGTAGAACACGATCCGCGATGGACGGGAACGGGTCGGGCTCGTCAAAGACCCGAACCAGCAACTCGGCGGTCACGTCGCCCAGGATCAGACAGGCGACCGCGGCGGTCGAGCAGGAACCATGGACCGGGCCGCCGGGGCCGGTTGTTCCGGATGCCGACCAGCATCGCGGTCACGCTGGAGACCCCGATCGCCGTCCAGATGAACACGTGCTGATCGGGCCAGGCGAAACTCGCCACGGCCAGGGCGGCCATCCAGGTGAGGTAGCCGGTGAGAACGGCGCGACCCGACACGGCTGGCCTTAGTCCGCCTCGTGCCATTGCTGCGTTGGATGTTTACGGTCACGCTCGGTTCCTGACCATCCGCCGCCACCTCCGACCACCAGTCTCGCCGTGCGCAGCAGGTATCTACCCGTATAGCGCGAATCTCTCTTATGAGTCAACTCGGGCAGATGAACCGGGGTGGCGATAATGCAAAATGGCCGCGCCGCGCTTCGAGGTCCGCATCACGCGCGCAGACGCGGTTCCGGCCCACCGAGGCGTGCCCAGGGTTTCCTGCCCGACTGCGCCGATCGGGCCAATCACCACCCAATTGGGCGGCACTGCGACCTACGTCACCAGGGTCGGGAGATCGTCTCAGTTACCGTGGATGCGTGCGCGACCCGTCAGTCTCCCGTGTTGCGGCCTCTCGCCTGTCGCCTGAGCGACGCCGGGCCGACCTGGCCCGCCTGCATCGAGAAAAGTTCGACGTCTTGATCGTGGGCGGCGGCGTGACCGGCGCGGGCGCAGCTGTCGACGCCGCCTCGCGCGGCCTTTCGGTCGCGCTGATCGAGGCGCGCGACCTCGCCTCAGGGACGTCGTCGCGCTCCAGCAAGCTGGTCCACGGCGGCCTGCGCTACCTCGAGCAGCTCGATCTGGGCCTGGTTCACGAGGCGCTGCGGGAGCGGGGGCTACTGGCAACCCGGCTCGCGCCCCACCTGGTACGCCCGATGCCGTTCCTACTGCCACTGCCGCGCGAGGCCTGGCGGGGCGGACTGCTGCGCGGGTACTACGGCGCCGGAGTGGCCGCGTATGACGCGTTCGCCGGACTGCTCGGCGGCGTTCGGGGCATGCCGCTGCACCGCCACCTCAGTGCCACCGCCGCGCGTCGGGTCTTTCCCTCGCTGCGCACCGACACGGTCGGTGGTGCGATCCGGTACTACGACGCGCAGGTGGACGACGCCCGCCTGGTGACCACCCTGGCGCGTACCGCGGCCAGCCTCGGCGCGGTCGTGGTCACCTCGGTCCGGGCGACCGCCATCCAGCGGGCCGCTCGCGAGGTCACCGGCGCCCGAGTGGTCGATGTCGAGTCGGGCGAGAGCTTCGACGTTTCGGCCCGGACGGTCATCGCGGCGACCGGCGTGTGGAGCGATGACGTCGCCGACATGATTGCCGCCGGCGGGGGACCGTTCCGGCCCGGATTGCGCGTTCGGGCCTCGAAGGGGGTCCACCTCGTCGTCCCCCGCTCGGCCATCTCCGGCGATGCCGGACTGATCCTGCGCACCGCGACGTCGGTGCTGTTCGTCATCCCCTGGGCGGGCCACTGGATCGTCGGTACCACCGACACCGACTGGCGCCTGGATCGGGCCCACCCGGCCGCCTCCGCCAAGGACATCGAGTACCTCCTGGGCCAGGTCAACACGGTCCTGGAACGACCACTGTCCACATCGGACATCGAGGGAGTCTACGCGGGGCTGCGCCCGTTGCTCACCGGTGAGGACGAATCGACGTCGGCGCTGTCCCGTCAACACGCCGTGGTCGAGCCGATGCTCGGCCTGATGCTCGTCGCCGGTGGCAAGCTCACGACCTACCGCGTCATGGCGGCGGATGTGGTCGACCAGACGGTGCGGCGCCTCGGCGCGACCACGGTGCCCGGCTCCCGTACCGAGGACCTGCCGCTGCTTGGCGCGGACGGCTACGCCCGGTTGCGCCGCGACCCGGCTGCGTTGGCTCTGCGAGCTCGAGTCCCCGTCGACGTCGCCGAGCATCTGCTGGACCGGTACGGCTCGCTCGCCACGGACGTGCTCGCGCTGCTGCGGCAGCGACCGGACTTGGTCCGACCGTTGGAAGGAGCGCCGTCCTACCTGGCCGTCGAGGTGGCGTACGCCGCGGGGGCCGAGGGGGCGCTGCACCTTGAGGATGTGCTGGCCCGACGTACGCGCATCTCCATCGAGACCGTCCACCGGGGCGCGGACAGTGCCGCCGATACGGCGCTGCTGATGGGCGAGGTGCTCGGATGGGATGCCGGACGGCGCAGCCGGGAGATCGACAACTACCTCGCCCGAGTTGACGCGGAGCGCGAGTCCCAGATGATGCCCGACGACCTCACCGCCGACGCGGCCCGGCTCGGCGCGCCCGACGTGCGGGCCGCCCCGGCCGGATAGCCGTGATCTTCGTAGATCCGCCGCGCTGGCCCTTCCGGGGACGGCTGTGGTCGCACGTCGTCAGTGATGTCTCGTTCGCCGAGCTGCATGTGTTTGCGGAGGCGCTCGGCGCACCCCGACGAGGCTTCGACGGGGATCACTACGACATCCCGGAAGGCGTGGTACGCCAGGGCCATCTGGCTCGGCGCCCACCCCGTCACCAGCCGCGAGATCGTGACCCACCTCGTCAGCGCGGGCCTGCGCCGCCCAAAGCATCGCGTTCCGTCGCTGCGGTGAGTTTTGGCGCGTCAGGGCTGACGCCAAGAACGTCAGCCGACGAGCCTCCTGGGCGCGAGTCCTAGATCGAGGCGAGGGGTTTGTCTCGCAGCCCGGAGAGTTCGCGGGTCATGTTGGCGCGGGCGGTGTCTTCCCAGCGGTCGCGCAGGGTCGGGGTGTGGAACAGCCGTGGCAGGCTCAGCAGGTTGTTCAGCACGGCAGCGCGTCCGGCCGCGAACGCCGCATCGGGCACGTGCGCGTACTCGCGCCGGATGGCGGCCGTGTAAGCCTGGTAGACGTCTGCCGGGCTGGCGAGCACGCACAGGTCGGCGTCGGTGAGCAGGCCTCCGTTGCGATCGCCGGGGATCGGGTCGTGGCTTGCGGTGAGCCGGATCAACCGGGCAACCTCGGCCACCCTTTCCGGTGCCACGCCAAGCTCCGGCAGGGTGGACTCGGCGAGGATCGCGCTCGCCTCCTCGTTGTCCACTCGGTGCGGGTCGTAGATGGCGTCGTGATACCAGGCGGCCAGCCGTACCGCAGTCGGGTCCTCGGCGCGTCCGGCCTGCTCCTCAACCACGGCTAGGACGACGGCCAGGTGGTTGACCGTGTGGTAGTGCCGGTGCGGTTCACTCCAGCGCGCGAGCAGATCCTCGCCGACCCTCGCCGCGAGCCCGGCGGGCGCGGACATCGGCACGGTATCCCGCCAGGCGGTCAGAAGGTCGCTCACGCTACCAGCATGCGACATCGCCCCTGGCCAGCGTAGGCGATTGCCCTGATCGGAGATCACCTGTGTACACCCCGCTAGTTGTCTGACCGCCTAGTCCACCGTGGGCAGAGGCGGCCCGAGGACGTCATCAGCATCGATGATGGTATATGCGTAGCCTTGCTCGGCGAGGAACCGCTGCCGGTGTGCGGCGTACTCGGTGTCGATCGTGTCCCGCGAGACCACGGTGTAGAAGTGGGCCTGTCGGCCGTCCGACTTGGGGCGGAGCACCCGACCGAGCCGCTGCGCCTCTTCCTGCCGCGAGCCAAACGTGCCCGATACCTGGATCGCGACCGCCGCCTCGGGCAGGTCGATCGAGAAGTTACCCACCTTCGACAGCACCAGGGTGGACAGTTCACCGGTCCGGAAAGCCTCGAAGAGCCGTTCGCGCTCCTTGTTCGTCGTGGCCCCCTGGATGATCGGGGCGTCGAGGAAGGCGCCGAGCTCGTGCAGCTGGTCGAGGTATGCGCCGATCACCAGTACCTGGTCGCCCTGGTGTCGCTCGACCAGCTTGCGCACCACGGGAAGCTTCGTCCGCGCGGTGGCGGCGAACCGGTAGCGCTCCTCTGCCTCCGCGGTCGCGTACGCCATCCGTTCGGCGTCGGTGAGGGTGACCCGTACCTCGACGCAGTCCGCCGGCGCGATCCACCCCTGCGACTCGATGTCCTTCCACGGGGCGTCGTAGCGCTTCGGGCCGATCAGCGAGAAGACGTCGCCTTCCCGCCCGTCCTCGCGGACCAGGGTCGCGGTCAGGCCGAGCCGGCGCCGTGCCTGCAGGTCGGCGGTGAACCGGAAGATCGGCGCCGGCAGCAGATGCACCTCGTCGTAGATGACGAGGCCCCAGTCGCGGGCACCGAACAGATCGAGGTGAGCGAATGCGCCGCCGCGGCGGGTGGTCAGGATCTGGTACGTGGCGATGGTTACCGGGCGGATCTCCTTGCGCTCGCCGGAGTACTCGCCGATCTCTGCGTCGGTGAGCGAGGTACGGGCCATCAGCTCCCGCTTCCACTGCCTGCCGGCCACGGTGTTGGTCACCAGGATCAGCGTGGTCGACCGCCGCCTGGGCCATCGCGGCAGCGCCGACCAGGGTCTTGCCGGCACCACAGGGCAGCACCACGACGCCGGAGCCGCCCGCCCAGAAATGCTCCACCGCCTGTTGCTGGTACGGCCGCAGGTGCCAACCGTTCTCGTGCAGCGAGATCGGGTGAGCCTCTCCGTCGACGTACCCGGCCAGGTCCTCGGCCGGCCAACCTAGCTTGAGCAGCGCCTGCTTGAGCCGGCCGCGTTCGGACGGGTGCACGGCGATGGTGTCCTGGTCGATCTTGGCGCCGAGCATGTCGGCGAGTTTCTTCGACTTGGCTACCTCGACGAGGACCGCGCGGTCGGTGGCGCGCAGCACGAGTCCGTGCGCCGGGTCATTGGCCAACTGCAGCCGGCCGTACCGGTCCATTGTCTCGGCGACATCGACCAGCAGCGCGTGCGGCACCGGGTAGCGGGAGAAGCGCAGAAGCGCGTCCACGACCGACTCGGCGTCGTGCCCCGCCGCGCGCGCGTTCCACAGGCCGAGCGGAGTGAGCCGGTACGTGTGCACGTGTTCCGGCGAGCGCTCCAGTTCCGCGAATGGAGCGATCGCCAGCCGGCATTCCAACGCTTCAGGGTGGTCGACCTCGAGCAGCAGAGTCTTGTCGGACTGCACGATGAGTGGGCCGTCGGTCACATCGGGTCCTTTCCCGCGCGGCTCGGTAGGGAGCCGACCCTCCAGTGTGCCTCGCGGCTCGTGCTGAAGAAACTCACCACGGCACGCAACCTTCGCGGCACCTTGGCGCGTCTGTGTGTTGGGGGAGTTGTCTCCCCCGCTTGCGTTCGGGCAGAAGTTGCGGCGGGATGCGCGCGTTCCGGGTTCTCGGATCAATGCCCTTCGGTGCACGGGGGCAGCCGAGGGCACGAACCGGGCCCCAACGGGGGAGAGCGAGTGCATTCCGCGCTCCCGTCGCCAGACTTCTTTCGCCCGACCTCCTCCGCGGCGCAGACTTGACTGCGAAGCTCGGGAGGTCGCCATGAGTACTGATCAGGCCGGCGATGGCGTTCGCACGTTGCTGCTCGGCGGATCAGTGTTGTTGCTGATGGGGGTCGGCTGGTTCGCGTTGTCCCACGTCGTGATGGGTACGGCCACGGCAGACGCCGTCGGTGAGTCACTGGGCGTGATCCTGGGACTACTCGTCGCCGTGTCCATCGTCGGAGCGGTCAGGGCGAACCGGCGGGAACGCCCGTAACTGCCCCATACTTGGGCCATGGGACAGCGGGAGGACGAAGCGCGGACGCCGGCCCTGACGCCGGCGACGAAGATGTGGGGCGGCCTCGTCGTCGTGGGCCTGTTTCTGTGGTTCCTGTTCGCCTGGCTGATTCTCGACCGGCACCTACTCGACGCGGCCGGTGAGTCCGTTGGCACCGCCTTCGCGCTCGGTGTGATCGTCTCCCTCATCGGCGCGCTGCGCGGATCCCGCTAGTTCTCGGGAGGCGAGTTGGCGCGGATGCCGTGCGCCCGATCCAGCGATCGGTGCAGGACAATAAGCAGGGCGTCGCGGACCGAACGCTTGTCGCGAGCGTCGAAGGTGATGAGCGGAACGGAGTCATTGACGGCGAGCGCCCACCGGAGGTCGTCGAGTTCGTGCCAGGGAACACCGTCAAACAGATTCACGGCGACCACGAACGGGAGACCGGCCTTTTCAAAGTAGTCGACGGCCGGATAGCACTCGTCGAGCCGGCGGGCGTCGACGATAACGAGTGCGCCGAGCGCACCCTTCGCGAGGTCGTCCCACATGAACCCGAACCGGTCCTGACCCGGTGTACCGAACAGGTAGAGCTTGCAATCCTGGTCGATGGTGACGCAGCCGAAATCCAATGCCACGGTCGTGCTCGTCTTTCCTGGCACGTCATCGCCGTTATCAAGCTCGGCACCCGCGGTGGTCATCCTCGCTTCGGTGGTGAGCGGCATTATTTCCGATATCGACGCGACGGCCGTCGTCTTTCCGACCCCGAATCCGCCCGCGATGACCAACTTCACCGGAATTGGTGGTTGGTTAGCTTGTATGGGACGCTCAACATATCCCTTGTAGTCCACGTATAACCCTTTCGATAAGGTCTACGTCGTCGAGGAGCTGGGGACTTGGCCGGCGGATCGTGAGGTACCCGTTGGCCGCTAGTTCGGATACCAGCAACCGGGTCACTCCAATATGGAGGTCCAGTTTGGCGGCAACCTCTGCCACCGACATCGTGGTGCAGCACAGGTGGAGAATCTCGCGGCGCTCGAAAGCGATCCGACCTTGGGACTCTATGCCGAACTCGGTCGTGACCACCTGCGCCTCGATCTCCACATTCTCATCGAGCGGTGACACGCGGCCCGACGTTACGACGTACGGCCGCAGCCGCGACACGCCACCCGCATGTGGTTCCTCGGCTAGGCCGTGGTCACTCGTTTCGACCGGTGACCATGGCCAGGCTTGGCCGTCGCCGCCAGCGTGCTCGCGCATCTGTTCTCAGTTTCCGACAGTCATCTTCAGCTGCTCGATGAGCTGGGGGGTGAGCGCCCGGCTGGAACTGTTGGCGAACATCGTCATCTCGTACGCGATCGTGCCGAGGCTCGCTTGCAGGGACGCCAGTACTCCGAGAGCGCAACCGGCGCTGATCGTGCACACCAGAAGGTAGCCCTGCGTCATTTCGATCACGACCTTGTCCGGCTCGCCCAACGGGTGGCAGTCCGAGGCGCCCTGCGCGAGGCTGAGCATCGCCGTGCAGATGGCGGCAAGGCGGTCGGCGTTGGCCCGTTCGAGTGCCGACGAACTGGCGATGAGCAGTCCATCCGAGGACACGGCGATAGCCGCGATGACCCCGCCGGTCTCTTTTGCGAAGCGGCTCACGAGCCAGTTGAAGTTCTGTGCCTCAACCGTTAGATCCGTAGCTTGGTTGGTCATCATTACTCGCCTTCGTCGACGGGAAATTCTGAAGTCTCGCCAGAGGTATGCTCGGCGGCGCGCGAGAGGCCGCGAACGTAGCCATCGAAGGCCGCCCGGGACGCCTCCGCATCGCGACTAGACGTGCGGTCGCCGGCGTGCGCCGCTGCGCCAACGTGCTTGTCTTTCAGGCCCGGCGCAAGGTTCGCGCCGGGAACGCGGCGAGAAAGGCCAGCCGGCAGCACGCGCGACGTCATCTCCGAACCCGCGGACTGTTGTGTTGGCCACGCCGGAGCGTCCACACCGGTGGGCTTCCCGACGGCCGCCTGGTACTCGTCGAGCGCGGTGCGCACCGACCCTGCGTCGCGCGGTCGTTGTGACAACGTGGGCCGGGCTGGCGGTGGATTATCGGCCAATGCTGCGGTTGCGGCGGGCAGCTGTGCTCCGGCGACGCGTCGGTTGAATCCTTGTCGGGACTCTCCGTCGGGCAAAGCTGGTACTGGTGGCGTCGGACCGGCCGTAGGTGTGGCGACCGGTGCCCGCAGGCTTGCCCCACCGATCTGGCGACCGCTTTCGGCGGTAAACCACGCGAAGCCACCACCCGGCGAGTCCACCGGAGCGGAAGGATGTTCCGGGAGTTGAAGCAGTGCAGGGGCGGACTGTCTCGCCGGTGCTGGAGCCAACCGGTAGCCGGCCTTCGATTCCGTCGGAGCGGCGCCGCCGATAGTCATCGCCGCCGAGATCCTGACTGTGGCGGTGAGGCCTCCGAGGGGCGTTGCGGTTAGCGCCACCTGGAGACCATGGCGCCGGGCAAGTCGGCCCACGACAAACAGACCTAGCGCTCTCGTCGGCGCGACGTCAAGTCGCTCCCGCTCCACCAGTCGGCGGTTTTCCTCGATCAGCGGCTCAGGCGCCATTCCGATGCCGTGATCGATGATGCGGACCACGCAGGAACGATCCAGCTGTTGAACAGCCTGAACCTCTACAGAGGACTGTGGCGGCGAAAACGAGGTCGCGTTCTCCAGTAACTCGGCGAAGACTAGAACCAGATCGGATACCAGCGCCGGGGCGACGAGGACCTCGCAGGCCTCGTCGAATCGCACCCGCCGGTACTCTTCGATCTCGGCAAGGGCTGACCGTACGACCGCAGCGAGTGTTGCCGGGCCGCCGAGCTTGGCGTTGTCCCGCGCGCCGGCGATGACCAGGAGGTTTTCCGACGTTCTCCGAAGGCGGGTCGAGATGTGGTCGATCTGGTAGAGGCCAGCGAGGATCTGAACGTTCTGTTCGTCGCGCTCCAGCTTGTCCACGAGATGAAGCTGGCGGGTGACGAGATTCTGGGTACGCTGCGCGACGTTCGCGAACATGAGGCTGACGTTTCGGCGGCTGACGACCTGCCGCTCCAGCAGCATGGCCGCGGTGGCTTGCACGCGGTTGAATGCCGCGGCCAAGGCGCCAACTTCATGACCGGAGGCGATGTCGATTGTGGCGAGCCTGGGCGGTCGCTCATCGACGCCCTCGACATCGGCGACCCGAGTCAGTTCCGCATTGGCCAGGTCGGCTGTCGCCGCTGCCGCCATGGTCAACTGGCGCAGCGGATCCGCGATCGAACGACTGACCAGCAAGGCGATGCCAATGACCACAGTGAACAGTGCCGCGGTGCCGAGACCGACAGTCCAGGCGGCTCCCTCGGCGACGGCCGCCCGGGCGGCCGCCGCATCGGCGATCTCCGTGGTGACTCGGTCCAGCACCATGCGCCGGAGGCTCGCCTGAATCTCGGCGACCGTGAGCACTTCCGAGAGGAACGCGGTCCGGTCGCTGTCCGCGCTCAGAACCTCCGGAACGTCCTTGATGAGCTCGTCGAGCCGCCGCGCAGTCTCACCCTGATCGACTAGTACGACCAGCGCACTTTGGCTCCGGCTGGCCTGCTGCCCGAATCGCTCCGAAAACAGGTGGAACTGCTCGGAGGAGCTGTCCAGAAGCCGTAGGCCGGTCTGTGGAGTTGTGGCGGCAGCAACCAGGGCCATCGCCCGCAACGTGCTCTGCTCACTCGCCCGCAGCAGCGCATCGAGAGCGGCGAGCTGTCTGGCTCCCTCGGCGTCAGTGCCGCGTTGCGCGGTCAATCGCAGCGAGTTGATCACAGAGTCGATGATGGCCTGATACGTCCGAACCACGCTGTCGACTGCGACCCGTCGACGCAGCACGTTCTGCCGTAGGTCCTTGAGCGAGCCGACTCTGGTCAATGCTCCGACGATCTCATCGGACACGTCAGCGTCCAAGTTCGCACGCACCGTCGCCGTGAGGTCGATGACGGCCTGTTGCTGGATGAGAAGGTCCACTCCGTCCGCGTCGGCGGACGCCAAGTAGCCGGCTGTGATCAGACGCTCCCGCTGTAGCTGCGAAACCAGGGTTCCAAGCTGCCGCGCATTTAGGGCAACCGTTGCGGTCGTGGCGGCCGACGACGCGTTGCCGAGACGATCGACAAAGAACGGAACGGCCACGAACATGACGGCGGCCAGAGGGAGGGCCAGAAGTAGGTTCAGCTTGGCGCGAATGCCGAATCCGTTCAACGTCATCGCTATCTTGCCCCTTGCCCCCGGGGCGCCGTCCCTTGCCGAATCGGCGCTCCGCGAGACGACGACAACCTCCCCCCGTCGACTGCACTCATGCGAGGCTGGTCACCGAGCCCCGGCGGCTCCAGGCTGGTCGTGGGTGATTCCGTTCGTGAGACGACCCGATCCTTCCTCCTTCGACCCACAGCGGCCAGGCATACTCCCAGCAGTCCAGCGGCCGCCAATGTCGCAACCGAGGTGGCGACGTTGATGCGTAGGTGCTCTTCGCTGAGCACTCTCGTACGAAGCTCCAGTCGTGAGTCGAGTTCCGTCAGCAGTCCGGCCGCGAGCGTGAGTGCTGCGCTCTGCAGCCGAGCCTCGGCGGCGTCGAGCTCCACGAGCGCCGCCGCTGACATATCCGGCTTCGTCGATGCTTTGGTCATCGCCAGAACCGCAGCCGTGAAGTTGTCCACCCGTGTGAGCTGGGCCAGGCCGCCGGCACTCGCGCCTAGTTGCAGACCGTTGACGAGGTCTGTGACGGACCTCGTGATCCGGTCGTGGGCAATGGCGATCGCGGACGTCTGGACAGCACCGCTCCGTACCAGTGCAACGATCCTGCTCGCGTTGACCATGGCCTCGGGGAGGAGGAACACGGCACCATCAACGAGGCTGTAAGCCACAAGGTCGGTGTCGCGCAGCGCGCCGGATGTGGCACCAACGTGAGCGAGCAGTGTTTGCGTGAGTCCGATCGGGACGGCGTAGGCGTTGAGCGCGTCAGTGCCGTACAGCGCCTTACTCATCGCTGATTCAATCTGTTCCGGCAAGGGCGCCCAACGTTGCCGAGCGAGCAGCTCGTCGCCAGCGGTGCGGTCGACTCGGGTGACCTCCTCAGTTGCGGCGCGAACTGCATCCGTGTCGACTATTTGTCCTCTCGCCGCAGCGGATTGGGCGTCAATGACCGAGGACAGTAGCTTGGTTAATGGTTGAAGATAGGACACTCCGGTTCGTTCCAGCATGGCGGCCCCGGCGTTATCCTCTGATGTCTGCCACATTCGCAAAAGGACGTAGCCAGTCGGCAGCAAGAGCGCCACCAACATGACTAGCAACGCGAGAACGAACACCGTGCGCCTCGGCTTCGACGCGCGAGGCGGTTTCAACGTCCGTCGTTTGACACGGCGCGCCGTCATCATTCAACCCACCTAGCTTAGAGTCTTCTTTAACGTCTGCTGCGGCATCACGTCGTCTGCCGCCGGGTTGCGCGCCGACGCCGGCGGGTCAGCCCACTTCCTCAGGTACGGCATCGATGAACCGAGCGTCGAACAGGTCCGCGAGGGACGGCCGGACCTGTACCAGGCCTGCTTCGACCATGAAGTCGGCGACAATGTTTGCTTGGGCACTGAGATGGCCGGGCGTGGTTCCCGGCAAGAAGGCGTCGACATTCTGCGCCAGAGTAAGGATGGATGTGCCGGCATCGTATGCCTTGTATTCGGCTACGCTCACGCTCGCTCGGTCCGCCATGATTTTGGTGGCGGCGTCACTGTTTGATTTGATCCAATTGAGCGAGTCAAACCAGGTGTTAACAACAGCCTGAACATGGTGGGGTCGCTGCTCGACCACGTCTGACCTAAACACGAGATGATCAGGGATGGCGCCGGGAAACTCCGCGGAGGTGGCAACTGCGAAGCTGCCCGGGCGGGCGAGTGCGACCGTGGTAAATGGCGCGAAGACGCCTGCGCAATCTACGTCACCAGCAACAAATGCGTTGGCAGCAGCGTCGGTGGGCATCGCCTCCAATTCGATGTCCCGTTGCGTCAGGCCGGCCTGCCGGAGTGCTAGCAGCAGGAGAAAGTGATCCACCGTGCCCTGCTCCACGCCAACCTTTCGCCCCTTGAGATCCGCGACGCCGTTGATGTTGCCGGCACAGATGATCTGGTCATTGCCGGTCGAGTTGTCGTTGACGAGGACGATGGTTTGCTTCGCGCCAGTACTCACGGACATCAGGGTGTCATTGAGCGTCTGGCTGTTGGCATCAATCGCGCCGGTCGAGAGGGCGGCGAGACTGTCGCTGTAGTTATCGAAATACTTTATTTCGACGGTGACGCCATTCGCGTCGAAGAGCTTCTGCTCAGCTGCGACCGACCAGGGAAACCAGCCCGGCCAGGCGCTGTATCCGATGGTGATCTTCTGTACGGCGTTCGGACGGCCCCCGTCGATCCGCGCGATGGCTATGCCAGCCGCGACAGCAGCGACCGTCCCCAGCAGTACGGGCACCAGCATGACGGGCCTACGGAGGCTGAACCTCACGGCTGGGCTCCTCCTCAAGAGGACGGTAGATCAGTGGCGCTCGACCACCTTGATGACGCCGACGGAATTGCATAGTTGGCTGCCCCGAAGCCGCTGTCAAGTCCCGATATTTGTCACATGTGCGGTGTGAACCGAGGCGAGCGTCTGCTCGTAGTAACTGAGTTGCGCGTCCGCGGATCGGCCACTCCGCAGCGCAGAACCCCGCCCACCCGTGATGTCGCCAAATGACCCGGGTGCCGTCCACTGTGTACGCTGACGGCCTCGACCGGTGGGCTTCGGTGGTGCGCCGGCGGGTGGCCGCGTTCGCCGTGTCCGTTGTAGACGTCTCGATTGAGCGTGATTCTGATGGCCGGCGCGGACCGGTTCGGTCAGGGTTCGAGCGCGGCCGCGGTGATCCGGTGCAGCGCGAATGTGTGCCGGGTCTGATTGCGGTCGTCCTCGGCATGGAGGAACCCGCCGCCCATCGATACCGGCCGCACCAGCCGAGACCCGGTGCTGCCGTGCGCGTCGACAAAGCCGACCCAGACCAGCTTCTTCTCGGTGATTCCCTGCCGCAGGACGGCCAGAGCCTGGGCGTGTGCCTGGGACGAGTTGATCGGCTGCCCATCGGGGTCCAGGTGCGGCTTGGACAGTGGTGAGCGTCGCGCGGCCCGGGCCAGCCGGTCGCCACGACGGATCTGCTCGACCACGCTGGCCAGCCGAGGACCGGTGAGCCGCTGGCGGTCCGGATCGTCCATCTGCCCTCGGCGCAGCACCGGACGGGTCGGCGCGCGGGCCACGGTCGGCCGGCTCAGCACCGTGGCCCCGGTCGCGTCCTCTGCCACCGGCGCATAGCCCGCGTCCCGGAGCAGATCAAGGAGGCGATGGGTCGGATGCGCGCAGGCCAGTACCGTGGGGGCTAGGCGGCGCAAGGCTGAGGCCGGAGAGCCGGCGGTCCGCCAGCACCTCGCTGATCAGGCTCTCGTCATCGCTTCGCAGGTACGAGCCCGCGCTGCCGACGCGAAGCCCACCATGGCGGCGGGCCACGTCATCGATGAGGTACTCCAATGTCTGCGGCAGGGGCGTGCGCGAACGTCGTCGCAACAGGGCGTGGATGTCGGCCGGCGCGTACCCCGCGTCCATTGCCCGGCGCACGCTGACCGGTGTCACCCGGTAGACCGTGGCGCCGCCGCGCGACTCGGCATCAGCCAGGGCGGCGAGCTCGGCCGCGAGGGCGGGCTCCGGCGGTCCTGGGATGATCACGGTCAGGTCGGCCTGAACCAGCAGGTGGTCCACCGGCGCGGGCAGCAGTGCGTCGAGCGCGGCGACGGCGGGGTCGGGCTCGGCGTGGATACCGAGCGGATCGTCATCCTCGTCGCGCGGTTGCGCTCTGAGCAGGATCCGGCCGTACGTGGCCATCGTGTCCAGGCCGGTGACGCCTAGCTCGGCCGCCTCGGTGAGCGCGGCCCGGGCGAGCACGTCGGCACCGGCCGCAGCGGGGCGCAGATAGCGTCGCGGCGCCTGCCAGGCCAGCCGAGCCAGCACCGCGTCGATGGTCACCGCCATGGCCGCAGGCACGTCGGCGAGGACGGACAGAGCAGCCCGTCGGCTGGTCGGCGCGCCGCCCCGGGCAACGTCCACCGAGAGCGCACTGATCGGCTTGTCCCGCTCGTCGCGCTGTCCCACCAGAACCGGGGCCCGGGTCATCTCGAGCCACGTTCGGGCGAGCACCACCCACTGCTGGGCCAGCGGCAAAGTCCGCCACGTGTCGTACTCCGGCGCTGGCAGCCACCGCGATTCCCCGCTCTGACTCAGCGCATCGATGTATGTGAGTAGCCCTGCGGAGTACGCGATCTCCAGGAGCAGCGCCGTGGCGGCGTCGCTGATGCCACACTGCCGGGCCAGCCGACGCAGGTCGCGAACCCCGAGGCCGAACGAGCGCAGCAGCGGGGGCGGGGCCTCGGCGATGGCATGCAGCAGCGCGTCGAGGTGGCGCACCGCTTCCATCGCCTGACCAGCGGCGGCCGAGTCCGCTCCGGGCCGCGGCACCGGGTGAAGCGGTGGCGGCTCCGCGTGCAGCGGTCCCAGCGGCCCGGTATCGCGCCGCAGCACGATGCCAATCTCTCGTGGCAGCTCCACCATGTCATCCGCGATCGCCACGAGGAGACCGTGCTCGACCAGCCATCGGACCGGAGAATCAGCGCCGCTGGAGCGGAGTGCGACCGAGCCGATGGGGGGACCGTCGGCGAGCCGGTCCAGAACCGCGCGGGCCTCCGGCGGCGCACTGAGCAGCATGCGGCGCAATCCCGCGGCGTCCTCGACCAACTCGGCCGGATTGGCGACGTCGGTACTCTCGGTCGTCGTCGTCGTGGTCCCGTGCCGGGCAACACGAACGACCGCGGACTTGTCGACCAGCTCGATCGCCGGGCGGCCCAGCCCGGCCGGGTAGGGCGAGGTCAGTTCATCGACGGCGCCGACCAGGCGCAGGACGCTCTCGGAGCCGTAGACGAGAAACCGGGCTCGCAGCCGGTCGACCGCAGCGCGTACCTGGGACGGATCTGCGCCAGCCTCGGCGGCGAGTGTCAGCAGCGTGTCGAGGGATGCCAGGCCGCCCTCGGCGCGGACGTACCGCAGGCCATCGAGCACCTCGAGGGTGAACCGATCGAGTCCGTCCAATGCCCGCGCGACCGACACCCGGCTCTGCGCCCGGGCGGCCAGTTGGGAGACGTCGGCTGGGATCGGTACGACCAGGTCGGGACGCAACTGGAGTAGCGCACCCAGGCCGTCATCCGGCAGGGTGCGCAGGTGCTCGACGAGTGTGCTGGTCATCGTCTGTCCACGCTATCCGCCGCGTGGGAGGGACTGGAATCGGCGGTCGCCTGTGCGAAACTGACGCGAGCCCGTGAGCGCGAGCGAACCAGGAATTGAGGAGGCGTCGATGACGGCGGAGCCCAACCGGGACTCGCGGCGACCGCAGAAGAGCCGGGCCAAGATAGTCAAGCCGGGCCGTCTGCCGGTCAGTGAGTTCGCCGCGGATCGGGCAGGTGCCTCCTCGCCGTTCGGCGACGACATCTCCTTTCCGGTTCCGGCCGAGCGCCTCACCTACGACCACCCCGAGGATTGACCCCGGGCTTCATGATCGGCATGGACCGCGGGTGGCCCCGTACTCTTGTGCCGTGGCACCGCTCGTGGTCGGCTTCGACCTGGATCTCACACTCGTCGACAGCCGGCCCGGCATCGCCGCGGCATACCGGGCGCTGAGTGACCATACCGGCGTCTTCATCGACGCCGACGCGGCCGTCAACCGGCTCGGACCACCGCTCGACGCGGAGCTCGCGTTGTGGTTCCCGGCCGAACAGGTGCCCGCGATGGGCGATGAGTTCCGGCGGCTCTACCCGACCACCGCGATCACCGCCTCGCCGGCGCTGCCTGGTGCCGCGGCGGCTTTCGCGGCGGTACGGGCACGGCACGGCCGCGTCGTTGTGATCACCGGGAAGTATGAGCCGAACGCCCGGCTGCACCTTGCTCACCTGGGCCTCGAGGCCGACGAGGTCGTCGGTTGGGCCTGGGCCGAGGGCAAGGTGGCCGCGATGACCGAGCACGGCGTGACCGCCTACCTGGGCGACCATCCCGCGGACATGACCGCCGCGCGAGCGGTGCCGGCGGCCGCGATCGGGGTGCTCACCGGTGGGCACAGCGCCGCGGAACTGCGTGCCGCCGGAGCGGACGCGGTGCTGCCGGATCTGACCGAATTCCCCCGATGGCTGGATGACAGGCACGATCTCGGTTGGGTTGGCACGCGCGGGTCGCTAGCCTGGTGAGGTTGAGGTTTCGTTCGGAGGATGAGGTCAGCGGTGCCCACGGGTCGCGTGAAGTGGTACGAGAAGGACAAGGGCTTCGGGTTCCTCACCAGTGACGACGGCGGCGACGTCTTCGTGCACAAGGCCGCGTTGCCTGCCGGTGTCGAGGAGCTCCGGGCCGGTCAGCGGGTCGAGTTCGGGGTGGTGGACAGCCGTAAGGGCGCGCAGGCCCTCTCGCTCAAGCTGATCGAGGCGCCGCCGTCCATGGCTGAGCTGCGCCGTCGTCCGGCCGAGGAGCTGCACGGCCTCATCGAGGACATGATCAAGGTGCTGGAGGCCAAGGTCATGCCCGACCTGCGCCGCAACCGGTTCCCGGACAAGAAGACGACGCAGACCGTCGCCCAGCTGGTGCACGCCGTCGCCCGCGAGCTGGAGACCTAGATCCCTGTTGATCTAGGGCCAAACCGGGTTAAATGATCTCCATTCACCCGGTTTTGCCCTAGATCATCGGGGCGAGGCGCGGTACGGCCGGGGTCAACCCAGCGGCGGAGGCGCGTCCGAGCAGGGCGTCCACCGCCGCGTACCCCTCCGTACCGAGGTCCTCCGTGAAGCTGTTGACGTAGAGCGCGATGTGCTGGTCCACGACCGCGGGCTCCATCTCCTGGGCGTGTTCCAGCACGTACGACCGACTCGCCGCCGGGTCGGCCCAGGCGAGTCGGACCGATTCCTTGATCCACTTACGTGCTGCCACGGGGTCGAGTTCGCCCTTTCGGGCCAGGATCGCGCCGAGCGGGATCGGCAACCCGGTGTCGCTCTCCCACCACTCGCCGAGGTCGACCAGGGCGAGCAGGCCGTGCCGGTGGTAGGTGAATCGCGCCTCGTGGATGACCAGTCCAGCGTCGTATCGACCGGCGGCGACGCCCGGCATGATGTCGGCGAACGGTACGACGCTCACCCGGGCCGGCGGGGCGTCGGCCGCCCACAGGCGCAGCAACAGGTACGCGGTGGTGCGCTCACCTGGTACCGCCACGTGCCGCCCTTCGATCGACGAGAGCGAGTCCCGGCTCAGCACCAGCGGTCCACAGCCGCGCCCCAGCGCCCCGCCGCAGGGCAGCAGCTCGTACTGGTCGAGCAACCACGGCAGCGCCGCGTAACTCACCTTGACCAGGTCGAACTCCCCCGTCTCGGCGGCGGTGTTCGTGACATCGACGTCGGCGTATGTGACCTCGAACCTGGGCGCGCCGGGAACCAGTCCGTGCACGAGTGCGTGGAACACGAAGGTGTCGTTGGGGCAGGGCGAGAAGGCGAGCCGTGCGCGGGATCGTCGCGACGGCTCATCAGCACCAGGCTAGCCAGGCTCGCACCGGCGTGCTTCAACCCGGCGAGCGCGTCCCCGATGCGCCAGGCCGCGCGGTCTCGGGGACCGATCGGGTTGGAGATCGTCCGCAGTTCGGCGAAGGGGACGCCGCACTGTTGCGCGGCCGTGGCCACGCCGAAGCCCTCCATCGCCTCGGCCACCGCGTCCGGGTGCCGCCCGCGGAGCAGCGCCGCCCGCTCGGCGGTGCCGGTCACGGTCGACGACGGTCAGCACCGTGCCGGCCACCGCGTCCGGAAACGCCTCCCGCAGCGCCGCCAGCGTCTCGGCATCGCACTCCATAGTGGACTGTCCAAAGTCGAGTTCGGCGACGCTGAGGAACCCGTCCGGTGTCTCGGCGCCCAGATCGGCCGCGACGGTGGCGGTGGCCAGCACCGTGGCACCCACATCCACCCGCTCCGAAAAGCCGCCGGCGATCCCGGCGGAGATGACCACCGCGTACGGCATTCCCCGCTCCGCCGCCAGCACCAGCGCGCGCGCGGTGGACGCCGCCGCGGCGGCCGGACCGACCCCACCGGCGATCACGGTGATGCGATCGCCGGCTCCGGCGCCGAGCCCATCGCAGATCGCCTCGGCCTCCGCCGCCACGGCCGTCACCACGAGCAGTCGCATCGGTTGGCCGATGTGCGGAGTCTTCTCGCGCAGCCTCACCGTTCGCTCCGCTGGCCGGTGACCCCGCGATCGGGCGGATGCGGCGCCGTGGCGGGCAACACGGCTGACCCGGGCGAGGCGGCGTGCATCAGTGTTCCGGTGCGGACCGAACCGGACTCGGGATCCGGTCGCCCGCGAAGGACCTCGGTCCGTAGCCGCCGGGCGAGGACGAACGTTCGGACGGTGGCCGCGCCAACCGCGATCGTGGCGATGGCCAGACCTACTCGGACATTGACGAAGGGCGCCAGGCCGATCGCGGCGCCGGCGACCCAGGCGAGCATGAGCAACGTCTCGGCATGGGCGAACGCGCTGGCCCGGATCTGCTCCGGAATCCGCTCCTGGATCGACGCGTCCACCGACAGCTTCGCGAGTCCACTCGCGACCGCCGTGGCGAGGCAGAGCATCAGGATCGAGCCGAGGCTGAACCGCAGGGTGGCCCAGAGGCCGGTCACCGCGACCAGGCTCAGTCCGACGGCCTGCAGCCGGATGGGCCGGCGGATGCGCAGCCCCATGCCGATCGCGTGGGCGGTGAACGTACCCAGGCCGAAGGCCCCACCGACCAAGGCGAGCTGGGCCGCCGGGCCGGCGGTCATGCCGAGCGCCCGACCGTCGAGCCCATCCTCCCGAATCGCGAAGGCCAGGAACAGCAACAGGAAGCCATACAGCATCCGCAGGCCGGCGCTTCCGACCAGGGCCGCGATGACCAACCGTCCATGCAGGATCCGGTCGCCCGTAGTGCCGTCTCCTCGCGGAATCCGGTGCCGCCATGGCAGGTGGAACGCCTGGGGCAGAACCTCGGGCGGGTCGGAGTCGGCGGTCGGCGGTAGGTTCAGCGCCACGACGGCGCCGACGATGAAGACCACGCTCGCCAACCGGAGTGGCCACTGTGGACCGAACAGAAACGCGATCGTGCCCAGCGCGGCGACTATGGCGCCGGCCGCGGTCCCGTACACCGACGCCCGCGCCCCCGCCTGCGACAGCCCGAGCCCGGGCGGCAGCAGACGCGGGACCGCCGCGCTGCGGGCCACACCGTACGTCCGCGAGAGCACCAGCGCCCCGAATGCAGCCGGGTAGAGGGCGAAGTCGCCGATGCTGTCGGCGATCACCCAGGCGAGCACGGCCCGCCCGGCCATGCTCGCCGACAACGCGAACCGGCGGCCGTGCCGGAACCGGTCCAGCAGCGGACCGACCAGCGGCGCGAGCAGCGCGAACGGCACCATCGTCACGAGCAGGTAGACGGCCACCCGGCCGCGTGCCTCCGCCGTGGGTGCGGCGAAGAAGATCGTGCCGGCCAGACCAATCGTGACCAATGTGTCTCCGGCGCACGACGCCGCGTGCAGGTCGAGCAGGCGCATCATGCCGACGTTGCCGGACCCGCCGATGTTGCGGACCGTGCCGACGTTGCGGCCGATCCACCGCGACGCGGTCCCGGCGCCTCGGGTCGCGCCCCGACCCCCGCGCACGGCACCCCGGACAATACGGCGAACATCATCAAGCGGCGGCACGGTACCCATCTTGACGCACGAGGGCCCGGCGCGGGCCAAAGAGCCCCGGGCCACGCGCGAGCGCAGCGAACGCCAGAGGCTCAGCCCCGGGGAGGAGGGCTATCGCGGTGTGGGGCAAGATGATGCGCGTGATGGGGACCGTCCGGGCGAAGGCGCCCGCAGCCAAGCTCGACCAGGCCTGTGCTGCCGCCGTCGACCTGGCTCGCGACGCCATCCTGGACGAGCATGTCGGTGCGCACCTCGGCGCGCTCGCCGAGGCAGAGCGGCTCGTCACCCACTACTTCGACTGCACCCTGCCGGGCTACCGCGGCTGGCGCTGGGCCGTCACCGTTGCCCGGGCCCCGCGGGCCAAGAACGTGACCGTGTGCGAGACGGTGCTGCTGCCCGGCGACGGGGCACTGTTGGCACCGAGTTGGGTGCCCTGGCACGAGCGGCTGCAGCCGGGTGACCTGGGCGTCGGAGACCTGCTGCCGACCAAGGCGGATGATGAGCGGCTGGCGCAGGGATATGTGCTGTCCGACGACCCGGCGGTCGAAGACGTGTCGTGGGAACTGGGCCTGGGCCGGAGTCGGGTGATGTCCCGCGAGGGCCGGGCTGAGGCAGCTGAGCGCTGGTACGAGGGCGATCACGGCCCAGACGCGCCGATCTCGGTTGGGGCGCCAGCCTCGGCCCGGTGCGGCATGTGCGGCTTCTACCTGCCCCTGGCCGGTTCGCTTCGCCAGCTCTTCGGGGTGTGCGGCAACCTATTCGCACCCGACGACGGCCGGGTGGTCTCCGCCGACCATGGCTGCGGTGCGCACTCTGAGGTGCTCGTCGAGGCGGCCGCACCGGTGGAGGAGCTGCCGACCGTCTATGACGACGCGCAGGTGGAGACGGTGGCGGTCAGCCGCTCGGCTGGGTCGGTCGCTGAGGAGGAGCCGGCCGAGTCGTACGGCCACGGCTGAGCGAGCGACGGCGTCGCCTCTTAGCGCCGCGCGAGCGAGCGAAGCCGGAGATGCAGACCCGTACGGTCAGTCCCTCATGCGGGCACGGCGGCGCCGGCGATTGCGGTCGTGCACCAGCATCAGGCCCAGGCCCGGGAGGGCCACCAGTACGCCGGCGAAACAGATCGCGATCCAACCCTCGTTACCGCCTTCGGCCATGGTCGGGCGAATGCTCAGGAAGATCAGCCCCAGCACGAGCCAGATGGCCATGCCGCCCACAACGAACGGCACCATCGGCGGATCCGGTGGGGTGAGCCTAAGCTGTCCCGGCTTCTGCGGTGCTGGATCGGTCACGACAGACAGGCTACGGCGAGCGGTGAAGGTCCCGTTCGTCGCGTGTCTGCCTGCGTACCGCGGCATCGTGCACGTCCCCCGGCACGTCCCCTCGTGCACGTCCCCGTCGTGCACGTCCCCGCCGTGCTCGGCTGCGCCGTGCGCTTCGTGCCCGTGCATCTGGTGCACTGCGGCGTGGCCCCTGCCCCGGCCGATCATGAAGCGGTTCACCGGCACGGTCACGACGAAGGCGACCGCGAGTGAGGCGATCAGGCTGCCCCAGAAGAGCAGGCTGGCAAGCCCCGCGTCCATCGCTCCCGGCACCGCGACGATGAATGCGTTGTCGACCAACTCCATGACGGCGATGGACACCGTGTCTGCCGCCAATGCCACCCGTAGCGCCGCCCCGAAGGCGAGACCCGAGCGCAGCACGCTCCACATCGTGAGCGCGTATCCGAAGAAGAACGCCAGCGCGACCGCCAGCGCGACCGTGGCGACCTTCGACAGGCCCGCCGCGGTACCGATCACCATGCCGAGAATCTCGCCGATGGCACACCCAGTCAGGCAGTGCCGGGTGGCCGTAATCGCCAGTCGCCAGGTGCTGTCCATGGTCGCAGCATACCCCTCCGGGGTATCCGCCATTGAACGAGGTGAGGTACGGGTCACAGTCAGGTCCTTACCCGTTAGCAATGCTTATTAGCTAGGCTAAGGACCGTGGATACCGGTACGCCTCTTGATCGTCGCAGCCCCGCCCAGGTGGCGCTGCGGATCCGGGAGTCGATCACCAAAGTCAACCGGCGGCTGCGGCAGACCCGTCCGCTCGGTGACCTGACGATCGCTCAGATCTCGGCGATGCAGAGCCTCGACGCTGCCGGTGCACTGACCCCGCGTGAACTGGCTGAGGCCGAGCGAGTGCAACCGCCCACGATCACCCGGATCATCGCCCGGCTGGAGGAGCGGGGCCTCATTCAGCGCACCCCCCACCCGACCGACGGGCGCCAGGTCATCCTGTCCCCGTCGCCGGCCGGGCGGCAGCTGCTCGCCGAGTACCAGCGGGTGCGGGACGAATGGTTGGCGCAGCGCGTTTCCCGGCTGACCGCCGAGGAGCGCCACACCCTGCACCGAGCCGCCGAGATCCTCACCCGAATCGCCAAAGACTGACCGCGAAAACCACCGCGGAGAACCGGAAGGAGGCGCATCGCCCGTGCGGGTACGCATCGGCACGACGTTCCAATCCCTGACCGTTCGCAACTACCGGCTCTTCGCTACCGGACAATTGATCAAGCTGCGTCGGCGTCTGGATGCAGTTCATCGCCCAGGACTGGCTGGTGCTCGAGCTCTCCAACAACTCGGCCACCGCGCTCGGCCTCGTGACCGGCTTGCAGTTCACGCCGATCCTGCTGCTGACGCTCTACGGGGGCAAGCTCGCCGACCGGCACGACAAGCGCCGTCTGCTCATCGCCGCGAACGCCGTCTACCTCGGGCTCGGTCTCGCGATGGGCCTGCTCGTGTCGACCCACCTGATGACGCTCGCGCTGGTCTTCGTCTTCGCCGCGACTGATGGGCACGGTCAATGCGATCGAGACCCCGGTGCGCCAGGCATTCGTCTCCGAACTGGTCGAACCCGTACTGCTGCCCAACGCGCTGTCGCTATCGGCGGCCACGTTCAACACCGCCCGCATCATCGGCCCCGCGGTAGCCGGTGTGGCGATATGGCTCGTCGGTCTCGGCCCGGTGTTCCTCATCAACGGCGTGACCTACGTGGCACCACTGGTCTTCCTGATGCAGATGGACACGACCAAGCTGTTCCGGATGCCGAGAGGTCGCGCCAGTCCGGGCCCGAATCCGCGACGGCATCGCCTACGTCTGGCGCCGCGAGGACCTGCTGCTGCCGATCGTGCTGCTGTTCGTCGTGGGCATGGTCGGCTTCAACTTCCAGCTCACCCTGGCCGTGCTCGCCAAGACCGTCTTCGCCACCGGGCCGCAGCAGTTCGGCCTGCTGACCACGGCGCTGGCCGTCGGCGCGCTCGCCGGTGCGCTGGCCAGCGGCGGGCGGCGGTCCCGGCCGAGCGTGTACGTGGTGCTCGGCTCTGCGATTGCCTTCGGTGCGCTCGAGACGCTGGTCGGGATTGGGCCGTCGTTCTGGTTGACGGCCGCGCTGCTGGTGCCGACCGGCTTCTTCATGATCTTCTTTGCTCAGGCGACGAACCAGCGCATCCAGCTCGGCGTGGATGGTGCCTATCGCGGCCGGGTGATGGCGCTTTTCGTGCTGGTGTTCCTGGGCACCGACGCCGATTGGCGGCGCCTGTCGATCGGGTTCCTGTCCGAGCACTTTGGACCCCGGGTGGGCATCTGGGGCGGCGGGCTGGTGTCCGCTGGTGGCCGCCCTGACTGCGCTCGCCTGGCAGTTGCGCCGCTCGGGCGAGCGGGTGCGGCTGCGGTTGCGGCCGTTGCCGCGGCTCGAGATCGTGCCACCGACCATCGCGACCGAGGCACCGACCCTGGTGACCGCCAGTCGCTGAGCCGCGTCCGGACGCGCGGCTCGGGCCGTGGCAGGCTGAGGCAATGGAGAGCGCGAGACTGCGGGAGTGCCTGGCGAACGACTTCGCCCGGCTGCGCGAGATGGCGGCGACGGTAGACCTGACCCGACCGGTGCCAAGCTGCCCCGACTGGACCCTGTCCGACCTGGTCCGCCACGTCGGCGCGGTGTACCTGCACAAGGTGGAATCCATGCGGCAGGGCGTCAACCCCCGGCCGTGGCCGCCAGCCGGGCTGGAATTCGGAGGAGCCACTGGCGCTGCTCGACCGTTCCTATGCCGCGCTGACCGCCGAGTTTGACAGCCGTACGCCCGAGTCGCCGGCCTTCACCTGGTACGCCCCGGACCAGACGGTCGGATTCTGGATCCGCCGGATGGCGCAGGAGACCGTGATCCACCGCGTCGATGCGGAGCTGGCCGTCGGGGTCGAGCTGGCGCCCATCCCATCAGACCTGGCGCTGGACGGCATCGACGAGTTCCTCATCGCATTCGTCGAGTTCGGTACGCGAAGCTGGCCGGACGATTTCCACGACGTGTTGGCGACCGCCGACGGGCGCAGTGTGCTGCTGGACGCCGCCGGCACCGGGTGGCTGGTACGGCTCACCCCGGAGTCGGTCGAGGTGCGAGTGAGCGACCTCGACGGCGCATCGGCGACGGTGGCCGGTAAGCCGGCAGAGCTCCTGCTGTGGTCGTGGAACCGGGTCGAGGACAGCGCCGTCACGATCACTGGTGACCCGAAGCTCGTCGCCGATCTGCGCCAGGTCTTCACCACCGGTGCCCAGTAAGCCTCCGGCCGGGTCGATCCAACGGCTCTTTGTCGCCATCGATCCGCCGCCGGAGGCACTGGCCCATCTCGGCGCGGTGGTGGACACGCTTGAGGTGAGCCGGGCCAACGCTCCCGGCCATTCGACCCGGCTCACCAGCCGGGACAGCTGGCACATCACGGTCGCGTTCCTCGGCGATGTGCCCACGGATCAGGTGGCTGCGGCGGCGGAGGCGATGCGCGCGTCGGCGAGCCGGGCCACGCCGCTGCGGCTGGCCTTCGCGGGCGGGGGCACATTCGGCCGCGGGCGCACCGCCATCCTCTGGGCCGGGCTGGACGGCGACGTGGCTGGACTGCGCCGACTCGGCGGCTCGCTGCGACGCGACCTGCGGCGCGCCCGGCTGCCGTTTGACGGCAAGCCTCTCCACCCGCACCTGACCGTCTCCCGGCCGGGCGAACGGGTCTCGCCGGAACAGGTCGCCGCGGATGTCGAGACGCTGTCCGGCTACGTCGGTCCGGAGTGGACGGCCGATGGGATGCACCTCATGGTGAGCGAGATGCAGCACACCGACACTGGTCCGAAACCTCGATACACGTCGATCGCGACCGCACCCCTCGGACCGCCGCCCGATGCCGCCCGCTAGGCGTCCTTGGGGACCGGGGCGCTCCCGAACAGCACGTCGTCCCAGCTCGGGCCGCGCTTGACCGGCCGGTCGCCGTTCGGTGCGTCCGGTGCGGTTCGTCGTGGCCGCAGGACGGCGAGCGACGGCACCGCCGGCGTGTCCATTGCGGATTCGCG
The DNA here is from genome assembly GCA_963773935.1 of uncultured Actinomycetota bacterium. Taxonomy (GTDB): domain Bacteria; phylum Actinomycetota; class Actinomycetes; order Mycobacteriales; family Micromonosporaceae; genus DATBGZ01. The sequence continues at coordinate 299,135 of CAVZCZ010000005.1, forward strand.
CTCCTCCTCGTAGAAGGCCCGCGCACTGCGCCGCCTGGGTACCTCCCCGCTGGCCGCGGCCGAGGCGACCGACGGCATCGGCGCGCCGTCGAGGCTGCGGGTCGACGCTGGTGTCCCCAGTGGACGCTCAAGGGAGGCGATCAGAGCCTCGCGGCCGGAGCGGATCGGATCCCGCCCTGGGCGGGCCGCCTCCCGCCCGCCGAATATGGGTTCGTGGCCCGCCCGGTCGGGACGCGGCGGCGCGACCTCGTGGCCGCTGCGTTGCGCCTCCTGTGACGGAGCGCCGCACAGGTATTGCGCCATGTCGTCGTGCGGCGAGATGAGCTGCCGGGCCTTGTCCAGCTCCCACATGGCGGTGGCGTTGGCCTTGCCCGATGGCCAGGTGGCGACGACGCGCCAGGTGCCGTCGTCGCGACGATATGCGTCCCAGGAGATCTTCTCCAGCTCGACACCGTGCTGGCTCAGCCGGGTGTCAACCACCTCGGCGAGCGTGGCGCCCTTGTCGGAGCTCTTGAGCCGGGTCCGCCGGGCCTGCTGGGCCAGCATCGCCCGCTCCTGCAGCACCGGGCCGGCGTATCGGAGCACCCGGTCTACCGGCACTCCGGCGATGCGGGCCACATCCTCTGCGGACTCGCCGGACCGGATGCGGGCCTGGATATCGCGGGGGGCGAGGTTGGGTGACTCGTCCGTGGCGAAGGCATCGCCCCGGGTCGCGGACCGGTCGGGTCGGAGCATGGACGAGACGCGATCGTCGATTGGCAGGGTGAGCAGCCGCCCCACCTCGTCGGCGAGCACCATCGCCTGGCCGTCCTCGGAGAGGGCGACGAAGCGTACCGGCCGCATCCTGCCGTGCCCTCCATCCACGTCAAAGTACTCGCGACTGCGGGGCTCGCTGGCGCTCGCTCCTCGCGGCAAAGTTGAGACGTCTCGCGACACGGTACGCCCAACCGTCCCTGGATGGGAGATCGGCGCGCCGAAGCCGGACGATTCACCCACAGCTATAGCAACACCCGCGCCGACTCGGCGCGCTGACTAGGGTGGTCACTCGGCGCCACTGCCTCGGCGGCGCGACGAGGGGGTGGCGGGCGTTGACGATCACCGTACGGCCGATGGAGTCGAGCGACGGCATGAAGGTCCTCGCCGTGTACGCCGAGTCGCTCAAGGGCAATGACGCCACCTTCGAGACCAACGTGCCGACGTGGAGCGAGTGGCAGAAGGCGCACCTTCCGGCGCACCGGTTCGTCGCGACGGAGGACTCGAAGACGATCCGTGGGTGGTCGGCGTTGTCGCGCTTCTCCGAACGGCGCGAGTACGCCGGTGTCGTGGAGTGCTACACCTTCGTCCGGGTCGACGCCCGCCGTACCGGTGTCGGCACGGCGCTGGTCGAGGCGCTGATCGCCGCCACCGAGAGCCAGGGCCTGTGGACCCTGCAGGCGCACGTCTTCCCGGAGAACGCGGCCGCGCTGGGTTTGTATCAGAAGGCCGGCTTCCGGGTCGTCGGCACCCGCGAGCGGATCGGCCGCCATCGCGGGGTGTGGCGGGACGTGCTGCTCCTCGAGCGCCGCAGCTCGGTGGTGGTCTGACCCGCTCTGGCGCCTCAGGTAAGCAGGGACGCCCTCATCATCGGAATCCGTTTGGAGGGCGTCCTTCCTAACCTCAGACGGTGTGCTCCAGCACGTAGTCGATGCTGGCGGTGAGAGCCTCCACATCGGACGGTTCGATGGTGGGGAATAGCGCCACGCGCAGCTGGTTGCGCCCGAGCTTGCGGTACGGATCGGTGTCCACGATGCCGTTGGCGCGCAGCGTCTTCGCCAGCGCGGCGGCGTCCACTGACGGGTCGAAGTCGATGGTCGCCACGGTGGTCGAGCGCACCGCCGGATCGGTCACGAATGGCGTCGCGAGTGGTGACCGCTCCGCCCAGCCATAGAGCACCCCGGCGCTCTCCGCGCTGCGCTTAGCGGCCCAGGCCAGGCCACCGTGCTGCAGCGTCCAGTCGACCTGTTCGGCGGCGAGGAAGATGGTGGCCAGGGCCGGCGTGTTGTATGTCTGCTCCAGCCGGCTCTGCTCGACCGCGGTCGCCAGGTCGAGGAAGGCGGGCACCCACCGACCGCTGGCCTTGATCTCCTCGATCCGGGCGAGCGCGGCCGGTGACATGACCGCGAGCCAGAGGCCACCGTCGGAGCCCAGGGCCTTCTGCGGCGCGAAGTAGTAGACGTCGGTCTGACTCAGGTCGACCTCGACCGCGCCGGCGGCCGAGGTAGCGTCGGTGAGCAGGAGCGCGTCCGGATCGGCGCCGGCCACGCGCTGCACCGGCACCATGACGCCGGTCGATGTTTCGTTGTGCGGGATGCCGTATGCGTCTACTCCGGCCTCGGCGACCAGGCTGCCGGCGGTGCCGGGCTCCGCTTTACGGATCGTGGGCTCGCCGAGGAAGGGTGCCTGCTTGACGGCGGTGGCGAACTTCGCACCGAACTCGCCGAAGGTGGCGAACTGGGCCCGGTCGCGGATCAGTCCGAACAGGGCGCTGTCCCAGAACGCGGTGGTGCCGCCGTTGGAGAGGATCACCTCGTAGCCATCGGGCGCCCCGAGGAGCTCCGCCAGTCCGCGGCGCAGGCGGGCCACCTGGTCGCGCACCGTCTTCTGCCGGTGCGACGTGCCGAGGTAGGACGTCGCGAGGCCGGCGAGAGCCGCAACGGCCTCGGGGCGTACCTTGCCGGGTCCGGCGCCGAAGCGGCCATCCGCGGGCTTGATCTCATCAGGGATCCGGACTGTGTCAGCCACGGTGGATCGATCCTTCCGGAGGACGGGCGGGAGGGCGGCGCCACTGCCGTCGCGAGAATCCTTGCACGCCCGCGGGAAGCGACCGGCACCGCCGCGAGGTGGATGTCACCAACCTCACGGCGGCCGGGCCGCGGGAGGCCCGGTCAGACGCCGTGCGGGATCTGGTCCCAGCCCTCGACGTCCTCCGGCTTGCGGCTGCTCGGCCCGACGTAGATCGCGGACGGGCGCACCAACCGCTGCAGCTTCTTCTGCTCCATGATGTGGGCGCTCCAACCCGCCACCCGGGCGCAGGTGAACATCGATGTGAACATGTGCGCCGGCACCTCGGCGAAGTCGAGCACCACGGCCGACCAGAACTCGACGTTCGTCGCGAGCACGCGGTCGGGCCGGCGGGCGTGCAGCTCGTCCAACGCCGCCTTCTCCAGCGCTTCGGCAATCTCGAACCGCGGCGCGGCGAGTTCGCGGGCGGTCCGCCGCAACACCCGGGCGCGCGGGTCCTCGGCCCGGTAGACCCGGTGCCCGAAGCCCATCAGCCGCTCGCCCCGGTCGAGCACCGCGCGTACGTAACCGGCCGCGTCGCCAGACTTCTCGACTCCTTCGATCATGTGCAGCACCCGTGACGGTGCGCCACCGTGCAGCGGTCCGGACAGGGCGCCGATCCCGGACGAGATGCAGGCGGCCGCGTCGGCGCCCGTGGAGGCGACGATGCGGGCGGTGAACGTGGAGGCGTTCAGGCCATGCTCCGCGGCGGACATGAAGTAGGCGTCGACTGCCTTCACGTGCCGCGGGTCGGGCTCACCCCGCCAACGCTTCATGAAACGTTCGACAATCGTCGATGCCTTGTCGATCTCTTTCTGTGGCACCGCCGGGAGGCCGAGGCCGCGCGCGGACTGGGCTACGAAAGACAACGCGGTCACGGACACCCGGGCCAGGTCTTCCCGGGCCTGATCATCACTGATGTCGAGCAACTGGCCCAGTCCCCAGTACGGCGCGAGCATAGCCACGGCCGACTGCACATCCACCCGGATGTCACCCGAGTGCACCGGGACCGGGAACGGCTCGGCGGGGGGCAGGCCCGGTCCGAACTTGCCGTCCACCAGCAGTGCCCACACGTTGCCGAACGAGACCTTGCCGATCAGGTCCTCGATGTCCACGCCCCGGTAGCGCAGCGCACCGCCATCCCGGTCCGGTTCGGCGATCTCGGTCTCGAAGGCGACGACGCCCTCCAGTCCCGGCTTGAATGGCTGGCTCGATTCGGACATCTCGCACTCCTGATGGTTATCAACGTCTGCGTGATCGACCGCTGTGCCCAGGCGGGTGACCCCGGGTAGTCGGTTCGCACCAATCTTGCCTGCCGGACAAATCTCCCGGCGATTCGGGCTAGCTGGCTGCTCGGGCCAAGAGCCCCGGTGCCGCGCGAGCGGAGCGAGCGCCAGGGGCACTGAGCGGGGGCTCAGGTCCTACGTATTGGATGACCTGGTGAGTGAAGAGCCGCCCGACCCGTCCGGGATGCGTCGCGACTACGTCGTCCGGGTGCCCGGCGTCGGATTTCTCGAGGAGGACCTCGCCGCCACCTGGTTGGCGCAGTTCCAGGGCTGGTTCGCCGACGCGGTCGCCGCTCCCGAGGTGGTGGAGCCGAACGCGATGGTGGTAGGCACGGCCAGCGCCTCGGGGCAGCCGAGCGCCCGCACCGTCCTGCTCAAGGCGGTTGACGAGCGCGGCTTCGTCTTCTACACCAACTACGACTCGCGCAAGGCAACCGAGGCGGCGACGAACCCGTACGCGAGCCTGGTCTTTCCCTGGCATCCGATCGGCCGCCAGGTGGTCGTCTGCGGTGCGGTGGAGCGGGTCGATCGCGCCGAGACCGAGGCGTACTTCGCCACCCGCCCGCGCATGTCGCAACTCGGCGCGTGGGCCAGCCCTCAGTCGCGGGTGGTGTCCCGAGCCGACCTGGCGGCCGCGATGGCTGAGGCTGAGGGCCGGTTCCCGGCCGACGTACCGGTGCCCGCGCCGGCGAACTGGGGCGGACTCCGGGTGCGACCACAGACGGTCGAGTTCTGGCACGGACAGAGCGGCCGACTGCACGACCGGCTGCGGTATCGGCGCGCGAACGGCGAGTGGGTGACGGAGCGTCTAAGCCCGTGACCACAGTGGACTTTCTGCGTCGGCACGCCATCGACACCCGACCACTGCGCCACCCGGCCTACCGTCGTCTCTTCATCGGCCTCGCGGTCTCCAGCTTCGGGCTGATGTTCACCGCCGTCGCGGTTCCGGTGCAGATGTTCCAGCTGACGCGCTCCTCGCTCTGGGTGGGGCTGCTCGGCATCGCCGGGTTGATCCCGCTGGTCGTGTTCGCGCTGTGGGGCGGCGCCGTCGCCGACACGGTCGACCGGCGCAAGCTTCTGCTCGGCGCGTCCTTGCTGATGTGGTCGTCGACGCTGGTCCTGCTGGCCGTCACAGCGCTGGGACTCTCGTCGCCGATCCTGTTGCTCGTGCTCACAGCGGTTCAGACCACCGGCTTCGCCGTCAGTGCGCCGACCCGCGGTGCGATCATCCCGCGGCTGGTGGACAGACACGAGATCCCGGCCGCGAACGCGCTCGGCACCACGGCGTTGAACGCGGCGATGACGCTCGGCCCACTCGCGGCTGGGTTGCTGGTCAAGGACGACCGGTTCGCGGCGGCGTACGCGGTCGATGCGATCGCTTTCACGGTCGTGCTCTGGGCCACGGTGCGACTGCCGAGCCTGGTACCCAAGCCGGTCGAGGATGCGCGCGCGGTCGCCGAGGCTGAGATGTCGGAGGCCGTTGCCGCCGACGGCGTCACGGCCGTCATGAAACCGCCCCGAACGGCGGGCTGGCGCGAGGTCCGGGCCGGTCTGTCGTATATCGCCGCCACGCCGGTGCTGTGGCTCTCGTTCGCCATCGATATCGCCGCGATGGTGTTCGCCATGCCGCGGGCGCTCTTCCCCGAGGTCGCGGACGAGCGGTACGGCCCGGGCTCGATCGGTTGGCTCTACGCCGCCATCGCGATCGGGTCGGTGCTGGCCGGCCTCACCTCGGGCTGGATCTCCCGGGTGCATCGGCAGGGCATGGCCCTCGTGATCTCCGTTGTGCTGTGGGGCCTCGCCGTCGGCGCTGCCGGACTGGCTCCGACACTGTGGCTGGCCGTACTGCTGCTCGCCATCGGTGGCGCCGCCGACCTGGTCAGCGCGGTCTACCGGCAGACAATCCTGCAGACCTACGCGCCGGACGGGTTCCAGGGCCGGCTGCAGGGCGTCTTCTTCGCGGTCGTCGCCGGCGGACCACGCCTGGGCGACCTGCGCGCCGGGGTGAGCGCGGCGCTGGTCGGCTCGACCGTGGCGTGGGTGGGCGGTGGCGTGGCGGCTGCGGTGGTCGCGGCCGTACTGGCGGTGATGTTCCCGGCATTGGTGCGCTACACACCGCCGGGCCGCACCGCATCACCGGCGCCCCAGGTAGGGCCAGGCTGAAGCAGCGGGGCATCGCCGGCACCGGTTCGCCGGCATAATGACGGCACCGCGCGCCGATGTCGCGCCGCTCTCACCGGACATTCCGGGTTGGCCATTGGTTTGCTCTGGGGCGTGCGAGCCAACGTTCGTGTCTGGCAGCGGCGTCTAAGGTGTGCACCCGGGTCGGCGGACGATCGCGTCGACCTGATCGATGAGGGGGTTCGGCAGGTGCGTAGGCGCATGATGATCCGAGTAGGACTGCTGGCTGTGGCGACGACGGTCGCCCTGGCCGGATGCGGGGCAGACGACGGTGCCGCGCAGACTCCGGACCTCGCCCCCCGTGGCACCCAGATGACGACCACCAAGCCGACCCGCCAGGATCTGTCCAATAAGGTCAGTCTCACCGGCAAGGTCGAGATCAACCCGGTCTTCGGGCTGGTCGCCCCGATCGACGGGCAGGTCCGGTTCTACGACATCCCGCCGCAGACGTCGACTCCTACCCGGCCGACCGCCGCGGCCAACGTGTGGGCCAACAACAAGCCGACGCGGGTGGAGATCCCGGCCGGCGCCACCTTCGCCGGTCGCCTCGTTGCCGACCGGTCCACGGTGAAGGCCGGCATGCCGATCGTTTCGGCGCGACACGCCGGCTACGGCGTCGTGGCCGACGTCGACGCCTCCGCCGCGTACCAGATCACGGACGGCCTGGCCTCGGTGCGGGTGCAGATCCAGAACGGGCCGGGGCCGTTCGGGTGCACCGTGCTGGGCACCATCGCGGCGCTGCCGGCGGGCACGATCCCGGTGCCGGAGCCCGAGCCGGTGCCCGAAGGCCAGCAGCCCCCGGTCAACCCACCCGCGGCCGACCCGGGCCAGCCACCGTCGGAGGCGACCGGGCTGCGCCTGGTCTGTGTGGCCGCCGCCGATGTAAAGCTCATCAATGGAGCCTCGGCCACCGTGGAGGTCATCACAGCCACGGTCACCAACGCGCTGGTGCTGCCGGTCGAGGCGGTGGCCGGCGCGCAGGGAAAGGGGCAGGTCGACGTGATGCAGCCCGACGGAACCAAGAAGACCGTCAACGTCGAGCTCGGCATCACCGACGGCAGGGTCATCGAGATCAAGTCCGGCCTTACCGGTGACGAGACGGTCGCCGTGCCCGGTCCGATCATCCCGCCCGGCCCACCTGGTGAGGGTCAGACCGGACCAGGGGAGTTCCGCAAGTGACGCCGCTGATCCGGCTCACCGGCCTGACCAAGACGCTCACCGGTCAGGAGCAGCCGCGAAAGATCCTCGATGGCGTCGACCTCACCCTCGACCGAGGACAGAGCGTGGCGATCCTGGGCCGGTCCGGCTCGGGCAAGAGCACGCTGCTGAGCCTGATCGGGCTCTTCGACCGACCCGACGGCGGCACCTATGAGCTGGACGGGCGCGACATCTCCCGGGTGTCCGAGCGGCGCGGCGCCGCGCTGCGCAGCGCCGATTTCGGCTTCGTATTCCAGCGGTTCTTTCTGCTCAAGCACCTGACCGCGGCGCAGAACGTGGCCATGGCTCTGGTCAACGGCCAGGGATGGCTGCCGCGGCGCAAGCGACGCAAGAAGATCCTGGCCGCCATGGACCTGGTCGGGATCGCGCACCTGGCCAACCACAAGCCCCAGCGCCTCTCCGGCGGCGAGCAGCAACGGGTCGCGATCGCCCGGGCACTGGTGCGCGAGCCGAGGGTCATGCTCGCCGACGAGCCCACCGGCGCGCTGGACACCGAGACGGGCAACCTGGTCATCGACGCATTGCACGCGGTGACGGAGCGGGATTGCGCGCTGATCCTCGTCACCCACGACTCCGACCACGCCAAGCGAATGCAGCGGGTGATGCGGCTGCAGGACGGCAAGCTCGCGATCGAGACGCCGGAGCTGGTGACCGCATGAGGTTCTCCGGCCGGCTGCGTTCGGCGCTCATCATCGGGATCCAGGGCATCCGGTCCCGCAAGACCCGCACGCTGCTGTCGATGATCAGCTTGTTTCTCGGGGTGCTCGCCGTCGTCACTGTGCAGGCCGGTGCGGAGACCGCCCAGCGTGCCCTTCTGTCCAATGTGGAGCTGACGGCGGGCATCGACGGCACCAGGCAGATGTACCTGCCGTCCGAGAACGGAGCGGCGCAGGCAGTTCTCGACACTGTGGACGGTCGGTCCGACGCGGTGGCCGTCACCAACAGCAGTGTGATCATCGGCGAGCCCGGGGTGTATGCCGGTCAACCCGGGCGGCGCGCCGTTCGACTCGGCGCGGGTACGGCCCGTACGGCGGGTACGGTCCGTACGGCCCGCCGATCATGTGCGACAAGGACGACCGGCTTCTGCCAGCCGGTGGAGAACGCCGGCGGCTCCGCCACCGTCGGGGCAGGCGATCGAGCTGCAGACCACCGCCATGACCGGGGACATCCGGCAGTTCCGGCCGTTCCGTCCCGAGGCCGGGAACGTGGCTGGACTTCGACTCCCCGCCGTCATTCGCGCCGCGCCTGGTGCTCAACAAGGAGGCGGCCAAGGGCTTCGCGATGTACCGGGTGCCGGCCGAGATGCGGATCCCGGGCGCGACCGCCAATCCCACGCCGCTGATCATCGGCGTGGTGGACGACGGTGCGCCGGAGCCACGGGCGTACACCCGCGTGGACGAGCTGCAGAACTGGGTCGGCTCCGGATCGCTGAGCGGCCCGTACGGTGGCGGCCTCACGGTGCTGATGGCGCCCGACGCCATCGAAGTCGAGCAGGTCATCAAGCTCAAGCTGGCCGGACTCGGCTTCGACCCGGAACAGATGTACGTCGAGACGATCAACTCCCGGGAGCGGATCGAGTCCACGCTCGCGCTGATGCGCGCGGTGTTCCTGGGCATGGCCGGCCTGGTGCTGCTGATCGGCGTGGCCGGCATCCTCAACGTCGGGCTGGCCACGGTCGGCGAACGGGTCGAGGAGTTCGCTCTGCGCCGGGCGGTCGGCACACCAAGGCTGCTGCTCGCTGGCATCGTGCTGGCCGAGACGCTGCTGACCGGTCTCCTCACCGCTGCCGCCGCCATCGGGGTCGGTGCGCTCGCGTTCCAGTTCGTCGGCCCGATCTTGGGCGAACGCGAGCCGATCCTGGCCGACCTCAGCTTCCCCTGGCAGGCCGGCGCGGCGGGGGTCATCGCCGGGCTGGTGGCGGGCCTGCTCGGCGGGCTGATTCCGGCGATCCGGGCGGCCCGGATACCGATCGCCTCGGTGATGCGTGCCTGAGTCGGCAACCGCATGCCTCGCCTCGGCACTCGCTGCGCCCGGATCGGCGTTAGGGTCGCTGGATGGGCGTGCGGGTGGCACCTTCCGGGGAGCAATGGATCATAGCCTCGGCAGGACACGAGGCGGTTGTGGTCGAGGTCGGTGGCGGGCTGCGAAGCTACGCCGTCGACGGGCGTATCGGTGGTCGATGGCTACGGCGAGGACCAGCTTTCGCCGGCTAACGCCGGCCAGGTCCTCGCGCCGTGGCCCAACCGCATCCGCGACGGTCGCTATACGTTCGCCGGTACGGCCCGCCAGCTCCCGCTAACCGAACCGGAACGGCACAACGCCATCCACGGCCTGGTGAACTGGAGTCGATGGCGGGTCACCGACTCCGGCCCGGAGCACGTCACGGTGGAGTACGAAGTGCCGCCGCAGCCGGGATACCCATGGGCGTTGGCGCTGCGGACGACCTGGCGGATCGGCCCGGACGGCCTGCGGGCGGCGGCGACGGCCACCAATCTCGACGTGACCGCCATGCCCGTTCGGGTTCGCGGCCCATCCTTACCTCGCTCTGCCCGACGTCGCCGTCTCCGAGGTTGCGCTGCGGGTTCCGGCCCGCAACCGACTGCTGCTGGACGGGCGGTTGCTGCCGATCGGCGCGGCCCGGGTTACCGGCAGCGAGTTCGACTTCACCGAGCCGCGCCGGATCGGTTCGCAGGAGCTGGACACCACCTTCGGTGATCTGATCCGCGACGAGGACGGTGGCAGCACAGTCATACTGTCCGCAGTGGACAGTCGCGGAGTCGCAGGTATGGGCGGATAGCGCGTTTGGCTGGTGGCAGGTGTACACCGGTGAGCCGCTGAGCGCTGACCGGCACCGCCGGGCGCTCGCGGTCGAGCCGATGACGTGTCCACCTGATGCGTTCCGGTCGGGCCGGGACCTGGTGGTGCTCGAGCCGGGCGAGACCTGGCAGGGTGCCTGGGGGATCCGCCCGCTCGCGGCCTGACTCGGAGGTGGGCATGGAGTTTCGTGACGTGGTACGCCGGCGCCGCATGGTGCGCAACTACGACCCGGACCGGCCGGTGCCGCCGGACGTACGCGACCGCCTCCTCGAACACGCGATCCGCGCGCCATCGGCCGGCTTCTCCCAGGGGTGGGCATTCCTGGTGCTCGAGAACGCGGCCGATCGGGACCGGTTCTGGGCGGCGGCCACCCCACCTACCGACGTCTGGCAGCAGTGGCTGGTGAACATGCGCCACGCCCCGCTGATCATCGTGCCGCACTCGAACCGGAGCGTGTACCTGGACCGGTACGCCGAGCGGGACAAGGGCTGGACGGATCGGGACGAGACCCGGTGGCCGGTGCCGTACTGGGACATCGACACCGGGTTCGCCAGCCTGCTGATGCTGCTCACCGCGGTCGACGAGGGCCTGGGCGCGTGCTTTTTCGGCATTCCGCCCGAGCAGACCGCGACGTACCGGTCCGAGTTCGGGGTACCAGAGGCGTACACCCCGATCGGCGCGGTGTCGGTTGGCTATCGGGCCCAGGATCACCGCTCAGGCTCGCTCAAGCGGGGAAGAAAGCCTGTGGACGAAGTGGTGCATCACGGGCAATGGACCTCGTAGCGCCGGCGTTAGCCGGATCGGCCCGCTACTCTTGCACCTCGGCGCGGCAAGGGGAGGGGGTGCCACCGTGATCTTCAAACGGGTACGGGACGGCAAGCCCTACCCCGACCACGGCATGTCCACCAAGCAGTGGGCAGCGATCCCACCTCGCCCGGTCCGGCTCGACCAGATGGTCACCACGAAGCGGGAGTTGGGCCTGGACCGGCTGCTCGCCGACGACTCGACCTTCTACGGCGACCTGTTCCCGCACGTGGTCCAGTGGCAGGGCGAGCTCTATCTCGAGGACGGGGTGCACCGCGCACTGCGGGCGGCACTGCAGCAGCGGAGCACGATCCATGCCCGGGTGCTGGTGCTCTGAACCGGGTTCGGCCCGGTTAGGGTTCGGGCATGCCAGCCGTTTCCCCGCTCGACCTGCTCGCGCTCGACTCGCTGCTGAGCGAGGAGGAGCGCACCATGCGCGAAGTCGTCCGCCGGGCCGTGGACGAGCACGTCCGTCCGCACGTGGCGCAATGGTTCGAGGACGGCCGCACGCCCACCCGGGAGCTGGCCAAGCGTTTCGGCGCGCTCGGGGTTCTCGGCATGCACCTGACCGGATACGGCTGCGCCGGAACATCCGCGGTGGCGTACGGCCTGGCCTGCATGGAGCTGGAAGCGGCCGACTCCGGAGTGCGCAGCCTGGTCAGCGTGCAGGGGTCGCTGGCGATGTTCGCGATCTGGAAGTACGGCTCCGAGACGCAGAAGCAGACCTGGCTGCCGCAGATGGCGGCCGGCGAGGCGATCGGCTGCTTCGGCCTGACCGAGCCTGACCACGGCTCAGACCCCGGGTCGATGAAGACCAGGGCCGTCCGCGACGGCGACGAATGGGTCCTGCACGGCACGAAGATGTGGATCACCAACGCCCCGGTCGCCGATGTCGCCGTGGTCTGGGCCCGCACCGACGACCGGGTCAGCGGATTCCTGGTGCCAATGAACACACCCGGCGTCACGGCCAACGAGGTCCACCACAAGCTCTCCCTGCGCGCGTCCTCGACTGGCGAGATCGTGCTCGACCAGGTTCGCCTTCCGGCATCGGCGCAGCTACCCGACGCCACCGGCCTCCGGGCGCCGCTGTCCTGTCTCACCGAGGCCCGGTTCGGCATCATCTGGGGTGCGATCGGGGCCGCCCGGGACTGCCTCGACACGGCGATTTCGTACGCCACGAATCGAGAGCAGTTCGGCCGTCCGATCGCCGGCTTCCAGCTCACTCAGGCCAAGCTCGCCGACATGGCCCTGGAACTGCAGAAGGGCTTCCTGCTCGCGCTGCACCTCGGCCGGCTTGCCGACGCACACCAGCTCCGCCCGGAACAGGTCAGCGTGGGCAAACTCAACAACGTTCGGGAGGCGTTGTCGATCGCCCGGACCTGTCGCACCATTCTCGGCGCGAATGGGATCAGCCTCGAGTACCCGGTTCTCCGGCATGCCAACAACCTGGAGAGCGTGCTCACCTACGAGGGCACCTCGGAGATCCACCAGTTGGTCGTGGGCCAGGCGCTGACGGGGATCGCCGCATTCACCTAGGACGGGCATCCTGCTAGGACGGGCGTCCTGCTAGGACGGCAGCAGCAGGTCGACTACGGACAACCGGACCGCGTCGGTGAATGTGGCGACCACGACGAGCTCCTCGTCGATGGGCGTCCAGCCGAGCAGCGCCGTGGCATTGCCCGCGGTCGCCGCGACCAGAAGCTCCTGGGCCCGAATGAAGCCAAGAGTTTCCAGCTGGGTGTTGTCGACCGTGACCAGCGTGCCGGCGTACCTGCCGTTTGGCTGCAGCGCCCCGATAGCCTCTCGGGCTGAGCCGACGTCCGCGGGCAGCCGCATCGTGCCGGGGGAGCAGGCCCGAACATAGAGCAGCGCCGATGACCACGCAGGACCGCGCCAGTCGTCGATCCAGGGCGGCCCGGAGATCGGCCGCTCGTCGTAGTCCCCCTCGCGCGCGGGCGACGGGGCCGAGCCCGAAGGTGACGGGGAGCCTGAAGGTGGCCCGGATGGTGACGGCGAGCCTGGCTCGCCGGCTCGGTGGTGGTGACCACCGGCACCGCTTCGGGGGGAGAGCGCCAGAACCGGATCCGTGACCGCTGACTGCCGATCGAGGCGCCTGACACCATTTCCACGAACGGGTCCTCCGGGTTGCCCTCCACGGTCACGATGTCGACGCCGGTGACCCCGCTGAGGGCTGTCGTGTTGCCCGTGACCACGTCGACCTCCAGGGCACCGTTCGGACCGGGCACGAGCACGCTGTGGTCGGTGCGCCACACCAGCACCGGCACTCCGGGTTGCTTGGCACCAGCCGCGACCGGCCGGACGGTGCCGGTCCGCACGTCGATCACCAGAAGGTCGCCGCCGCGCGGCAGCGCGATCCGGTCACCCGCCGGCGACAGGGACGTCGTCACCAGGCGCGAGCTGGCCAGCACCGGATCGTCGACGCGCCGGAAGTGACCCAGCTCGCCGATGACGATCAGCCGACCCCGGTTCGGCTCGGCCACTGCGATCGCCGCCGGCAGGGGCGCGGCGCCGAGCTGTGGCAGCGCGGCGACGGCGGCCGGGTCCAGATCCACCCGGATTGGCAGCGGCGAGCGGCCCGGTTGCACCCGCCCCAGCAGCTCCTGAAACGGCGGCACAACGGTGACACCAGCCGGAATCGTGGTGGGCTCCGGCGACGGCGGGTCGGGCAGCGACGCGGCTTCCGGTCCGATGAGAGCGAATCCGATCAGCACCAGCGCAGCGGCCGCGACGCCGAGCCGACCCTGACGGCGAAGAACCGCGGCTCGGCGCCATGCCGCGTCAGCAAGCTTGCTGATGTCCTCGGAGGCGTCCTCGTCGAGCCGCCTGGTCCGGGCATCGTCGTCGACGGTCATCCGGATCTGCCGGGAGGCCGTGGGCAGCAGCCGGTAGCTGCGCACCTCGCGCCGGAGCAGGTGATCAAGCTGGGCCAGGGCGCGGCGGACTCGCCATCGGGCCGGTCGCCAGCGCCAGCCCAACGCGGCGGCGGCGAGCAGGTCTACTCGCATGGCCTCGGCGACCCGGTCGTTGCCGGCGATGTCCCGGCAGGCAGCGGTCAGGCGACGGCCGTACGTCGCCGCAAATGCGGCGAAGTCCTCGGGAACCTCTCGGTAGGCCACGCCACCTCCTGCCCCAGCTCAGCCATGGTGGACCGCAGCTTCGCTCATCGTGGACCGCCGAGGAGGCCGTTGGAAAGAGATCAAGGGGTACGGCGGAAGCAGACGTCAGTCGACCAGCGGGCGAATCCGAGCCGTTGGTAGAGGCGCGATGGCTGGCCGGTTGGTCTCCTCGACGTAGAGCATGACCTGGTCGAGCCCCCGCCCCCGCAGGTACCGCAGTCCGGCCAGGGTCAGGGCGGCGCCGAGGCCCAGGCCCTGTGCGGCCGGGTCGACCCCGAGCACGTACACCTCGCCGATCGGGTCGTGGTCGTGGCCGTGATCGTCCACAGTGTCCACCGGGTCAAAGGATCGGGCGCCGTGCACCTTGGTCCAGTGAAAGCCCAACACGGCCAGGTCGTGACCGCTGCTCGGCGAGCAGGAACCCGGCCGGGTCGAACCAGGACTCGGCGAGCCGGACATGCAGGTCGTCGATGGTCCACCGGCCCTGGTCGGGATGGTCGGCAAAGGCCCGGGCGTTGACCGCGAGCCAGGCCTCGTCGTCGGCGCCGGGCCGGAACTCGCGCAGCACCACTCCATCCGGCAGGCTCGGCGCGTCAACCGGTGCGAACAGCGACCGCCGCATCTGCCACAACACCCGGGTACGGGCGAAGCCGAGGGACAGCGCGAGAGCGTTCGCCGACGGGTGGTCGCCGTGCGCCCACAGCCGCAGCCGTTGCGGATGGGTCGTGCTCCGCCGCGGCCGCAATCGCCGCGGTCACCAGTGCCCGACCCAGTCCCTGTCGGCGGAACAGCGGATGGACACAGAGCTCGGCGGACGCACCCTCGACCGCGTCGGTGGGGTCCACGTGGGCGTACCCGACCAAACGGCCGTCGGAGTGCGCGAGCACATGGGTGGCCGGGGTGTCGCCGCCGTGGCGCAGGTGCAGCATCACGTGCTCGGAGAGCGGGTACGCACCGTCCGCGTCGCCCGCGGCGTGGGTCAGCGCGATGACCTCGGCGACGTCGGCGGCGTCGAGCCGGCTGACCCGTCGCACGACATGCTCGGCGTCCGGCCAGGTTCGTACCACGCCCGTCACGGTATCCGGTGGCGGCGTGGCAACTGATCGTCAGGTGCTGGGTTTCTCAGCGGCGGCGCAGTCGCCACGTCAGATCGCCGGGACGACCGCGCGCTCGCGTGCGGGCACGATCGACTCGGTGTCGGGCAGCGAACGGTTCGGTGGCGTCACGAACTTGTAGCCCACCTGCCGGACGGTTCCGATCATCGACTCGTACTCCGAGCCGAGCTTGGCTCGCAGTCGCCGCACGTGCACGTCGACGGTCCGGGTGCCGCCGAAATAGTCGTAGCCCCATACCTCGCGCAGCAGCTGGTCCCGGGTGAACACTCGGCCGGGGTGCTGGGCGAGGAACTTGAGCAGTTCGAACTCCTTGTACGTGAGGTCGAGCGGGCGGCCTTTGAGCTTTGCCGCGTACGTGTCGGGGTCGATCGTGAGCTCGCCGGCGCGGATCAACCCGCTGCCGGCGGCTACTGCGCTGGAGAGTCGGCCAAGCGCCAGGCGCAGCCGTGCTTCGGCCTCGGATGGGCCGGCCGTGTTCAGGATGACGTCATCCACCCCCCAGTCGGCGTTGAGCGCGACCAGGCCGGACTCGGTCACCACGGCGAGCAGGGGGACGCCGAGGCCGGTCGCGTGCAGCATGCGACAGGTGGCGCGGACCTCGGCGAGCTCAGCGCGGGCGTCGATGAGGACGACGTCCGGGCTGGTGCCGGCCACGAGCGCACGCACGTCGCGGGGGGCGGTCCGAAGTGTGTGCGGGAGCAGGTCAAGTGCCGGCAGCACGCCGGCGGAACTCGTCGCCGAGGTCAGGAGCAGGATTTCCACAGAAACCTCCGTCGTGCGCCATGCTGGCCGCTGAGCCCGTTACCGCCGCTGCGGGACTCGATGTGTCGCAGTTCCGCAGCAGACCCGGCCTCGCTGACGGGTGGATATCGGACACCATAACCGGTGCACCACCACACGTCAGCTTCCATTCATCTTGTGAGATCCCAAAGTAGGTGAGGTTGCCCACGGATGTGGCCGGACGCGCCCACCGATGAGCAGGTGAGCAGGTGAGAGCGCATCCCCAACTCGGCTTTCCGGACCGGACGTGGCACGATCGGGGCGTGCTTGCAGGTGGACCCGACGACCGCGCGCGTGGTGGCGCGCCCGACGACCGTTTCCGCGGCTCGGGCGACCCCCGATTCGGCCGTCCGCCCGGTCCCGGCCCAGGTCTGGCCCCACCCGGGCTGGCCCGAGGCAAAGGTCCCGGTGGTCCTGCTGTAGCCGGCCGTCCGGTCCGACCACCGCGGCCCGGCACCCGGAAGAAGGCCGCGCGCAAGGAGGCCGATGCCGGTCCGGTGGTGCCGATTCGGCGGATGCTCGCGATCGCGATCGGTGGCTTCTCCCTGCTGCTCGCGTTCGGGCTGGTGATCGGCTCCCAGGCGACCCAGACCGGCTTCACCGTGGTGATCTTCGGCGCGCAAGTGTTCTTCGTGCTGGCGTGGACGGTGGCTAGCCGCCCGCCGAGCCCATGGGTCGTGGCCATCGTCGGGCTGCTGACCGCGGCCGCCTCGTCCGTCGCGGTGAACATGCCGGTCGAGGCGTCCCTGGCCCCGATCGGCTATGTGATCGCCGGCGGTTTCGCCGCCGCTGTGATCGGACAGCTCGCGCTACGCGGCGGCCGGGCCGGAGTGACCGAGTCTCTCGGCGTGACCATGGTGGTGGTGGTCGGCGTCTGCGCGTTCGCGTCGTTCGCGGTGTTATCGCGCCAACCGCTCGGTGACCAGGTTCTGCTCGCGGCGCTCGTAGCTGTCGGTGTCGGGCTAGTCACCGCTCGGATCTGCGATGTCATCGCGCCATCGCCCCGCATTTCCGCCCAGGTGCCGCGCGGATCCACCGGTGTGATCGCCGGGGCGATGGCGGGCACCGCGGCCGCCGCGATCGCGGGTGGGCTGGTCGACGGACTCGGCACGCTCGAGGGTGCGTTCGCGGGCATGACCGCTGTACTCATCGCGGTCGTGGTCGACCTGGGCACCGGATACGCGGAGGCCGGTCGCAAGCTGGAGGGGGACGCCCCGTTCATGTGGCTGGCGCGCCACATGCAGGGACCGCTGGGCGCTTTCGCGTTCGCCGCACCCGCGTCCTTCGTGGTGGGTGTGATCCTGCGTTGAAGTGGCTATAGGAAGGTCATGCCTCTTCGAGCGAGCGAAACATCCGAAGCAGTTCGCGTGAGCACCAGCAACAGGGAGAACGCTGTGGCCGAGCCCGTCGTTCATCGTCGTACCCGGCGCCGGGGTGGACTCCTGCTTCCGTTGGTTGCCATCGTCCTGCTACTCGGCGCCATCGCGGTGATCGCTGACCGGGTCGCGGCCAAGGCCGCCAGCGACGAGCTGAAGTCTCGGATCGAGGCCGAACTGGTTTCCCGCGACGTCACCTACTCATCGCTGGATGTCGTCGTCGGCGGGACCCCGTTCCTGACCCAGGTGGCCGAGGGGCGCTACGACTCGATCGCGATTGACATGACCGAGGTACGACTTCCAGCCGGCGCTGGTCGCTCGGCCACGCTGCCTGAACTGCACGTGGTCGCATTCGGAGTCACCGCCCCGACGGCCGAGCTGATCGAGGGCACCGCGTCCGTAGTGGCCGACGATGTCTCCGGCACGGCGGTCGTTTCCTACGACACCCTCACCGGGCTGTTGGATTTGTCCGCCTATCGGCTCTCCGACATCAGCTTCAGCGAAGAGGCTGGGGCGCTCAAGGCCTCC
Source organism: uncultured Actinomycetota bacterium (assembly GCA_963773935.1). Taxonomy (GTDB): domain Bacteria; phylum Actinomycetota; class Actinomycetes; order Mycobacteriales; family Micromonosporaceae; genus DATBGZ01. The sequence goes on from CAVZCZ010000005.1 coordinate 317,197, forward strand.
GCGTCCATGAGCGTGGCCGGGCTCACGCTGCCGATCGAAGCGCTCGCCGAGGTGTCAGTGGTCGGTGGCGAGATCCAGGTTCGGCTGCGGGATGCCGGCGCTGTCGGCGTCGCGCTGCCGGACGCGGCGAAGGGGTTCATCGACGACCTGGTCTCCAACACACTCGTCGCGAAGTTGCCCCCGCTACCGTTCGGCCTGACCCTCGACCAGCTTTCCGTCGCCACCGAAGGGCTGGCCGTCACCGCGACGGGCAGCGACGTGCCACTCGTCAATGGTCGCTCTGGAGGCTGACCTGGGGCATGATGACGGTGGATGCCTGCTCCCCCCGAGCCATCTCCGGAGGTGCCCTATGAGTCGCAGGACCATCGATATTGCGGTGCCGACCGTCTACGTCCTCTTCGTCATAGTCGCCATCGTCATCGGTGACCAGGGCGGCGTCGGAGGCGTCGCGACCATCGGCGCCTGCTGTGTTGCGGCGTACTACCTGGCGCTGCGCCAGAACATCAAGGTGGATCGCTCCTAGCCGTGAGCCTGAGCCTCCAGCGACCCGACCGTCGCGCCTTCGGGGGCCCGCTCAGGCTTCAAGATTTGGCATCTCAGGATCCGGTCATCGAGATGGAGTGTCCGGCGCGCCTGGTAGCCTCGGGCCTCATGGGCACCCTGCTCACCAAACGGCGCGCGGTCGACCTGTGCCGCGTGGCCGCGTGCCTGTGTCGCCGCCCCTAGTGCCGGCGGCGTGAATTGCCCGCAGCTTCGCCCTTGATGCGAGCTGCCCGGTCACCTAGGACGTGACAACCCCTGGCGACAACGCCGTCCCGTTTGTCCAATGCGACGTGTACATGCCCGCGCAGGCCGCCGTTGCGCACAGTGCCTGCGAAATGACCAACAGCTAGGGAGAGTCACTCATGAGTCGCGACAGCGCACTCGTCAGCGCCGACTGGGCCGAGAAGAGTCTCGGCGCGCCCGGCATCGTCTTCGTCGAGGTCGACGAGGACACCACCGCGTACGACTCCGGGCACATTCCGGGGGCGGTCAAGCTCGACTGGAAGTCCGATCTGCAGGACCCGGTGCGCCGGGACTTTGTCAACAAACAGCAGTTCGAGGCGCTGCTCTCGCAGCGCGGCATCGGCAACGACGACCAGATCGTCCTGTACGGCGGCAACAACAACTGGTTCGCCGCGTACGCGTACTGGTACTTCAAGCTTTACGGTCACCGTGACGTGCGGCTGCTCGACGGTGGCCGGAAGAAGTGGGAGCTGGACAACCGCCCGTTGGTGGCCGACCCGGTATCCCGACCGGCGACCAGCTACGTCGCCAGCGAGCAGGACACGTCCATCCGTGCGTTCCGCGACGAGGTGGTCAGCGCGATCGGGACGAAGAATCTCGTCGATGTACGGTCTCCGGACGAGTACGCCGGGCGGCTACTCGCCCCGGCGCATCTGCCGCAGGAGCAGGCGCAGCGGGCCGGCCACATCCCGACCGCGCTGTCGGTGCCATGGTCAAAGGCCGCCAACGAGGACGGCACGTTCAAGTCCGACGACGATCTGCGCCAGCTCTACGGCGACGCCGGGCTCAACGGCTCGAAGGCCACGATCGCGTACTGCCGGATCGGCGAGCGCTCATCGCACACCTGGTTCGTGCTCCGGGAGCTGCTCGGCCACACGGACGTGAAGAACTACGACGGCTCCTGGACCGAGTACGGCTCACTGGTCGGCGTACCCGTGGCGCTCGGCGACGAGCCCGGCTCGGCCTGACCCCCCGCCCGCACGAGAGGACAACAATGAGTACGAGCAGTTTGGGGTGCGGCGCACCCGAGCAGAGCGCGCCGCTGCCAGCGGGTGTGGATCTGGACAAGGAAACCGTGATCACCGGCGTGGTCTGCGGCAACGGTGGCGAGCCGGTACCGGGCGCATACGTACGCCTGCTGGACGCGACCGGTGAGTTCACCGCGGAGGTGGTCACGTCGCCCGTGGGCCAGTTCCGGTTCTTCGCCGCCCCTGGGACGTGGACCCTGAGGGCCCTCTCCCGGGCCGGCAACGGCGATGCCGAGATCACCGCGGACCGTGGGGTGAACGAGGTCGCCGTCTCGGTCACGGCCAGCTGAGTTCCAAGATCATCGCAATTGGTCGCCTATTGGGGTTCGCCGACCGCCTGGGCACCCCAGTAGGCGACCAGTTGCGTGGATCATGACGTGAGGCCGAGCGGTCGCGCGCGCCGGAACCGGACCCAAAGTCGTCTGCCAGGATGGGCCGGTGACTCTGCCCCGCGACCCGGCGCCTGCGCCGACGGATCGACCGCGCAACCGGCCTCGCCGGTGGATGGTCATCCTGCTGCTGGCGTGGGTGGCGGTGCTGGTGGGCAGCGCTCTGTTCGCGTTCCGTCACCGCACTCCGACCGGTCGGGACCAGACCTCGGTCGAACAGGCTCGGCCGACCGTGGACGAGGCAGTGGCGCGGATCGCGTCCGCCGCGACGGCCGACGGTGCCGCGGTGGTGGCCGTTTCCGCGTTCGAGCAGGTGGGCCCGTGCGATGTGACGGTCTTTCGCGGCGGCGAGCGGTACCGGCGGGGGGTTACCGCCGTGGTGGCGCCGGGCACGGAGTCCGATCTGCTGACAAGGGTCGCGGGCCTGTTGCCGGAGCACTACGACGCGGTTGTCCGGACCGGTGAGGCGCCACGGCTGACCGCCGACGCCGGGTTCTGGGTGCTGATCACCGCCACGACGACGGCACCGGGCGAGGTCAGGTTCTACGCCGACACCGGCGACTGCCGGGAGGCTGGGCGGGTCGACACCACCGATCCAGCTGTTGCCGTTGATGAGGAGCCAATTCAGGCGGTGCTCGGGCGCCTGGGCCTGACGAGCAGCGACCGCCGTACCGCCGCGGTGTCGTGTCCGGGCGGTGGCGTGGTCGGCACGGTGGAGGTACGCGCCGGCGTCTATTCCGGCGCAATCGACGCGGCGCTGCGCGATCTCCAGGGAAGCGCCGTTGTGGCCAGTCCGCGGGTCTACGCCTTCCGCGCCGGCGCGACCCAGGTCGCCGTGCGGGCCCACGCCGACAACGTGATCATCACCGCGACCGCCTCGTGCTGACCCGTCAGTAGACGAGCGCCTGGGCTCCCTCTGCGAGGCACTCCTCGACGAAGAGCGAGGCACCGGCGATGCGAATGCCGTCGATGACGTCGGCTTGGCCGATCTCCCGCCGTGCCGCGCATTGAGTGCAGAGCGTCACGGTGCCGCCGGCGAGAACCCCGGCGAGCAGGTCGTCCAGCGGGGCCGAGTGGGCCAGTTGGAACGTCGCCGCCCGTCCCGGCAGCGCGAACCAGGATGACTCGCCGGTCAACCACAGGGACACCGGTACGCCCGCGGCCGTCGCCGTGGCCGCCACTGTGAACGCCTGCGCGCACCGTTCCGGGGCATCCGCGCCGGCCGTCGTCTTGACCACAAGGGACCGATCGTCATGGCGATCAGCGTAAAACTCGCAAGGTAGGTTCCTAACGGCGACCTGCGTCGACCGACTTAACAGGCTGCCCCAGGCCATAGGATGACCGGATGGTGACCGAGATCGGTTTCGTGAGCCTGTTGGTGGCCGGGTTCGGTGTGCTCGCCGGTGCACTCGTCTACCTCGGCATCCGGATTGGCCGGGGGCGGTCGTGACCGGCGTGGACGGTCGTCCGTCCTATCTGGATGCTCCTGACCCGGGCGAGTACCCATATCAGGACGCGCATGATCTGCGGGTGGGGCCGCCGTTGCACAAGGCGGTGCAGTCGCTGCTTCCGTTCATCGGGGTGTGGCGCGGCCGGGGCCGAGGCGAGTATCCAACGATCCAGCCGTTCGAGTACGCCCAAGAGATCCGGATCAGCCATGACGGCCGGCCCTTCCTCGCGTACGAGTCAAAGGCGTGGCTCGTGACGCCGGAGGGGGAGCCGATCCGGCCGGCGGGGCGGGAGGTCGGCTGGTGGCGTCCGGTCGTGGCCGAGGACGGCGCACCGACCGACGAGATCGAGGCCCTGTTCTGCACGCCCACCGGCATCATGGAGCTGCACTACGGCAAGCTCTCCGGGGTGAAGCTGGAGATGGCGACCGACACGGTCCTCCGTACCAGCACGGCCAAGGACGTGCGAGCCGGGCAGCGCCTGTACGGCATCGTCGAGCGGGACTTGCTCTACGCGCAGGGCATGGCCGCGGTCGGCCAGCCGATGTCAGACCACCTCGCCGCCCGGCTCGCCCGCATCGCGGGCTGACTCCGGCTACCGCACCCGGCACACTTACCCGCCCGACCTCGTCAAGATCACCGTGCACAGTCCTTGCCATCTCGAGCCTGGATCGCACTCGCCCCGTGCACAGTGATCTTGGTGCAAGGTCGCCGTGCCCACTCTGCTCGCCTTGTACTCGGCTGTACCGGCGGGTCGGGGCACGGTGATCAAGCGGGGCCGGGCGGCCCGGCGCACTCAGTCGATCAGCCTCGGTCGGTGGGCGGAGTCGACTGGGTTGGCTGTTCGTCGGTTGTCGGAGCGGCGTCCGGTGTCTTGGTATCCGTCGTCGCTCCGCCGCCCCCGTATGCCGGCTGCTCGAAGCCACCTTTGGCACTCGCATCTCGGGCCGATGTCGCAGCGCGGGTGGCCCGGTGTGCCCGTACCTTCTCCGCCGCCAGGGACGTCTCGGTCTCCGCGCGGTTGAGTATCCGTTCCCAGCGATGCTGCATGGGTTTGATGAGGCCACCGCCGACGCCGACCACGATGACCCCGACGACCGTGGCGAGTACGGCGACCAGTAGAGGGATGGTGACCGAGCTGGCGACGCCGATCTGGCTCAGCGCCGCGGTGATACCGAGCAGCAGCACCAGTACCTGGGCCGCCGTGGCCAGCGCCTTGCCGTAGCTCAGGCCACTGAGCGCATCGGCGATGAGCTCCTTGACCCAGCCCGCGATGGCGGCGGCAACCACCACGATGACGATTGCGACAAACAGTCGGGGCAGCCACGCGATCACGCCGGCGATGAGATCGCTGACCGGATTCGGACCGAAGATGCCGAACGCGAGTTGCAGCACGAACAGGAGGAAGGTGAACATGACCAGCCGGGCGGTGAGATCGCTGGCCGTGTAGTTGCCGAGCATCCGGTCAAGTCCACCGCGCTCGACCGCCCGGTCGAAGCCGACCCGCTTCAGGAAACTGGCCAGGGCTTTGCGGATCCACCGCGCCACGAACCAGCCCAGGGCCATGATCGCGAGGAAGATCACGACCTTGACGGCCACGTTCACCACGGTGCCGAACAGATCGGTGAACTCGTCGCCGATGCTCGCCGCATACAGCATCTGGGGCCGCCCCTTCGGTGCGTAGTTGACCCCAGCCTAGGCATTCTGAACCCGATAAAGTGCTGTTTGCGGGCTTTCAGGCTGTTTCGGACCGGCTATCGATGGCGTCAGGGATAGCCCAGAAAGGCCCGGATGCGACCGGTCATTTCGCGGGAGTACGGCAGTGACGTGCCGTCGAGCGTGTGGATGCCAGCGACTCCGCGGACCGACGAGGTGAACCACGCGCCGGCCGCCGCCGCCAACCCGGCCGGCGTGATCATGCGCTCGTCGGTGCCCCAGCCGAGTTCACCGGCGTGGTCGAGGAGCCAGCGGCCGGTCGTACCGGCGAGAATGCCGGTGCGCTCGACTGGAACTGTGCACAGCGTGTCGCCGCTGAGCCAGAGCAGGGTCGAGGTTGGCGCCTCGAGCGCGTATCCGTCCGAGGAGACCCACAGCACATCGTCCGCGCCGACCGACTGGGCCCACCGGAGCGAGGCCATGTTCACCGCGTAGGAGAGCGTCTTAGCGCCACCGAGAAGCCACGGCGTGCTCGTTCTCAGCTCGGCCGGGAAGCCGAGCGTGGCGGTCCGTACCGCGACGCCGTCGTTTCGGCCCCGCAGGTTGCCTTCGGGCACCGGGAACACCGTGGCGAACACGGTCACCGCGCCGCCGTCCTCGGCGCCTCGGGTGCAGACCAGCCGCAGCCCACCCTCGACCGACGTGGGCCACGGCGCGAGCGCCTGCGAGACCAGCTCCACCAACGCCGCTCGGGCGGGCAGGGTCAGATCCAGCCGGGCGGCGGAGCGCACCATCCGGGCGAGGTGCTCGTCGAGCAGCCAGGCCCGGCCGTCCCGGACGTGCATGGTTTCGAAGATGCCGTCGCCGCGGATGGCGCCGAGATCGTCGGCTCGCAGGATCGGCGCATCAGCGGGGACCACCCCGACACCAAGGAGAGCCACCACACGTTGGTCGGACACGCCGGGCAGCCTATGTCGCGTTGAAGCCGGCCTCGCGCGGGGGCTCGCTGGCGCTCGCCCGCGCGCTCGTTGGCCGATGTCGCGTTGAAGCCGGCCTCGCGCGGGGGCTCGCTGGCGCTCGCCCGCGCGCTCGTTGGCCGATGTCGCGTTGAAGCCGGCCTCGCGCGGGGGCTCGCTGGCGCTCGCCCACGCGCTCGTTGGCCGAATTGCGAACTACCATTGGGTCCGTGCCCCTGTCGCCCGCGTCCAGCCAGGTCAGCGATGCTGGCCGGCCGCAACTCGCCGACGAGCTGCGCTCTCGAGGGTTGCGGCTCACCGCGCAGCGTCAGCTGGTGCTCGAGGCCGTGTACGCGCTAGGCCACGCCACTCCGGACCAGGTGCACGCGCAGGTCGCGAAGACCGCCGCCGGAGTCAACATCACCACCGTCTACCGGACCCTGGAGCTGCTCGAAGAGCTCGGACTGGTGACCCATGCGCACCTGTCCCACGGCGCTCCGACCTACCACGGGGTGACCGAGCAACAGCACGTCCACCTGGTGTGCCGAAGCTGTGGCGCGGTCGATGACGTCTCCTCTGAGCTGCTGACCTCGCTCGCGGCCACCCTGGAGCAGGAGAAGGCCTTTCTCGTCGACATGGGACACGTGGCACTGTTCGGCGTCTGTGGTACCTGCGGCGGTGAGGCGTGATGTTGGCCGCCACCGGTGCCATCGCGATCGAGGCGCTCAATCCATCCGATGTGGACGCAGGCGTCGCCGCGCACTACGGCGATCCGATCCGGGAGCAGCGAATGCTCGCGACCGATGTCGGTCTGGTCGACCGCAGCAATCGGGCCGTGCTCGCGGTGCCGGGGCCGGACCGGTTGAGCTGGCTGCACAGCATCACCACCCAGCATGTCACCGACCTGGCGCCACTGACCGGGACCGAGCTGCTGGTCCTCTCGCCCCACGGCCATGTGGAGCATCACGCGGTCGCCCTTGACGACGGCACGACGACCTGGCTTGACATCGAACCTGGTACAGCCGGGGCGCTGTTGGGCTTCCTGGACCGGATGCGCTTCTTGCTCCGGGTCGAGCCCGCCGACGTCTCAGCCGCCTGGGCGGTGTTGTCCCTGGTCGGACCGTCCAGTGTGGAGGCCGTACAGCGCCTAGGCGTACGGCCGTTGGCCGCGCCCGAGCTCGCCCCGGTGCCGTCGGCGAAGTTCGCCACGAGCTCTGTGGCCGCCGCTGCCACGTCCCGGTATGACGCGGCCGAGCTGCCCGGTGGTGGTTACGCCCGGAGGATGACGTACGGCGTGGACCTGCTCGTCCCGCGGGCCGGTGTGTCCGATGTGGTCACGGCACTCGAGGTGCCGCTCGCGGGCCTGTGGGCCTTCGAGTCGCTTCGGGTCGCGGACCGACGACCGCGGCTGGGGCACGACACGGACCACCGCACGCTGCCGGCCGAGGTGGGTTGGCTCTCCGGCGCGGTGCACCTGGATAAGGGGTGCTATCGCGGGCAGGAGACGGTGGCACGAGTGCACAACATGGGCCGGCCCCCGCGAAGGCTGGTGCTGTTGCACCTCGACGGGATCTCCACCGACGACCTACCCGCGGCGGGCACGCCGGTCACCACCGCCGACGGCCGGGAGGTCGGGTTCGTGGGCACAGCCGCGCGGCACTACGAGCTGGGCCAGGTGGCGCTGGCCGTGATCAAGCGCTCCATTCCGGACGACGCGCCGTTGCGGGTCGGTGTCTCGGCCGCTGCTATCGATCCAGCCTGACCGGTTGCCCTCGGGTTTCGCGGGGTGGCTAGAGAGCACGGTGGAGGCGGTATTGCGGCGGATGCGGACGTGCCGCACGGGCGAATTCGATGGATTCGACCGCACTCGTACGGCGACCCCATCAGCATGGATCACAGACACCGAACGCGTTGCACCGCTTCGGCACCGCTCAGTGATTGGGGTAGCTATGGCCAAGACGCAGACAGCCGAACAGAAAATTTCGGGCCTCGCCCATGGCGACCCGAATGTGCTGGAAACCCTCACTCAAATGACCAAAGGATCTCTGGAGCGGTCAGGGCTCGATGCGCGAACCTTCATGCTCGTACGGATGGCGGCGTTAGTCGCCTCCGATGCCGCGCCCGTCTCCTACCTGGTGAACCTGGGTGTAGCCGCTGAAGCCGGCGTCACTCTCGACCAGGTTCTCGGCACGATGGTCGCGGTCGCACCCGTCGTTGGCACGGCCCGCATCACCTCGGCGGCATCGAACATGTCCCGTGGCGGTGTCCTGGGCGAAAGGCTTGGCGAGTTGGCCGACGAGATCGAGTAAGGCGATCGGCTGACCCGGCTGCGCCCTAGATCAACAGGAATTCTCGTCATTGTGGGAAGCTGAGCGGCATGACAGCCGCGACGTTGATCACCGTGGCGCCCACCGGCGCTGAGGTCGAGAAGGCAGCCGTGCCCGCGCTGCCGGTCACCCTGGACGAACTGGTCGCCACGGCGAAGGAGTGCGAGTCGGTCGGCGCCAGCGTGGTGCACGTGCATATCCGCGACGGCGAGGCGCGACCCTCGCTCGACCCGGGTCGGCTGCGGGACACGGTGGCCGCTTTGCGCGAGTCGACGGACCTGATCGTGCAGCTTTCCACCGGCGGCGCGGTCACCGACCCGGAGGCCAACCGGCTGGCGGTACTCGACGCGGCGCCTGAGATGGCCTCGTGCACGATGGGCACGGTCAATTTCGGTGATGACGTGTTCCTGAACCGGTGGGAGTTCATCGTCGACCTGCACACCCGGATGCAGGAGCGGGGCGTGGTGCCTGAGTACGAGATCTTCGACCTCGGTCAGCTGACTACATTGGAGCGGCTCGTCAACTCGTACGGGCTTCCGTACGGCGGCCACGTCCACGTCGACCTGGTCATGGGCGTTCCCGGCGGCATGCCCGGCACCGCCGCCGCCCTCGTCGCCTGCGTCGCCGCCATGCGGGACCTGCCCGATGGCACGACCTTCTCGGCCACCGGCATCGGCCGGTCGACGCTGCCGGTCCTGCTCGCTTCTCTCGCCGCCGGCGGCCATCTGCGGGTGGGCATGGAGGACACAGTCACATATGCGAAGGGGCAACCGGTAGAGAGCAACGCTCAGCTGGTCGCTCGTGCAGCCGCCTTCGCCCGGTTGGCGCAGCGTCCGCCGCTCACGCCTGGTGAAGCGCGGGCGCTGCTCGGCGTGCCGCCGCGCACGTGAGCACCTACCAGGGCGGGGTGGCGCTGGCCGAAGTGGTGCGGTCCGGGTTTGTCGAGGGCAGCCATCACGGCTCGGTCGCGGTTCTCGACGCGGGTGGCCGGCTCGTCGCCAGCGCCGGGGACCCGTACGGGCCGATCTTCCCTCGCTCGTCGAACAAGCCGATGCAGGCAGTCGGGATGGTGCGCGCGGGGCTCGATCTGGCCGACCCGGCCGATCTCGCGCTCGTGGCCGCGAGCCACGATGCCGAACTGTCGCATGTGGACCGAGTCCGGGCAATGCTGCATCGGGGAGGTCTGACCGAGGATGCGCTGCAGTGTCCGCCCGACCTGCCGCTGTCCGAATCCGCCCGCGACGCCGTCCTCCGGGCTGGAGGCGGGCCCACCCGGATACTGATGAACTGCTCGGGCAAGCACACCGGGATGTTGCTCACCTGCCTGGCCAACGGATGGTCCACAACGGACTATCTCGATCCGGCCCACCCGCTGCAACGTGCCTGCCGTACCGCGGTCGAGGATCTCACCGGTGAGAAGGCCGCGGCCGTCGGCGTCGACGGCTGTGGTGCCCCGGTGCTGGCGCTGTCCCTCTCCGGTCTGGCGCGGGCGTTCCTCGCCTGCGTTGACGCCGCACCCGGTACCGAACCGCGGCGGGTCTCTGATGCGATGCGCGCCCATCCGGAAATGGTCTCCGGCACGGGTCGTGACGATGCCCGGCTCATGCGTACGGTTCCTGGACTGCTCTCCAAGGTTGGTGCTGAAGGTGTCCTCGCCGTGGCGGTTGCCGGCGTGGGCGCGGTGGCGCTGAAGATTGACGATGGCGCGGCACGCGCCCGAATGCCGGCACTCGTACCGGCGCTTCGCATGCTGGGCGTCACCGCGGCTGAACTCGATGAGATGGCCGAGGTAGCTCTTCTCGGCGGCGGGCGGCCGGTGGGGTCGGTACGGGCGCTACCCGCTGCGCTGACCCGCGACATTGACTGAATGAGCCTCACCCACCACTTTGAGTGAGCAGCATCACGCTAGCCACAGTTAGCGTTTTGCTAGCTGCAGCTAGCAAAACTGCTACGGTTGCCAGGTGCCCAACGCAGCCGACCTCCCCCGGGACATCGGGGAGTTCATCCGAGATCTACGCAGCAATGCGCGGATCTCGCTGCGTGAGCTGGCGGACCGGGCGGGCGTGTCCAACCCGTACCTGAGCCAGATCGAACGTGGCCTGCGCAAACCCTCGGCTGAGGTGCTCGCGCAGATCGCGCACGCGCTGCGGGTGTCCACCCCGTTGATGTATCTGCGGGCCGGCCTTCTGAACGAGAAGGACGCGCACGGGGTGCTGGCGGCGATCGCCACCGACCCCGACCTCACCATCGCCCAGAAGCAGTCGCTGACCCAGATCTACGAGACCTTCCGCCGGGAGAACGCCCGCGCGGACGCCGACGAGCAGGAGGTTCATCCCACATGAGCACCACCACGAACAACACCAACCGAATGCCGCGCCCCGTCTATGCGATGGCCGGTGCGGGCGACTTCGCCTATCGCCAGCTGATGAAGCTGCCCCGCGTGGCCGAGATGCGCGCGGAACTACCAGGCCGAGTCGAGGCCCTGCGGGCCGAGCTCCCGGCCCGCGTGGAGCAGCTCCGGACTGAGCTGCCCGCTCGGGTCGACGCCCTGCGCGCCGAGCTCCCAGGTCGGGTCGAGCAGTTCCGGGCCGGGTGGCCGAGCCGGGTCGACGCGCTGCGCACCGAAGTGCCGGCCGCGGTGAACACGTTTGTCGCCGAGGCCGAGAAGGTCTACAGCGGACTGGTCGCCCGTGGCGAGAAGGTGGTTGACGGTGCCCGTACCCGCCGTACCGCGCCGGTCAAGACCACCGCGACCGTGACCAAGCCAGCCAAGAAGGCGGTCAAGAAGGCCGCCCCGGCCAAGGCGACCAAGGCGACCAAGGCGACCAAGGTGACCAGGGTCACCACAGCCAGCAAGAGCACCCGGCCCGCCAAGAAGGCCTAGCCGTATCCGTGCGCGGCGGGGGCTGTGGATAAGCTGTTGCCATGGCTCTCGCCGTGCTCTTCTACCGTGATGTGGCGTTCTACCTGAGCACGGTGATCTTGATCGTGCTGCTGGTCATCGAGGTCTTTGCATTGATCAACTGCCTGACCCAGCGCTCGGACGCGTTCCCGGTCGTCGGGTCACTGTCGAAGAACGCGTGGGCTGGAATCCTCGCCGGGTCGGCGCTCGTGACGCTGAGCTGTTTGATCCTTGATCCCAGTGGAATTTCGATCTTCGCGTTCGCGGCGATCACGGCCGCGGCGATCTACATGTTGGACGTGCGGCCCGCGCTGCGCGATGCCACGGACGGATCCGGCGGCTGGTGAGAAGCTTCCGTTGGCCACCGCCGCCGGAGGGCAAGTCGAAACGATGGCCAGCTCCGCGGGGGCGTGACGAGCCTGGTCGGCCGCTGCTCAGCCTGACACCGACCGAGCTGCGGGAGATGCCGCACGGCGCGACGTTGGAGTACCTCGTCGCGGGTGAGGGCACCCCGACCACGGCGTTCGCGCACGGACTGGCCGGCGGCATCGCCGACACCCGCCCACTCGGCAGCGGTGTGGCTGGCCGGAAGGTCTTCTTCCAGTTCCGCGGCCACGGCCGATCTGACCCGCCCGGCGGCGAGATCAACTACGCCGACCTTGCGGCCGACCTCCGGGCGGTCGCGGATGAGTTCGGCGCGGCCCGCGCGCTCGGGGTGAGCCTCGGCGCGGGTGCCCTCTGCCGATTGCTCGCGCAGACCCCGGACCGGTTCGAACGGGTGGTCTTCTACCTTCCAGCGGTCCTCGACGAAGCGCGGCCCGCCGCCGCGATGGGACGCGCCAAGGCCCTGCTCGAGGCAGTCGATGCCGACGATGCGCCAACCGCGGCGTCGCTGCTGTCGGCGGACATCCCAGCCGCCCTGCGCGACCGGCCGGCCGCTTGGCGCTACGTCCGGGAGCGGCTCGACGGTTTGCTCCGGGACGGACTTGCGCCGCAGCTGGCCGAGCTTCCGCTGCAGACCGCGTTGCCGGACCGGACGGTGCTGGCGGCAGTGACCGTGCCGGCCCTGGTGATCGGCTGCCGTGGTGATGTGACCCATCCGCCGCTGGTGGCCGAGCAACTCGCCGAGGTGCTGCCCAACGCCACCCTGCACATCTACGATCAGCCCGCCGTGCTGTGGACGAACCGGATCGACCTGCGAACCCGGATCACGGACTTCCTCAACGGTCCCGCTGACCCCACTGTCCCACCTGCAGCCTGAGGCTAGGCTCAGCCGCATGGGTGTGACGCACCATGGCCGGACGCATCGCCTCGACCTTGAAGACCCGACCCTTCGCGAGTGGGAATGCACGGTCGTGTGGTCCGATCAGGCCGACCCGGAGGCCGGGATCGTGCTGGACCGGTCGGCGTTCTACCCGGGCGGTGGCGGGCAGCCACCCGATCACGGTGTGCTGCTGTGGCAGGGCGTTCAGACCAACATCGTCGACACCCGCAAGGGCGACGACCCCTACCTGATCCCGGCGCCGGGCGACCCGGTCCCTCCGATCGGGACCGCGGTGCGCGGTGCCATCGCCGACGACCGGCGAACACTTCTCATGCGCACCCACTCGGGACTGCACGTGCTGTGTGGGGTCGTCTTTCGCGACTTCGGCGCGTTGGTGACCGGCGGCAACATGCAGCCGGCTGAGGCTCGGATGGACTTCAACCTGCCGGAGGCGCCGGCCGACTTCAAAGCCCGCCTCGAGGAGCTGGTCAATGCCGAGGTGCAGGCCGACCGTCGCATCGACGTCCGGGTGCTCGGCCGCGACGAGGCGCTCGCGTTGCCCGACATCATCCGTACCCAGTCCAACCTGATCCCGGCCGACGAGCAGGAGATCCGCATCGTCGACATCGTCGGGCTCGACGTGCAGGCCGACGGCGGCACCCACGTCGCCACCACCCGCCAGATCGGCCGGCTCTCGGTGCTGAAGGTGGAGAGCAAGGGCAAGGCCAATCGCCGGGTACGGGTGCGCATCGCGGACTGAGTGCCCGTGGTCCTGCGGAGTTGGCGCTGCGGCATTACTGTCGCGGCGTGGGACAGCGTGATCTGGAGATGCGAGTGAGCACGGGGGCCGAGCCCAAGGCGAAGGGCGGGCCGGTCGCGGGCTTCGCGACCGGTATCGGATTCCTTTTTCGAGGCCTGGGCATGTACGCCCGTACGCCCCGGATAATGCTGCTCGGCCTCATTCCTGCGCTGATCGCTTTCATCGCGCTGGCGGCCGCGTTCGTGGCGATGGTGTACTACGTCGACAACGTGGTCGTGTGGGCCACCCCGTATGCGAATGACTGGCCCGTGCTCGGTGCGGGACACGGCGCGGCTCGTGGCCACGCTCGGTATCGCCGCGGTGTGGGTGGTGCTGAGCCTTCTCCTCTACGTCGCGCTGACCCTCCTCATTGGACAGCCGTTCTACGAGGCGATCTCCAAGCGCGTGGAGGACCAACTTGGCGGCGTCCCCGGTGAAATCAACGTGTCGTTCTGGAAAACGCTGCCGCGCAGCGTGTTCGACTCGATCCGCCTCGCGTTGCTCGCGGCGTTCTTCGGTGTGGGCCTGTTCCTGCTCGGGCTCATCCCGGTGGTCGGCCAGATCTCGACGCCGGTGCTCGGGGCCATGCTCGGCGGCTGGGTGCTCGTGGTCGAGCTCACCAGCGTCCCGTTCGAGCGGCGTGGGCTGCGCTACCGGCACCGCAAGCGCGCGCTGCGGCAGAACCGGTCGATGGCGCTCGGCTTCGGCGCCGCGACGTTCGTGTCGTTCCTGATCCCGCTCGGTGCGATCGTGGTCATGCCCGCGGCGGTTGCCGGCGCGACCCTGCTCTCCCGCCGCATCCTTCAGCCCGGCACCGGGTGAGGACCTAGCTGCGAGGTGCCGCGCACATTCGGGTCGTGCTCGCCGTCCGCGAGCCAATTCGGGCGTGTTGCCACGACGTACGTGCGGTCAGGCCCAGAATTGGACGAATCGGACCGACCGACTCCCAAGGGGGCCTGCGATGCAACCAAGTTCATACCCGGTGCAGTTCTCGGTTGACTACCCGGACCGGCCACTCAACCGGCTGACCACGTTCTTCCGCATCTTCGTCGCCATCCCCATCGCGATTGTTCTGGGCGCGGTGGCGGGCGGCACGTGGCAATGGTCGTACGACAACGGCAGTACGGCGGTTGTCGCCGGGACGGGGGGAGTGCTGTTCTTCGCCCCACTGCTGATGATCCTTTTTAGACAGAAATATCCCCGCTGGTGGTTCGACTGGAATCTCGAGCTGCAGCGGTTCAGCAACCGGGTCCTCGCCTTTCTCGCGTTGATGGACGACCGTTATCCATCCACCGACGAGCACCAGTCGGTGCATCTCGACTACGCCTACCCCGACGCAACCCGGGACCTCAACCGGTGGCTGCCTCTGGTCAAGTGGTTCCTCGCGATTCCGCACTACATCGTGCTGGTGTTCCTGGACATCGCCGCAGTCGTTGCCGTCATCATCGCGTGGTTCGCGGTCCTCTTCACCGGCGGCTACCCGCGCGGACTCTTCGACTTCGTCGAAGGTGTCATCAGGTGGCACAACCGGGTCACCGGCTATGCATTCACTCTGATCACCGACACGTACCCGCCGTTCCGGCTGAGCCCCTGACCTCCGTCCGGGGGGCGAGCTAGACGATGCCTGCTTCGCGGAGCAGGCGCCAGAGGCCGGCGCCATTTGGCGCATAGAGCCACGGTCTTCCCGCTGGGCCGGCTGCGGACAGTCGACCGCTGGCCCGGGCATGCTGCCGGCGAGAACGGACTGTGTCGGCGACAGGTGGCGGATCGCAACGGCGGCAACGTGCTCGGCGTGCGCGGCGGCGAATTCGGCGTAGATCTCCTTGTCGTGTTGGCCATCGTCGCCGACGAGCAGCCAGCGCACCTCGGGGAACTCCTCGGCCAGCCTGGCCAGCGTCGCCCGCTTGTGTTCCCTGCCGCTGCGGAACCATCGGTCGTGCGTCGGCCCCCAGTTGGTCAGCAGCAGCGGGCCGGCGGGGTAGAGGTGACGGGAAAGGAAGCGGGTCAGCGTCGGAGCGACATTCCAGGCACCGGTCGACAGGTAGAACACCGGGGCACCTGGGTACGCGTTGGTGACTCGCTCGTAGAGGACCGCCATCCCTGGCACCGCCATGCGGGCGTGCTCATCGAGCACGAATGTGTTCCACGCGGCGAGAAGCGGCCGGGGCAGCGCGGTCACCATGACGGTGTCGTCGACGTCGGAGATGAGTCCGAATCGGACAGACGGGTCGACGATCCGTGCCGGCGCCTCGACCGTGTCTGCGCCTTCGACACTGACGCGAACGGTGGCCCACCCCGGCGTGAGCATCCCTTCGCCGTGTTCGGCGGACACCGCGGAGACGTCGACGACAGCGTCGACGAAGCCGGCACGGTCCGTGCGCGCTTCCTGGGTACGACCTGCCGCTTCGATGACGACGCGCGCGGCCCGGACGGGGACGGTCAGGAAGCTACGCCAGCCGCGCACCTTGGCGGCCTGTGGTCGGCGCGGGTCCGGGCGGGCCAGCACGACGCGGCACATCACCCGGACCCAGTCCGGCCGGCCGTAGCCGGTGTACGGGACGATCGTGACCTGCCGCCCGCGCCGGCGCAGCCGTGGCTCGACGGTGCGATGGAGCGCATCCTCCAATCGCGCGGCGCGATGCGGTTGCGGTATCGCCTCTCCCTCGTCGGGTGCGGACGTCATGGCTCACACACTGCCACGAGCAGGCGTGGAGACTTCGCAGTGAGCGCTGAACTGACGCGACCAGGCCGGTGCGCGAAGGCAGATGCCCTACTCGATGGCATTCGGCCTCGACTGGATCCCAGGTCGGAGCAGGGGTTCGCCCGGGAAGATGAGTTCGTGGGCGATGAACGATCTCACGGACCGCTGCCGGTGCTCCTTTTGGGCCTGACCGTGGTGACCGGGCTCGTGGACGCGTTCAGCTTCTTGAGGCTCGAGCGTGTGTTCGTCGCGAACATGACTGGCAATATCGTGCTCCTCGGCTTCCGGCTGACCGGGGTTGTCGACATCGCGGTCGTCGGAACCCTTCTAGCGATTGTCGCCTTCAGCCTCGGCGCTGCGGCTGCCGGCCGGTGGTCGATCCATCGCGCGCCGCACCGAGGTCACCTGCTGGCTACCGCGACTGCCACGCAGGCGGTTCTCGTTCTAGGTTCTGCCCTCGTGGCCGAGATTGCCGGAGTGCGGCACGCAGCGGCGCAGCTCACCACCGTTGGACTGCTCGCGGTCGCCATGGGCAGCCAAACCGAGATCGCGCGCAGGCTGGCGGTACCCGATCTGCCCACCACTCTGGTCACATTGACGTACACCGGCCTGGTCTCCGACGCCACCACTTGGCCGGTGCGCATCAGGCGCACGGTGACGATCCTGGCCATGCTGGGCGGTGCACTCGCGGGCGGTGCCCTGTTGCGCTGGGTGAGTCTCGCCGCCCCGCTCTGGCTGGCCGCGGCGATCCTGATTACCTGTGCCGTTGGCGCAGAGGCCGCCACGCGAGCTCCAGGGTCAGCGGCCTGGCGGTAGCCGGGCCGGCTGTGACGAGCCGGTGCGAACGCCGGAACCGCCAGCTAGTCTCGACCGAAGCGCACGAGCGAAGGGGTGCTCCATGTCGGACAAACGCCAGCAGCGCCCGCGCCTTCCTCCTCGCTGGTTCGTGCGTCTCGCGTGGTACGTGCATAGGGGTCTGTACCGCGTCGCCGGTGGACGCGTCGGACTTTGGCGTGCGAAGCCTGATCGCTGGGGCACGTTGCGTTTGACGACCACGGGGCGCCGCACCGGCCAGCCACGCGCCGTGATCGTCGGTTATCTCGAAGATGGGCCGAACCTCGTCACCATGGCGATGAACGGCTGGGGTGACGGCGAGCCCTCCTGGTGGCTCAACCTCATCGCGCATCCCGACGCTAGAGTCGATCTCACGGATGGTCCGCGCCCGGTGCGTGCGCACGCTGCAGTAGGCGAGGAACGGTCCCGCCTGTGGAACAGGTGGCGCGAGCTGGATCCGAGGTTAGACGCCTTTGCGGCGCTGCGGTCGTCCGAGACCGCTGTGGTGGTCCTGGAGCCCCGGCCTGGCGCGTAGGGTAACCGCTTAATCCACATAGGACCGACTGGCGGCGTTCAACGGCGCTGGAGATACTGCTCCGCGAGGTTCGGCGGCGCGCATGCCAACCACCCGTCGACAACAGCCTCGCGCAGCGCCTTCGTGGAGACCTTCGTCAACTGGATGAGAACGGCGGCGTATCCGTCGAAGTGCGGAATCGTGAAGAACGCTCGAGGCTGCGCGGCGAGCACGGCTTCCTTCTCGCCCAGATCCTCGACCTTGACGGCGAGGACGGGTCCACCCGGAACAGGCGTGTCGCCGAAGCGCTTGATATCGGCCTTACTGAACGGCCTCTCCCACGCGAATACCTTGCCAGCAACCGACCACGCCCGATGGCCGTGCCGATCACCCTCGGCAACATCCGGCAGCTCCGAGGTGATCACGGCCACGTCGTTAAGAGTCGCCACCCTCGTACCGTACTGCTTTCCTCAGAAGTCTCGGTGGTGGATCACGTGGCGGGCAGGGTGATGTGTTCCGGACGGATCGGCACCCGCCGCAGCGGCAGGCCGGTGGCGTCGCGGACCGCGGCCGCGATCGCCGGGGTCGAGGATAACGTCGGCGGCTCGCCAGCTCCCCGCAGGCCGTACGGCGCATGCGGATCGGGGTGCTCCAGAATCTCCAGCCGCATCGGCGGCATGTCGAGGATGGTCGGGATCAAGTAGTCGGTGAACGACGGGTTACGCACTACACCGTCCGAGACCACGATCTCCTCCATCAGCGCCAGCCCGAGGCCCTGCGCGGTGCCGCCGTGGATCTGGCCCTCCAGTGCCACCCGGTTCATGATCCGCCCGACGTCCTGGACCGCGGCGAGCTCGACCACCTTGATCAGGCCGAGGTCCACGTCGACGTCGACGGTGGCTCGGTGCACGCACAGCGCCAGCTGCACGTGGGAGTTGCCCTGTCCGGTGGTCGGGATCCAACGGCATCGTCGGCCGGTGCCGGAACACCGCCGTCTCCTCGATCGCGTCGTCACCGAGCACATCGACCAGGTCGGTGATCACATCGGAGACGACCTTGCCGCCGACCAGGTTCACCTCGGACAAGCCGAGCCGAGCGGCCACCTTCGCCCGTACCATCTCGCAGGCGAGCTTGACTGCGCCGCCGGACATGTACGACTGCCGCGATGCCGATGACGACCCGGCCGACCCGACCGATGTGTCCGCCGGCCGGATGGTGACCGACTCCACGCCGAGCTCGGTCCGGGTGATCTGCTGCTGCAGTGTGATCAGGCCCTGGCCGACCTCGGCGGCGGCAGTGTGCACCGTGGCCACGGGTGCACCCCCGACAACCTCCAGCCGTACCCGTGCGGTGGAGTAGTCGTCGAAGCCCTCGGAGAAGCAGATGTTCTTGATTCCGACGCCGTAGCCGACACCGCGCCGGACTCCCTCGCCGCGGGTGGTGTTGCCATACCCGCCGGGCAAGTCGCCTGAATCCACAGTGGATGGTCCTGGTGCGGGCAGCGCCGCGGCCTGCCGGAGCATGTCGGCCAGCGGCGCGGGGGTGTCGATCACCTGGCCGGTGGGCAGCGTCGACCCCTGGGACACGGCGTTGCGGACCCGGATCTCGACCGGGTCGAGCGCAAGTTTGGCGGCCAGCGCGTCCATCTGCGACTCGTACGCGAAGCATGCCTGCACGGCGCCGAAGCCCCGCATCGCACCGCACGGCGGGTTGTTGGTCCGGGCGCCGTAGGCGTCGATGGCGACGTGCGGCACCTCGTACGGTCCGACACCCAGCGACGCCGCGTTGCCCACCACGGCCTTCGTAGTTGAGGCGTACGCGCCGCCGTCGAGCACGATCGTCGCCTTGACGTAGACGAGCCGGCCGTCGGAGGTCGCCCCGTGCTCGTACCGCATCCACGCCGGGTGCCGATGGACATGGCCGAAGAAGGATTCCTCCCGGCTGTACGACATCCGCACCGGCTTGCCGGTGTGCAACGCCAGCAGGCACGCGTGCACCTGCATCGACAGATCTTCCCGGGCGCCGAACGCGCCACCCACGCCGGCGAGAGTCAGCCGCACCTTCTCCTCGGGCAGGCCCAGGCAGGGGGCAATCTGAGCCCGGTCGGTGTGCAGCCACTGGGTCGCGATGTACAGGTCGACCCCGCCATCGGCTGCTGGCACCGCGAGCCCGGACTCGGGACCCAGGAAGGCCTGGTCCTGCATGCCGACCTCGTACTCGCCGATCACCACCACGTCGGCGACGGCGTCGTCGGGTGAGCCCTGCCGGATCGGCTGGTGGCGCACCACGTTCCCGTCCGGGTGGATCGGGTCCACAGTGGAGAACACCGCGGTGCGGGCGTCGGTCAGTGGCGGCAACAGCTCGTATGAGACGGTGATCCTGTCGACAGCACGGCGGGCCGTGTGCGGGTCGCTCGCGGCGAGAATCGCCACCGGCTCGCCTTGGTAGCGAACTTCGTCGATGGCGAGTACGGGTTGGTCGGAGTGGTCGAGCCCGTAGTACTTGCTGCCTGGTACGTCCGAATGGGTGAGCACCGCGTACACGCCGGGTACGGCGAGCGCGCCCGCGATGTCGATGCCGGTGATCCGGGCACGGGGATGAGGCGAACGTAGGGTCACCCCGAACAGCGCCTCGTCGAGCCACAGATCCGAGGAGTAGGCGAACTCGCCCTTGACCTTGAGCGTTCCGTCGGGCCGGGACGGGCTCTCCCCGACACCGCCCGGAACACGGGTCTCCGTCCGTGGGGTCGCGGTGACCGTCATGACCGGACCTCCTCGCATGCGCGCCGCAGATCGCCGGCGATGCTCGCCTCGTCCGCGGTGACGAGTACGTCGCGCTCCACCACCACTGTGCCACCGACCGCGAGCAGCTCCAGCGGGGGCGCGGACCCGATCACGAGCGCGTCGACCGGGTCGGCGATGCCGACGTGACCGAGCCCGTCCGTCCGCCACAGCGCCAGGTCGGCGAGTTTGCCCACCTCGAGCGAGCCGATCTCGTCGGCCCGGCCGAGGCAGCGGGCGCCGCCGATGGTGGCCATCGCCAGCGCCTGCCGAGAGGTGAGCGCGGTCGGGCCGGCGATCGTGCCGTCGTCCACGCGGGACCGAGCCGCATAGAGGGCCTGCCGCAGTTCGTCCACGAGTCGGCCCGCCTCCTGCGAGGCGGCACCGTCGACGCCGAGCCCGACCGGGACTCCGGCGTCCAGCAGCGCCCGGCTCGGCGCGGTTCCAGCGCCCAGCCTGGCGTTCGAGGACGGGCAGTGGGCCACCCCGGTGCCGGTCTCCGAAAGCCGCGTGATTGACGCCCGGTTCAGATGCACGCCGTGCGCCAACCACACGTCATCGCCGAGCCACCCGAGGCGATCCAGGTACTCGACCGGGCCGCAGCCGTGCCGCTCCAGGCAGTACTCCTCCTCGTCGAGGGTCTCCGCCAGGTGGGTGTGCAGCCGGACGCCGAGGGACCGGGCGAGTTTGGCCGACTCGGTGAGCAAATCGGCGCTGACCGAGAAGGGCGAGCACGGCGCCAGCGCGACCTGGACCATGGCCCCTGGCGACGGGTCGTGGAACCGCTCGACGGCGTCCTGGCTGGCGTGCAGGATCTCATCGAGGGACTCCACCACCGAGTCCGGAGGAAGCCCGCCCTGGGACTGGCCGAGGTCCATCGAGCCGCGGGTAGGGTGGAACCGGAGGCCGATCCGAGCAGCAGCGTCCACAGTGGAGGCAAGCAGGTCGCCGCCGCCGCGCGGGAACACGTAGTGATGATCGGTGGACGTCGTGCAGCCGGAGCGCGCGAGCCACGCCAGACCCGCGGTGGCTGCGGTGCCGACGACCTCGGCGTTGATCCGGGCCCAGACCGGGTACAGCTCTGTCAGCCATTGGAACAGGGTGGAGTTCACGGCGTACCCGCGGGTTGCCCACTGGTAGAGGTGATGGTGGGTGTTCACCAGTCCGGGCGTGAGAAGACACCCGCGCCCGTCGACTCGGTGTGCACCGTCCACAGTGGCGGGCGCCGGGCCGGGACCGACCGCCGTGATCCGGCCATCTACCGCGACCACGTGACCGATTGCGAACTCGTCGCCGGCGGCGCTGACCGTGGCGATTGCCGCACCATCAATGACCAGCGTGCTCATGAGTTGACCCGGGCCGCCGCCAGGCGTACGGCATCGAGGATTTTTTCGTAGCCGGTGCAGCGGCAGAGGTTGCCGGCTAGTGCTTCCCGGGTCTCCGCGTCGGTGGGCCGCGGGTTGCGACGGATCAGGTCTGCCACCGCGACGATCAGTCCGGGCGTACAGAATCCACATTGGACTGCGCCGGTCTCGACGAAGGCCTGCTGCACCGGGTCGAGCTCGTCCGGGCCGGCAAGGCCCTCCACCGTCACCACCTCACGGTCCTGGGCCTGGGGTGCGGCGACCAGGCACGAGCACACCGGCAGCCCGTCCATGAGCACCGTGCACGAGCCACACTCACCCTGCTCACACGCGTTCTTGGTGCCGGGCAAGCCAAGCCGCTCGCGCAACGTGAACATCAGGCTCTCGCCGGCCCACACGTCATCCGCGGTGCGCGGCTCGCCGTTGACGGTCAGCGTGACTCTCATCGCGCGCCTCCCAATTCGCTCCAGGTCCACTGCAGGGCGCGCCGGCCGAGGACGGACAGCGCATGCGTGCGGTAGGCCGCCGTACCCCGGACGTCATCGATGGGAGCGGCCGCCGCGGCCACGGCGTCGCCGAACCGGCGCGCCAACTCCGGATCGAGTGCGCCGCCATCCCACGGTAGATCAGCTGCGAGCGCCTCGGCCTCCGGCGCGCGTCGTGGGGTGGGAGCGGCCGACCCGATGCCGGTGCCGACCGTACGGGTGGACGGATCCAGCGCCACCGCGACCGTGCAGACCGCGATCACCATCGCGTTGCGGGTGCCGACCTTCGCGAACTGTTGCGGGCCTGTCCGGACCGGAATCCGAACGGCCCGGATCAGCTCGTCCGGGGCGAGGGCGCTGCGCTTTACGCCGAGGAAGAAGTCATTGATGTCGATGAGTCTGGTGCCCCGTACCGAATCAGCTTCAACCACCGCGCCGGTGGCCAGTAGTGGCGGGTGGGCGTCACCGGCGGGAGAGGCGGTGCCGAGATTGCCGGCGACCGTGGCCCGGTTGCGGATCTGCGGCGACCCGACGGTACGGGAGGCGATCGCAAGGCCGGGGCATTCCTGGCCGAGTTCGTCGATGATGCGGCTGTACGTCACGCCTGCGCCCAGGTGGATGGTGCCGTTGTCCCGGTGCCACTCGGACAGTTCCGGGATCGCGGTGAGGTCGAGCAGCGTCGGCGGCGGCGCCTGTCCGAAGTTGAGGCCGACCATCAGGTCGGTACCGCCAAGGATCGGCACGGCGTCGGGCTCGGTGTGCCTTGGCGCCCAGCGCGTCAGTCCAGCTGGAAGGTCTGATGAAGTCCATGGTGCCTGTCAGTAGATCCGGCCCCTCTTACGTACGCATATGGTCGGAGTGCACGAACGTGGCCGATCCGTATGCCCGGCCTTTGGCAGGTTCCTCCAACGTATCTGCGCCTCTACGGTACGGACCCCAACCGCGTCGATGGTCAGGAGACCCGCAGTGCCTCCAGCAGCGCCACATCGCCTGCGGTCTCCACGACCTCGAACGTGACCCGACCCCACAGCGCCAGCGCGAGGTCGCTCGCACTCCCGGACGCCGCCGCCCGGGCCGGGTGGGCGTCGCCGTCGAGCAGAGTGTCCGTGTCGAGCAGCGCGATCCCGCCGCCACGCAACCGGGCGTACCACTCCTGTCCCAGGTCGGTCGCGGTCAGGTGAGCCAGGCCGGTCACATCGGTCGTTGAACGCCGCCGCCCCGCCGGCAGGAATGTGTCCAATGCTTCCGCGACCGTGTCGCCGGCGAGCTTGCTCTCCAGCGGCTCCGGAAGACGGCTCGCCAACTGCGCGTCCCACCGATGCACCGCGGTCTCGTGTGCCGTCCGGCGATGCCAGAATGCGGCGACCCGTGCCTGAGGTGCCCAGTTCCAGGTAGGCAGGTCCGGGTCAAGCTCGTCGAGGTGCGCAGCGACCTGGGAGAGCTCCGCCGCGAACCACTGCACGACGGCCGCGTCATCTGCGGCGGGCGCGTCCTCCGGCACGATCACCGGACCCCAATGGTCGTCGACCCCGGCCGAGCCGGCGTTCCTCCGGGTACGGCGGTAGACCGCACCGAGGTGACGGACCAGGTCGCCGACGGTCCAATCCGGGCAGGACGGCACTGCGGCGGACATCACGCCCGGCTCGCTCACGGCGGTGAGGAAGGCGGCGCCTTCCGCGCGCAACGCGGCGAGCCAGAAGTCCTTGCTGCCGTGGATCCTGCTCACGCGTCCTCCGACCTCCGGGGTTATCCGCATCGACGGAGCACTGCGCCTAGGGTGAGTGCTGTGCACGACGTTACCGGTGTTGACCTCTCCCGGCATACGACGCTCCGTCTCGGCGGTCCCGCAACCCGGCTCGTGACCGCCACCCATCAGGATGAACTAGCGGAATTCATTCGCGCTAGTGCAGACGACTACTTCGTTCTGGCCGGTGGCAGCAACGTGGTGGTCGCCGACAGCGGCGTCGACGCGACGGTGGTGCTCGTGCGTTCCACCGGGGTCGCCGTCGATGCGGTCGCCACCGACGAGGTCCTGGTGACGGTCGAGGCGGGGCAACCGTGGGACGACGTGGTCGCGTTCTGCGTGCTCGAGGGGCTGTCCGGGATCGAGTGCCTGTCCGGGATCCCCGGCTCGGCCGGCGCGACACCGATCCAGAACGTCGGCGCGTACGGCCAGGAGGTGTCCGAGACGATCCACTCGGTCCGAGTGCTCGACCGGTCGGTCGACGCGATCCTCGACCTGACGCCGGCGGAGTGCGGGTTCGCCTACCGCACCAGCAGGTTCAAGCACCGGGACCGGTTCGTCGTGTTGGCGGTCACGTTCCGGCTCCGGCGGGACTCGCTGTCGGCGCCGATCCGGTACGCCGAACTAGCTCGCGCGCTGGACTGCGATCCGGGCGAGCGGGTGCCTTTGGCGCAGGCCCGTTCGGCCGTACTCACGCTGCGTGCCGGCAAGGGCATGGTGCTCGATCCGACCGATCCGGACACCAACTCGGTCGGCTCGTTCTTCATGAACCCGGTGCTCCCGGCCGACGAGTTCGCGTCGCTGCGCAACCGAACCGGCACCCAGCCACCGTGCTGGCCGGCCGCGGACGGCTCGGTCAAGGTGAGCGCGGCCTGGCTGATTGAGCACGCAGGGTTCGGCAAGGGCTACCAGGGCGGGCATCCCGGGGTGGCGGTGTCGGGCAAGCACACCTTGGCCCTGACCAACCGTGGCACCGGAACCACCGCGGCGCTGCTCGCGCTGGCCCGGGAGATCCGCGACGGCGTGGTGAAGGCATTCGACGTCGAGCTGCGACCGGAACCTGTGCTGGTCGCCTGTTCCCTCTGACCGCCTTCACCCTGATGGTCGGACGCCCTTGATCGTCGGACGCCCTTGATCAACGCAACTGGTCACCTTGTGGGCCGCGTTCGGGCTTCTCGGGCCCAATCGGCGACCGACTGGGTAGATCATGGGGTCGGGGGATGGCTGGGCCGGCCTAGGTGACCCGGTGGACCTTGTGTTGGGCGGCCTGGGCCAGTGGGCGTACCACCAGCCGGTCGATGTTCACGTGATGCGGGCGGGTCACCACCCAGGCCACGCAGTCGGCCACGTCCTCGGCGAGCAACGGCTCGGCGACTCCGATGTATGCGGCCGCCGCGCGCTCAGCGTCGCCGTCGAAGCGGACCAGCCCGAACTCGTCCGTCCGCACCATTCCTGGGTCGATCTCGATCACCCGGATGGGCCGGCCGCACAGCTCCAGCCGCAGCGTCTCCGCGAGCGCCGTCTGCGCGTGCTTGGCCGCGGCGTACCCGCCCCCGCCCTCGTACACGATCAGCCCGGCGGTCGAACTCATGATGACGACAGTGCCGTTTCCCCGCTCCAGGTCGGGCAACAGCGCCTTGGTGACCCGGAGCGTGCCGAGCACGTTCACGTCGTACATCCACTGCCAGTCGTCGACGGAAGCGGTCTCGATCGGATCGAGCCCATGGGCACCGCCGGCGTTGTTGACCAGTACGGTCACCGGTGCACCGATCGTCCGGACCGCCGTGGCAAGCGACTCAACGTCGGCGTCGGCCGTGATGTCGCAGGTCACGGGGGTGATCTCGGCCCCGGTCGCGGTCAGTTCGCGAACGAGTTCGGACAGGCGGTCGGTCCGGCGCGCGGCCGCCACGACGTGAAAGCCGTCAGCCGCCAGCCGGCGTGCGGTCGCCGCACCGATGCCGCTGGAGGCGCCGGTCACCACCGCGACTGGCCGAACCGCCGATGCCGTCACGCGGTGATCCTCCCACGGGCTCGTTGGCGGGGTCACGTTCGAGCCTGCCTCGCCCGGGGCTCGCTGGCGCTCGCCCTCGCGCGCTCGTTGGCGGGGTCACGTTCGAGCCTGCCTCGCGCCGGGGCTCGCTGGCGCTCGCCCTCGCGCGCTCGTTGGCCGGGTCACGTTCGAGCCTGCCTCGCGCCGGGGCTCGCTGGCGCTCGCCCCGCGGCTCGTTGGCCGGGTCACGTTCGAGCCTGCCTCGCGCGGGGGCTCGCTGGCGCTCGCCCCGCGCGCTCGTTGGCCGGGTCACACCTGAACGTGCCGGGAGCCGCACCCGTTCCTGTTTCGGGAAGATGTCAGGCGGCAACGAAGTTGATCCCAACGCCCCGTCGTGCAGAACGACGAGAACTTTCGTACGGCTTACGGCAAATGCGAGGTTGGTCCTGGGGAAGGGAACCGGAGTGGCTCGATGGAAGCGATCGCACAGCAGCGGCATCACCCATCCGTATGTTCACCGCCGCCGCATTAACCGGGCCGCCGTACTGTCTGTCCACACATCGCCGCTCGACCAGCCGGGCACAGGCGACGCGGGCGGCATGAATGTCTACATCCTTGAGGTGTCCCGCCGTTTGGCCGAGTCCGGCATCGAGGTCGAGATCTTCACCCGGGCTACCGCGTCCGGCCTACCGCCTTCGGTAGAGGTGACCCCGGGCGTGACCGTCCGTCACGTGATCTCTGGTCCGCTGGAGGGTCTGGCAAAAGAGGACCTGCCGGCGCAACTGTGCGCCTTCACCCACGGCGTCATGGGCGCTGAGGCGGCCCGGCCGCCGGGCGCGTACGACGTGATCCATTCGCACTACTGGCTCTCCGGCCAGGTCGGCTGGCTGGCCAAGCAGCGCTGGGGCGTGCCATTGGTGCACACCGCGCACACGCTCGCCAAGGTCAAGAACCTGCTGCTGGCTGATGGCGACCGGCCCGAACCACGGGCTCGCATCATCGGCGAGCAGCAGGTGACTGCGGAGGCAGATCGCCTGATCGCCAATACGCCGATCGAGAGTCACGAGCTCATTGATCTGTACGGCGCCGATCCGGACCGGGTGGCCGTGGTTGCGCCCGGGGTCGACCTGGACCTGTTCACGCCGCCGACCCCTGGCTCCGAGCACGCGGAGAAGGTGGCCGCACGGCGCCGACTCGGCCTGCCGGTCGAGGGTCACCTGGTCGCCTTCGTGGGCCGGATCCAGCCGCTGAAGGCTCCCGACGTCCTGCTGCGCGCCAGCGCCTCGCTGCGGACGACCCGCCCCGATCTTGCCTGCGCCGTTACGACTGTGATCGTCGGCGGACCAAGCGGTTCCGGGCTCGACCGGCCCACAGCACTCATCGATCTGGCGTCGTCGCTCGGCATCGAGGACGGCGTACGGTTCCTGCCGCCGCTGCCCCGCGAACGGCTTGCGGACCTCTTCCGCGCCGCGGATCTGGTCGCGGTACCAAGCCACAACGAGTCATTCGGACTGGTGGCGCTGGAGGCCCAGGCGTGCGGCACACCGGTGGTCGCGGCTGCAGTCGGCGGCCTCGTGACCGCGGTTCGCGACGGTGTCTCCGGAGCCCTTGTGGACGGACACAACCCGGAGGACTGGGCCCGGGTCGTCGGCGGGCTCCTGGCCGAGCCCGCACGACGCGCGGAACTCGCTCGCGGCGCTGTCGCGCATGCGCGGGACTTCTCGTGGGATCGGACGGCCTCGGGTCTGTTAGCGGTGTACCGTTCCGCCGTGCTGACGCATCACGAGGAGCGAGTCACGGCGCTCACCCGACTGCGGCCCCGGGGCGCGCTGGACGAGGCGATCTGGTGAACCGCGCCGGGGCGGAGGCGGTCATCACCTCCACACTGGACGACGGTGCCCTGGAGTGGGAGCGGACCGGCGAATCGTCCTTTGTGGTCACTCTGCCCGGCACGCACAAGCTCAAGACTTTGTGCAACCTGGTCGTGGGCGATCATTCCGTACGGGTCGAGGCGTTCGTGATGCGCCAGCCGGACGAGAACCGCCAGGAGCTGTGGACCTGGCTTTTGCAGCGCAACGCCCGGTTGTACGGCGTTGCGTTCTCGATCGACGCGGTCGGCGATGTCTACCTGCTCGGCCGGCTGCCGCTGCACGCGGTGACCTCGGACGAGATCGACCGGATCCTCGGCGCGGTGCTCACGTACTCGGACGAGTCCTTCGACACGATGCTCGAAATCGGCTTCGGCTCGGCGATCCGCCGGGAGTGGGCATGGCGGGTCTCTCGCGGGGAGTCGCTGGAGAACTTGAAGGCGTTCGCCCACTTCGCTTCGCCGTCCGGCGGCGCCCCTTCACCACCCGCGTTCTGACGCGCGTAGAACCACGGTCGTCAATCTCAAGGGCCGCCGCGACGACCCGGAGTACGCCGACGTTGTCTACGTTGGCCGGGCCATGCACCGCGGTGGATGGCACCTCGAGGGATCGCCGCTGGCCAGCCCGTACCGCCCCGGTCCCGACGGCAGCCGGGACGAGGTGGTGGCGAAGTACCGCGCGCATCTGCTCGGCCGGCCTGACCTGCTCGCGCTTCTGCCGGCGCTTCGTGGTCGTCGACTCGGCTGCTGGTGCGTCCCGGAACGCTGCCACGCCGAAGTCATCGCAGACCTCGCGGACTCCCCGCCACGGGGCTAGTCACCGAGATCAGGGCATGAATCGTGGCCGGATCGCGCAGCCATCGTCAGCCGTTGTCGTGTGGGTGGTCGTGGTCATGCGGGTGGTCGTGGTCGTGGTCGTGGTCGTGGGGGTGCGGGTGGGGGTGGTCGTGGTCGCCGTGTACGTGCTGGCTGATCCGGAATGTGTGGCCGTCGGGGTGCCGGACGTGCATCTCACGCACGCCCCACGGCTCGTTGGTCGGCGGCCAGGTCACCTCCACGCCGTGCTCGACGCAGGTCCCATACACCGCGTCCACATCGTCGACCCAGACCGACATCCACACGCCGCTCTCGCCGCCTCGGCCGCCCTGCCCGTCCAGGCATAGGAAGATCTCACATTCGCCGCTACCTACGGCGCCGAACGTGGCCGGGTTGCCCCAGTCCCACGCCTTTCGCCAGCCCAGCCGCTCGAACCACGCCACGCTCGCGTTGAAGTCGCTGACATTCAGAATCGGGTTGAGTGCGTGTGCGTCCACGGCGTCAGCATGCCCAATCGCGCGCGTGGGGGCTTGTTACTCGTGCGTAAAGCAAGGCACACTGCTGGGGTGGAAGCCCTTATCTACGACGCCATCCGGACCCCGCGCGGTCGCGGAAAACCGGGCAAAGACGGCAAGCCAGGCGGTTCACTGTACGAGGTCAAGCCGGTCTCTCTCGTCGTCGGCCTGATTGACGAGATCCGCCGCCGCCACCCGAGCCTGGATCCGGCCGCGATCGACGACATCATTCTCGGCTGCGTTTCGGCCGTCGGCGACCAGGGCATGGTGATCTCCCGGACCGCGGCGCTGGTGGCCGGCCTTCCGTACACGGTGGCCGGGGTGACCCTGAACCGGTTCTGCGCGTCCGGACTGGAGGCCGTCAATCAGGCGGCGCAGAAGGTCCGGGCCGGCTGGGACGACGTGATCCTCGCCGGCGGCGTCGAGTCGATGTCACGGGTCCCGATGGGCTCCGACGGCGGCGCGTGGGCGATGGATCCGGAGACCAACTACGCCACCGGCTTCATCCCGCAGGGCATCTCCGCCGACCTACTGGCCACGGTGGAGGGTCTGGACCGCGACGCCGTCGACGCGTACGCCACCCGTTCGCACCAGCGGGCCGCGAAGGCCTGGGCGGACGGTTCCTTCGACCGCTCGGTGGTCGCGGTGCGGGACCGGATCGGTCTGGCGTTGCTGGAGCGGGACGAGACAATCCGTCCGGAGGCCTCGCCTGAGTCCCTGGGTGCGCTCGAGTCATCCTTCGCCGGCATCGGCGACATGGGCGGCTTCGACGCGGTGGCGCTGCAGCGCTACCACTGGCTGGAGCGGATCGACCACGTGCACACCGCCGGCAACTCATCGGGCATTGTGGACGGTGCGTCCCTTGTGCTGATCGGCTCCGAGGCGGCCGGCCAGGCGGCCGGGCTCACCCCGCGCGCCAGGGTCGTCTCCGCGGTGGTCACTGGCGCCGAGCCGACCATCATGCTCACCGGCCCGGAGGTCGCCGCGCGCAAGGCGCTGGCCAAGGCCGGCCTGGGAGTGAAGGACATCTCGCTGTTCGAGGTCAATGAGGCGTTCTCGGCCGTCCCGCTGCGGTTCATTCGCGAGCTGGACGTCGATCCCGAGATCGTGAACGTCAACGGTGGTGCCATCGCCATGGGCCACCCGCTCGGTGCCACCGGCGCCATGCTGCTCGGCACGCTGCTCGACGAACTGGAGCGGCGCGGCGAGCGATACGGCCTGGCCACTCTCTGCGTCGGCGGCGGCATGGGCATCGCGACCATCATCGAAAGGCTCTGAGTTGATCCGCTGGGACCGCACCGACGACGGGATCGTCATCCTCACCCTGGACGACCCGGAGCAGAGCACCAACACCATGAACGCCCGCTACTTCGCGGCAATGGCGTCCACGTGGATCGCCTGGCGGCCGAGCGTGACTCGATCACCGGCGTCGTCGTCACCTCGGCCAAGGACGGGTTCCTGGCCGGCGCCGACCTCAAGAGCCTGACTGCCGCGGTGTCGACGGTGGCCGACGGCGCCGAGCAGGATGCCACGAACTGGGCCGATCTCGGTGGCCCCGGTGGCCTGCAGCAGGCCTCCTTCACAATGGTCGAGCAGATGAAGTCGTACTTCCGCCGGCTCGAGAAGCTGGGCCGGCCGGTCGTCGCGGCGCTCAACGGCACCGCGCTCGGCGGCGGGTTGGAGCTCGCCCTGGCCTGCCACCACCGGATCGCGGTGGACCGGCCGGACGCCCGGTTCGGCCTGCCCGAGGTTCCCTCGGCCTGCTGCCCGGCGCGGGCGGCACGGTCGGGTGACCCGGATGCTCGGCGTGACTGGACGCGCTGCTCAACGTGCTCCTGCAGGGCCAGCGGCTGCGACCGGCCCAGGCGACGAGGCAAACCTGGTGGACGAGCTGGTGTCCACACAGGACGAATTGCTTCCGGCCGCGCTGGCCTGGTTGCGGGCTAACCCGAGCGCCACCACCCAGCCGTGGGACCGGTCGGGCTACCGGATGCCCGGCGGGCGCCCATCCGACCCCAGCCTGGCGGCGATGCTGCCGGCGTTCCCGGCCAACCTGCGCAAGCAGCTCAAGGGCGCGCACTACCCGGCCGCCCACGCGATCATGTGCGCGGTCGTCGAGGGGGCGCAGGTCGACTTCGACACCGCGCTGCGGATCGAGAGCCGCTGGTTCGCCTCGCTGGTCGGCACGCCGGTGCAGCGCAACATGACCCAGGCGTTCTTCTTCGACCTCGGCCACCTCAACCGAGGCGGCTCCCGGCCGAAGGACGTCCCGCCAACCTCGGTCGGACGGGTCGGCGTGGTCGGCGCCGGCATGATGGGCGCCGGCATCGCGTACGCCTGCGCCAAGGCGGGGCTCGAGGTCGTGCTCGTGGACGTGGCGCAGGAGGCGGCCGAGCGCGGCAAGGCGTACTCGGAGCAGCTGCTGGACAAGGCGGTCGCACGCGGACGCTCCACTGTGGACAAGCGCGACGCCCACCTGGCCCGGATCACCGCCGACCGACGACCTGTCCGCGCTGGCCGGCTGCGACGTGGTCATCGAGGCGGTCTTCGAGGACCTCGACCTCAAGCGGGAGACGTTCGCCAAGGTCGCCGGCGATCGTGGGCCCGGACGCCCTGCTCGCCTCGAACACCTCATCACTGCCGATCACCTCGATCGCGGAGGCGCTGCCCGACCCGACCAATTTCGTCGGTCTGCACTTCTTCTCGCCGGTGGACAAGATGCCGCTGGTCGAGATCGTGCGCGGCAAGCAGACCTCCGACGTCGCGCTCGCTCGCGGCTACGACCTGGTCCGGCGCCATCGACAAGACCCCGATCGTGGTCAACGACTCGCGCGGGTTCTTCACCTCGCGGGTCTTCGGCACCTACGTCATGGAGGGCATCGCCCTGCTGGCCGAGGGTGTGCCGGCGGCCAGCGTGGAGCAGGCGGCCCTGCAGGCCGGCTACCCGGTCGGTCCGCTCGCGGTCACCGACGAGGTCACCCTGACCCTCGGCCGCAAGGTACGGGACGAGGCGCGCAAGGCCGGCGTCGAGATGCCCGTGCACCCGGGCGAGGCCGTGGTCGACCGGATGATCGACGAGTTCGGCCGGCCGGGCAAGTCGTCCGGCAAAGGGTTCTACGACTACCCCGCCGACGGGTCGCCGAAGCGGCTGTGGCCCGGGCTGGCCGAGGCATTCGGTGCGGTGGTGCCGCCGCCGGATCGCACTCGCGCGAGATGCAGGAGCGGATGCTCTTCGCCGAGGTGCTCGAGTCGGTGCGCTGCCTGGACGAGGGGGTGGTGACCGGTGTCGGCCGACGCCAACATCGGCTCGATCTTCGGCATCGGGTTCCCGGCCTGGACCGGTGGGGTGCTCCAGTACGATCGAGACCTACCCGGGCGGCGTGGCCGGTTTCGTGGCCCGGGCCCGGGAACTGGCCGACACGTACGGCGATCGGTTCACCCCACCTGAGTCGCTCCTCGCCCAGCACCTAACGCCCTAGATCAACTTGGCGTCGCGGGTGCGGTGGCTAGGCCGACGTCGGGTACGGCGGCGGGCAACGGCACGGCGTCGCGGCGGTACCGGTGCCACGGCGGCTTGTTCGGCCGCGGCGACCTCGGCCGCGCGCCGCTCCCGGCTCGGGCGTGCCGAAAGGTGGATCGCGGCGACCACCAGCGCCAGACCCGAGGCAGCCCAGCCACAGCGTGGTGGGGCCGGCGTACTGCAGCACGGCGGCGCCCATGAGCGGCGCGAGGAAGCCCGCCGCCGACCAGGACAGCGAGAACACGCCCTGGTAGCGCCCGCGCAAGTGCGACGGGCGACAGATCGGCGTTGGTGGTCGAGTTCGACGGCGAGTTGAGCATCTCGCCGACGGTCCAGACGAGCACCGTGAGCGCGTAGAACGCCGCCGTGTCGGCGAACGCGGTGAGGCCGAAGCCGATGCCCAGGATCACCAGCGGCCACAGCCAGGGCCGTGGTGCGACGCAGCCGCACCAGCAGCCGGGCACGAAAAGCTGGCCGACCACGATGAGCACGCCGTTGAGCGCGATCACCGTGCCGTAGGTCGCGGCGGCAGGCCGTCGCGGCTCATCGCCATCGGCAGCGTCGACATGTGCTGCATGAAGACATGGCGGTCAGCAGGTTGCACCGCGACGAAGGCCATGAACACCCGGTCCCGTAGCACATCGCCGAGACCGCCACCCTCCACAGGAGACGGTGCCGTGGTGTCACGGCGCGCCGGACCCGTACCGGCTCGCGAATCGTGACCGCGAGGAACGTCGCCGACGCGATCAGTGGTGGCCGCGTTGACGAGCGAACAGCAGCCGGAAGTCGACGCCGGCCACGAAACCGGCGATCGTGGCCGCGAAGGCGAAGCCGAGGTTGATCACCCAGTAGTTGAGCGAGAACGCCCGCAGCCGGTCGCGTTCCCCGACGATGTCGACCATCAGGGCCGACATCGCCGGGCGGGACGCCTCGCTGACCAGGCCCAGCAGCGACGACCGCGATGGCGATGCGCCACCGGTCCCTCGACGAAGCCGAATACGAGCATCATCGCGGCGCTGCCGTAGAGGGCGGTGAGGAAAGTCGGCTTGCGGCCCCACCGGTCGGCCAGCACCCCGCCGATCAGCGTGCCGACGGCACTGCCCGCGCCCCACAGACCGATCACCAGGCCGGCGTAGGACTCGCTGAACCCGCGCTCCTGGGTCAGGTAGATCGCCAGCACGATCAGGACGAACGAGCCGAGCCGGTTGATCAGCGTGGTCGTCCAGAGGTACCAGAACTGGCGCGGAAGCCCGCCGGCGGTTTCACCGACCCACCGCCTGACGGTGCGCACGCGGCCTCCCGGTCATGTAATGCCCGCTTGTGGCGGGCGTGCCTTACAACCTATGGCGTCGGGCGGATCTCGGGCCAGCGATTTCTCACGTGTCGGCCGTCACCTCGGGCCGGCCGATGCGGGTCCGTGGCGGTACGGGAAGATGTGAGCGCCATGAGTCTGGGCACCCTGGTCCTGCTCCGCCACGGCGAGAGCGAGTGGAACGCGAAGAACCTCTTC
This sequence comes from uncultured Actinomycetota bacterium, assembly GCA_963773935.1. Classification (GTDB taxonomy): domain Bacteria; phylum Actinomycetota; class Actinomycetes; order Mycobacteriales; family Micromonosporaceae; genus DATBGZ01. Next base: position 351,392 of record CAVZCZ010000005.1, read on the forward strand.
ACCGGCTGGGTCGACGTGGACCTCACGGCAAGGGCGAGGGCGAGGCGCGCCGCGGCGGTGACCTGCTGCGCGAGCACGGGCTGCTGCCCGACGTGGTGCACACGTCGGTGCTGCGCCGGGCCATCCGTACGGCCGAGCTGGCGCTGAACGCGGCCGACCGGCACTGGATCCCGGTCCGCCGGTCGTGGCGGCTCAACGAGCGTCACTACGGCGCCCTGCAGGGCAAGAACAAGAAGCAGACGCTCGACACGTACGGCGAGGAGCAGTTCATGCTCTGGCGCCGCTCGTACGACACGCCGCCCCCGCCGATCGCCGACGACGACGAGTTCTCCCAGGTCGGCGACGCCCGGTACGCCGATCTGCCGCCGGAGCTCATGCCCCGGACCGAGTGCCTCAAGGACGTGCTGGCGCGGGTCCTGCCGTACTGGTACGACGCGATCGTGCCCGACCTGCGCACGGGCGCGACGGTGCTGGTCGCGGCGCACGGCAACTCGCTGCGGGCCATCGTCAAGCACCTCGACGGGATCTCCGACGAGGCGATCGCGGCGCTGAACATCCCGACCGGGATCCCGTTGCGGTACGACCTCGATCCCACGACGCTGCGACCGCTCACGGCCGGCGGGGTGTACCTCGACCCGGAGGCGGCCGCCGAGGCGGCGGCGGCGGTGGCCAACCAGGGGAGATGAACCCGGGCACTTGCCCGCCATGCGGAGGTGCGAGATCGGTGCTACCGGTGGGTAATACTCGCGCGTAGCCTGGGTACACAGTGTGGCGTTGGCCTACCCAGCGTCCGTCCCTGCCGCAGGGGGTGTCCCATGACGACGACCGAGAGCCCCGACCGCAACGTGGTCTCCGCTGACCCCACATCACCCACTGGTCAAGCTCCGCAGGCGTCGCCTGACAGCAGGTCACCGAACGGCAGGCCCGCCAGGTCGCCGAGGCCGCCCGGGAAACCGAGTGGCAGAAGCCGAGCTTCGGCAAGCAGCTGTTCCTCGGCCGGCTCAGGCTCGGCCTGATCGACCCATGGCCGCAGCCCAGCGCAGAGTCGGCAGGCCCGCGGCTAGGTGTTCCTGGAGAAGCTCGAGGAGTTCGCCGGCACCGATCGACAGGGAGCAGATCGAGCGGGACGCCCGCATCCCCGACGAGGTGGTCACCGGTCTGGCCGAGCTCGGCGCCTTCGGCATGAAGATCGACGAGAAGTACGGCGGACTGGGGCTGTCCAATCTGGACTACTGTCGGGCGCTGATGCTGGTCGGCTCGGCCAACCCGTCGCTCGGTGCGTTGCTCTCGGCGCACCAGTCGATCGGCGTGCCGCAACCGCTCAAGCTCTTCGGTACGCCGGAGCAGAAGGAGAAGTTCCTGCCCCGGCTGGCCGCCGGTGAGGTCTCGGCGTTCCTGCTGACCGAGTCCGACGTGGGCTCCGACCCGGCCCGGCTGTCGCACGACCGCGACGCCGACGCCCGAGGGCGACTACCTGCTCAACGGGGTCAAGCTCTGGGCCACCAACGGCACGGTGGCCACGATCCTCGTCGTCATGGCCCAGGTGCCGAAGTCCGAGGGGCACCGGGGCGGGATCACCGCGTTCGTGGTGGAGGCCGACGAGCGAGGGCGTGACCATCGAGCGTCGCAACGCGTTCCTCGGCCTGCGCGGCCTGGAGAACAGCGTCACCCGGTTCCACAAGGTCCGGGTGCCGAAGGAGAACGTGATCGGCAAGGAGGGACAGGGCCTCAAGATCGCGCTGACCACCCTCAACACCGGCCGGCTCTCGCTGCCGGCGAGCTGCGTCGGCGCGGCGAAGTGGTGCCTGGCCGTGGCCCGCGAATGGTCGAACGCGCGAGTCCAATGGGGACGGCCAGTCGGCGGGCACGAGGCGGTCGCCCGCAAGATCGCCTTCATCGCCGCGACGACCTACGGCATGGAGTCCATGTTGGACCTGTGCTGCATGCTCGCCGACGACGACCGCAACGACATCCGGATCGAGGCGGCGCTGGTGAAGCTGTACGCCAGCGAGATGGCGTGGCAGATCGCCGACGAGCTGATCCAGATCCGTGGTGGTCGCGGGTACGAGACGGCCGAGTCGCTGGCCGCCCGGGGTGAGCGTGCGATCGCGGTCGAGCAGATCCTGCGCGACCTGCGGATCAACCGCATCTTCGAGGGCTCGACCGAGATCATGCACCTGCTGATCGCCCGGGAGGCGGTCGACCAGCACCTCGTCGGTGGCCGGCGACATCATCGACCCGGACGCGACTTTCGGCCGCAAGGCCAAGGCGGGCCTGCAAGGCCGGCGGCGTTCTACGCCCGGTGGCTGCCGACCCTCACCGTCGGCGGCGGCCAGGTGCCCGGTGGGTACGCCGCGTACGGTCCGCTGGCCAAGCACGTGCGGTACATCGAGCGGGCCTCACGCAAGCTCGCCCGGTCCACGTTCTACGGCATGAGCCGGTGGCAGGGCCGGCTCGAGTGCAAGCAGGGCTTCCTGGGCCGGATCGTCGACATCGGAGCCGAGCTGTTCGCGATGTCGGCCTCCTGCGTGCGGGCCCGGGCCGAACGGGCCGACCTACCCGGAGGGCGTGGAGCTGGCCGACCTGTTCTGCCGGCAGGCCCGGGTCCGGGTGGAGGCGCTGTTCGACGGACTGTGGCGCAACACCGACGCCGCCGACGTGGCGGCGGCGAAGAAGGTGCTCGCCGGGTCGGTACACCCCGTTGGAGCAGGGCATCCTCGCCGCTGCCGACCGAGGGTGACTGGGTGGCGACGTGGAAGCCCGGTCCGTCCACTGAGCCCGATGTCCGCCGCCGCATTCCCCATCCCGCCGTCTAGCGCCCGCCGTCCGCCGCGATCTTGGAGCTATCGGTGTGGTTCGATCTCTGGCCACGCCGATAACTCCAAGGTCCGACGAGCGGTTAGGGGCAGTTGAGCCCGAGGGAGCGCAGCTCCATCGCGGCCAGGGACTCCACCACGGACTCGTCGCCGTCGCGCCAGGCGTTGGCGGGTTCCGGGTGGACTCTGGTCAGCCGGCGTAGCGGCTGGTTGGTCAGCGCCCGAAGGGCGAGCAGGTCCCGCCCGGGACGACCGCGTTGGAGTGCGGTGGCGTAGCTGGCGCGCCGGATCCAGCGCAGCCGCAGCGGCAGCCAGCACGAACAGGACAATGCCCAGCGGCACGATGAGGACCAGGACCACGAGGCGATGGCGAGGTTGTGCACGCGCTTCCTGCTGGGCCCGGCCCGCGTCGGCGAGTGCTTCGGCGGCACCGGCCGCCGTGTTGAACGGGGCGGCCAGCTCGTCGCCGACCGCCGGGATGTTGTCACCTTGTCGCTGGCGTCGGAGAGCCCGCCGGCCATGCTCTCGCCGGCGCTCTCGATCTTCTGGCCGGGGACGGCGAGCTTGGACGCGGTGTCGTAGACCAAGGTGGCGGCCCAGATCCAGAACACGACCCAGGCGACGATGAGCAGGTCGGTCATGAACTGGCGCAGGCCTGACCCGGGCCGGTCGGCATAGATCCTCACCACATCAGCGTGATGCCCCGAACGGGTGCGCGGGAAACAACCGTTGAAAGGAGGGCGTCCCTACAGCACCGATTCGGTAAGGAGGGCGTCCTTCCTACCGCAGTACCGGCAGCGCACCGTCAGCGGGGTTCGCGGGCGTGGGTGATCGCGTCGGTCACGATGTGGCCGATGTGCTCGTCGGTCAGCGAGTAGGCGATCTCCCGGCCGCGCCGTTCACCCCGCACCACGCCGGCCCCGCGCAGCACCCGTAGGTGTTGGGACACCAGCGGCTGAGCGGCGCCGGTCGACTCGACGAGCTCATGCACGCATTTCGGCCCGGCGCCCAGCTCGATCACGATCGCGATCCGGACCGGTGCGGCCAGTGCCCGCAGCAACTCTCCGGCCGCCTCGAAGGTCGCGGTCGGATTCGCCACGTGCTCGGTTGTGCTCATCAATGGTCACCGTAGCCGGGCGTGGTGCCGGTCCGAGCGCGGGTCAGCTCTGCAGCACGACGTCGGGCGGCTCGACCTCGGCTCCGGCCTGGCCCGAGCGCCGGCGGGAGGACCGCCGCCACGACCGCCGGACGGCCATGACGGTAGCCACTGCGGCGAACATCGCGATCGCCACCAGCACGATCGTGGCGCCGGGCGCGGTGTCGTAGACACCGGCCACACCGATTCCGGCCGCCGCGGCGACGACGCCGATCAGCATCGCGAGGTACATCGTGGCGCGAAAGCCCCGGGTCACCAGTTGAGCCGCCGCCACGGGCACCACCATCATCGCGCTCACCAGCAGCAGCCCGACGGCCCGCATCGCCACTGTGACCGTGACCGCGGTGGTGATGGCGAGCAGGATGTTGAGCGACCGGACCGGCAGGCCGGCCACTCGCGCGTACTCCTCGTCCTGGCAGATCGCGAACAGCCACGGCCGCAGCAGCAGCGTGACCGTAAGGATCACGCGCCGCCGAGCACGGCCATCACGACCAGATCCTGCGCGGACGTGGTCAGCGGCGAGCCGAACAGGTACGCGATGAGGTTCGTGTTGGTGCGACCGCTGGAGAGGGCGACGAGGAAGACACCACCGGAGATGCCGCCGTAGAACAACAGCGCGAGAGCGATGTCGCCGGAGGCCTTGCCGCGCTCCCGGATCAGCTCGACCGCCACCGCACCGACGGCGGAGACCACGACGGCGGTCAGCACAGGCGCCGACCCGGTGAGCAGAGCCAGGCCGACACCCGTCAGAGCGATGTGCCCGATGCCGTCGCCGATCAGCGCCATTCGCCGCTGCACCAGATAGATGCCCAGCGCCGGCGCGGACAGCCCGGTGATGAGAACTCCGAGCAGTGCCCGCTGCATGAAGTCGTACGCAAAGATGCTCATGCTGTGCTCTCCTGGTTCGCTCGCTCGCGCGGCGCTATGAGGCGACGCCTTCCCTCGCCGACCCGAAACCCCGACTTCGTCGGCGGGTCGGCTCAGTCCAGGCGCCGCCGCGCCAGCTCGCTCGCTCATTGGCCCCAGATTCCCCGGACCTCGGCGGGTGCGTGCGGATGGACGTGGTCGTGGTCGGGATGCGCGTGGTCGTCCGGCCGGCTCGGGTACTGCGCCGTCGTGGCTGATCCGTCCACCGTGGACGACCACGGCCCGGGTCACCAGGGCCTTCAACGGGCCGAGCTCGTGTGCGACCAACAGGACCGTGCCGCCGCCCGCGACGAAGGTGCGCAACGCGCTGGCGAACGCGGCCTGGCTCGCGGCGTCGACGCCGGCGGTCGGTTCGTCGAGGATCAGCAGCTCCGGCTCCGCGGCCAGAGCGCGGGCGATCAGCGTGCGCTGCTGCTGGCCACCGGAGAGTGATGACACCGGGTCGCGGACCCGATCGCCGAGGCCGACTGCGGCGAGCGCGGCCTCGACCGCGGCCCGATCCTGGGCCCGTACGGGTCGCAGCAGCCCGCGGCGGGCCAGCCGCCCGGACGACGACCACCTCGGCCACGGTCGCGGGCACCCCGCTGCCGGCGCCGAGCCGCTGCGGCACGTACCCGATGCGCCGCCACTGCCGCCGCAGTGCCCCGCCCGGCTCGACCCGAACAGCGACACCGTGCCGGAGCTGAGCGGCACCAGGCCCAGGATGGCCCGGATCAGGGTGGACTTCCCGGAGCCGTTGGCGCCGAGGATCGCGACCACCTCGCCCAGGGTGACGGTCAGGTTGACGCCCCGGAGGACCGGTCGCTCGTCGTAGCCGACCTCGGCTCCCCGCACCTCGACCACGTTCACGTACACCCCAGCGCAGGGCGGAGTGTGGCGAGGTTTGCCCGCATGACGGAAAGGTAGTCCCCCGGTGTGCCGGGTTCGAGTCCCTCGATCGGATCGAGGACGGCGGTCTGCGCACCGATGGAGGTGGCCAGGACCTCCGCCACCCGAGGGCTGACCAGCGTCTCGAAGAAGACCGTGGTTGCGCCGACCTGCTTCGCCTCCGCCGCCGCCGCGGCCAGATGCTGCGGGGTCGGCTCCGCCTCCGGCGACAGCCCGGTGATCGGGATCTGCCGCAGGCCGTACCGGTCGGCGAGGTAACCGAACGCGGCGTGGCTGACGACGATCTCGTGCCGCGCGCAGTCGCGCAGTCCATCGGCGAACTCGCGATCCAGCCGGCCCAACTCAGTGCCGAGTTCGGCGGCCCGAGCTTGGTACGTCGAGGCGTTGTCGGAATCGAGCTCGGTCAATTCGTTCCCGACCTCGGTCACGATGGTGGCCAGGCGGGTCGGGTCGAGCCAGAGGTGCGGGTCCTTGTCGCCCTCGGCCTCCTCATGGTCCGGGTCGGGCGGGCCGATCGGAGTCGGCGGATCGAGCAACGGCACCAGCGTCGTCACATCGAGGGCGGCCCGCGACCCCTGCGCGATCGCCTCGTCGACCGCCGGCTGGAACCCGTGCAGATACAGCACCAGGTCGGCCTCGGCGATGCTCGCGACCTGGGCTGGGCTGAGTTCGAGATCGTGCGGTTCCGCGCCGGGCGGGGCCAGGTTGGTCACCTGCTACCTTGTCGCCGCCCACCTGCTCGGCCACGAACTGGAGTGGATAGAACGCGGCCACGATGCCGACGCGGCCGCCGTCGTCAGTCACCGGCAGGGTGCAGCCGGAGATGGTCACGGCGAGCGCCGCTGCCGCGAGCCAGGCGAGCCACATCCGTCTCATGCCACGACTCTCGTCGGAAATGACTATCATTGTCAACAACGCATAGATGCACGAGTCGGCCACCGCCGCAGCCCACATGATCGAGCTAGGGCGAGTCCGGGTGAGTTGATCACTAATCGTGCCGATTCGGCCTAGATCACGTGGATCATGCGCTTAGGGTGAGCCGTGCGGATCGGTCTACGCGACCGGGTACACCGGCTGCGGCTGGACGCGACGATCGCGGTGCAGTGCGGGGTCGCGTCCGGCCTGGCCTGGCTCGTGGCCCAGGACCTGTTCGGGCATGCACAGCCGTTCTTCGCCCCGATCGCGGCCGTGATCGTGCTGAGCGCGACGGTCGGCCAGCGGTGGCGGCGCGCTCTGGAGCTCGTTTTCGGGGTAGCCCTGGGGATCGCGATCGCAGACGCGCTGATCGTCGTGATCGGCGTTGGCGTGGTGCAGATCGCCCTCGTGGTGACGCTCGCGATCCTCGCCGCGATCTTCCTCGGTGGCGGGAGCCTTGCCATTGCGCAGGCGGCCGCGTCGGCGGTGCTGGTGGCGACTCTGGCCGAGCCCGGCGGCGGCCTGAACGGCGACCGGTTCGTGGACGCCCTGATCGGCGGCACCGTCGGGATCGCCGTGATGGCGTTGCTCCTGCCCTTCAACCCGCTGACCCGGGTCCAGCGCGCGGCGGGGCGGCGCTGACCCAACTCGCCGACGCGCTCACACTCTGCGCGGAGTCGCTGCGCGCAGCGGATCCGGAGCTGGCCCTTAGGGCCCTGGCCGACCTGCGTGCCTCCGACGCGGACCACCGCGACCTGCACGAGCACCTCACCGTGGGCCGCGAGACCGCGACGTTGGCCCCGATCCGGTGGCGCAGCAGGCCGGCGCTCACCCGGTACGTCCACGCGGCGGTCCACATCGAGCGCGCAACGCGCGACGTACGCGTGTTGTCGCGCCGGTGCGCCGCGGTGCTCCGCGATGCCGAACCCGTACCGCCGGGTTTGTCTGCGGCACCGGCCGCACTGGCCGACTGCGTCACGACGCTGCGCGCCGAACTCGCCGCTGACGCCGAGCCGGTGCAGGCGCGGGGCCGCGCACTCGATGCGGTTCGACGTGCCAGTGCGGCCTATGCGCAGGGGGTGGGCTTCTCCGGCAGCGTGGTGGTGGCGCAGGTGCGCAGCGCCGTCGTCGACCTGCTCCGGGCGACGGGCATACCCGAGCACCAGGCGGATCGGTGGGTAGCTCGGGCCGCGCGCGAGGGCATGCGGGCGCAGTCGCCGCCAGGGGCGGACCCGTCTCCCGAGTCGACTGGCTAATCTGTACGAATGGTCCCGTCGATGCCGCAGCCGATGACTGTTTCCCCGACGGGGCTGCCTGGGGCGCGGCGGCGCGCAGTGTGGCTCGGTCTGCTGATCGCCATCTGTGCCCTGGCCACGATCGGCTTCGTCACTTTCCTGGGCTGGAATCTCGGTCCGGTCGCGCTCGGGCGTCGGCATCACCGGTGCCATCCTGCCCGTACCGGTGCTGATCGCCTGTTTCCTGTGGCTCGACCGGTACCAGCCTTCGCCACTGTGGATCATGGTGGTCAGCTTCCTCTGGGGGGCCGGAGTCGCGACCACCGGGTCGTACGTCGTCAACCGGATCGCGGCAGACCTGTTCGCGGAGTGGGGCTTGCCCGACGCGATGGTGGCGGTCCTCGTCGCACCTGTCGTTGAGGAGAGTCTCAAGGCGGCTTTCCCGCTGCTGCTGTTCATCTACTACCGGAAGGCGTTCAGCGGCATCATCGACGGAATCGTCTACTGTGGACTATCGGCAACCGGGTTCGCGATGGTCGAGAACGTGCTCTACCTCGGCGGGCACGGATTCGCCGGTGGGGCAAGCGAGAGCGGATACGCGGCCGGTGCGCTCGCCGCTACCGCGATCTTCATCGTTCGGGTCCCGTTCACCGGCTTCGCGCACCCGCTGTTCAGCTCGTTGACCGGCATCGGCCTGGGCTTCGCGGCTCGCTCCCCGCGCCGGGCGGTACGGGTGCTCGCCCCACTGACCGGTCTCGTCGGCGCGATGACGCTGCATGGTTCGTGGAATCTGATGGCGTCCCTGGCGGTGAAGAATCCGTTCATCCTCCTGTATGGATACGTCGCGGTCTTCGTGCCGTTCTTCTTCTTGATGGTCGGCCTGGTGCTGTGGGTGCGCGAGCGGGAGGGCCGGTTGGCCGAGCGGGTGCTGCCGGCCTACGTGGCCGCGGGGTGGTTCTCGCCGCCGGAGGCGGTCGCGCTCGGCGGTCTGGCCCGGCGCCTCTCGGCGCGCAAGTGGGCCCGGAGAGTGGCCGGCGATGCTGGCCACGTGGCGATGCGCAGCTACCAGTTCGCGGCCAACCGCCTGGCCCTGCTTCGCGACGGGCTCGACCGTGGCCTGTACCGACATCCGTCCGATCTTGCGGCGGCGGTGGCCGAAGAGCGGCGGTTGCTCGAGGAGATTGACGGGTACCGCAGGGTGTTCACGGGTCGGGATCCGTACACGCCGCGAGCCTGGTGGAATGCAGGCATCTATCAGATCCAGTTCCCGGACGGACAGGTGCGGCCGGTGCATGCGCCAGCAATGCCGGTGGTGCCGGTACCGATCCCGCTAGGGCACAACTACCCGTTGGCGCGTAACTAGCGGATGCCGGCGGCGCTGCTCAAGCTACGGTGGTGGCTGTGGGTCCATTAGAGAACGTTCAGGAGAGCCTGAAGCGGGCGTACGGGTCGAGCCGCGAGTCGGCTCAGCAGGCGGGGGCAGTCGCCCGTGAAAAGTGACGATGAGCCCGGCGGGTCGGCGGGCGCGGAGTCCGGTCCGGCTCCGTCCAGCGCGCATGGCGGTTCCGAGCCCGGGCTGCGCCGATCAGGCGGGCTGCCTGCGCCATCGCGCCCGGTCGCCGTTGGCTCGACGACGGTGACTGCGCGGGACGACCTCGATGTGCCACGCGGTCTGCGCGTCGCTGCGTCGTGGGCGTGGCGGATCCTGCTGCTGGTGCTGGCCGGCGCGGCCATTCTCTGGGTTGTCGCGAAGCTGCAGCTTGTCGTGGTGCCGCTGGTCATCGCGCTGCTTCTTTGTGCGCTGCTCTCGCCGCTGGTCGGGCTCCTGCTGCGGGCGAAGCTGCCGCGCACCTTGGCAGTGACGATTGTGATGATCGCGGGCATCGCCGCAGTTGCCGGCGTGCTCACGCTGGTGATCAACCAGTTCGTCGACGGAGCACCGGAGCTGTCGGCCAAGGCGACCGCCGGTATCGATCGGATCCAGGACAGTCTCCGCGATGGGCCGCTCGGCCTGTCCGAAGACCAGTGGAAGGCCATGACCGACAACCTGGGGAGCTTGTTCACCAGCGAGGCGCATTGACCGCGGGCGCGCTGTCCACCGCCACCACGCTCGGTCACGTGCTCACGGGGCTGTTCCTGGTGCTCTTCACGACCTTCTTCTTCCTGCGCGACGGCCGGCGGATCACGAGGTTCCTCATCGGCCTGCTGCCGAAGGCGACCCGGGAGGATCTGCTCAGCGCCGCCGATGTCTCCTGGGGCACGCTGGTCAACTACGTCCGAGCTACCGTCCTCGTGGCCTTCATCGACGCGGTCGGCATCGGGCTCGCCTTGGTGATCCTCGAGGTGCCGTTCCCATTCCCGCTCGCGGCCCTGGTGTTCCTCGGCGCGTTCATTCCGATCGTCGGCGCCACCGTGTCGGGCGCTGTCGCCGTGTTGGTGGCCTTGGTGGATCAGGGGTGGGTGGTCGCCCTGATCCTGCTCGCCGCGGTGATCGGGGTGCAGCAGCTCGAGGGGCACGTGCTGCAGCCCCTGATCATGGGGCGCGCGGTGGCGATCCATCCGCTTGCGGTAATTCTCGCGATCGCGGCCGGCATCGTGCTCGCCGGCATCGTGGGAGCCCTGGTCGCGGTACCGATCGTGGCCACGCTCAACACCGGGATCCGTCACCTGGCCAAGCGCCGGCGCGCAGAGGAGGCGGGCTCCGGCGATCCGGGGCCGATCGAACCAACCGGCCCACCGATGCCGGGTGCTGCGGACTCCGCGCTGTCGCCCCTCCCGCCCGGCGTCTGACCCGAACTGCCTGTCGAGAGTCCTAACCGGATGGACGGGCGAGGCGGCGGAGCGCTGCCTCGACCACGTCTGGCTTCGTGGTGTACCAGAACGGCGGCAGCGACTTGCGCAGGTACGCCCCGTAGCCGCGGGCCGTCTCCAGCCGCGAGTCCAGTACCGCCACCACGCCGCGGTCGGTAGTCGACCGGATCAGCCGGCCCACCCCTTGGGCCAGCCGGACCGCGGCCATCGGCACGCTGACCGCGGCGAAGCCGGAACCGCCGGCCGCATCCACCGCCGCCGACCGGGCCGCCGCCAGCGGTTCATCCGGTCGGGGGAACGGCAGCCGGTCGATCACCACGAGCTGGCAAGCGTCGCCGGGCACGTCGACCCCCTGCCAGAGCGACATGACACCGAGCAGGCAGGTCGATGGCTCTGCTCGGAACCGCTTCACCAGAAGCGGCAGCGACTCCTCGCCCTGGACCAGAATCTCCAGGTCGGTCTCGGCCCGGAGCACCTCCCCGGCCCGCTCGGCCGCCCGGCGGGAAGAGAACAGGCCGAGGGTACGGCCGCCCAGGGCTCGGACCAGCCGTACGAGTTCCTGCGCCGCCGGCTCGGGCAGCCCGGACGCCATCGGTCGGGGCAGGTGCGCGGCCACGTACAAGATCCCCTGCTTGGGGTAGTCGAACGGCGAACCGACGTCGAGGCCGCGCCACGGCGGCGGCTCCTCGGTCTCGCCTGCATCTGTGACGGCTGCCGAGGCGGTGAGTCCGAGCGAACGGGCGATGGTGTCGAAGCTGCCGCCCAACGCGAGAGTGGCCGACGTCGCGACCACGGTGCGGTCCTCGTAGAGGAAATCCCGCAGGGTGGCGGCTACCGACAGTGGTGCGACGACGATGCCACGGCGGCGGTCGTCGCGCTCCACCCAGACCACGTCGAACTCGGACCAGGCCAGCATCCGCTGCGCGGTCTTGTCCAGATCGGACACCACTGCCCTGGCCTGTTGCTTGCGGACCGGATCCGGATCGTCCGGCCGTACCTCACCCATGCGGTCCAGCGCGTGGCGTGCGGCCGCATCGAGCAGAGTCAACGCCTCGGCCAAGGGCGGCGGCAGGCCGTCGGTCAAGCGCCCCGCGCTCGCCTGAGCCAGCCCCGCGGCCAGCGCATCGCCGGCCTCGACCAGACGCTCGTACGCCTCACCGTCCACAAGGGAGCGAGCCCGGCGGGCGGCCCGGTCGATCAGCTCGGGAGTCAGTTCCGCCTGGGTCGCCGAACTCACCCGGTCGGCCAGCTCGTGCGCCTCGTCCACCACCAGCAACCGGTGCGGCGGGATGATGTGCCGGCCCGCGAGCATATCGAAGGCGAGCAGGCTGTGGTTGGTCACCACGACGTCAACCTCGCGGGCTCGTTCCCGGGACGCCTCGGCGAAGCACTGGTCCCCGAACGGGCACTTCATGGCGCCGACGCACTCGCGTGCCGGCATCGAGACCAGGCGCCAGGCGCCGTCGTCCACGCCCGGATCCAGCTCGTCCCGGTCGCCCACATCGGTGGTCGCGGCCCACTCCCGCAGCCGCTGCATCTGCTTGCCCAGCCGACCGGCCTCGCCCAACCACCGCACGCCGCCCGCGTCGGCGTCGAATAGGCCGTCCGCCTCATCCGCCTGCCCACCCTCCAGTTTGGCCAGACAGAGGTAGTGGTGGCGTCCTTTGAGGACAGCAAAGGTCGGCTTATGGCCGAGCTTCGCCTCGACCGCGTCCGCGAGCCGCGGTAGATCGTGATTGACGAGCTGGTTCTGCAGGGCCAGCGTCGCCGTGGAGATCACCACCGGCCCGTCGACGAGCAGGGCAGGCACCAGGTATGCCAACGACTTGCCGGTGCCGGTGCCGGCCTGCACGAGCAGGTGCTCACGGTCAGCGACGGCGGTCTCGACGGCCCTGGCCATCGCCTGCTGCCCTGGCCGGGCTTCCCCGCCGGGCACCGCTGCGACCGCGGCGTCGAGGAGGTCATCGACCGAGGGGGAGGTCTGCGTACCGGGCACGATCTGTCAGGCTACCCGCCCCATGCGCCACCGTGGTGCCGTGCGCAACCACCACGGCGAGCACAGCGAGCCGCTAGGCGGTCGAATGAGCTTGCGAATTCGCCCGCCTGGGGTCAGCCGGGTCCGGAGTTGTCGTCACCGTCATCTCCACCGCCGCCGCGACCGCCGCCGCCTCCGGGCCCACTGTTGTCGTCGCCGCGTCTGTCGGCGCCGCCGTCGTTGCCCGGTGCTGTGTCCTGTTGGTCCGGGTCAGCCGGTTGTGCTCCGCCTACCGATCCTTGGCCGGGCGCGACGCTGTTGGCGGGCGGGATCGGGGTTCCAGTCGGCACGTCGTAACTGCTGAGGGCGATCGCCGTAGCCGCCAAGAGCAGGACCAGGCCGGCCGCGATCGGGATGAGCCCGGCCCACAGCCGGCCGCGCCGGGCGTGGCTCGTCCGGGACCGGCGGGAGCGCCGCCGTCGGGGCTGGGTGCCGAGCCGCGGCGGGGGCGACCACGGACCAGGGCGCCTCGGGCAGTTCGCGCGCGGCGTCGGTCGCAGCCTGGGCCATGGCGTGCGCACTGGGCCAACGCTGCCCGGGGTCCTTCGCCATCGCCCGCATGACCACGTGTTGCACGCTCTGGCGGGATGGTGTCCGGCAGCGGCGGGCGGGTCGTCGCGGGTGTGCATGAGCGCGACGCCGACCGGCGAGTCGGCGACGAACGGCTGAGTCATGGTGAGGCATTCGTAGGCGACGACCCCGAGCGCGTAGACGTCGGTCGCGGGAGCCACCGCGCTGCCCGAGACCTGCTCCGGCGCCAGATAAGCAGCGGTGCCGATGATGCCGCCGGCCGCGGTGACCGGTTCGGCGGCGACGCTGCGAGCGATGCCGAAGTCAGTCAGGACGAGGCGTCCGTCTGGCCGAACGAGCAGGTTGCCCGGCTTGACATCGCGGTGCACGATGCCCGACCGATGCGCCTGCTGAAGCGCGTTGGCGACCTGGGCCACGATGGACATCGCCTCGCGCGGCGGGAGCGGGCCGACCCGGTTGAGCAGATCATGCAGCGACTCGCCCTCGACGAATGGCATGACCAGGTAGGCGATCCCGTCGGTCTGGCCGTAGTCGTAGACCTCCACGATGCTCGGGTCGCTCAGCGCCGCCATCGCGCGCGCCTCGGTCCGGAACCGCTCCGCGAAACCGGGGTCGGCGGACAGGCTCGGCAGCAGCACTTTGACGGCGACGGTTCGGCCGAGCACCGGGTCGTCTGCCCGCCACACCTCGCCCATGCCACCGCGAGCGACCGGTTCGCGAAGCTCGTATCGGTCGCCGAGTCTGGTGCCCGGCGCAAGCATGTCGACTCCCATGGGAGGGGTATCTGCCATAAGGGCTCACGCGGAGTATCGCCGAACGGTTCGGTGATCGCCTCTCCATCCCGAGTTATCCACAGGAAAGAAGTTCGTCGTTGCGGCGGCGCCGGCCGGGCGGCGATCCTGGCGCCGTGGGTACGGGGGAGGAAGAATGTCGGACATGGCGTTGCCGATGGTGGCCGAGGGACGAGGCCGTACACCGCGGGCGGACCTTGAGCACACGCCCGACGACGGGCGGCGGTACGAGCTCATCGACGGGGTCATTGTACGTGAGCGCCGCGCCTGGGCCACGTCCACCAGCGCGCAGTCTTCAACCTCGCGGTGCTGCTGCATGCCGCGGCGCCCGCCGAGTTCGAGGTGTTGCCGGGCCCGTTCGCGGTGGCGCTGGCCGACGACACCGAACTGCAGCCGGACATCATCGTTGGCCGGCGGTCCGACTTCACCGAGCGCGAGATCGTAGCGCCGGTGCTCGTCGTCGAGGTGCTCTCGCCGAGCACGAGACTCGTCGACACCCACGTCAAGCGGGCGCGGTTCGAGCGGCGGGTATGCCGTCGTACTGGATGGTCGACCCGATCGCTCGCCCGGCCGAGGCGGCGCTGGTGGTGTGGGAGCTGGGCGAGGACGGGAGCTACCGCCAGGTGGCGAAGGCGGTGGGCTACGAGGAGGTCGTGCTGACCCGGCCGTACCCGGTGACCATCGTGCCGGCCGATCTGGTCCGCTGAGGCGCGGGCATGGGTGCAGGTGGCATCGTAGGTGGGGCGGCGGGGGCCGCGGAGATGGTGCAGGTCGTGTTCCTCAAGTACGACGGACGGCCGCACCGCAGTTATCCGGCGCGCTGGCTCGGCGAGGACGAGAACGGGACCTGGCTCGGCGTCGCGGCCGGTACGCCGGCCAAGGTCGACGGAGACCGGGAGACACTGCGCGAGGAGCCGTACGCCCTGCTCGTCCCAGCGAAGGCATGGTGGACCGCGATGTTCAACGCGCCGCCGCGCCGGACTGAGATCTACTGCGATGTCACCACGCCGGCCACCTGGTCGGGGCGCCAGGAGGTGACCGTGATCGATCTCGATCTGGACGTTCGGCGGCGTCGCTGGGGCGAGATCGAGCGTCTGGACGTGGACGAGTTCGCCGAGCACACGGTGCGGTTCGGCTATCCGGATGACGTCATAGAATCGGCGACCGCGGCCAGCCTCTGGCTCGCCGAGGCGCTCGGTGATGGCAGCGAGCCGTTCGCGAGCGAGTTTCGGCCCTGGCTCGCCAAGGTCACTGAGGCCACCTGAGGCGGGCATTGCGACGCGAACGGTGGCATCCGTTCGTAGGCTCGTCCTGTGGGTCACGAACCAGACGAAGAGCACGAACTGATCGCGCGCGCCCGGCGCGTACGCCGGCTGCTCCGGGCCGGCTCGGCTCAGCTGAGACATCTCGATCCGCGGCAGACGCCTGGCCTGCCGAGGAAACGGCCCGAGGGGTTCGATGCCAAGGCGTGGTCGCGGTCGGAAGTGGAGCGGCTCGGCCGGCTGCTTGGCGCCCGGCAGGAGCGCTTGTTCGCGCGGGGGAAGGCGGGGGTCGATCGGCGCCGCCTGCTGCTGGTGCTGCAGGCGACCGACTGCGGTGGCAAGGACGGCACGGTGCGCAGCGTCGTCGGGGCGATGGACCCGCTCGGCATGCACCTCAAGGCGTTCGGGCCGCCCTCGGAGGAGGAGTGGCAGCACCACTTTCTCTGGCGGATCAGCAACGCAATGCCCCCGGCCGGCTACATCGGCGTCTTCAACCGATCGCACTACGAGGACGTCCTCGTCGTCCGGGTGCATGGACTGGTCCCGGAGTCGGTGTGGCGCCGCCGCTTCGGCGAGATCAACTTCTTCGAGGAGGCCCAGATCAAGGATGGGCTCACGATCGTCAAGGTCATGCTGCACATTTCGCACGAGGAGCAGGGCGAGCGGTTGCTGTCCCGGCTGGAAGACCCGACCAAGCACTGGAAATTCAACGCCTCCGATCTGGACGACCGAGACCGGTGGGACGAGTTCCAGAGCGCGTACGGCGACGTGCTGGACAAGTGCTCGGCGGCGGCGCCGTGGTACGTGGTGCCGGCCGACCGCAAGTGGTACCGCAACTGGGCGGTGGCCAACCTGATGCTGGCCCATCTGGACGATCTACACCTCACGTATCCGGAGGTGGACCTCCCGGTGGACGAACTGCGCGCCCGCCTCGCGGGCGACCATGCACGTCCAGACCAGGCCGGTCGGGACGGCGTCAGTTCGGGCCACACGCGGACAAACACGAGGTAAACAGAAGGTGAACGATTAGTCGAGGCGGCGGCCTGTTCGCGGGCGTCCGTTCACCGACGCCTAGCATTCCCGCGGTAAGGGCGCGTCGGATGCGCCGCCGAGGTAGACACTGGAGCCGAGATGCGTTTCAAGTTCCGCCCGGGCGACGACTCGTTCTATTCAGTTCTTCAACCAGGCCGCCGCGAACCTGGTCAAGGGCGCGGAGTTGCTCAACGAACTGGCCCTACCCGATGCCGATTTCGCCCACATCGCCGAACGGCTCATCGATGTCGAGCACGATAGCGATCACATCACCCACGAGGTATACAACAAGATCAACTCGACCTTCATCACCCCGTTTGATCGGGAGGACATCTACCGTCTGGCGTCCAATCTGGACGATGTGATGGACCACATCGAAGCGGCCGGAAGCCTGGTCTACCTGTACGGGCTGACCAAGTTGCCGGCCCTGCCGCGGGAGATGCTGGACCTGGTCGACGTCATCGACCGAGCGGCCCGACTCACCGCGTCCGCCATGCCCCGGCTGAAGTCGATGAAGGACCTGAAGGAGTACTGGGTCGAGTGCAACCGGCTCGAGAACGAGGGCGACCAGGCGTACCGGATGCTGCTGGTCCGGCTCTTCTCGGGTGAGTACGACCCGCTGAGCGTGCTGAAGATGAAGGAGGTCGCCGACGAGTTGGAGGCGGCCTGCGACGCCCTCGAGCACGTCGCCAACACGGTCGAGCAGATCGCCGCGAAGGAGTCCTAACCCGTGTCGGGTGAAATGGTCGCGGTCATCGCGGTGATCGTCGCCGCGATGGCCTTCGACTACACCAACGGTTTCCACGACGCTGCCAACGCCATCGCGACGTCCGTCTCGACCCGGGCGCTCACGCCGGGGGTGGCGCTGCTCGTGGCCGCGGTTGGCAACTTCGTCGGAGCCCACTTCGGCGCCAACGTGGCCAAGACCGTCGGGGACGGGCTGGTGCGTTTGCCGCAAGGTGTGGCGAGCCTTGGTGTGGTGTTCGCCGGCGTCATCGGCGCGATCGTCTGGAACCTGCTCACCTGGTACTTCGGTCTGCCCTCGTCCTCGTCACATGCACTCTTCGGAGGACTGGTCGGGGCGACCCTGCTCGCGTCGGGCGGCCAGATCCTGTGGGGCAACATCGCCAACAAGGTCGTGCTGCCGATGGTGCTTTCGCCGCTGGTCGGGTTCATCCTCGGCGCGTTGGTGATGTTCCTTCTCTTGTGGACGGTCAAGGGCTTGACCGTGTACGGTCGCCCGGCCGCGCCACGGCGTGCAGACCGTACGCCCCGGGGTTCTGGTCGGTGCCGGCAGCAGGTTCGGGTACGCGGCGCAGGCCGGCCGTCTCGGTAGATGAGTCAGCCGACGACGCACCCGCCGTCAGTAGTTCGTGGTTGCGCTCGCGCGGATTCGTGGTTGCGCCGCCGGGCGCATCTGGCGGTCGTCCCCGAGCACCTCAACCGGTTCTTCCGCCGGGCGCAGACCGTGTCGGCGGCGGCCATGGCGGTAGGTCACGGCGCGCAGGACGCGGCGAAGACGATGGGCATCATCGTGCTGGCGCTCTACGTCGGCGGGCTGCAGGAGAGCTCGACCGACATTCCCTGGTGGGTCTACTACTCCTCGGCCACCGTGCTCGCGCTCGGCACCTACTCCGGCGGTTGGCGCATCATCCGTACCCTCGGCCGCCGGATCATCCACCTCGGCCCGCCGGAGGGCTTCGCGGCCGAAACCGTGGCCAGCTCGGTGCTGTACTACACCGCCTTGCAGGGCGCGCCGATCTCCACCACGCAGACGATCACGTCGGCGATCATGGGCGTCGGCGCGACGAAGAAGTTGTCCGCGGTGCGCTGGGGAGTGGCCGGCAACATCCTGATCGCGTGGGTGCTCACGTTTCCGGGCGCCGGCGCGATCGCGTGCGTCGTCTACCTCCTGGTCCGTCCGCTGTTCTGACCGGCAACACCGGCCGTCAGTGGTACGAAACGCCGATCTGGGCCCGGATGGCGTCCAGCGTTGTCATCACCTCGAGCGTGGCCGCGTGCGGGATCAGCGGACTCTCCGGGAGGCCGGCGCGAAGGCACCGGATGACCTCCTCCGCCTCGTACACCATGCCGTGGCCGCGCAGCGGGACGTCCACTTCGGTCACGTCGGTCCCGCGAATCATGGTGAACCGGTCCGGCCGGTAGAAGTGCCGTGGCAGCTCGATCCGGCCCTTGGTGCCGGTGATGGTGGCGCGCTGACCGGTCTCGCCGACTATTCCACAGTGGAGTGTCGCGACGGCGCCGCTGTCGTAGCCGAGGACCGATGCCGGTGTTCTCATCCGTGCCTTCCGGCAACAGCGCGGCCCAGGCGCGGATGTGCTGCGGCGGGCCCAGGAACAGATGCGCGAACGTCAGCGGGTAGACGCCGAGGTCCAGCAGCGCGCCGCCGCCGAGCTCCGGTGCGCGCATCCGGTGCCCGGGCGGGAACGGGCCGGCCACCCCGAAGTCCGCCGTGACGTGCCGCAGTTCGCCGATCGCCCCGTCGGCCACCAGCTCGACGATGCGCCGGATCGCGGGGTTGGTCCGCATCCACATCGCCTCCATCAGGAAGACCCCACGGGTACGGGCCAGGCTGATCAGATCCTGGGCGGTGGCCACATCGAGGGTGAACGGCTTCTCGCAGAGCACCGCCCGGCCGGCGTTCAGGCATACCGTGGCCGCGGCGTGGTGTGCCGAGTGCGGAGTGGCGACATAGATGACGTCAACCTCCGTGTCCTCGGCGAGCTCCTGCCATGAGCCGTGCGAGCGAGGGATGCCGTGCACCGCGGCGAACTCGGCCGCAGAGTCAGCCGATCGGGAACCGACCGCGACCACGTCGGCATCGGGCAGCAGCGCGAGGTCCTCGGTGAATCTGGTCGCGATTCCGCCGGTGGCGAGGATCCCCCAGCGAATCGGTGCGGCGTCCTGGGACATGACGTCCTCTCGTGGGCGGTGGGCAATGACGCTCGATCGCGTCCCGACCGTACTCGTCTATGGTGGCGGCGTGGACGCCTATCTGCTCGAAGCCGTGCGGACTCCTTTCGGCAAGCACCGCGGCGGGCTGGCCGGCATCCGTACCGACGATCTGGCCGCGCTACCGCTGACCGAACTGGTGCGGCGCTACCCGGCACTAGCCGACCAGGGCCGCGTCGACGACGTCATCCTCGGCGACACCAACGGCGCGGGTGAGGACAACCGCAACGTGGCTCGGATGGCGGCCCTGCTCTCCGGGCTTGCCGTCCACGGTGCCGGGGGTGACCGTCAACCGGCTCTGCGCGTCCGGCGGCGAGGCGATCACCATGGCGGCCCGGGCGGTCGCCTCGGGGGACGCCGACCTGATCGTCGCCGGCGGCGTGGAGAGCATGAGCCGCGCGCCGTTCGTGCTGCCGAAACCAGACGTACCGTTCCCGACCGAGGCGAGGCTGTGGCACACCCAGGTCGGCTGGCGGATGACGAACCCGAAGTTCCCGGACGTCTGGACCAGCAGCCTCGGCGCGTGCGCGGAGGCGGTCGCCACCGAGCTGGGCATCGGTCGGCTCGAGCAGGACGAGTGGTCGTCGCGTTCGCACGAACGGGCGACCGCGGCGTGGGACAAGGGACTGCACGACGACTATGTCCTGGCCATGAACGGGGTGATCCGGGACGAGTCGATCCGGGCGGACACGACCCCGGCCGCGCTGGCCGCGCTGAAGCCGGCTTTCACCAAGGACGGTACGGTCACCGCCGGCAACTCGTCGCCCATCAATGACGGCGCGATCGCGGTGCTGGTCGGTTCCGCAGGTGCCGCGGCCGACCTCGGCATGCCGGTGCTCGGTCGAGTCGTGGCCAGCGTCACCGTCGCGGTCGAGCCGCACCGGTTCTCGGTCGCGCCCGTGCCGGCCATCCGCAGGGTGCTCGACGCGGGCCGGCCTCACGGTGTCGGACATCGCCGTGTGGGAGATCAACGAGGCATTCGCCGCGATGGTGCTCTCGTGCCTGCACGCCTTTCCCGAGATCGACCTCGAGCGCGTCAACCCGCACGGCGGCGCCATCGCGATCGGCCACCCGCTCGGGGCGTCGGCCCCCCGCGTAGTCGTGGACGCGTGCCGCGAGCTTCGCCGGCGTGGGGGCGGGTACGCGGTTGCCGCGGCGTGCATCGGGGTCGGCCAGGGTACGGCCATGGTGGTGCGGGTTGACTAGCGAAGACCGCTATCCCGCACCGGACTGGCTCGCCGATCACGCGGCCAAGTTCTCGGCGTCTGGAGTCCAACCCGCCGTACCCAGGCTGGCCGCTACTGTGATCCTGATGCGTCCCGCATCGACCGGCTTCGAGGTCTACGCCATGCGTCGCGCGGCCACGATGGCATTCGCGGCTGGGATGTACGCGTTTCCCGGCGGCAGCGTGGACCCGTCCGACTCGGACGCCGTCATCGACTGGGTGGGCCCACCACCGCCGAGTGGGCCGCGCGCATGGAGCTGCCCGTCGGAACGGCGCAGGCCGTGGTCTGCGCGGCCGTCCGGGAGCTCTACGAGGAGGCGGGGGTGCTGCTCGCCGGTGATGCCTCGGACCGGGTGCTGACCGATCTGAGCGACGCACGATGGGAGGCGGCGCGCGCCGACCTGGTCGCCCGTCGGCACAGCCTGACGGGTTGGTTCGGCGAGGCCGGGCTCACGCTGCGCGCGGACCTGCTGGTGCCGTGGGCGAGGTGGCTCACGCCGGAGTTCGAGCCGCGCCGTTTCGACACGTTCTTCTTCCTTGCCCGGATGCCGCATGAGCAGCACGCCCGGGATCTCAGCGGCGAGGCCGACCACACGGTCTGGTTGCCGCCCGGCGAGGCGCGCGAACTGCCGATGCTGCCGCCGACGCTGCACACACTTGCAGAGTTGGCCCGCTACCCGGACATCGACGCTGTCGTAGGTGCCGCGGCCGACCGAGACATCTCGGCGCCTGTCTGTCCGGTCCTCGAGGTCGATCCGGACGGCTCCTGGCTGCGCCTGGGATGAAACCCCACACTGTGGTCAAAGCCGAACACCCTGGGTAGGCGGCCAAGGTTTGCGACGTGGCCCGTAGGGTTAATCCCCAAGCGTGAGATCGAAGGTGAGGTCGCGATGACGACGGATTCCACCGGGGTCGGTGCCCCGCCAGACCGACGAACCCATGGTCGTCTACGTCCGCGAGCCCAAGCACTGGGGCCGGCGAATACTGGTCTTCATCGGCGTCATGGGCCTGCTGATCGCGACCGCGTTCGGCCTCGCGGCGGTGAACCTGTTCCCCTCGCTGCGCAATCCGTTCGCCACGCAGGTAACTGACCGTAGTGGCCCGGCGCTGGTCGAGTCGATCGACAACCTGAGCAAGTACGTCGCCGCGCAGGGCAACTTCCAGGTCATCGTCGACTACGAGGAGGACCGGCCGTACGTGCCGGACTTCATCTCCAGCTACCACGTGCTGTTCATCGCGTACGGGTCGGTCGACGCGTACGTGGACTTCTCCGGGCTGAGCGGGGACGCGGTGGTGGTCTCGCCGGACGGAAAGTCGGTCGAGATCACGATTCCCGAGCCGGTGCTGGACGAGGCGGAGATCGATGTGGACAAGAGCCACGTGTACTCGGTGGACGCGGGTCTCCTGGAGGTAGTCAAACGCGCGGCCGGCGGAGATCTCAACAACCAGGGCCAGCTGTACCAGCTGTCCCAGGACAAGATCCAAGCGGCCGCGACCGAGACCGAGCTGGTCGAGCGCGCCAGGAAGAACACCACGGCGATGCTCGAGAGCTTCCTCAAAGGACTCGGCTTCGAGCGGGTGACCGTCAACTACATCAAGCCCTGACGTCCGCAACGACCCGGCTTGTCCTTAGTTTCCGCACCGGGACACACCGTGTTCCCACGGCACACATCGGTCGTTTACCCGATGGCCCTGGTCTTTTCCGGCGGTCAGAGTGGGTCGACTGTCGCTGTGGATGAGGGCCACAGCCAGTCTCCGCTGCAGGAGGCGCCGCGTGGCCACCGTCGCACTCACGAATGTGTCGAAGGTTTTCGGCGACGGCACCGTGGCCGTCGACGACGTCAGTCTTGAAGTCGCCGACGGCGAGTTCATGGTGCTGCTCGGCCCGTCGGGCTGCGGCAAGTCCACCGTGCTTCGCATGATCGCCGGACTGGAGAACCCGAGCTCGGGCTCCGTCCTGCTCGACGGCCGGGTCGCCGACGACCTCGCCCCGCGGGATCGCGGCGTCGCCATGGTCTTCCAGGACTTCGGTCTCTATCCACATATGTCGGTCAAAGACAACATCGGCTTTCCGCTGCGCATCGCCGGGTTGGAGCCCGGCGCCCGGTCGGAGCGGGTGACCGATGTCGCGGGCGCACTCGGCATCGACGACGTCCTGGCGCGAAAGCCCGGGCAGCTCTCCGGCGGGCAGCGGCAGCGGGTTGCGATGGGTCGCGCGATCGTCCGCCGGCCATCTCTCTTCCTGATGGACGAGCCACTGTCCAATCTGGACAGTGGGCTTCGCGCTGAGCTGCGGGCCGAGATCTCGTCGTTGGTTCGGGAACTGGGCGTGACGACCGTGTACGTGACGCACGATCAGGCCGAGGCGCTGACCATGGCCGACCGGGTGGCGATCCTGCGCCGAGGTGTGCTGCAGGACGTCGGTACCCCTACCGAGGTCTACCGCCGGCCGGGCACGCTCTTCGTGGCGACCTTCCTGGGTAATCCCCGGATGAACCTGCTCGAGGCGTCCGTGTACGTGCATCTGGACCGCTACATCGCCCTGCACCTGGGTGAGCAGGCGCTCTACCTCCCCTGGCACGACATCCGGGCCCGGCAGGTGGCCCACTACCACGGCGAGCGCATCGTGATCGGCGTACGGGCGGAAGCTCTGTCGCCGGTCGCGCCGGAATCACCCGGCGACGTGCTGCACGGCCGGGTCCGCTACCTCGAGCACCATGGGCACGAATCGCTGTCGTTTCTCGACGTCGGCGCCTTTTCCGTCACGGTGGAGGACGCCAGCCCGGCGGCTTCCGCTACGAACGGCGGAAGCCGGCTGGGGAAGATGGCGGGAATGTTCCGTCGCGGCCCGCGGATCGAGCGGACCGAGCCGCGAACCGGCGGATACCCTGCCGAATCGGATGGCTCGAGCCGCGTCGGGACCAGCGTGCTGGAGCAGCCCGGGCGGCACGCCCGCCAGCGGGCCGAACTGGCGGTGCGGCTGACCCCCTACCCGAACGTGCGGGTCGGCGACACCATGAGCGTTGGGGTGAAGGTGGACCAGCTGCACTTCTTCGACCCGCGCGGGCAGCGGATCGACGTCGGCTGGCGCTAGCTAGTTGCCTGGCTGCGGCAGGCGTGTTTGGAAGGACGCCTTTCAAACGCCTGGTGGCTATGAAGGGCTCCCTCCTTGCCCGGAGTGGCGCGGGATGCTACTCGCTAGTAACTTTGGCCTGTGACTCAGACTGACCTGACCGATGCCGCCAAGCAGATCCTGGCCGCGGTGCCGTTCGCCGCGACCGTTGGCGTCACGGTGGTGGACGTGTCCACCGAGAATGGTGTTCGCGCCGTCCTCGAACTTCCCGATAACCCCGCGCTGCACAACCACGTCGCCGGGCCGCACGCGGGCGCTCAGTTCACCCTCGGTGAGAGCGCCTCGGGTGCCGTCGTCTTCGCCGCTTTTGGTGGGTATCTCGACCGGGCGGTGCCGCTCACCGTTCGAGCCGACATCACGTACCGCAAGTTCGCCACCGGGACCCTGCGCGCGACCGCGACGCTTGATCGGCCGGTCGCAGACGTGGCAGCCGAACTGGCGGCGGGGCAGCGACCGGAGTTTGCGGTGCTCGTCGAGATAAGCCGAGCTGACGGTACCCTCTGCGCCGAGATGACCGTGGTCTGGACGCTGCGACCCAACCGTTAACCGCGGGTACGACCCGTTTGGGCTGATCACGAGGCGGGTACTCCGGTGCCATGACGCAGACAGTGCAGCCCCCGGATGTGATCGACGACGTGGTGAGCGATGTGCTCACCGAGGACGAGGTCGTGCACACACCACTCGCAGTGGCCGAACTCGCGGAGAGCTTGGCACACCACGGCGAGACGTTCGTCGCCGACGTACCTGACTGGGACGAGCCCGACTCACCTCCGTAACCCGGAGCGTACGGAAGACCCCGCGCGTACGGACCGGTCGACCCGGCGGCCCGTACGCGGTCTGCCCCGATGCGCGCCAGAGCCGTAGGCTCAGCGCATGGTGGCACGCATCTCGCACTGGATCGACGGCGCCACCCGCCCGGGTACGTCCGGTCGGGTCGGCCCCGTGTACAACCCGGCCACGGGCGACCAGACCGCCGAGGTCGACCTCGCCGACGCGGCCGAAGTCGGCTTGGCCGTGACGAGCGCGACCGAGGCGGCGCGGGGATGGCGGGAGTCATCCCTGTCCCGTCGGTCAGCCGTCTTGTTCGCGTTCCGGGAGTTGCTGCACGCACGGGCCGACGAACTGGCCGATATCGTCACCAGCGAGCACGGGAAGGTGACCGCCGACGCCCGGGGCGAGGTCGCGCGGGGGCTGGAGAATGCCGAGTTCGCCGCCGGCATCCCGCATCTGCTCAAGGGTTCGTACTCGGAGCAGGCCGCGACCGGCGTGGACGTCTACTCGATCCGCCAGCCGATTGGCGTGGTGGCCGGCATCACCCCGTTCAACTTCCCGGCCATGGTTCCACTGTGGATGTGCACCACCGCTATCGCGTGCGGCAACGCGTTCGTGCTCAAACCGAGCGAGAAGGACCCGTCGGCGGCCGGCTTCCTGGCTCGCCTGTGGCGGGAAGCCGGGTTGCCGGACGGCGTCTTTTCCGTGGTGCACGGCGACCGCGTGGCGGTGGATGCTCTGCTCGAGCATCCCGGCATCGGCGCGGTCAGTTTTGTCGGCTCGACCCCGGTGGCACGGCACATCTACGAGACCGGCACCCGGCATGGCAAGCGGGTGCAGGCATTGGGCGGGGCCAAGAACCACATGGTGGTGCTGCCCGATGCCGACATCGACCTGGCCGCCGACGCGGCGGTCTCGGCGGCGTACGGCTCGGCCGGTGAGCGATGCATGGCGGTCTCCGTGGTCGTCGCGGTCGGTTCGGTCGGCGACGCCCTCGTTGAGGCGATCGCTAGCCGGCTTCCCAAGCTCCGCATCGGTCCCGGAACCGACCCGGACGCAGAGATGGGTCCGCTCATCACCCGTGAGCACCGCGACCGGGTGGCGTCCTATCTGGACACCGGGCGGGCGGAAGGGGCGTCCGTGGTCGCCGACGGGCGCTCCGCAGACGTACCCGCGGACGGTTTCTTCCTCGGCGTGAGCCTGCTCGATGACGTGCGGCCGCAGATGAGCGTCTATACGGACGAGATCTTCGGGCCCGTGCTGTGCGTGGTGCGCGCGCAGACGTACGGCGAGGCGGTTGATCTGGTCAATGCGAACCCGTACGGCAACGGCGCGGCAGTCTTCACCCGTGACGGCGGCGCGGCTCGGCAGTTTCAGTTCGACGTACAGGCCGGCATGGTCGGGGTGAACGTGCCGATTCCGGTGCCGGTCGCGTACTACTCCTTCGGAGGGTGGAAGGCGTCGCTCTTCGGCGATACGCACATGTACGGTCCGGACGGCGTGCACTTCTATACCCGTACCAAAGTCGTTACGTCGCGCTGGCCGGATCCAGCAACGTCCACTGTGGATCTGGGATTCCCGCGCACCCGCTAGTTCTGAGGAGATCTGTGGTGACTGACGAAGCAACCGTGCGTGCCGACGACAGGGCTCACGTGTTCCACTCGTGGTCGGCTCAGGGCGCGATCGCTCCGATGCCGATCGACGGGGCCCTGGGTAGCTACTTCTGGGACTACTCCGGCAAGCGGTATCTCGACTTCTCGTCGCAGCTGGTGAACGTCAACATTGGACACCAGCACCCACGGCTGGTCGCGGCGATCCAGGAGCAGGCGGCGCGGTTGTGCACCGTGGCACCGAGTTTCGCCAACGACAAGCGGGGCGAGGCGGCCCGGCTCATCGCGGAACTGGCACCGGGCGACCTCAACCGGGTGTTCTTCACCAATGGCGGCGCCGAGGCGAACGAGAACGCCATCCGGATGGCCCGCATCCACACTGGACGGCACAAGGTGCTGTCCACGTATCGCAGCTACCACGGGTCGACCGCCGCCGCCATCGCGGCCACCGGTGACCCACGTCGGTGGGCCAACGAGCCGACCGCCGTGGGACTGGTCCACTTCTGGGGCCCGTACCCGTACCGCTCGCCCTTCCACGCCTCAGATGAGGCGCAGGAGTCGCAGCGGGCGCTGGCGCACCTGCGCGACACCATCGTCTTCGAGGGCCCCGGCACGATCGCGGCCGTCCTGCTGGAGACGGTCGTCGGCACGAACGGCGTGCTGGTTCCGCCGCCCGGCTACCTCGCCGGCGTGCGGCAGATCTGCGACGAGTACGGCATCGTGCTCATCGCCGACGAGGTGATGGCCGGCTTCGGCCGATGTGGAGAGTGGTTCGCGGTGGACCACTGGCGGGTCACGCCGGACCTCATCACGTTCGCCAAGGGTGTCAACTCCGGCTACCTGCCGCTCGGCGGGGTCATCATCTCCGATCCCATCGCGGAGACGTTCCGGGAGCGGGTCTTTCCCGGCGGGCTCACCTACTCCGGCCACCCGCTCGCGTGTGCGTCGGCGGTCGCCTCGATCCAGATCTTCAAGGAGGAGGGCATCGTCGAGTACGC
Organism: uncultured Actinomycetota bacterium; assembly: GCA_963773935.1. GTDB lineage: Bacteria > Actinomycetota > Actinomycetes > Mycobacteriales > Micromonosporaceae > DATBGZ01. The sequence continues at coordinate 378,501 of CAVZCZ010000005.1, forward strand.
CCGCCAGCTCGGTGAGGAGGTCATCGGCCCGGCGCTGCAGGATCTGGCGGCGCGTCACCCCAGCGTTGGCGAGGTACGCGGCCTTGGGGTGTTCTGGGCGCTGGAGTTGGTACGGGACCGGGACACCCGCGAGCCACTTGTTCCGTTCAACGCCGCGGGAGCCGACGCGGCACCGATGGCCGAAGTGGCTGCAGCGTGCAAGGAGCGGGGGTTGTGGCCGTTCACCCACTTCAACCGGGTGCACGTGGTGCCGCCGTGCACCATCACGTCGGCCGAGGTGCAGGAGGGCATCGCGATCCTGGACGAGGCGCTCGGAATCGCGGACGGCTACTACACCGGGGCTTAAGCTGCCTTACGCCCGACTCTGTCCGGCCTCTGTGTCGAGGTAGGCGGCTGCCTGCAGGGTGAACAGCTCGGCATAGAGCCCGTCCGCCGCCATGAGCTCGGCGTGCGACCCAGACTCGGCGATCCGGCCCTCCTCCAGCACATAGATGCGGTCGGCGGAGCGGACGCTGGAGAAGCGGTGCGAGATGAACAGCACGGTACGGCCGACCAGCAGCGTGCGGATCGTGTCGAAGAGCTCCTGTTCGGCGCGCGGATCCAGGGCGGCCGTCGGCTCGTCGAGAATGACGAAGGGCGCCCCACGGTAGAACGCGCGGGCCAGCGCCACCCGCTGCCACTGACCCGACGGAGAGGTCGGTGCCGCGGGGCTGGCCGGGCTCGGCCGGGTCCTCACGGCCGGCGAACTCGGGCCCGAGCATGGTCTCGTACCCGTCGATGAGCCGCTCCGCGAACCGGTCGGCGCCAGCGTGTTCGGCAGCTACCCGGATCGCGTCGAGGTCGGTCACCGCATCCACCCGCCCGAGGCCGATGTTCTCCCGGATCGTGAGGTGGAACCGTTCGAAGTCCTGGAAGATGACCGCGATCTGGTTGCGAAGTTCGTCGGGGTCCACAGTGGATACATCGACGCCGTCCCACAGGATCGAGCCCGAGTCGGGTTGGTACAGGCCCGCGAGCAGCTTGGCCAGGGTGGTCTTGCCCGAGCCGTTCTCACCGACGAGCGCGATCATCTCGCCGGCTCTGATGTCCAGCGAGACTCCGTGCAGTGCCGGCTCGGCGCCGGTCGGATAGGTGAACACAATGTCGCGCACGCCGAGCCGGTGGAAGCCAGCCGGCGCGGCGCCGGTCGGGTCGGGTGCGCTCGAGTTCGGGGAGCACGTCGGTGAAGGCTAGGTAGTCCTCGAGGTAGCGGGCCGACTCGGTGAGCGCCCCTACCGAGAATGAGGCGCCGGCGAGCTGCGCGCCGACGATCGCGATGCCGGCGACCGCGACTCCGGCCGACGCGATGTCCACCGCGCCGCTGAGGGTGAGCCAGGCCATGAGCAACGAGCGTCGCAGCGAGCACCGCGCCGATGAGCAAGTTCGCGACGAGCGCCACCCGGACCTGTTTGCCGGAGACCCTTCGCAGCTCGGTGATCCGCCCGTCGTACAGCTCGTCGTACCGTCCACGAAGGTATCCGGCCAGGCCGAACGCGCGCACCTCTTTGGCTGCGTTGCGTTCGCGCAGCACGCCTGCGAGGTAGTTTCGCTGGCGGTCGCGCGGCGTCATCTTCCAGAAGAAGTCCCAGAATGCCTCGCCCCGGCGGGATGCGGCGAACCAGGCCGGGACAGAGATGAGGAGCAACAGCGGCAGCAGGACCGGGGCGACCGCGACCACTCCGACCAGCGCGCCAATCACGCCGAAGGCCGACCCGGCCAGGCCCGAGAGCCCGAAGATCATGTGCAGCGCCTGGTTGTTGCCGGTGCCGACGCGCTCCACCCGGTTGTGGAACTCCGGATCGTCGAAGGTCGCAAGATCCACACGGGCGGTGACGTCGAGCACTTTGCCCTGCACGTGTCGGGTGACCAACTCACCGAGCACGTGCTGCCGTTCCCGCTGCACGGTGTTGGCGAACGACTGCCCTCCCGCGGTCAACGCCATGGCCACGATCCACGGCAGCACGTCGCTGAGGGACCCGTCCGAGTTGATGGCGGTGAGCAGCGAGTTCAGCGCGCCCCGGGCCAACAGCAGCATCAGCACGAGGGTCACGCCGCCAATGGCCTGGAGTCCGGTCGAGAGCAGTAGGTCCCGTCGACCGGCATGCCACGTGATGCCGAGCGCCGTACGGATCAGCGCCGGCAGTTGGCGCACATTGACCCGCGTGCGGTTACTCGGCATGCGCCCAGTCTGGCTGGGTTTGGGCCGGCTGCCAAGATCATTTATCTCGGAACAGAACGTGTCGAAACGCCAAATCGGGTACACGTTCGTTGTCCGGACGTACTCTGGGTGAACGTGCACAAGGGTGAATCTTTCGGGTTGCCTGGATCGAGAGCGAGCATGACGGAGACGCCACCGCCGTCCGACCCCGGTCGATCCGTGGCCCGGGCTCACCGACGAAGACCTGCCGAGCCCAACCGGCCGCTCGTTGCCGCCCGAGCTCGGCCCGGGTGCGGTGTCCGTGCTCGAAGGCGTCTCGTTCATGTACTCCGATGCGCACCGGCGACGTGCCCGGCGGCTCGATCGGCGGTCTGGTGCACGCCGACACCCGGTTGCTGTCCCGGTGGATCCTCACCCTCAACGGAGCCCGGTTGCTGCCGCTGCGGTCGGGCAGCGCGGAGCACTTCTCCGCGGTGTTCTTCCTCACCAATGCCGAGACGCCGGGCCTGCCGGCGAACCAGGTCGGGGTACGGCGGCTGCGCTCGGTCGGGGCGCGGCTGCGCGAGCGGATCGAGGTCTGGAGCTTTGCCCGCGAGCCGCAACGCATCGAGCTCCGGTTGGCCGTGGGCACCGACTTCGCCGACCTGTTCGAGATCAAGGACGTGGTCCGGGACCGTTTGATCACCCGTACCTACCCGGACGGCGGCGCGGCCATCGAGTTCGCGTATCGCAATGGCGAGTACGCCGCCCGAACCCGGGTCGAGGTCTCGCCGCCGGCGGACCGGATCGACGGCGACGAGTTCGTTTGGGAGCTCAAGCTGGCCGACGACCCGACCTGGTCGGTCGAGGTGACCGTGCCGCTCGACCTCGGGCCCGACGAGGTGGTGCCGCCGCACTAGCGAGCTTCGGCGAGGTCGAGGGTGAGGGCGGGCCGGGCCGATGACGCGACCGCGCGATGGTTCGCCCAGGTGCCGAAGTTGCAGTCAGACTCCGACCTGCTCTGCCGCATCGGCGACCAGACCACGCGCGACCTGCTGGCGCTGCGGGTGGAGACGCGCATCGAGGGCCACGTGGTCGATCCTGCCCGCAGCCGGCTTGCCGTGGTTCCTCACCGTCTTCGGCCGCGACACGCTTGATCACGGCGTACCAGTCTGTCTCCTTTGGACCGCTGCTCGCCCGCGGTGCGCTGCTCGAGCTCGCTTCGCTGCAGGGCAAGGAGCACAACGACTTCAGGGACGAGGAGCCCGGCAAGATCCTGCACGAGATCCGGCAGGGGGAGCTGACCAAGCTGGGGCTCAAGCCGCACAGCCCGTACTACGGCACCGCCGACGCGACCATGCTGTGGCTGATCCTGCTGTCGGAGTACTGGCGATGGACCGGCGACACCGCCTTGGTACGGCGGCTGGCCCCGAACGTGCAGGCGGCGTTGGAGTGGATCGACCGGTACGGCGATCTCGACGGTGACGGGTACGTCGAGTACCGAACCCGGTCCCGGCAGGGCCTGGGAAACCAATGCTGGCGCGACTCCAGCGACGGGGTGCAGTTCGCCGACGGCCGGATCCCGTACCTGCCGATCGCCACGTGCGAACTGCAGGGATACGTCTACGACGCGAAGCGCCGGGTGGCCGAACTCGCCGACGGACCGTTCGGCGACGCGGCGCTGGCGGTACGGCTTCGGGCCGAGGCGTCAGACCTGCGCGAACGGTTCAACCGCGACTTCTGGGTGGAGTCGCGTGGTGGCTATTACGCGGTCGGCCTCGACGGTGACAAGAACCAGATCGACTCGCTGACGTCGAACATTGGGCACCTGCTGTGGAGCGGCATCGTGCCAGAGGACCGGGCCGGACTGGTCGTTCGCCAACTGATGTCGGAGGCCATGTTCTCCGGCTGGGGCGTCCGTACACTGTCTACACAGGACAGAGGGTTCAACCCCATCGGGTACCACCTCGGCACCATCTGGCCGCACGACAACTCGCTCATCGCGATGGGACTGGCCCGGTACGGATACCGGGAGGAGGCGAACCGGATCGCTATCGCGCAGATCGAGGCAGCCAGCCACTTCGCGTACCGGCTGCCGGAGGCGTTCTCTGGGTACGCCACGGTCGGTTTCGCGGTTCCCGGTGCCGTACCCGACCGCGTGTAGCCCCAGGCATGGTCGACTGCCGCGCCGCTGGCGCTGCTGCGGGCGATGCTGGGACTCAATGCCCGGCACGGTGAGCTGACCCTCGACCCGATGCTGCCGGAGCGCTTTGGTCGGGTGGCCGTCCACGGCATCGCTGCGTTCGGCTCACTCTGGGACGTCGACGCCACCGGCCGCCATGGCACGGTCAGCCCTCTCGACGCCGGCGATCGAGCGAATTCTAGTCCGGCTCGGCATCTGGCGCCCGAATCCGGGTCAGGGCAGGATGGCGGGATGAGTGCAGCGATCGAGGTACGGCGACTCGTCAACGGATTTCGGATCTCGCAGGCGATTCATGCGGCCGTGGTGGTGGGCCTGCCCGACCTGTTCGTGGATGGCCCGCGGTCCGTCGCGGATCTGGCCGCCGCACACGTCCTGCGATCCTGGACTCGCTCTACCGTCTCTTGCGGGCATTGGCGACCGTCGGCGTGTTCGAGGAGCTCGAAGGCGAACGGTTCGCCTCGACCGCGCTCAGCGATGCCCTTCGCGCCGATGCATCGGAGCCGGTGGCCGGCTGGGCCGCATTCGTTGGCCGGCCGCCGTTCTGGCAGGCCTGGGGCGCATTGCTCCACAGTGTACGGACCGGGGAGATCGGGTTCATCGAGGCGCACGGGCAGGACGTGTGGGAGTACCGCGCCCAGCGGCCAGAGGAGAGTGCGGCTTTCGACGCCGGCATGACCGCAATTTCGGCGTTCGTCGCGCGGTCGGTGGTGGACGGTTATGACTTCGGTCGGTTCCACGTCGTGGCCGACATCGGCGGCGGTCAGGGTGGTTTGCTGGCCGCGATCCTGAACCGATGGCCGGATCTGCACGGCGTGGTCTTCGATCAGCCACATGTGGTGGCCCGTGCATCCGAGCTTCTGGAAGCGGCCGGAGTAGCGCCACGGTGCCGGGTCGTATCCGGTAGCTTCTTCGACGCGGTGCCCGGCGGCTGCGACGCCTACCTCTTCAAGCACATCGTCCACGACTGGCCCGACGACAAGGCCGCGGAGATACTGCGGGTCTGCCGCCGCGACATGCCCGCCACCGCGACGCTGCTGCTTCTGGAGCGGGTGATCGAGCGCCGGAACGAGGGCAGCGACGCGGCGTTCTCCGACCTCAACATGCTCGTCAACACGGGCGGGCGGGAGCGATACTGAGGCAGAGTATCGACGCGCTACTGGCGTCAGCGGGCTTCCGGCTGACCCGGGTCGTGCCCACGGCCAGCGACATCTCCTTGATCGAGGCAGTTCCGGTGGATCGCTGAGCCCGACCCGGCATGATGATCCTGTGCGGATCATCAAGTACACCCACTCCTGTGTCCGGCTGGAGCGTGACGGGCGGGCGCTCGTGATCGACCCGGGCATCTGGAGCGAGCCGAGTGCGCTGCGAGGAGCCGATGCGGTCCTCGTGACCCACGAGCATGCGGATCATGTCGACGCGCTACGCCTGGCTGGCTTGGGAGTTCCGGTCTACGCTCCGGCCGCCGCCACTATCCCGGGCCTCGAACACCCAGCCGCTGATCGCGGAGGAGTCTCGGGAGATCGCCGGATTCACCGTGCGGGCGGTCGGACGCCGGGCATGCGAAAATCCACAATGGACTGCCGGACTGTGCGCATCTGGCCTACCTGATCGACGGCGTCTACCATCCGGGCGACTCGGTATACGTGCCCAACGCCAAGGTGTCGACGCTGTTGGTCCCGATGCACGGCTCGTGGCTCAAGACACACGAGGCGATCGAGTTCGTTCAGGCAGTGGCACCCAACCGCGCCATCGGCATGCACGAGGGGCAGCTCAACGAACGAGGCCTCGAGAGCGTCAATGGCTGGCTTGCCGAGACGAATCCGGTCTACCGCTATCTCGCGGCCGGCGAGTCGGTCGAGGCGGATGTAGATCTACCTCCGGGTTGGCACGAGGCAGAACACGTGCCCGACCGGATCCGCCATGACGCGCGCTGTCTCCGGTCGGGGTTGGTCCACGAACGCGGTCGCGCCGAGTGCGATGACCGCCGCCTCGGCCCGGTCCAGGTCATCGACCCTGATGTGCAGGTGGAACTGCATGGACGAACGAGGGTCCGGCCACGTCGGCGGCACGTACTCGACCGAGCGCTGGAACGACAGATGAAAGTCCTCGCTGGCGCCGATGGAACACCAGTCATCCGATGTGTAGACGACCGGCCAGCCAGTCACTTCGCTGTAGAACGCGGCGAGCGTGGCCGGATCCGGACATTCCAGCGCGAACCCGCTCAGTCTCCGATCGGACCCATGGCACCTCCCGGGGATACGCGCTCGCCGTGGCGGGAGCGACGTCCGTAGACTCATGGTCGCTGGCCTCGTAGCTCAGGGGATAGAGCACCGCTCTCCTAAAGCGGGTGTCGCGCGTTCGATTCGCGCCGGGGCCACCACCATAGCATGCCAGATGACCAGGCAAGACACTCCCCGTGAGCAGCACTTTCACGGTCACGGGGCCTGCACGGTGCAGGCCTCGTGCGGGTCACCAACCCATGTCACGCGAGACCGCGACCCACACGGCGATGGCTGGGTCGCGCCTCTATGGTGGACCGATGGCGTCGGTCAAGCAGATCCAAGTCACCTTCGACTGCGCAGAACCTGAGCGCGTCGCTCGGTTCTGGTGCGAGGTATTGGGTTACGTCGTACCGCCGCCGCCGGAGGGGTTCGCTACTTGGGACGATTTCGATCGCGCGCTGCCGCCTGAGCGTCAGGGGTCAGCGTTCGCATGCATTGATCCCTCAGGTGTGGGCCCGCGACTGTTCTTCCAACGCGTTCCCGAAGGCAAGGTCGTCAAGAATCGGCTGCATCTTGACGTGCGGGTCGGCACCGGGCTCGTGGGTGAAGAGCGCTTGGCCGCACTTGAGGCCGAATGCGCACGACTGGTCGCGCTCGGCGCGGTACGCGTGCGACTACTGACTGCCGATGGCGAAAACGAGTCGACCCTCGTGATGCAGGACATCGAGGGCAACGAGTTCTGTCTCGACTGAGTGCCGCGCGACGACGTTCTGGCCTTGACGTTCTGGCCCTGCAGCGGGCGACCAAATGGACAAGGCAGGGAGATCTGACTCCCTGCCACTCTTAACGTATAGCGCCCTGGGGGGCTTGCCGCAAGACCCGGGTCGTGCTGCAGAATCGTCGGCCGGACCAGGAACGGACCAAGACATGGGGTCAACGGCGTGAATGTGTTGTTGTCGACGTATGGGGGACGCGGTGACGTCGGACTGCTGGTCGGACTCACGGTTCGACGAGCTCGAGACGCTGGTGATTCGACCGGCCAGTGCAGGGCAACGGCGCACGGCTGCCTCGGAGGGATCGCGATGATCGAGCAGTACGTATTGGGTCTTCAAGAGGTTGACGAGATGCAGGTTGCGGTCGTTGGCGGCAAGGGCGCGCACCTGGGCGGGCTATCGCGGATCGACGGCATCCGCGTGCCGGCTGGCTTTTGCGTGACGACGGACGCCTTCCGACGGATCATGGCGGAAGCGCCGTCGATCGACGATCGGCTCGATCAGCTGTCGCGCCTGAACCCGGACGACCGGGAGGCGATCCGCACGATCAGCGCGGAGATCCGCCGGACCCTCGAAGCAATCGCCATTCCTGGCGATCTCGCGGCGGCGATCACCCGCGCTCTCGCCCAGCTCGGCGAGCGAGCTGCCTACGCCGTCCGATCCAGCGCGACGGCAGAGGACTTGCCGACGGCCTCCTTCGCCGGCCAGCAGGACACGTACCTCAACGTCGTGGGGCCGGCGGCGATCCTCCAGCACGTCAGCCGGTGCTGGGCCTCGCTCTTCACCGAGCGGGCCGTGACCTACCGCCAGCGCAACGGCATCGACCACCGTACGGTCCACATGGCCGTGGTCGTGCAGCAGATGGTCTTCCCGGATGCGGCCGGCATCCTGTTCACGGCCGACCCCGTCACGGGCAACCGGAAGGTCGCCACCGTGGACGCCAGCTTCGGCCTCGGTGAGGCCCTGGTCTCCGGCCTGGTGAACCCGGATGTCTTCAAGGTGCGCGATGGCGAGGTCGTCGAGAAGGCGATCGGCGCCAAGCAGATCGCCATCCAGGCGTCGCCGGCGGGCGGGACGCAGGAGCAGGTGATCGGCCCGCAGGGGCAGGAGCAGCCGGCGTTGACGGATGAGCAGGTCGTACGGCTCGTGCAGCTTGGCCGTCGGATCGAAGCGCACTTCGGCCGCCCCCAGGACATCGAATGGTGCCTGGTCGACGACGGCTTCCAGATCGTCCAGAGCCGGCCGATCACCACGCTGTTCCCCATCCCCGAGACCCGCGACGGTGAGAATCACGTCTATATCTCCGTCGGTCATCAGCAGATGATGACCGACGCCATGAAGCCCCTCGGACTGTCCTTCTGGCAGATGACGACCCCCGCGCCCATGGCCGTGGCCGGCGGCCGCCTGTTTGTCGACGTCACCCAGAGGCTGGCCACGCCGGCGAGCCGCGCCGGCTTCGTGGAGCTCATGGGGAGATCCGATCCGCTGCTCGGGGACGCGGTGCAGACCATCCTCGAGCGTGACGGCTTCATCCGGCCGCTCCCGGACGAGGGCCCGCCCAGGCCACTGTTCGGCGGCGCGTCAGCTCCGATCGAGGCCGATCCGGCCATCGTCACCGAGCTGATCGGGCGCAGTGAGGCATCCATCGCCGCATTAGAACGCGACGTCAAGACGTTGTCCGGAGAGGCGCTGCTCGACTTCATCCGGGCGGACATTCAGGAGCTGAGGCGGATCTTGTTCGATCCGCAGAGCCATCAGGTGTTCATGTCGGCGATGGACGCCACGTGGTGGCTCAACGAGCGGCTGGAGGCGTGGCTGGGCGAGAAGAACGCGGCGGACACGCTCACGCAGTCCGTGCCCCACAACATCACGTCGGAGATGGGGCTGGCGCTCCTGGACGTCGCTGACGTGATCCGCCCGCATCCGGACGTGGTGGCGTTTCTGCAGCACGTCAAGGACGAGGGTTTCCTGGACGAGCTGCCCAAGCTCGCCGGCGGGCGGGAAGCGCGCGACGCCATCGAGGCCTGGCTCGACAAGTACGGCATGCGCTGCGTCGGCGAGATCGACATCACGCGGCCGCGTTGGAGTGAACGCCCCTCCACGCTCGTGCCTCTGATCCTCGGCAACATCAAGAACTTCGAGCCGGGAGCCGGCGAGCGGCGCTTCGAGCAAGGGCGGCAGGAGGCCTGGAAGAAGGAGCAGGAGCTGCTGGAGCGCTTGCGGGCCCTGCCGGACGGGGAGCGCAAGGCCGAAGAGACGAAGCGGATGATCGACCGGGTCCGGACCTTCATCGGGTACCGGGAGTATCCGAAGTACGGCATGGTCAGCCGCTACTTCGTGTACAAGCAGGCCTTGCTGGAAGAAGCCGAGCGCCTCGTGCAGGCTCACGTACTTCGTGCGCAGGAAGACATCTTCTACCTCACGTTCCAGGAACTCCACGACGTCGTGCGCACGAACCGCGTGGATGACCAGCTCATCGGTCGGCGCAAGGACGCGTTCAGGTCGTATCAAGCGCTCACGCCGCCCCGGGTGCTCACATCCGATGGCGAGGTCATCGCCGGGGCGTACCGACGCGACGATGTGCCGGCCGGCGCGCTGATCGGCCTACCGGTCTCCGCCGGGACCGTCGAAGGGCGGGCCCGCGTCATCCTGGACATGGCACAGGCCGATCTCGAACCGGGCGACATCCTCGTCACGGCCCACACGGACCCCAGCTGGACGCCCCTCTTTGTCGCCATCGCAGGCTTAGTGACGGAGGTCGGAGGATTGATGACTCACGGCGCAGTGATCGCACGGGAGTACGGATTGCCGGCCGTCGTCGGTGTGGTAGATGCCACCCGACTGATCCCCGATGGGCAGCGGATCCGCGTGCACGGAACCGACGGGTACATCGAGATTCTGCCTTGACTGGCGCGTGTCTAGCTGAGTGCCTGGGAAGCCAGCGCCGCGCGGGCTCCTCGGGCATGGCCTATGCCGCCGCCCGGCCGCCCCTCACGCCAAGGCAACATGGCGCGTATGTCCTTGCCCACCCCCACGCTGCACACCGCTCGCCTGCTACTGCGCCCCGTGACCAGCGCAGACGCGGACGCCCTCTTCGCGATGCACAGCAGCGCCTACGTGCTGCGCTACTGGGACGCGCCGCCCTGGAGCGAACGAGCGCGCGCCGAACGCTTCATCACGGCTTGCCAGCAAATGGCGGACGAAGGCAGCGGGGCGCGGCTGGCCATCGACCGTGTTTCCGACAGGGCATTTATCGGCTGGTGCAGTCTGACCCGATGGAACCCCGACTATCGCAGCGCGTCGATGGGCTACTGCCTCGGCGATGCGGCATGGGGCCACGGCTACGCGACGGAGGCCGCGCGCGTCTTGCTGCAGTGGGCATTCGACACACTGGACCTGAATCGAGTCCAGGCCGAGACCGATACGCGCAACACGGCATCTGCTCGCGTCCTGGAAAAGCTCGGATTCGTGCGTGAAGGGACGCTGCGGGAAGACTGCGTCGTGAACGGTGAGGTGTCGGACTCGTGGGTGTACGGGCTGATCAGGCGGCAGTGGCGCCCGTCGTCCGGGTCGGATCCTGGCCGTCGTTTTGATCATACGAATGGTGCTGCCGACGCCACTCTAAACTGACGGACGCGCCGTTGCGTCGCGTCGGTGGCCAGCTACGAGGCCAAGGTCAGGCGCAGGTCCCTGTCGAGGACGGCTGCCAAGCGGCGGGTTTCCCGCTCGATCGCCTTCTGGGGTCGGCGTCGCTCGTCGAGCCAGGTGACCGTGATCTCGTCGCCCTCTCGAGTCCATGTTCCGCATACAACACCGCCGGCGATCACCGGGTTGGCCTTGCGAGTCATGAGGTCTCGCCGCGTCGACGGAGTGATGTGGGCGTCCTTGGTGCCGGGGCCCATCACCCACTGGTCGTGCCCAGGGAGGAATCGCACCGTCTCCGACGGCTGCGTGACCTTGAGGGCCTCGACGTCCTCGCGCGCGACATACGCCACGCTCCCGTCGACGTCGACGGCGACCAGCCGGTCGCCGAGGCCTTCGAACCAGGAGTCGAGCCGCTTGCGTCCCGCGCTCAGGCAGGTGCCGAGCCAGTAGTGGAGGTTGTCGATCGTCGCCGGCCCATACGTCCGGAAGTACGCCGAGACGGCACGCGGTCCCGCTTCGTCGAGGTCGGGGATGCCCCGCCACCTCGGATTGCTGTCCAGGCGCTGCAAGGTGCGCCGTCCGTCTCGCGGCGGGCCGAAGCTCAGGTCTCCCTGCCATGACAGCGGCTTGATCAGCGTTCCCGCGCCCTCGTCGAAGACCGGCTTCAGGTGCCGAAACGCGCGGTGCCTCGACAGTGCCTGCCCTAGCTCCACGACGGTCAACGGTCCGTCGCTCAGGGCCGCGCGCACCGCGGCCCGGAAGTCCGGCCAGTCCGAGGGAGTGAGCCGGTAGTGGTCCACCCAACTCGGCAGCTCCCACTGCCGGCCGGCCGATCGGATGGCCAGGTACATACCGCCCTCCTCGGGAGAGAGATAGTGCATGGACCCGCGGAACGCGAATGCCTTGATCACCTCACCGTCAGTCAGGGCCTCGACGAGCTCACCTGGACGCGACGTCGAACAACGGGTCCGGACAGCCAGCTCAGCGAGCGACTCGTCCATCGAGAGCACCGCGCCGAGCCGGCGTACGACCCCCGTGACCGATCCAGCCCCTACGGGGTCCAGCAACTGTCGCTCCATCCGCCAGGCCAGCGCCTGTGACCACGTGACAGAAGCCTCGGTTTCCCTACTCACGCAGGCAGCCTCGCATCCATTCCGGACGAACGACGTCCTGTTCGACGTAGCAACTGCTGGGCATCCGCCCACGCGAGTCGGTCAGGTCATGACGGCACCCCGCCTTCGCCTCGTCGTTCGAATCGCACTCTCAGTAGCCGTGAGTCGCGCGGCTTGCCGCGATCTTGTCAAGCAACAACCGAGGCCGCGACGTAAAGCATCAACCGGAGTCGGACACGGTGTCCACTTTGGTGCCTGCGTTCGCGGTCGATCTCCGGGCCGCCGCCGAGCTCTTCGACGAGGATCTGCGGGCCGGACCACGCTCACGCCGGCGCCGCCGGATCGTGGACCGCTGCTCGAGATCGGTACACACCACGGCACGCGATCGGACCGGTAGATTCGGTGACGTGGCGGGGCGGTGGGTCTTCTGGGACTTCGACGGCACGCTGGCCGCCCGGGACCGGACGTGGAGCGGAACGCTCCTGGCCGCGCTCGCCGCGGTGGACCCGGATCACGGACTGACCGTCGAGACGCTCCGTCCGCAGCTGGCGTCCAGGCTTCCCTGGCATGACGCGGCTACACCGCACCCGCACCTGAACGACGCCGATGACTGGTGGGCGGCGATGCGGCGGTTGTTCCTAGGCGCCTATCTGCGGGCCGGCGTCGCCGAGGGGCCCGCCCGGCGGGCGGCCGGAGGGTTCCGGGACCACTACCTCGATCCGGCGCACTGGTCGGTCTTCCCCGATTCGGCCGCGGCGCTGGACCGCTTGTCGGCCGCTGGGTATCAGCACATGATCGTCAGCAATCACGTCCCGGAGCTGCGCCAGCTCGTCTCTGCGCTCGGGTTGGCCGACCACTTCGACGAGGTACTGACCTCCGCGTCCGTAGGCTTCGAGAAGCCCCACCCGGGGATCTTCCGGTGCGCGCTGGAGCGGGCCGGGTCGCCGTGGACCGCGCACATGGTCGGCGACAATCCCACCGCCGACGTCCAGGGCGCGCGAGCGGTCGGGTTACCGGCGATCCTGGTCCGTGGACCGAACGGGCTCGGTCTGGCCGACGCCGCGACCGAGATCCTCGGCGGCCGATAAGCGGCCTCCGACTGTCACACACGCCCCGTACCGTGGCGACATCCAAGGGCCGCCCTGGTGAAAGACGAGGGGCGCTCGCTCACCCCTCTCCGCCGCCTTACAGCGGGTCCGTCGGCGCGTCGACGGGCGCATGCTCATGCCGCGAATCGGTAGTAGCTCGCGATGATGTCAAGAATCAACCGAGGCCGCCACGTAAAGCATCAACCGGAGTCGGACAACGGCGTCCACTGTGGACTGTGGAGACCTTTCTCTACGGCTTCAAAAGCGGCCTGTCCGGGCCGCGACTGCCGGGCGCGGACGCACGCCTTGGGCTTGGAGGCCACGGCGCGCGCCGGCCCCGGCGGCGGGCTGTAGCGGTCGGCCGCCGTACGGACGCTCCACCGCCGTGGCCAATAGCGCCTCAAGCCCGCAGTCCCCGATACGCGACCCTCACAAGGCGCGACCTCAACACGCTAAGCTCGCGGCCGAACTCCACTGCCAGGTCCTCAAAGCTCATACCCGCAGCGAAGCCGACCACGAGGCGCGCCTCCTCAGCATCAGTCACGGCGCGGACGCCCGAGCGTGTGCCTCGCGAACCTGCGCAACCTGCCCCGTCACCTCACCGCGCCCAGCGCCCCCGAACAAGCTCCGGCGCCACCTTCATCAACCGAGACTCCACCGCACTCGGCTGACGCCCCAAGTCCCGCGCCACATCCTCAGAGCTACGGCCCGACCGGTACTCGCCAACAAGGCGCGCATCCTCCTCGGCCGTCCACTGCTCGTACGCCCGAGGGTGCTGCTCACGAACGCTAGCAATGTAGGCACTCTGGCTAGGCAGCGAAGCATCCACACTAATAACGCTATCAAGGTCAACCCCGCCTCCTCCGTACAACACGGCCCAGCAACGACACGCCAGCACAGCGGCCACAAGAGCATGCCCCCGGCGGCTTACACCTCCGGCCCTAAGAACCCGGATCATTGCCCCCGGCGGCCAGGGGCGCCGCCCCTGGACCCCGACACTCCGGAGCCAAATACACGCTGAACTGCGCGACTGTCGCGGGTTCGATTCGCGCGGAGGCCACCAGCACCAGATGCCCCTTGACCGGGCAAGACGATCGCCGTGACCGGCACGTTCGAGACCGCCGGGCTTGGTTGTTGCGTCGGGATGTGGGCGGGCAAGACAGGGTGGTTGCGGCTGGCTGCCCCCATGCGTCCCCACGTCGCGTGCGGCCCGTACCGTCTCTGACGACCTCGGCCTGGGCGCATGGGCAAAGGGATCGTCGGTTGGCACCCAGACCTAGACAGCCTGACGTCCCTGGCCTCAGTCCGGGACAAGCATCGACGCTGACGAGTACGAGCTGTAGAAGCGCCTCACACCCGGGGTGCCGCCGAAGTCGTAGTTTGACTCACACGGCAAGCGTGTCGCTCGCGAAATTGTCGTACGCCTGTGCCACGATCGTGGGCATGGGGAAGGACCTACCGGCGGGATTGGCTGATATACCACCGGGTCCTGACCTGTGCGCATTGTTGGCCACTGTGGATCGAGAAGGGCTGTCGGCCGCGCAGCTAGCGACCCTGGCCGCCGCGAGGGCCCGGCAGATCGCCCACGAGCAGGCCGGGCTGCTCGCCGACGCGGTCGCCTTGGCGGCGATCCGTTGGGACGGGCCCGGGCGCGGCACTCGGGAGCAGGAGGACGATTTCGCCGCTGACCAGGTTGCGTTCGCGTTGACGATGTCCCGCTGGTCGGCCTACCGGCTGCTGAATCTGGGCGAGCAACTGCTGCAGAAGCTGCCGATGGTGTACGCGGCGTTAGCGGCCGGCCGCATCGACTTCGCCCGGGCCGCGGTCTACGTGGCGGAGCTGTGCATGCTCGACGACGAGGTTGCCCGCGCCATTGCCGCGGCCACGCTGGCCAAGGCGGCGGTGTGGACCCCCAGCCAGCTGCGCGACCGGCTCAAGTACCGCGCCCACAAGGCCGACCCCAGCCTGGTCAAACGCCGCCACGCCCAATCGGTGACCAACCGGCGGGTGTACGTCGGCCTGGACACCGAAGGCACCGCTCAGCTGTCCGGGCTGAACCTGCCGCCGGACCGGGCCGCCGCTGCCGACAACTGGATCGACCGGCTCGCCCGCGCCGCCAAGGCCGACGGCGACACCCGCACGCTCGACCAGCTCCGCGCCGATGCCATGCTCGACCTGCTCGCCGGCATCCCCTTTCACCTTCACCCCTCCTTTGACCCTCTCACCGCCGCCGCCGACACTGCCGCCGCCGCCGCCGCCGATGCCGACGCCGATGCCGCCAGCTCCGGCTCGGCCAGCTCCGCAGTCGCGCACGGCACCGAGCCGGTAGCGACGCAGGCCGACACCGAGCCGGCCCATACCAGGCCGGCCGACACTGATGCGGAGCCGACGGCCAGTGCCTGGCCCGATGTCGAACCATCGACAGAGCAGCCCCACGACGGGTCGCCCGAAGTTAGTCCGCCGGAGATCGAGCCATGGGACTTCGAGCCGCCCGGTATCGAGTGGTCGGAGATCGAGCCACCCGACATCGACCCGCCGGACCTCGGGCCACCCGATTGGGGTCCACTCGACGTCGAACCGCCCGACATCGAGCCGTGGGACGTCGACGCGCCCAACGTCGAACCGCCGGGCAAAGGTGACACCGGTGGTGTGGGTTCGCGATGTTCCTGTGCCGGGGTGCGTCCGGCAGCGCGCCGGGGCGTGGTCGACATCCAGGTCAAGCTGTCCACGCTCCTGGATCTGGATCAGGATTCGGGCTGGATCCCCGGCTGGGGTCCGGTCATCGCCGACATCGCCCGCCAGGTCGCCCTCGACGAGCAGGCCCGACCCGCCTGGGCGTGGTCGGTCACCAACGAGTCCGGGCAGCTGTTGCACCACGGCTACACCGCTCGGCGTGCACCCGCGGCCGAACGTGCCTTCGTCAAAGCCCGGGATCGCACCTGTCGTGCTCCTGGCTGCCGCCGGCCGGCGATCCGTTGCGACACCGACCACCGCCTCGACTACGTCGACGGTGGACCCTCACACCGCGGGAATGGGTGCAGCCTGTGCCGGCACCATCACCGGCTCAAGCACGAAAAGGGCTTCACCATCCACGGCTTCGGCCCAGCCGCCTTCATGTGGGAGGCACCCGACGGCAGGCTCTATTTCGTGCCCGGCGACGGCAACCTCCTCCTCGTCGAAGACGACCCACCACCCGACGGCCACGGCACTGACGGCTGGGACCTTGATGACGCCCCACCGCCCCGCCTGGTACGGCAGATCATCCCAGCTGGGACGCTCGACCAATCCCATCCGACGTCCACTGTGGTCAGTGCAGGAACACCGAACGAACCAGTGCCCGAAAAGCGAGAAGGCGACTGAGCGCGCGACCGCCAGAGCGGCGTACGGTGTTCCCGTGCCCTCGCTCCGGATCGGCGTCCTCGGCGCCGCACGAATAACGCCGGCCGCGCTCATCGCGCCGGCCCGCCGCATCGACGGCGTGGTGGTCGCCGCGGTGGCGGCGCGCGATCCGTCCCGGGCAAAGACATTCGCCGCCAAGCACGGAATCGAACGTGTGCTCGCCGGGTACGACGCTTTGATACGGGACGAGCGGCATCGACGCGATCTACAACCCCTTGCCGAACGGCCTGCACGCCCACTGGACCGAACAGGCTCTCGCCGCGGGCAAGCACGTGCTGTGCGAGAAGCCCTTCAGCCGCCAACGCGGCACAGGCACGCCAGGTCGAGCAGGCGCTGCCGAGGGCCGAAGCGGCCGCAGGCAGACCGTTGGTTGTGCTCGAGGCGTTCCACTACCGATACCACCCGCTCATGGCCAGGGTGATCGCACTCGCCGCGGAGCTCGGACCGATCCGCCATGTGCAGGCCTCGATGTGCTTCCCGCTGCCGCGCTTCGGGGACATCCGATACCAGTACGACCTCGCTGGTGGGGCCCTGATGGACGCCGGCTGCTACGCCATGCATTTCGTCCGGCAGTTCGGCCTGGGGGAGCCGGCGGTAACCGCGGCGAGCGCGAAGACGCTGCGCCGAGACCCAAGGGTGGACCGTGCCATGACTGTCGACCTGCGCTACCCGGGCGGCGCGACCGGGCGAGTCGTTACGTCGATGTGGTCGCGGACACTGTTGAACGTCTCCGCCCGGGTGATCGGCCAACGGGGTGAGGTACGGGTGCTCAACTTCGTCGCCCCGCAGTTTCCGCACCAGCTGATGTCCATAGTGGATGGACGGCGGCGTCGGATGCGAGTCCCGGGTGAGGCTTCGTACACCTATCAGCTGCGTGCCTTCCTCGGCGCGGTACGAGGTGAGCCGGTGAACCTCACTCCCGTCGAGGACTCCATCGCCACCATGCGACTGATCGACGCCGCATACACCGCGGCCGGGCTGCCGCTGCGCGGGGCTTGACCGCTAGAGCACGGCCAATGCGGCGATCGCCGAGCCGCGAGCTCCGGCCATGTCCAGGTCGGGGACGACGGCGAACTGCGCGACCTGCCGCTGTTCGTCGCGCAGTACGGTGCTCTCCTCGACCGTACGAAGGAACCAGGCCCGGAACTCCGGTGCCGCCTCTACCACGCCCCCGCCCACAAAGTACGCGTGCGGATCGGTGACATTGGACGCGATCGAGAAGAGTCGGCCGAGTGCCTGGGCCTGCTGTTCGAAGATCTTGAGCGCGAGCGGGTCGAAGCGCTCACCGTATCCCCGTACCGCCCGTGCCGCCTTGATCGGGATCGACATCGTTGAGTTCGTGCTTCGGGAAGCGGGTGAGCCAGTACGGCAGCAGGTTCAGCGTGATGCCGGTGAGCGAGGCGAAGCTCTCCACGTCGCCATACTGGCCGCAGTTGCACCGTGGCACCGGCTGTCCCTCGGCGAGCAACCCATGCGTGGAGATCATCACGTGGCCCAACTCGCCAGCCATACCGGCGGCGCCCTTGACGACGCTGCCCAATTCGACCAGGCCGCCGCCGAGCCCGGTGCCGACGATGGCGGAGACCGATGAGCGTAGGCCGGCCTCGAAACCGTAGTGAAGGACGTGCGCGTACAGCGCGGCCGAGTTGCCGTCGTTGTTGTAGACCACGGGCAGCCCGATCCGATGTTCGAGCGCAGCGCGGATGTCGAACCCGCGCCACCCGTGATGCCCGAAGTTGGTGGAGCCCTTCGACGAGATCACGCCGTCGGCACTGGCCGGTCCGGGTGTATCTAGCCCGACCGCCCGCACCTCGGACCGGTCGATGGACAGCAGCGCGAGCACGTTGTCCATCGCCTCCACCAAGGCGTCGACCGCGATCGCTGGCCCCTCCGTGACCCGGCTCGGCACCTCGACCAGCTGGTCCACGAGGTAATCGCCGGAGGGTGTCATCACGGTGGCGTTGTTCGCGGTTCCGCCATTGTCGAGGCCAACGACGACCCCGTGCTCAATTCCCACGCCGCCCCCTGGCCGCCCGCGGATCGACAGTGGCGTCAGTCTACCCAGGGTCACCCGGACGTCTGGGCGGTTGGCTACATGCCCAGCACGCGCTGGCGTACTTCTGCGGTGTCGCGCAGTTCCGCGGTGCTGCCGGCGGCGACGACCCGCCCCTCGACGAGCAGGTAGCCACGGCTACAGGCTGCTAACGCTCGCTCGACATCCTGCTCAACCACGAGCACCCCGATTCCGGCGCCGCTCACGGCGGCGAGGGCGTCGAAGACCTGGTCCACGACCACCGGCGCGAGGCCGAGGGACGGCTCGTCGAGTAGCAGCAGCTTCGGTAGGGCCATCAAGGCGCGGCCGATCGCGAGCATCTGCTGCTCCCCGCCGGAGAGGCTGCCCGCGTGCTGCTCGGAACGCTCGCGCAGCCGCGGAAACAAGTCGTACACCTCGGTCTCCGTGCTCCGGTAGACCCGCCGTGCGGCCCGCCGGTAGGCGCCGAGTAGGAGGTTGTCCCGAACGGTCATATGACCGAAGACCCGCCGTCCCTCCGGTACGGTCGCCACTGCCTGGTCGCAGACCCGGTGCCCGGGCAGCGCAGTGAGCTCGACTCCGTTCAGGCGGACGCTGCCCGCGGCCGCCGGGTGCAGGCCGGCGATGGTCTTTACCAGAGTGGTCTTCCCGGCGCCGTTGGGCCCCACGATGCAGACCATCTCGCCGGCAGCGACGTCGAGATCAACGCCCCATAGTGCCTGCGCGTCGCCGTAGCGGGCCTGCACCCCACGTACCTCAAGCACGTTGCCTCCCCAGGTAGGCGTGGACCACGGCTGGGTCATTGAGCACTGTGGACGGTGTCCCGTCGGCGATGACCACGCCGCGGTTGAGCACGACGATCCGGGTGGCGAGCTGCTGCAGCACCCGGAGCAGGTGCTCGACGATGATGATGGAGATTCCGGTGGTGTGGATGCGTTTGATGACCGCGACCGCGTCGTCGATCTCCGCTGGGTTAAGCCCGGCCAGCGCCTCGTCCAGCAGCAGCACCGTCGGCTCGGCCGCGATCGCGCGCGCCATCTCCAGCAGCTGGCGCTGGTGCAGGTTCAGCGAATCCGGCAGCGCGTCCGCGAGGTGCCCCAGGCGTACGGTCGCGAGGTGGCGCTCCGGCCTGCTGCCGCGCAGTGGCAAGGGACGCCCCGGTGCGGCCGAACATCACGGCCATCGCGACGTTGTCGCGCACGGTCATGGACGGGAACGGCTTGGGGATCTGGTACGTGCGGGCCACGCCGGTGTGTGCGACCCGGTGCGGGTCGAGCCCCTTGATGGCTCGGCCGGCGATCGCGATCTCGCCACTCGTTGGCTGCATCGCGCCCGACAGGAGGTTCACCAGCGTCGTCTTGCCCGAACCGTTCGGCCCGACCAGTCCGACCATCTCGCCCTGCCGGATCTCCACCGAGACGCCATCGAGCGCCCGTACGCCACCGAAGTCACGGGTGACCCCACGCACCGAGACCAGCACCCGGTCTCCCACCGTCGGTGCGGCGACGACCGGCGCAGGCTGGGCGGGCACGGCTTGGGCGGGCACGACATTCGACCGGCATCGGCTCGGCCCGCGCACGTTCGTCCGATGTGGATGGTGTCGCGCGGAACCGGGCCTGGCGGCGACGCCACCAGTCGCCCACGGTAGCGACCATGGCGGCAGCGAGCATGCCGTAGAGCACGGCGTCGAGGTCGGCGTAGTACCTGCTGAGCAGCAGGCCGACGCAGACGACCAGAAAGGAGCCGAGCGCGAGCCATGGCTGCGCCCGCAGACGTCCGTACAGGCCTTCCGGAGCGAGTACCACGAGGCCGGCCAGCAGGGCGCCCAGGATGATGTCCCGCCAGCTGCCGAGCCCACCGACAACCAGCCGGTCCTGCAGCACCACCAGGAACACGGCTCCGATGACCGGCCCGAGCCAGTGCCGCCGGCCGCCGAGCACGCAGATGAGGATGACGAACAGCGGGATGCTCAGGGTGAAGATGCTCTCCACCACGACATATCCGGTCGACATCGCCAACAGCGCGCCGCTCATGCCGCCCAGCACGGCGCCGAGGACGATCGCGATCATCTTGTACCGGAACGTCGGCACGCCCAGCACCTCGGCCGCGTCCTCGGCGTCGTGCACCGCGGCGAGCCCGCGGCCGAACCGCGATCCGTGCACGGCCAGCGCGACCCCTAACGCGAGCGTGGCGACCACCAGGTTGAGCAGGAACATCAGGTGCTGGAAGTCGCCGATCCAGTCCGGCAACGGCGGCGTGCGGAGCGTCGTGCCCTGACCACCGTCGATCTCACTGTTGATCCGCGCGATCGCGGCCAGGATGAACGGCACAGCGAGAGTGAGGAGTGCGAATATCTCCCCTCGTAGAGACCGGAGCCGGAACGCGACCGCGCCGACGAGAAGCGCCAGCACGCCGGCGAGCAGGCCGCCGACCGGGATGCTGATCAGGTAGTCGACGTCGTGGCGGCCGGTCATGACCGCCATCGTGTAAGCGCCGATGCCGAGGTAGGCACCCTGACCGAAGCTGAAGTACCCGGCGTAGCCCGACAGCAGGTTCCAGCTCGTCGCCTGGCTGATCCAGAACAACACCGTGGAGAGCACGACGATGTTGTACGGCGCCAGCCCGATCGACGGCGTTGAACTGGCCCAGCACGCCGATGAGGACCATCGCCGCCACCAGGATCGCCAGCCGCCGGGGGACAGTTGCCACCAGGTCCCGGGCGCTCATGCGGTCTTCCCCCGGGTGAAGACGCCCTGTGGGCGCAGCACCAGCGCCAGGATGATGGCCAGGAACAGCGCGATCGGCCCCACGGCCTGCGACCAGATCAGCGCGACCAACCCCGACATCGCGCCCACGGTGACGCCGGCGAGCAGCGTGCCGAGCAGATTGCCCAGCCCGCCGAGGATGACCACCGCGAAGACGATGCCGAACCACTCGTATGCGGTGGCGGGCTCGACGAAATTGCCAAGAATGAAGACCATGCCAGCGACCGCCGCGCTCGCTCCGGACAAGCCACCGAGCAGCCAGCCGAGGCGGCGATGGTCGATCCCGAAGGCCGCGGCGACGGTGCGGTCCTCGGCGAAGGCGCGCATGCCACGACCGATGAACGTGCGGCGCAGCACAAGATGACCGCCACCAAGGATCACCAGCGCGAGCCCGAGCGCGACGATCCGGCTGTACGGCAGCGCCAGCGTCCCGATGTGCAGCGACTCGACCACGTACGGGTTCTCCTCCCGCGGCACCTCGCGATGGTCGGCGGTCCACACGTTCGTCGTCACCTGGATCACGATGATGAGCAGCCCGAAGCTCACCAGCAGCGAGTTGAACTCGGCGATGTTCAATCGGTCGTAGGCCCACTGCAGCAGCGCACCCGCGACGAAGAGCGCCGGCGCGGTCACCACGACCGTGAGAATCGGGTCGATCCGCCAGTCGGTGACCAGCTGGTAGGTGAGGTACGCGCCCACGAGGATCAACCCGAAGTGGGCCAGGTTGATGACCCGCAATACGCCCCACGTGACCGACAGCCCCGCCGCCATCAAGGCGTACAGGCCTCCGATCATGGCCCCGCTGAGCGCCACCTGGACGGCATTCATAGACGTCCTCCGATGATATGTATGGGCGTTGCCCGTGCCGCCGGTCGGGGTGGCACGGGCAACGCGGGTCAGGGCGGTGAGGTCAGCGATCCGATCAGCTCGCCGCACCCTTGATCGTCCCAGCGGCCCGGGTAGGCGGCCAGACCATGACCCAGTCGCCATTCTGGATCTGCTTGATGCCGAGGTTGGTTGGCCAGAAGTTGTTGACCGTCGGGTCGAACGAGAGTTGACCGGCGAAGGTCGTCGCTGCGCCCTTCGCGTGCAGCGAGTCGCAGATCGCCTTCTGGTCCAGGGAGTTGGCGCCCTTCACCCCTTCGATGAGGATCTGCCAGGCGTTCCAGCTCGCCGCGGCCTGGGTCTCGAACGCGGTGTACGGCACATTCTGCGCGGTCGCCCGCGCCTTGAAATCGTCCACAATGGCCTGCACGTCACCGCCCAACTTGTCGATGATGGGCTTGTTGGGCTCGAAGATCGACACCGACAGGACGCCCTCACCGTCCGCGCCGAGGCCGAGCAGCGGGCCCGGTGCCGGGAAGAGGCTGAAGGTCAGCGGCGGCTTGTAGCCGAGCTGCTTCATCGCATTGAGCTGGCCGACCGTGTCCACACCGAGGCTGACGCTGAGGAGCACGTCGGGCGCGGCGTCGCGAACCTTGGTGGCCAGGTTGGTCCAGTCGGTGGTGCCGGGCGCGTACGGCTCGTTGACGACAACCTGCAGGCCGCGCCGTGCGGCGATGGTCGGGAATCCGTTCTTGTCGTCGCCGAGTCCGTTCGTCACGAACGCCGCCGAGCCGCTCTGGCTGGTCAGGATCGCGATCTTCTTCGGTGGAGTGGGCAGGCTCTCTAACGCGTCGAAGAGTTCGTTGGGGATGTACGAGTTCGGGGTGGGGCCGATCGACCAACCGGGGAACTGGCACGAGTACGTCAGTTGCGGCGCCAGCACCGCGGTGTGGTGAGGCAAGACGAAGCCGTGCCGCTCGGCCACCGCCATGGCAGCGAGGATGTTCGGCGTGGCGTACGGCCCGAGGATCAGGTCGACCTTGTCCTGGCTGATGAGCTGCTCGTAGTACCCGGCGATCTTGGTGGTGTCGGACGCGTCGTCGAGCACCTTCCACTCCACCGGGCGACCGAGCAGGCCGCCGCTCGCGTTGAGGCGTGCGACGAACGCCTCACCGGCGATTTTGTGGATGATGCCGGTGGCGGCGAACGCACCAGTCAGCGCGAGGGTCGAGCCGACGACGATCGGATCACCCGATGCGCTGGGGTTGGTGGTCGGCTCCTTGGTGGTGCATGCCCCGACCGAAGCGGCCAACATGGCCGCCGCGAGTGCGGCTAGTACGCCTCGTCTGCCTCGTCTGCGCACGATTGTTCCTCTCTAGTGCACGACGCCCGGTGTCGTGGACGACCACGCCACCAAGCACGGTCAACAAAGGATTGAGCTTCTTGAGGTCAGGCACACCCATGACGCGGTGGTTCGAGCTCGGTGCCGGGAGGTGCAGGGACGATCTGAGGCGGAGTGTATGGTGCGCCTGGACACCGTGCAACACCGCTGCGCAAAACGTTCACTGGCGTGAACACTCGAAGTCGCCCCGGTACCTGGCATGACGCGCGGATGGGCACGGAATGGCGATCCGTAGCAGATTCGATGTGCGTGGACCCCGTTAACGCCGAACGGACACGGCCGTGCGGCGAGGTCAGCGGTAGCGCTCGGCGACGAACCAGACGCCGACCGCTGGCTCGAGCCCGTGGTTGGCATAGGAGTGGGGGGTCGAGCAGTCAAACGAGACCGAGTCGCCGGGGTTCAACACGTAGCTGTCGAAGCCAAGCGTCAACGTCAGTTGGCCCGCCAGCACGTGCCCCCACTCGGTGCCGGAGTGGCGCATGAGGACACCCGCTCCAGAGGAGCTTCCGCCTGGTGCGTAGGTGATGCGTAGGAAGTCCACGTGGGTATCCGGCAGTTGGCCGAGCAGCTCCCACGTCACTCCCGAGTCGAGGTGCAGCACTTCCCGCTCGTTTCGCGCCACCACCGGCCCCACCCGGCGCTTGTGCTGGAGCCGGCGTAACCCTTGCGTGGCGGCCGAACTCGCCGATCGATCGACGCCCGCCCCGAACGTGGCCGCCGCGTCACTCGACGGCGCACCGGCCGGCGTGCCCTCCGCATCCCCGGAAAGCCCGCGCTGCGCAGGTGTCGGGCCGGAGCCAGCGATGACCGTGGCCGGCACCGGCCGGGCAGAGGCTATCTGCAGGGATGCGCCGTTGGGCGAGCCAGCGCCCCGCTCAACCACGCCGCGCGCGCCCACCCCGCCGAACACATCTTCGATCGAGATATCCAGTGCGGCGGTGATGGCGTACAGCGTGCTGACCGAAGGGCTGCTCTTACCGGTTTCGATCTGAGAGATCAGGCTTGCCGACACGTCGATCGCGCGGGCCAGTCCGCGCACGGTCATGCCGCGCTGCTGTCGCGCCTCGCGCAAGCGCTCCCCGATTGGGGGCAATGTCGGTCCCGTCACGCCGTGCTTAGCCTTCCCGTTGGAGTCACTCTTGAGCCAAGGTTACTGGTCGAAACTCGCTCGCCAGCCGCGCGCGATCTGCACCATGACGTGCATGGCCGCGCGACGTTCCGCAGCGGGCTGGGGGGCAGACGCCGCGACATTCGCAAGCGTCCCGAGCACGTCTGGTCGCGCTTGACGCTTGGCTGAACGAACGGCTAGCTTCCGGTAAGAAATACTGAACAGGCGAACTGTAACAGAGAGGTGCTGACGTGGCGATCGGCACGTACGGAATGAACGCAGTCGACTGGGAAGAACGCATCGACCTCGACCGTCTTCGTCGAGCAGCGGCTCGCGCGGCTGAGCGATGCCCTCGAACGCTCCAGCTTGGGTGCGGTTCTCGCGTTCGATTTTCCGAACATCCGCTATATGACCGCGACACATATCGGCACGTGGGCGATAGACAAGTTCATCCGGTTCGCGCTGCTGTGTCGCGGGGCCGAGCCGATCGTGTGGGACTTCGGGTCGGCGGCGCGCCACCACCAGCTGTACAACCCTTGGCTGGACGGTCCGAAGCGGGCGCGTGCTGGCATCTCGGTGTTGCGCGGCGCGTTTCACCCCGACGCTGGCATCGCCGAGGAGCTGGCCCGCAAGATTGCCGCAGAGCTATCCGAGCGGGGGCTGCTTGGTGCACCGGTCGGTATCGATATCGTCGAAATGCCCGTGCTTCTCGCACTGCAGCGAGCCGGCATTGACGTGGTCGACGGACAGCAACTGTTCCTCGAAGCTCGGCGGATCAAGACACCAGACGAGATCTCACTGCTCACCCAGGCATGCTCCATGGTGGACGCCGCCTACGAGGAGCTGTACCGGTTCCTGCGTCCAGGCGTCAAGGAGAACGAGTGTGTGGGCCTGGTCAGCAAGGTGCTCTACGACCTGGGCAGCGAGTATGTCGAGGGCGTCAATGCCATCTCGGGGGAACGCTGCTCGCCGCACCCGCACGTGTACAGCGACCGGGTGATCCGCCCGGGCGATCCGGCGTTCTTCGACATCCTGCACAGCCACATGGGCTACCGCACCTGTTACTACCGTTGCTTCGCCGTGGGGAGTGCCTCGCCGGCGATGCGTGACGCCTACGTGCGCTGCCGGGAGTACATGGACCGCGCGATCGCGGCGGTGCGCCCCGGTGCGACCACGGCCGACATCGTGGCGCTGTGGCCCCGGGCCGAGGAGTTCGGTTTCGCCAACGAGGAAGCCGCGTTCGCGCTCCAATACGGGCACGGCGTGGGCTTGTCGATCTGGGAGAAGCCGATCTTCAGTCGGCTGGTGTCGTTGGACCACCCCGAGGTGCTCGAGGAGGGCATGGTGTTCGCGCTGGAGACTTACTGGCCAGCCAAGGACGGCTGGTCGGCGGCCCGGATCGAGGAGGAGGTCGTGGTGACCGCCGACGGTTGCCAGGTCATCACCAAGTTCCCGGCCGAGGAACTGCTGGTTGCCGGCCGTCGCTATTGGACCTCGGATGGCCCGCTCTCCTCGGTCCGCGAGGCCCAGTCCCATCTCAACACGAAAGCGGTGAGGTGCGACCGGTGAGTGGCTCGACCGCGAGCCGCGGCGAGAACTGCTTGGCATGTACGAAGAGATGGCGGTGATCCGACGCACCGAGAAAGCCGCCTACGACCTGTTTCTTGCCGGCCTGGTCAAGGGCACGACACACCTCGCATCCGGCCAGGAGGCGGTCGCGGTCGGCGCGAGCGCAGGGTTGCAGCCAGCAGGACTATGTCTTCGCGACCTACCGCGGGCACCACCACGCGATGGCCAGGGGTGCGACGCCGGAGGCGTGTCTCGCCGAACTCATGCAGAAGGCAACCGGGCTGTGCAAGGCCAAGGGCGGCTCGATGCACCTGACCTACGCGGCCGGCAACATGCTCGGCTCCTACGCGATCGTCGGCGCCCACCTGCCGATGGCGGTCGGCGCCGCATGGTCGGCTCAGCTGCGCGGCACCGACCAGGTGGCCGTGGCCTTCTTCGGCGACGGCGCCACCAACATCGGCGCGTTCCACGAGGCGCTCAACCTGGCCGCGATCTGGAAGCTGCCGGTCATCTTCGTGTGCGAGAACAACCTTTACATGGAGTACACCCCGATCGGAGCCGTCACCGCCGCCGACCATCCCGCCGCCGACCGGGCTCCGTCCTACCGGATCCCGGCACAGGTCATCGACGGCAACGACGTCGTGGTCGTCCGTGACGCCGTCGCCGCCGCCGCGGAGCGCGCTCGGGCGGGGGACGGCCCGACAATGATCGAGGCCGAGACATACCGCCACTATGGACACTCGCGGACCGACCCAGCAAAATACCGCCCCGCTGAGGAGGTCGAGCGCTGGCTCAAGCACGACCCGATCGATGTCGCGCGCGCCCGGCTCGAGGCGCTCGGGGTCACTCCGGACGCCATCAAGGACGTCGATGCGCGGGCCGAGGCTATCGTGGCGGCCGCCATCGACGGGGCAAAGAACGCACCGGACGCCGATGTCAGCCAAGCTTTGACCGACGTATGGGCCGACGGAGGCGCGGCATGGCGAACCTGAGCACGGCGAGCCGACGGCTGAGCATCACCTACCGCGAGGCGGTGGCCGAGGGGATCGCGCGGGAGATGAGGCGTGACCCCAGCGTGGTCTGTCTGGGCGAGGATATCGGTGCCGCCGAAGGAGTATTCAAGACGACGGTCGGTCTGTTCGCCGAGTTCGGGCCGCGCCGAGTCTGGGACACACCGATCTCCGAGCAGGCGATCGTCGGCGCCGCGATGGGCGCGGCCATGACCGGCATGCGCCCGGTAGCGGAGATCATGTTCTCCGACTTCTTCGCGGTGTGCTGGGACTACATCGCCAACGAGATCCCGAAGGTCCGTTACATGACGGGTGGGCAGGTGACGGTACCGCTGGTTCTCCGGACCGCCAACGGCGGCGGACTGGGCTTCGGCGCACAGCACTCGCAGGCGGTGGAGAACTGGGCGCTGACCATCCCCGGGCTGAAGATCGTCGCGCCATCCACGCCGGCCGACGTGATCGGACTGATGGCGGCCTCGATCCGCAGCGACGACCCAGTGATCTTCTGCGAGCACAAGGGTCTGTTCGCAAGCAAGGGACCGAAGCCGCCCGAGGGTCACATCATCGAGCTGGGCAAGGCGAACGTCGTGCGCGAGGGTTCCGACGTCACGCTGCTCGCACTGGCGTCCACAGTGCACACCTCGCTCTCCGCCGCCGAGCGATTGGCGGCCGAGGGGATCTCCGCCGAGGTCGTCGACCTGCGGTGTCTGATCCCGATGGACATCACAACCGTGCTCGCCTCGGTCGCCAAGACCTCTCGGCTGGTGACGGTCGAGGAGAACCCGCACCAGGGCGGCTGGGGCGCGACCGTGGTCTCGGTCGTTGTCGATGAGGGGTTCAGCCTGCTCGACGCGCCGGTCAAGCGAGTGGCTTCGGAGAACGTGCCACTGCCCTTCGCCGACGCGCTCGAAGAGGCGGTGATCCCCGACTGTCGACAAGGTCGTGGCCGCCGCGAAGTCCGTGGTGAACTTCTGATGCCTACACCGTCCTATCAGGAGTGACCGATGACGAATGTGACAACCGGGTCTCGCCATGTCGTCAAGTTCGCGGCCGACGCTGAGTACGCACCGGCGTCCCGATTCGCGGGACAGCCGAGGGCCTGAGCCGATGGACGATCGCCGACGAGACGACGCCAGGGGCGGTGCACACCGAGTTCAACGTCTGCAGGCTCGAGCCCGGAGGGTGTCGTGTCGACCGCCGTGCAGTCCTATGAGGAGTGCTTCTACGTGCTCGAGGGCACGTCCGATCGTGCAGACCCCGGAGGGCGCGATTCGGTTGGCTCCGGGCGACTACGGGCTGCTCTCGCTCGGTGTTCCCCACGAGTTGGCGCAATGACGACGGAGCCGGCCCCGCCCGGTGGGCGCAGATGCGGGCGCCCCAGCCGCGGGCGGCGTACGCGTCACGACGTCTACGATGTCCCGGCGCTCGCGCGCACCGACCCGGTCGCCGTCGACCCGCGCGATCCGCGCAACCGGAATTTCGGCCACATCGACGCGGTGAACATGGCGGTCGACAAGCAGCGGCAGGAGTTCCTGGCCGTCTCGGCGAGCATGCGAACCGCGCTGCTCGTCTACAGCGGCATCACGGTGAAGATGATGGTCGACAGCGACCTCGGTGCGCTCCTGACCACCATGTTCATGGTGCAGTACGACCAGGCCGGCGTGGCCGGTCCGCACGACCATCCCTTCGAGGAGACGTACCTCTTTCTCGAAGGGGAGGCAGAGGCCACGCTTCGACGGCGAGACCTACCACCTGAAGGCCGGCGACGTCGCCTTCGCCGGCGTCGGCTGCATGCACAGCTTCCGCAATGTCGGCGACGGACACGTACGCTGGCTGGAAACTCAGGCGCCGCAACCGCCGGGTCGGCACTCGTACCGCTACGTCCGGGACTGGGACTACCTGCGCTCGGTGACGGGTCCGTCGAAAGAGGAGGAACACTGACATGGCAGGTTCGGTCGTCATCGTCGGCGGCACGGCTGGGATCGGCCGGGACCTCGCGAACTATTACGCCGGCCGCGGTCGCAGCGTGGTGCTGACCGGCCGCGACGCCACTACCGCGGCGAAGGTCGCCAGCGAAGTCGGTGGCTCGACGCAGGGCGTCGCGCTCCACCTCGCCAAGCCGCACGATATCGCGGGCAATCTCGCCGGTCTGGGCCCGGTCGACCACCTGGTGCTCGCCGCCATCGACCGCGACGCCAACAACGTCAAGGCGTACGACATCGCGGCGGCGGTCCACCTCGTGACGCTGAAACTGGTCGGCTACACGGAAGTGGTGCATTCGCTCGCCGACCGGCTGACCGGCGCGGGATCGATCCTCCTCTTCGGAGGAATGGCGCGAGAGCGGCCCTACCCTGGCTCGACCACGGTCAGCTCGATCAACGCTGGTGTCCTCGGCATGGTCCGGACGCTGTCGGTCGAACTGGCACCGACTCGAGTGAACTCCATCCATCCGGGAATCGTTGGCGACAGCCCCTTCTGGGCGGGCAAGCCGCTCGACGCGATCGTCGCCAATACGCTAACTGGGCGGCTGGCCACGATGGCCGACGTGGTTAACGCGTCGGTGTTCCTGCTCGAGAACTACGCGGTCAACGGAGTGGATCTGGTGGTCGACGGGGGCTGGCGGTGACGCAGCCGGTCGCCGTCGTCGGCACCGGCCGGATGGGGGCGGCGATGGTCGGCCGCATCGTCGCCGCAGGTCACCCGGTCACGGTGTACAACCGCACTCCCGAGCGGGCGCAGGGCCTCGGGGCCACCGTGGCGCCCACGGCCCGCGACGCTGTCACCGGGGCCGAGGTCGTCGTCGTCTCCCTCGCCGACGACGACGCCGTGCGCGCTGCGTACCAGGGCCCGGACGGCATCATCGCCGGCCTGGCGACCGGCGCGGTCGTCTGCGACACCAGCACGATCGCGCCCGCCACGGTGCGGGAGCTCGCCGCCGCGGTGCGGACCCGCGGTGCGTCCCTTTTGGACACTCCGGTCTCCGGCAGCGTGGCGCTCGTCCAGAGCGGCCAGCTCACGATTCTCGCCGGCGGCGACGGCGATGCGCTGGAGCGGGCCCGCCCGGTGCTGGGCTGCCTCGGCAGCCGGATCGTCCACCTCGGCGGCCAGGGCACCGGGGCGACCATGAAGCTCGTCGTCAACTCGGTGGTGCACGCGCTCAACCAGGCCGTCGCCGAGGCGCTCGTGCTCGCCGAGCGGGCCGGTGTCGACCGAGCGGCCGCCTACGACGTCTTCACCACCAGCGCGATCGCGGCCCCGTTCGTGCAGTACAAGCGGGACTCCTATGTGCAGCCCGAGACCGCTCCCGTGGCCTTCGCGCTCGACCTGGTGGCGAAGGACCTGCGGCTGATCGGCGAACTCGCGGCCAGCGTGGATGCCCGCATGCCGCAGCTCATGGCCAACACCGCCGTCGTCACCGAGGCGGTCCGCTCCGGCTATGGCGACCGGGACCTGTCCGCTCTCGCCGAGTGGCTCCGCTCGCCGCTGAGGTCGCCGCGTCAGGCCTCGGTCTTCTCCTTGTACTCGGTGTACATGTAGGGGTTGTCCATCGCCCGCTTCTGCTGCTCCGGGATCTCCGGGCTCATGCCGGACGCCCAGGCGTCGTAGCCCATCTCGCGCACGAGGTACTCGATGGTGCGCTCGACGTTGGCCTTCGCCGTCGGCATGTTGCCGACGAGCAGCTTGTGGTCACGCTTGACGATGCGGCCGTTGACTACCACCGTGTGCACGTCGGCGCGCTGGGCCTGGTACACCACGTGACCGTACGGGTTGATGATCGGCGCCATCGCGGGGTCCTGGTCGTTCTTGAGCAGGACGATATCGGCCTTCTTGCCCTCCTCGAGGCTGCCGATGCGGCTGTCCCAGCCGAGCGCCTTCGCGCCGCCCCGGGTGGCCCACTCGACCGCGTGCTGGGCCCGCGCCGAGAGATTGGTGATGGTCTCACCTTGCAGGTGCGCCTCGTGGTGCTCGCGGATGCGGTCGGCGTTGAGCGTCTGGCGCATCGCCGCGAACATGTCGGCGTTCCACCAGACACTGGTGTCGTTCGACAACGAGACCGGGATGCCGTACTTGCGAGCCTCCCACGTGGTGGGGTAGCCCTGGCCGGCGCTCGCCTCGCTCTCGGCCGAGACCGAGATCGAACCGCCGGTGGCGGCGATGCGCTGGTAGGAGTCGGGGCTCAGCGTCGCGGCGTGCACGTAGATGGTCGACGGGCCCATGAAGCCGTTGTCGTGCATCCACTTGATGCTGTCGTCCTTGGTCACGTTCCACACACCGGAGTGGGTGGAGACCGCCACGCCCAGGTCCCGCGCCACTTCGAACGTGGTCTTCTCCGGCCACGCGTCGGCCTCGCCGCGGGCGGGCAGATCGAAGCAGATCTGGAAGCCGAGCATGTCGTTGCCGACGGTGATACGACGGTTGATGAAGTCACGGAACTCGGGCGCGGTGGACCACTCCCACGATCCCTGCTGGATGTTGCCGTAGCCGAGGACGAAGCGGCCCGGGATCGCCGTGAGGGCGTCGACCGCGGCGTCGGCGTGCTGGGTGGTCTGCAGCCCGTGCGACCAGTCCACCGAGGTGGTCACGCCCGTGTCGATCGCCTCGAGGGCGCTCAGGTAGTTGCCAGCGTAGATGTCCTCGGGGCGGAACAGCTTGCCGTGCTGGAGGTAGTACCAGACGAAGTACTGGGTGAGGGTCCAGTCCGCGCCGTACCCGCGCATCGCGGTCTGCCACATGTGGCGGTGCGTGTCGATCATGCCCGGCATCACGATTCCGCCGGACGCGTCGATCTCCACGGCGCCTGCGGGAGCGGCGAGGTTCTCGCCGACGCCGGCGATCCGGTCACCAACCACGAGCACGTCACCGCGGATTGAGCACGGTTCGGCGGTCGTCCATCGTCAGCACGAGTCCATTGCGGAAAACGATCGCGGAGCCGGCCGGGTCGGCGTGCGTGTTCATCGGGCCTCCGGGACATTCGTTCAACAGGACGGAACGGTGTGCGTAGCGGCTGAACTGTTCAGATTCTCTGCGCACCCAACGGGGGTGTCAACCGCGGCAACCAGGGATCAGCTGTGCGCGAGGACGATGACCCGATCGATAAGGGGCATCGGCAGTTCCTTGTCGGGATTGAGCACCACGCCATGGCCCTCCGGCGGATCCGCGACGCGGTACCCGATCGCGACCTCGCCACGGCGCCGGGCGCAGTCGGCCAGGGTCGCGAACGTGTGCCCCGGCACCTCGCGCAGGTAGTAGCTCGACGGGCGCACGTAGATCTCGGCCCCGTCCGGGTCAAACAGGTCGGTGAACACCGATTCGAGGTGTCGGTTCTCCGCGATCTGCGTCATCAGCAGGCTCACCATCTGTTCGCTGACCACGAAGTCGTCGGCTCGGGTGAGCTGGGCCAGCGCGCGGTCCCGGTCGTCGCGCATCTCGCTCACGATGGGCACCGTGCGGCCGCGCTTGCTCAGCATGTCTCGCAGGTGAAGCAACGTGACCAGCACCCGCGAGTCAGCCGTCATCGGATCGAGCAGATCGTCGCTCAGCACGATCACGTTGCCGTAGCCGGCGACATCGAGCGATTCCAGCACGTTGCGATCCCGTACGTCCGCGTCCTTGATCCGCAACGACACCTTGCGTAGCCGCTGGCCGAGCTGCGCCACCACCATGTCGGCGTCGCCGCGGTCCGTCACGATGTCCACCGCGGAGCCCGCCGCGACGTACAGGTCCAGCTGCTCGATGATCTTCACGGCTCGGCCATTCCAGCCGAGCATCAATGTGCGCTCGGGAGCCTGCGGGCCACGCACCGAATGCACCATCGCCGATGTGTCCACAGTTGAACGATCGCGGTGAGAACTTGACCGCGGAGTCGTCCTCGGCCAAGCACCACGAGCCGGTCCGACGGCCCGATCATCGTGTCCATGGGCGGGTTGAGCCTGGTGGTGCCGTTGGAGTGGTAGATCCCGACCGGACAGCACTTGCGGTATGCCAGCTGGGTTGCGCCGAAGCTCTGCCCGGCCAGGCGCGGCTCGGAAACCAGATAGAACTCGTCACCGCCAAAATCAAGCAGATCGTGGTAGACAACCGACAGCCGGGACTGCCGCGCGGTCTGCACGACGAGGCGGGCGCTGATGTCGTCGCCGTCGATGACGATCGCGTCGCCGCCGGCCAAGCGAGCCACCGCTCGGTTGGCGCTGTCCCGGACCGCGGCAACGACGTGGTGCGGTCGGCCGACGAAAGCGTCGGGCCGCGGTTGATCGCGAGCAGCGTCTTCAGCACGTACGCGTCGGCGTCCTCGGCGGTGGCCCCCTCCGGCGCCAGCACGATGATCGACCGGGCGCCGTTGAGGTTGACCATCTCGAGGTCGGTGAGGTCCAGTGGACTACCCGTGCGGCAGACGACGCGGGTGTTGCGGGTGGTTTCGAGCCGATGCCGCAGCCGATCTTCCATCGAGACCTTGTCCTTTTCGGCCAGAATCACGACGGTGGGGCGCCGCCGGCTGCGGTTGGCCTCGACCAGCTCGGAGACGACCGTGAAGACCTGGTCCGACCAGCCGAGGATGACTGTATGGCCGGTTTCGATGACCCGCGAGCGGCCCTTGCGGAGCTGTTCCAAGCCGCTGGTTGAGGCCACTGGTGAGCAGACCGACCAGGGCGCTGACGATGAAGATGCCGCCGAGGGCGAGCAGGAACCACAGCAGCAGCATGCGCCGGCTGCCCGTCTCCGGGACGCCAGGCTGAATGCAGTGCGGAAGGTGTCCCACAGCTCGTTCGAACATTGTCGGCGACGGCGAGCCGCCCGCTGGTTTGCGACAAGCACCATGGCCAACGTGATCGTCACGATGAGCGCTGCCGAGGCGACCGCGAGCCAACCGATCAGACTGATCGTCCCGCGCGACATTGTGTTGTCGAACCAGTACCGTGCGCGGTCGCGCAACCGCACTCGCGTGTTCATGCTGTGCCCCCAGGTGCCGTTGCCCGACCCTTGAGGCGACCAGACATCCATCAGGGGCACTATCAGCCGAGCGGCCATATTTCGGGGATCCGTGGCACCAACGTTCACGCGGAGCCGTGGCACCAACGTTCACGCGGCGTGGCACCTTTGTTCACGCGTGCATGTGGTGGTCGTTCTCCGTAGCGCGGCTGCCGTGGCACCTTCGCTCACGCGTGAATGTGGTGGTCCTTCTCCATAGCGGGTCACTCGTATGGTTCGTGGGGCAGTGGCGCAGCACCCCCGGTGAGCTGGGTTAGGAGCGGGCGGTCTCCGTGGCGGCGATCCGCTCGGTGGGCACGGTGAAGATGTGGCGCAGCACGCAGTACGTCCGGACGTACTCGATAGGTCCGGAAGTGGACGTGAGCACGAAGCGGTCAGATACCTCGGCCGGAACCCGGCAGGACGGCTCCGGACACGCGATGAGTTGAAGTAGCACGATTTCCTCCCAAGGCGGCGGCGTCCATCGCGCCGGCTACCCCATGCAAAGCGGGGTTAGGGCAGGGTCTCCGTGAACTGTTACGCACAAGGCGCTCTCGGCGGTGTGACGCTCGCCTCACAGCCGAGCCAGGGCACCCGCCACGTCGGTCCGCGACGTTACTCCTAGCTTGCGGAGGATGTTCGACACATGCACCGCGGCGGTGCGCGGTGAGATGAACAGCCGGCTTGGCCAACTCGGCGTTGGTGAGCCCATCTGCGACCAGCTGGGCCACCTCGCGCTCGCGTGGCGTGAGCAGCGGATTGGGGTCAGAGTCGCCGGCGTCGTCCAGGCCCAGCCGGCTGCGGATCGCGGCGAGCTGCTCGAGTCGCCAACCCGCCCACCGCTGGAGCAGCTCGGAGGCGGTCCCCGCATGGGAACGGGCCGCGTCGAGCCGGTGCTGGGCGATGAGCGCCCGCGCCGCACCGACGTGCGCCGTGCCGCGGGCTGCCGGCGGCAGATCGCCGGAGTCCGCGGCGGCGGTGAAATGCGTGAGCGCGCTCGCCCAGTCGCCTTGGGCCTCGGTCAGCTGGCCCAGCACCAGATGCCGGTAGGACGGCTCGACCCCAGGGCCCTCCAATCCGTCGATCAACTTGGCCACCTCGTCGACCGTGAGCGGAGCGACCAGCGCCGCGGAGACCAGGTCATGCAGGAACTCGCCGTCGCGCCCACCAGTGGACTGCACTACCGCGACCACGTCCGGCAGCAGGGCCCGGGCCCGAACCACATCGCCACGGCGGCTGGCCACGTGGAACCGGAGCCCGGGTACGGCGATCTCCATGCCCGGCACGTCCGCGAGGTCGGTCGTGATCAGCTCGGCGCTGTCCAGGTCGCCGGCCTCGAGTCGCAGCCCGGCCAGGAACACGCCGTGGAAATCGGACCGGGTCATGCTCCGCTGGTAGCCCAGGTCGTGGGCCCGGCCGCGCTCGATCGCATCCGTGGCGACGGCCAGGTTCCCCTTCTGCATGAACAGGCGGGCCCGGCCCTGGTAGTAGGCCGCGACGGCGAGCTGCTCCGAGCCGGCCCGTTCCGCCGCGGCCCGCATCCGTTCCAGGAGCACCGCTACGTCGCGAATGGACGTGGCGGGTGGCAGGTGCACGAGCTTGTTCAGGGCCAGCGCCGCGACCAGCCACTCCTGGGCTGCCTCGGCCCGGTCGGCCACCTCGCTCAGCAGCGACCGGCCGGGCTCGAGTGTCGCCGCGCGGGCGGCCAGCAGCGCCCCCTTCTCGACTAGCGCTGCCAACCGGACACCCTCGACGCCCGGCTCGTCGCCAAGCGTGTCGGTGAGCTCGACCGTCCGGTCGGCCCAGCCCAGGGACTCGTCATCGAGATCCCGGAGTCGGGTTGACCGGGCCAGCATGGCCATGCCCCGAGCCTGCGCCACTCCAGGCCCAATACGGCCGACGAGGGCCGCAAGCTCGCTGCTGAGCCCGGTCATGGCGCTGATGTCGCCGCGTTCCCAGCTGAGGCGCACGCGCAGGTTCAGCGCGGCGACCTCGTCGTTCGTACCGCCGGATCGAGACTGCCACCGTCGTGCGTACACGTCGGCGTCGTCGAGCAGGCCGGCGAGCCAGGCGGCGTGGGCGGCGTTGCACAGCAGCTCCAGGTCGTCGGCGTCCTCCTCAAGCCCGATCTCGGCCAGCTGCAGCGACTGGAACGCGGAGCCCATCCTGAGGTACGCAGTGCTGCCGTCCCGGGCCGCGCGGAGCATGTCGTCGAAGCGTCCGGCGCCGCGCGCGTGTTTGGTCAGCAGCGCCCAGTCGGCATCACCTGCGGTCATCAGGGCGTCCAGCGCCGCCTCGTGCAGCCGGCGGCGCTCCCGACCGAGCAGGCGCTCGCCGACCGCCTCCCGCACCAGCGCGTGGCGGAACGCGAACTCGTCCTCGCCGGTCTCGGTCAGTACCCCTCGCCGGACCAACTCCCGGAGCGCATCGATGAGCTGGTTCTCGGGCATCGAGGAGACCGACGCGAGCAGGTCGAATGGCACCCGGTTACCGAGCACCGCCGCCGCCTCGACCAGCCGCTGGTGGGTTGCCTCGAGGTCCTCGACCTGGCGCCGCAGGGCCTCCGCCAGGCTCCACGGCAGCGGGCGTTCGCACAGCTCTTCGAGGTCGTCCCGGGACATGTCCCGGAGGAGTTCTTCGAGGAAGAACGGGTTGCCGCCGGTGCGGTTGTGCAGCGACACCGCGGCTCGATATGGCGGAGGGCGGCCGATCGCGGCGGTGAGGTAAGCCGACGTCTCGGCCAGCACCCAGCGCTCCAGCTGGACGTGGTAGACCTCGTGGCGGCGCTCCAACCGGTCCAGCAAACCGGCGATCGGATTGCGGCGGATGACCTCCGCCGGACGGTACGTCCCGACCAGCAGCCGCCGCCCCTCGAGGTCGGCGATCCGCTCGAACAGCGCGATGCTCTCGGAGTCGGCCCAGTGCAGGTCCTCGAAGACGACCACGGCGGGGCCGTCGGAGGTCAGGTGAAGCAGGATCCGTAGACCGATCCGGAGCCGCTCCACCTGCGTGCGGGACGAATCAGTGAGGATGTCGAGCTCTTCCGGATCGACGCCGTCGCGACCGTCCACTGCGGACAGTAGTAGCTCGAACGGTCGGCCGAGCGAGCCCGGCTCAGCCTGGCCGACCAGGACGGTCGTCTCCGGAGGCAACCGGTCGAGCAGCTCGCGGGTGAGCCGGGTCTTGCCGATGCCCGGCTCGCCGGCCAGCACCGCGATATTGGTGTCGGGCGCGGTTGCGAGCTGCACCAGATGGTGCAGCTCCTCCTGGCGTCCGATCATCGTCGAGCTGGCGCCGGTCGGACCCCGACGCGTCCCTGTGCGCACCCCACCAGCCTATCGAGCCGGTGGGACGGATTTTCTAGACCAAGATCGAGGCGCCCCCGAGCGGAGGCGCCTCGATCCTGCGTGAGATTCGTCATTGTTGGTGCTTGTTGATTACCGCGCGTTGCGACGCCGGCTGTCCGGCGCCCGACCGCGATTGCGTTGACGGACGGACTTGGCCAGCCGCTCGTGGTTGGCCTCTTCGATGAGTTCGGCCTCACGCTGGCGGGCGACGTAGCGGTACAGGTCGGGACTGGTGAACATTGCCTTCTCCTTTAGCTCTGCTTCTGGTGTGTCTCCAGAATCGGCTTCCGAGAAGGCGCCCACATCGTCAGCGATTGCGTATCTTCGGGCTCCTAGCCACCCAGTTCCGACCTACGTATGCGTAGGTGCCGTTGGTCAGCCGCGGATCCCCGGCGGATCAGGTTGGGGGTTGAAACCGACCAGGCCGCCCGGATCCACCAGTCCCACCTGTGGCGCCGGCTGGTCCACCTCGTGGTACCCGACCGATTCGGTGGGTTTCCCGCCGTCAACCTCGTGGATGGCCACGTCTTCCGTAGGCGCCTGGTTCGGGTCGCCGATGCTCGGTGCCTCGTTCGGGTCGCCGATCCCGGGGTCGGGCTGGTCCAGGATGATGATGCCGGCTGGTGCGGTGTCGGGTCCGCCGAGCTCTTCCGGCCCCTCTTCAACCTCGCTGGGGATGAACGCGTCCACCGCGAGGCCGTAGCCGTGTTCGCCTCCGGGGGCCTGGTTCGGGTCGATGACACCGGGGGTCTGGTTTGGGTCGACGATCGTGGTGGGGTTTTCCACGCCGACCATGGCGGGCGTTGTGTCGGGGCCACCAAGCCCAGTGGCGTCTCCGCCGAGCCCCGACAGTCCTCCAGCCATGCTCGAGAGCAGACCGAACGTGCTGGACTTGCTGATCCGCTCCTCGACGAGGCCGCCCGCGCCACGGTCGAAGCTGACCTGGGTCGAAAGCGTGGAGAGATCCTCGCCGGTCAGCTCGTACCCGGTCAACGCCTTGGTGGGATTGCGCGAGAGTTCATGCGCGAACGCGGGATCCGTGACTCAGTCGCTCCAGCACCGCGTCGAGATCCGACATGGATTCGCCTCTCTGCCGGGTATCCATATACCGTAAAGATTGAAGATCAACTGTTGCTGGCGCAAACGTTGCGCGCCAATCCGACAGCCGTCAACCAGCCTCCCGGACCGCTGCAACCTTTCGCCGAGACAAGCCATGCATGCGATTGTGCATGCTAGATTGACAGCATGGCGGTTAACATCCAGATCCGCGACGTTCCGGACGAGGTGCGCGACCGTATTGCCGCCCAGGCGGCGGAGAGTGGCCAGTCGATGCAGTCGTTCCTCTTCACGTTGCTGGCTCAGGTGGCCGCTCGTCCCTCCCAGTCCGACTGGGCCACCCTGGCCACCCTGCGCGAGCGGGCCCCTGTCGGTATCGCGGACGTGCTCGCGGTGATACGGGAAGGTCGTGACGAGGGCCCGAACGCGGGCGAGTACCCACGGTGATCGTCGACGCGACCGCCATGGTCGCCGCGATAGCCGACCCCGGGAAAGCCGGCGAGGCCTCGCGGGGCCAGCTGTCGGCGACCCCGGTATGGCATGCCCCGGCCCACATGGCCGTTGAGGTGGTGCGCACGTTCGACCGGCTCGCTCGGCATGGTCTGCTCACCGCGGACCATGCCCGTGTCTACGCAATGCAGATGGTTGATGGTGTAGGTGCTGCTGTGGTCCTGCACTCCGACCCACAACTGCTGCGCGCGGCGTGGGCTCTTCGGGCGAATGTGTCGACGTATGACGGCGTCTATGTGGCGTTGGCGGACCGGCTGCGCATGCCATTGCTTACCGGCGATCAGCGCTTGGCTCGGGCTTGGGCCCGCCGAATCCAGGTCATCGCGTTGCCCGCCAACGACACCCACCCCTAGGTTTCGATCAGGCGTCAGAACCGTTGCCGAGCATTGCCAGCAGGTCCTGCGCGTTGGTCTGGGCGTAGTCGGAGTAGCAGTTGTTCATCAGTACGTGGGTCTCCTTCGTCTGGGCGGAAAGCGTCTGCAGTCTCGGTGCCCATTCCTGGAGTTCCTCCGTGCTGTAGCGGTAGCCGAACTTCTCGTAGATGTCCTTGCTCGTCCACTTGTCGCTGTGCCCGTGGAACCGCACCACGGCGAGGTCGGCTGTCGCGGCGAGCACCGGTGGGATCGAGGAGTTGTGGCCCTGCGGCATGTCGACGCAGACGAATGGAAGCTCGTGCTCGCGAAGGAACTCCAACGTCTCCTGCTCGTTGTCGCCCTCGAACCACGACTTGTGCCGCAGCTCGATCGCCACCCGCAATGGGCTGCACCGCCGGGCCACCTCGAGCAGGTACTGCTTGTTCGAGCGGCGGATGGTGAACCACGGGGGGAACTGGAACAGCACCGCGCCCAGCTTCCCCACTGCCGACAATGGCGCGAGCGCGGAGAGGAACCGTTCCCACACCTGCTCGTACGCGTCGGGCGGCAGATCGTTGGGGTAGACGTTGCTCTTCGAGGTCTCCGGCCGCAGGTCCTTGTAGATGGCGGAGAGCTTTGTCGGGTGTCCGGTCAGCAGGCTGAATGCCTTGATGTTGAAGACGAAGTCGTCCGGAGTGCGTTGCGCCCACAGGGTCGCGGTCGCCTCCGCCGGTGGCGAGTAGTACGTGGAGTCGACCTCCACCATCGGGAACCTCGTGGCGTAGTGGGCCAGCCGCTTCTCTGGGGTGTCCGCGTCGGTCGGGTACCAGCCGGACGCGAGGAGCGTCTTGTCGGTCCACGACGCGGTGCCGACCCGGATCCGGTGATTCGAACGCGCCATAGTTCTATCGTACGATCTTGGTGAGATTTGGTCGCCAGAGCGACCACAACTTACCTAGATTGCAATGACCACTGTGGAGTCAGCCGGGCCACTCGGGGCAGCGCCAGGTGAAACCGTCGGTTGCGACTCGAAATGGCACCGCGTGCGGCAGCGGCCGACCCCAGACGTCCTCGCCGATCCCGCACAACGCGGAAAGCCCGGCGGTGAGGCTGGCGACGTGTCCGACGAGGGCGACCACAGCGCCCCGGTTCTCGGCGGCGATCGTCCGCAGTGCGGTCGTCACGCGGGCGACGACCGCGTGCCCGGTCTCGCCGTCGGCTACTCGGGCGTCCAGCCCACCGTCAACCACCCAGGTGCGCAGTACGTTTGCGGTCTCTGCATGGACTGGCCCGTCGGTGTCGCCCTCGCGGCAGCCGATGCCGACCTCGACCAGCCCGTTGACCGGAATCAATGGCTCCCGCAGCGCGAGACGGCTGACCAACACGTCGGCGGTCTGCATCGCGCGTACCGCGGTGCTCGCGTAGACGCGGGTCGGGCGGCGGTCCAACGTCGCCAGGGTGGCGGCGGCCGCGGCGGCCTGCTCCCGGCCGGCGCGGGTCAGAGTTGCGCAGGGAAGCGCGCCGGCCTGCCCGGCCACGACGTTGGAGGACTCCCCGTGGCGCAAGCACCAGATCTCCGCCGCGCGCTCCATGCCCACGATCATCTCACGGGGATCGGAACCGGGCATTCCATTGTGGACAAGTTTTGGTCACATCCAGCGATGAGGAGAAGTGCTTCGATCGCCTCGACGGCACTGTGGGTCACCGCGGGTAACCGTGAGTGAAATCCGGGCGCGGGCGTAACCCGTACGAGCCGGCCCTCGTTGAGGGTTGTCAGGAGGGTCCTGGCCCCGACCCGTCACCCCCTCATCAAAGGACCAGCTGCCCGTGTACGCCCCACACGCCAGCCAGGCCCGCCTACGTCCGGCAGCTCTTGCCCGTACGGCGGTGTTCGTTACTTCGGTGCTCGTCGGCACGCTCGGCACGGCTTGGCTGACGGCGGCACTTTCTGGCCGCGGCGGCCGATTCGGCGGCGACGCACCGGTGGCCGGCGCTGTGGTGGCCATGGTGGTCGGTCACGTCGCGTACCGGCTCATCCGCCTGGCGTGGCACCGGCACGCCACGCCCGGCGCCGGACCGTGTCGCAGCATCGGCTGGCTCGGTGTCGGCCTCGCCGCGGTCGCGTTGACTGGCCTGATGATCCCGGTGGCATTCGTCGCCGGGATTTCCGCACGTGCGGTCTCCCGACTCATCGGCGCTGGGCTCACCCTGGCGACGTTGGCGTTCCTGCCTGCCCTGCTGCTCATGCCCGGCGCGGCGACGAACGTGGTGGCCCGGGTACGCCGGGCACTCGATGGGGCCAGCGTCGGCATCTGCCTCATGTTCAGCGCCTGGGTGCTGGTGATCGCCCCCAAGGGGCACATCGACAGTCTTGGCTTCTGGGTTGCCATGCTGACCTGCTGCATGCTCGCTACCGCGGTGATAACCGCGCTCCGCCCGTCGACGAGCCGTCGGGCGGCGGCGCAGTGCGCAGGCGGGGTCGGCGCCGCCTTCATCGGACTGACGGGACTCGAGGCCATGCTGGCCAGTGGCGCCCTGGTCGCGCTGGCCGTCGGTCTTCGCCGCCATCCTGCTGGGGTCGGCCGGGTTGGTCTGGCGCGGAGCCAGTCGATCGCCGGCTGCCGAGGAGACGCCAGCGCCGGATGCGGCGACCACGCTCGCGGCGTACCCCGTGCTCGCCGTCCCGGCCGCCGTGGCCATCGTCGTGGCAATGCACCGCCTCGTCACCGGCGGCGACTTCGACCGGGCCTCGGTCCTGCTCGGCGTTCTCTGCATCGTCGTGATCGTGCTCCGGGAGGCACTGGCCGCCCGGGATGTCGCCCGTTATGCCCGTCGCGTGGCCAGGCAGGAGGCTCGGTTCCGGACCCTCGTGGCGGGCTCGGCGGACGTGATCATGGTGCTGGAGAGCGAACTCACGGTGCGCTGGCAATCCACCGCGGCGGCCCGCCAGTTCGGCCTGTCCGATCAGGAGGTCGTCGGCCGGCATTTCGAGTCGATGGTGCACCCCGATGATGCGGTCCTGGTCGCGCAGCGCCTGGCCGACGTCCGGGCCGGTTACGGCGGCGGAGCCGATGGTGACGCGCCGGTGCTGGTCGAGGCCCGGCTTCGGGATGGCTTCGGCCGGTGGCGGGAGACCGAGTCGGCAATCACGGATCAGCGGGAGGCACCGGAGGTCTCCGGTCTGGTGGTGCACATCCGCGACGTGGCCGAGCGCAAGGAGATGGAGCGGACGCTGCACCGGCTCGCGTATGCCGATCCGTTGACCGGGCTGGCCAACCGGCGTCAGATGCTGATGTCGATCGTGGCGCAGCGCAGCGCCCCGCGGGTCTCCGGCGCGCTACTGGTGATCGAGCTTGACGGCTTCAACGCGGTCAACGACGTCCGCGGATTCGATATCGGTGATGCCGTCCTGATCGAGGCCGCCCGCCGGCTGCGGACCGGTGCCGGTGCCGGGGACCTGCCCGCACGGCTGTCCGGAGATGAGTTCGCGGTGGTCACTGAAGGGACGGCGGTGCAGTCGTACGCGCTGGCCACCCGGCTGCTGACCATGCTCGCCGAACCGATCCAACTGCCCGGCGTCACCGTCCATCTCTCCGCGAGCATCGGCATGACCGACCTCGCCGGAGCCGCCAGCGGTGACGACGTGTTACGCCGGGCCGACCTCGCCCTGCGCCGGGCCAAGCAGCTCGGCCGTGGCCGGGTGGAGTGGTACGACGCGGCAGTTGAGAAGGCGATCGTGCGCCGGATGACCCTCGAGCAGGAGCTGCCCGAGGCCCTGCAGCGGGGTGAGCTCGATCTCATCTACCAGCCGATACTCGATCTCGTGCGGGGTCGGCCGACGGCGGTCGAGGCGCTGCTGCGATGGCGTCACCCGCGACTGGGCACGCTGCTGCCGGCCGACGTGATCCCGGTCGCCGAGCACCTCGAGCTGATTACCGAGATCGGTGGCTGGGTCTTGCACCAGGCGTCCCGGCAGCTCGCCAGCTGGCTTCGCGAGGGCCGAGACCTGTCGATGGCGGTGAATGTGTCGCCGTACCAACTGGTCGGTCCGGAGCTCACGACCGAGGTAACCGCAGCGCTGGCCCAGCACGAGATCCCGGCGGATCGCCTGGTGTTGGAGGTAGCCGAAACCGGGATCCGCGATGGCGTGGCCGGCCTCGAGGACCGGGTGGGAGCGTTGCGATCTTTGGGGGTGCGGACCGCCCTGGACGAGTTCGGTACCGGTGTGGCCTCCCTGACCCACCTGCGAACCCTGCCCATCGACATGGTGAAGATCGGCCGGTCCTTCTTCGACGACGCGATGGCCGGGCCACCTCGTGGCCAGTCGGTACCGCTGATCGACGTGATGGTGGGTCTGGGCCGGCGGCTCGGCATCGAAGTCGTAGCCCAGGGCCTGGAGGCCCCGGCGCACCTGGACGTGGTGCGCGGAGCAGGGTGTCGGCTTGGTCAGGGGCACCTGTTCGCGCGCCCGCAGCCGGCCGAGCGCACCGAGGCCTATCTGGACGGATTCCCGGCCCGTCAAGGCTAGGGTGCGCGCCATCGGCGGAGCTAGGGTGTGCCCTGGGAGGGGGGCACATGCGGTTCGACGTCACCCAGGTGCTGGACGCCATCGAGCGTCATCTCACGACCGAGTCGGCCCTGGCGCAGGCAGTAGTGGATCTCGGGCATGTCGCCTGGTACGACGCTCTCGACGGCGGTCGGCCGGTGAGCTTGTTACGGGCGGGACTACTCGTTGACGCGCTCTCCCGGCACATCGGCGATGACGCCGTCATGGTCTACGCCATCGCCAGCCGAGACCTGTTGACCGACGCCGATCTCACCTCGAAGGAACGGATGGTGCTCGGCCGCTGGTCCGGCGACGGCATGATCGAGGTCGTGCCGGTCATGGCCGACCGGGTCCCGGAGGTGGCCGACATCACTGGGTTGCCAGTGATCACGATGGACGGTTTCCCGGGGCTCGAACGGCGCTACGCATGGCTGCGCGGTCAGCCCGAACGGGTACTGCAGCTGGTGCCGGCCGAGGGCGGAGCCCGGATTCTGGGCGGGCACCCGGCTCCGGGCGTGAACCCCGAGGGGCGGGGCGCGGCACTGCTCGGCCGCATCTGGCGCTGCCCTCGCCGCGACTGCCCCACCTTCGGCGAGCGCCGAATCACCACGCAGGCGGTGCCGCGGATGAAGGCCGCCGTACCGGTCTGTCCGCGCCACGACGAGCCGTTGGTCAACGCCGGCGCGAGACCGCCGTCGGTGACCATGGTCCTGATCGTCGACGGCATCATCAGGGATCGATTCGTAGTCCGGGCGGGCCGCCCGGTGGTGGTTG
Organism: uncultured Actinomycetota bacterium; assembly: GCA_963773935.1. Taxonomy (GTDB): domain Bacteria; phylum Actinomycetota; class Actinomycetes; order Mycobacteriales; family Micromonosporaceae; genus DATBGZ01. The sequence goes on from CAVZCZ010000005.1 coordinate 423,382, forward strand.
GGCGATCCCCTGATGAGCCCGACGGCCTGATGATCGGTTCCTATCTCGGCGGCGACGCGGCGCAGATGATCAGTCGCAACCACGTCCGCCTCGATCTGCGCGACGAGGGCCTGTTCGTTGCCGACCTGTCCACGAACGGCACCGTCGTGCGGGCGCGGTCGGCTCCGTACAGCTCGCCGGACGAGGTTCATCTCTCCGGTGGTGCGCCCTATCTGCTCAAACCCTGGGACACGGTCGAGCTGCACACCGGCGTCGCCCTGGGTCGGGCCGACCGGATGCCGACCACCTCCGCCAGTGGGTACGGCTCGGTCATGGGTGATGCCCCGACGATGACGATGCGCCCGCAGGTTTGACCGGTGCGTCCCTTGTGTCACCTAGCCGGTAACGCCCGGCGCATGAGGCTGCATGGCCTTCGCGCGTATGTCTTGTAGGCTGTCCCGGACCGCCGCCCCCAACGATGCCGCACGTGCGCGTCGACGGCGGTCACCGCTGAATTACCGGCTGTAGTCGCGGTCGGTGAACCGCAGCTAACCCGGTAAGCGGTGGACGGAGAGGTTCGCCACCATATGGCATTGAGCTCGTACGGACGCCGGCGCCGGATGTCCATGATCGTTGCGATCATGGCGGCATTCCTCGTCGTCGTCGGTTCCCCTGCTGCGGCGCAGGCCGACCCGGGCGACGAGGGCCACAAGCAGGAGCTGATCGAGAAGCTCACGGCGGCCTCCCGTGGGTACTACGACACCCGGGCGGTGCTCGCCGCGTCCCAGCAGCGGCAGGCGGAGATCACGACGAAGCTGCAGGCGGCTCAGGCGGGTCTGGCGCGGCTCAGCGAGCAGGTGGGGCAGCTCGCCTCGGCTCGGTACAAGGGCAGCTCGATCGGCCTGCTCAGCGGGCTCATCACCGGCCGCGCCGAGCCGCAGGAACTTCTGCAGGGCGCGGCCGTGGCCGACTACCTCCTGTGGCGCGACGACACGTTCCTGCGCGAGTACCGGCAGACCAAAGAGGAGTCCGAGAAGCAGCAGGCGCTGCTCACCGCCGAGCTGGAGATCCAGTCCCAGCAGCTCATCGCCCTCGATGCGCAGAAGCGGGACGCCGAGAAGGCTCTCGCCTCGGTCGGCGGCCTGGTGACAGCCGGGTACGGCGGGCCGGTCCAGCCGGCGCAGCCGGCGCCCCGCAACGCCGACGGCAGCTTCTCCTGGGAGGGCTGCACGGTCAACGACCCGACGACGGGCGGATGTCTGTCGCCGCGCATGTACCACGCCCTGACCGAGGCCCGGCTGGTCGGCTTTACGAACTATGTGGCCTGCTACCGCAGCGGCACCTGGGGTGAGCATCCGGCGGGCCGTGCCTGCGACTTCTCCGCCTTCCCGAGTAATTTCGGCACCGGCGCGGCGGCGGGCGAGAATCGGGACTACGGCAATCGCCTGGCGGCCTGGGCGGTGCAGAATGCCAATGCGCTCGGGGTTCTCTACGTCATCTGGTATCGACAGGTGTGGTTCCCTGGCAGCGGCTGGCGATCGTATTCCGGATACGGCGACCCGTCCTCCGAGCACACCAACCACGTACACATATCGATGATTTGACCTGCCGGCGCGGGGTATTGCCACACGCCGCCTCTGCGCGCCAAGATCGGCGCATGACGACGGTGCCTCTGCGGCAACGGAAGTTCGACCTGATCTTCCTCGGGTTCTTCGTGCTCAATGCCACTTTCATCACGTACATAGTGGACATTGAGCAGCTCATCATCGCCGACCCGAACAACTTCAGCTACCCGGTGTGGCCGCCCGGACCCCTGGTCGACCTGGTGCACTGGTACGGCAGCAACTACGACCCGTTGCTGATGGCCAGGCCACCGTTCTGGCGGATGACGATCTGGATCGACGTGATCTTCTTCGGGCCGTTCTATCTGGCCGCGATCTACGCGTTCATCCGCGGTCGGAACTGGATCCGGGTGCCCGCCCTGGTCTGGTCCGGAACGATGCTCGCGAACGTACTGATCATCCTCATGGACGAGCGGTACGGCGTGACGCCGGCGCCCAACTTCGGCCTCGTGCTGCTGCTCAACCTGTGCTGGCTATCGTTCCCGCTGCTGATGATCGTCCGGATGTGGCGGGACCGCCCGTTCGAGCGGGCCACGCCAGCGCCCGCCGCATGACGCAGTTCGCCGCCCGGTACGGCCCGTGGGCGGTCGTCGCCGGCGCCTCGGCAGGACTGGGCGCCGCGTTCGCCCGGGCGCTGGCCGACCGCGGCCTGAAGCTGATCCTGGTCGCTCGCCGGCGGGAACCGCTGGTCGCCCTCGCCGAACAACTGCCGACCGAGACCGTGCCGGTCGTGGCTGACCTCGCCACCGACGCCGGGCTTGGGATGGTGCGCTGGGTTGCCGCGGACCGGGAGGTCGGCCTGGTGGTCGCCAACGCCGCGTACTCGCCAATCGGCACTTTCACCGCGATGCCGCTGGACGAGTCACTGCGGGCGCTGAATCTCAACTGCCGCGCGCTGCTGCACCTGGCGCACGATTTCCTGCCGTCGATGGCGGCGCGCCGCACGAGGCGGGTTCGTGGTGATGTCCTCGCTCGCCGGTCTGCAGGGCTCGCCGCCGATCAGCGTGTACGCCGCGACCAAGTCGTTCGGTGCGGTGCTGGCCGAAGGCCTGTGGGCGGAGCTGCGCGGCACCGGCGTCGACGTGGTTGCCTGCGTCGCCGGCGCGGTCGAAACGCCCGGCTTGGCGCAGAGCAAGGCAAAGCGGGCCCCCGGCACGCTCACCCCCGACCAGGTCGCCACTGCCGCGCTGCGCGGGCTCGGCCGGGGGCCGCGGGTGGTGCCGGGGCTGGCCATGCGGCTCTCCTCGGCGGTGATGTCCCGGCTGCCCCGACGGACCGCGATCGCGATCATCAGTCGGGCCTCCCGGGACCTCACACCACCCGCGGCATAGCCGTCGATAGTCAGGCTTCCCTGGTCGGGCTTCCCTGGTACGGGCTTCGATGGTCGGGCTTCAATGGTCGGGCCAGCGTCGCGACGGGAACCGACTGGTGAGTGCGATATCCATTTCAGCCTGCGATATCGGCGGATGCCGTGGCCCCGTCAAGCTAGGCGTCGGCGCCAGCGATATCGCGGCTGAAATGGATATCGCGACGTCACGAGTCCGGCCCGGCGGCGACACGCCGCGGAATCCGTGACGCGTACTCGGTAGGAGTCACCCATCTAGATCCGGCTGTTGCGTCGCGGCAGCGGCGTGCCGTATCCGGGCGCGCCGCTGCGACGTGGCGGATTCCTCGTCGACGCGGGCCTGGCCGGGACGAACTGGTCTCGGCCGCGCTGGCACCGCGGTCCGCGGACCTTGGTGCGGGCGACCCGGCGCCGGCGACACGGGCGCGATGGACGGCGTCGGCAGGTCCCCGTGGCGACTGTTGCGCGGCCAGGTCCGATGGGTCGTTGCGATCCTGCAGCCGAGCCGCCACCGCGTTGCGCGAGGCCCAGGCGCGGCCGGGTTCGGGCGCGGATGTGACCTCGGGACGTCCCCAGACCGGCATCGTGCGCCACACCGGGGTGATGCCTGGCGTCGGCCGTGGCCCGAGCTCGCGCCGGCCGGGCAGCGGACCCGCGAAGGCGCCCGCGATCGGCGAGCCGCCCGGCACATAGGTCGCCCGGACCGTTGGCGCGGCAACGCTTGCGTGGTCGGGTACGACCGGCATATCGCCCGTCGTGGTGAGCGCGATCCGAGCGGTGACGTGCTCGATCATCCACGGTTCGATCTGGCCCGAGTCGTCGAGCGGATCAAAGATCGCGTGCAGGTCGCGGCGGGTCGCGGTGCCGACGGTGAAGAACCACATCATGGCGATCAGTGCGGTACCGAGGACCAGGGTGAGCAGCGCGACCTGCATCGAACTGAGGCCCGATACGCCCGCCGCCGTGCCGGCGCCGAGGTTCACCTCGATGGCGGCCTCGCCGACATAGTGCGCGGCGCACGATGGCCAGACCCGTAGCGGCCGACGCGCCCAACGCCGCGCGCAATCCGCGGGTGCCGAGCATGAACCAGAGCAGCCCGCTCGCCACACCCATCGCCAGAGCGACCGAGACCAGAACCATCGCTGGCTTGAAGGTGATGGCTCCGCCCACTCGAGCGAGCGCATGATCAGCGCGTGCGCGCCGACCACCGCGCCGCCGAAGAGCAGACCGGCAGCCAGCAGCCGCCAGAACCCGGTCCGGCCGTACCCGAGCACGAACATGCCCCCTGCGCTGGCGACCAGGGCGACGCCAAGGCTGGCGGCCAGAGAATGCTCGGGTCGTAGCGCAGGATCGTGGCCGGCACGTCCAGGCCCAGCAGCGCGCACGACCTTCGCCTGCCAGATTCCGGTGACGCCTAATGAGATCGACGCATAGAGCAGGAGCCTGACCCGCTTCCGGCCGGTGAACTTCTGCGAGCGCGTGGCCAGGATGATGCCGAGCAGGCAGCCGAGAGCGGCGGAGAGCAGCGCGAGCACGGGGCTAACGGGTCCAAAGGCAAAATGATTCACTTCGGCCGACATGTGGTCTCCCCCCAAGGCTTGCGACGAACGGCCCGCCGCATGCCAGATTCAGGCACGCGCCCGAGGCGAGCAGTCGCACAGCGTGTGCGTCCCGATACCAGTGGCGATCTAGGGTCGCCCGATATCCATAGATCGGAGCCATGTCCATGTCCGGCAGCGCGGACTGAGGACCCGGAGTGGGGTGCGTGGATGACCATTCCGTTGCCGATGTAGATGGCCACATGGTGGATGTCGCTGTAGTAGAAGACGAGATCGCCCGGGGCCAGGTTGGCGCGGGTCAGATGCGCCATCGAGCTGTACTGGCGGGCCGCGTTGTGCGGCAGGGTCACCCCGGCGGCTGCCCAGGCCGCCTTGGTGAGGCCGGAGCAGTCGAACGAGGCGGGACCCGCGGTGCCGTACACGTACGGCTTGCCGATCTGCGCGTAGGCGTAGGCGACGGCGGTGCCGGCGGCACCTGCGACGACCGGCGGTGGCGGGGCGGCGGCCTGGAGCTGGGCCTCGACGGTTCGGCTGCGCAGCCGGCTGAGGTCGGCCAGGTCGCGCTCCACCTGGCCGGTCAGGTCGGCGAGCGCAGTCGCGTGTTCTTGCTGTTCCGCGGTGAGCGTCGCCAGGGCAGCCCGCTCGCGGCGCAGCGACGCCAGCAGCTCGGCCAACCCGGACAGCTGGCCGCGGGTCTGCAGTCCGAGCGCCTCGAGCGCGGTCAGCTGGTCGATGAGGGCGCCTGGGGATCCGGCCGCGAGCATCGCACTGGCCTGACTGGCGGGCCCGGTCCGGTACGCCAAGGCCGCGATGGCGCCGGCGCGAACGCGGAGGTCCTCCAGACGACCGGTGTCGCGCGCGAGCCGCTCTGCGGTGTCGAACGCCCGCGCCTGCGTGGCGGCGAGGTCGTCCCGTACGGCATTGCGCTGCTCGACCAGCACCTCCAGCCGTTCGGTGGCGGCGGCGATCTGCTGGTCGATTTCGGCTACGTCCGGGTCAGGCGGCGCACCGTGCGCCGGTACGGCGGTGGCGAGTACGGACACAAGCGTCGCGACGGCGACCATGATCCAGGCCGGCCGGCGCGCGCCGGCTAACGACGGCACAACGTGGGCAACGACACACCCACCGGTCGCGGTAGTCCCTCGATTGGGTACTCATACCCTAGGGGGGTATCATCCGAGGCATGACAGAAGAGCACCAGACCTACTGGTACGGCGCCGACAAGCAGGCGCTGCTCGGTCGCCTGCGCCGGATCGAGGGCCAGGTTCGTGGCGTGCACCGGATGGTCGAGGAGGACACGTACTGCATCGACGTGCTGACCCAGATCTCGGCCGCCACAAAGGCACTGCAGGCGGTCGCATTGGGCCTGCTGGAGGGGCACCTCGCGCACTGCGTGGTCGAGGCCGGCCGGGCCGGCGACCCGACCGAGAAGGTCAAGGAAGCCACGGACGCGATCGCCCGCCTGGTCCGGTCCTGATCTCCACCCGCGAAGGAGTTTCTCATGTCTGTGCAAGCCCGGTACCAGGTTGTCGGCATGACGTGCGGCCACTGCGTGCAGGCGGTGACCGCCGAGCTGTCCCGGCTGCCGGGGGTGCTCGACGTTGCGGTCGACCTCGCCTCTGGCGCGGTCGACCGTGACCAGCGATGCGGCACTCGCGCCCGAGGACGTGCGTGCCGCCGTCGACGAGGCCGGCTACGGCCTGGCGGACCGGGGATGAACTCCGTCGATCTGACGATCGGCGGGATGACGTGCGCCAGCTGCGCCGCGCGGATCGAGCGCAAGCTCAACCGGCTCGACGGCGTCGTCGCCTCGGTGAACTTCGCCACCGGTACCGCCAGGGTCGAACATCCGGCCGACGTCTCGACGCCGAGGCTGGTTTCCACAGTGGAGTCACTCGGCTACACCGCCCAGCCGGACACCACCGCGGCGCCGGGCGGAGCCAGCGTGGGGCTTGCGCGCGCTCGTCTGCGGCTATCTCGCCCCTGTCGTGATGGCCGTGATGATGGTCCCGGCGCTGCACTATCCGGGCGCGGCGTGGACTGGCCTGGTGCTCGGTGGCGTCGTCGTCGCGTGGGGCGGGTGGCCGTTTCACCGGGCCGCCGTACTCGCCGCGCGGCATCGTCTGACCACAATGGACACACTTGTCTCGATGGGCGCGCTGGTCGCGTACGGCTGGAGCCTGGTGGCGGTGGTGACCGGGCGGGGTGAGAGTTACGTCGAGGTGGCCGCCGCGCTGGTGACGTTCCTGCTCGTCGGCCGATGGTTGGAATCGCGTGGTACTCGCCGGGCCGGATCGGCGTTGCGAGCTCTGGTCGAGCTCGGCGCCAAGGATGCGGTGCTGCAACACCCGGACGGCCGCGAGGAGAACGTACCGGTGTCGGCGCTACGGGTCGGTGACACGTTCGTGGTGCGGCCCGGGGAGAAGGTCGCGACCGATGGCCTGGTCGTGGCGGGTACCAGCGCCGTGGACGAGAGCCTGCTCACCGGCGAGAGCATGCCGGTCGAGGTGGCTGCCGGGGACCGGGTGATCGGCGCCAGCGTCAACGCGGGAGGTCGGCTCGTGGTGCGGGCGACCACCGTCGGGGCGCAGACCCACGTGGCACAGCTCGCACGGCTGGTGGCGCAGGCGCAGAGCGGAAAGGCGCCCGTGCAACGGTTGGCCGACCGGGTCAGCGCCGTCTTTGTACCCGCGGTCATCGGAGTATCGGCGCTCACCTTCGCCGGCTGGCTGATCGCCGGAGAGCCGGTCAGCGCAGCGCTGACCGCTGCGATCGCGGTGCTCGTCGTGGCCTGCCCGTGCGCACTCGGATTGGCCACGCCGACCGCACTGCTGGCCGGAACCGGACGCGGGGCGCAGCTCGGGCTCTTGATCCGCGGCCCGCAGGTGCTCGAGACGACCCGCCGGGTAGACACGGTCGTACTGGACAAGACCGGCACCCTCACGGCGGGCGTGATGAGTGTGGCTGGCGTCTACCCCCGTCCCGGCGTGTGCTCGGACGAACTGCTGCGCCATGCCGGCGCGGTCGAACACGCGGCGGAGCACCCGATCGCGCGGGCCATCGCCGCGGCTGCGGCGGATCTGCCGCCCCTCACCGACTTCGCCGCCCTGCCAGGACTTGGCGCTGAGGGCACTGTGGACGGTCGCCGAGTGATCGTCGGCCAGACACGTCTACTCACCTCACGTGGCATCGTGGTCGAGTCCATCCACAGTGGATGGTACTGCTGTCCAGGTCGCCTGGGACGGCGAGTGGCGCGGCACCATCGAGATCCAGGACACCGTCAAACCAACCTCGGCCGAGGCGGTGTCCCGGCTGCGCGCGCTGGGTCTTCGACCCGTACTGCTCACAGGCGACACCCGAGCCAGCGCTGAACGCGCCGCTCGCGCGGTCGGCATCGATACCGTCGTCGCCGAGGTCCTGCCGGCGGCCAAGGTCGACGTGGTCCGTGGCCTGCAGCAGGAGGGCCGAGTGGTCGCGATGGTCGGCGATGGCGTCAACGACGCTGCCGCGCTCGCCCAAGCGGACCTCGGCATCGCGATGGGCTCGGGTTCGGACGTTGCGATCGAGGCGAGCGACCTGACTGTGGTCCGCCGCACCGGCGGCAGCACGGACCTTCGTGGCGCGGCGGATGCCGTCGCGCTGGCGCGGAGCACCCTGCGCACCATCAAGGTAAACCTCGTCTGGGCCTTCGGTTACAACGTGGCGATGATTCCGATCGCCGCATTGGGCTTCATCTCGCCGATGCTGGCCGCCGCTGCGATGGCGCTGTCCAGCCTGTCCGTCGTCGGCAACAGCCTCCGCCTGTTCCACTTCGGACCTAGCCGCAACCACCCCGGCGAGCCTAGGCGGGCGAGTTCGCAAGCGCGGTCGAGTGCCTAGCGGCTCGCTGCGCTCGCCGGGGTGGTAACGCGTTAGTGGGCGATACGGTCCGGGTCCAGCGCGTCGACCACCTGGTCCATGGTGAGTCGGACCAGGTTGTCAGGTGCCAGCGGGACGCCGGCGATGGCACTGAACAGGCTCGGCATCCCGGCGAGCGCGAAGCCGTCCTCGGCGAGCGCGGCCTTTCCGATGCCGCCACGCTTCGCGATGCCCCGGCGCGTGCGCTGCCATGCCTCGGAAACCTCGTCGCGTGACGGCACCCCGAATCCATGCCCGACCGGGGCGCGATGCCGCAACTTGATCAACGCGGAACCCCGGTAAGCCGCTGCGATGCGACACGCCTCGCTGAGCGCGGCGCGGTTGCCGCGAGCGATTGTGGTCATCACGGTGCACGGGAAGGGGCAGTCGGACGCGCACACGCCTAGCGCAGCCGACACCACCGAGTGCTGGCGGTCAAGGTAGTTCCGCCAACCCGACGGCGGCTCGTCCGCCGCCCGCATCGCGCGGCCAGCGGCCGCCTTTAACGGCTTCGGTTGTGGGCAGTCGGAGTCGTCGAGGTGACCCCACCGGCTGTTGGGACCGCTGAAGGCAGGGTCGTGGCGTAGCCGGAACGGGTCGCCGGCGTGGCCCAGGTAACGCTGCCAGGCCAGCATCGGCGCGTACTCACCCGCGATATGAAATGCGGAGAGCAGCCACAGGGTGTCGCTGCGGTCCCAGCGGATCTGGATAACTTCCAGCAACAGCCGGTACATCGGGTACAGCGAGGTGAGCGCATCGTTGACGCCCTCCTTCGGCTCCTGTCGTACGCGGCTGAGCTCGCCCCGTTCGACGATCTGCCTGGGAACGAACTCCGTGCCCACCAATGTGGCGAAGGTCGTGTCGGTCGTCGCACCGATAGCGGCATTCGCCTCGTCGAGATCCTCCGTGTCGAGTTCGATCAGCCGTTTGCCGTACGCGCACAGCTGCTGGATCCGGGCCAGTTCGCGTTGGCTGAGCGCCATTCCGGTGGCTCCGCCGCCGAGAAGGTACGCGATTTCTCGGAAGGCGTACCGGCGGGCCAGCGCCACGAGCATCTCGCGGATCTCGAGCGTGGTCTCCACGTCCCCCATTGAACCGCACAAAACGGACGGCGTCCGCGTCGCGGGCAGGCTCGCTGGCGCTCGCCCAAGGCGTAGCCATGATCACCGTGTCCGTCGTCGGACCCGACGCGGCACTCCATGATCACCGTGTCCCTCGGATGCGAGTTCGCGCCCAACCTCGCACCGCCGCGTTCCCAGCGATCAACGGTCAACATCACCGTGTACGCCCCAACGCGGACCAAGCGCGCCACCCGACTGACCAGGGCACGGTGATCATGGCGCCCGGCGACCGGCGACCGGCGACCCGGCGAGCGGCGCCCGGCGAGCGGCACCCGGTCGAGCGGCACCCGGCGACCGGCGGCCGATCGAGCGGCGACCGGCCTATCGATGTCGCAAGAGTGGGCTGCGCGCTCCTAGACTGGTGGCTCGTGGACGATGACGAGCGCTTGGTTGACCTTTCTGGCGACGAGCACCGGGTTGACGAGCACTGGGTTGACGAGCACTGGGTTGACGACTCCCCAGTCCTGCCCGAGACCACCCGCGACGACACCGATGCTGGTTGGGGCGAGCGCACCACGGACAACGAGGAACGCCTGCTTGCCGAGCGCCCGCCGCACTGGGACTAGCGTCCACGCACTGGGACTGGCGTCCCGGACTTACTCGCGTCAGGAGACCGACGCTGGGGCCTTCGCGCTCGTGCTCGATCCGGAGCTGGGGGTCGATCCGGAGCTTGAGGTCGAGCTCGAGGTTGATCCGGAGCTCGAGGTCGATCCGGAGCTCGACGCTGCGCCCGAGCTAGAACCCGACGAGCTGTCCGACGAGGACGATGACGAGGACGATGACGAGGACGACGACGTTGATGACGAGGCGTCGCCGTCGGACTTCGCGGCGCCCGCGGCTGCCGGCTCCTTGCCACCCTCGCTCGCCGACGCATCCGACCGCGAGTCGGTGCGGTAGAAGCCCGAGCCCTTGAAGACGATCCCCACCGACGAGAACACCTTGCGCAGCCGACCGTCGCACTCCGGGCACGCCGTGAGCGCGGCGTCCGAGAAGGACTGCACCGCCTCGAGCTGGTGCGCACAGGCGGTGCAGGTGTACTGGTAGGTGGGCACGTTCGCCTCCGAGATCTTGCCGGCGCTTGGCACTCCGACACTTCGAGTGCCAATGGTGGCCTACCGGCGGCCGTTCGTCCACTATCCGGCCTCGACCACCGGAGCGGGCGTGACCTACCTCTCGTCAAGCCGTTGGAGGCCTGCGGGCGTCAACACTGCCGTGACTGGGCGGTCGTGCGGTTCGGCGGGCAGCACTGACACCAGCTCACCCGGGTAGAGCAGGGCAATCACCGGTACGTCCGGCCGTACCCGGGCCAACGCACGGTCGAATGAACCACCGCCCCGCCCCAAGCGGGTTCCCGTGGCGTCGACCGCCAGGGCGGGGACCAGCACCATCTGAGCATTCGCGATGGCTTCCGGCCCGAGCCGCGGACCTGGCGGTTCGTGCAGCCGGGACAGCGTCGTGCCGGCGGTCAGGGTGCCGTCGTAGGCGGCCCAGTCCAGATCCCGGTCGGGGGCCAGCACCGGTAGGAGTAGAGACGACGGCGGCAGCACGGCGGCGAGCGCCGTGGGTAGTCCGGGGCCGCCCGGCTCGCCCGTCATCGGCACGTACGCCGCGACCCGTTCCACCGCCTGAACCAGCTGACACGCGGCCGCGATCAAGGCCGCGTCGGCGACCGCCACGTCGTCGGGGCTCAATGCCGCACGCGCGACCAACGCGGCTTCGCGAAGAACCCGCTTACCGGACAAATGCCACGCACCTTCGGTGACCCACGTCCTACGGACGTACCGGACTGTTGGTCCCCACAGCATCACAGCACGGCCCAAAGGAACGCGGCTCAGGGGAGGGGCGGTGTCGCTTCGGGGACGACTCGCGATCGCCTTCACAGCCATTCTGCTCGCGCCGATGGCAGTCGGCATCGCGACCCTGGCCGGCATCACGACGAGCATTTCCGACCCTGCGGGCGCAATTGGATCCAGTCCCGCGATCGAGCCGGCGCGCAGCGCTATCCGGGCAGTAGTCACCGCTCGATGCCGGTCGCTGGCCGTGACAGCGGCTGGCCTTGCGGTCTCCGCGGCAGCCCGACACGAATCGTGGGCAGTCACCCCCGCCGATGCGACCGGACCGTGGTCCATCTGCGGTGCTGACCCGGCCGCGACGCTGCCCGCGACATCCGTGCCCACTGGCCTCGCGGCCCGGGCCGAAATCCGCGACGGGAGCGGGGTGATCACCGGGTACGCCTACGCCGTCCAGCCGATCAGTGATGCATTCCTTGCGGAACTCCGGGCCGCGGCCGGCGCCCGGGTTGCGCTCACGCTCGCCGGAAGCCTGGGCCCGTACCCGGGCCAACCACTGCCCCTGGACTTCGCCGCGCCGCCGCCTGCACCAAACGAGCCGTTGCCGTTGCTGCTCCTCGCCGCCGCACTCGCGCTGCTCGCGGCGGCCCTACTCGGATGGTGGACCTCCGGTGTCGCCACGCGGCCCCTGCACCGGTTGCTCGCCACGGTCGACCGGGTCGGCGCCGGCGACCTCAACGCACGGTCGCTCGTCTCGGGGCGGGACGAAGCCGGCCGTCTCGGGTCGCGTCTGGATCAGATGATCACGGCGATGCAGGAGACACAACGGCTCTCCGTCACGGATGCGCTCACTGGACTGGGCAATGTGCGTCACCTCGTCGAGCAGCTGCGCCTGGAGATCGAACGGGCGAGTCGGTTCGGCCGGGCCCTCGGCGTGCTCGCGCTCGACCTCGATCACTTCAAGAACGTCAATGACCAGTACGGTCACCGAGCCGGCGACACCGTGCTGATCGAGGTGGCCGGACGGCTGCGGCGGGCGGTGCGCGAAGTAGACCTCTCGTTCCGGCGCGGCGGCGAAGAGTTCGTCATTCTGTTACCGGAGACCGACGTCCCGGGCAGCCTCACCGCCGCTCGACGCATCGGCGAGGCGGTGCGGCGGGCACCCGTTCCCATCGGTGCACCGGGCGGATCGATTGAGATAACTGTCACAGTCTCCATCGGGGTCGCCGTGTTTCCGCGTCACGCCCGCACCGGCGTCGAGATTCTCGATGCGGCGGACCAGGCTCTTTACGCGGCCAAGGCGGCGGGACGGGACACTTTCGTCCTTGTCGGTGCCGCACTGCCGGCCCAGTGGCTGCCTGGCTCCGTACCGTCGGCGGTCGAATGAGTAGCGGGTGTATGCCCGCATGGTCCCCGTCCGTAACGTCTGCCCGATAACCTGAGGCCCATGCCGGACGACGATGTCACCCGTACCAGAGCGGTGAAGGCTGTGATCCCGGCGGCGGGTCTGGCCACCCGCTTCCTTCCAGCCACCAAGGCCGTACCCAAGGAACTGCTGCCGGTCGTCGACAAGCCCGTGCTGCAGTACATCGTCGAGGAGGCGGCCGCGGCCGGCATCGGCGATATCTTGCTGGTCACCGGGCGCGGCAAGACGAGCATGGTGGACCACTTCGACCGGCAGCCATACCTGGAATCGAGGCTCGAGGCGAAGGGCGACACGGAGCGCCTGGCCGCCATCCGCCACCCCGCCGAATTGGCGGAGATCTACACCTGCCGCCAGGCTGAGCCGCTGGGCCTCGGGCATGCGGTCTCCTATGCCGAGTCGCATGTCGGTGGTGAACCCTTCGTCGTCATGCTGGGCGACGAGTTCCTCAGCGAAGACCAGCCCGTGCTGCCGGCCATGCTTGATCTCCAGGCCCGGACCGGCGGCATCGTGCTCGCCTTCCTCGAGGTGGACTGGGCCGAGACCAGTCGGTACGGCGTCGCCTCCGTGTCGCCCGCGCCCGACATGCGGGCCGCGATCGGAGCCCACCCCGGCCTCGGCGAGGTGTACCGGGTCACCGGCCTGGTGGAGAAGCCGCCCGCCGACAAGGCGCCCAGCAATCTTGCCGTGGTCGGCCGGTACGTCCTGCCGCCGCAGATCTTCGATGCGATACGACGGATCAAGCCGGGTGCTGGCGGAGAGATCCAGCTGACCGATGCGATGGCGCTGCTGCTGGCCGAAGACATCCCGGTGCACGGGATCGTCTACCGGGGCGTGCGGTACGACACCGGTCTCCCGCTGGGCTACCTGCAGGCGGTGGTGCAGATCGCGGCGAAGCGTTCGGATCTAGGGCCCGCCTTCACCAGCTGGCTTCGCGACTACGTCAAGAACGAGCTGGCCGACCAGCCCGCGAGCTAGATCGCGGTCGTACCCGCCGCCCGGGTTTCGACCGTGGATGAACAGATGCTGGATCGCCGGCGGTAAGCTCCGTCATTCGGTTCAGACGTGAAAGGGCGGTAGGGGTCGGATGGCTGCTCCTGGCTGGCCCGTGATCCTCACGGACCCGCACAGCGGGGTGGTGCTACGGCCGTACCGGCGCAGCGACGCGCGGGCCTGGTCGCGTTGTCGCATCGCCAACGAGGCCTGGCTGTCGGTCTGGGAGCCGACCCCGCCCACCAGCAACTGGGCCGAGCTGAACTCACCCGCCGCGTTCCGGCTTATCTACCGGGAGCTCAAGCGCGTGGCTCGCGTTGGCGGCGCCATGCCGTTCGCGGTATGCCTGCGTACGCCCGGCTCGCGACGGGACCGCTTCGTCGGCCAGATCACGCTCGGAAACATCGTCCGCCGCGCGTTCTGCTCCGCGTACGCCGGCTACTGGGTCGACGCCCGCGTGGCCGGGCAGGGTGTGATCCCGACCGCGCTCGCGCTCGCCGTCGACCACGCATTCGTCGTCGGGGGGCTACATCGGATCGAGGTCAACATCCGGCCCGAGAACAAGGCCAGCCGGCGCGTGGTCGAGAAGCTGGGCTTCCGGGAAGAGGCCTACCACGCCAAATACCTGCACATCGATGGCGCCTGGCGCGACCACATCGGCTACGCACTGACCACAGAGGACGTTGCCGCCGAGGGTGGCCTGCTCGCGCGGTGGCACCGCATGCGGGGTCTCGCCCCGAATCGCGCATAGCCGTTCCACCGTGCGGTGTCCGTTCCACCGTGCCGTGCCCGTTCCGGCCTACCTGCGTGGTTTGCGCCCTGATGGGGCGTAGCCTGCTATGACAATCCTTCTGGGAGGTGTGGGGTGCCAACCTCGGTGCTCCTCGCTGTCCTCGCCGCGGCCGGACTGTTGGCCCTCGCACCAGCGCTGACCCGCCGGTACGACATCACGGACCGGGCGGCGGCGGAGCGGGCGACGTCTACGGCGCGGGTACTGTCCCGGCGCCGTCGTCGTCGTACGGTCCCTGGCTCACGGCCCGTCAACCCACCGCGGTATCGCCGCCAGTCCATCGGTACGGCTTCCCGCGCCCGTCGCGGTACCGGCTCCCGGCATCGCCACGCTTCGGCCCGCGCTGCCGCCTCCCGCGCCAGCACCGCCGCTGCATCTGCGGCGGCCGGCTCTGCCACTCGTTCCGCCACCCGCTCTGCTCCTCCACGCGCAACACCCCGTCGGCGTCCGCAGCCGACCGCGGTGCACCGCCGCCGCCGCGTGCTCGTCGCGCTTGTGCTGCTGAACCTGGTCGAGCTTGCCGGTGTTTTCCTGGTCGGACCCGGGTTCTGGATCGGATTCTCGGTCTCGTTCACGGTGCTCCTCGCGGACCTCGTCTACCTGCGCCGCCGGGCCGATCGTGGCTGCCCGGCGTCGGCGTGCCGTCCGTCGTCGACAGGCGTGGATCGCCGCCCAGCAGGCCGCCGTCCGGCGCGAGCACGAACGCCGGGCGGCCATTCGAGAGGCGGCGGCACGCCTCGCCACTTCCTCCCGCCGAGCCGCCCACCGCGACTACACCGAGCACTACACCCGCCGCGCCCTCCCGCGCTGACCCATCCGCCCCTGACCTCCCTCCGCCTGCCGGCGATCTTGGAGTTGTCGGGGTGGTTTGATCTCTGCTGACCCCGATTAGCCCAAGGTCGCCGTGATTGCCGGTCTTTGGTGCGTGGGGATCTGGTTCGCGACGCTCGTGGGCCTCCTGTTAACCTTGTCGACGGTTCAGGGGCTGTAGCGCAGCCTGGTAGCGCACCTCGTTCGCATCGAGGGGGTCAGGGGTTCGAATCCCCTCAGCTCCACCCAGGTCAGAGGCCATCTCGGGCATCCCGGGATGGCCTTCTTCGATCTTGTACAGCAGCAAACTACAGCAGCGGCGGAATGGGTGGGCGTTACTGTGGCGGCATGGCCGAGGTGCCGAACCCGCTGCCGGAGCGAGATGCAACTGCGCTGCTCGGTCTCGTTGTCGCGGTTGAAGCGGAACTGCTCGCCGGACAGGCATCCCCTCGGTTTGCTGCCCGGTTAACGGAAAGGCTGGCGAGCACCGGCTTGCTGCCCGAGCACGCATCCGTAGGCGAGCTGTGCGCCGCGCTGGGTGATCTGAATCAACGACTGCGGTACGTGCTGGGCGAGCACGACAGCCCTCCCGAACCTGCGCCGCGCACCACCGTGTACACACTCGTCGTGCCGACCTCCGTCGAAGCGTCGGCGTGCGAGTCGGAGCTGTCGGCCTGGGGTGGCTCAGACATAGAGATCGCCTCCATTGAGGCCGGGCTGTGGCGAGTCAACGCCACCTTCGCCCACCTCCCACCCAATCCGTCCCACAACGCACACGTGGCCCAGCTCGAGGAGCTGGCCAGCGACCACGGCGGCCGATACGACGGCTGGCAGCGGTGATAACCCAGTATCGAACGGCACCCATCCTCGTTTGCCGCTGGCCGCGCGCGCGGCGTCAGTGTCTCGACGGTGGGCGTCTGAGATCTGCGGCATCTGGCTGACGGTCCAGTCCTGACTTGCCGCCACAGCTGACGTTGCGAGCCATCGTCGTCTCAGTTCTCGTGTCATTCGTCGACGTGCGGGGCCGAACGCCGAAGACTCCCAGCTGATCCACGCCCCGGTCACGAACGCTCCCACTCATCAGCGGATGGGCGCTCTCGATCAGCCCGACGAGTGCCAAGATCAGACGCTTCGCCGAGATAAAGCAGGAAGACTGTGCCAAGAGCCAGCAAGCTCGGGGCCGTCACGGTCATTGACTAACAGTGATAGGAGGTGGGCTATGTTCGAGCGCTTCGACAACGCTGCGCGCCTCGTGGTCACCCTTGCCCAGGACGAGGCGAGCAAGCTCAACCACAACTACATCGACACCGAACACTTCCTGCTGGGCCTGCTTCGTGAGGGCAGCGGCATCGCGGCAACGGCCCTGGTCGGCCTCGGCATCGGCTACGACGCTGTCCTTGCGCGGGTCGAAGAGACCGTCGGCCGCGGTGCCGAGCCCCAGAAGGGCCACGTGCTCTTCACTGAAGCCACCAAGCGCGCCATGCAGTCCTGCTTTGAGGAGTCCCTTCGGCTTCGGCACAACTACATGGGCACGGAACACATCCTGCTCGGGTTGGTTCGCGACGAGAACAACGCCAACCGGATACTCGCCGACATGGGGGCCGGCGCGCAGCGGGTGCGCGAGCGAGTGCTCAGTTCGCTTGGCTGAAGCGGTCCGGCACGGCGGGCGCGTCGTGGTGCTGCGCTGGGTGCGTCTGGTCGCGGCGTTGTGCGCTCTGGGCCTCACCGAACGGGACCTGCCAACCGCTGACTGGTACGCGACAGCACCAAAGTGTTGGCCGGTCCGTCGCCCCGTCCTCTCTCCGGTAACGAACCACATCGGAGGGAGCATGACGATGAATCGACATGGACGGGTCGCCGCGCTGGCGGCCGCCGCGCTCGTCGTTTGCTTGGGCACCGCCGCCTGTGACAAGGAGGACTGGCCCATCCAAGGCGAGGGCGCGCCGGGCATTGACGCGGTCGCACTGAACCAGCAGCTCATGCAGTACCTCGCTGACAATGAGATCGCGGGGGCGACCGTTGCCGTTACCCGCGCTGGACGCTTGGTCTGGTCCACCGCCTACGGCTGGGCCGACGAGGATGACGACGTCCGCATGAAGCCATGGCACCGCAGTCGCATCGGCAGCACGTCGAAGATCATCACTACGCTCGGGCTCCTGCAGTTGCTGGAGTCTGCCGCCGGCGACGGGGACCTGGACAGTGTGACCACCGGCTCGAGCCTGCAGACGCTGCTCTCCACCAAGCTCTACGGGCATCCGGGCAACAACTGGGAGAACCCGAGCGGGCCCGCGCTAGCGAATCCCGGAGGGGGCGGCCAGAGCTGGCCGGACGTGACCGGCGAGACCGCGCTGGCGAATCCCGAGCTCTACTGGGAGGCGCTCCGGGCCAGCGTGGACAACTTCACGCCCGGCGAAGGCCAGCCCGGAATCGACATGAACCAGCTCATCGAGTGGGCCAGCAAGATCGAGATCCGGCACCTGCTCACGCACACCTCCGGGCATCTGCGCAGCGGCGACGCCGATGCGGCAGCCGTCCACTTCGACGACGAGGTGGACGACGGGGCGTACCCGACCTACTCCCAGCTGCACCAGTACATGCTGATGGGCCTGACCTCGGCCGACGAGGGCTCGGACGACATCAACTGCTACCTCGGCGGCGCACTTTACGTGGGCAAGGACGATCCGGACTACACCGGGCAGGACTATCACATGCCGCCGCTGCGCTACGAGCCGGGCACGCAACGGTGCTACTCCAACCACGGGTTCGGCGTCACCGGCATGATCATCGACGAGATCGCCGGTCCGGGTGAGGAGAACACCTACCGCCGGGTCGTCGAGCGCAACATCATGGAGCCGCTCGGGCTCTTCGGCGTGGCGCCCAACGACGTGGAGACCGGCGACCTGGACGCGTTCCCGCACGGCTCGAACTTCGGCACGGCCGACCCGTCCGGCAACGGTCTGGCGACCGGCGGTTGGTCGACCTCGGCGCAGGACCTGGCCCGGATCATGTGCGGCATCGACCGGGACAGCAACAACCTGCGGCTGCTCGATCCGGCGACCGTGGCCGTCATGGAGACCGTCGCGTTCCCGGAGGTCGACGCCAGCCAGCCACTGGGCTGGGACGACCGCAACGGGCTGCGGCTGACCAAGAACGGCGCCATTGGTGGCGGTGCCTCGCGGATCGCCAAGTACCTACCGGGCAAATTCGCCGCCGCTCCGAAAGACGAGATCAACGTCGCCGTCCTGTTCAATGACGACGTCAGCCCGCCCGGGACCGGCCTGCTGGACGACATCGCATCGATGATCGCCGTCGCCGACATCGCCGAGGACTACGATCTCTTCGATCCGGCGTACCGCTGCTTCGTCCCCGAACCGGAGCCGGAGGAGCCGGGTCTGGTCGCGCCAGTGCCGACGGTCACCGAGCCCCTGCCTCCACCACCCTTGGTCAACCCGACCGCGACCCCGACCCTCACCACCAACCCACGCCCGACGCTCGTCGCGCCGACCGCTACCCGCACGCCCCGCACGCCCCCCACGGTGACCATTCACTTGCCGTACAACGGGTGGCAGCCCGCCCCGAACGGCGTCGCCACGATCCCCTTCCACGGCTCCGCGGTCGACGCCACCGGCACGGCAATTCCCGGCACTCGGCTGCGCTGGACCGCCATCGAAGGCAGTAAATCAACCGTGCTCTGTGTCGGCTCCGGCTTCGGCCCGGCGCCCAGCACGATTGGCGGGATCGTCAACCCCGCCGACTGCACGACCTTCAGCCGGCCGTTCACCAACCCGGTGGTCGGCTCCGGGCCGAACATCACGATCCGTCTTGAGGCCAGGGACCACAATGGCCTCGTCGGCTCGGCGGAGGTGATCATCGCCCTCTACACCCCACCGATCCGCTGACCGCGGCGGTACGGGCGTCCGGGTACTGCGTTCCCATTACCCGGGCGCCGCCGCGGGAAAGCGTGTTGATCAACGGACGCGTCGGCCACGGCACAGCGGCGGTCTATGGAAGGATTGGGCCGCCGATAAGTGTGGGAAAGTGTGTTGATCATTCGTTGGGTCTAGGGGATGACCGCATGTTCGACGCGCACGGAGGACCGAGCACAGCAGGTGCCGGACCCCGTCCCGCCACCATGATCCGCGCCCTCCCGCCAAGATCTATCAGTCGAGGGGTAGACCAGGTCGGCCGGACGCGGTGAGCCGGCGCGGAACGACCGGGGGAGCGGCGACGCGACAATGATCATCACGCTGGTCATCGATACGTTCAATGTCCACAACAACGGAACCACGGTGTCGGCGATGCGGTTCGCCGCCGGCCTCATGTCGCGAGGGCACACGGTGCGCGTGGTCGCGTGCGGCGAACCCGGTGACGCGACCGGAGCCGGGTCGGTGGCCCCGAAGGCTGCGGGTCGCTCGCAGGCGTCGCTGGAATTGTTCTGGGTTCCGGAGCTTGTGGTGCCGATCGCGAGCCGCCTCGCGCATCGCCAGAACACCGTGTTCGCGAAACCCGTCCGAGAGGTGCTGATCGCGGCGATCAAGGGCGCCGATGTCATCCACATCTACCAACCCTGGCCGCTGGGCCGTGCCGCGGAGCGGATCGCACGCAAGCTCGGCGTGCCTGCCGTCGCCGCATTCCACGTACAGCCCGAGCACATCACGTACAACATCGGCCTGGGCTGGTTCCCACCGGCCGCGCATTTTGTGTACTTCCTACTGCGCCTCGCTTTCTACGGGCGGTTTGCCGACATCCACTGTCCGTCGACCTTCATCGCGGCGCAGCTGCGCCGGCACGGGTACCGGGCCCGACTCCACGTGATCTCCAACGGTGTCGGCAGCAGCTTTCGGCCGGGATCGGCCCGGGTACAGGGCCCCGATGAGCCGTTCCGGATCCTCATGGTGGGCCGTTTCTCCCCAGAGAAGCGACAGGATGTTCTGATCCGGGCCGTACGGCGATCGCGCCACGCCGCCCGCATCCAGTTGCACTTCGCGGGGCAAGGCCCGCGGGAGAAGCGACTGCGACGGATGGCCTCAAAGCTTCCGAACCCGGCACAGTTCGGCTACTACTCGCACGCCGAGCTCATCGAACTCATTCGCAGCTGCGATCTCTACGTGCATGCCTCCGACGTCGAAATCGAAGGAGTGTCCTGTATGGAGGCGTTCGCCTGCGGACTCGTACCGGTCATCTCCGACAGCCGGCGAAGCGCGACCGGCCAGTTCGCGCTCGAGGCAAGAAACCTGTTCCGCTCCGGTGACCCGTCATCGCTCGCCGAAAGGATCGACAGCTGGATCGACGATCCGGCGGCCGTCAAAGCCGCATCGGACACTTACGCCCGTTACGCGGAGCTCTACTCGGTCGACCGCAGCGTCAAGGCCATCGAGAGGGTCTATGCGAGGGCAGGCGACGCACCGGAAGCACCGGCCGGTTACGCCGGCCGGTTGTACCGGCTGTTGTCGAACGCCTTCTACTACGTGATAGCGATTCCGCTTCTCTTCCTCTTGACACGTGTGATCATGGGTGGCCGCGTCGAAGGCGAGAACCGGCTCCCCCGAGTCGGCGGCGCACTCACGGTGTGCAACCACGTGCATCCCCTCGACAGCGCACTCATCGCGACCGCCTTCTTCCCGCGCCGACTCGTCTTCACCTCGGCACCGGTAAACCTCGAGAATCGGTTGTACGGCGGTCTGGTGAGATTGCTGGGCGGCGTGGAGGTGCCGCCTACCGCTGGTGGGTTGCCGCTGTTCTTCTCCGAGATGGAGATCCTCCTCGCCAAGGGAAGGATCGTGCACTTCTTCCCCGAAGGCGACCTGAAGCCGTACGACACGAGCCTGCGCGACTTCAAGCGTGGCGCGTTCCACCTCGCCGCCCAAGCACGGGTGCCCGTCGTTCCGCTGTCGATCCGTTTTACCCCGCCGACCGGGATCGGGCGACTGTTCCGTCGCAAACCCACAATGGTCCTCGTCATCGGCGAGCCCATCGTCCCGACGATGACCGATCCTCGCAGTGACCGAGGTATCCGGATGGAACTCGCACGGCGCACGATGCACGATCTGATCACGCGCGCGGCCTCGTGAGCGCGGGTCGGGCAGTCGATGTTCGAATCGCTGACCACGTGATGACGGGCTGATGGTGAGGTCCCAGGGCGCTCCCGTTGGTCATTCGATGGTGGATCGACGTATGGCGTCGGAGCCGTCCGGCTGGCCGCCGTTATTGTCGGCATTGGTGGTGGCGAACCAGAACGCGGTCGTCTCGGGAACCTTCGTGATGGCGCGAATCCGGCCGTAGGTGTTGACGTAGTAGCGACGAGGCTCCAGCGTTGGTTCCATTGAGTTCGATCCGCCAGAGCCGTTTGCCGCGCAACGCTCCTAAGAGACCACGCGGCGCTGGCTCGTTTCCCACCTCGGCATATAGACAGCCTTCCAGCGTCCATCTGGAGCGGGTGGGCTGATCAACTAGTCCGGCGCCCTCCGGCGGGAATACGTACACTTTGTGAGCCAAGTTCAGACTTCCGCGACGATCGACCGCCGCCGCGCCAGGGATCGAGCTGTCAGGCGGGGATAGCGCTAGTCGCCTGGAGTTCTGGCCCGTTCTCGCCGGAGCATGAGGACGGCCGGTGGGTCAGGTTCCCGGTCACGGTCATCCGGCTGCCGACGGTCAACGAGGCCGCCAGGTCGCCAACGAGTACCCAGCGGTTCGACCCCACGACGAGGACAGTGCATTCGCCGGGCCGCTCCACAACTCCGATCACTGTGCGCTGGATGGGGTCGTACGGGAGCTCGTCAGTTGGGTACACGGTGCCTTCCGTCGGGAGCGGGGCAGGGTCTGCCGTCCCCGGTGCGGTCGTGTGGGTGGACGGCAGCACCGCACCCGTGCCTTCTGAGACGGACGGCGACGAGGGCGGCGTCGCCACGTCGGGTCCTGTGCAGCCTGTGAGCAGGGCCAACGTCGTCAGCGCGGCCCATGCGGCGAGCCGACCCGCACCGATCGGACGCGACCTGGACCGGATCTGCTCCGGCGGCGCTTCTAGAGCCGGACAACACGACGTGGCCGACATGCCCCTCACACTACCCAGTTTCAACTGTTGTAAAGCCCTCGATATCGACGGATCAGGCGCCACTGCAGGCCGACCGCGAGCAAGGTCAGGGCCATCATCACGATGGTCGCGGCCGCGGCGTACCCGTATCGCAGGTACTCGAAGGCGTTGCGGTAGACGAACAGCGGCAGGTACGTCGTCGCGTACGGTGGAGGCCCGCCGTCGGTCACCACAAGCGCTGGCACGAACGAGAACTGGAAACTCTGGATGATGTCGCGCAGTACGAGCAGTCCCAGCACAGGTGCTATGAGCGGGAGCGTCACCCGCCGAAACACGTCCCAACCCGTCGCATCCTCGATGGCCGCGAGCTCATACACCTCGCGCCGGCAGGGCACGACGGGTCGCCAGCAGGATGATGAACATCTCCCCGACCGTGAAAGTGCTCATCAGGATGATTGCGGCCCGGGCATCGGTCGGGTCGGTCAACCACTGAGGCGGCGTGCGCCCGAACACGGTGAGCCCGTTCTCGCCGCCGAGCCGGAGCAACTGGTTGATCGGTCCGTACAGCGGGTTGAGCAGCCAGAGCCAGAGCAGGCCGTACGCGATCTCCGGCACGGCCGTCGGTAGCGTGGCCGACGTCCGTGCCGCTCCGACCGCGGGCGCCCGGCGGTGCAGCAGGAGCGCTAGACCCAACGCGAGCAGCAGCCGGGCCGGGACCGCGATCGCGGCGAAGACGAGCGAGTTGACCAACGCGGTGCGGAAAACGGGATCCCGCGTCAAGTCCACGAGATTGTCCAGGCCCACCCATCGCGGGGGCCGGATCAGGTCGTAGTCCGTGAACGCCATGGCAAGCGTCACCGCGAGCGGCAGCAACACCAGCGCACGAGCCCGACCAGGTACGGCGCCAGCATCAGGGTGAGACCGCGGCGCTCGCTTGCGTCGGGGGTGCCGGCGCGGACCGGTCACAGCAGTGCCAATCGTCGACCGGTGCCGGCGTCGAAGAGGTGGGTGTCGCGCCAATGCACGGCGACACGCACCTCGTCGCCCTGGCGGGGCCGTGCTGCCGCGGGCACCCTTGCGACGACCGTCGACCCTCGACGCGAACGTAGGCGTACGCGTCCTCCCCAATCACGTCGACCCGCTCGACCACGCCCGGCTCGCCCTGTCCTGACCCAGCACGACCACCTCGGGGCGGAAGCCGATCTGCCGCCCGCCACTAGATCCACATCGGACGGTTCCCGATCGGCCGGATCGGGCCATCGGCGGGAAGCAGGTTCATGGCCGGTGAGCCCACAAAGCGGGCCACGAATGTGGTCGCTGGGCGTATGCCAGATCTCATCCGGCGTGCCGATCTGCTCAAATTGGCCGTCCCGCATGACCGCGATCCGGTCGGCCAGCACCAGGGCCTCGGTCTGATCGTGCGTTACGTAGACCATTGTTCCGCCGACCCGGGCGTGGAGTGCCTTGATCTCGGCCCGCATCTCGACCCGTAGCTCCGGGTCCAGATTGGACAGTGGCTCGTCGAGCAGGAACACGTCTGGCTCGCGCACGAGCGCCCGAGCCAGAGCGACCCGTTGCCGCTCGCCACCCGAGAGCTGGCCGGGCCGCCGGGCCAACAGATGGCCGCAACCGACCGCCTCGGCGGCCTGGCGGGCGCGCTCCAGTGCCACCGCCCGTGGCGTGTCCCGCACGATCATGCCGAAGGCGATGTTCTGCCCGACGCTGAGGTGCGGGAACAGCGCGTACGACTGGAATACCATCGACACGTTTCGTCGACCCGGGCGCATGCGCCCGTCACATCCCGGCCCGCGATCGCCACCCGTCCGGCGGTCGCGGTCTCGAGCCCGGCTATCACCCGTAGCAATGTGGACTTGCCCGCGCCGGACGGACCAAGCACGACGAGCAGTTCGCCCCGGGCTACGCGAAGGTCGATGCCGTGGAGGATCTCCTCGCCACCGGGCGCGGCGCGGAGGTCTTCCAGCAAAAGCCCATCGGCATCGTCCATGTCGGCGCGCGCTCTAGGGCGCCGCAGCGCGCGCGAATAGTGGCCGGGTCTTCTCGTCCAGTTCCGTATGACGTCATCGAGCGGGTCGCCTCGGTAGAGGGCGTTCTCCAGGATGCCGTTCGGTGATCTCTTCGATCTCCGGCCAGGTCGAGACCGTCGGTACGCGCTGCAAGGTGGGAATGGCGTCCAGGAACACCTTCGCGTTCAGCGGCGGCTTGGTCGTGTCCAGGAAGGCCGTCCGAGAGCGACACCTCGATGTTCGACGGAACCGTCCGGCCGGTCCCGGCGATGATCCGCTGTCCTTCGGCGCCCATGGCGAACTCGACGAAACGCCAGGCACCGTCCTTGTTCGTCGAGCCTCTGGTGATGCAGTACGCGTCTGAGTGCAGGATGCTCACCGGCTTTGGGTAGCGTCGGCAGTGGCGCAACATCCCAATCGAAGGCAGTGATCGTTCGGAAGGTGGTGCGTGACCCGCCTCGACTGCAGGAGCATGGCGACCTGGCCGTTGGCGAAACGGGACTCTGCGTTCTCCGCCTCGATCTCCTCGTCCGTCGGGACAACGCCATGCCCGAGGCGGAGCTCAAGGAAGTTCTTCAACGCCTCACGCGCCTGCGGCTGGTCGAAGGTGAACCGGCTCGGCTTCTGCGGATCGTCGACGAACTGGCCCCCGTTGGACCAGACGAACGGGGCGACGCGGATGATCTGGGGGTCGATGCCGAGCCCGTAGACGGCAACCTTCTGTGCGTGCTCCCTCGGATTCGGTGCCCCGGATGATGGCACCGTTCGCATCGCGGGTCAGTGCGGTCGCTGTGGTGACGAGGTCATTCCAGGTCCAGCCGGCAGTTGGGTTCGGCGACGCCGTAGCGCTGGAACAGGGTTCGGTTGTAGTACACCGCGAGGCTGGACGCGTTCTGCGGCATGCACAGCTGCTTGCCGGCCCAGCGAAACGCTTCCATAGGCGCGGGGTAGAAATCGGCCGCCTTGATGGTCTTGGACGCGGCGAGCCGCTCATCGATGGGCTCGATCGCGTCCTTGCCGGCGAACTGCCCGTATTCGCGATAGTTGATCAGGAAGATGTCGGGGGGAGCGCCCCCAGCGATCGAGGTTGACAACCGCGTGATCAGGTCACCGGCGTCGCTCGCCTCAATGAGCTGGATGTCAGCGCCGGGGACGGCCCGCTCGTACGCGTCTGCGAGCGTGCGGAATGCCGCCAACTCCTCGGGGGCGCCGAAGACGAGCACCTTCACCGTTCCGGCCTTCTCGGCGCCGCTCGTGCAGGCCGTATGCGAGGAGCAGTGTCGCCATCGCGGCCGCCACCAGCCGGCTAACGTCGTTGGGGTGACCTCATCGTCGGGACCTTTCCATGTGATCGTCGTAGTCGAAGAACCTCCGCTGCGCCAGTCCGAAGACCACAAGCGCCGGAATTGTCGCCAGCACCGCTCCGGCCAGGAAGACCGGGAAGTCGGTCGGGTCGAGCGTCGCCAGCGAACGCAGCGCCAGCGGAAGCGTAAAGAGGTCTCGGTCGTACAGGTACACGAGGGGGTCGAGAAAGTTCGACCAGGTGAGTACGAAGGCCAGCGCCGTAACGGCCGCGGTGACCGGACGGACAAGTGGCATGCGCGACCCGCCACCAGGTCTGCGGCGGTGACAGGTCCTCGACCCGGCACGCGTCGTAGAGGTCTCTGGGCAGCGCCCGAAAGGCAAGGTAGTAGACCAGGACGTAGAGCGGCGACGTCGCCGAGCAGCGCCGGCGCGACCAGCGGCGCGAGGGTGTTCGTGAGGCCCAGCCACCGGAACAGCGCAAATCGCGGTACTAATAGGACGGTCGCGGGCACCATGAGCGCGAGCAGCGATCGCGCCGACGACGATGCCGGTGATCCGTCGGCGACAGGTGCGACAAGGCGAATCCGGCCAGCGAGGCGACGATGACGCTGGCCGGCACCGCGACCGCGGCGACGACCAGCGAATTGACGGTCGCGCGCATCAGCCCGCCAACCTCGATGGCGCGCCGGTAGCCATCCAACGAGACCGGGTCAGGGATCAGCTCGGGCGTGGGTCGGCGGCGGCAACCCCGGCTGACGTAGCGATCCCGAGACGAGCAGCAGCAGTGGCGGCACGAAAGCGACCAGACGAATATCGCGCCGAGCGTGCGCCACATCCGGGACCACACGCGCGGGAAATGGTGAGGGGCCGCGTCTGCGACCCCTCACGCCTCTCGTGGTGTTGGTCATTTAGTTGAGGTTGAGCCGCCACGCGCTCAGACCGTGCGTGGCCGCGTAGAGGATCCGCTCGTTGGCCACCATGGTTAGGCCGGTCACCTCGACGTTCGGCATGCCGGGGGCGGCCCCCGTCCAGGTGGTCGTGCCGGAAGCAAGCCGCAGCACGCCGTAGTCGGTGGCTGCGTACAGGTCGCCGGTCACGCCGTCGAGGACGAGATCGGTGGCAGGCTGATCACCGAAGTCGTACGAACGATCCACCCACGTGGAGGTGCCGGTGCCCGGGTCGTAGGTGACCTCGAAGATGTGCCCTGGCATGCCCGGCGTGTTCACGCCGTATCCGCTGTAGGAGATCCACGCGTGGTTGCCGTTGGCCGGGTCGACATAGATGCTGCTGACGAACCGTTGGGATCAATCAATGAGTCGTCGTCGAGCCTGGTCCAGGAGACCGCGGCGGCCGGATTCGCGTCCACGTTCTTCGAGATGAAGACGCGCCCGGTCGTGGTGGCCGCCCAGGCCGTCGACGAGTCCGCCGTCGTCCGCTCGATCGCACCAACGGACGGGCCGGCGCGGTCACCCCAGAATGCTGAGGTCAGCGGGTTGGCGCCGAGCCTCTCCCAGTCACCGCATGTCTCCGCGAAGGTTCCGGTCCATTCGTTACAGATCGCGTTTGCCTCGGCAATCGTGCGGCTGCCGAGACCGAAGGTCTTCGTGCGGGAGACGGTCACGCCTGTCCCGGCGAATATCGTTCCGCTCACTGTTGGGTCGCTGATGACCGGCGAGTAGAACTCGCCGCCATCCCCGACCATTGGGTCGCCGGTCCAGATCCAGTCGGCGATGTTGCCGTTGTTGAAGTTGACGTCGACGCTCGGTCCGGTGAACGTGTGGAATCGCATGTTCGGCACGGCGACGTCGAAGCCGGACTGGCCACCGTCACCGATCATCATGTTCTCCCACTTGTTCGGGTTGCCGTTCGTCTGCCAGGTGCCGTTGTCCTGAGTGCCGCCCTGCAGGATCTTGCTGTTGTGTGGGCTGACGGACAGGCTCATGAACTGCAGCGTCGACAGTCCCTCGTTCATCCCCTCGAGCTTCGACGGAATGCTCGACAGCATCTGTTGGCACCGGGCCAACGTGGGACCGGACAGGCCCCGGTTCGGGTCGCTGCACCATGCGGACCGGTCCACAAAGGACCCACTCGACCGCATCACGCCACCGTCGTTCACCTCAATGAACAGGAACGGATTGTTCGGGTGGGTCGCGATGTCGTGCTGGTCGGGGTGCAGGCCGTTCGGGTGCAGCATGTCCGTACCGTCGAAGGTCATGTCAGTGCCGGACACGCCTGCGTCGGTGGACATGACGACGCCGCGCTTGTTCGCGATCGTCTGGCCGTAGGAGTAGTCGCCGCCGACGTAGACGATGTCCGGGTGTCCGGCCGGGGTGTGGACGAACGAGTCGTACCAGCATTGTGGGTCGCACATGCCGAACCACGCCCAGCCGCTTTGGTCGTAGCTGGTACCGTTGGTACTGGTCAGGTCGGTAAATGTGGGGGCACCGGTCGCGACGTCGTCGCTGCGGAACAGCCGGGCGGGGTTCTGGCCGGCGTTGCCCTCGAAGACGTACATGCGGGTCTTGCCGTTGGGCAGCGTGGTTACGGCAAGGTTCGGCCGAGACTGGATCACCGCTGCGTTGATCGACGGCTTGATCTGGGTCCAGGTCCCGCCACCGTCCGGCGAACGCCAGACGCCGCGAGCGAACGAGGATGCGTAGACGATGTCCGCGTTCGTCGGGTCGAGCGCGACGTTGCGCACGCCGCGCGGCGAGCATTCGAGGAGGTTGCGGAACTCGTCGAGGCTGCCGGTGCAAGTCTGCGGCGTTGGCCGAGCCATTGTGGATGAACGCCCACGTGGCGCCGCCGTTGGTCGACTTGTAGAGGCCCCACTTCGCGGCACCGGGTGTTGGCCGGGTGACGCCCGTGCAGCAGACGCTCGACATGCCGGTCAGCGCCGTGGTCGTGCCGACATAGATGGTGTTCGGGTCGCCCGGCTTGATCACGATCTCGCCGATGCCCTTGCCACCGAGCTCCGCTTGGCCGAGCGGCCCGGTCCAGGTGTCGCCGCCGTCGGTCGACTTGTAGAGGCCGACGCCGGCCACGCAGCCGGAACCGCAAATGTTCGCCTCGCCGGTGCCCGCGTAGATCGTGTTACCGGTCGGGTCATTCTTGTCGATGGTGATCGCACCGGTGGAGTTGATTTCCAGCGGGCCACCGAGGTAGTCCCACTTGGGGTTGTTGGAGAAGGCCTTGTCGGTGCGCCAGATGCCGCCACCAGCCGTACTGATCCACGCCCGACACTTGCTGTCGGCTGCAGTTGTCTGCGACGGCGATGGCCGTCGTGCGGCCGCCGGCTATGTAGGCGTTGGGTACGTAGAGGAACGAGTTGAGGAACTGCGAACTCGGATAGAGCGCGCTGCTCGGGCCCACACTGATCCAGGTCCCCTTTTGTCCCTTGCCATGGGGGAAGGGCTTGCCGTTCGACGTGGTGAATGCGGCCTTGGCCGCCTGCACCTGCGCGACGCTGATCGTGTCAGACGGATAAGCGCGGGCGAAGTACGCGGACATCGGCGGCGCTGCCGGGTCCTTCGAGTGACATGCCCTGGTTGCCGGGCAGTGCCTTGAGTCTTTCCAGATGCCGAGCCAGGGCGGGCGGCATCTCGCCTTCGCCAACTGCAGCGGTGGTGGGCGCGGCGGGGGCGCCCGCGAGGTGAATGGCCACGAACCCGGTCGCGAGAGCGACCACGGCAACCGAGATAGCGGCAAGGCTATGACGACTTCGACGGGTCACGGAGGTTACCTCCCGAAATGTCGTCGCCGCGCAGCGGCGCCGGTCGGCACCGTCGTTGGCAGCGTCCAAGGGGAGAATCCCAGACCGGGCTCGACCACACAACACTTGGATATTGGCCTGTATGGCTTGCTGATCACTAAAGCAACGGGATCTCGATGGGCTGTAGTCCGGCCATGCGCCCGATCAATGCATTCGCGTACGCCGCCGTGGCGACCACAGCCCGATGTTGTTGTTATTGAAGTGCCCGTGCATGGTCGCCGGTTGTCTCCGGGCGACCACGCACGGACATGGTTCCTGTCGATGGGCGATCTGGTCAGGAGATCGTGATCTCGATGGTGCGGTCGTTGCCGCTGGCGGGGTGTTGGATGTTCACCCATGCGCGACGCTTGTCGGTTGGGTCGAAGTAGAGACCGGTGAACTCCGAGCCGAGCGTTCCGTTCGATGCCCAACGTCCGATGCCTTCGCCGGCGTCGCTCAGGTCACCGTCCCGGTTCAGGTCTCGTGCGAACCAGATGTCGTCGTCGACTCCTCCGTTGCGGTCTTCCACGATGTAGATGTTGCCGTCGTGGTCGATCGCCAGGTTGTCCGGGCTCGTCAGGGCACCGCCTACGGGGGAGCCGGTGGCCAGGTCGGTCGTGGACTGGTCAGCGAACACCGAGATGGTTTCGGTGCCTAGCGCCAGCCGGTAGACCTCGTTCGTCGTGGTCGTCGTCACATACAGGTACTCGTCGCCGTGCACCGTCTGGAGCTGCATGTCCTCAGGCCGCTGGTAGTCGGTGCCCTTGAACGCCGGCAAGTCGGTCGTGTTGCGAGCGTCCACCGACGTCACGCCGTTCGGGTCGGTGATGGTGATCGCACCGGGCAGCGCGGCCCCTGTGGCGTCGGTGATAGGCACCCACGTGAAGCTGCCGGTGGCGTTGGGCGTGTTGCCATCGCCGACGCGCAGCACGAAGGTCTGGCCGGCCGCGAAGTAACCCTTGCGCCCAGACTTGATCTCGCCCCAACTCGCCGCCGACGTGTACCTGTACAGACTGCCGCCGTTGAGTTCGTCGATGAAGTACATGTTGCCGGCCTTGTCGAACTGGATGCCCTCATGCGACGTGCGCGGGATCACGTTCTGGTGGACGAACTCGGCGCCGTCGTTGCTCGTCGGGGTCAGCGGCCCGGTGATTGCGGGCGCGGTGGTCGGGTTCTTCAGCTCGAACAGACGACCGTACGGGCTGGTGGTGCAGCCCGTCGCGTTCGAGCACCACGACTCCTCAGCCGTGATGTACGTTCCCCACGGGGTCCAGAACGAGGCATCGAATGCCACGTGACCGCCCAGTGCTGGGCTGTGCCAGATCGTCTCGGTCTTGCCGGTGGCCACATCGTGGCGCTGTACGCCGGACTGGCCGGTCTCGAACACGGTGAACAGGAACTTGCCCTTGTGGGGACCGGTCTCGTTGACGGTGATCATGTCCCACGCGCCGGTGTTGGGTGCACCTGCTGCCAACTGGGTCGAGCGATCCGCCACCGATCGCTGCTGGAAGCCGGGGTTGCTCAATGTGATCGGCATTGCCTCGTCGGCCGTTGGACCGGCCGAGGCCGTGAGCGGCGTGAAGTCGGAGAATCGAATACCGTCGGCGTTGGCGACGCCGACGCCGACGCCAATGATCGACGCGGCTGCCACCAAGCTCCCGACGATGAGCGCACTCGCTCCGCTGCGTGTCAACTTCATGAAGACGTACCTTCCTTTCGGGACCAGAGGTCCTCGGGCAACTCATCCCACGGCTGGCCTACGTCCAGCTACGTCGTTGCTGATCCGCTCGACGCTCGGCGCCACATGGGATCCCACCCGTAGTCAGCTAGGTTCGGGTGAACCACACGCAGCGGCAGACGCAACGGCACATGACGTGTGGCCAACAAGCGTCCGCTCGAGGCGGGCAGCCGATGTTCAGACTCGGCTGATGACGATCTTGTCGATGGAAGGAGCCGGGCCGCTCGCGTTCGTGATCGTGAGGTGGTGTGATCCGGCCGAGAGCGGTACCTCGATGGTCCGCGCGCCGCAGCAGTTCTTGTTGCCGGGAAAGTTGATGGTGGCCGGCTCGGTTCCGCTCACAGTGATGACGGCGGACGAGTGGTTGGTGTCATCCCGGTTCAGGTAGTGGATTGAGAATCGGTATGTGCCGGCGCTTGGCAGGTTGATGCCGACGATTTGCACTGCGCCGGGCGGCGCACCGTCGTTGCTGTTGCCCAGCTTGGTCACGATCTGGCGGCCTGACGCCCGGTCGTCGGATTCAACGGCAGCTGATCCTGTGAGGATCACCATGGGCGAGCCCGACTCGGCCTCGATGGTCAGTGCGAATGGCGGCTGCGAATCGTCTGTCGGGCTGTTCGCGGTAGTGGTCGGCTGGCCGACCGGCACCGAGCCAGCGCCGACCGGGAGATCGCCACCCGGGAAGCCGGTGAGCCCGTTGCTCGTTGCGTCGACGGCCGCTGGGCCGCCTACTGTTGGGCGGCGGCCACCCGCCCCGATCGAGGGTGCCATGATCAACGCAATCGTCGCGATCGAGGCGACACCGGCGGCAGCACCTCCGATCCACCACCGGTACTTTGCGCCGATGGGTTTCGCGCGCCGCTGGCCGTGGTAGCGATCCGATTCGTCGAGGCGCGAGTCGCTCATCTGCCAGCCGGTGTCCGCATCCCATGAGTCGTCCTCGAGTGGCACTGGTCCGGGGCGGCGTAGCTGCGGATCGTTCTGCTCATTCCCGCGCGATGGCGACCCGCCGCCGTCGACGTGTCCATGTTTCACCGGAACCCCCACTGTCCGACGGCTACTGACCGCACGGTCGACTCGGCCACGCACGATCGAAACAACGTACGGCCTGAGGTCTCAACGACCGACTCTGACAGACGGGGTCGGCCATTGGCGAATTCACCTTGATTGTTAGATCAAACCGTGGACGGCCGTGGGGGCAGGCCGTCACGCCGTGCGCAGCTTCGTGGCCACTACTGTCAACCCGTCCTACTATTCGGGTCACCCACAGATCAATGGCGGTGAATCATGGACGTGCTCGTGACGCTGGTCGTGGTGCTTGTCGCTGCGGGTGCGCTCGCCGTGGTCTGTTACCGGTTGCTTGTGGCCGGTGCGTTAACCGTGGACACCGGTTGGGGCCGCCGGACACGGCCGCTGGGCCCGCAGACCGTGCACGTCGCCGCGCCACTCGAGGCGGTGTACGCCCTGCTCGCCCAGCCGTACCTAGGCCGAGCCACCCGCGCGTTGCGGGACAAAGTCCAGGTACTCGAGCGGGGCAGCGACCTGGTGCTTGCTGCCCACCGCACGCCGGTCGCCCGCGGCCGCGCCACGGTCACCGTCGAGTCGGTCCGGTTCACGGCGCAGGAGCGCATCGACTTCCGGCTGCTGCGCGGCCCCGTTCCCCACGTTGTCGAGCACTTCCAGCTCGAATCCGATGCGCCCGGCACAACCAGGATCGAGTACGGCGGAGAGATGGGAACCGATGGTTGGTTGCTCGGTGCCTGGTGGGGCCGGCTCGTCGCAAGTAGATGGGAGCAAGCCGTCGCCGCCTCCCTCGATGCGGTCAAGTCCGAGGCGGAGCGCCAGTCGCGGATCCGACGCCCACCCGGTCCGACGTCCATCTGAGTGGTGAGCCGACGCGACTGCGCGTGGTTGGGCCCGGGGACTGGGTGATCCCCGGGCCCATGGGGGCGGGCTACGACCTTGCTGTTCGTGCCGCTACCGCGGCGAACGAAGCGTCTTACTCCTCGCGTCGGCGGCGAAGCCATCCCAGCAACGTCGCACCACCGAGCACCAGCGCGACACCACCGACGATCACGGCCGTCGTGGCGCTGCCCGTGACGGGAAGGGTGGGGGTCGTCGTGGTCACGCTGACCGGGACCGTCTTCGTCTTTGTCGCGGTCTCGGTCTTGGTCTCGGTCTTGGTCTCGGTCTTCGTCTCGGTCTCGGTCTTCGTCTTCGTTGTCGTTGACGGGTGCGGTTTGGTCGTGGTGGCGGTGGGCGGATACGTGCGCGTCTTCGTCGACGTCGGGCAGTCGTGGCCGTACGTCCCCGGTTCGCAGGTCTTGGTCGTCGTCTCATCCGTTCCGGCCGCGAAACCCACTGGGCTCGCGCCCGCCGCAGCCCAGGCCGGCACCGCTACCAGACCCATGACGCCCACCGCGAACACGGCGAGCGCGAGCTGCGCCAGCCGCTTCCTTGTCATGATGCCTCCTCGTATCCCCTTCGTTGGTCGGTTTCACGTGCAATGTGAATTGGAACCCGACTAGATAGGTTTTGTCCGCAGTTCCGGCAAACTGGGCTTCCCCAAGATGGGAAAGTGACTGGGGTGACAGACGGGTCGTCAGCGACGATGGTTGATGCCGAGTCCGGGTAACGCCGGCGTCGTTGCGCTTGATGCGCGAGCGCCTGGATGCGTCATGGGCGTGGGTCGTAACCCGTACGAGGTACATGCTGCGATGGCCAGGTCGTATCGGATGGGACGTGAATGAAGTCGCGCGCGGTGATCGCCGGACGGTACGAGGTACGCGATCGCATTGGCCAGGGCGGGATGTCAGTGGTCTGGCAGGCGCGGGACCTGGTTCTGAACCGGGACGTCGCCGTCAAGATGCTGGCCACGCGCGACGACGGGGGACTGCGCGACGGAGTCCGGTCAGAGGCGCTGGCGGCGGCGAGGCTGGCGCACCCTCACGTGGCGAGAGTCTTTGACTTCGGTGAAGTCCTGGGCGACGACGGGCACCGGATTCCGTACATCGTCATGGAGCTGTTGCGGGGCACGCCGTTGTCCGAGGCGACAACACCGATGCCGCCGCGGCGGGCGTTTCGGATCTGCGCCGAGATCGCGTCGGCGCTTGCCGCGGCGCATGCGCACGGCGTGATCCACTGCGATGTGAAGCCCAGTAACGTCATGCTCACCGCCGTGGGAGCCAAGGTGTTCGACTTCGGCATCTCGTGGACAATCACCGCGAACGATGATCGGAGCCTCGTCGACGAAGTGGTCGGCACGCCGGATTATCTTGCGCCAGAGCAGTTGACGGGTGTCGCGTTGACGCCGGCGACGGACGTCTACGCGTTGGGGGTGCTGCTGTACGGCCTGCTCACCCGGGAGGTTCCGTGGACGGCACCGACCGAGGCGGCGATGGTCGCGGCGCACCTGCTTGACGACCCGGCCGGGTTGCCGGCCATGGATGGCGTCACAGCCGAGATGGCTAACCTGTACCGCCGTTGCCTCGACCGGGACCCCGATCGGCGCCCAGCGGCCAGTGATCTGGCGATCGCCTTCGCCGACGCGGCCAGGCATCCATCGGGGCTCGAACACCGCACGGGCGCGCTCTTCGCGGATACCGTGCAGATGGCGCCGGTGGGCATCCAGACCGCATTGCTGTCGAACAATCGCCGGCAAACCGAGCACCGGCGTAGCGGGCGCGTGGCGGCGATGTTGCTGGCGGCCGGATCAGCGGCGGTCGCGGTAGCATACACAGCGGTCGATGTAGCGCCGAGTCACGTGTGGCGGGTAGCGCCGGCGCCAGCATCAGCCGATGGCGGTCGGGTGGCACCTCCCGCCACCACGACCGTCGACCCTGAGCAGCAAGCGACGTCGCCAGGTCACCCGCCGACGCCCACGACGACAACGCCGGCCGAGCCAACGCTTTCCGAGGCCGAGCCGGCCAGGTCCGCTCCAGAGTCCGCGCCGCCGTCGACCGGGCCGCAGACCTTCGTCTCCACGGGAGGCGAGGTTGTCGCCGATTGCAATGATGATCTCGCCTACCTGCTGTCCTGGGCGCCAGCCGAAGGATTCAAGGTCAAGCAACTCCGCTCAGGGCCGGCGAGCAGCGCATCCCTCGAGCTTCGTCAACGCGACGTCCACATCGGCATGACGGTGACCTGTCGATCGGGCGTACCGGCGGGCGCAATCGACGTGTGACGGCAGGTCGACGGCGGTCGCGACCTCTTCCTTGCACCGTGAACCACCCGTACACGTCGGTGCAACGCTGCGGAAACTCGAGGACGGCAGGCTCGGGCCGACTGGTCGATCCCGTAGGAGGGTGGTTACCGTGGCTCAGGAGATGGACGCCCCGTCCGGCCGACTCGCGCAGGTTGTACATCAGGTCGGCGGGTCCGCCCAGCCTCAGGACGTGGTGGCGGGAGCGCATCCGACCACCCGGCGGCCGGCGCTGGCCCTCACTGCCGAGGGCCCGCGCCGCGCCGACCTGCTCGCCTGGGCCGACGTCAACCGTGCCGCGCTCACGACTCTGCGCCTGTTGGCTCCGGCCGGCATCGGCCGACTGCTGGCCGAGAACGTCGGGCTGAGCAGCGAGTCGCTGCGCTCCGGTACGGTCGGGCCGACCGCGACAGCGGGCCTGGCCGCGGCTGGTGACATCGACGCCATGGTGGCGTTCAGCGATCCGATCGAGCTCCGTCCGGGCGACAACACCACCCGCGCGTTGACCCGGCTGGCGGTCTTCTGGGACATCCCGATCGCGGGCAACCGGGCCACCGCAGATCTTCTGCTGGCGACGCTCAGGTCGATCAGCACCGAACCACGTCTGGCCGCGGAGGCCTCGGAGCACGAGCCGGTGCGCGGAGCCGTACGGCTGTGGAACGTCCGGGCCACGGTTGAGGACACCCCAGGGCGGCTGGCCATCCTCGCCGCGAGCCTGGCCCGCCGCGCGATCAACATCCTGTCGGTCCAGGTGCATCTGACCTCGGATGGTCCGGTCGATGAGCTGCTCGTCGCGGCGTCGCCGGTCCTTACCGCGACCGACCTGTCCTCGGCCGTGGTCGACGGCGGCGCACGAGCGCCGAGGGTCACCCCGGCCGACGCGCAGGCGCTCGTCGATGCCCCCACCCGCGCGCTATGGCTCGCGACCCGGCTGATCCGTAGCCCGAACGAGTTGGCGGCGGTACTCACCAGTCTGCTTCCCGGCGCCCAGCTGGGGTGGCGGGCCGAGGAGCCGGACGCCCATGAGGACGACTCGGCCCAGCTCTGGCTAGCTGACCCGGCCGGCGGCGGCTACCTGCTGACCCGGCCCGCGGCGCCGTTCACGCCAGCCGAGCGGTCGCGCGCATTCGCGATGGTCGACATCGCCACGATAACGCGAACCGAGGTGTCGGTACGGTCGCCAGCGGCCGACGCCAAATAGAGGATCTTAGATCCAGCGGTTACCGAGGAGCATCCTGCGGAACCACTCGTTATACGGGATCGACTCACCGACATAGATGGGGTAGTAGATCCAGAAGCACACGGCGACCAGAAGCACGAATGCGCCCGCGAAGATCGTCCCGTAGAGGCGGCGGTCGTCGGCGGGCAGGGTCAGGCTCAGCCGTACCTTGCCCGCCCCGAACCGGCCCACGCCGGGACCGACGATGAGACAGCCGAGCACGTACGTCACGGCCAGCACCAGGAACGGCTCGGCCGGCAGCGCGTAGAAATAGAACATCGTGCGCTGTTCGATCTGGTAGTAGAACCACGGCAGGATGCCGGCAGCGACGCCCGCGCCGATCGCGGCCGCGCGCCAGTCCCGCCGGCTGATGCCGAACCAGGCGGTGGCGATCAGAGCCGGGATGAAAGACCACCACAGCACCGGGGTGCCCAACAGCAGGATCTCCGCGGCACAGTTGGCCTCGCCGCAGTTGGGATCACTGCTCCAGTAGAAGGCCACCGGCCGGCCCAGCAGCAGCCACTGCCATGGCCAGGACTGGTACTGGTGCGGCGAGGTGAGGTGGGTATGGAAGTTCAACACGTCCACGTGGTATGCCCACAGGTTGTAGAGCGCGCCGAAGACCGGTAGCTCCGCCTCGCCCTTTTCATTGCGCAGGTAGTGCCGTTTCCAGCCGTCGTCGCTGAGGAACCAGCCGGTCCACGTCGCCAGGTAGGTGAGCGCGATGAGGGCGAACATCGCGAGGATCCAGCCGACCTCATCGAGCAGCGCGTCCCGCCACGGGTGCGGGGCGCCCACGGTCTTGCGGATCCCGACCTCCCAGAAGTAGATCAGCGCGACGAAGACCGGGACGAAGAAGATGACGCTCCACTTGACGCCGCAACCGGCGCCGAGCATGACTCCGGCCGCCAGTCGCCACCAGGGCACCGCGGCCCAGCCACCACGTGGGCGGCCGGGCCGGCCGGGCAGCGTCGGGTCGAGGCCCAGCTGGATCTCGCGTAGCCAGCGGGCTCGGCGATGGTCGCGGTCGAGCACGATGCAGGCGAAGGCCGCGAGCACGAAGAACATCACGAAGATGTCGAGGATGGCCGTGCGGGACAGCACGAAGTGCATGCCGTCCAGCGCCATCAGGAGCCCCGCGGTGCAGCCGAGAACGGTCGAGCGGAACATGCGCCGGGCGGTCCGGGTCAGGATCAGCACCGACAGCACCCCGAACACGGCCGGCATCAGCCGCCACCCGAACGAGTTGTTGTCGGTCAGCCAGATGCCGAGCCCGATGATCCATTTACCGAGTGGCGGGTGGACGACGAAGTCGGCGTTTGAGCCGAGGATGTTGCCGGCGGAGTCGGTGTTGGTGCGCCACTCAACGCCGTGATCGAGCAGTTCCTGACCCTCGGTGGCGTAGTAGACCTCGTCGAAAACCTGCGAGCTCGGGAACGGAAGGTTGACAAAGCGCAGGATCGCGGCGATCGCGACCACCCAGAGCGCCGCGGCCCAGGACCACCAGTCGCGGGACTTCAACGGCTCGAGTCGGCGCCGGACGGCGGGCGGGACGTCGCGCGACTGTGATCGCGGCGGACCATCCTCCGGGCCTGGCCCGGAGTCTTGTGGCCCGGTGTCGACGTCCACACTCACCCCGCGATCGTAGGCTGCGTGCGTAGCCGTCGCCGACCGGCCGGCACGGTGCATCGATCGGAGTCCGCTGTGAAATCCGAGCGTGGTGCGGCGAAGCGCGAGGAGCGAGCGCCAGCGAGCTCAGGCGGTTACGTAATGCTGCTCGGCGCGCCGTTGGGCAACGTCGGTGACGCCTCGGCCCGGCTCCGCGAGGAACTGGCCCGGGCCGACGTCGTGGCGGCCGAAGACACCCGCCGGCTGCACCGGCTTGCGAGCGACCTTGGCATCACCGTGTCCGGACGCGTGGTGTCCTATTTCGAGGGCAACGAGGACCGCCGTACGGCCGAGCTGATCCAGGCCGCGCGCGACGGCGCCCGGGTCGCGCTGGTCACCGACGGCGGCATGCCCAGTGTCTCCGATCCGGGATACCGGCTGGTCCGGGCGGCGATCGAGGCCGGGCTGCCGGTCAGTGCCGCACCGGGCCCGTCCGCGGTCACCACGGCACTGGCCGTGTCCGGGCTGCCGTGCGACCGGTTCTGCTTCGAGGGCTTTCTGCCCCGGCGCGGCGGCGAGCGCCGGTCCCGGCTGGCGGCGCTGGCCGCCGAGGAACGCACCCTGGTGTTCTTCGAGGCGCCGCACCGGCTGGCCGAGACGCTGGTCGACGCGGTGGCGGCGTTCGGCCCGGAGCGCCCGGCCGCGGTCTGCCGCGAGCTGACCAAGACCTACGAAGAGGTCCTGCGGGATGCCCTCGGCCAGCTCGCCGGCTGGGCTAACGAGTCGCCGGTCCGGGGCGAGATCACCCTGGTCATCGCAGGTGCTCCAGCGATGCTGGTCGAACTCTCCGAGGCCGACCTCGCCGGGCTGGTTGCGGCGGCCGAGGCCGACGGCATGCCCCGGAAGGAGGCCATCGCCTCCGTTGCCAAATCCCGCGGCCGCCCGCGCCGGGAGGTCTACGAGGCCGTGCTCCGCCACCGCTGAGCGCAGGGGGCCGCAGAGTATCCGGTCGCGTCGTCGATGACCGGATCACTACGCTGGTCGACATGAGTGCCTACCTCGCCGCAGTGGCCTGGCCGTACGCCAACGGGCCCCGCCACATCGGCCATGTGTCCGGCTTCGGCATCCCCTCCGATGTCTTCAGCCGGTACATGCGGATGGCCGGGCACGAGGTGCTCATGGTTTCGGGTACGGACGAACACGGCACGCCGATCCTCGTCGAGGCGGAGAAGGAGGGGGTCAGCGCACGTGAGCTGGCCGACCGCTACAACCGGCTGATCGCCGAGGACCTGGTCGCGCTGGGACTCTCGTACGATCTGTTCACCCGTACCACCACGCGCAACCACTACGCGGTCGCCCAGGAGCTGTTCCGCACCCTGCACCGCAACGGGTACATGATCGAGCAGACCACCCGGGGGGCCATCTCGCCCTCGACGGGGCGGACTCTGCCCGATCGATACATCGAGGGCACCTGTCCGATCTGCGGCTACGACAGCGCCCGCGGTGACCAGTGCGACAACTGCGGCAACCAGCTCGACCCGTGGGAGTTGATCAATCCGCGCAGCAAGATCAATGGCGAGACGCCCGAGTTCGTCGAGACCCAGCATTTCTTCCTCGACCTGCCAGCGCTGGCCGACACGCTCGGGCAGTGGCTCAAGTCGCGGTCGGACTGGCGCCCCAACGTGCTCAAGTTCTCACTGAACCTGCTCGCCGACATCCGGCCGCGGGCGATGACCCGGGACATCGATTGGGGCATTCCGGTACCGCTGGAGGGCTGGGAGGACAACCCAACCAAGCGGCTCTACGTCTGGTTCGACGCCGTCATCGGCTACCTATCTGCCTCGATCGAATGGGCGCGACGGTACGGGGACACGCCCGAGGCCTGGCGCAAGTGGTGGCAAGAGGACGCGGACTACAGGTCGTACTACTTCATGGGTAAGGACAACATCG
Source organism: uncultured Actinomycetota bacterium (assembly GCA_963773935.1). Taxonomy (GTDB): domain Bacteria; phylum Actinomycetota; class Actinomycetes; order Mycobacteriales; family Micromonosporaceae; genus DATBGZ01. The sequence continues at coordinate 463,537 of CAVZCZ010000005.1, forward strand.
CGTTCCATTCCCAAATCTGGCCGGCCGAGCTCATCGGCTACAACGGCGAGGGGGACAAAGGCGGCGAGCCAGGTCCGTTCGGAAGGCTCGGCCTGCCTACCGAAGTGGTGTCGAGCGAGTTCCTCACGATGGAGGGCAAGAAATTCTCCTCGTCCCGGCGCATCGTGATCTACGTCCGGGACTTCCTGTCCCGGTATGACGCCGACGCATTGCGGTACTACGTCGCGGTGGCTGGCCCGGAGACCACGGACACTGACTTCACCTGGGCCGAGTTCCTGCGCCGTAACAATGACGAGCTCGTAGCGGGCTGGGGCAACCTGGTCAACCGGTCGATCTCGATGGCGGCCAAGAACTTCGGTCAGATCCCGCCCGGCGACGCCCTGTTGGCCGACGACCGGGTCCTGCTCGACTCGGCCCAGGCCGCGTTCGCCAAGGTGGGCAACCTCATTGAGCATCACCGGCTCAAGGCCGCGATCGGCGAGGCGATGAAGGTCGTGGCGGAGGCGAACAAGTACCTCTCCGACCAGGCGCCCTGGAAGATCAAGGACGACCCGGAACGGGTCGGCACCATTCTTCACGTGGCGTTGCAGGTGGTCAGCGACTGCAACACGCTGTTGACCCCGTTCTTGCCCCACTCCGCACAGAAGATTCACGAGTTGCTTGGCGGTACCGGAGTGCACGCCCCGATGCCGGAGCTGGTTGACGTGGAGGACCTTGACGGTGGCGCGGGTTACCCGGTGATCACCGGTGACTACACGATGGGGGCGCGCTGGGAGTCGGTTCCGATTGAGGCGGGTCGCGCGCTGCAGCCGCCGAAGCCGGTGTTCCGCAAGCTCGATCCATCCATTGTGGACGAGGAGCTGGCGAGGCTGGCTGGCTAAGCTGACCGTTGCTCCGGGATCTGGGTGTTGGCCGCGGGATAGGGCTGGTCGACCTCGCGGCCTGGGCCTGCCTCGCCCGCCGCCGCCCACATCTCGTAGACGCCACGTTCGACACACTGCGCCCCAACCATGGACGCGGAGCTGCGGTCGGGCCGGCAAAGGCGTAGCCGCCACCAGTCGCCCTCGGTCCGCACCACGGTGCAGGCGGCGCCGCGCCAGGTGACGTACCGGGTGCGGCGGACCACGGCTTCGACCGGATACCGGGCCGCGCGCGCCTTCGCCAGCACCCGGAACTCGTGCGGAGGATCCGCCATCGCCTCGTAGGTCTCGTCCCGATACCAACCGAGCAACGTGGACCCTCCCACGTGCTCGGTGTTGGTCTGGACGTACTCCTGCTCCATCGAGATCTCCGGCAGGCCGCTCAGCAGGTGGCGGTGCGCAGGCCCGAACATGCGCGTCCAGGCGCGCTGCTCCGGTATGTAGAGATAGAGGCTGATCTCCGTGCCGTCCGGTCCGAACGCGACCAGGGAGGTTCCCGACGGCATGGGTAGATCGGCGAGGTCGGCGGTCACGAACTCGGGGACCAGGTGTTGGCGGCTGGGGGCGAACCCGGTGCCCAGCACGGGCGGACCGAGGCGGTCGTGCGGCGAGATCGCGGTCAGACCCCCGTACGCCGGCAGGTCACCGACCTCGACCGAGAACGGAATGTGGTAGTCGATTGGATCGATCGCGCGCCACCGAAGCCCGTAGACGACCGGGCTCGCGCTCCGGTCGGTCGTCATCGAGTCGGCGAGCAGCAGCGACAGGTCCGCGGACCCGCGCAGAACAGTGAGGTCGAACTCGCGGTAGCAGAATCCGGCGGGTCGGCGACCGTTGAGATACGCACCCAGCTGGCGGGGGGCGAGCAATTTGATCATCCGGGTGCCCGGGCGGATCGTCGCGGTGCGCCGGATCGTGGTGACCTGCGCCGCCTCGGCTCCGCGCGGCGGCGTCTGGCTTAGGTTCTGAACGGACTCGTAGCTCATGCCGGGGGTGACCGGCACGAGCAGCGCCTGCTCCTCGGGCTCCGCGATGACCGGCGCTTCCATGAGATCGCCGAGCGGGTCCTGGAACATCACCACCGCAGGACCGTATCGAGAGTTAACGCCCTGTTGATGAATTCAAGGTGAATGGATGGCTCCCCGGCCGGGTTTCTGGCGGTCGCGGCATGATGGTCGTCATGACATGGACCGCGCCCCAGATCGACCGCATCGAACTCGCTTACGTCGGCGATGAACGCACCGTCCTCGATCGCTATCTGGACTGGCACCGCCAGACCTTGCTGTCCAAGTGCGCCGGGCTGACCGCGGAACAGTTGAAGTCCGCCTCGGTCGAGCCCTCGAAGCTGGCGCTACTCGGGCTGATCCGGCACATGGCGGAGGTGGAGCGCTGGTGGTTCACCGTCCGGTCGGCCGGCCTGCCGGAGAACCCGATCTACTGCACCGACGAGAGCCCGGACGGCGACTTCGACGACATCGCCGGCGCCGACGCCGCGGCGGACTACGCCACCTTCGTGGCCGAATGCCAGGCGTCCCGAGAGGTCGCCGCGGCTCTGCCGCTGGAGCACATTTTCGTTCATCCCCGGCGAGAAAAGGAGATGAGCCTGCGCTGGGTGTATGTGCACATGATCGAGGAGTACGCCCGGCACAACGGTCACGCCGACCTGATCCGGGAACGCATCGACGGCGCGACCGGCGAGTGACCGTATCCTGACCGGCATGGCCCGATCCAGCCGGGGCGCCGGCCGCGAGGGTGACCCACCGCCGGCGCCGGAGCCGTTGCCCTCGCCGGTGCTCGACAGCCACACCCACCTCGACATCGTCGGTGTAGATCCGGCAGGTCAGATCGCGGCGGCCGACGCGGTCGGCGTGGATCGCTTGGTGCAGGTCGGCGTGGACGTCGGGTCTTCGCATTGGGGCGTCCGGCTGGCCGAGGTGCATCCCGGTGTGCTCGCCACGGTGGCCTTGCACCCGAACGAGGCGCCCCGCCTGGCCGACCTCGACGAGGCATTGCGAGAGATCGAGGCGCTCGCCGCCCATCCGCGGGTGCGGGCGATCGGCGAAACCGGGTTGGACCATTTCCGTACGGCCGAGAACGGCCGGGCCGTGCAGGAGCGCAGCTTCCGCGAGCACATCGCGATCGCGAAGCGGTACGACCGTACCCTCATGATCCACGATCGGGACGCCCACGCCGAGGTGCTGCGCGTCCTCGACGAGGAGGGGGCGCCCGACCGGGTGGTGATGCACTGCTTCTCCGGTGACGCCGAGTTCGCGGTCGAGTGCCTCAAGCGCGGGTTCCTGCTCAGCTTCGCCGGCACCGTCACGTTCGCCAACGCCCGGGACTTGCGCGAGGCGGCGGCGCAGACCCCGCCCGACTCCATGCTGGTGGAGACCGACGCCCCGTTCCTGACCGCGATGCCATACCGGGGCCGCCCTAACGGCTCGTACCTGATCCCGCTGACCGTCAGGGCATTGGCCGAGGTCACTGGCACCGACCTGGCCTCAATGTGCGCCGCGATATCGGCCAACGGTGAGCGAGTGTTCGGACCATGGCGGTGACCTCGGCCGTACGCGCGGCGCCACCGCCCGGGCCGAAGGGGCACTGGCTGCTCGGCAGCCTGGCGGAAGTCCAACGCGACATGCCGCAAACCCTGCTCGACGTGAGCCGCGAGTACGGCGGAATCACCCGGCTGCGGGTGGGCCCCGCCTCGATGTACCTCGTCACCGACGGCGATCTCATCATCGAACTGATCGCCAAGCGAGCCGGTGAGCTGCGCAAGTCGAACCGAACCCGGCAGTCGTTGGGCGGACACCTCGGTCGTGGCCTGGTGACCCTTGAGGGCGCCGATCATCGCCGCCACCGCCGGCTCGTGCAGCCGGTGATGCACACGCGGAGCATCACCGCGCAGGCACAGACGATGGTCTCCCTTGCTCTCGCGCGGGTCGAGTCATGGTCGGATGGTTCCACTGTGGATGTCCTGCGCGAGATGCAGGACCTGACGCTGCGCATTGTCTGCTCGGCCCTGTTTCGGATCGGAAGCGACTCTGCCCACCTGGACGAGGACCGGGATGTCGAACGCCTGGTCTCCGCTGTGCACGCCTTCGCCTCGTCGCTGAATGTCGTGCTGCGTCGAGCCTTCCCGATTCCGGCCTGGATCCCCACCAAGGGCAACCGGCTGCGCCGCCGGACGGTGGGCGAGGTCAACGCGCTCGCCTACGAACTGATGCGCCGGCGTCGCCGGAAGCCAGGCGACGACCTGCTCTCCATGCTCGTCCTGGCCACGGATGCCGATGGCGGACCCGCACTCTCCGATGTGGAGGTTCGCGATGAGCTGATGACGATATTCTTCGCCGGTCACGAGACCAGCGCCGCCGCACTGACCTGGGCGCTTTATCTGTTGGCCACCCATCGCCACGTCGCCGACACTGTGCGCGCCGAGATCGCGGGCGTGGTCGGGGAGCGTGCCGTCGGGATGGCCGACCTGCCGCGGCTGCCGCTGCTCGGCCAGGTGGTCGCGGAGACGCTACGGCTCTACCCGCCGGCCTGGGTGTTCGACCGATCCCCGCTGCGCGACATCGTCGTTGGCGGCTTCGCGATCCCCGCCGGCGCGAATGTATTGCTCAGCCCCTGGGTGGCGCACCGGGATCCGCGACACTGGGAGGCGCCGGACGAGTTCCGGCCGGAGCGTTTCGCCGCTGGGTGGACTCCAGCCCGCGGGGCGTACTTTCCCTTCGGTGACGGACCACGGATCTGTGTCGGCAACCGGTTCGCCGAGATGGAGATCCTTCTTGTGCTCGCCACGTTGCTGCCCCGAGTTGATCTGTCCATGGTGGATGCCGCGCCCGTGCGGCCAGAGGGCGATGCCACGCTACGGCCTAAGGGTGGCCTGCCGATGACCGTCCGACGTCGATGACTGGGGGCGGTCGGCTATCGAGGCTTGGTCGAGGCTGCCACTGCCGGGCGGCGCCGTAGCGGGCTTCAGTGGGCGGGATGCGAGATGCGCACGGCACGCGACGGGACACGGTCGTAGTTGACGACGCCGAGTTGCGGTGGCATCGCTGACGAAGCCGGTGGTGCGACGCGCGGTGAGGCTCTGGCAGGAACGCGGAATCGCCTTGACGGCGCGATCGTGACCTGCTGCCAGACCTGCGCTGCACTGGCGCGCCTCACGTGGATATCGCTGCGGCACTACTCAGCCACACGTCTGGACTTCGCCGGACGTCCGCCGAGAGCTGGCCGACTATGGAGACGCGGAGGATGCGCTCGCGCAGGCGGTCGGGAGACAGTCCAGCATGGACAGGTGTACCGACCGGGCGCGGCGTGGCGCTATGGCAACGCCGGCTACGCCTTGGCCGGCTATGCCCTTGGCGTTGTTGCGGGCAGCTCGTTCGAGCAAGCGCTAAGGGACGGGCTGTTCGCGACGGCGGGCATGTCCCGCTCTGGCTTCGATCCCGGGACGCGGTTGGGCACGCCGATGGGCGCCGATCCGAGCAGTCTACGCCCGGCCCGAGCCCGGTGGCGGTCTCGTGCCACAGTGGACGACCTGCTCTCGTTAGCGGAGTTCGCGTGGATGACGCGGCGAGCTGGCGCGCGACCGGGATCTCGGTAGCGTTGAGCCAGATGGGCAGCCGCTATGCGCTGGGCTGGAACCTCGAACGTGGCGGCCGGGTGCGCTGGCAGGGGGTGACTGGGGCGGTTGTATTGGGCTGCTCATAGTCGGGAGGGTATGTAGTGGTGGTGGTAGCACCGAAGACGAGGGAGAAGGGAGAGATTGTGGGGGAGTAAGGGAGGGGGGAGGGAAGAGGAGGGGAGGGTGGTGGAGGGGGGAGGATGTGGACACTGCTCGGCCCGGCAGACATCCGGCAGCTTGCCGAGCGGCTCGGGGTACGGCCGACAAAGGCTCTTGGCCAGAACTTCGTGCACGACCCCAACACCGTCCGCCGGATCGTCCGCGCCGCCGAGCTCACCCCCGATGATGTTGTGGTGGAGGTCGGCCCGGGGCTCGGTTCGCTCACGCTCGGACTTCTCCCAGCGGTGGCCCATGTGCACGCGGTCGAGATCGACCAGACCCTGGCGGCTCAACTGCCGGAGACCGCCGCGACGCACGCGCCCGCGGTTGCCGAACGGCTGAGCGTGCACGCCCGGGACGCGCTGGGACTGGCTCGAACCGAACTCGACCCCGCGCCAACGGCGTTAGTGGCGAACCTGCCGTACAACGTGGCCGTGCCGGTGGTGCTGCACCTGCTCGCCGAGCTGCCGTCGCTGCGATGCGGTCTGGTGCTCGTGCAACAGGAGGTCGCCGACCGGCTCACCGCGCCGCCGGGGTCCAAAGTGTACGGTATCCCGAGTGCGAAGCTGGCCTGGTACGCCTCGGCGCGGCAAGCGGGGCGGGTGCCGGCGAGCGTGTTCTGGCCGGTGCCGCGGGTCGAGTCCGGTCTGGTCGCCTTCACCCGCCGGCCGGCCCCGTCGGAGGCGGTGAGCCGCGTCGACGTGTTCGGGGTGATCGACGCTGCCTTCGCCCAGCGGCGCAAGATGCTCCGGTCGGCGCTGTCGAACTGGGCCGGCAGTCCCGCGGCGGCCACGGCGATCCTTGAACGGGCTGGCGTCGCGCCTACCGCCCGCGGTGAGGAACTCGACATCGGAGCGTTCGCGGCCATCGCCGTGGCCGGCGCCGGGCTCGGCGCCCCCGGTATGGTGGAGAGATGACGGCGGCCAGCACGCGGCACGCGGCACGGTGACCGAACCCCTGTGGGAGGACGGTGACCGTCCTCGACTGGCGGCCATGGGGCCCGTGAAGGTTCGGGTGCCGGCCAAGATTAATTTGCATCTCGGTGTGGGCCCGCTACGGGCGGACGGCTACCACGAGGTGACCACTGTCTATCACGCGATCGGTGTCTTCGACGAGATCACCGCCCGACCGGCGGACATGCTCGCGCTCACCATGGACGGCGAAGGGGCCGGAGCGCTCGCCCTCGACGACACCAACCTCGTCATCCGCGCGGTCAAGACGCTTGCCGCTGCCACCGGCCGAGAGCCGCACGCGCGACTGCACCTGCGCAAGCAGATTCCGCTCGCCGCCGGCTTGGCTGGTGGCAGCGCCGACGCCGCGGCGACGTTGGTAGCCTGCGATGCCCTGTGGGGCACCGGCCTTAGCCGGGAGGACCTGGCCGGGGTGGCGGCGATGCTCGGATCGGACGTGCCATTCCTCGTGCTGGGCGGCACTGCGCTGGGCACCGGCCGGGGGGAGCAGGTCAGTCCGGTGCTGGCACCTGGGCACGCCTGGCACTGGGTGGTCGCCATCGCCGATGGTGGCTTGGCGACGCCGGACGTGTACCAGGAGTTGGACCGGCTACGCGATGCCGGCGAGGCGCCCAAGTCGGCCGGCTCGACCGACGGGATCCTGGCGGCACTGCGCCAGCGTGACGCGACGGTGCTCGCCGAGAGGCTGGTCAACGATCTCGAGCCGGCAGCGATGTCGCTGCGGCCATCGATCCGGCGGACCCTCGACGCCGGCGCCGCCGCCGGTAGCTTGGCCGGCATGGTCTCCGGCTCCGGCCCGACGTGCGTCTTCCTCTGCCCCGACTCCGCCTGCGCCGGCTCGGTCGTCGCGGCGCTCAACGACAGCGGCACCTGTCACGCCGCTCGCATTGCCACCGGCCCGGTCCCCGGCGCCCGTCTCATCTGACCTTCGGGACTCGTGGGTTTGGCAGCCCGCTAACCACCGTGCCCGCCTCGACGACCGTCACTCGCCCGACTACGTTCCTCCGTACGTTCTATGTCGAAATTGGACGGTCTTGGCGGCTGTCAGGGTCGTTCGGCCCGGGTTAGCTGATCACGTCGGCGTGCGATGACGCGTCGGAGCATTCGGATCTGGCCGGCGTCAAACGGGAGTGTTGCCAGATCATCGAGCCAGAGATCCACCCGCGCCACCAGCTCGTCCAAGACGCGCCTCGTCGCTCGCTCCGGAACGCCTAGTCGTGCACCGAGCCCGACGAAATCAGCCGCTCTGAAATCACCGCCGCGGCGATCGCCTATCGACAGCGCCATAGTCTTGTCGCCGTACAGGTAGGAGCACGGTACGTCGTACGTCGGTGAGACGCGCCATTCACCGTCGAGAGCCTGCACGACCGAGAAGTTCTTGGCATGCGCGTCCCCGTTCGCCATGAGATAGGCAAATGCAAGCTGGAGAATCAGTTCCCTCCCGGCCAGAACGGAGGCTTGGCACTGCGCGGCGAGCGCCGCAAACGTACGGTCTGCGCTGATGCGGTACTTGTCCGCCGGAGGAAGGCCAGCGGCTTGACAGCCGTCCTCGACCGCCAAGAGGTGTACGGCACCGTCCACTGTGGCCCTGTCGAAGCGCCGTATCAACAATCCTGATTGGCCTTCACCATCGGTGAGCAGCTCGTGAGACGGAACCTCAAGACCGGACTTTGCCGCCGCGCCCAAGAAGAACGCTTCGTTCTGCACTAGGTGAGGATATTCGTTGATCGGATTGAGCTTCAGAATGTAGCGCTCGCCGGCCTTGGCGACCGGTAGGTTGATCATCGCTGCGCTGGTCTTGTCCTGAACACCAGGCAGCGCTGCGCGTTGTGCGCGGATGCCCAGTTCATCGAGGAGGTCCCTGAAACGGACTGATTCCATGTCGTCTAGGGGGACGTGGGCCGGTACCTCCTCAGGTGCTACGCCCGAGGGCACGACCTGAACATCTCCGATCGCATCGGAACCGACGGCGAGCAGCAACGAGAGTTCGTCATCGGCCGATGTTTTCACCGCCCGTCGGAGGGCGCCTAGTCGGCGGCCTTCCGGGAGAAGGCCGGTGAAGTATGGAGGCAGGCTACCGCCGGGGCTGACGACCGGCGCTGGTGAGACCGGTAGCGTCGACGCCACTGCGGGTCGTTTGCTGCGAACCCATTCCTCGAGGTATCGGAACTCGTTGCCGGCCGGAGCGCGGGTGAGCGTCGCGGCCCGACGCCCGGCCTTGAACACGTCAGCCACATCGACCATGCGTAGTCGCTCAAGATCATTATTGGCGGGCTGCATCGCTCACCTCACTTGAGAGCGACATCACCCACGGTGAACCGCCACGGTGTAGCTCGAGGTGGAGCCCAAGCGCCGTCAGCACGGCCACCACCTTGTCTAGCTGCACTGACCGCTTCCCGTTCTCGAGCGCGTAGACGAAACGCTCCGATACCCCAGCGAGATCGGCCAGCTCGTCCTGGCGCAGCCTGAGGTGCAGCCGTCGCAGCCTGACGGCTTCAGCGAACTCTGATCTGCTCCCGACCATCGCTAACTCCACTTTGCGAGCCGCACGTACGTGCGGTTTCCGGCAGTCTACTGCCCGAACGCGACCGAGTCGAGCAGCGAGCCGCACGATCGTGCGGCCAGAGATCTCGACATGGGGGTTTTGCGGGCCATAGCATGATCCGGCCGCACGATCGTGCGGCCATCGCCTCAGCATTCGCCGACGATCACGCCGCGGGAGGACGGGTCGCGCGATGCGAATCAGGCGGAGGTACCGGGTGTCAGCTTCTCGACCCGGCAGGAATGGGCGAGTGGATGTGACGCCAGCACGTCCGCCATCGCGGCGCGCATCCCCTGTGCCGACGCGCCGTAGAAATAGAGAGCTGTCTCCGTCGGGCCTTCCCAGTACGAGAGCATGCGGCCAGCCGGACCGAGCCGCTCGTGCAGCTTGGTGAGGAGCTCGTTCACGTCGTTGGTCGAGTAGACCTCATCGGGCAGATCGGTACCGTTCAGGTAGATGCCAAGACCTTCGGCGGTTCCGAATGGCACCGCTTCGCCGTCCGCCACCCGGGCTTTGGAACCGACCGGCGCGCCCAGGCCCTCAAGGGCCTCAATGATGACGTGCAGGGCGCTCGGCCCGTCACCCTTGATCTCGAGGACAATGTCGCAATTGGACGGTTCCCGCCCAGGCCCTAGCAGCGTCCCGCCGCCGGTGATTTCCGCCTTGATCTTGCGCTTCTCCAGGATCTCAATTAACGGATCCTCGAAGTGCGCACCCCGGTCGAGCGGTCGCAACCGCGCGTTCAGTGTCACGTAGATGTCGGGCACCCGCAGATCGTACGACCGGAAATGGCTGGCCTTGTGCCCCCGCGGCCGACGGCCGAGCCCACCGCCCGCACCGCCTCGGGGAGCAGGAATCCCCATTGCAGGTGTAGTCCGGCCTCGCGGCCGCGGACCCGACCAGGCTCAGGATGAGGTACGTGCGTGATTGATGGTCGATGGCGCCCCGCTGCGTAGCGGCGTACGCCGCGAGGATCAGCAGCGACCGGGTCGACGGTGACCAACATCGCCGGCCGTGCAACCCCGACTCCGAGGCGGCGTACCCTCGACGCTCGTGGCCAACGTGATCAGCCTGGACCGGGTGAGCAAGGGGTACGGCTCGGCCGGCCCGCTGCTGACGGAGGTGTCCCTGGGCCTTGGTGACTCCGACCGGGTCGGCGTGGTTGGCCTCAACGGCACCGGCAAGTCCACCCTGCTGCGGATGTTGACCAAGGCCGAGGAGCCGGATACGGGCCGGGTCACCCACCGCCGCGATCTTCGGGCGCTGAGCCTTCCGCAGACGCTCGACCTCACCCCGACGGACACGGTCCGCGACATCGTGGTCGGCCACGCCTGGCTTCCCGCCGCCTTCGCCGCTGAGCACGAGTGGGCCGGTGACGCCGGCGTCCGTACCGTCCTATCTGGACTCGGCCTGCCGGGCCTGGGCCTGGACATGCCGGTTGGCCCGATGTCCGGAGGCGAGCGGCGGCGGGTCGCACTGGCGGCGCTGCTGGTCCGTACGACCGATGTGCTCGTCCTCGATGAGCCCACCAATCACCTGGACATCGCGGGCATCGACTGGCTCGCCGCGCACTTGACCAGCCGCGGCGGTGCGCTGGTCGTGGTCACGCACGATCGGTGGTTCCTCGACGAGGTCTGCGACCGGACCTGGGAGGTAGAGGACCAGACGGTGCGGCCGTACGACGGCGGGTATGCGGCCTGGGTGCTCGCCCGGGCCGAGCGGGCCCGGGTTGCCGCGAACGTCGAGGCGCGGCGGCAGAACCTGCTCCGCAAAGAGATCGCATGGCTTCGGCGTGGTCCGCCGGCCCGTACCTCCAAGCCGAAGTTCCGCATCGACGCCGCGAACGCCCTCATCGCCGACGTGCCGGCCCCCCGCGACACGGCTTCACTGCGGCGGCTAGCGACGGCCAGGCTTGGCAAGCAGGTCTACTCGCTGTCTGATGCGACCGTACGGCTTGGTAGCCGCACGCTTCTATCCAATGTGGACTGGATGGTCGGACCGGGCGACCGGATCGGCATTGTCGGGGGAAACGGGGCTGGCAAGTCGACCCTGCTCCGGGTTCTCGCCGGTACCCAGTCGCTCGATGGGGGTGAACTGCGAATCGGTTCGACCGTACGAACGGCATTTCTGTCGCAGGAGTTGGCTGAGCTGCCCGGGTCGTCGCGGGTGCTCGAAGCGGTCGAGGAGGTGGCACGGCGGGTCAACCTGGGTGGCCGGGAGCTCTCGGCCGCGCAGCTCGCGGAGATCTTCGGCTTCACCGAGCGTCGATTGTGGACACCCGTGTCGGATCTGTCCGGCGGCGAGCGACGTCGGCTGCAGATGCTGCGCCTGCTCGCGGGCGAGCCGAACGTGCTGTTGCTCGACGAGCCCACCAACGACCTCGATACCGACACCTTGGCGTCGCTCGAGGATCTGCTCGACACGTGGCCCGGCGCAATGGTGATCGCCTCGCATGACCGGTACCTCGTGGAGCGCGTGTGCGACACGGTGTACGCCCTCTACGGCGACGGACGGCTCACTCACCTCCCCGGCGGGATCGAGGAGTATCTGCGAACGGTCGGGACGATGCCGCATACGGCGGAGCTGAGTCCAATCGGGACGGCCGCGCCGGTGGCCGACTCCGGGGTCAGCGCAACGGATGCTCGGGCCGCGAAAAGGGAGCTGGCCCGGCTGGAGCGGCAGATCGGCAAGCTGGAGCAGCGCGAGGTGCAGCTGCACGACCAACTGGCGGGCCACGCCACCGACTACGAGAAGGTCACCGCGCTCGACGCCGAACTGCGCGCCGTACAGACCGAACGGGAGCGCACCGAGACGGAGTGGCTCGAGTTGGCCGACCGGACGGGTTGATCACATTGGCCGGGGCGGGTCGTTACAGTCCCAGGCGGTTCGGTAAGCAATGTTGTCCCGACCCGTTCCAACTCGTGAAGGACAGTCATGTCGCACTACCCGGTCAACCACCCGTGGCGGCCGTTCTATCGCGCGCTGGCCGCCATTTCCGGACTGTACGTTCTGGTCTTCGGCTCTGGTCGGCACCGCGCGGGCCATCGGAGCGCCGATGTTCGACCGCACCGACCTGGTAGTGCTCGGGCTCCGAACCAATCTGGCGTTCGCGCTGATGTCGATCGGCGCCGGGGTAGTGATTCTGCTCGCGTGGTTCGTGGGTCGCAACGTCGACCGCGTGGTGAACCTCTGGGGTGGCGTCGGTTTCATGACGGTCGGCACGGCATTGCTGGCGTTGATGCACACCGAGCTGAACGTGCTCAATTTCTCGATGCCCACGGTGATCGTCTCTTTCTCGATCGGCCTGCTGCTGTTCACCGCCGGCATGTACGGCCTGTCCGGCCCGGTCACCTCGAAGCCACAGACAGCGGAGTAGCACCTATTGGCGCGAATCGGCCCGTCGTCGCGCGCGAACCCCGGTTGTGAGCCGAGAATGAGGCATGGCTCACATCCCCATCAACCACCCGTTGCAGCCGTTCTACCGCGTGCTCGCCGCCCTGATCGGCGTCTATCTGATCGTGTTCGGAACAGTGGGCGTGATCAAGACTCGGGGGCTGCCTGCGTTCGAGCAGGACGCACTGCCGTGGGTACTCGGCCTGCGGGCGAACATGGCGTTCGCGATCCTGTCCATCGTGGTGGGTGCGATCGTGCTCGGCTGCGGCGTTCATCGGCCGCAAGGTGGACGAGTGGACCAACATGATCGCCGCGTTCGTCTTCCTGGTCGCCGGCATGGCCATGATGGTGCTGATGCAGACCGATCTGAACTTCCTCGGCTTCACGATGTCGACCTGCGTCGTCTCGTTCGTGATCGGTCTGGTCCTGTTCACCGCCGCGCTGTACGGCAAGACCGGTACGGCCGAAGACATCCGGAAGGAGGAAGACCTTCCGCCACGGCCTGCATCGCGTGGAGCCCGAACCAGGCCGACCACTGACCGCTTCGAACCCGCCGCGGGGCCAGGAGACCGTTGCTTGAGCGGAGAAGGCTTCGAGCCTCAGCGAGCCTTGCGGGTGCTGAGGCTTGGCTTGGGTTCCAGGTGTGACAGGCCGTTCCAGGCGATGTTGACCAGGTGAGCCGCGACCGTCTCGCGGCGCGGCTTGCGCACCTCCAGCCACCAGCGCCCGGTCAGGGCGACCATGCCCACCAGCGCCTGCGAGTAGAGCTCGGCGAGCTTGCCGTCGTACCCGCGGGTCTTGAACTCGCGCGCGAGGACGTACTCGACCTGATGCGCGACATCGTTGAGTACGGACGAGAAGTTGCCCGTCGCGGAGCCCACCGGCGATTCCCGGACCAGAACCCGGAATCCGTCGGTCTCCTCCTCGATGTAGTCGAGCAGCGCCAGCGCGGCCTGCTCAAGCAGCTCGCGCGGGTGACCACCGGTGAGCGCGGTGGTGATCCGGTCGAGCAGGGCCCGTACCTCGCGGTCCACGACGACCGCGTACAGGCCCTCCTTGCCGCCGAAATGCTCGTACACGACTGGCTTGGAGACCTTGGCCCGGGACGCGACCTCTTCCACCGAGGTGGCGTCCAGGCCCTTCTCGGCGAAGATCCGTCGGCCCACCGCGATGAGCTGCTCACGCCGCTGCGCCGACGACATCCGGACCTTGGCGGACGGTGGCGCCGCTATCGGCCTGGCTAGCGCTGGTATGGCGGACTCCGCCGCATGGGTCGCGGTCGCCCGGCTGAGGTCGTCGCCGTGTGGGTCGTCGGGGCGGTCGGTCTGCGTCACCCTGCTGCCGTCCCGTCCCTGGTGTATGACCCCCGCCGCGCCAACGGCTCAGCGGGTCGCGGTCCCCATTGTTGTCTTGTCTGGCTCAATCATCTTGCCCTGAAGCCGGTCAAGCTTCGGCCACCGGACATTCGAGACCCAACCAAGTTTCTCGAAGATCCAGATCAGTCGCGCATTCATGTCGATCTGACCACGAAGCACACCGTGGCGAGCACACGTCGGATCGGCGTGGTGAAGATTGTGCCAGTTCTCGCCGAACGACAAGATCGCTAGCGGCCAGAAGTTGGTGGCCTTGTCCCGGCTGTCGAAGGGCCGCTCCCCGTACACATGGCAGACCGAGTTGATCGACCAGGTCACGTGGTGCAGCAGACCGATGCGGACGACCCCGGCCCAGAACAGCGCGGACAGCGCGCCGGTCCACGACCAGGTGACCAATCCGCCGATGATGCCCGGGAGCAGGACCGAGGTGGCCACGAACGCCGGGAACAGCCGGTCCAGACGTTGCATGTCCTTGTCTGCCACCAGGTCCGGCGCGAACCGCTGCTGGTTGGACAACTCCCGGTGGAACAGCCAGCCGACGTGGGAGTACAACAGTCCCTTGGTCAGGCCCCAGAACGTGGCGCCGTAGCGCCACGGCGAGTGCGGGTCACCCTCCACGTCACTGAACTGGTGGTGCCGGCGGTGGTCGGCGACCCACTGCGTCGGGGAGCCCTCGATCGCCATGCTCCCGGCCACGGTAAGGGCGATGCGCAGCGCGCGCTTGGCCTTGAACGAGCCGTGCGTGAGGTGCCGGTGGAAGCCCACGCCGATGCCGAAGCCGCCGATGCTGTAGAAGATCACGAACAGGACGACATCGATCCAGTTGAGGCCCCAGCCCCACATGACCGGCACCGCGGCCACCAGGGCGATGAAGGGGAGCGTCACGAACAGCCACAGCGCGATCAGAATGCCGGCGGGCTGCTTGCCGGTGGTCAGCGGCTTGAGCGTGGGCCCGGCCGGGTCGGTGGCGGCCGGTTCAACGACGGCAGTGGACATGGGCACCTTCTTCAGGACCGAGACCCGGGGATTAGTTACGCCTACGTTACCGTAGCTTTTGGCCGCCAGCGGCGTAAGCGGCTGTTGAGTAGCCAATTCAGTGACGCGACGAACACGGCTGTCCCCGCCCGTCGCGATCTCAATCCGGGTGGTGGCAGCCGCTAGGCTGAGAGCCGGCGTTGTTAGCAGTGGGACGTGGGGTAATTGGCAGCCCGCCGGACTTTGAATCCGGAAGGTTCTGGTTCGAGTCCAGACGTCCCAGCTTCTCCCCCTTCGTGCAGATCATGTCCCGCATGCATGGTCGACCCGTTTGTCGGTGTTCCTGGCTATGATCACGGGGATCTTGAGCCGGTCAAGCGGGAGGCGGAGGCGCCGCCAGGGCCTCGCCGATCAGCTTGAGCTGCGCCGGCGCGACCGAGCGGTAGAAGGCGCCGTCGTGGCACCCCTTCGAGATGTTGACCACGGACGGGTCCGGCAACTGCTCCCGCAGGGTGCGCAGGTTCGGCTCGAACGGATCCGCCGCCCCGCAGTCGATCCGTACCGCGTGCCCGGCCAGCTGTTGGGTGCGCGGGCGCAGGTCACCCCAGGTGTGCCAGTCCTCGGCGGAGTCGAAGGCGCCAGGGTTTGCGTCCTGCGCTTCGTCGAAGGAGAACCAGAACGCAGGGCCGCTGGCGCCGGCAGCCACGAATCGTGTGGGTGCCTCCGAGAGCGCGAGCAGAGCGCCGAAGCCACCCATGGAGATCCCCAGTACGGCCATCGTGGCCACCGGCAGCCCATGTTGGGCGAGCACCACCGGAAGGTCATCCAGAAGCATGTGCAGCGGGTCGTCGCCATCGGCTCGCGGGTGCCAGTACCCGTCGCCACCGTCGACGGCGGCGAGGACGAACGGCGGAACTCCGGCCACCGTCGCTCCCGCCAACATCCGGTGGTAGCCGAATGCCTCGAGATCGCTCGCGTCGCCGCCATGACCGTGCAGGAACAGGCACACCGGCAGGCGTGCACCGGCGGGCACGTTGGGTGGGTAGGCCACCACGTAGCGGACCGTTTGCTTGCGCCGGGCAGAGAAGAACGAGGCCCGCAGCAGCCGACCGGGTTCTGCCTCGGCCGGTTCGGAGACAATGTCGCACCGGCCCAGGACCGTGTCGACCACGCTCCGACCAGGTACCAGCCGCGCGTCGGCGAGCAGACTCCAGAGGCCGAGCCCGCCGGCGCCGCCGAGGATGGCCGATCCCGTGATCAGCGTCCGCCTGGAGATGCCCACTGGCCGAGCGTATTGCCCGACTGTGATCAGCGCCGCCCCGCGGTCCTGGCTAGCATGAGGTCCTTCGGCATGGCCGGGTACGGTGTCGATCGCAACGGGCCCGGACCCCCGGGCTCCGCGTGAACGGGCGGCCTGCGCGAACAGAGGGAGGCGTGGATCGGTGACTGACGAGCGGACGGTGATCATCCTCGCTGCCGGCGAGGGCAAGCGGATGAAGTCGGCGGTGCCGAAGATGCTGCATCCGCTGCTCGGTCGCAGCCTGCTCGGGCACGTCCTCGCCGCCACCACATCGCTACACCCGAGCCGGCGGATCGTTGTCGTCGGCCACGGCGCGGACCAGCTGACCGCCCATCTCAGCGAGATCGCTCCCGACGCAGTGACCGTGCTGCAGTCCAAGCAGCTGGGCACCGGCCACGCCGCGAGGCTGGCGCTGGAGGCTTACGGCCCCTCGGTCGGGACGGTGGTCGTCGTCAACGGCGACGTGCCCTTGCTGCGGCCGGGCACCCTCAGCTCGCTGGTCGACGCGCACGAGGCGGCCGGCGCGGCAGCCACGATCCTGACCGCGGACGTGGAGAACCCGTACGGCCTGGGTCGAGTGATCCGCGATCCGCTGACCGGCGCCGTGGACGCCATCGTCGAGGAGCGGGACGCGACCCCGGACCAACGCGTCGTGACGGAGATCAACGCTGGCGTCTACGCCTTCGAAGCCGCGCTGTTGGCTCAGGCGCTGAGCAAGCTCACCACCCAGAACGATCAGGGCGAGGAGTACCTCACCGACGTCATCAGCCTGCTCGTGGACGCCGATCGCAGCGTCGTGGCGTACGCGACCGGCGACCCGACGGAGGTGCTCGGCTGCAACGACCGGGTCGAGCTCGCGGAGCTGCGCGCCATCCTCCGGGATCGCATCAACCTGAGCTGGATGCGGGAGGGCGTGACGATCATCGATCCGGACACCACCTGGATCGACGTCGACGTGACCCTCGGCCAGGACACCGTGATCGAGCCGAACACCCAGCTGCGCGGCAGCACCGCGATCGGCAACCGGGCCGTGGTCGGCCCGGACAGCACGTTGATCGATGTCCGTGTCGGCGATGGCGCCAGCGTGATCCGCGCGCATGCGGTGCAGGCGTCTGTCGGGCCCCGGGCGTCGGTCGGACCGTACGCCTACCTGCGTCCCGGCACCGAGCTGTCGGAACGGGCCAAGGTCGGTACGTTCGTCGAGGTCAAGAACTCCCAGGTCGGCGCCGGTACGAAGATCCCGCACCTGTCCTACGTCGGCGATGCGACGATCGGCGAAGAGACCAACATCGGCGCGGCCAATGTCGTGGTCAACTATGACGGCGTCGAGAAGCACCGTACGGTCATCGGATCCCACGTCCGGACCGGTTGCGACACCATGCTGGTGGCACCGGTCACGGTCGCTGATGGCGCCTACACCGCCGCGGGTAGCGTGATCACCAAAGACGTACCGCCGGGCGCGCTTGGTGTGGCACGAGCACAGCAGCGCAACATTGATGGTTGGGTGCAGCGGCGGCGACCTGGCACCAAGGCAGCGGATGCCGCCTCCTCCGCCCTCGCGGCGCAGGAGATAGAACCGGAGCAGGCGGCGGACAACGGCGACAGCGACGCCTGATCCCGCGAGGGTGGCGTTGCCGCTTGCGCAGCGCGAGCGAGCGAAGTAGGAGGAAGGGCATGAGTGGCATCCGGGTCGAAAACCGCAAGACCCTCATGCTCTTTTCGGGCCGAGCGTTTCCGGAGCTCGCCAGTGAGATCGGCAAGGAGCTCGGCGTCGAGCCCACTCCGACCGAGATCTACGAGTTCGCCTCGGGTGAGCTGTTCGTTCGCTACCAGGAGTCAGTTCGCGGCAGCGACGCGTTCGTGATCCAGTCGATGGCGACACCGATCAACACGTGGGTCATGGAGACCCTGATCATGGTCGATGCGCTCAAACGTGGGTCGGCGAAGCGGATCACGGTGGTCATGCCGTTTTATCCGTACGCGCGCCAGGACAAGAAGCACCGCGGTCGGGAACCGATCTCGGCCCGGCTGATGGCCGACCTGTTCAAGACCGCGGGCGCGAACCGGATCCTCACTGTGGACCTGCACACCGCGCAGATCCAGGGCTTTTTCGACGGCCCGGTAGACCACTTGTTCGCGATGGACGTCTTGGCCGGGTACATCGAGAGCCGGTACGCCGGTAGGTCGATGGCGGTCGTCGCACCCGACTCGGGACGGGTCCGGGTGGCGGAGCGCTGGACCGATCGACTGGGTGGCTCGCCACTGGCATTCATCCACAAGTCGCGGGACCCGTTCTTACCCAACGAGGTAGTGGCCAATCGCGTCGTCGGCGATGTCGACGGGCGGGTCTGCCTGATCGTCGATGACATGATCGACACTGGGGGCACCATCTGTAGCGCGGCCGAGGTGCTGTGGCACGCGGGCGCGGCGGACGTGATCGTGGCGGCCACTCACGCGGTCCTCTCCCATCCGGCCGCCGAGCGGCTGAGCGTCAGCAAGATCAGCGAGGTGGTAGTCACCAACACGCTGCCGATCGCGCCGGAGTCGCGACTCGACAAGATCACCGTGCTCTCGATCGCACCCCTGCTGGCGCGGGCGATCCGGGAGGTCTTCGAAGACGGCTCGGTGACCACGTTGTTCGGTGGGCTCAGCTGACCTTCGGCTACTCGGCGCGGGCACCGAGTCGGCAGTGGACATCGTGGCCGGGGACGGCGTAAAGGCGCCCCGACGTGTCCGGTAAGCTGAGCGCGTTGCCACGGCGAGGGCACCGCCTGTTCGGACGTCGAGCGGGTCGGCTGCTGTGATCGGCGCGGTGCTCCGGACCTATTCCGTCGCACCCTCGTCCGGGCACCGAAGCCAGTGAGTTCGACCTAACCGTCACGACCTAACCGTCACGACACGAACCGTCACGACAGTCGATGCGTCGCCACGCAGAGACCCGCATCAGATCACATCAGGAGTACTCCCGTGTCCGAGGTCAAGATCAGTGCCGAGCCCCGCACCGAGTTCGGCAAGGGCGGCGCACGCCGTACCCGCCGCGCGGGGAAGGTGCCCGCTGTGCTGTACGGACATGGCGAGGCTCCGCGGCACATCGCGCTGCCGGCGCGGGAGTTCGCCGCCGCGATCCGCCACGGTGGCATCAACCAGATCTTTAATATCTCCCTCAGCGACGGGACGGAGACACTCGCTCTGCCGAAGGCGATCCAGCGCGACGTGCTGAAGGACATCTTCGAGCACGTCGACCTGCTGATCGTGCGACACGGCGAGCGGGTCACGGTCGAGGTGCCGGTGCACCTGATCGGTGAGGCGGCCAAGGGCACCCTCGTCGTCACCGAGCACGACCGGCTGTCCGTCACCGCCGATGCGCTGAACCTGCCCGACCACCTGGATGCCTCGCTGGACGGTCTCGAGGCCGGCTCGCATGTCACCGCGGGCAGCGTCACGCTTCCGTCCGGTGTGGAGCTTGCCGCCGACCCCGAGCTGATCATTGCGGTGGTGTCGGTAGCGCCGACCGCCGAGCAGCTCGAAGGAGTCGTCCCCGAGGAGGAGGCCGAGGAGGCCGAGGGCGAGGAGGCCGCCGGCGCGGCGGCCGCGACCGAGGGCGCCACCGAAGCACCGGCCGAGGCTCCGGCCGAGGCAGCTGCCTGAGCAGCGCGGCATGTGGCTGGTCGCCGGCCTCGGCAACCCGGGGCGGGAGTATGAGCGCAACCGCCACAACGTCGGGTTTCTCGTCGCCGATCTGCTCGCCGGCCGAACCGGGTCACGGTTCGGCCGGCATCGCCGTGCCGTCGCCGACGTAGCGGAGGCTCGCTTCGGCGCCGGCGTGGACGCGCCCGCCGTCGTGCTGGTGAAGCCGATGACGTACATGAACCTCTCGGGTGGGCCAGTGGTCGCGATGGCCAACTTCTACAAGATCCCGGCTGAGCGGATCATCGCAGTGCACGACGAGCTCGACCTCCCGTACGCGGTGCTGCGGGCGAAGTTCGGCGGCGGCGAGGGTGGCCATAACGGGCTTCGGTCGATGTCCCAGTCACTGTCCACGAAGGACTACCACCGGGTCAGGTTCGGCATCGGGCGTCCGTCCGGTCGGCAGGACCCCGCCGACTATGTGCTCTCCGACTTCACCGCGGCCGAGCGCAAGGAGCTCGAGTTCCTGGTCGACCGTAGCGCCGACATCGTCGAGTCGATCATCATGCACGGGCTTGAGCACACCCAGAACCTGTTTCACCCGGGGTGACGCCCTGGAGATCCCGGCGAGCCGAACAAACCGAAAGCCCCACTCGCCAGTTGTTCGGCTGGTCGGGATCACCCGGAACGGGCGGCGCCAGGTCCGCGCCGTGAGCTCGCGGTTGCCAATGATCGCCGGGCACGTCTGGGATGCGTTGTCGCAGCAGCCCGCCGCGGCGCGGTGCACGGCGATCATCGGTGAAGGTCACTGTGTACGTGGGTAGCGAAGTTGTGCTGGTTCCGCCTCGCCACGGTTCACGGCGATCTTGCGGAGCTGTCGCCCGTACCCCAGGCGGTCCAGCATTCGGGAATCTGCAGGTATGGGTTGTGGCGAGCGCCACGAAGCGCTTCACCATGGACGAGTTCTACGTTTGACTTCGCTCCAGAATCCTGCCCGCGTTCTAAGGACCGACGAATGACCGCCGACGTGCTTTTCTCCGCGGAGGCGGCGTCGTGACCGCCGACGTGCTTTTCTCCGCGGAGGCGGCGTCGTGACCGCCGACGTGCTTTTCTCCGCGGAGGCGGCGTAGTGACCGCCGACGTGCTTTTCTCCCCGGAGGTGGCGTCGTGACGGCCGTGGCCGCCTACCGCTTCTCACACCTGCAGGCGCTCGAGGCGGAGAGCATCTTCATCATCCGTGAGGTGATGGCCGAGTTCGAGCGGCCGGTGCTGCTCTTCTCCGGCGGCAAGGACTCCATTGTCATGCTGCGCCTCGCCGAGAAGGCGTTCTGGCCGGCTCCGATCCCGTTCCCCGTGATGCACGTCGACACCGGGCACAACTTCGATGAGGTCCTCGCCTTCCGGGACGAGCGGGTGGCTGAGCTCGGCCTCAATCTCATCGTGGCGAGCGTGCCGGCGGCGTTGGCGAGTGGACTTGTACGGGAGCCGGCGGACGGCACCCGCAACCGGATCCAGACCCCGGTGCTCCTGGCGGCGGTGGAGAAGCACCGCTTTGACGCCCTCTTCGGCGGCGCCCGTCGGGACGAGGAGAAGGCGCGGGCGAAGGAGCGGGTGTTCAGCTTCCGTGACGAGTTCGGCCAATGGGATCCGCGCAACCAGCGACCGGAGCTGTGGTCGATCTACAACGCACGGATCCACAATGGTGAGTCGATCCGGGTGTTCCCGCTGTCGAACTGGACTGAGCTCGACGTGTGGCACTACATCGCCCGCGAGCAGATCCCGCTGCCGTCGATCTACTTCGCGCACGAGCGGGAGGTTGTTGACCGGGGCGGCATGCTCTACGCGGTCCACGAGCACCTGCCGGCGCGACCCGGCGAGGAGCCGTTCGTGGCCAAGGTGCGCTACCGAACCGTGGGCGACGCCAGTTGCACCGCCGCCATCTCTTCTGAGGCGGACACGGTCGAGACGGTCATCGAAGAGGTTGCCGCCACCCGGATCACGGAACGTGGCGCCACCCGGGGCGACGACCGGGTCAGCGAAGCCGCCATGGAAGACCGCAAGAAAGAGGGCTACTTCTAATGCGAGCGCAGTTCCGTGGCTGACGACCTCAGGCGCTCCGCCCGCGCGGCGTCGGCCCGCCCCATGGATCTACTGAGGTTCGCGACCGCGGGCTCGGTCGACGACGGCAAGTCCACCCTGATCGGGCGGCTGCTCTTCGACACCAAGTCGATCTTCACGGACCAGCTCGCCGCGGTGGAAGCGGTCAGCGCCGCCCGGGGCGACGAGTACACCAACC
Source organism: uncultured Actinomycetota bacterium (assembly GCA_963773935.1). GTDB lineage: Bacteria > Actinomycetota > Actinomycetes > Mycobacteriales > Micromonosporaceae > DATBGZ01. Next base: position 485,723 of record CAVZCZ010000005.1, read on the forward strand.
TCGCCCTGCTCACTGACGGGCTCCGAGCCGAGCGCGAGCAGGGCATCACGATCGACGTGGCGTACCGATACTTCGCCACTCCGCGACGGAAGTTCATCATCGCCGATACGCCAGGCCACATCCAGTACACCCGCAACATGGTCACCGGGGCGTCCACAGCGGACTTGGCGCTGATCCTGGTCGACGCCCGCAAAGGGCTGGTGGAGCAGTCCCGCCGGCACGCGTTCCTCTGCTCGCTGTTGCGGGTGCCGCACCTCGTCCTGTGCGTGAACAAGATGGACCTGGTCGACTACTCCGAAGACGTGTTCGAGTCCATTTCGGACGAGTTCACCGCCTTCGCCGCGAAGCTCGAGGCGCCCGACCTCACCGTGGTGCCGATCTCCGCGCTGCACGGCGACAACGTCGTGACCCGCTCGGCCAACATGCCGTGGTACGACGGACCGGCGCTATTGCACCACCTGGAGCACGTGCACATCGCGTCGGACCGCAACCTGGTCGACGTCCGGTTCCCCGTGCAGTACGTCATCCGTCCACAGTCGACGAAGTATCCGGACTACCGTGGGTACGCCGGCCAGGTGGCCTCCGGCGTGCTGAAGCCCGGCGACGAAGTGATGGTGCTGCCGTCCGGATTCACCAGCCGCATCGCCTCGATCGAGACGGCGGACGGTCCGGTAGCCGAGGCGTTCCCGCCGATGTCGGTGACCATACGGCTCACCGACGAGATCGACATCGCCCGTGGCGACCTGATCTGCCGCCCGCACAACGCCCCGAAGCCAGCCCAGGACATCGACGCGCTGATCTGCTGGATGGACGAGTCCACGCCGCTGCAGCCCGGCCGCAAGTACGCGGTCAAGCACACCACCCGCAATGTGCGGGCGGTGGTCAAGGAGCTGCAGTACCGGCTGGACGTGAACACGCTGCACCGGGACGAGACGGCGTCGTCGCTGGCGCTCAACGAGATCGGTCGGGTACGGCTGCGGATGACCGCACCGCTGCTGGCCGATGAGTACCGGCGCAACCGCACCACTGGCGGCTTCATCGTCGTCGACGAGTCGACCAACCGTACGGTCGGTGCCGCGATGATCCTCGACGCCGCCTAGCGCCTGTGGTCAGGCCTAGCGCCTGCGGTCAGCGAGACGTCGCGAAGGTCCAGGCGTCGGCGATGATCTCGTGTAGTCCGGGTTGGCGGGGGGTCCAGCCGAGCTCGGCGCGGGCCTTGTCCGATGAAGCGACGAGCACGGCCGGGTCACCGGGGCGGCGCGGGGCCATCTCCACCGGGATCGGGTGCCCAGTGACCTCGCGGACCGCCTTTACCACCTGTTGGTTAGAGAATCCGGTGCCGTTGCCGAGGTTGTAGATCCGATGCTCGCCGGGCCGTACCGCTCCCAATGCCGCCAGGTGCGCCGTGGCCAGGTCGGCCACGTGGATGTAGTCGCGCACGCAGGTGCCGTCCGGCGTCGGGTAGTCGTCGCCGTACAGAGGGAGCTTCTCCTTGACTCCAGCTGCGACCAGTAGCGCGTTCGGGATCAGGTGGGTCTCCGGGTCATGCCGCTCGCCACACGAGCCCTCGGGTCGAATCAGTGCCCCGGCCGCGTTGAAGTACCGCAGGCTGACCGCGGCGAGCCCATGCGCCGTGGCGTCTCCGGTCAGCGCGTACTCGACCGCGAGCTTGCTGGTCGCGTACGGGTTGGGTGGCGCCGCGACCGCGGTCTCGGTGATCGGCAGCTCGGCCGGGTTGCCGTAGATGTTCGCGGTGGAGGAGAGGACAAACCGGGGTACGCCCGCCACGCGTACGGCGTCGAGCAGCCGCAGCGAACCGAGGACGTTGTTCTCCCAGTACTTCTCCGGTGCCGCCACGCTCTCGCCAGCGGCGATGTAGGCAGCGAAATGCAGCACCGCGTCGAGATCCGGCCGTACCACGTCCGCGGCGACATCATGCACGCGTCCGGGGACGAATGTGGCACCCGCGGGTACGGCGTCGCGGTGCCCCGTCGACAGGTCGTCAACGACGGTGACGTCGTGCCCGTCGGCGAGCAGCAATGTCGTCACGGTGCTGCCGATGTAGCCGGCGCCCCCGGTCACCAGAACCTTCACGCGGATCTCCTCTGCTCAGTGCCGGTACAGCCTAGTCAGCGGGGACGCCGTCCTCACCGCGGTGGGGTTACTGTGCGGGCATGGGGATCGACCGACGGTGGGTGCCGCTGGCCGCGGTGGCGGGGGTGGCGGTCGCGGTGGCAGCGATCGTCGTTCCGCTGGCTCTGACCCGTACCGCCGGTGATTCGGCAGACGCGCCCGGCCCAGTCCCGGGAAACGCAGAGCCGTCTGACCCTGTGGCGTTGCCGGCCGACAACGGCGCCGGGGTCCCGGTCGAGGGCATGGGCACGCTGTTCCGGGACGGGACCGGGCCGATCAGACTCTGCGCGTCCGTGATCGCGACCATGGACCTGCCGACGTCGTCGGCCTCCTGTGATCGCGTCGCGGTCCCGACCACCGGGGTCGAGGATCGTTGGCTGGTCAATACCACTACGCACGGGCAGGCATTCAGCGCGCCGGTACGGGTCGAGGGCACCTTTCACCAGGGCATGCTCGCCGTGGCCCGGGTGTGAGGTCTCGACGCCGGACCCGACCGCGCACGCACACCGGATCCGCCGGTGCCGTGCGACCCGCCGGCCGGCGGGTGGGCCGAGGGGCGAGGGGAGACCGGGCCGGACGACTGGATGGGACTCAACCGCCTGACCGAGCACGTGCGTGGGCCTCCCGAACGCTTCAGCGACATGTGGGAGGCGCATCCGGATGGCCCGCCATCGGGAGCCAGTAGTTCGCCGTCGCGCATGGTTTACGTCGATTGGTACCACCGGTGACGTGGCACAGGCCAGGCCGAGCTTCGGCGCGATGTACCCGGGCAACCTCTGCGTGCACCCGGTCGAGCGCAGCGCCGCCGACCTGGAGCAGCTCGCGCAGCGGCTGCGGGACACGCCCTCGACGCCAATCAGCGCGTATCCGGACGTTATCCAGAACAAGGTGCGGGTCAAGGTGGTGGCGCTCGACCCGGCCACGGGTGCCGTGCTCGATGCGGCCGGACGGGACGCGATCATCCTGGAAGAACCGCTACTGCAATGGCTCGACTGATGCTCGCCGATCCGAACGGAGGACCCTAGAATCAGCCGCATGGGCGAGGGACCGGACCATCCGGATCGTAGTACCAGGCCCGGTGACGGCTACGGCCGTGACACCGGGCGCCCTGACCACACGCCGATCGGAGTGCGGATGCGCCGATCGGTCGCCCGGCTGCTGGTCCGCACCGTCGGCGGGGCCGCTGGCTCGGTGAGTCGGCTACTTCGGCCGAACGACTGGGCCCACCTGTCCGAGGCGGAACTGCGCAAGCTGGTAGCGCACAGCACCGTGCTCGACCGGATGGAGCGCCAGCTCATCGACGACGTACTGGCCGCAGGCGACCGGCACGTTCGGGAGCTGATGGTACCGAGGACCGAGGTGGTCTTCCTCGATGCCGCGCTCGACGTCGCCGAGGCCGCCCGGCTTGCCGCGGCGACGCGGCATTCCCGGTTCCCGGTGATCGATTCCTCGCAGGACGACGTGGTCGGCTTCGTGCACCTGCGGGACCTTCTGGTGCGGCCCGACGGCGCACCCGCGGCGACCGTCGGTGAGATGGCCCGCGAACTGCACCGGCTGCCCGGCAGCAAACGGGTGCTTGCCGCGCTGTCGGAGATGCGGCGCGCGGGTGATCAAGTCGCGCTGGTGGTCGACGAGTACGGCGGCACGGCCGGCATCGTCACCCTGGAGGACCTGATCGAGGAGCTCGTCGGCGAGATCCATGACGAGTACGACGTTGCCCCGGTCGGCGCCGACGATGCTGCCCCGGCAGAAGTCGAGGGCCTACTCAACCTCAATGACTTCGCCGAACGGACGGGGCTGGTGCTGCCAGCCGGGCCGTACGACACCGTCGGCGGGTACGTCATGTCGGCGCTGGGCCGGCTGGCCCTGGTTGGCGACGAGGTGCTGGTGCCTTCGACCGGCCCGATCCCGTGGCGCCTCACAGTGTCCGAGATGGACGGGCGGCGGGTGGCCCGGGTATCCATTACCGCACCCGAGGCGGTCACGTTGCCCAGCCCCGCAGCCGAGTTGGTCCCTGGCCTCGCGACCGTCTGACCTGCGGGCCCTGCGAGAATGGCGCGCATGTCCGATCGCCCCCGCGTGCTCTCCGGCATCCAGCCCACAGCCGATTCGTTCCACCTCGGCAACTACCTGGGCGCGTTGCGCAACTGGGTGGCGTTGCAGGACACCCACGACGCCTTCTACTGCGTGGTGGACCTGCACGCCATCACCGCGGGCCATGATCCGGCGCTGCTGCGACAGCGGACCCGGGTGAGCGCGGCGCAGCTGCTCGCGCTCGGGCTGGATCCCGAACGGTGCACGTCTGTTCGTGCAGTCACAGGTGGCCGAGCACGCTCAGCTGGCGTGGGTCATGGGGTGCATCACCGGGTTCGGCGAGGCCAGCCGGATGACCCAGTTCAAGGACAAGTCGTCCAAGCAGGGCGCGGACCGGGCCTCAGTGGGCCTGTTCACGTACCCGGTCCTGCAGGCAGCGGACATCCTGCTCTACCAGGCCGACGAGGTGCCGGTCGGCGAGGACCAGCGGCAACACCTGGAGCTGACCCGCGACCTCGCCCAGCGGTTCAACACCACATTCGGCGAGACGTTCACGGTGCCCAACCCGTACATCATCAAGGGCACCGCGAAGGTCACCGACCTGCAGGACCCGACCGCGAAGATGTCCAAGTCGGCGTCGTCGCCGAACGGCATCGTGGAGCTGCTCGACGACCCGGCGAAGTCGGCAAAGAAGATCCGCTCGGCGGTCACCGACACTGGACGCGAGGTGACCTTCGACCCGGACCGGAAGCCGGGCATATCGAACCTGCTCACGATCTACGCCGGACTGTCCGGGCGCAGCATCGAGGATCTGGTCGCCGACTACGCGGGCAAGGGCTACGGGGATCTGAAGAAGGACCTGGCCACAGTGGTGGCCGACTTCGTACGGCCGATTCAGGAGCGCACCAGGAGCTACCTGGACGACCCCGCGCACCTGGACAAGCTGTTAGGACTCGGTGCCGAGAAGGCCCGTTCCGTCGCCTCGATCACCCTGCGTAATGTCTATGACCGGATCGGCTTCCTGGCGCCGCCAGGAACGAGTAGCGAGTCTGGCGCCAGCCAGGAACGGAGCTAGTCTGGAGTCTGTGGTTCGTACGATCGGCGTCGCCGTCGGCATTCCCGAACCGTGGGGCTCGCAACTGGACGGACACCGAGCGGCATCGGGCGACCCGATGGCGTCGTTGATCCCCGCGCACCTGACGCTGCTCGCCCCGACCGAGGTCGACGCCGGGCCGGACGGGTTGGCGAAGATCGAGGAGCACCTCGCCGGTATCGCCGCCGACCACGCGCCGTTCCAGTTACACCTTCGCGGCACGGGAACATTCCGGCCGGTGACCGACGTCGTGTTCGTGGCCGTGGCGGCTGGCATCGCGGCGTGTGAGCAGTTGGCCGCTGACATTACGTCCGGGCCGTTGAGCCGCACGCTCAAGTACCCGTACCACCCGCACGTGACGGTCGCCCAGGACGTGCCCGAGCGGGCGCTCGACTCGGTCTACGACGAACTAGCTTCGTTTGAGGCGCGGTTTCCCGTAGACGGGTTCACGCTCTACGAGCATGTTCCGGATGGGCGCTGGCAACCCCAGCGCCGCTTCATCCTGACCGGCTGACCATCTCGTGTGATCACTGTGGGCGGTGCCGCAACAGAGATCTTGGCATCGCATGGCTGCTATAGCAGCCCGTCAATGCCAAGATCTCCGTACGAACGGCCGGCCGGCCCTGACCACATGGACGCTCTGGGTGCGGGAAGATCTGTGAAGTGAACCTCGCAGACCGGATCGAGGCCGGTTTCGACCGGGCGGTCGCCCGCGCGCGGAAGCGTTCGGGCGTGTTCGACCACGTCTGGGAGGCGCTCGAGCGCTTTGTTGACGTGCTCGGCGGTCGTCTGGCCGCGGCCATCTCGTACTACGCGTTCTTCGCCGCGTTCTCGCTCGCGGTGCTGGCGTACTCGATCCTCGGCCGGCTGTTGGGATCGGCGGAAGCGGGCGTGCTGTCCGCGGTCAACGACTATCTCGAGACCCAGTTGCCGTGGGTCGCTGAAACGGCCGAGCAGGTGGGCCGGGGCGAGATCACCTTGTTGGCCGGTGTCGCGCTGCTGGTCTCCGGAGTCGGGTGGGTGGAGGCCCTCCGCTCGTCGCTACGCGGGATGTGGCTGCTCGACCAGCACCCGGGCCACTGGTTCCTGCGCCGGGTGGTGGACCTTGGCATGCTCGTCGGCCTGGGCCTGCTGCTCGGCCTGTCGCTGGCGATGACCTGGGCCCTCGACCGCCTGCTGGACTGGTTGGCCGCGGACAGCGGGCTCGGGCAGCTCGCCCTGCGCCCGATCGCCCCGGTGTTGGAGTTCCTGGTGAACCTGATCTTGGCCGCGGCCATGCTCACCGCCGTGACCCGGGTACGGCTCAGCCCACGGCGGCTGATCACGCCGACGCTGGTGATCGCGATCGGGATTCAGCTGCTCAACAGCATCGGGCGGTCTCTGATCGCGCGCAGTGCGGACCGTCCGGCGTACGCGGTGGCGAGCACCACCGTCGGTTTGCTGATTTATCTGTACCTGTTGAACCAGTTGATCCTCTTTGGCGCCGCACTGGCTGCCACCGCCACCAAAGGCACCGCGCTCGATCTCGGTGCTGGCGTGGCGGGCCTCGGTGCCGGTGGCGTGCTGACCCGGCATGCCGCCGTCGGCACGCTCGAGCGCCCCGACGCGTGGCACGCCTGTGGATAACGTCGGCGAGCCGCACGGGTCGGGGCCAGAAAAGCCGCGATGATGGGCGCCGACGCGAACGTCATCCGACTGAAAGGTACGCACGTGGGAGCCCTCGTAACGCTGGATCTGCCAGACGACTCACCGGTGCTGGCGCTGCCTTGGATCATCACGTTCGGGCCGCTCGACGACGGCGACGATTGGGAGCCGGTGGTCTGCGGGCCATACGAGCGAGCCCACGCGCTGTCGCTGGCCGAGACCGTTGTCGCGGACGAGGAGCTGATGGCTGTCGTCGAGCCGGTCCTGCCGCACGCCTCTGTTGACCAGATCCGCGCCGAGATCGAACTGGCCAAGGCGGCGGCGGCCGAGGAGGCCGAGGAGGACGAGTTCGACTTCGACGACGACGACGGCGACATCGACGTGTCCCTCGAAGAGGAAGTCGAGGACGACGAGGAGTTCGAGCTGCCCGAGGTGGAGCCGACTGCGCCACCCTCACCCGACGAGGTCCGGGCCGGGTTCGCCCGCATCGCCTCCCGCCTGTCAGCCGGCGTCTGAGCGTTCGTGACGGAAGGGCACCTCGGGCAGGGGGTGCCCTTCGTGCCGAGCGCGCAGGGCTACGGGCTCCACCACAACGTCACGACCACGTCCTGCGGCGGCGGAAGGTCACGCGGGTGCTCCGGATCGACGCCGAGGCTTCGTAACGTCTGCGCCAGCTCTGCCTCCCGCTCGGGCGGCAGGCAGATCCGGCGACGCGTGATCGCGACCAGGTCGTCGAAGCTCGGGTACTCCGGTCGGGCCGGGCGCGGACCGGTCTCGACGTGCGGGCTGATACCGACCTCGCGCAGCACGTCCACCGCGTCCGAGGCGGACGGGCCAGACGGCCGGGTGATGCCATGCATGGCTGTCCACAGTGGATTGAGCGCCGCCATCGGATGGTTCGCGGTCAGCTCGAGCACCACCCGCCGCCGTGCGTGTTCGGTCAGCGCGGTGGCGAACGGTCCGAGGTCTGGCACGTTGTACGCCACGTGGTGACACACGACGACGTCGGCCACCGGCGCCTGCTCGGCGACGTCGGGCCAGCGTCCCTCGATCGTGTGCACCGGTAGCCCCAGCCGCTGCGCCCGGGTCGTCAGCGCAGCGAGCATGTCCGGGCTCACGTCCACCGCCGTAATCGGGCAACCCAGCGGCAGGCTTGCCGCACCGGCACCCGAGCCGACATCGAGCACGTCCCCGCCCTCGCCGGCCGCCTCGCGAGCCCGCCGGTAGGAGGCACCCTCCGGTGCTGCCACCGACGCGTCGGCGCGGCGGGCGAAGATGTCGGCCGGCATGGCCCACGGCGAATCGGCCACGGCGGCCAGGATCTCGGGCGGGATAGCCCAGCCATGCAGTTGCTCCCGCCAACGGTCCGCCGCCTCGCCCATCAGCTCCACGCCTCGCCCATCAGCCCATCGTGCCGGCCGGAAGTATGGTGCGCAGCCCGGCCTTGAACACCTCCGGCTCGGGGCCCCCGGTGAGAATGCGTTGCAGTGCGTAGCCGGGCATGAGCGAGAACAGCACCACCCCGATCGCCTCGGGGTCGGTGCCGGCCGGCAGCGCCCCGCCGTCGACGGCGCGTTCGGCAAGCCGGATGAGGATCGCCCGGATCCGGCTGTACACCTGGGTCACGAAGGTGGCCAACGCCGGGTCGTACATCGCCTCACTCCAGACCTGGAGCGCCATCCGCAGCATCCCGTCCGGCCCGCTCTGGGCGGTGACGAAATCGGCGGCGCGCTGCATCGCGGTCGCGAGCGACGGCGGCGGATCCGTGGTCACAAGCTCGTCGAACATCACCGTGATCTGGTCGATCACCTGCTCGGCCAGGGCGATGATGAGGTCGTTCTTGCTGGGAAAGTAGCGGTAGACCGCGCCGACCGAGAGGTTCGCCTCTTTGATCACGTCCTGCATCGAGGTCTGGTGGAAGCCGCTGCGCAGGAAGCAGGTCCGGGCCGAGTCGAGGATCTGCTGGCGGCGGGCGGTCAGGTGCTCTGCGGAGACTCTTGGCACCTCGCCATTGTAAAACGAACATTCGCTTGACAGGCACATCTCGGTCAGTGCATCGTAGGGTCGCAAGAGAATGACCGTTCGTTTTGACTCGGTTCAGGAGGAGTCGTGTCGCATCCACCGTCCCTCGCCGTTCGCGCGGTCGGCATCGCCATCGGAGTCTCCGTGCTCCTCGGCGCGCTCGTGAGCTGGTTCGCGTGGCCGGCCAAGGAACTCGCACCCCGGGATCTTCCGGTCGTTGTCGCCGGCCCCGCGCCGGCCGCGGCGGCAATCTCCCAACAACTCGCCACGGCCATGCCGGGCGCGTTCGAGGTGACGACCGCCACCGACGCCGCAGCGGCCGACCAGGCGCTGCGCGACCGTAAGGCGTATGCCGCGTTCGTCGTGGCTGCGGACGGCGTGAGCCTGCACACCGCATCCGGGGCCGGCCCAACCGTGGCGGCCCTGCTCGGCCAGGCCGCCCAGCAGATGGGCGGTGGTCGGCCCGTGACCGTCGTCGACGTGGTACCGGGTGCGTCCGATGATCCGCGTGGCGCCGGATTCGCCTCCGGCTATCTGCCACTGGTCCTCGCCAGCATGATCGGCGGCATCCTGCTCGCGGTTGCCGTGGCCGGGTGGAGAGAGCGCCTCGTCGGCCTGGGCTCGTTCGCCGTCGTCGGCGGACTCGTTGGCGCCGGTGTGCTGCACGGCCTCGAGCTGCTCTCCGGCAGCTACTGGGACGCCGCTTCGGCGCATTGGGCTGCTGGCCCTGTCGGTCAGCGCCACAGTCGTTGGCCTGTCGGCGGTGCTGGGTGCCCCCGGAATCGGGCTCGGTGTGCTCGCCGTGTTCCTTTTCGGCAACCCGATCTCGGGTGTGGCGGCGGCCCCGGAGCTGCTGCCGCAGCCCTGGGGCACCATCGGTCAGTTGCTGCCGCCCGGTGCCGGGGCGACGCTGCTGCGCTCGGAGGCGTTCTTCCACGGGGCCGGGTCGGCAGCTCCACTGTGGACACTGGTGGCCTGGGCGGCGATCGGTCTGCTTCTGGTCGCGATCGGTCGGACGCCGGTTGCTGCGAACAGCATCGCGGCCCGAGCTCGACGCAAGCCCGTGGCGCAGGAGTCGGTCGGGGTGTGATCACCGTCCACCCGTGTGTGCTCCGCTAAGCGCGTGGGCAGCCCGACGCCGTACCCGGTGATCTTCTTCCAAGGTCACCGGGTACGGCGACGCCTGTAAGCAGCGCTGAACACCCGCCTCGTGGGGACGGCGATCATCAGTTGCTGGATCTTGGCGGCAGCGATCGACGGGCTATGATCCGCGGTCATGAACACTCTGCGGTTGGTGCTCCTCTACCTGCACCTGATCGGGTTCGCGCTGCTGCTCGGCGGCGCCGTGGCGCAGTACCTCTCGGGGACCATCCGGATCAACACGGCGATGCTGTGGGGCGCCGTGATCCAGCTCGTCACCGGTGTCGGCCTCGCAGCGCCGCTGCGTGGTGGGGGCGAGAACGAGCCGGACCCGGCGAAACTCGCGGTCAAGGGCGTCATCGCGGTGACGATCTTCGTAATGGTGTTCTTCTCCCGCAAGCGGGAGACCGTCAACACCGGGCACTTCCTGGCCGTCATCGGCCTGACACTCGCCAATGCCGCAGTCGCCGTGTTTTGGCGCTGACCCGGTCATTCTGCCGACATATCAGGCGTATCCTGTCATCGGGATCCTCGTCCGCAGTCCGGGACACGGAAGGGTCACGGGCGGATAACGCCGCGGCACAGCCCGTTTCGGCGAACGCCGAGCGAAATACCACCGGCGTACGCTCCCGACGTGGCATCGCCGCTGATGTTGCGGCGTTTATGGGAAGGAGATCATCTTGCGCGCAGCGCGAGGGATGAAGGTGGTCGCGGTCGCTCTGGCCGGCGGACTTACATTGGGCACCGCAGCCGCCTGCGGTGATGCACCAACCAACACACCGACCACGGACGCGTCGGCCGGCACGTACACGACGTGCATGGTGACCGACATCGGCGGCATCGACGACCGGTCCTTCAACACGTCGGCCTTCGCGGGCCTGACGAACGCGAAGGCCTCGAGCGCGCTGTTCGCCGAGCCGAAGAACGTTTCGTCCAAGGCTGAGGCTGACTACGTACCCAATCTGACCCAGTACGTGCAGCAGGGGTGCAAGTTCATCCTTGCCGTCGGTGGTCTGATGGGCAACGCGACCGCTGAGGTGGCGAAGGCGAACCCGAACCAGCAGTTCGCGATCGTCGACTTCAAGGCGGCCGAGGCCAACACGTACTCGATGCAGTTCGACACCGCCCAGGCCGCGTTCCTCGCGGGCTACCTGGCCGCGGGCTACTCCAAGACCGGCAAGGTCGCCACCTACGGCGGCCTGAAGATCCCGCCGGTGACCATCTTCATGGATGGCTTCGCCGACGGTGTGAAGCAGTACAACACGGCCAAGGGCAAGAACGTCCAGGTCCTCGGCTGGGACAAGGCCGCGCAGGCCGGCACCTTCGCGGAGTCGTTCATCGACCAGGCCAAGGGCAAGGCTCTCTCGGACGCGTTTGTAGCCCAGGGCGCCGATGTCATCATGCCGGTCGCCGGCGGCACCGGGCTGGGCACCGCCGCGGCGGCTGCGGCCCAAAACGTCTCCGTGATCTGGGTTGACGTCGACGGATGCAAGAGCGCGCAGCAGTACTGCTCGGTCTTCCTCACCACCGTGGTCAAGAACATCCCGGACGCCGTGAAGGACGCGGCGACCAAGGCCTCGACCAGCTCCAGCCTCCTCACCGGTGGCACCATCGGCACGCTGGAGAACAACGGTGTCTCGATCGCGCCGTACAACCAGTTCGACAGCAAGGTCGACGCTGGGCTCAAGGCCGAGGTCGAGGCGCTCAAGGCCGACATCATCTCCGGCAAGATCAAGGTTGAGTCGCCGGCTGCGCCGAAGTAACACCGTGCCCGCGCCGAACGCGTTGCGATCGGCTGGGCCGTAACGACTAGTGACACCGGGCCGGCCCCCGTGGTGAGATCATCGCCGTGGGGGCCGGTCGCCTGTTCCACTCGGCACGCGTGTCCGGCATTCCGCCCAGAGTGAGCGCGAGGAGCGAGCGGCAGCGAGCCCCGCAGCGCGAGCGGAAGGCGAATAGGGAGGTTGCGCTGAGACTCGAACTGCGCGGCATCACCAAGCGCTTCGGTGACCTGGTCGCGAACGACCACATTGATCTCATGGTCGAGCCGGGCGAGATTCACGCCCTGCTCGGGGAGAACGGCGCCGGTAAGTCGACGCTCATGAACATCCTGTACGGCCTGCTCCAGCCGGACGAGGGAGAGATCCTCGTCGATGGTCGGCCGGTGCGAATCCGGGGGCCGCGGGACGCCATCGCGCAGGGCATCGGCATGGTGCACCAACACTTCATGCTGGTGCCGGTTTTCACGGTCACCGAAAACGTGATGCTGGGCCACGAGCAGACGCAGGATGGCGTTGTTGGCGTGCTCGATCGACGGCGTGCGCGGCGCGAGGTTGTCGAGGTGTCGCAGCGGTACGGCCTACATGTCGACCCGGACGCGACCATCGAGGACATGCCGGTCGGTGTGCAGCAGCGGGTCGAGATCGTGAAAGCGCTGACCCGCGAGGTCGACCTACTGATCCTGGATGAGCCGACGGCGGTCTTGACCCCGCAGGAGACCGATGAGCTCCTCACGGTCATGCGGTCGTTGAAGGACTCCGGCAAGTCGATCGTCTTCATCACACACAAGCTCAAAGAGGTCCAGGCGATCGCCGACCAGATCACGGTGCTGCGTCGAGGCCGTTCGGTCGGTACGGCGCTTCCCACCGCGAGCGAAGCGGAACTGGCCTCCATGATGGTCGGCCGTACCGTGCTGCTCCAGGTCGAGAAGGAGGCGGCTGCGCCCGGGCCGCCGGTGCTTGAGGTATCCGGCCTCGCGGTCAACGACGATCGAGGCCACCGCGCGGTCGATGGCGTCGACCTCACTGTCCACCGTGGAGAGGTGCTCGGCATCGCCGGCGTCCAGGGCAACGGCCAGACCGAACTGGTCGAGGCCATCATGGGCCTGCGCCCGATTCTCGTCGGTTCGGTCGCGCTCGAAGGTCTGCCGCTGGCGGGGCGCAGCACCAAGCAGATCCTCGGTGCCGGTGTCGGCTACGTGCCCGAGGACCGCAGCGTGGACGGACTGATCAAGGACTTCACCGTCGCCGAGAACCTGGTGCTCAATCTCTACGACCGACCACCGTACGGCTCCCGGTTCCGCCTCGACCTGGACAAGGTCGCCGAGTCCGCCCAGGGCCGGATCGACCGGTTCGACATCCGGACCTCCTCGTATGAGGCGCCCGTCGCCACGCTCTCCGGCGGCAACCAGCAGAAGGTCATCGTGGCACGCGAGTTCTCCCGCCCGCTCAAGCTATTCGTTGCCTCGCAACCGACCCGAGGGGTCGACGTCGGGTCGATCGAGTTCATCCACAAACAGATCATCCACGAGCGGGATATCGGAACCGCGGTGCTGCTCGTGACAAGCGAACTCGACGAGGTGCTGGCCCTGGCCGACCGGATCGCCGTGATGTACCGGGGCCGGATCCTGGCCATTGTGCCGCCGGACACTCCGCGTGAGGAGATCGGCCTGCTCATGGCCGGCGCGACATCGGGAGCAGCACGATGAGCGAGCGAGCTGGCGCGGCGGCGCCTGGAGTGAGCCGACGCGCCGACGTAGTCGGCTTCAAGCGACGCTTGCGGAGCTTGAACAACGTGGCTCGTCAAGCGAAGCTTGCGGAGTTTGACCAACGCGACTCGTCGCAGAGGCGAGGGAAGGCGTCGCCCTATAGCGCCGCGCGAGCGAGCGAATCAGGTAGGTCAGCATGACAGAACCCGTGTCTGGGTCGCCGGACAAGAGCCCGGCGAGTGCGGCCGAGGCCGCGGCGGAAGCGACGTCGCGGGCACGACGCCAATCGCCGCCGGAGGGCGGGGAGCCGACCACGTTCGCGGCCCGGTTCCTGCGCAACCTGTGGACCAGCAATACCGTCACGGTGACCGTGCTTGCGATTTTCCTGGCCACGGTGATCGGCGCGATCCTCATCATCGTGTCCGACCCGGCCGTGCGCTCGACCTACACCTACTTCTTCTCCCGCCCGACTGATGCGTTGGACGCGAGCTGGACAAAGGTGAGCGACGCCTACTCGAACCTGCTCAAGGGCTCGATCATCGATCCTCAGGCCGTGCAGCGCGCCATCAACGGGACAGTCCCGTGGGAGCGGGTCTTCTTCCCCATCTCCGAGACCCTCGCCTACACCGCCCCGCTCGCGTTCACGGGTCTCGCCTTCGCGGTCGCGTTCCGCGGCGGCCTGTTCAACATCGGTGTACAGGGTCAGGCCATCATGGGCGCGATCGGGGCCGCGTTGGTGGGCTTCCTGCTCCCGCTGCCGGTCGGGCTGCACCTCGTGGTCGCGCTGCTCGCGGGCGCTATCGGCGGCGCGATCTGGGGCTTCGTGCCGGGCATCCTCAAGGCTCGCACCGGAGCCCACGAGGTCATCACCACGATCATGCTCAACTATGTCGCGCTCTACTTCCTGAGCTGGCTGATCATCCAAAATGGAATCCAGTTCCCAGGTCGCTCGGATGCGATCAGCAAGGCGGTAGACGACTCGGCCGAGCTGCCCCGGCTGCTCTCGTCCGTTGGGCCGAGCCTCCGGCTGCACCTCGGCATCGTGGTCGCGCTCCTGGTCACCTGGGCCGTCGCCTGGATGCTCAAGCGCTCGACCTTCGGCTTCGAACTGCGCGCCGTCGGCCTCAACCCCGATGCGTCACGTACGGCCGGGATGAGCGTGGCGAACACCTATGTCATGGTCATGGTGGTCGCCGGTGCGCTCGCCGGTCTGGGCGGCACGATGATCGTCCTCGGCACCGCATATACCCTCACGAACGCGGTCATCGGCGGCGCCGGTTTTGACGGGCTCCTGGTCGGCCTCCTCGGCCGAGCCAGACCCTGGGGCGTCATGCTTGCAGCGCTGCTCTTCGGCGCGCTGCAGGCAGGTGGCAACCGGATGCAGTCGTTCTCCGGCATCTCGCTCGAACTGGTCGGCGTTCTGCAGGCTCTGATCGTGCTGTTCGTCGCCGCGCCCGCGCTCGTGAGCGCGGTTTTCCGGCTGCGACCGGCGCGAGCGGCTGGCCTGGAAACCGGCATGGCGAAGGGCTGGTGACCCGATGACGTCGATGACAGTAGATGAGCTCGCCGTCGCCGAACCGGTGCGGTTCTGGACCCGGCAACGCAAGGTCGGCCTCGGCCTGGCGGTGGCGGGCGCACTCGCGGCCATCATCTTCGGGGCGCTGGCCACGGCACCAGGAGGCGAAGTTCACGCTCGCCGAGACGACCGCCGGATCCGCGGTCGGCATCAGCGGTACGGTCGGCGCTGTCCTCTTCGGACTGATCGCCGCCGGTGCGGGTGCCGCCCTGCTCGCAGGCGTGGGCGGGCGCTGGTTCTCCTGGCTGCTCGGCGTCGGCATCGTCGGCGCGGTGGTGTCGTTCCTGTGCTGGCAGATTTCGCAGGCGCCGACCGGGCTGAACGTGATGCCGCTGGGTGATGTCGCGCGCAGCTCGCTGCTGCTCGCACTGCCGCTGATCCTGGGGTCGCTCGGCGGCGTGTTGTGCGAACGCTCGGGCGTGATCAACGTCGCGATCGAAGGCCAGTTCCTGATGGGTGCATTCGCAGCCGCCTTGGTGGCCACGGTCGCGGCCAGCGTCTGGGCGGGCATCATCGCGGCGGCGGTCGGCGGCCTGTTCATCGCCGCGATCCTCGCCGTGCTGTCGATCAAGTACCTGGTCGACCAGGTGGTGCTCGGCATCGTGCTCAACGTGTTCGCGTTGGGCCTGACCGGCTTCCTATACGAGCAGATCATGACGAAGGACCAGAACGCGTACAACCAGCCGTCCCGGGTACCAACCTGGGAGATCCCGTTCCTGTCCGACATCCCGCTTGCTGGGACCGGTGTCTGTTCAAGGCCAACGTGTTCGTCTACGGTGCGCTGATTCTCGTCGCGGTCGGTCCACTTCGGACTCACCCGGACCCGGTGGGGTCTGCGCACCCGGGCGGTCGGCGAGCATCCGACGGCGGCCGACACGGTCGGTGTGAAGGTGCTCGGGCTGCGCTACCGCAACGTGCTCGCGGCCGGGTTGGTGGCCGGCTTCGGTGGCGCGTTCTTCACGCTTGCTGTCGACCACGAATTTCAACAAGGGCATGACCAACGGCGCCGGGTTCATCGCGCTGGCCGCGCTCATCTTCGGCCGGTGGAGCCCGATCGGGGCAATGCTCGCGTCGCTGTTCTTCGGCTTCACCAACGCGATGGCGTTCTATCTGGGCGCGATCGCGAGTCCGATCCCGAACCAGTTCCTGAACATGTTGCCGTACGTCGCGACCATCGTCGCGGTGGCGGGCCTGGTGGGCCGGGTCCGACCACCAGCAGCCGACGGCAAACCATACGTGAAGGGGTGAGCTGACCCACGGTGGCCACGGTGGACTGGGCCGCTCTGCGCGCGGCGGCGACCGCCGCGATGGGGCGTGCGTACGCGCCGTACTCCCGCTTTCCGGTGGGCGCGGCGGGGCTGGTTGACGACGGCCGGGTCGTGGCCGGGTGCAACGTCGAGAACGCCTCCTACGGGGTCACCCTCTGCGCCGAATGCGGCCTGGTCTCCGAGTTGATCGCCTCCGGCGGCGGCCGACTCGTTGCGATGTCCTGTGTGGACGGTGCCGGCGAGCCACTCATGCCGTGTGGGCGGTGCCGCCAGCTGCTGTGGGAGCACGGTGGCCCGGAGTGCCTGGTGGACCACGCCGACGGCCCGCTGCGGATGGCTGAGCTGCTGCCGTTCGCGTTTGGCCCTGAGAGTCTCGATCAGGCCCCCGGACCGCAGGCGCTGCCGGCCCGTACGAAGCAGTTCCAGGGTTCGGGCACGGTCTTCGTCCACCAGGACAGCGCCGGTGGGGAACTGGTGTGGACCGCGTACTGGGAGCGCTCGTCCGGCTTCGACGACGACCCCACGGCCACGCGCGGCATCCTCGAGGAGGGTCCACTGTGGCCGGATCCGGCGGACGCCGTGGCCTGGGGCCGGGCCAGGACCCCCCGGGTCGTCGTGGTGGACGCGGATGGCGAGCTGTTCTGGGCCGGTACCTCAGACGCGCCAGCCGAGGTAAACCGGCCCTGGACAGGAGGCGAACATGAGTGAGCCGTTTGCGGCCGTTGACGTGATCGCCACGAAGCGGGACGGGGGCACGCTCAGCAACGCACAGATCGACTGGGTGGTCGACGCGTACACCCGAGGCACGGTGGCCGACGAGCAGATGTCGGCGCTGGCGATGGCGATCCTGCTGCGCGGCATGACTGGACCTGAAGTGTCCCGATGGACCGCGGCAATGATCGCGTCGGGTGAGCGGCTGGATCTGTCCACTGTGCCCAGACCTACCGTCGACAAACACTCCACCGGCGGTGTTGGCGACAAGATCACTCTGCCGCTGACGCCACTGGTGGCCGCGTGTGGGGCCGCGGTACCGCAACTGTCCGGGCGAGGGCTCGGCCACACCGGGGGCACGCTGGACAAGCTGGAGACGATCCCGGGATTCCGGGTGAGCCTGACCAACAAACAGTTCCTGAGCCAGCTGCGCAAGGTGGGCGCGGTGGTGTGCGCGGCCGGCGCCGGCCTGGCACCGGCCGATCGCAAGCTCTACGCGCTGCGTGACGTCACCGGCACGGTCGAGGCGATCCCCCTGATCGCCAGCTCCATCATGAGCAAGAAGATCGCCGAGGGGACCAGCGCGCTCGTTCTCGACGTGAAGGTGGGCTCGGGCGCGTTCATGAAGTCCCTCGACGCCGCCCGTGAGCTGGCCCGCACGATGGTCGAGCTGGGCGGCGCGCACGGGGTCACCACAGTGGCCCTGCTGACCGAGATGTCCACTCCGCTCGGCCGCGCGATCGGCAACGCGATCGAGGTGGAGGAGTCGGTGGACGTACTGCGTGGCGGCGGCCCCGCTGACGTGGTCGAGCTCACCTTGGCTCTGGCGAGGGAGATGCTCGCCTGTGCCGGACTCTCCGATGTGGACCCTGCCGCGGTGCTCGCCTCGGGGAAGGCGATGGACTCCTGGCGGGCCATGGTGAAGGCGCAGGGTGGGGATCCGGATGCGCCACTCGCGCAGGCACGCGAACGGGAACAGGTGCGGGCGACCCGGGCCGGCTACGTGACTGCCGTCGACGCCTTCGCGATAGGAGTCGCTGCCTGGCGTCTGGGCGCCGGTCGGGCGCGCAAGGAGGATCCGGTCAGCGCCGCGGCCGGAATCGTGCTGCACCGGCGGCCGGGTGAGAAGGTGCGGGCCGGAGACGTGCTCTACGAACTTCGGGCCGACGACGCAGCCCGGATTCCGGCGGCGCTCGAGGCGGCCCAGTCGGCGGTACGGGTCGGGCGTACGGCGCCGACACCCGTACCGCTGGTGATCGACCGCGTCGCACCGACGCCAGTGCGTGGCCGGTCTTCGGGCCGGCGGAAGTAAGGGAGGCGACATGGCGCAACTGATCGAGCAGCCGACCCGGATCCCGGTCCCCGGCGGGAAGCTCATCGAGGAGTACGTGGGCCGGGTCAACTCGGGCGAGTCCGCGGTCTCGGTCGCTCACATGAACGCCCCCGGCGGCTGGGTGGAGCCGGCGCAACGGCCGGACTTCGACGAGGTGACGTTGGTGCTGCGCGGCTGCGTCCAGGTGGAGCACGACGGCGGGGTGATCAACGTGCGGGCGGGGCAGGCCGTGGTGACCCGCGCCGGCGAGCGGGTCCGGTACACCACGCCCGAGGAGGGCGGGGCAGAGTATGTGGCCATTTGCCTGCCCGCGTTCAGCCCCGATACAGCTCACCGGGATCCGGACTGACCACCATCGTCGCCGCTGCGCCGGGCGGGCTAGAGTTCGACGAGCCGAGGCCCTAGGCCGTACAAGAGTTGGTGGGTGGACAGTCCCGTGACCGTTCCAGCGCCTGATCCGCATCGGGTCCGCGCCGCGAGCATCGAAGAGCTGCGTCGCCTGGACCTGCCTACCCCGCCGTCGCAGTTCCCGCTGATCTGGGAGCCGAACGACACCGTGGAGCTGAGGCCACCGAGCGAGATTGAGGGCCGGGCCGCGATCCTGAATGTGGTGCTGGCTCGGTGCTACGGGATGCCCGGCGAGGCGGCGATGGCGTGGCTACTCGACGCCCACCTGCTTGACCACCTCTCCAAACCGGAGTGGAGTTTCCTCGCGACCGGCGAGGGCGAGCACCCGTCCTTCACGCTTCACCTCGAGGCGATCTACGCGCTGGCCTGGCTGCTCGGACTGGTGTCCACGATCGAACCGACCGAGCCGGCCCCAGGCGCCCTGATCGAGAAGCTGCCGCATCTACCGTCCAAGGAGTCCTTCATGGCCTGGCGCGGGCGCACCAACCCCACGCCGGCGCCGGCACCGGAAGCCGCCATGGCACTCGACCTGATCTACTGCCTCGACTGGGCCCACCTCGAAGCGCAGCGGCGGCGCGTCCGGCTGCCCGGGCTCATCGATTCCAACACCGTTGGCCAGCGACGCTGGGCGCTGGAGTGGGCGGTGGTGTTCCGTGGGCCCTACCAGGATCCCCCGTGTGATTGGGAAGACATCAACCTCTCGATGTAACCGGCGTTACGGCGGGCTCGGTGGGTGCGGCATGGGGTAGCCCGACCCGAGGGTGCAGCCGGCTCAGCCAGGCCGGCGCCCACCAGTTCCACCGACCGAGCAGGGTCATCGTGGCCGGCACCAGCAGGCACCGCACCACGGTGGCGTCGATCAGGACGGCAACCGCGAGACCCAGGCCGATCTGCTCGATGTTGCCGATGCGGGCCGCGGCGAAGCAGCCGAAGACGATCACCATGAGCAGAGCGGCCGAAGTGATCACTCGTCCGGTGTGCTGCAGACCCCGCCGTACGGCGATGTCGGTCGGGACTCCGGCATCGACGTACTCCTTGATCCGGCCGAGCAGGAACACCTCGTAGTCCATGGACAGCCCGAACGCGAACGCAAAGATGATCACGACGACGAAGGGATTCAGGGAGCCGACGGTCAGCGTGTCCAGCAGGTCGGCAGCGAAGCCGAACCGGAACACGGCGGTCAGCACACCGAAGGTCGCGCCCAGGGAGATCAGGTTCGCGATGATCGCCTTCACCGGTACCACCAGCGAGCCCGTCATCGCGAACAGCAGCGCGAGCATGGCGACGACCGTGATGCCTATCGCGACCGGAAGTCCCTCGCCGATGAGCCGCATCAGATCGCTGAGTACGGCCGCGTCACCCGTGACCCAGGATTGCCCACCCGGCGGGCGGTCGGCACGCATGCGGTCCACCAGGTCCCGTACTGCGGCGCCCTGCGGATCGTCGGCCGCGTCCAGTGCGACCGTCGACATAGGACCTGCGGATTGGTCGCCGGTGCCGCGCAGGGCTTGTGCCGGCCGTACCTGGGATATCGCCGGGTCCTCTGCCCACTTGGCCGCCCACGCGTTCAACGTCGCGGGCTCGGTGTTCGCCACCACCGTGATCGCGGGCGTCTGCGGCCGCGCGAACCGGGCGCTCAATGTGTCCGCTACGCGGGCCGACTCGATGCTGCGCGGGATCCCGTCCAGGCCCGGTAGCCGCAGCTCGGTGGCGAACAACGGCGCACCGGCGATGAGCAACAGCGCCATCGTGCCCAGGGCCACCACGCGTGGCCGGCGCTGAACCGCGCGCGAGATGCTGGCGAACAGGCCCAGCTCCGCTTCGTCCGCCTCGCTCCGGCGGGCCCGCCGGGACGGCTTGATCCACCGCCGGAGTAGGCCGATCAACGCAGCGGTGAAGGTCAGCGAAGCGAGCATGCACACCACGGCGATGGAGACCCCGGCCGCGCCCAGGCCGGTCAGTGTTGGCACCCGGAACATCAGCAGGCCGCTCAGTGCGGCGGCCACCGTGAGCGCGCTGAACAGCACTGTCCGACCGGCGCTGGCCCAGGCTCGGGCGACTGCTGTCTCCCAGTCATGCCCGGATCGCAGCTCCTCCCGGTAGCGCGCCACGAGCAACAATCCATAGTCGACGGCGAGGCCGAGGCCGAGCAGCGTCACCACCGTCACGCCGTCCTGGTCGACATCGGTGAAGGTCGTGAACCCCAGCAGGACACCCATCGCCACCGCGACCGAGATCGCGGCAGTCAGCACCGGTAGGCCGGCTGCGACGACCCCGCCGAAGATCACCACTAGCACGACCAGCGTGATCGGCAGCGAGGTGTACTCGGCGCGGCTCAGGTCCTCCTGGACGGCCGCGCGGGTCTGCATGTTCAGCGCCGGGCCACCTCCGACCTCGACGATCGCTCCGGCCGGCAGCTCGTCGGCGAGCGCATGCAACTCCGTTGCGATCGCCGTCACCACGCCATCGCGGGCAGTGCGGTCCAGCCCGGCAAGAGTCGCCGAGATGAGCACGGCGGTGCCATCGTTGGCAACCGACAGACCTGGACTCGTCGCGGTCCGATACGGGTGATCAACCTGCCGTACCCCGTCCAGGTCGGCGATCCGGCCGGCCGTGGCCTGGATGGCGCCGCGGACCTGTGGCGAGGCCGGATCCACCCGGTCGATCACGCCGACGACCGTCCCGGCCGAGTCGTCACCGGACCTGATCACCTCATAGGCGGCCACCGATTCGACGTCTCGTGGCACGCCGCCATCTGCGAGCCGGCTGAACAGCGGCCCGGTCGCAACGACACCCGCGGCCACCGCCAGCACCCACGCGGCCAGCACCCACCACGCGTGGCGGGCACACCACCGACCAACACGACCCACCACGCTCCGCGGCACGGCGACATCGTCTCTTATCGGCGCCATGCCGCAGGCGGCAGGTCAGGGCCGGCGGCGAAAGGTTCGCAGCGTCACGGACACGGTCACCCGCACCGGTTCTGTCCACTCCGCCAGCCGCGCGGCGAGCCGGGCTGGCTCGGTGTGCCAGGCGCTCGGCCCCATCGCGATGAGGCGTGCCGTCTCGTCCCGGCTCAACGCGAGCGGGTACGTGTGCGCGTGCACCGCGATCGGCTCGAACCACTGACCGAGGCTCCGGTCGAGCCGGTCGGCCTTCTCGCGGGTCGACCCGGATCAGCCCGAGCGGACCGACCAGTTCGCCGAGGTGATCCGGAGCCGGCGTCACCACGAGCAGGGTCCCGCCCGGGCGCAGCACCCGGTGGAACTCGGCTCCGTTGCGCGGTGCGAACAGGTCCAGCACCAGGTCGGCGCAGCCGTCGCCGAGGGGAAGCCGGCGCCACACGTCGGCGACCACCGAGCCGAGCCGGGGATGCGCGCGCGCCGCCTGCCGAGCGGCCGCCTTGGACACGTCCAGAGCCACGCCGTAGTGCGCCGGCAGAGCGTCGAGGACGGCGGCCAGGTGCTGACCGGTGCCGGCACCGACATCCAGGACGAGCCCGCTCGAGGCGGCCGCGGTGCGGGCAGCATCGACGACAGCGGCGGTGACGGGTCGGAGGTAGCCAGCGCTGAGCAGCTCGGCCCGGCTGGCGACCATCATGGGCGTGTCCGCGCCGGCCGGGCCCGGCCCCGGGAGCAGGTTGGCGTACCCGTGCCTGGCAAGGTCGAACGAGTGCCCGGCCGCGCATTGAAGCGCGCCCGGCGCAGCGGTGAGCCGCTCGCCGCAGACCGGGCAGCGCAGCGCTTGCAGGACGGCCTCGATCACCGCTGTTCAGTGAGCATCGTCGGCGTCACACCTCCGCCGACTAGTGTCTGTTCATGGCGACACCGACCGCAGCCGCGCCCCCGTCCTACGAGGAGATCCGGCGGGCTCCGAAGGCACTCTTGCATGATCATCTGGACGGCGGACTACGTCCGGCGACGATCATGGAGCTAGCCGACGAGGTTGGACTCGGCCTGCCGGCGACGGACGTACCGGAGCTTGCCACCTGGTTCGCTACGGCCGCGAGTTCCGGCTCGCTGGAGCGGTACCTGGAGACATTCGTCTACACGGTCGGGGTCATGCAGACCCCCGACGCGCTCTACCGGGTGGCCAGGGAGTGTGCGCTCGACCTCGGCGGGGATGGTGTCGTCTATGCCGAAGTGCGGTTCGCCCCGGAGCAACATCTGGAGCGCGGCCTGCAGCTGCCCGAGGTGGTGGAGGCGGTGCTGGCCGGGTTCGATGCCGGCTCAGCCGAGGCACGCGCCGAAGGCACGCCGATCAAGGTGGGCACTTTGCTCACCGCCATGCGACATGCCGCGCGATCGACGGAGATTGCGGAGCTCGCGGTCAGATATCGCGACGTCGGCGTGGTCGGCTTCGACATCGCCGGGGCCGAGGCCGGCTACCCGCCCACCCGGCACCTGGACGCGTTCGAATACTTGCAGCGAGAGAACTTCCACTTCACCATCCACGCCGGTGAGGCATTCGGGCTGCCCTCCATTTGGCAGGCGATCCAATGGTGCGGGGCGGACCGGCTTGGCCACGGCGTCCGCATCGTCGACGACATCGACACCACCGGCCCCGACGGTCCGCAGTTGGGGCGGCTGTCGGCCTACGTACGAGACAAGCGCATCCCGTTGGAGCTGTGTCCGTCATCCAACGTGCAGACCGGCGCGGCCGCGTCGATTGCGGCGCATCCGATCGGGCTGCTCCGCGACCTGCGGCTGCGGGTGACCGTCAACACGGACAACCGCCTGATGAGCGGCACCTCCATGTCCCGGGAGATGGCGCTGTTGACCGAGGCCTTCGGGTACGGCTGGTCCGACCTGCAATGGTTCACGATCAACGCGATGAAGAGTTCGTTCATCCCGTTCGACGAGCGACTGGTGCTCATCAATGAGGTGATCAAGCCGGCGTACGCGAAGCTCATCGCCGGCGACCGCATGCCGTGAGCATCTGGTCTGATGGCTAGGGCGGACGAGGTTTGTCCAGAGGAGTGAGTCGAGCCAACCGATCGGCGGAGCCCCGATCCACTTCCCGGCAACGGGATTGGACTGCTCGACCCACCACAAGGCTCCTGTTTCACCCGGCGCTCGCGGCCGGCGTGGTGGCTTGACGTTGGGGTAACTGATCCGTCACGGAACGGTCCAGGCGGGGTCTGGACTTTCTCTTTGCCACGCGGCGTGATGGAATCTGGCGAGGCCGGACCGATTCCCCCATGGGTGCGGCAGGTGACTGGTGCCCCGACGGCACGCTGCGAGCGTCGGACGTACCAGTTCGGAAGGTGGTGAGGTGAGCAATCAGCCAAGCGCGCCGGGCGCGTCGTCGTCGCTATTCGCCCGGCCGATCGGGTTTGTCCGTGACCTGCCGATCTGGACCAAGCTCGGACTCATCATGATCGTTCCCACCATCGCCACGATCGTCGTCGGCACGGCGGGCCTCCTCGATCAGGTGGATCAGGCCAGCGGTGCCGAGCGCGGCCGGTTACTGAGCGTTCTGTCTGGCGAGGCCGG
The DNA here is from genome assembly GCA_963773935.1 of uncultured Actinomycetota bacterium. Lineage (GTDB taxonomy): Bacteria > Actinomycetota > Actinomycetes > Mycobacteriales > Micromonosporaceae > DATBGZ01. The sequence continues at coordinate 510,067 of CAVZCZ010000005.1, forward strand.
TGCCCTGGTGCACAACTTGCAGGACGAACGCACGAGCGCGATCCGGCTGCTGTACTCACCCCCTGCGTCACTGGAAGCCCGCAAGGCCGAATACACGCAGCAACAGGCCCAGACTGAGGCCGCCAAGGCGCGGTACCTACTCAACCGCACGACCATCGCTGAGGTACCACCCAACCTGCGCACGCTGCTGGACGAGATTCAGTCGCAGCTCGGGCAGCTGCCGACCCTGCGGGGGCAGGTGACTGAGCTCAACAAGGTGCCGCTGTCCATCGCGCAACGCCGGTATCAGGTGCTCATCACCGACCTGCTGGAGATCCGCGACCTCTCGGCACAGCTGACCGGCGACACCGAACTGACCGACCGGATGCGCGCCGCGTCCGCCGTCGCCACGGCCAAGGAGTTCATGTCGCAGGAGCGGGCCATCATTCTCGGCGCGCTCGCCGATCAATGAGCTATCTCCCGCCGCGCGCACGAACTACCTTGCCGCGCTTCAGGGCCAAGAGCTCGCCCTCGGCAACTTCAGGGCCGTGGCTACGCCAGCCCAGATCGAACTGTACGAACGTACGGTTACCGGTCCGCAGCTTCGCGACGTGCTCCTCTTCGAGGGTTCCCTCGACGGCCTCGGGGCGAACCAGCCGCTGAGCGATGTGCTGGCCGCTGATAGCTGGGACCGGGCGATGATCGGCCGCGGCGAGCTGGTCAACCAGGTCGAAGTGCAACTCAACCAGCAGGCGCAGGCGACTGCGGTCGAGCTCGGCGCCAATGTTCAGCGGCGGGTGTTGGTCGAGACCGGCCTGTTGCTGGTGACGCTGTTGCTCGGCGTGCTCTTCGCCTGGTTGGTGGCGCGCTCGATGGCACGGTCCTGCGCGACCTGCGTCAGGGCGCGCTCGCGGTGGCCCAGTACGGCCTGCCGCAGGCGGTGGCGCGACTTCGTGACCCGGCGTTGTCAGCAAACCTGTCGCCGGCTGGCGTCGCACTGCAGATCGCCGAACCACTGCCGGTGCGCAGCAATGACGAGTTTGGCCAGGTGACCGAGGCGTTCAACGCGGTCCACCTCGAGGCCGTTCGTACCGCCGCCGAGCAGGCCGCGCTGCGGTCCTCGGTCGCGACGATGTTCGTCAACCTGGCCCGCCGCAGCCAGATCCTGGTCGACCGGCTGATCGGTCACCTGGACCGCCTGGAGCGCGGTGAGCAGGACCCGGACCGGTTGTCGGAGCTGTTCCAGCTCGACCACCTGGCCACCCGGATGCGTCGAAACGACGAGAACCTGCTGGTGCTCGCCGGTGCGGACTCGACCCGTATCCAGCGGGAGCCGGCCGCTCTCATGGACGTGCTCCGCGCCGCCCAGTCCGAGGTCGAGCACTACACCCGCGTCGACTTCATCATCATCGACCAGGACATCGAAATCGCCGCGCACGCGGTCAACGATCTCGTCCACCTGGTCGCCGAGCTGTTCGACAACGCGACCGCGTTCTCGCCCCCGGACACGTCGATCCGGGTCGAGGCGCGCCGCCTCGGTGAGCGGGGCCTGCTTCGGGTTGAGGACCGGGGCATCGGCATGTCGCCGGACCAGTACGCCGACCTCAACGAACGCCTCGCCACGCCACCGATGGTCGACGTCGCGGTGTCTCGAATGATGGGTCTGGTCGTGGTCGCCCGGCTCGCCGCCCGACACGGCGTCCAGGTCGAACTCCAGCCCGCAACCGACCGCGGCACAGTTGCCGACGTACTGCTGCCCAGCGGGGTTCTCGTCCCCCGGGCGCTGGCCGGACGTACCCATGCGCCGTCTGGTTTCCCCGCGATCAAGCCAGGCCTCGGGCCCGAGCCGGTAGCCGCCGGCCCGGGGAGGCCGAACTTCGGGCCGCCGCTGGCGTTGGAGAGCGGCCCAGGCGCCGGGGCGGGCGGCTGGGACGACGGCCGCGGCCGCTCGGGCGCCGGCCCGCTGACCGGGTTGCCGTCGGTCGGCGCGACCTACTACCCCTGGCTATGGGCCACCGCCGTCCTACGGGTCGCCTGCTCCGGCTCCCGCCTACGGTGCCGCGGCCGCCGGGTTTGCCGGTGCCGGGCTCGGTGCGGCGCTCACCGGCGCGGGTGCGGTTCCGCCCCCAGGCGGCGGCAACGGGTACGGCAACGGCGGCCGGGGCATGCCAGCCTGGTACGACCTGACCGGCGCGTCGGGACCCACCCACGGCCCCGCCACTACACCATCCGGGACCGACCCCCTGCCGCAGCGTCGACCCGGGTGGGGTGAGCCCGAGGCAGAAGACATGCCACCGGTGCCCCGGCAGGGCGGCCCAGGGTGGTCGGAGCCGTCCGGATATGCCGGTGGGTACGTCGGTGCCCCCACACCTGGCTATGGCAGCCCAGGACCGGTGCCGCCGGTCTCGTCCCGACCGCCAGCGTGGCCACCGGTTGCCGGTGATGGCGCGCCCGATCCGTATCGTGGGCGTCCCGGCGAGCCCCCAGCGCCGCCGGCGAGCTACTCCAACGACCTGACGATGGAACTGCCCATCTTCCGCGAGCTGGAGTCCGCCTGGTTCGCTGGCGGCGGCAGTTCCCCGGCATCCGACTCCACCGCCGGGCAACGGTCCGGTGGCTGGTCGACTGAGGCAACTGGAGCGTCAGCGATGGCGGGATCGACGAGCAGGTCCGGCGGCACTGGGTGGTCGGACCGCACCGGCGGAACAGAGGGTGTTCGGCGGTCCGGTGACGAGGTATCGTGGCGCTCCATTGCTGATGATGGTTGGCGTGCGGCCGAGGCCGCGACCCAGCCGCAGGACGGAGGCACGACGGACATCGGTCTTCCGCGCCGGGTCCCGATGGCCCAACTAGTTCCCGGCGGCGTAGAGACGCCGGCCGGGGTCTCAGACCGCCGCACGCCGGACTCGGTGCGTGGTCTGCTCTCGGCATATACCCGAGGGGTACAGCGCGGCCGTGGCGCCCATGGCGACGCTGACGCGGACCCGTACTTCAGTGGCAAGGAGCAGGAAGCATGACAAGTACGCAGGATCTGGGTTGGCTGCTCGCCAACTTCGCCGACCGCGTCCCAGGCGTTGCGCACGCTGTGGCAGTGTCGGCCGACGGGTTGCTGCTCGCGTCTTCTCGTGACCTTCCGCGGGATCGGGCCGACCAGCTGGCCGCCATCGCCTCCGGGCTGGTGAGCCTCACACAGGGTGCGGCTCGGTGCTTCGAGGGCGGCGCGGTGCTCCAGACAGTCGTCGAGATGGACAACGGGTTCCTTTTCCTGATGTCCATTTCGGACGGATCGTCCTTCGCCGTACTGGCGTCGCGCAGCTGCGACGTCGGTCAGGTGGGGTACGAGATGGCCCTGCTCGTCGACCGGGTCGGTGAGGCGCTCACCCCGACGCCCCGTTCGACGGCACCGGCGTTCGGCTGACCCCGGACAACGGTTACGGTGTGTAGTTGACCGGCCGCGATTCACGGTCGGACCGAGTGGGGGAGTGAGGTGAACGGCGTTGGATTCACACGACGAGGAGCCGACTGGCGCGCTTGTCCGTCCGTACGCCGTCACCGGCGGCCGCACTCGGCCTCGGGTTGACATAGCCATCGAGGCATTGATTGAGACGACCCCCCGGGGTCGTACTAGGCAGGACGGATTTTCACAGGTTCGCGAGTGGCAGTACATTGTGACCCTGTGTGACGGGCGACTTCAGTCCCTCGCCGAGATATCGGCGCGGATGTCGTTGCCTTTGGGAGTGGCCCGGGTGCTCGTCGCGGACATGGCCGCCGACGGCATGGTCGCCGTTTACGAGCCGACCGCGCTGGACGGTAATGACGCGGTGGGGACAGAACTGCTGGAGAGGGTGCTGAGTGGACTACGGAAGCTCTGACATGACGCACCGCGGGTCGTCGGGTCGCGTGACGTCGGCGAAGATCGTTATCGCCGGTGGCTTCGGCGTCGGAAAGACCACCCTTGTGGGGTCGGTCTCGGAGATCACCCCGCTGACGACCGAGGCGATCATGACCTCGGCCGGTGTGGGTGTCGACGACACCCGCCAGGTGCCCGGGAAGACCACGACCACCGTGGCGATGGACTTCGGTCGAATCTCGATCGATCACGACCTGATCCTGTATCTGTTCGGTACCCCCGGCCAGACGCGGTTCTGGTTCATGTGGGATGAGTTGGTGCGCGGCGCCATCGGTGCCGTCGTCATGGTCGATACCCGACGGCTGGCCGACTGCTTCGCCGCGATCGACTTCTTCGAGCACCGGCGGCTGCCTTACCTCGTGGCGATCAACTGCTTCGACGGGGTGCAGTATCACGACGCGAACGACGTCCGCGACGCGCTGGCGATCCCGCCGGACGTTCCAGTGCTCAGCTGCGACGCGCGGACCCGCGACTCGACCAAGCAGGTGCTCATCGCACTCGTCGAGCACGTGCTCTCGCTACGCCGCCCCCACGCGACCTCCCCCGCCTGACCCTAGCTCGACCAGCGCACCCCAAAGCACGACCCGACCCGCCCGGGCCCTCTGGGCGGGTCGAGTGTCCTCAGTGGACTCCTTGTCGCTTCTGCAGTAGCGCAATCACCGCGGACCCGGGCCCGGCGTCGTCTGGACTGACGAGCGAGCGACGAAGGAGCGAGCGAGGAGGGAAGACGGCGCCTCTCCAGGGCCCGGTGTCCACGCCCGAGCGAAGCGAGGGCCAACGCTACCGTATGTGGGCGACGTGGGGAGTGACGAGACCGGTGAACTGGGCGAGTTCGAAACCGAGCTTCTCCCGGTCGGCGTCACACGTCGCCAGCAGGCTCAACACCACCCGAGGGGCCACCGGCGCGGCGAGCATGAGTCCGCCGTACATCTCGACAATGACATGCCGGGGGGTGCCCGTGTTCATCATCAGGCCGGCGCCGTCGGCAATGCTGAGTAGGCCGGCCCCGATGGTGGCCAGCTGCTCGGCCCGCTCCTGGGGCAGACCGGCCGAAACGGCGACCTGAACTCCGTCGACCGTGGCGAGCACCGCGTGCACGGCACCTGGAGTACGGGCGAGCATCCCGGCGAGCAGCGAGTTCAGGTTGCTCGAGTAGGTCGTGGCCACACCGGTCATTACGACAACCGGGCCGCACCCTGGCGGGCGCGCTGCTCGCGGTTGAACTCCCACGCGGCGCGGTCCCGCTGGCCGACGGCGAACCCGCCGATCTCCTGACCACGTCGCCAACCGCGGAAGTAGCCCTCGGTGTGAGCGGCGATGCTCTTCGCGTCCCGAACGATGCGCACATCGCGAGGTGGCGGCGCTGCCGATCCGGGAACGAGGTTGGCTGCGGGTACCCGACGGGGTAGACCGGCCACCGTCTCCGGGCCGGCGCTGGGCACAGTGAGTTTCTCGGCCGCGCGCCAGCCGTCGTCGGAGAGACCGACCCAGTTGGAGATCGGTGCTTCGGGGCCATCGGCGTTGGTGAACCAGACCGAGTTGGCCTGCGAAAAGATCAACAGGTCGTCGTCAGGCTGCCGGTCGGCCGTCCGAACCTCGCGGGTCTGCTCGGGAGTTCCGTAGGTCGGAGGACTCAGCGGGGCGGTCAGCGGATCCATGCTGAATGCCAGCGTGTCCGGACCGTATGACGGTGGGGATCCGTACTGCTGCTCCCAGCCGGAGCCGTTGCTCGTACCGTACGGCGAGCCATTGCCCATGCCGTGCGAGCCATTGCGCATGCCGTGCGGCCCGTTGTCCGGGCCGTACTGCCCGTTGTCCATGCCGTACTGCCCGTTGTCCGCGCCGTGCGGTTCGTTGTCCGCGCCGTACGCTGAGCCGTTGCCGCCGCCCTGGGTCGAGCTGTTGCCTCTGCCGTAGGGGTCGTAGGCAGAGCCGTTTCTTTCGCCGTACGTGTCGATGCCGCCGCTCAAGGCCGATCCTGTGCCGTACGCCGAGTAGTCGGCCGACGGGTACCCGGATGGGAAGCTCGGCTCCGGTCGCGGCGCTGGAATGCCGTAGGCGGTGGCGGTCGCGGCGCCGGCTGAGACACCGACCCCGGCGGCGGCGGCGCTGGCCGCACTGGCCCGTGGCGCGATGCGGCTCGGTGGCACCTCCGCGGCGGGCGCGGCGTTGGCCCGGCGTGGGACTGCCGGCGACACCGGTGCCGCAGCCGGGTGCATCGGCCGGGCTGGCATCGCGCCGGCGATCGCGTTGAGCCGCTCGCCCAGGCTGCCCACCAGCGCCGCCATGGCCGCGTCGCAGGCCCGCACGGCGGCGACGGCCTGCCGGACCGTCTCCGCCACTCCGGACGCGACCTGGCGGTTGGCGTTCCAGGCGCGCGACTCCTCTACCGACACACGCAGCGCGGTGATCGCGTTCATCGCGGTGGCGGTATCGGTGATGCCGCTCGCGGTCAGCTCGGCCACGACGGCCGATTCCCGGCTCTGGGCGGACGGAGAGCCGGCCAAGAGACCGGGCTCGGGGAATGCATCGAGGATCTTGAGCGGGATGAACTCCGCTGGGTCTAGGTAGGCCCGCAGTGCGGCCGGATAGATCTCACGCAACACCTCGCGCAGGGCGACCGCAGCGGCCTGACGCCCGGCGACGACCGCGCCGTGCGCCGAGAGCAGCGGCTTCAGCTCGTCCAGGTCCCAGGACGGGCTCTGGGCGGTGGCGTACAGGGCGCCGGCTTGCAACGCGCGGGCGAGGCCGATCGCGTGGCGTTGCGACAGTGGTGCCTGCAGCTCGTCATAGGAGCTGTCGTCGGAGAAGCGCGCACCGAGGTCGCGCAGGTTCATTTCGTCGGCGATCGCGAGCGCTCGGTTGGCGGCGGCGAGCAGTTGCGCGACGAGGTGGTCGTGTCGGTCCATGGCCACTGGGCAGGAGCCGCCAGAACGTTCAGCCAAAAGCGTGACAAGGTACGCGTACCCGGCAGGGTCATCACTGATGTGGCGCATGTCGAGGAGCCGTCCGGCGTCGTCAACGACCGCCACGGTCAGCCATGGCGCCATTTCAGCGGTCGCCACACCGCAGTAGACCCGCACCAACGCCACCGCGTTGTCCTCCTCTCGTCCCGCCGCCCGGGCGGGCCGACTCGTGCTGCCTGCTCGCGACCCCGCCACCACGCCCAAGGCCTGCTCGCGACCCCGTGACCGCGCTCAAGGACCGATCGTCCCTGGTCTGGCCACGTAGCGCCAGTCTTTCGTGCCGTCGGTGTTCGCCAGTTCTGCCGAGCCGGTTACCTCATCTCCTCGTTGTGCCTGACCATCCGCGCCCTAGTCGCGCCAGTCCGCCGACGCGGCGATCTTACCGATAATCGTGCGCCACGCCAGAGATGACTGTTGTGCCGGAATCTTCCGAAGCTTGCGCCTGGCGAACAACGAACCGATGCCGCCCGCTTCGGTCGAACGCAGCGCCTCATCCAGGTCGTCGAGCGGTGAGCCCGCCGCCAGCGCGATCACGACCGGGTCGATCCGCAGGGCGAAGCTCAAGTCACGCGCGATCTCTCCGGCCTTAAGGATCAGCGGCGCGTCCCACGCGTCCGGACCGCCGCGCAGGTTCTCCACGAGCAGGTCCAGCTCGTAGGTGTCGTCTTCGAGCGGCACGATGTCCTTGCTGCTGATCCGCTTGACGAGGGTGCCCCAGGTGTCGATCTGGCTCAGGTCGTGCTCGGCACCGGACTTCACGAACTCGACCAGTTTGCCCGGGCTGTGGAACAGGTAGACGCGACCGTCGCGGCCGAGGAAAACCGGTACATCCTGGACGACCTCCTCGTCGTCCTCGTCCTCGTCCTCGTCCTCGTCCTCGTCGGCTTCGTCCTCGTCGGACTCTTCCTCATCGAGGTCGGTGTCTTCGTCCTCGACGTCCTCGCCAACCTCGTCCACCTCGTCGACAACGTCGGTCTCGTCGGTCTCGTCGTCCGCGGCGCCGCTTCGCCGCCGCCGGGCCACCGCCGCCGCAGCAGCGTCGAAGTCGTCGAGGTCATCCTCGCCCGCCCGGGTCGCGTCCGGTTGGGCGATCTCGGTGGAGGACCGGTACGCACGGAGCGTGTAGCCGACTCCGCCGGGAAGGGCGATCTCCACCGGATCGACCCGAACGTCCGCCCAGAGCTTTTCGGTGCGCGTCGAGCGGGTGCTCGGCGCATCCTCGTCCGGCTCGGCTGCGGCCACCTCGTCCTCCCGTTCGGGCGCCCGTACGGGCCGCCGCATCATGCACGCCTCGTCGACCCGATCCACCGGGGTCGGCCTTGTCCGCGGCTCGGCATCGGCAATGCGTATTGATTTCAGAACTCAGCGCACACCCTAGCTTGTCCGGGCGCAGGAATTGCGGCCGCCCCGGGCGCGCGCACGGGGCAGCCAGAACGTGCTGGGTGCCCCGGCCGCCATGATCGCAGTCCCGCGCCACGCCGACGACACGCCGTACCAGTGGTGCACGGCGTTCATCAACCAAGACCACTGGGCACGGGTGCGTGGCTGGTGACCGCGGCCATCGAACGCCGCGTGCACAGCGATCTTCGCAAGCAAGCGATGTGGCCCGGCGATGCGACGAGTGCTACACGCCCTTGGGGTGCCAGACCGTCTTCTGCTCCAGGAACGCGAACAGCCGGGTCAAGCCGGGGTCGGCCTCCCACTCCGCCACGGCGGACGGGCGCAACACCCGCTTGAGGTTCTCCGCCGCCGCTATCTGGAGCTCAGTCGCGAACTCGTCGTCGGCCACGCCGGTCAGGTCGATCGCATTCACGTCCATGTGGCCGGCCAGCCACGGCGCGGTCTCGGCGACCCGACCGGTCAGCAGGTTGACCACCCCGCCCGGCAGGTCGGAGGTGGCCAACACCTCGGCCAGCGTGATGGCTGGCAGGGGCCGGTCCTCGCTCGCCAGTACGACGCAGGTGTTGCCGGTCACGATCGCGGGGGCGACCACGCTGACGAGGCCGAGCAGGGACGAGTCCGATGGTGCGACGATCCCGACGACGCCGGTCGGCTCCGGCGTGGTCAGGTTGAAGTACGGCCCAGCCACCGGGTTGGCATTGCCGTAGACCTGGGCCACCTTGTCCGACCAGCCCGCGTACCAAATCCAGCGATCGATCGCCGTGTCCACTGTAGACTGAGCGGAAGACTTGCCCAGGCCCTCGCAGTCGCGGACCTCGTCCACGAACTGGGCCCGCCGGCCCTCCAGCATCTCTGCGATCCGGTACAGGATCTGGCCGCGGTTGTAGGCGGTGGCGCCGGCCCAGCCGGCCACGGCCGCCCGAGCTGCCTTCACCGCATCCCGGACGTCCTTACGCGAGGCTTGCGCCGCGTTGGCGAGGAACTCGCCCGTTGCCGAGCTGACCGGATACGACCGGCCGGACTCGCTGCGCGGGAACGACCCTCCAATGTAGAGCTTGTAGGTCTTGCGTACATCGACCCGGGGCATGGAGTCTGATGTGGACTTAGTGGGCAAGGTAGGCCTCCAGGCCGTGGCGACCGCCTTCGCGGCCGTACCCGGACTCCTTGTAGCCACCAAACGGGCTCGCCGGGTCGAACTTGTTGAACGTGTTCGCCCACACCACGCCGGCGCGGAGCTGGTCGGCGATGGCGAGGATGCGAGAGCCCTTGTCGGTCCACACACCCGCGGATAGGCCGTACGGCGTGTTGTTGGCCTTCTCCACCGCCTCGGCCGGCGTGCGGAACGTGAGCACCGAGAGCACTGGGCCGAAGATCTCCTCCCGGGCGATCCGGTGCGCTTGGGATACACCGGTGAACAGCGTCGGAGCGAACCAGAAGCCTCGCGCGGGCAGCTCGCACGGCGGTGACCAGCGGTCCGCCCCCTCGGACTCGCCAGCCGCGGACAGCTCACGGATGCGCTCGAGTTGTGCGGCGGAGTTGATGGCGCCGATGTCGGTGTTCTTATCCAGCGGGTCGCCCAGGCGCAGCGTCGCCATCCGTCGTTTCAGTCGCTCGAGGACGTCCTCGGCGACCGACTCCTGGACCAGCAGACGCGAGCCGGCGCAGCAGACGTGACCCTGGTTGAAGAAGATGCCGTTGACGATGCCCTCGACCGCCTGATCGATCGGGGCATCGTCGAAGACGATGTTTGCGGCCTTACCGCCGAGTTCAAGGGTCAGCCGCTTACGGGTGCCGGCTGTCGACTTGGCAATCGCCCGGCCGACCTCGGTGGAACCGGTGAACGCGACCTTATCCACATCCGGGTGCTCCACGAGCAGCCGTCCGGTCTCGCCGCCGCCGGTGAGGATGTTGACCACGCCCGGCGGCAGGTCGGCCTGCTGGCAGATGTCGGCGAACGCGAGCGCGGTCAGCGGCGTGGTCTCGGCCGGCTTGAGCACGACTGTGTTGCCGCCCGCCAGCGCCGGGGCTATCTTCCACGCCAGCATGAGCATCGGGAAGTTCCACGGGATCACCTGGCCGGCCACGCCGATCGGATGCGGATGAGCTCCGAAGCCGGCGTGCTCGAGCTTGTCCGCCCACCCGGCGTAGTAGAAGAAGTGGGCCGCCGCCAGCGGCACGTCCACATCGCGCGACTCGCGGATGGGCTTGCCATTGTCGATCGACTCCAGCACTGCGAGCTCGCGGGCCCGCTCCTGGATGATGCGCGCGATCCGGAACAGGTACTTGGCCCGGTCCCGGCCCGGCATCGGGCGCCAGATCGTGTCGTACGCGTGCCGGGCCGCCCGCACCGCAGCGTCCACATCGGATTCACCAGCCTCGGCAACTTCGGCCAACACCTCCTCGTTCGCCGGGTTCACCGTCTTGCGCGAGCCGCCCGAAATCGGGTCGACGAAGGAGCCGTTGATGAAGAGTCCGTACGAGGACTGAATGTCCACAATGGAGCGGGACTCCGGGGCGGGGGCATATTCGAAGGCAGACATGGCGTCAGTCCAGAGTGACGTAGTCGGGGCCGGAGTAGCGGCCGGTGGCGAGCTTCATTCTCTGCAGCAGCAGGTCGTTGAGCAGGGTCGAGGCGCCGAACCGGAACCAGTCGGGGCTGAGCCAGTCATCGCCTGCGGTCTCGTTCACCATCACCAGGTACTTGATCGAATCCTTGCTGGTGCGGATGCCGCCGGCAGGCTTCACGCCGACCTGGCGGCGCGTGAGGTCCCGGAAATCACGGACCGCCTCCAGCATGATCAGGGTGACCGGCAACGTTGCCGCCGGGGTGATCTTGCCGGTGGAGGTCTTGATGAAGTCGCCACCGGCGAGCATGCCGAGCCAGCTCGCGCGGCGCACGTTGTCGTAGGTGGCGAGTTCACCGGTCTCCAGGATGACCTTGAGGTGCGCGTCGCCGCAGGCCTGCTTCACCGCGACGATCTCCTCGTAGACCTCGAGGTAGCGACCGGACAGGAAGGCGCCCCGGTTGATCACCATGTCGATCTCGTCGGCGCCGTCGGCCACTGCCGCGCGGGTGTCCTCCAGCTTCACCGCGAGCGGTGCCTGGCCCGATGGGAATGCGGTCGCGACGCTCGCGATGTGGACACCGGTGCCTTTGAGCTCGGCCGCGGCGGTGGCCACCATCGACGGGTAGACGCAGATCGCGGCGACCGCTGGGCAGGTCGGATCGGTCGGATCGGGCTGGCGGGCCTTGGCGCACAGGGCGCGTACCTTACCGGGCGTGTCCGCGCCCTCCAGGGTGGTCAGGTCGACCATGCGGATGGCGAGATCGATCGCCCACGCCTTAGCCGTCGTCTTGATCGAACGCGTGCCGAGGGTCGCCGCGCGGGCATCCGCTCCAACCTGGTCCACCCCGGGTAGGCCGTGCAGGAAGGCCCGCAGACTGGCGTCGGACCGAGCCACATCGGTGAACGCGCGGTCCTGCGACGTCATTGTCACCGTCATGGGTCGAAGTCTACGCGCGTCCCGACTCGCCGATCTTGCCAAGAGTCGAGCCCTTGAACTGGCATAACCCAGGCGAGCTTCAGCCAGACTTCACCGACCCGTCGTGTCCTAGAAACCTGTCCTGCCGGCCCGCCTGCGACTGTGCCTGGGTGCGGGTCGCCCACTTCACCGATACCTACCTGCCGCGTCGCGACGGGGTGATCACGTCGATCCGAACCCTGGTCGAGGCACAGACCGCAGCCGGACACAGCGCCATCACCGTGGTACCCCGCCATCCGGACCAACCCGCCGATCAGGCCCTGCTGCGCCTGCGGGCGGTGCCGCTGGGCGTGGCCGGCCTGCGGGTATCGCCGTGGCCGCTGCGGGGTGCCGCCTGCCACGGCACACTCGCCGAGCTTGCCGAGCTGGGGCTCGACATCGTCCACGTGCACACGCCGGGTCCGGTTGGCCTGCTCGGCGTCCTCGCCGCCCGGCGGCTCGGGTTGCCCCTGGTGCAGACGTACCACACCGACCTGCACGCGTACGTCGAGGCGTACCGCTTTCCGGTGCCGGCCCTGCGCGCCGGGGTCCGGCTGTATGCCCGGCGGCTCGACCTGCCCCGGCCGGCGATGCGGCGGGGACGCATCGCTCGTGGCTGGTTGCCCTCACGGCGGCCGGGACGGCGCGGAGATGCTCTGGATGCCTGCAACTCGCTGCTGCTGAGCGACTGCGACGCCGTGGTGGTGCCGACCCAGGCAGTGCTGAACCGGATCTCGCTTCCCGTTCCGGACGAGCGCATCTTCCTGGTGCCCTCCGGCGTGGGCCCGCGGCCGACGACACCGACCGCGGTGGCGGCGTTGCGCCGTCGGCACGGCCTCACCGAGACCGACCGGGTGCTGCTCTTCGTCGGCCGGATCAATCGGGAGAAGGGCATCGACCTACTGATCGAGGCGTTCGCGCGGGTCGTGGCCGCGCGCCCGGCGGCCAGGTTGCTACTCGTCGGTGCGATGTATGAGCCACGGTGGTATGCCGGACTGTTGCGTCAGGTCGGTCCGGCGGTGGCCGCCCGGGTCGTCTGGGCCGGCGAGCAACCTGTCGACGTAGTCGCGGCTGCATACGGCGCGGCCGAGGTCTTCGCGTTCCCTTCCCGCACCGACACCCAGGCCCTGGTGCTGCAGGAGGCGGCGCTGGCCGGGCTCCCGGCCGTCCTCGCCGACCCGCTGCTGCACCGGTGCGGGGCCTTGGGCGGCGCCGCCGTGTGCGCCGATGCCGAGCCCGGGGCGTTCGCGCACGCGCTGATCGGCCTGCTCGACGACCCACTGCTGGCGCGCCGGATCGGCGCGACGGCAGCCGCCCGCGCGGCCGAGCACACCCCGGCCCGGTACGGCGCGGCGGTGCTCGACGTGTACGCGCAGGCCGTGGCACGGCGGGCCGGCGATATCAGCGGAGTGGCAATCCCGGCACGGGTGGTTGGGGTACCGGTAGTTTGACGCCGTGGACGTACTCGTTGTAGACCATCCCCTCGCCAAGACCCGGCTGACCGCACTGCGGGATGAGCGAACCGAACCAGGCGCGTTCCGCGCCGCACTGCACGAACTGACCACCATGCTGGTCTATGAGGCCGCCCGCGCTACGAACGTGGACGAGTACGCGATCCTCACCCCGGTCGGGCCGACCGTCGGCTACCGGGTGGCGCACCCACCGCTGCTGGTGCCGGTCCTGCGGGCGGGCCTCGGCATGTCCGACGCCGCGTTGGCCCTGCTGCCCGAGTCGACGATGGGCTTTGTCGGCCTGGCCCGGGACGAGCACACCTTCGAGCCGCGCGCCTACCTGGAGTCGCTGCCGGCCGACCTGGCCGGGATTCCCGTCATGGTGCTCGATCCTATGCTCGCCACCGGCGGCTCATTGGAGCACTGTGTCCGGTTGATCGTCTCCCGCGGCTGCGAGGACATCACGGTCATCTGTGTCCTCGCGGCGCCCGAGGGCATCGCCCGGCTGGACGCATCCGGCCTGCCGATGCGTCTGGTCACTGCCGCGATCGATGAGAAGCTCAACGACCGGGCGTTCATCGTGCCCGGTCTGGGCGACGCGGGCGACCGCCAGTTCGGCGGCATGCCCCGCTTCTGAGTGCTCTCGCGTGTTAGGAAGGACGCCCTCCAAACGGTTCCTGATCGGGAGGGACGCCTTCCTTACGCGGTCAGCGGCCGCCCACCGCGTCGACGTAGACGAAGCCGCCGGAGTACGGACGCGTCCCCAACCGGACGCGGTAGATACCGGGTCGGTCGAAGCACAGGGTGCTCGCGGCGGTTGCGGCGACAGTCCCTTGTGGAGTCTCGTAGCGCACGTCGGTCCGGTTGTCGACCACCACGCACTCTCCGGTACGGATGCGCAGCCATTCGGGCTCGAACCGGAATCCAGTGACGATCGTGTGGGGCACCCCACCGGACGAGAGCTGTGCCGCATCCCGCTCGACCTCGGACTGCGACCACGGTCGGTGCCAGCCGACGATTCCGACCGATGTGATGACGAGGACGACGGCAACACTGAAGCGGCCAGCCCGACGCAGGGCGGCACCCACTCGATCAAGGTCCTGTACCAGCCGCCCGACCGGGTATCCGTAAAAGACGTGCGCACCATACGCGATCATGATTGGCACGAGCTGTCCCTGCAGGCCGTACCGAGCGGCGAAGGGGCTGAACACGGCAACGCTCTCAAGCGTCAGCCCCCAGACGATGCCCCACGGCCACGGTCGTCGCGCGGCGATCGCGGCATACGCGATGCCGAAGGTGACGCCGTTGGACAAGTGATAGGTCCACCCCAGGGTCGAAGTCAGGCCCGACGATGCCGACGCGTTCGCGATCAACACGCCATAGGACTCGATCGGGGCGAAGACGCGCTGCCCCGCGAGCGCGAACGGTATCCGGACGATGTCATAGCCAAATGTGCCGATGACTCCCGCGAACGCGCCCACCCGGATTCGAGCGCGCAGTTCCGGATGGACCCGCGCGCTTGCCGCGAGGACCGCCAGCAGAAGCATCGAGGGTACGGAAGCGCCCCAGAAGACTAGCCACATCGGGGCGATGCCGAAAACGTCCGCGAGCAGCGCGGCGATTGACCCGCCTGCGACGACGAACAGGCCGAGCCGCAACGGCCAGCGCAGCGGGGAGTCGGCGCCAGTTGCGGCGCTGACCTCAGGTGAAGCTGTCACCGTTGTGGAGGCACCGGAGGCGGGCTCTCTGGGCCAGTCTCACCGTCCTGGCGCTTCTTCTCCGGTTCCTCGGGCAGCAGGTCCTCGATGCCAAGAGACGGTGCGGTGCGGGCGGCACCCGCGCCCCAGTCGCCACCACTCTCCGGAGGCGACGAGCTGCCGACGTCACCGCCACCGTGTGGCCATTCGGTCGCGGCGCTCGCGGCCGCATCCGGGTCGGCCCCGACGTGCGGGTGCGAAGACGTGTCTGGCCAGCCGTCCTGATGCGGAACGTGCGGAGCGCCTGGGTACTGTTCCGCCGCGGCCGCATGGTCGACATCGCTCATGTGCGTGGAGATGTTCTCGGAGTTCGGGTACGCCTGCGCGTCGCCGCCGACAACGCTCGGCTCGCCCGGGGCCTCCTGGGCGGTGTGGGTTGAGGAAGGGCCGGCGGAGGACGGACCGGCGGCGGCGGCGGTCTGACCCACCGCGGCGGCAAGGCCGGCCATGCCGGCACCGAGGCCGACCCCGAGCAGGGCTCCGACCGCCGCGGCGACGCCGCCGACGGCGCCTTGAGCAATGACCACGTCTGCGCCCGGAGAGGAGATCCAGTCGAAGAACCCGCCGATTCCGGTGCAGGGCGAGCCGTCAGAAGCCACGCACTCGCTCCAGCCGCCGTCGTCGGCATAGGCCATTCGCACCCGTACGGCCTGCATCACCACTACCGCGCCGCCCACGACGAGTAGGGCCGCCGCCCGAGGCGCCGGTGCCCCGCGGACGATCAGCATGGACCCCACCGCGCACGCTATTCCCAGGACCAGCCCGAGGAGCCACGCACCGACCATCCAGTCCACGAAAAGGCCGAGCGCCTCCCCCAGCATGACCATGAAGGGGCTGAGCATGCCGGCCAGACGAGCGCCTGCGTTCGGCGCGACAACTCCCACCAGGCCGCGCCACGCGCGGATCAAGGCGAAGTTGAGTACCACTCCCACCGGCGTCGCAGCGAGCGCCAGCAGCACCAGGCCGAGCACCGCCGAGACCGCACTGGAGATCAGCGTCGAGATAATGAGGCTGATCGACATTCCCCAGAGGAGCATCGCCAAGGCCGCAGCCGGGCCGCGGGTGATCGCCTCGCCGAAACGACGCGGCAGGGAGACGATGTCCGACCCGAACGAACGCCATCCGCGCGACCAGCCGTAACTCACCAGGCCGCCGACGAGGCTGAACAGGAGCAGCCAATACACGACATTGCCGTTGTGCCCTTGGGCGGTGGCGGCGGTCTCCGTGTCCGGGCCGACCACGCTGCCTTCGAGATCGACCGCCATGATGTAGGTGTTCCACACCCAGCCGACGACGAACGCGGCCACGCTGAGCACCAGAGTCATGCGCCAATGCCCGCGAGTCCACCTGCCCCACTGCGCGAACACCTGACCAGTCCAGTTGAGACTCGACCGGAACGACATCGTCTCAGTCACGGCACCTCCCTGCCAGGAGGGTAACCATGGACCAGCGGCTCCAGTACCAACCGAACAGGCGATGCGCTCGCCGGCGGGTTACAGGCCGAGCGCGGCGGTGACCTCGGCGCGCAGCGCGGCCAGGGCCGCGGTCGCTCGCTCCCGCGCGGAGGCCACGTCGTCGTCGGCCACCGGCTCCCGTACCTCCAGGTACGCCTTCAGCTTTGGCTCGGTGCCAGAGGGCCGGACCACCACCCTGGTGGAGTCGGTGCGGACCGTGACCACATCCGCGTCCGGGAGGCGGTCCTCCCAGCCGGTGACCGAGTCGTCCAGCAGCGATGTGGGCGGGTTGGCCCGCAGCTGGGCCATCATCTCGTCGATCGCGGAGACGTCTTCCACCCGTACCGAGATCTGGTCCGTGGAATACACGCCGAATTCTCGCGCCAGGTCGTCGAGCCGGTCCCCTAGCGTGCGGAGTTCGGCCTTGAGCCCGGCCGCGAGCTCGGCCACCAGCAGTGCGGCGGTGATGCCGTCCTTGTCCCGGACGTGGTCCGGGGCGACGCAGTAGCCCAGCGCCTCCTCATATCCGTACACGAGCCGGTCCGGGTCGCCCCGCACGATCCACTTGAACCCGGTGAGGGTCTCCGCATAGTCGACACCCCGCACCGCGCACAGCGCCTTGAGCATCGACGAGGAGACGATGGTGGTGGCATAGCAGCCCTGTATGCCGCGGCGCATGAGATGGTCCGCGAGCAGGACGCCCACCTCGTCGCCGCGCAACATCCGCCACCCGGCACCGATCGGAATCGCCACCGCGCAGCGATCTGCGTCGGGGTCGTTGGCGATGGCTATGTCGGCCTGCGCCGCGGATGCCGTCCGCAGCAGGAGATCCATCGCGCCCGGCTCCTCGGGGTTGGGGAACGCCACCGTGGGAAAGGCGGCATCTGGCTCCGCCTGCTCAGGGACGCTCACCGGCGCGGCGAAGCCAGCCTGGGTGAAGGCGGAAATGAGCACCTGGGCACCCACACCGTGCATGGCGGTGTAGGCGACCGCTAGCTCGCTCCGGTACTCTTCATCCACAATGGACGGATCGAGTACGGCGATCGCTCCATCTACATAGGATTTGACCACGCTCTCGTCCAAAGTAGAGAAATCGTCGCTCAGCCGTACCTGCGCCAGTGGGCCGACTGCCCGGATGGCGGCCTCGATCTCGGCATCGGCCGGCGGGACAATCTGGGCGCCGTCGCCACCCGGGCCGCCGAGGCCAGCGCCAAGGTAGACCTTGTAGCCGTTGTCCTGTGGCGGATTGTGGCTCGCGGTGACCATCACACCGGCGCACGCGTCGAGGACGCGCACCGCATGCGCGAGTACCGGGGTGGGCAGCACGCGCGGCAGGACCAACGCCCGGCGACCCGCGCCCGCGGCGACCCGGGCGGTCTCCTCCGCGAAGGCCCGGGAGCCGCGTCGGGCGTCGTAGCCCACGACGAGCGGACGGTCGGGATCCCGTTCGGCGAGCCAGGCCACGAGACCGGCCGCCGCCTGGCGCACCACGGCCAGGTTCATTCCGTTCGGGCCGGCCCGCATCCGCCCGCGCAGCCCGGCGGTGCCGAAGGTGAGCGGGCCTGCGAACCGGTCGGCGAGCTCGTCGGCGGTATCCGGCAGGCCCTCGATGACGGCGCGCAGCTCTGCCTGGCTGGTCGGGTCGGGGTCGTCGGCCAGCCACCGTTCGGCCCGCGTGCGCAGCGCGTCCATCGTCGTATTCTCACCCGCGACGTGGATCGACGCGCCCGGAAAGACCCGCAGTCAACGGGGACCCGCCGGGACGTCGCTTCAGGCCGGTGGTGGCTTAGTCCTCATCCGGAAGCTTCAGCCCCCGGCGAATGAGCCGCTCCAACCGGAGCTGTCCGTCCTTGAGCTCGGTCACGTCGGTCTTGAGCTCGGCCACGTCGGTCTTGAGCTCGGCCACGTCGGTCTTGAGTCGGCCACGTCGGTCTTGAGTCCGACACTTCGACGACTAGCCCGGAGAGGACCTGACCATGCTCGATCTGTGTGGTCCGCAGGGCGGTCATCAGCTTCCGGTCGGCACGATGCCGCGCCTCGTGGAACTCGCCATGCGACGATACGAAACGCGGCGTACATCGTGTCCCGATCACACTCCAGCGCTTCGACGCGGGCCTGCAGGTCGTTGTCCGTGAGAGTCACCGCCGGAGCATATGAGTCCAACCGCAGCCGGAGCCGACCTGAACTGGCGCGCGCTGCTGAACTGTTGTCGCCCCTCAAACCGCAATAACGACCCGACCTGGTGATCGCCGACCCGCCGGCGTTTGCGGAGGTCAGACGAACTGGAAGGAGCGCACCATCTCGTCGAAGATGATCTTACTTTCGGCGAATCGCGCGTCGGGAACCGTCAGATAGAAGTGATACGCGGTTCCGTTCACGACCGCCGCACGCCAGATGCCGTGCCGCTTCGTATCGGCCGTACCGCAGGTGTACTCGAGCTCGGCACCGGGCTGGCCGCCCAGGGTCGCTTCCTGCAGGCCGATTTCGGTGAACGGGGCCGGGCACCGGGACGGGTTACGCAGCCCGGTTTCGGCGTTGCGTAGAAACTGCATGGCGTCGGCACCGGCGGGCTCGATGTTGATCCGGATCCAACGCGCGCTGGCCGGATCGGTGAAGTCCACATAGGAGCCAGCACCCGACCTGGTCCAGGCCTTGGGCACGTTGACGGCGATGCCGCGCTCGCGGTACTCCTGGGCGTCGATGAGTGGCGTCGCCGGTGCCGAGCTGGCTGGCCCGCTAGCACCCGGTGGTGCCGTGGGCGAGCCCTCGTCAGTGAACCAGCCTGACCAGGCCGCGACGCCGACCAGCAGGAGCACCCCGATCAGGCCGGCGGCCACGATCCACCGGGACCGCCGACCGCCCGAGCTCGCCTCCCGGCCGAAGGTACGAACCCGGTCGGCGACCTGCTCGGCCAGCACCGCGCTACTTGACCGGGCGCGCCGGCGTCCGACGTGCTCGCGGCGCAACTCGGAGGAGGATTGGCGCTCGGACGAAGGTCGCCGCTCGGACGACGGCTTCCGTTCGGCCGGGCGCCACTGCGGATCGGATGGGATCCCAGCCTCCTCCCGGAGGCGGGCCAACTGACCGGTCAGTGGCTCGTCTGGGTCGAGCATGGCCCGACCGCCGACCTGGGCTCCGGACCGGATCGCCGGTGGCGGCGGCGATCGGCGGGCGGATAACCGCGACCGGGTCCGTATCGGTCGGATCGAGCTCGCCCTCGCGCGGCTTTGCCGGGCGACCCGGGCCGAGCGTGCCGGTGAGCAGCTCGCGTAGCTCCGTCCGGGCCTGCTCCACGCTCCACCGCCGGGACGGTTCCTTGTCCAGCAACCCCCACAGCACGTTCCGCAGCGGCCCGGCGAGCCGGGTCGGCCGGGGCGCTTCTTCGACGACGGCCCGCATCGTCTCGAACGGGTCGCCGCGGTCGAATGGCGGTCCGCCCTCAACGGCGGTGTAGAGCGTGACTCCGAGCGAGAACAGGTCGCTCGGAGGGCCGAAGGCGCCGCCCACGGCGCGCTCCGGGGAGATGAAGTGGGGCGAGCCGAGAACCATGCCGGGTGTGGTCAGGTTGCTTTCGGTGGGCAGTCGGGCCACCCCGAAGTCCGTGAGCACGCATCGGCCGTCGGCACAGATGAGGACGTTGGCCGGCTTCACGTCCCGGTGCAGCACACCCGCCGCGTGCGCCACCTCGAGCGCGCCGAGCATCGCGATGCCGACCTTCGCCACCGCGCGCGGCGAGAGCGGGCCGTCGTCGATCACCATGTCGGCCAAGCTGCGCGCCTCCAGCAGCTCCATCACGATCCAGGGCCGGTTCGCGTCGGTGACCACGTCATAGACCTGGACCACGCTCGGGTGCGACAGCGCCGCCGCTGCACGAGCCTCTCGCAGCGTCCGCTCACAGAGCGCGTCCTTTTCGCTCTGCGGCATGGTCGGCGGAAGGATCACCTCTTTCACCGCGACGTCGCGGCGCAACAGCGTGTCCGTGGCCCGCCAGACCGTACCCATGCCGCCGTGGCCGATGGCCACCTGAAGCTCGTACCGGCCGCCCACGATCGCACCCGGTGCGGCCTGGTCGTCCGCCGGCGGGCTGCCCGACGACGACTGCTCGCGCCACGCGCTCTGCGTCGTCACCGTGGATGCCCCATTACTTGCCTTTCGCTCGCGACTGCGGGGCTCGCAAGCTCGCTCCTCGCGCTTCGCACTACTTGCCTTTCGCTGGCGACTGAGCTTGCGTTTGCTCGCGACTGCGGGGCTCGCTTCGCTCGCTCCTCGCGCTCGCGACTGCGCCACGCAAGCTCGCTCCTCGCGCTTCGCATATGCAGGCTCCGCACCACGCGCGGGATCGGACGAGGGGCCATGGGGTTATGTCGCTCCAGGTTCGGTTTGCGTGCGTTGCTTCGTTTGAGTGCGTTGCTGCGTTTCAGTGCGGTGGCTCGTCGTGCTTTCGTCCGAGGGCGGAGCGAGCGCACGACCTATCTTGCGTGAGGATGCGTCACAGGAAAAGCCGGTCGCAAGCCGAACC
Source organism: uncultured Actinomycetota bacterium (assembly GCA_963773935.1). Classification (GTDB taxonomy): domain Bacteria; phylum Actinomycetota; class Actinomycetes; order Mycobacteriales; family Micromonosporaceae; genus DATBGZ01. Next base: position 531,026 of record CAVZCZ010000005.1, read on the forward strand.
GCCGTCCTGTCTCCGGATTGTCGCCTTCTCGTCGCAGTGAGTGATCGCCGGTGGCTCCGATGCCAGCTCTTTGGGTGAGTGTGCGCAATCACTCAGGAGGTAGCTGGCGTTAACCCGCCATCACGCTCCTAACATCCCGTGGTATGAGCGAGCGTCAGGGCGAGTCCGGGTTCGTGATCGAGCCTGTGTACCGGCACGCGCCGGCCGACCTCGCGGAGCGCCTCGGCGAGCCGGGCGAATATCCGTACACCCGGGGCGTCTACCCCACGATGTACACGACCAGGCCGTGGACGATGCGGCAGTACGCGGGCTTTGGTACGGCGACGGAGTCCAATGCCCGGTACCACCAGTTGCTCGCCGCCGGCACGACTGGACTCTCGGTCGCCTTCGACCTGCCCACCCAGATGGGCTTTGACTCCGACTCACCCATGGCGCATGGCGAGGTGGGCAAGGTCGGCGTCGCGATCGACTCGATCGACGACATGCGGATGCTGTTCGACGGCATCCCGCTGGACAAGGTCTCCACGTCGATGACGATCAACGCGCCGGCCGCCGTGCTGCTCCTGCTCTATCAGCTCGTGGCCGAGGAACACGGCGTCCCCGGTACGGCTCTGAACGGCACGATCCAGAACGACATCCTGAAGGAGTACATCGCGCGGGGTACCTACATCTACCCCCCAAAGCCCTCACTGCGCCTCGTCGCCGACACGTTCGCCTATTGCCGGGCCGAGATTCCGAAGTGGAACACGATCTCCATCTCCGGTTACCACATGGCCGAGGCGGGCGCCACGCCAGCGCAGGAGATCGCCTTCACCCTCGCCAACGGCCTGGCCTATGTCCGGGCCGCGCTCGACGCGGGACTCGCGATCGACGACTTCGCGCCGCGGCTGTCGTTCTTCTTCGTCGCCCGGACCACGGTGCTGGAGGAAGTGGCCAAATTCCGGGCCGCACGCCGGATCTGGGCTCGTCTGATCCGCGACCTGGGGGCGAAGGACCCGCGCTCGATGATGCTGCGCTTTCATACCCAGACCGCCGGAGTCCAGCTCACCGCCCAGCAGCCGGAGGTGAACCTGATCCGGGTGGCCGCCCAGGCGATGGGGGCGATCCTGGGCGGCACCCAGTCGCTGCACACCAACTCCTATGACGAGGCGATCGCGCTGCCGACCGAGAAGGCAGCCCGGCTGGCCCTGCGTACCCAGCAGGTGCTCGCCTACGAGACGGACCTCACGTCCACTGTGGATCCCTTCGCTGGTTCCTACGCCGTGGAAGCGATGACCGACGAGGTGCAGGCGCGGGCAGTGGAGCTCATGGACCGGGTGGCCGGGTTCGGCTCGGCGGTCGAGGCGATCGAGGCTGGATTCCAGAAGCGGGAGATCGAGGCCTCCGCCTACCTGGTGGCGCAGGAGATCGACGCCGGGGCACGAGTGGTGGTTGGCGTCAACCGCTTCGCCCTGGCCGAGGAGGAGCCGTACGAGCCGATGCGGGTGGACCCGGCGATCGAGGCGGCGCAGACCGCTCGCCTCCAGAGGCTTCGCAAGGAGCGCGACGCCTCCGCGGTCGAGTCGGCCCTCGTCGCGGTCCGGGCCGCCGCCGAGGGGACGGACAACGTCCTGCCACCGTTGCGCGAAGCGCTTCGATCCCGGGCGACCGTGGGCGAGGTATGCGACACGCTGAGAGCGGTGTGGGGCCTCTATCGGCCTTCGGACAGCCTCTGAGCGGGTCCGAGCGCTGAACAGGCTGCGCTTGGGACGCGCCGGCGCCAGTTCCGCGGATGTGACAAATGGGACGACCGCGCGGGTGCATACTGACCTGCGAACTGTCGGAACGTATCGAACGCCGAGCGCTCGGCGTTCTCAGACGACGGCGTGGGTGAACTGTGTTTCGCCACGGTACGTAACTGGTTACGTCGGCCGCCGCGGACGTCCGCGGCTACTGTCTGTTGCCGCTGCCCGCTGGATGGCGCGTCCACCTTGGACATATGAGTCCGCAAGCCAGAAGGCCACATGCACTGGCGAAGGAGGGGTGAGTGGGGCGAATGTCCAGAGTTCGGGGACGTGGCGGCGCCTCGGGACCTCAAGCAGTCGAGGATCCGACCGTTCGCGCCGTGGCTGCTCTGGCAGCCAGTAAGGCGAAAAACAGTGTCGGACATCACGTTCCGCAGCGAGACAGGAACTTAAATGATATTGCGCTCCGTCACGACCGCAGTAGGCTTCGTGCGTCCTGGATAGACGGTGCCTATGGAGATCGAGAAGCGACAGTGACCACAGCGCTCACGGTGGAGCCCGGAATGGGGAGCGGGACGAGTCAGACTCCGACACTGTGCCGCCACCGGCGGCGTCGGCGGGGCTGGCCTCGATGCCGTCGGAGACAACCCTGCCGGGCCGGCTCGACGCCTGGCTCGCCGCGCACGAGCGGGGACTGGTATCGCTTCGCCGCAATATCCACGCCCACCCGGAGCTGTCCGGCCAGGAGTTCGCCACGGCCGAGCTGGTCGCCAGCAAGCTCGCGCGCCGCCGGTCTCGAGCCGGTGATGCTCGCCAAGGGTAATGGCGTCATCTGCGATATCGGCGCGGGTGATCGGGTGGTTGCGCTGCGGGCCGACCTGGACGCGTTGCCCTTGCCGGACACCAAGAAGGTGGCGTACAAGTCCACTGTGGACAACGTCTGCCACGCCTGCGGCCACGACGTCCATACGACGATCCTGGTCGGTGTCGGCCGGATCCTGGCGGAGCTGGAGCGTACGGGTGAGCTACCCGGACGGGTCCGGCTCATCTTCCAGCCCAGCGAGGAGCAGTTCCCCTCCGGGGCACCCGAAGTGATCGCCGAGGGTGGACTCAAGGACGTCGAGTCGATCTTCGCACTGCACTGCTACCCGCAGCTGCGGGCGGGTCTGATCGCGGTGCGGTCCGGGCCGATCACTGCCGCGGCCGACAAGCTCGACATCCGCCTGACCGGCCCCGGTGGCCACACCGCCCGGCCACACCTGACCGTTGACCTCGCCTACGCGCTGGGTCGGATCGTGGTCGAGGTGCCCGCCCTTCTGTCCCGCCGGCTGGATCCACGGGCCGCGGCAAGCCTGGTCTTCGGCGCGGTGCGCGCGGGCGAGGCGCACAACGCCATCGCCAATGAAGGCTTCGCCCGCGGTACGGTCCGGGTGCTCAACCCCGACGCCTGGCGCCGGCTGCCGGATCTCGTACCGCAGTTGGTGCGGGACGTGGTCGCCGGTACGGGTGCCGAGGCGCACATCGAGTACGTGCGCGGGGTTCCGCCGGTGGTCAACGACCGCGTGGCTACCGCGGTTGTCGCCGGTGCCGCGGCCGCGGCCCTCGGGCCGGATCGCGTCACCGAGGCCGAGATCAGCATGGGCGGCGAGGACTTTTCGTTCTACCTCGAGCAGGTGCCCGGCGCGATGTTCCGGCTGGGCGTCGGCAAGGCCGGAAACACGACGTCAATGGACATCCATCAGTCCACGTTCGACATTGACGAGCGAGCGATCGGGCATGGCGTTCGAGTCTTCGTCCACACTGCACTCGCCGCCCTCTCGTCGGGAACGATCTAGCCAGCGGCGCGGTGCCCGGGCGAGCCACCGGCCTCGCTCCGGGCCATGATCGCTGTGCACTGGTCTAGCGGGTTGGCGCGCTCGTTCGGCTTTTTGCCCGTACACGGTGATGTTGACTGTTGATCACCGGGAACCACTGCGGCGGCGTGTCACGGCGTTTCGGTGCACAGCGGTCATGGCGGTAGCCGACGACTACGGATCAACGTTCAACCTGGTCGGAGCGGGGCGTCGGATTGGCGCACGGGGTCTGGCCATGGAAGATCATCGTCGTTAGGGTGACGCCATGCTCACTCAACGGCAGGCCGAGCCTCCCGCGGCCTCCTCGAAGACCGAACCGACGACGGACCGGCAGGTCATCCGCGACCTCATCCCGACCGAGCTGCGCGTCCACGGCGTATCGGGGTCGCCGGCCGAGGACATGCTCGACCGTCCGCTGATCCGGCAGGTAGCCGGCGACCGCGAGGCGGGCTTCTTCCGGCCCCGATCTGAGTACGGCGGCACCTACGGACCGGGCGGCGCCCGGCTCGAGGCCTACCGGTGGGGCAACCTCACCTCCGGCGCGGCTGCCCGCGCCCTGTGGCTGCTGCTTCTGCCGTTCAGCCTGGCGAACGTGGCCCTGTGGATGCGTCCGCCGGCCAAGGGCATGGGCCGGCGGATGGTGCACGGTTTGATCCGGATCTTCTGCCTGACCATGTCGGTCACGCTCACGCTGGCCGCGGTCGGCATCGCGCTCGACCTGGTGGCCTGGCAGTGCGCCATCCCGGGCAGTGCCTGCGTCGAACAGCGACCATGGATGAACTGGCTCTTCACCGGCTTCTTCGAGCCGACCGGGCGGCGGCTGGCGCTGGCCGCGTTGGTGCCGATCGCCGTCGTGTCGCTGCTGTGGTTCCTCGCGGTGCGGACCTGGGCCCGGTACGAGTCGTACCCGCAGGTCGAGCGCAACCCCGACGGTGACGGGCTGGCAACCCCTACGTTCTGGGACGGGCGAGCCCAGGTCGGACGGCTGCGCAGCGTGCACATCGCCGCGATGTTCGCGGTCATCGACGCCGTGATCCTTTACGTGCTGATCGACCACGACCGCTCGACCGACGCCTACGCCGGCGTGGATCTCGGCGGGATGCCGTGGCAGACGGTGGTCCGCATCGGCGAGGGTCTCGGCATCGCCGCGGTCGCCATCCCGGCGCTGTGCCTGCTCGCGTTGCTGCTGCCCTCCATTGTGGACCGTACATCGCAGTCGCGGGTCGCGATCGCGTTCGCCCGGTGGTTGCGGGTCCTGGCGTTGCTGCTGACCGCGCTGACACTGGCGTATGCCGCGCTGCCGAGGGCCTCGTGGCCCACCGCGGGGCCGCTGCCCGGCTATGCCGAGGCGGTGACCTACCTGTTCGCTGGCCAGGCCGCCCTGCTCACGCTGTTGCTGCTGATCGTGGCGTTGCAGCGGCATCGGGCCAAAGGCGCCTTCCTCGGCGGCTTCGGCGCGCCGGTGGTCGCCTCACTTGGCCTAGGTCTGGGTGCCGCGTTCTCCGCTGGCGCGTCCTACCGGGTGGCCGACTACCTCGACGGCGGCGCGGTGCCGAGCCCAATGCACTTCGGTGCCGAGCCGGAGATGCTGAGGCTGCAGCCCCCGGTGCAGTATCAGTGGGCGGCCGTGGGCTTCGTCCTCCTGGTGGTGGTCGTACTGGTCGCGCTGCTCTGGGTGCAGTTCGTCCTCCGGCCGGTTCTGGTACGGCGGGCCCGCGCCGAGACCGACGACGACTTCCCGGGCGGCCGTGCCAGCGATCGCGGGCGAGCGAAGGCACTGGACAAGGCGATCGCCAACGCCTGGCTCACCGATCGGCTCTCGGGCGTGGTTGGCATCGCCTGGCTCGTGGTCGCCGTCGGCGGCATGGTGGCCACCGGATTTGCCCTGTTCCGCATCGGACCGGTGCAGCTGGCCGACTCCGGCTCAGCCGGTGCCCGTGCGGTGTCCATTGTGGCCAATGTGGGTACCTATCTGATCAGCGCCGCGATCCTGCTGCTGGTGGTGCTCGGCGTGCAGACCTACCGCAACGCCCGGGTACGGCGGACCGTCGGCGTCGTCTGGGACCTCGCCACGTTCTGGCCGCGCGCGGCGCACCCGTTGGCGCCGCCGTCTTACGCGGAGCGGGTGGTTCCGGAGCTGGTGCACCGCAGCACCTGGCTCGCCACTGAGCAAAGTGGACTCGTGCTGTCGGGCCACAGCCAGGGCTCGATCCTGGTGACGGCGACCGTACTTCAATTGCCGCCGGAGGCGCGAGCAGCGGACCGGATTGCTGACCTACGGTTCTCCGTTGCGCCGGCTCTACCTTCGGGCCTTCCCGAACTACTTCAACGAGAAGGTCATCAATGACATCGCCACCACTGTGGCCGGTGGCCGGGGCCAGGAGCGGTGGATCAACCTGTGGCGCCAAACCGACCCGATCGGTGGCGCGATCGGCGTCGGCGACCGGCGGCTCGCGGATCCTGATGCGTTCGGCGCTCAGCCCGGCGATCGGATCCCGCCCGCGGTTCGGGCGCACTCCGGCTACCAGCTGACGCCGCAGTTCGGCCAGGCGATGGACGACCTCGTCGGCCTGCTCCACGAGTAGCCCTCGTTGATCTAGGGCCTACCAGGGTGGTTATAGAGGCGGGCTCACGATCGAGCTGTGATCATCGCCAGGTCGCGCATCGCGAACTGGTGATGGGCCCAAGCATCGGAGAACAGCACGTGCAGGCACTCGATCGCGGTCCGGTTTCCCGGTGGCGGGCATCCGGGCGCCGGGTTGGTGTCGCGGACCCGGTCCAGCTCGTCCTGGGTCACGTCGGCCAGGAACCCGCGCAGGCCGTCCAGGCGCTGCGCGTGTACCCGCACAACCTCCTCAAAGTCCGGATCGGCCTGCGGGTCGATGCCGTAGGTGGCGCTGTCGGTGGTGAACGAGGCCGGCAGGCCGATCGGGTGGAAGGCGTCGGCGCGGCCCAGTACCGCGTTGCCGAACCAGGCGTCGATGACGAAGATGACGTGCCGCAACGTCTGCGTGAACGACCACTCGTCGTTGACCGAGCGGTGCCGGTCGCTGTCGGGCATCGCCCGGGCACAGTCGATCGCGTCCGTCCACAGTGTCTCGTGCACGTCCACGGCGGCCCGCAGGCCCTCGGGAGTGGTTGCCCGTAAGGCGATCCGCTCTGGGTGCCGGCGGTCCAGCTCGGCCTCGATGAGCGGGGCAACCTCGACCCCGTTGACGACCAGGCCGGTGATGTGGCCGTCGAGGTTGGCCCCGGTGAGCAGTACGCCGTACATCCGGGCCCGGCTCAGGTCGGTCTCTCGGAACACCGCGCCAGACAGGTCTGCGTCCGCGAAGAGCTTCGAGGGGTTCGTCATGCTCGGATCCTATCGCCGCTTCAGTGTCATGATCGCGTGGATCATGTGGTTGCTTGCAAGGTAGACCTATGATCGGACCACGCGGATACGCCCTAGATCATCGGGTCAGCTGACTATGGCGTTGAGGGCGGCGGCGGGGGCGGCGGAGTGGAGCCCGGCGGGGTTGACGGCGGCGGCGGGGTGGTGGAGCCCGGCGGGATGGTCGGCGCCCGCGGTAACGCCGGGGCGAGGAGGGGTGCCGGCGGGGTCGTCCCGCTGATCCGCGCCCGACGCCGCCGGTTGGTGAACCACAGCAGGAACCACAACGGCGCCCCGATCGCGATGGCCCATGGGAGCAGCCACCCGGCGACGGTCAGCACGATCTTGACCGAGGCGAGGAAGCCCTTCCAGCCGGCCTTGAGCCCGGCCATGAAACCGGTTTCTGGCTCGGTCGGACCCTCGACTGCCGCGGCCGGACCGCGTAGCACCACGGTGATCGTGGCCAGCGCCACGAGCCCACTGAGCTTGGCCCGGCGTTGCTTGAGCGAGTCCAGGTCGGCCTGGCGTCGGGTCAGTTCGCTCTCCAGCGCGACGATTTCGCCGATGGTCTGCGCCCGGGCGAGCAGGTCCCGGACCCGGCTCACGCTCGCCTCCTGGGTGGCTACCCGGGCGTCGAGGTCGACCAGGCTGTCCGTGACGTCCTGCGCCTGGACCTGCCGGCTCTCCTCGGTGCCGAGCTTTGCCATCGCGTCCAGAGTGGACGAGAACCGCTCGGCCGGCACTCGCAGTACCAGGACAGCCTGGGACCGGTCCGCGTCGATGGTGCGGTTGTCACCGCCCACCACACCGCCGAGCCCGGTCGCGATCGCGATGGCCTGGTCGGCCGTGTTCGCCACCTGGGTGACCTTGACGGTGATAGTGCCGGTGTAAATGAGCGAGCGCTCTTCGGCCGGTGTGTCGGTGGAGGCGTCGGTGCTGGTGGGCTTCGGCTAGGAAGGCGCCTCGACGACGCCTCCATCGGCCCGCTCGGCCGGGTCCGCGCCGGGGGGAGCGCCGTCGTACGCATTTCCGCCGCCCGGCGCGCTGTTAGTCGAGGCACCGTCGGCGCTGCAGCCGGCGAGGGCGAGGGCGCCGACCAGGGCAGCCACGATCGCCAGCGCGATCGGGTGCCGGGAACGGGGTGCGGCCATGAGGATCCTCCGAAGTGAGTGGATAGATCAAACTTTGCGGGTTAGATGCCCCTCGGCGCGGGCGCGTTCCGTCAGCGTGCCGACGCAAGGTCACGATCAGGTCTAGGAGCGCGTCGGGCGACGCGAAGCGAGCCTGCGCGCGACGCAGACTCAACGCGACATCGTCTAGGAGCGCGTCGGGCGACGCGAAGCGAGCGCGTGCGACGCAGACAACGCGACATCGTCTAGGAGCCGGGCGACGCGAGCGAGCGGTTCAACGCGACATCGTCTAGGGTTCATAGCGAGCGTGAGGAGGCTCAATGCGTCTGATCAAGTTCGGGCACGCCTGCGTGCGCCTGGAGTCCGACCACGGAGTCCTGGTTATCGACCCGGGGATCCTCAGCGAAGCGGCCGCGCTCGACGGGGCCGACGCGATCCTCGTCACCCACGAGCACGCGGACCACATGAACGTCGACGAGATCGTCGCGGCGGTTGGCCGGGGACCCGGGGTGCGGGTGTTCACCGACGCAGCCGTGGCGCCGCAGCTCGACCGGGTCGCCAGTGCGGTCATCCCGGTAGCGCCGGGCGAGCGGTTCGAGGCAGCCGGCTACCAGGTGCAGGTCTTCGGTGGGACGCACGCTCGGATCCATGCCGACATCCCGCCGGTGGCGAACCTCGCCTACCTCGTCGACGGTCTCCTGTATCACCCCGGCGACTCGCTGGTCGTGCCGCAAGACGCCACAGTGGACACTCTGCTGGTGCCGGTCTCCGGCCCGTGGCTCAAGACGGCAGAGGCGATCGACTTCGTCCGGGCGGTCGGGCCGCGGCAAGCGGTGGCGATCCACGACGGTCTATACAACGACTTCGGTCTCGGCTTGGTGGACAGCCTCTTCACTCGCCTGAGCCGGTCCGAGTTCCACCGCCTCGCCGCCGGCGGTGAAGTCACCGTCGGCGAGCCCAGAGTCGGGTAGCCGACGCAGCTCGGGACTGGGGCTATGTCTGGGCACACCGACAAGAGCACAATCGACAGCTATGACGCCCGAGCTGACCGCGGCCGCAGCTGTGGCGTCAGTTGGTGCACTCGACGCGGCGTGGAGCACCGACCCGCGGACACTGCGGCGGGCCCGGCTGCTGGAACTGTCCGGTTGGGCCTTCTACGTCGCCGGACGTGGGGGTGTGCTGGGTGACGACGTCCGGCCGGAGACGGTCACCGCCGCGCTGGGCCTGATCGCCCCGGATGCGGTACGGGCCGGTTGGGACGCGGCCCGAAAGGTCGGACCGGCCACGGTCGCCGCCTCGCGGCTGGCCGAGTGCGCCCGTTGGGGCGAGGAGCGACTCTCCGCGGTCGCCGACGAGCGCATGGTCGAGCTCGCGGAGCGGGTCGTCGAGCGGGCCGACGCGGTGGCGATGCCGCTGTTCGCCGCCGCCCGGGCGATGCCCGCACCCGACGGCGGCCCAGGGGCACGGGTGGCGGTACTGACCCACCTGCTCCGCGAACTCCGGGCCGGCGCCATGTTGGTCGCGGTCCGGGCCTGCGGCCTGCGTCCGGTGGAGGCGATCATCGCGGGTCCCGAGGGGGAGCAGGAGGCGATCACCTTCGGTTGGACTCCGCCGTTCCCGACCCGGGTGAGCGTGCTGCGCCGGTACGCCTACGCCGAATCACTGGCGGACCGGATCGCGGGCACCGCCTATGCCGCTCTCGATCCCGGAGATCGGGTCGAGCTGGTGAATCGACTCGCCGCCGCCGCGGCCTCATTGCTCGAGGATTGATTCGAATTCGGTCGCCCTGCGCCACGTTCACGGGCAGGATGCGAAACCATGACGACCGAACTACCTGCGGGCTGGCTGATCCGGCGTCCGACTCTGGACGACGTAGCGGAGATCCTGGCCGTGGTGCACGCGAGCGACATCGTCGCCGTGGGGGAGCCCGACTTCACCACCGAAGAGGTGGTCGAGATCCTCGCCGCGCCCAATCATGATCCGCAGCGCGACTCATGGGTGGCGCTGGATGAGTCCGGACGCATCGTCGGCTGGGCCTACATCGATAATCCGTCGCGGGGTCAGCGGGACAACTTCGACGCCTATGTGCACCCCGAGTACGGCCGGCCCGCGCACCCGCACCTACTCGAGCTGGTCATGGTCAGGATCGCCCAGCGCGCCACCGAGTTCGGTTACCCGTACCTCATCGCGCGGGGCGGGGTCATCGCCACGGAGGAGAGCTACGTCGCGCTGCTACGGTCGGCGGGCTTCGAGTTCGTCAAGCGGTACGCACGGATGCGCCGGGATCTGGCCGCGGACGAGCCCGCCCCCCAGGTGTCCGCGGGGATCACGATCCGGCCGGTTCGCCCCGACGACGACGCGGAGATGCGCGCCTTTCATCGCGTGCTCGACGCCACGTTCCGGGACACGCCCGACTACCAGCCGACGTCGTACGAGACGTACCGCCAGCGCCTCGCCGTGCTTCCAGACATCGACTGGGACGAATGGTTCGTGGCCGAAGTGGACGGTGACGTCGTGGCGATCCTGCAATCCGCCGGTCAGGTCGCCGGGCAGGACGAGGGTTGGGTCAAGAACCTTGGCGTCAGCAAGGAACATCGGGGCCGCGGGCTCGGTCGGCTACTGCTGCAGACTGCGTTCCACACCTACGCGCGCAAGGGTCGGCGGACCGCCGGCCTCGGCGTCGACATGACCAACCCGACGGGCGCGTACCGGCTCTACGAGAGCGTCGGCCTGAGCCCGCTCTACGAGTCCGACGTCTACGAGCGCCGCATTGACGCCGCCTAATCGATGGCGTCCGTGCGGGTCGGGCGGGAGCGCAGGTTCTCGATGTAGTCGTCGGGTGCGCCCGCCTTGCGGGCCGCGTTGGCGATCTCGGTGAGGTACCAGGCCGTGGGCAGCCCGCCCTCGTACCCGGCGAAGACATAGACCCAGCACGTTACGTCGCCGTCGAGGGTGACCACCCGCACGTGCAGCTTCTGGTAGGTGCCGGCAACCGCACCCTCGACCTCGTCCAGTAGTTGCTCGTCCTGAGCGTGGACGTCGTACAGAGCGACGAACACGCGGTCACCCTCTGTTTCTGACTCGACGACCGTCGAGACGGCCCCTTCGTAGCCGAGGAGATCTTCACCGCCGAAGGTGAGTCGCCAACCCTCGATCCACCCGGTGCCTACCAACGGTGAATGGGGGCAGTATGCCCGCATTCGACCCGGGTCCAGGTTTGAGCCGTACGCGGCGTAGAGGCGCACGGAGTGACCATAGTCCTTTCCGCCGTGAGGGAGAATGCAACGGACCGTAATCGACCACATCGTTCGACGGGAGTTCCGTCACATGGCCCGAATCGTGATCATCGGTGGTGGACCGGCAGGCTACGAGGCCGCCCTGGTCGCCGCCCAGCTGCAAGCCGAGGTGACCGTCGTGGAGGCCGATGGCGCGGGCGGAGCGTGCGTGCTCTCGGACTGCGTGCCGTCCAAGACGTTCATCGCATCCTCCGATGTGGTGACCGCGTTCCGCCATGGGGCGAGTCTGGGCGTGCGTACGCCGACGGCTGAGGCGGTCACGCTGGACGCGCCGGCCGTGCACGCGCGGGTGAAGCGCCTCGCCCTGGCCCAGTCCGCCGACATCGCCACCAAACTCACCAAGGCCGGCGTGGAACTGGTGTCCGGGCGGGCCCGACTCGGCGATGACGCGCTCGGGCATACCCACCCGGTGGTCATCGAGCCGGTGGATGCACAGCCGTACCGCGTCGACGCGACGCAGGTACTGATCGCGACCGGGGCGAACCCACGGGTCCTGCCCAGCGCGGTCCCGGACGGCCGCCGGATCCTCACCTGGCGCGACGTCTACGACCTGCCGGACCTGCCTGAGCGCCTGGTCGTCATCGGCTCGGGCGTGACCGGTGCGGAGTTCGCCAGCGCATACCTCGCGGCCGGGGTGGAGGTGACGCTGGTTTCGAGCCGGGACCGGGTCATGCCACACGAGGACGTGGACGCGGCCGAGGTGATCGAGCGGGTGTTCCGGGCCCGCGGCATGACCATCCTGAACAACGCGCGCGCCGACTCCGTGGTGAACACCGGCGACCGGGTGCTGGTCACCCTGGCCGACGGCCGTACGGTCGAGGGCTCCCATGCGCTGATGGCGGTCGGGTCCGTGCCGAACACGAACGGGCTGGGCCTGGCCGAGTACGGCATCCAGGTCGCACCGTCGGGCCACCTCACCGTCGACCGGGTGTCCCGCACCAACATTCCGGGAATCTATGCCGCCGGTGACTGTACCGGCGTCCTTGCTTTGGCCAGCGTTGCGGCGATGCAGGGCCGGATCGCCATGTGGCACGCGCTGGGTGAGGCGGTGAGTCCACTGTGGCTGCAGACCGTCTCCGCCAACGTGTTCACTGATCCGGAGTTGGCCACGGTCGGGGTGTCACAATCCGATGTGGACTCCGGGAGGGTTCCGGGACGTGTGGTGGTGCTGCCGCTGGCCGGCAACGCTCGGGCCAAGATGGCCAATGTCGAGGACGGCTTCGTCAAGTTGTTCTGCCGCAGCGGATCCGGGACCGTCATCGGCGGTGTGGTGGTCGCACCTAAGGCGAGCGAGTTGATTCTGCCGATCGCACTCGCGGTGGAGAACCACCTCTCGGTGGGTCAGCTGGCGCACACCATCACCATCTACCCATCGCTGTCTGGCTCAGTGGCCGAAGCGGCCCGCCAGCTCATGCACCACGAATACGAGTGAGCATGTTCAGGGCACACGCGGACCGGGCACCACGCCCCGCAATGGCCACTCGTGCACCGGGATGTTGCTGTGCATTCGTTCCCGATATTCGGTGAGCATGGCTCGCAGCGCCTCGTGTGGGCGCTTGCCGTCGGTGCGTGGGTCGAGGTGCCGCACTGCCCCGACCTGCCAGTCGGCGCCGTTGCGGCCGCTGACGCAGCGGCCCTCGATGATGGCGAGCAGTCGGTCCCGGTCGGCCGGGTCGACGCCCCAACGATCCAGGCCGGCGGCGGCCATGGGAAGCAGGCGTCGCAGCACCAGTTCGGTCACGGGCGCGGTGCCCACGCCGGGCCAGAACACCGACGCGGCGATGCCGTGCCGGGCGCCGCTGTGGAAGTTCTCCTCGGCCGCGTTGAACGACATCTGTGTCCAGATCGGACGGTCCTGTTCGGCTAGGGTGCGCACCAGGCCGAAGTAGAAGGCGGCGTTGGCCATGATGTCCGTGACCGTAGGGCCGGCCGGCAGCACGCGGTTCTCCACGCGCAGGTGCGGCCGGCCGTCGACCACTGCGTAGATCGGTCGGTTCCACCGGTAGATGGTGCCGTTGTGCAGGGTCAGCTCGGGCAGACCGGGGGTACGGCCCTGCTCGAGCGTCGCAGCCGGATCCTCGTCGTCGCAGATCGGCAGCAGCGCTGGGAAGTAGCTGACGTTCTCCTCGAACAGGTCGAATATCGACGTGATCCAGCGCTCGCCGAACCACACTCGCGGCCGCACGCCTTGGGCCTTGAGCTCGTCTGCCCGGGTGTCAGTGGCCTGCTCGAACAGCGGGATGCGCGTTTCGCGCCACAGCTCGTGGCCGAACAGAAACGGGGCGTTCGCGCCCAGCGCCACCTGGACGCCGGCCATGGCCTGTGACGCGTTCCAATAGGCGGCGAAGGCCTCGGGCGCAACCTGGATGTGGAACTGCGCACTCGTGCACGCCGCCTCTGGCGCGATTGAGTCGCAGTGCACGCGCAGCTCGTCCACGCCCGAGATCTCGATCACCATGTCCTCGCCGCGGGCGGCGAAGATCTGGTCGTTGATCAACGCGTAGCGAGGATCCGCCGACAGGGTCTCCTCGGTCAGGTGTTCGCTCCGAAGCGTGGGAAGGATGCCGATCATGACCAGATGCGCGCCGATGGCGGCGGCTTTCGCTTCGGCGGCGTTGAGGCTGCTCCGGATCTGTGACTCGAACGCGCTGAGCCCGTCCCCGCGCAGCTCGCGCGGCGCCACATTGATCTCGATGTTGAACTGGCCGAGCTCGGTGACGAAGGCCGGGTCCGCGATCTCGGCGAGCACTGCCGCGTTGCGCATCACCGGTTCGCCGCCCGGATCGACCAGGTTGAGCTCGATCTCCAAACCGGTCATGGGCGCGCTGGCGTCGAACGTCGCCTCCGAGAGCATCCGGCCGAGCACATCGAGATTGGCCCGGATCTTGTCGCGGTATCGGGTGCGGTCCGCTCGGCTGAACGTCTGCAGCTGCACATTCCGGCCCATGCCGATCCTGCCTTTGCTAGGCGCGGTCGGCGAGCCAGGCGCCGATAAGTCCGCGGAAGTGGGCGACGAAACGCTCGTGCTCGTCGGATGGGTAGGTGGACTTGACGGTGCCGACCAGAAGGTCGTCGAAGTCAGCCGAGCAGACCCAGTCGTGGACCATCTCGTCGACGTGGCGCAGCTGGATCGAGCAGAACTCGGCATACCGGTCAGTGTCGAAGTGCTCGTTGGCCAAGCGCCGGTAGCAGGCAAGTTTCTCGTGGTACGACAGGTCGGTCCGGTCGGCGATCTCAAAGTAGCGAGAGGTATCGGTGTCTATCCGAAGTGGTCGCCCGGTGACAACGCAGAACACGCTCCACCGCAGCAGCGCGGCCATCGCCCACGGGAAGTAGTAGTGCAGCGAGGTCAGCGCCACGTCCGGGCAAGCATTGGCGTAGTCGATAGGGTGGACTGAGTCGCCTTTGATGAGCATCTCGCACGAGTTGAACTCCCACCGGAAGAACGCGTTGACCAGATGCGAAATGGTGAGCACCTCGTCGCCGATCTGAGCGGGCAGGAAGCTGTGCTCGACCGCGTACCGCTCGTGCATCGGAAGTTCGGGCCGGAACTTCATCACCATGGTCTCCGGCCCGATGGACAGCGAGCGAACGAAGACGTCGTAGTTCTCGACCGACTGCTGCAGGTGCATCAGGCGCTCGCCGGAGGCGTCGTATGCCGCGTGCAGCTCAGCGCTGTCGCGGATCCGGGAGACGCCGACCCAGCCGCCGCCGTCGTACGGCTTCATGAACAGCGGATAGCCCACGCCTTCGGCCACGTCGTCCAGGCTGAACGGCTGGTTGTACCGGGCGGCGGTGTACGGGTAGCGGACGTTGTCTACCGGGTGCTTGTACGGCACCAGTACTGTTTCCGGGACCTTCAATCCCAGCCGGATCATCGCGCAGTAGGCGGCGTGCTTTTCCATCGACTGGAATGTGAACGGGCTGTTCAGTAGATACACCCGGTCCATCAATGCGACCTTCTTCAGCCACTCGCGCGGGTGGTAGTACCAGTACGCCAACCGGTCGATGACGAGGGCGTGCCGGGGGCGGTCCCGGAGGTTGAACGGCTCGATGGTGACGCGGCTGCTTCGCAGCCGATGGGTGTTGCCGGCCGCGTCGGTGACCGGACCGAGTCGGGCGAGCAGAGTCTCGAACGCGCGCGGCCAATCCTCCTCGGTGCCCAGCAACAGACCGATGAGGTGTTCCGCCTCAGACATTCTTCCTCCCTGACCTTCCTAGCCGGACTCAGCACAACCGTGGCAGGTGGTAGGCGAGCTGTGCTCGCCAGGCGGGCCAGTCATGCGCGGTATCGGCGCCCCACAGGTCAAGCTCGTGCCGGATGCCCTTGTCGGCAAGGATTCCCGCCATCCGCCGGGTCGAGTCGAGCGCGCCCGTGGTGTCTTCCCACTGGCCCTGCCCACAGACGAGCACGATCGACAGCCGCCCGCGAAGCCACTCCAGGTGCTCGCCGTGCAAGTTCGCCACGTAGTCGGAAGGGTTATTGAAGTAGAGGGCGTCGCCGCGGTCGCCCCAGCCGTTCCATCGGGTCGGGTCGTAGTTGCCCGACAGGCAGAGCGCGACGGGGAAGAGGTCGGCCCGGCGGAAGGCGAAGTTCAGCGCGTGGAAGGCGCCCATCGAGGTACCCGTCGTGGCGATGTCGGGCGAACCGTCACAGTCGTCCACAATGGAGGGCACCACCTGGTCCAGGATCCATGACTCGTACCAGCCGTGGCGCTGGGCGCGCTCCTCGAGCGGTACGTCACCGTTGGACCACGACGCGCCGTCGTAGGCGTCGACGCAGTAGAGCTGGAGTCGGCCGGCGTCGATCAGCGGTGCGGCCGCGTCCACCATGCCGTTGCTGGCGTAGTCGTGTGCCCGCCCCCGCTCGGCGGGAAAGACCAGTACCGGTCGGCCCCCGTGCCCATACCGGATGACCTCGCCAGCGGCGCCGATCGCTGGCGAGGGTAGCCAGGTGGAATGCCCGTCCACTCAGACATCTTGCGCCCGAGTCGGATCACTGGTCCATACCTCGCTGGCGAGCTCGGCCAGCCGCGGATGCCAAGCATCGCGCCAAGCGACGAGGTTGTGCGCGTCTGGCACCTCAACCAGCTGCACCGGGTTGCCCTGCTTTCGAAGCGTTTCGGCCATGTCCCGGTTGTTGGCCAGGTTCTCCTCGGCAATGCCGCACGTCATGATCGTCGGCACGGCCGCGACGGCTCGACGACGCCTTCGCAGTCCGGCGACGAATCCGACGATCCGGCGGTAATGGGCGAAGCCCGATTCCTGGGCATCGAAGCGTTGTTGGAAGAAGCTGCCCGACTGCAGGAACATTCCGCGGAACAGGTGTGGGTGGCGACTCTGCGCGTGCAGGAGAGCGAGCGCACCGAGGCTTGCGCCGTGCGCGACAGCCGGAGCGTCGGTGCCCAGATCCGCTCGCACAGCAGGCAGCACATCGTTGGCGAGAGCCCGTGCGTAGGCCGGATTCGCCGAGTACCACTCGTTCCGATCGACCGGACTCAACAGCACCAGGTGGTGCGCGGGCATCGCGCCAGCGGCAAACATCGCGGAGCTGTAATGGCTGAGCCCGATCAGCCGGTCGAACTCGCCGCCGTCGTGGGCCAGCAGGATGCCCTTGGCCTTCGGACGGGCCCAGATGCGTACCGGCACGTCGGCCTTGAGCGCCCGCGATCCGACGGTCAGGTCGCGCCCTTCACTGGGCGCGCCCGGCAGATCCAGCCAATCGGGCCGGTGGTAGCCGGCCAGCTCAATGACCGACTTCTCGCCGAAGCCGCCCGGCGCACGCTGCGGGTTGGCCGGATCGCAGATCACCTCCGTGTGCCCCTCGTGGCGTAGTTCGAGTAGGTACTCCAAGCGCCACACCGGAACCGGCGGCAAATGCAGTCGCCAGGCCCGGTCCGCGTCGTCGTACTCGAACTCCAGATCGTCCGGTAAGCCGACTTCCTGCACCAGACGGACTCCCGCGAGCGCGTGGTCGGGGTCACCATGGCGGAGCACGATGGTGTCAGGGGTCAACACGGCTTCACCCTAGCCATCTCTGAACCCAGCCTGCTGCCGCTGCTTGGCGACGCAAAATTCGGGGCGCGGCGTCGGAACGGCCGGCTAGAGCTGGGCGGCATGGCAGCGCAAGCAACGACGACGCCGGGATCTCCCGGCGTGCTGCCGCGCTGACTTCGTCAACCGCTGACCTCGTCAACCGCACTGGCCCCGGGCGAATGCTCGGGGCCGTTTACGTTTCCGTGCTCCGGGTCGCCCTTCCCTACTTTGGAGCGCATTGTGATTGATCACCGCAGGCTCGGCCGTGAGCTCGAGCTGTACCACTCCGATCCCCTGGTCGGCGCAGGGCTGCCGATCTGGCTGCCGGCAGGCGCGGCGGCCCGTTACGCCGTGGAGTCGTACGTCCGCGAGGAGGAGCGCCTCGCCGGCTACCAGCACGTGTACTCGCCGTCGCTGGCCAAAAGAGAGATGTACGAGCGTTCGGGCCATCTGGCCAAGTTCGGCGAGGACATGTTCGCTCCGATTCCGGACGGCGAGGACGAGCTCATGCTGCGTCCCAGCCTCTGCCCGCACCACGCCATGGTGTTCGCAGCCCGCGGCCGGTCGTACCGGGAACTGCCGTTGCGGGTGGCCGAACTCGGACCGATGTACCGCGCCGAGCGATCGGGGGTCCTCAGTGGACTGTCTCGCGTGCGCGCGATCTCCTTGAACGACGCGCACAACTTCTGCGCCTTGGACCAGGTCGGATCCGAGGTCGAGATCGTGCTCGACCTGATGTCCCGGGTGCACGCCGCCCTCGGCTTCGCCCCGTCCGGGTTCCGGCTGTCGCTGCGGGGCGAAGGGTCGTATCTTGGCGACCCGGGCGACTGGGATCTCGCCGAGCAGATGCTTCGTGACGCGCTGATCGGCGCCGGCGTGTCGTTTGTGGAGGTACCTGGTGAGGCGGCGTTCTACGGACCGAAGATCGACGTTCAGATCGTCGACCTCGCCGGCCGGGAGTGGAGCCTCGCCACCGTACAGGTGGATTTCCACCAGCCCGTCCAGTTCGATCTGTCCTACGTGGACCGCGACGCGAAGCGCCGCCGGCCGGTGATGGTGCATCGGAGCCTGGTGGGCAGCCTGGAGCGGCTCTTCGCGCACCTGATCGAGGTGCACCAGGGCGCGTTCCCGGCCTGGTACGCGCCGGTGCAGGTGGTCGTGGTGCCGATTGGCGAGCCGCAGGGCGACGCCGCCCATGCGTTCGCGCGATCGTGCCGGGAGGCCGGGCTGCGGGCGGAGGTCGCCGACGAGGGCTCGCTCGGCGCCCGCATCCGCGACGCGCGGCTCGTGCCCTTCGTCGCCGTCATCGGCGCCCGCGAGGCCGTGGCTGGCGACGTGTCATTGCGGTTCCGGGACGGACGGGACGCTCCCGGCGCAGCCCGCCAGCGAGGCGCTCGAGTTCCTTCGAGCCAACTGCGCGGTCCCCCGGGCGTGTCGCTGACGGGTCGGCATGCTCTCGTTCGAGTCCACATGCTGGGGAGTTGTAGTTACAACCCCCCAGGTTGTGGACAATGCGCGATACATACCGGGCCGGAACCGGCTAGGTGAGGCGTTCGTAGGCGACCAGGGTGAGGAACTCGGGCAGGTCGTCGGCGAATGCCACCCGCTCCAACACGGCCCTGGGTCTCGTCCGGCCGCCCCGCGCCCAGGTCTCTTCGCCGACCTCGGCGCGGATCCGCGCGGTCTCCTCGTCGAGAAGCTGCCGCGCGAGTTCTCGGGTGACAACGCGGCCGTCGGACAATCGAGCGCCGTGCCGGATCCAATGCCAGATCTGCGATCGCGAGATCTCCGCGGTGGCGGCGTCTTCCATCAGGTTGTTGATGCCGGCGGCGCCGCGGCCGCCGAGCCAGAACGAGATGTACTGGAATGCCACGTTGAGGTTGGCTCGCAGGCCCGCTTCGGTAATCGCGCCGGGGGTGGCGGCGGCGTCGAGCAGCTGTGCCGGGCTGACGTCGACGTCCGGTCGCTGCCGGTCGATCTGGTTTGCCCGCACGCCGAGTACGTCGTCGAAGGCGGCCATCGCCACGCCGACCACGTCAGGATGCGCGACCCACGTGCCGTCGAAGCCGGCGCCAGCCTCGCGGGCCTTGTCCTCCCGGACGGCCTGGATGGCCCGCTCGTTCGCCTCCGGGTCCCGGCGGGATGGGATCAGCGCCGCCATGCCGCCCATGGCAAACGCTCCGCGACGATGGCAGGTGGCGACCAGCAGGTCGGT
Organism: uncultured Actinomycetota bacterium; assembly: GCA_963773935.1. GTDB lineage: Bacteria > Actinomycetota > Actinomycetes > Mycobacteriales > Micromonosporaceae > DATBGZ01. Next base: position 550,653 of record CAVZCZ010000005.1, read on the forward strand.
GTAGGCGCGCATGAACGGCACGGTCATCTTCACGTCTGTCCGGTCCGGCAGCACGAACTCGGGCCGGTCCTTGAACGTCTTGATCATCGAGAAGATGTAGTCCCACCGGCCAGCGTTGAGGCCGTACGAATGGTCGCGCAGCTCGTAGAGCATCTCCTCCATCTGAAACGCGGCCGGCAGCGTTTCGATGAGCACCGTTGCCCGGATCGTCCCTTGTGGAGCGCCGAGCGCCTCCTGGGTCGCCACGAAGACGTCGTTCCAGAGCCGCGCCTCGTGGTGGTGTTGCAGCTTGGGCAGATAGAGGTACGGCGCGGTGCCCCGGCTGACCAGCCGGTGCATGTTGTGGAACAGGTAGAGCCCGAAGTCCATCAGCGCCCCGGAGATGGGTGCACCGTCGATGAGCAGGTGCTTCTCGTCGAGGTGCCAGCCGCGCGGCCGGACCAGCAGCGTGGCGGGCCGAGCCACGAGTGAGTAGTGCCGACCGTCGGACGCGTCGTAGGTGATGCTGCGGTCGATGGCGTCGATGAGGTTCACGTGACCCTCGACCTGGTTCGCCCAGGTCGGGCTGTTGGCGTCCTCGAAGTCAGCCATGAAGCCCTTCGCGCCGGAGTTCAGTGCATTAATCACCATCTTGCGATCGGTCGGCCCGGTGATCTCCACCCGCCGGTCGGCGTAGTCGTCCCGCGGCGGCCGCACCTGCCACTGGGACGACCGCACGTCCTCGCGTCTCGGGCAGGAAGTCGGCCGGCGCCGCGCGACCGCGCCGGGCGGCGAGCAGCTCCTGTCGGCGTGGTTCGAAACGCCGGTGCAGGTCAGCCAGGAACTCCAGTGCGGCCGGTGTCAGCACCTCGGCGGTGGCCCGGTCGCTGAGCTTCGGCTCGGGCGCGATGGTGATAGTCACGATGACCCTCCTCAGACGCCATTGTCGAGACCGGTCACGGTTATGGCACGCGGACTGGGCGGTTACGAGCCGACGGCAAGGACCCGAACGGAGAAGTTCAACGCCAACGCCCGAGCTCGCACACATCAGGATACGGCGGTCAGTGCAATCGACCAGCATCGAGCAGCCGGCCAATCGGCCGATGATCCTTGTGGGTCCCAGCAACCAGAATTGCGGAATGCAGGTGCGCGTATTGGGCCAATTGAGGTGTGCTAGGCCGAGCGAGTGTGGTCGCCGGACGGGCCCAGGAGTCGAAAGCGCCTGGCGGTGTTTGCGGTGCGCCTGGGTGAGGTCGTGTCAGTCAATGTCATCGCTGACGCGCTGTGCGAATGGGACGTCGCCGCGCAATGCGGTTCGGCGCAATGTCGGCGGGCGTCCGCTCGTGCTCCTGCGACCACTGGTTAATGCCATGCCTCCGGCTCGTCAAGCGACCGCAACGGTGTCGTCGGATCGCAGCGTGGAGCGGGGTGGCTTCGAGGCGGCTGCGATGTGGCTTCACTGCGGCTTCGGTCGGCCGTGATCGTGCGGTCGATTGGCGGACCTCCAGAGCGGAGGCGTTGCATTACGTTGGTGGCCGTGACTGGCGATCCCTTGGTCGGTCGTGCGCGCGAGATAGCCCTCCTCGAGCGTCGGCTCGAGGCCGCTCGCGCCGGTAGTGGTGCATCGGTGTTGGTCGAGGGGGAGGCCGGCGCCGGCAAGACGGCCTTCGCTCACGAGTTGGTGCACCGGGCTCGGCGTGCGGGCATGCGGGCGGCGTGGGGTGCCTGTCTGGAGGGTGAGGGGGCGGCGCCGTACTGGCCGTGGCTGCAGATCCTGCGGGAGCTGGGCGAGTCGGGGACGTCCCTGCTGAATCCGACCGGCGGCGAAGCCGGCAACAGGTACCACATCTTCGACGCCATTGTGGACGCGCTGCGACGGGCCGCCATGGAGCATGGCCTGCTCGTGGTGGTAGACGACCTGCACTGGGCGGATGTGCCGTCGATGCGGCTGGCCCAAGCGGTCGCGGCCGTAACGGCCCATACTGGGAATCCTCTTCGTCGGCCTGTACCGCGGCCGCCAGGTTTACCCGTACCCAGAACATCGCGGACGGGTTGCGCACAATCAGGCGGGAACGCGTGACCACGATGGTGACGCTAGGTGGCTTGGCGCCGGACGAGGTGGCAGAGCTGGCCGCGCGACGGATGGGGCGGCCGGCGGATGAGGCGCTGCTTCAGGGCGTACTGGATCGGGCCGAGGGCAACCCGCTGTTCGTGCTGGAGTTACTGCGTTTGGTCGAGGCGCCGGGGCGTTTTCAGCCTCGGCTACCGGAGAGCATTGGCGAGGTCATCGGGAGCAGGCTCGATCAGCTTCCGGCGACGACTCGTGCGGTGCTTCGCCTGGCCGCGGTGATTGGGCGCGAATTCACCGTGTCAATGCTGGCCGGCGGTGGCTGAGCAATCGCCCACTGAACTCTCCGATGCCCTCGACGAGGCGGTTGCCGCAGAAGTAGCCGCTCTACATCGACGCGCACACCTATCGCTTCACTCATGCGATGATTCAAGAGGTGCTCTATGCGGAGCTGCCCACGGCACTTCGTCTGCGTTCGCACGCCCTGGCGGCCCACGCTCTGCGTCCAACCGACGGGGGCCCGCGTTCCATTGAGGCGCTGGCTCACCATCTGCGGCAGGCCGTGCCGATCGGTGGTGCGCCGGCGGCGCTGGAAATGACCTTGTCAGCGGCGGTCCGGGCGCGCCACCAGCTGGCGTATGAGCACGCCGCGTTCCAGTACGGCGAAGCGTTGACGTTGCTTCCGCTCGTACCGGGCGATGACTGCGTTCGGGCCGAACTTCTCTTGGATCTGGCCCGATGCCAGTTCCGCTCGGGTGCGGTGGAATCGGCATGGCTGTCGTGTCAGGCGGCTGCCGACATCGGCCGTGCTGCCAGTGATGGCGCGTTGGTCGCGGACGCCGCGATCGTTTTGCGGGGCGTCACACACTCGCCGTTGACGAAACAGATCCACGGGATGTGCCGTGACGCGCTCGCCATGCTCGGCGACGCCGACCGGTTGCGCGAGGCCAAGGTACTCGGCCCAGCTTGTGATCACCGGCGGGAGTCCCTTCGCCAGCACCGATGCTGGCGGGGCGAGCCAGCGTGCGCTGCAGCTCGCCGAGGCGAGCGGTGATCCGGATGCGCGGTTCCTGGCGCTGGCCACCCGGCACACCGATATCCTCAACGTCGAGCACGTACTTGAACGACTCTGAGATCGGAGAGCGCGCGGTCCGCCTCGGCGCAGAGACCGGCAGGGCGGAGTACACGGCCTGGGGTCGCTCCTGGCGCCTGGCTTGCTTCGCCGAGCTCGGTCGGCGCGCGCAGTTCAACGCCGAGCTCGCCGCGTTGGCGGCGGTGGTGACACAGCTGGAAGGAGCCACTGTGGATGTGGCGGCTGACATGGGTGCAGGCGATGGTAGCGCAATTTGAGGGGCGGTTCGAGGCAGCCCCCAGGTCGCTGGCCGATCAAGCTTTGCAGGTCGGCCTGCGCGGCTCAGCCATGACGATGCCAAGCACTTCGACCTGGTGCTCTCGTCCACGGTTGCCGCAAAAACCGGACATGGCCTCGAGGAGGTGGAGACGGGAGTGAGGGCCTTCGTGGCAACCGGGCCGCACCAGTCGCGTGCCTGACTCATTGGGATTCTGATCCCCATGGGACGCCGCAACGAAGCGGCGGCCCTGTGGGAAACGATCGTGCCGGAAATAACGTCCGTCCCGCGTCACGCGCCGGAGTGGTTGCCTGCCACAACGGAGGATGCGATGCTCTGCGCGGTTTTCGACGACCGCGCCACCGCGGCGAAACTCTACGACGTTCTGCTGCCATATGCCGAACGGCACCTGCCATACGGCGGTCCGGTCGCGCTCCCGCTCGGAATGGTCGCCACCCTGCTCGAGGATTGGAACGCGGCGGATGGCCACCTACGGTCAGCCCTGTCGGCGTGCCGAGCCATCGGATCGCCACCATATGAGGCCCTGACCCACCTGGCCCTGGCCCGGTTGCTGAGCCGGTCCCGGAAAGCCGACCCGGCCATCGACGCGCACCTCGACCAAGCCATGAGCATTGCGCGCCGGCTCGGCATGACGCCCCTGCTCGCCGAGGCCGCCGAGATGCGCGAGGAACTTCGGCGCAGGCCGGCCGGCGTCCTATCGACCCGCGAGGAACAGGTCGCCTCGCTCGTCGCTGAGGGGCTCAGCAATCGACAGATCGCGACGCGGCTGCACCTGTCTGAGCGGACGGTGGAGAACCACGTCACGCACATCCTCACCAAGCTGGGCTTCGAATCCCGCGCCCGGATCGCTGCCTGGCACGCCGCCCGCATGGCAGCGGGCTGAGTACCGCGCTGAGTGATTCCTCGGATGGCGCAGTGCTCATTCGTGCCTACCGTACGGTCAATAGAGTGAACCGGACAGGCAGCTTGGAGACAGCCATGAGGATCCTGTTCGCATCCATGCCGGCCGACGGGCACTTCAACCCACTCACCGGCATCGCCGCGCACCTGGCCCGTGCGCGGCCACGACGTCCGGTGGTACGCCGGCCCCGAGTACGCCCGGAAGCTCGAGGCGCTCGGCATGAGGTACTTCCCCTACCGCCGGGCGACGGAGGTCACGGCTGGGAACATCGCTACCCTGTTCCCTGAGCGGGCGAGGCTCAAGGGCCCGAAGCTGATCTCGTTCGACCTGGAGAAGTTCTTCGCCGCCAACGTCGACAACCACTTCCAGGACATCGTCGAGATCCGCAACGAGTTCCCGTTCGACATCCTCATCTGCGACGGAGCGGTGTACGCCGAGAAGTTGGTCGCCGAGGTCCTCGGCGTACCCGTGTTCGCCGTCGGGCTGACCACGGTCATGCCGGACCATCAGAGCCCGCCACCCTTCTTCGGCCTGCGGCCGGCCAGGACCGTCGTGGGCAGGACCGTGCATCGGGTCGTCCGGCGCATGCTCGCGAGCACCATGAGGGCGGGCGTCTCAAGTACAACGAAATCCTCGCGCGCCATGGCGTCGCGCCGATCCCACTCGACGGGTTCCCGCACGCGCCGCTCGCCAGCGCCCGCCGCGTGTTCCTCAACGGCTCGCCGGGCCTCGAGTTTCCCGGGTTACCGACCGCCGGACAACGCGGAGTTCGTCGGACCACTCGTGCCCGCGCGCGCCGCGCTCGGTCCCGACACGCCGCTACCCGCCGCGGTCCTCGCGTCCGGCGCGAGGGTGGTCGCCGTTTCGCAGGGAACCGTCGACAACGCCGACCCGAACAAACTCATCGTGTCCACACTGGAGGCCCTCAAGGACGGGCCGTACGTCGTCGTGGCGACAACCGGGGGTGTCCGGACGGACGAGCTGCGGGAGCGCTTCGCCGCGCCGAACGTCGTGATCGAGGACTTCATCAACTACGACGACCTGTTCCCGCACGTGAACGTCTTCGTCACCAATGGCGGGTTCGGCAGCGTGCTGGCGGCGATGCGCCACGGGGTGCCGGTCGTGGCCGCGGGTACCGCGAGGGCAAGAACGACATCAATGCGCGCGTCGGCTGGAACCGGCCTCGGCGTCGACCTGCGCAGCGAACGTCCGAGTCCGGCCCGAATCCGCGCCGCCGTGCGCCGCGTGCTCGGCGACCCGACATACGCCGCCAACGTGTCGAAGCTGCGGGCCGAGCTCGACTCGTACGACCCCATGGCCCGCATCGAAGCCGCGCTCCACGCCAAGCAGATCACCGCGCAGTCCTGACCACGATCGACGCGACAGCTGACCGGGGCGGCGGAAGCGCGTGCGCAGAGGCCCCGGCGCACGAATCGCCGCGCACGCCGCCCGGCCGCGGGCTACCTCGGTGGTGGCAGCGCGGTCGACCGTGCCTCACGAGACGTTCACAGAGGTGAGACCCGATGAGGTACGCGCGAACCGCAGCAGTCATCACATGGAGCTACACCGCCGGTTTCGGCATCCCGGCAATACCGGTGGCCGTGTACCTCCACAAGCGAGGAACCCTGCCCTGGTTCGAAGACTTGTTCCCGATGTACGGCGGCCCGTGGTGGTTCCGTCTTGATATCAACACGTTCACCTCAGTGCTGGTGATCTTCCTCGTCGTGACCCTCGTGGCGGCGTGGACCGGCTGGCTGCTGTGGCACGGCTCGATGCGGGGTGCCGTGGCAAACCTTGCGCTGCTCCCAATCGAGGCGGTGTTCTGGTTCGGGTTCGCGCTCCCCATCCCGTTTGTATTTGGCGTCGCCCGGGCCACCTTCATCGCGGCGTTCCTGGCCGCTCGCAAGCGGCGAGAAGCGGCGCCGACGTCCTGAAGCACCAGGCACATGGCGGATGAGTACCGAACTGAGTGGTTCCTCGGATGGCAGCACCGTCGGACGTGCCTACCGTCACCGGTGAAGGTTGCGGCTCGCGGTCCTGCATAGCCAATCAACCGGAGACGAAAGGCGTAACCCGTGCATGCATTGGTGGGCATCTGGACGATGGATGATGCATTCGCGGACGCGCAGGAACGCCTCATCCGTGGCGAGATGATGCCGCTTGCGCGTGCCCAGCCTGGCTTCCGGTCTGGTTACTGGATGCACGATCCGGAGACCGGCAAGGATCACATAACGATGGTCTTCGACAGCTATGAGTCTGTTAGTCGCTTTAGGGCGCTGCTCGAAAGCAGGACGCGGCAGGCGGCGCTGGCGGGCATTACCAGCGACATCCTCACCACAGTCGAGGTCGTGGCCGAAGCAGGCACGGCATCGCCCTCCTGCTGACGGGTGGGACCACTCCGATCACCGCTCGAAGGGAGCGCAGGCAATGAGATCCGTCTACAAGGTACTGGCGTACGTCCTGGCGGCCGAGGTCGTCATCCAGGCGATGGCCATGGTCTACGCGGTCGCGGGCCAGGGGAAGTGGGTGATGGAGGGCGGAGTGCTGGACAAGGCTGTCGTCGAGAGCCGCGAATTCGTCTTCCCTGAGGTCCTCGGTTACGCGATCCATGGCATCAACGGGGCGATCGTCATTCCCGCTGCTCGCGTTGGCCCTGCTCGTCTTCTCCTTCTTCGCGAAGGTTCCCGGAGGCGCGAAATGGGCCGGCCTGGTGGTCCTGTTGGTAGTCCTGCAGGCCACCCTAGGCATCGCCGGCCACTCGATTCCGTTCCTGGGTGCGTTGCACGGCCTCAACGCGCTGCTGCTGTTCGGCGCCGCAATCTATAGCGGGCTTCGGGTGCGTCGCGCGTTCGCGGGTGCCACCACCAAGTCGCCCGAGCACGTCGATGTCCGCGGTCTAGCGAGGTCACCGATGCGTCGTTTCCGGCACGCCGTGGCCTCGGCCGCGACCGTACTCCTGATCGGGCCGCTGGTCTGGTTGTGGCAGGCAAGCCTGCTGCCCGATTCGTACTCACTTTTGGACATGGGCGACGTGGACAACGGCGGAGCGGGCGGGCATCGACATGCATCACACCGCCGGGCGCAGCGTCACCTCACTCACGGCCGACCCGGCCCGGCCCGCCGACGTGACGGTCACGTTGACCGCCCGCAAGGAACGGTTTCGGCTCGCCGGCGGCCGCGACGTCGACGGGTACACGCTCAACGGACAGTCACCCGGCCCGACCATCCGGGCCGCCGCGGGACAACTGGTGCAGGTGCGGCTGGTCAACGAGTCGGTGCCGGACGGCGTGACCCTGCACTGGCACGGCCTGGATGTGCCCAACGCAATGGATGGCGTCGCCGGTGTCACCCAGGACGCGGTCGAGGTCGGGGCTGAGTTCACGTACCGCTTCGTCGCCGACCAGGTCGGCTCGTTCTGGTACCACTCGCACCAGATCTCACACGTTCAGGTCCGCGGCGGACTGTTCGGCGCCCTGTCGTGATTTCACCCGCATTGCCAGGCTCCGAAGTGGACGTCGTGGCGCTCACCCATGTCTACCACGGTGTGCGCACTGTCAACGGCTTCGAGGGCGACGCCCCAGTCGAGGCGGCGCCCGGCGAACGGGCCCGCGTGCGGATCATCAACAGCGACAACGGTCCGATGTCGGCATGGGTCGCCGGTGCCTCGTTCCGCCTCGTCGCCGTGGACGGCACCGACCTCAACGGGCCGTCTCCGGTCGAGAACATGGCGGTACTCGTCACCGCCGGCGGCCGGGCCGACCTGGAGGTGCGCATGCCGGCCGACGGTTCGCCGTTAGGGGTGCACGTCGGCGGGCCGACCGGCATCGTGCTCGGATCACGGTCGCACCAGGCACCGACGGCGCCCCGGCCCGCCGCGACGCTGGACCTGCTCAGCTACGGCGTGCCGGCGCCGCTGCGGTTCGATCCGAATCGACCGGATCGGCAGTTCCGGTACGACATCGGCCGGCGACCCGGCTTCATCGATGGCCGGCCCGGTCTATTTTGGACGATCAACGGGAGTCTCTACCCCGACGTGCCGATGTTCCTGGTCGCCGAAGGCAACGTGGTACGGGTGAGCATCTCCAACCACAGCGGTGAGGTGCACCCGATGCACCTGCACGGCCACCACGCCGTCGTGCTCAGCCGTAATGGAGTGCCCGCCACCGGCAGCCCCTGGTGGGTCGACTCGCTCAACGTCGCCGACGGGGAGTCGTACGAGATCGCCTTCGTCGCCGACAACCCGGGCATCTGGATGGACCACTGCCACAACCTCACGCATGCGGTGGACGGGCTCGTCGCCCATCTCATGTACGAGGGCATCACCACGCCGTTCCTGGTCGGCGGCACCGCCGGCAACAGGCCGGAGTAAAGGAGGTCCAGTGAACACGATGCAAACCGCAGGTGTGCTGTTCATCGCCGGTTCGACCATCTTCAATTTGGGTGCAGGCATCGGTGTCCCCCGCATATGGACCGAGCCAGATCCACACGCTCGCTTGCGAATGCTCGAGGAACGCCGCACCATTTGGCTGGGGTGGTGGGCCGTGGCGGCCGGAGTGTGCCTGGTCGCGGCGAAGGCCGTGTGGACTACCTACTTCTGGCTGGTGGGCTACGGGTTGTTCTGGGTCTGGGTGATCGCGCTCAGCGTGGTTCTGCTGCGCAGGCAGGCGGGCGCCATCCTCCGGTACCAAGCCGATGATCGCCCGGGAGCACTGCTCGGAGGAATGCTGATCAGACGATTTCGCAGATCACGGCGCCGGAGGTGACGGCGCCGCCGACCTCGGCGGTGAGTCCGGTGATGACGCCGGCGCGATGAGCGTTGAGCGGCTGCTCCATCTTCATCGCCTCGAGAACGACCACAAGGTCACCCTCGGCCACCGTGTCCCCTTCGGACACCGCGACCTTCACGATGGTGCCCTGCATGGGGCTGGCCAACGCGTTGCCGGATACGGCGGAGGCGTGGCCACCCCGGCTGGAACGCTTGGCGCCGCCCGCCTTTGCCGGCGCGACCTGGCCGGCCGCGACCGTACCCATGGAGGCCGGCAGGGACACCTCCAGGCGCTTCCCGCTCACCTCGACCACGACCGTGGTCCGCTCCTCGGCGGCGCTGTCTGCAACGGCAGTGCCGGTGTGCGGCGCGACCGTGTTCTCCCACTCGGTCTCGATCCACCGGGTATGCACCCGGAATGGTTCCTCCACAAAGGACGGATCGCGCACGATGAGTCGATGGAACGGAAGCACCGTCGCCATCCCCTCGACGACCATCTCGTCGAGGGCCCGGCGGGACCGCTCCAGCGCCTCGGTGCGGGTCTCGCCAGTGATGATCACCTTGGCCAGGAGCGAGTCGAAGTTTCCGCCGATGACCGCGCCGGACTCGACGCCGGTATCGACTCGGACCCCGGGACCCTCCGGGAGCTTCAGCGTGGTGACCACACCGGGCGCCGGCAGGAAGCCGCGGCCGGCATCCTCGCCGTTGATGCGGAACTCGAACGAGTGACCGCGTGGCTCCGGGTCGGCGCTGAAGCGCAGCTTCTCGCCGTCGGCGATGCGGAACTGCTCCCGGACCAGATCGATGCCGGACGTCTCCTCGGTCACCGGGTGCTCCACCTGCAGCCGGGTGTTCACCTCGAGGAAGGAGACGGTTCCGTCGTTGCCGACGAGGTACTCGACCGTACCGGCGCCGTGATAGCCGGCTTCGCGGCAGATCGCCTTAGCCGAGGAATGGATGGCATCCCGCTGCTCCGAAGTGAGGAACGGCGCCGGCGCTTCTTCGACAAGCTTCTGGTGCCGGCGCTGCAGGGAGCAGTCGCGCGTACCCACGACGATCACGTTGCCATGCTGGTCAGCGAGCACCTGTGCCTCGACATGGCGCGGCTGGTCGAGGTAACGCTCCACAAAGCACTCTCCGCGCCCGAAAGCGGCCACGGCCTCCCGGGTCGCGGACTCGAGCAGGTCGGGGATCTCGGCCAGGGTACGGGCGACCTTCAGACCGCGCCCGCCGCCTCCGAACGCGGCCTTGATGGCGACCGGGAGTCCGTGCTCCTTGGCGAAGGCGATCACCTCGTCGGCGCCCTTGACCGGCTCAGCCGTACCTGGCACCAATGGCGCACCGACCCGCGCCGCGATGTGCCGGGCGGTCACCTTGTCGCCGAGGTCCCGGATCGCCTGCGGGGTCGGCCCGATCCAGATCAGCCCGGCGTCGATGACGGCCTGGGCGAAGTCAGCGTTCTCGGCGAGGAAGCCGTAGCCGGGGTGGATACCGTCGGCACCGGACCGGGCCGCCACATCGAGGAGCTTGTCGATGCGCAGATACGTCTCGGCGCTGGTGTCGCCGCCGAGCGCGTAGGCCTCATCGGCCATCCGGGCGGGCATCGCGTCGCGGTCGGAATCCGCGTAGACCGCCACGCTGACCAGGCCGGCGTCGGAGCAGGCGCGGATGACCCGGACCGCGATCTCTCCCCGGTTGGCGATGAGCACTTTGCGCACGGCGATCGTTCCTCCCGGAAACCTACCGATCGTTAGCCCTTGCTGAGTCTAACCAGCGAGTGGATCAACTCCGGTCGGGGCGCGGCGCGGCTCGGTCGGGATGGTTGCCAATTAGTCAAACTTGGCTATTACGCTAGTGGCGTGTCGACAACCCGCCTGATGATCCTCGGACTGGTGAAGTGGATGCAGCCGGTGCACGGATACGACGTGCGGCGCGAGCTGATGAGCTGGCAGGCAGAGGAGTGGGCGAACGTGGCGCCGGGTTCGATCTACCACGCGCTGCGCAAGCTCACGGAGGAGGGCCTGCTCGAGGAGGTCGCGACCGAACAGATTGGCGCTCGGCCGGCCCGCACCACCTACCGCAGCACCGGCAAGGGCGATGCGGAGTTCGAAGAACTCCTGCGGCGCTACTGGTGGGAGTACCGGCAGCCGATCGACCCGTTCCTGGCGGGGTTTGGCTTCCTGCCGGCCCTGCCCCGGGGGGAGGCGGCAGCCGCGCTACGCAACCGGGTGCGCCTTCTGCGGGCCGCGGTCGAGGCCCATCGGTTCGCGCTCGCGACCGAGTGGATGCGGCAGACGAAGCCGGCCCACGTGGGGTGGATGTTTGAGCTGAATGTGGCCCGGCTGGAGGCGGAGATCGCTTGGTGCGAGCGGGTCGCGGGGAGGGTGGAGAGCGGTGAGGCGCTGTTCCCCGAGGGTTTCGTCGACACCTGGACCCGGGCGTCCCCGGATGGGGCACCGGCCGGAGACACGGAATAATCAAGTTTGACTAACTCCGCTATATCGCGTTAGCGTGGCAGCGACGAGACGGATAGCCGCTGAGCTGATCTGGGAGACACAGAGTGATCATCGAAACCAAGGGGCTGACGAAGTCATTCCGGTCCCGCTCCGGCCGCGAAAGGAAGACCGTAGAAGCGGTTCGCGGCGTGGACCTGACGGTCGCCGAGGGCGAGATCTTCGGCTTCCTCGGCCCGAACGGCGCCGGTAAGACCACCACCCTGCGCATGCTCGCCACGTTGATCGAGCCCGACGGCGGAGAAGCCACCGTGGCCGGCGTTGACTTGCGCAAGCACCCCGCCGAGGTGCGTCAGCGGATCGGGTATGTCGCCCAGGGCGGCAGCACCTGGGACGAGTCGACAGCGCGCGAGGAACTCGTGCTGCACGCGCGGATGTACGGCTTGGACAAGGCGGAGGCGCAACGCCGTGCGGCGGCCGCGCTCGACGCCTTCCAACTCACCGAGTACGCCGACCGGCGGTGCAAGACCTACTCGGGCGGCCAGCGCCGCCGGGTCGACATCGCGCTCGGCATCATCCATGAGCCGAAGCTGGTCTTCCTCGACGAACCGACCACCGGCCTGGACCCCCAGAGCCGCGCGCACATGTGGGACGAGATCCGGCGCCTACGTGAAGACGGGATGACCGTGTTCATCACAACCCACTACCTCGAGGAAGCGGACGCGCTCTGCGACCGGGTTGCCATCATCGACCATGGACAGATCGTCGCCGAGGGCAGGCCCGACGAACTCAAGCGGGAGGTCTCCGGCGACGTCGTCACGGTGGGCCTGAACGGGAACACACCAGAGGCCGCCGAACTGCTCGACACGCAGGAGTTCGTCCACAAGCTGGAGACTCACGAGGGCGGTGTGCGTTTGTACGTCGACGAGGGTGCGACGGCAATTCCCTTGATTCTGCGCACGCTCGACGGTGCGGGCATCTACCTCGCCTCGATCGAGTTGCATCGGCCAAGCCTCGATGACGTGTTCCTCGCTAAGACCGGCCGCTCGCTAAGGGAGAGCTGATCATGAAATTTGCCCGTGACACCTGGCTTGTCTTCCAACGCCAGATGCAACTTGTCATGCGCAATCCGGTCTGGGTGATCATCGGAGTCGTCCAGCCGCTGTACTTCCTGTTCTTGTTCGGTCCGCTGCTCAAGCCCGCGCTCGGCGTCTCGACCAATGCCGAGGCGTATCGGATCTTCATCCCCGGCCTGCTCGTGATGCTCGCGATGTTCGGCTCGATGTTCGTCGGATTCGGCCTCATCGCGGAACTGCGGGCCGGCGTCATCGAACGGAGCAGGGTCACCCCGGTGAGCCGGCTGGCGTTGATGGTCGGCCGTTCGCTGCGGGACGTGGTGACGCTCTTCGTCCAGGCGTTGCTCATCATTGGCCTGGCGATCCCATTCGGGCTCAAGGTCCAACTGGGCGATCTGCTCCTGGCGTTCCTCCTGCTCGGGCTGATCGGCCTCATGCTCTCGGCGTTGTCCAACGCGATCGCGCTCAAGCTGCGCAGCGAAGACGCGCTGGCGCCGCTGATGAACGGCGTGGCCCAGCCGCTGCTGCTCCTATCCGGCATCCTGCTGCCACTGGCGCTGGCGCCGGTGTGGCTGCAGCGGGTTGCGGACTGGAACCCGTTCTCCTGGGCGGTGGACGCCAGCCGGGCACTGTTCGCCGGAGATCCGAGCAACAGCAGCGTCTGGCAGGCCCTGCTCATCCTCGGGGTGCTCACAGCCGTTTCGCTCGCTTGGGCCGCGCGCTCGTTCGCTCGCGGTGTCCGCTGACGTTGATCTTGTGGCCAAGTGCCCTCGAAGTCACTTCGAGGGCACTTTCGCGCCCCAGGTGCCCTCGAAGTGACTTCTAGCGCGGGCTAGAGGCGGCGGGCGAGGGTGAGCCCGTCCGCCACCGGGATCATCACCGACTCGACCCGCTTATCGGCGAGGACCATGTCGTTGAAGGCGACGATCGCGGCCGCATCAGGGTCATCCGGGGACAGCACCCGTCCGCCCTGCAGCACGTTGTCGACGACGATCACGCCGCCCGGGCGCATCCGTGGCACGAGCGCCTCCCAGTACGTCGGATAGCCGGTCTTGTCCGCGTCGATGAAGGCGAGGTCGAGGTGGGGCTCGTCCGGGAGCGTGGCCAGCGTCTCGGCGGCCGGGCCGAGGCGCAGCTCGATCCGGTCGGCCAGTCCGGCCCGGTCCCAGTAGCGGCGGGCGATGGCGGTGAACTCCTCCGAGACATCGAAGCAGACCAGCCGACCGTCCGGGGCTAGCCCGCGGGCGATGCTCAAGGACGACAGCCCGGTGAAGGTGCCGATCTCGACCGCCTGCCGCGCGCCGAGCAGCGTGGCCAGGAACGTCAGGAACGGCGCCTGTTCCGGCGCGATCTGCATCCTCGCGTGCGCCGGCAGTGCCGCCTGGGTCTCCTCTTGCAGCTCGACCACGAGCGGATCGGCAGGCGGGTTGTGGGCGACGAGGTAGGCGTGTAGGTCCTCGCTGAGTCCGATCGACTTGAAGCTCACGGACTCGACGGTAGTCCAGGCGCCCAGAGCTCGGGCACGCCGACTCCCAACTGGATGAGCAGGCGGCGCAACACCGGCAGCGACACCCCGATGACGGTGCCGGCGTCGCCCTCGATCCGGTCCACGAACCAGCCGCCCAGGCCGTCGATGGTGAAGGCTCCGGCGACGTGGGCAGGCTCACCCGTACCCACGTAGGCCTGGATCTCCTCGTCGCTGAGGTCGGCGAAGTGCACGATGGTGCTCCCGACCTCCTCCGCTGAGGCGCCGCTGTCCAGCTCGAGAAGGCAGTGTCCGGTGTGGAGGGTGCCGGCATTGCCACGCATCCGCTGCCATCGCTTGAGCGTGTCCGCGTCATCGACCGGCTTGCCGAGGATCTCGGTGTCGAACTCGAGCACGGAGTCGCAGCCGAGCACCAGCGTGCGGCTGGACGGGTGCTCGTGGTGGCGCAGCCGGGTCGCCACAGCCTCGGCCTTGAGCCGGGCCAGAGTGGCGCACAACGTCCGAGCGTTGTTGGACTCCACAATGGACTCATCTATGCCGCTGACCACGACGTCGGGATCCAGTCCGGCCGCCCGCAACGTCCGCAGGCGGGCCGGACTGGCCGAGGCAAGCACAAATCGAGGCGGCATGAGATCACGTTACCTGTCAAAGGATCAGCGGGGCAGGGCCGGAGGAGCGCCAGCCGTCACGGCTGGGACGTGATGGGCGGCCGTCCGGCTGGGCGGTGCCGGGGCGGGCCGAGGCTGCCCACCGGCTGACTGGAGTCTCGGCCGGGACCGCCCGCGCCGCGGAGCGGGCGAACAAGACGCCGACGATTGCGGCAAGTTCCTCGTCCGTCGGGACGCCCCGCTCGATCCGAAACTCCATGCCGACCTCCTACCACAAGGGAGCGAGCCTACAGGGGAGCGAGTCTAGAGCGGGATGTTCCCGTGCTTCTTCGGAGGCAGTGTTTCGCGCTTGGTGCGCAGCGCCCGCAGTGAGCGGATCAGCTGGACCCGGGTCGCTGAGGGCATGATGACCGCGTCCACGTATCCGCGCTCCGCGGCGATGTAGGGATTGGCGAGGGTGTCCTCGTACTCAGTGATGAGCCGGGTCCGCTCGTCGGCCGGGTCGGCGGCCTGCTTGAGCTCTTGGCGGTACAGGATGTTCACCGCACCTTGGGCGCCCATGACCGCGATCTGCGCGGTCGGCCAGGCGAAGTTCATGTCCGCGCCGAGGTGCTTGGAGCCCATGACGTCGTACGCCCCGCCGTACGCCTTGCGGGTGATGACCGTGAGCTTGGGCACTGTCGCCTCCGCGTAGGCGTAGATGAGCTTCGCGCCGCGACGGATGATGCCCTCCCACTCCTGACTGGCGCCGGGCAGGAATCCGGGAACGTCCACAAAGGTCAGAATCGGAATGTTGAACGCGTCGCAGGTACGGACGAACCGGGCCGCCTTCTCCGACGCGGCGATGTCGAGGCAGCCGGCAAAGTGCATCGGCTGGTTGGCCACCACGCCGACCGGGCGGCCCTCGATCCGGCCGAGTCCCACCACGATGTTCTGCGCGTAGAGCTGGTGCACTTCAAGAAACTCGCCGTCGTCGAGCACATGCTCGATCACCCGGTGAATGTCGTACGGCTGGTTGGCTGAGTCGGGGATCAGGGTGTCCAGCTCGAGGTCGCCATCGTTGAGCTCGAGGTCGGCCGAGCTGGTGCGGTTGAACGAAGCTCGGCCGGGGGATCGTCGAGGTTGTTGGACGGCAGGTACGACAGCAGCGCCCGGACGTATTCGATCGCGTCCGCCTCGTCGGTGGCGAGGTAGTGCGCGTTGCCGCTCTTGGTGTTGTGGGTGCGCGCGCCACCGAGCTCCTCCATGCCGACGTCCTCGCCGGTGACGGTCTTAATCACGTCGGGTCCGGTGATGAACATGTGGCTGGTCTGGTCCACCATCACCGTGAAGTCGGTGACCGCCGGGGAGTACACCGCGCCGCCGGCGCAGGGGCCCATGATGAGCGAGATCTGCGGGATCACCCCGCTGGCCCGTACATTGCGGAAGAAGATCTCGCCATAGAGGCCGAGGGAGACCACGCCCTCCTGGATCCGCGCGCCCCCGGAGTCGTTGATGCCCACGACCGGGCAGCCGATCTTCATGGCGAGGTCCATGACCTTCACGATCTTCTCGCCGAAGACCTCGCCGAGCGAGCCGCCGAAGACCGTGAAGTCCTGGGCGAACACGCAGATCTGGCGGCCATCGACGGTGCCGTATCCGGTCACGACCCCGTCTCCGTACGGGCGGTTCTGGTCCTGGCCGAAGTTGGTCGACCGGTGCCGGGCCAGCTCGTCGAGCTCCACGAACGAGCCCGGGTCGAGCAGCATCTCGATCCGCTCCCGCGCGGTCTTCTTGCCCCGGGCGTGCTGCTTCTCCACGGCCCGGGCGGATCCGGCGTGTACCGCCTCGTCGGTGCGGTGCGCCAGGTCGGCGATCTTTCCGGCGGTGGTGTGGATGTCGGCGCCCTGGTCGAGTTCGGCTGCGGTCACGCCGCGATCGTAAACGCCGGCTTGAGACGGGTCTGCGACACCCGGCGTATCGGCCCGCTCGCGGTGGTCGTTAACCCGGGCATGGATGGGGTGACGCTTTTCGCTGCCGCACTGATCGGAGGCGGTATCGCCATCCTCGTCGTGGCGGTGGTCGCGGCGGCCAGGCGGATCGGGATGTGGTCGGACCGTAGCGGCAAATCCGCAGGTCGCGGCCGCAAGTATGTACGGGTATCGCGAAGCGCGAGGAGCGAGCAGAAGCGAGGCCGACGCGAGCGCGAGGAGCGAGCGCCAGCGAGCCCGCAGTCGCGAGCAACCGCAGCTCAGTCGCGAGCCCAGGCATTAGCGCCCCGCGATGCCCGGCTGCGGCCAGACCTCGACGGCTCCCGGGCGCGGGCAGTGTTCCGGGATGACCCGACGGCACGGCGCAGCGCGCCCATCCGGACCGCGGACCGACGGGATCCACGTGAGCCGCGGCCTGACCTGTATCCCGCTCCCGGTGCCGACCATCAGGCGGCGCTGCGCCCGGACGGCGCCGGATCCGACCGCCCGCGACACCCCGATGCGAACCGCCGCCGGCCGGGCCAGCCGCCCGTGCGTCCGGGTGCGCTAGTCGGCGACACGGTGCAGCTGCAGTCTGTTCCGGCCTGGAGCATCCCGGCGCGGCCACTCAACGCGGGCCCACGGGTAACCGGCCGGCCCCAGCCGGATGACCTGCCCAACGGCGCCCCGCGTTTCGTCGACCCGGCCGAACCCGGCGCCAACGCCAGCCGTCGGCATGAGATCGGCCGACCCGACGGGCACGTGTACGGAGGCCACTGACCGGCGCTGTAACCCCGCCGGGCAGCATGGTGCCATGCCCCGCCACTCGGGTCTGGACCGACTGCCGCTGCGCGAGGCCGCGCTAACCCGCGCCCTGGTGTCGCCGGGCGGGTTGTGGTCGCGGGTCGAGATCGTGGCCGAAACCGGATCCACCAACGCCGATGTTTCCGGCAGTGCCCGGGCGGGGGCCGCCGAGGGACTGGTGCGGATCGCCGAGAGCCAGAGTGCCGGTCGCGGCCGGCTGGACCGAACCTGGCAGGCACCAGCCCGTTCCGGGCTCACCATGAGCGTCCTGTTGCGGCCGGCCGTGCCATCCGCCGGCCTGAGCTGGCTGCCGCTGCTTACGGGAGTCGCCGTGGCGCACGCGTGCGATCAGCTCCCCGGCGTGAGCGCGGCGCTGAAGTGGCCCAACGACCTGCTGGTACGGGCCGCCGGCGGAGTCGGACCTTTGGGGCAAGTGCGGCGGGATCCTGGCCGAGACGGTATCTCCGCCGGCCGTGGTGGTAGGGATCGGGATCAATGTCTCCCAGAGCGCCGAGGAGTTGCCAGCGCCGCGGGACCAGCTGGCGTACCCGGCGACGTCGCTCGCGCTCGCTGGCGCGCACGTCGACCGGGAGTCGCTCGCGGTGGCGGTGCTGGACGGGCTCGCCCATTGGTATCGGCGGTGGGTCGGCGTGGCTGGGGATCCGATCGGGTCCGGGCTCCGCGAGGCGTACCGCGCGATGTGTGTGACCGTGGGGCACGACGTGACGGTCTCGCTGCCAGGCGGTGCCACGGTGGCGGGCCAAGCAAGCGACATCGACGGCGACGGACGCCTGGTGGTCATCACGTCGACCGGTCACCGCGCGGTGGCGGCCGGCGACGTCGCGCACGTGCGATGAGTTCGGGCGCCGAACACGCCGATTCAGGGGAGGCGTGGGTGGCGCGCGGCTACTAGATTCGGGCTCGACGGATGTGCACACCTTAGGAGGTTGGCGTGGCTTTCCCCGACGAATCCCTGTCCCCGGGCGAAGAGGTGAAGCTGCATCTGCATCCACACTGGATCGTGATGTTCTGGCCCACCTTCTGGACGCTGGTTACGGTTGGTGGCATCGGCTTTGCTCTCACCGTCACCTCAGGCGCGGCCTTCTTGGCGATCTTCGCGGTTGCCCTCGTGCTGTTCCTCTGGCTGGCCTTCGCGCCGCTCGTGGTCTGGCGCAGCACGCACTACGTGTTCACGACCAAGCAGGTGCTATTCCGCGAGGGCGTAATCAGGCGCGAGGAGCGGGGCATCCCCCTCGCCAAGGTGAACGACGTCAAGTCCACCCAGAACCTGTTCGAGCGCATGATCGGGTGCGGCACCCTCGTGGTCGAGTCCGCGGGTGAGCACGGCCAGTCGGTGCTCGAGGACATCCCACGCGTGGTCAAGGTGATGAACACGCTCAAGGACCTGGTCGAAAACGACTCGGACAACCGTTCCCTCGACGAGGGCGAGCTGCGCGCGGCCCTCAAAGAGCACCGCGAGAGCGGCGGCACCCTGTAAGCGGTCCGATTCGAATGGGCTCCCTCCGTCATGGCGGGAGCCCATCTCACGTCACGGCGTCGGGTTGGACTGCAGGGCCATGAGCTCCGGCTCACGTCGCCGGGCCTGCCGCAGGTGCCACACGAAGACCGGCAGCGCCACGACAACCGACACCGCGCCATAGAGCGCGTCGGCATAGCCGCCGACGCGGGCCCGCTCGATCGCGTCGGCGCGCAGTTCCGCCTCCGACTTGTTGGCCGGAGTTCCGTTCGGACCGTACACGTAGCTTCCGTACCGGACGTCGTTGGACAACTCGGGAACCGCCGCGGTGACCAGGCCGCGCAGGCCGGAGATCAGTCCAAACAGGAGAACCACGAGTCCGATCGCCGTGGCCAGGTAGTAGTAGACCATCGGGAGCCACCATCCCGGTTTGTGCTGGTTGCTCATGCCGCCCCCTGCTTCGTCGAGCCGAACCCGGCGCACCGAGATGGTGAACCCGGTGCGGCCACGATGACGGGTCGGCGTCACGCAGCCAAGAGACGAACGGGTGGTGTCAGCGGCGGGTGGCTTTGTCGACCTCGTCATCCACGAGGTCGGCCAGTTCGAGCTGCTCCAGCTCCTGGTGCAGCCTCTCGTCGGAGCGGAGGTCGTCCTCGAGCTCCGGTGTGTGGCGTGAGCTGACGACCAGCGTCTGCGGGACGAACACCTCGGTCAACGGCATCGCCGACGAGACCGAGGCATCCGCCGTCGCGTCGATTGGCTCCGCCGCGTCGGCAAACTCGGGCTTGAAGACGTGGGTTCGATAGGCCCAGAACCGGAACACCGTGCCGATCGCGATGCCGAAGAAGCTGAACAGGTTGAGCACGATCAGATTCGTTTCGTGAAGGCCGTACTTGGCCAGCGCCACGAAACCGGTCTCGATGACCAGCCCGACCGCGTTGAAGAAGAAGAAGAGCGTGTACTCGCGGTGCAGCGTCGTCTTCGGCCGGTGCCGGTAGGTCCAGTGGCGGTTGAGGAAGTACGCGCACGTGGTGGCGACGATCGTCGCGACCGCCTTCGCCTTGACTTCGCTGCCCTGCATGAGTGTGAAGAGCAGCAGCAGGTTGAAGACGCCGAAGTTCACGCCGAGATTGATAAGACCAATCGTGCCGAACTTGGCCAACTCATCGGTGATGGCATGAAAGCGGTTGGGCACCCAACGGGTCAGCACCGAGGTCATGGCGTTGGCGAGCCCGGCGACGCGCCGCAACGCAGGCGTGAACCATGCCCCCCGACCACGAGTCGTAACAGCCGCATCACGACCAGCGAGCATCTGCCACCGCCCATTCATGATCCGGCTTCATTCGCACCCCGCCACCTTACGCGGTCGAAGCCACTGATGTGCCATGGATGTCCGCACCGCCTGAGAGCCTCGCAAGATCAGGTTACGGCTGCGCTGCCGGCTCGACTCGAAAAACGAACTTGCGGTAGGCCCAGAACCGGAAGAGCGATGCCAGCCCCACCCCGATCACGTTAGCGGAGATGTTGTCCGCGACGGCTGAGGTGAGCACCGGCCAGTAGCTACCGAGCCAGTCGTGACTTATCCAGAGGCACGCGACACCGATCAGCAGGCCAACCAGGTTGATCCCGAAGTACAGGCCGTACTCCCGGCGCAGCCCGGAGCGTTCCCGGTCCCGCCAGGTCCAGAACCGGTTGCCGAGGAAGGCGATCGTCGCCGCGATCACTGTCGAGATCACCTTGGCGAGAATCGGCTCGCCCGTCATGGCTCGCACGATGTTGAAGATGACGACGTCGATGCCGTAGCAGATCGCTCCGACGACACCGAACTTTCCCAGCTCTCGAAGCAGCTGGTCGAAGCGCTCGCGCAGGGCGCGCAGCAGGCCGATGGGCCGGGCAACGGCGGCGGGCGGAGTCACGGGGAGCAGCCTACCGGCAGCTCTCGCACGTCGAGGCCGGTCCGGCAGCAGCCAGTCGACCGGGCTGCCTGGGAGCGCTTCCAGTATGTCCCTTGCGCGAAGTTGCACGAAAAAGGCTGGTACCGAGCGCATCCCGTCGACCACCATAAATTTGCCACCACTTTGTGCACTTGTTCACAAGCGACCCGCATGACCGGGTAGCCCGGTCTGCCTTAGGCTGACGAAATCCCAAACGTTTCCTAAGCCGCGCAGTTCAAAGCGGCTTCTCGAACCGTTCTCCCGACCCGTCGGCGAACGGACGAGCGCCTCCCGGGCGGGGCGGGACAAGGCGTAGGAAACAGGCAGGGTCCGGGTCAGAGTCGACCGCGAGGAGTTTGAGATGACTGCGTTGGCCGGTGATCGTACCTTCGGCGATACCGCTCCCACCCGCCATGCGCGGCTGCTCGACTGGGTCCGCGAAGTAGCCGAGCTGACCACACCGGACCGGATCGTCTGGTGTGACGGCTCGGAGGCCGAATGGAGTCGCCTGACCGCCGAACTGGTTGCCGCCGGCACCCTGGTGCCGTTGGACCCGGTGAAGCGGCCCAACTCGTTCTGGGCCCGGACCGATCCGTCCGATGTGGCGCGAGTCGAGGAACGCACCTTCATCTGCTCTGCGGACGCCGCGGACGCCGGTCCCACCAACAACTGGATGGACCCGGCCGAGATGAAGGCCACCATGACGCAGCTCTACCGCGGCTGCATGCGCGGTCGAACGCTCTACGTCATCCCATTCTGTATGGGCTCGCTCGAGGCCGAGCAGCCGATGTTCGGGGTCGAGATCACCGACAGCCCGTACGTGGTCGCGTCGATGCGCATCATGGCCCGGATGGGCTCGGCCGTACTCGAGCGGATGGGTGAGAGCGCTCCGTTCGTAGCCGCACTGCACTCTATTGGCGCACCGCTCGAGCCGGGTGAGCAGGACGTGCCGTGGCCGTGCAGCCAGACCAAGTACATCTCGCACTTCCCGGAGACCCGGGAGATCTGGTCGTACGGCTCGGGGTACGGCGGAAACTCCCTGCTCGGGAAGAAGTGCTACTCGCTGCGCATCGCGAGCGTGATGGCCCGCGACGAGGGCTGGCTCGCCGAGCACATGCTGATCCTCAAGCTCACCTCGCTCGAGCAGAAGGTGCATTACATCGCGGCCGCTTTCCCGTCTGCGTGTGGCAAGACCAACCTGGCCATGCTCGAGCCGACCATTCCGGGATGGAAGGTGGAGACTCTCGGCGACGACATCGCCTGGATGCGGTTCGGCAGCGACGGGCGGCTTTACGCGGTCAACCCGGAGTACGGCCTGTTCGGTGTCGCGCCCGGCACGGACTGGAAGACCAATCCCAACGCCATGCGCACGCTGGCCAAGGGGAACTCGGTGTTCACCAATGTCGCCCGTACCGATGACGGCGACGTGTGGTGGGAGGGGATGGGCGAGCCGCCGGCGCACCTGACCGACTGGCACGGCAA
This sequence comes from uncultured Actinomycetota bacterium, assembly GCA_963773935.1. GTDB lineage: Bacteria > Actinomycetota > Actinomycetes > Mycobacteriales > Micromonosporaceae > DATBGZ01. The sequence goes on from CAVZCZ010000005.1 coordinate 573,005, forward strand.
TGACTGGACGCCGGACGGCGGGGAGCTGTCGAGTCACCCCAACTCGCGCTTCTGCACGCCCATTACGCAGTGCCCGATCCTCGCCCCGGAATACGACGACCCGAGGGGCGTGCCGATCTCGGCGATCCTCTTCGGCGGCCGGCGCAAGACCACGATCCCGTTGGTGACCGAGGCTCGGGACTGGGTCCACGGTGTCTACATGGGAGCGACGCTCTCGTCGGAGACGACGGCGGCCGCGGTCGGGGAGGTGGGCGTTGTCCGGCGTGACCCGATGGCGATGCTGCCGTTCATCGGATACCACGCCGGCGACTACTTCCGGCACTGGATCGAGGTTGGCAAGGGGGTCACCGACACCGCCCGGCTACCGAAGATCTTCTATGTGAACTGGTTCCGCCGCGGTGCCGAGGGGCAGTTCCTGTGGCCAGGCTTCGGCGAGAACTCCCGGGTGCTCAAGTGGGTCTTCGAGCGGCTCGAGGGCTCCGCCGGTGCGGTGGAGACTCCGATCGGCCAGGTGCCGACGCCCGAGGCGTTGGACGTGTCGGGGCTGGACCTGACCGCCGAGGACGTGGCCGCCGTTCTCCGGGTGGACCCGGAGGAGTGGCGGGCCGAGATCCCTGCGGTCACCGAGTGGTTCACCAAGTTCGGAGACAAGCTTCCCGGTGTGCTCTGGTCCGAACTCGACGCGCTCAAGGCCCGCCTAGGGATGTCCGACTAGGAGCGGCTCGGGCGAGTGCCAGCGAGCCTGCGCGCGAGGCAGTCTGGGCGCGGCACCGAGTAGATACTAGGAAGTAGCCAGCTAACCGACACACCGCCTACCTGCGTAGGTCGCTAGGCTGCGTGGGGTGAAGGTCCCCGATCCGCTCAAGAAGCCGTTCTATCGTGTCTACGAGCGGCGACTGCTTACCGTGCTTGCGGGCAAGCCCAGCCCGGCGCACGTCGGCGTCATGTGCGACGGCAATCGCCGGTGGGCCCGCGAGATGGGCTACGTCGATCCCAACGATGGGCATCGGGTCGGCGCCGAGAACATCAAGCATTTGCTTGAGTGGTGCGACCAGGCGGGCGTCGAGCACGTGACGCTCTATCTGCTCGCCACCGCCAACATGCGGCGGCCGGCCAAGGAACTGGACCCGCTTCTGCAGATCATCGAGGACCTGGCCGGTGAACTCGCCGAGGAAGGCAACCCGTGGCGGTTGCGCATCGTCGGCGCGTTGGATCTCCTGCCGTCGCATCACGCGGTGGCCCTCAAGGCGTCCGAAGAGCGCACCCGAGACCGGGTCGGCGGAGTTCAGGTCAACATGGCTGTCGGCTACGGCGGGCGTCAGGAGATCGCTGACGCCGTGCGGTCGTTGCTGTACGAGCACGCGCGATCCGGCGGCACGATTGAGGAACTGGCCGAGGTTCTGGACGTGGAGCACATCGCCGAGCACCTCTACACCAAGGGGCAGCCCGACCCGGATCTTGTCATCCGCACGAGTGGCGAGCAGCGTCTGTCCGACTTCCTGCTCTGGCAGAGCGCGCACTCGGAGTTCTACTTCTGCGACGTGAACTGGCCCGGATTCCGGAAGGTCGACTTTCTCCGGGCGTTGCGCAGCTACGCCGATCGGCAGCGACGCTTCGGTCAGTAACGTCGTTCGTACGGTCGGTAATTCAGCGTCGACAACCGGCACACCGTCGTTGAGGTGTACGTGAACGATGTCGTGGCGCTGGCCCTGATCCTTCTGCTTGCCACCTCCGGGTATGCCGCTGGCCGCGTGCACGGTCAGTTCGGCTATCGGATGGGGTACCGGTACGGCTACCGGCAGGGGTACTTCGACGGCGACCGGGCGAGCTGGACCCGGCGTCGGCGGGACCTGCAAGCGGCAGTGGCATCGGTGCTCAAGGCCCCGCACGAGGTGCGGCCCGATTCCTATCCGGACCACACTGTGGGCACCACGTACACGAGTGCCGCCCGTGGTGAGGCCGAGGACGAACCGGTCGAGGTACCCGGCCAGAGCGGCCGGCATTCCCGGGCCGACCGGTCCCAATCGGAGCCGGCTGAGCGGGATCTGGCCGACGTCGGTAGCGACGGATAGCCGACAGCACAGCGCCGTGTCGCGCCGTGGCTGAGCGCGGCCCCGGATGACGAATAGGACACGCCTGGGCGTAGATCTCTGGCCTGGTTGGCATGCTGCGGTTAGCGTCTGCGGTGTAGCCGGGGGCTTCCCGCTACCCGAGGCCCGATCACGCACGGGGCCGCACCCAGCCCCGTACCGGGTGTCGGTGTTTGCGAACCGCGGCCGCCGGGGTGTGCGGTCGCCGGAGCAGCCTGTGACCAAAAAGAGCGCGACCACCAGCCCTCGTCCACGTTCCCCCCGCCGCGCCGAGACCGCCCAGCCCCCCGCCGAGCCCGCCCCAGAGACCCGCTCTGCCGCCTCTCGCGCCGCTTCCCGTCCCGCGCCCGCCGCCCGCTCTGCGCCTGCTCGCGTCACGGCCTCCGACTCGGCTGGGTCACGTCGCGCCTCGCCGCGCCCGCGGAGGAGCGGCAGTGACCGGCGGTACGCGGCCAGTCACCGAGCCGTACCGGCCGATACCGGACCTACCGGCGAGCAGGCCGCAGCATCCGCGCGGACCGTACGCACCTATGTGATCGACACGTCGGTGCTGCTCTCCGACCCGCGGGCGGTCCTGCGGTTCGCCGAGCACGAGGTGATCCTGCCCCTGGTGGTGATCACCGAGCTGGAGGGCAAGCGACACCACCCCGAACTCGGCGGGTTCGCGCGGCACGCGCTGCGGATCCTGGAGGAACTGCGGGTCGAGCACGGTCGGTTGGACCAGCCGCTGTTGGTAACCGACCAGGGCGGCACCTTGCAGGTGGAGCTGAACCACGCCGACCAGTCCGTGCTGCCGGTTGGGTTCCGGGCCGACACCAACGATGCCCGGATCCTGTCCGTCGCGTTGGGACTGGCCGCTGAGGGTCGCGACGTCACGCTGGTGACCAAGGACATTCCGCTGCGGGTCAAGGCCGCCGCGGTGGGTCTGGCGGCGGATGAGTACCGGCACGGCCAGGCCGGTGACCCGAGTTGGACCGGTACCGCCGAGGTCGACCTCACCGAGGAAGAGGTCAAGCGCCTCTACGCCGGCGAGGCGCTGGAGCACCCGGTCGTCGCCGAACTGCCCTGCCACACCGGGTTGGTGCTGCACTCGACGAACGGCTCGGCGCTTGGCCGGGTGCACCCGGACAAGCAGGTACGCCTGGTCCGTGGCGACCGGGAAGCCTTCGGTCTGCGCGGCCGCTCGGCCGAGCAGCGGATGGCGCTGGACCTGCTGCTGGACGACTCGATCGGCATCGTGTCTCTCGGCGGCCGGGCCGGCACGGGAAAGTCCGCGCTCGCACTGTGCGCCGGGCTCGAGGCGGTCATGGAGCGGCGCCGGCACCGCAAGGTGGTCGTGTTCCGGCCGTTGTACGCGGTGGGCGGCCAGGAGCTCGGCTACCTGCCCGGCTCGGAGGCGGAGAAGATGTCGCCGTGGGCGCAGGCTGTCTTCGACACCCTGGGGTCGGTGGTACACGAGAACGTGATCGAGGAGGTCTCCGCTCGGGGATTGCTCGAGGTCCTTCCGCTGACGCACATCCGAGGCCGCTCGCTCCACGATGCATTTGTCATTGTCGATGAGGCTCAGTCGTTGGAACGGGGCGTGCTGCTCACTGTGCTCTCCCGAATCGGCCAGGGCTCGCGTGTGGTGTTGACCCACGACGTTGCGCAGCGTGACAACCTCCGAGTTGGCCGGCACGACGGAGTCGTGGCTGTGATCGAGGCGCTCAAGGGGCACCCGCTGTTCGCTCACATCACGCTGACCCGCTCGGAACGGTCGCCGATTGCGGCGATGGTCACAGACCTCTTGGACGACCTCCCGGGCTGACGTTAATTCGCACCATTATGCCCATATTTATACTGTGGGCTCAGTCACACCTACCATGCCTTAGCGAGGCGTTGACGCGTTGCTTGCGTCAGGGTGGGCGTCGAGCGTTGACGCGTCGCAGTCTCCACTTGCGACCGACTCGCTTGCGGCAAGTCCAGATCGCCATCACTGATGGTGATCAAGACGAGCCGAGTCATGTCCCCGGCGAGAGGAAAGCTTGGTGGGTCGGCCCAGTCGTGACCATCCGTCACGAGCAAGCGCAACCAGCTCTGACCGGGCGCCACGTGCGCCACAACCGCGACGCAGCAAGGAATCGAGCACCAACGACCCCCGCACCGGAGGTCGCACTCCGCAACTGGCGGCACAGCGGCGCACCAGCCCCGTGGCACCGCCCTCCCACCGCACCGCACCCGCAGCGCCCGGCCAGCGCCGGCCGCCGTCCGGGACGGGCGCGTTGAATGCCCCGACCGCTCTCACCCGCGAAGTGGTGTCGCACCGCAAGCCGGTCCGCCGCTTCCAGGTGATCGGCATATTCGTGCTCGTGCTCGGCGCCATCGCCGCCGCGTACGCCGGGCTCGGCCCGTCCACTGCGCAGACCGCCCCGCTCGCGGTCGACCTCGCTTCGATCCCGGTCGACAACGTCAGCGACGAGAAGGCGGCCGCCCGGGCTCTGGCCAAGGCGAAGGCCGAGGCGGCGGCCGCCGCCGAAGCGGAGCGGGTCCGCAAGGCCAACGAGGTGGCCGCCCGTAACCAGGAGGCGGCGAGCCGCTCCCAGGAACGCACCGCGGCGCCGCCGGTTCCGTCGTCCTGCAACGAGTTCGCCGGCAACCGGGGGCTCGGCTGCGCGATCCTGCTCGAGCTCGGCTTCGGGCTCGATCAGATGGGCTGCCTGAACACCTTGTGGACGCACGAGAGCGGCTGGAACGAGAAGGCGATGAACAAGTCGTCGGGCGCGTACGGAATCCCGCAGGCGCTGCCCGCCAGCAAGATGGCCGCATTCGGTGCTGACTACCTGACCAACCCCGTGCCACAGATCCGGTGGGGTCTGGACTACATCAAGAACCGGTACGGCAGCCCATGTGGCGCGTGGTCGTTCTGGCAGGCCAACAACTGGTACTGAGCCTCTCTGATCGGGGTGGCCGCGACTGTGGCCACCCCGGCGGCTCTCCCGCGCGCGTGCGGCGGGCGCAATTGGTCGCCTATCGGGGTCGCTGGCGCGTGTGGGTGCGGCATTTGGTCACCTATTGGGGTCGCTTCAGCGTATGGGTGCGCATTTGGTCGCCTATCGGGGTCGCTGGCGCGTGCGGGTCAGGCGCGTGCGGGTCAGGCGCGGGCGGGGCGATCGCGGCGGGGCGCTTTCGGCAATGGGCCGGCGGGTGATACCAACTGTGCGTGACCAGTTCCGTGGACGATCCGAACCGCTTCGGCACCCAGGCGTTCTACGCGGCCCTCGGCCGGGCCTTCGTGGTCATGTGCACGGTGGTCCCTGCGCTGGCTCTGATCGAACTCGTCGACCAGCAGCTGGGCGGCCGGCTCGATGCGCAGCTGGGCATCCGACCGCATCAAGCGTCTGGCCTGGATGGGATCTTGTTCGCACCATTCGTCCACAGTGGATGGGAGCATCTGCTCGCTAACAGCTCCCCGCTGATTCTGTTGGGCACCTTCGCTCTTGCCGCCGGTACCAGGCGCTTCCTCATCGCCACCTTGATCATCGCCGTGGTCAGCGGCGTCGGCGTGTGGTTCCTTACCCCTCCGAACTACCTGGTGGTCGGCGCCAGCGGAGTGATCTTCGGCTGGCTGGGGCTGCTGTTCATGCGCGGGCTGGTGGAGGGCAGCCTCTGGCATCTGGCCGTTGCGCTCATCGTCGGCTTGCTGTACGGCTGGCAGCTCATCCTCATATTTCCGACCGACGAGCAGGTCTCCTGGCAGGGGCACCTCTGCGGATTCGCTGGCGGCATGCTGGCGGCGCTGTTCACCCGCCGTCGCAGGGAAGCGCCCAGGCCTACCCCGCCGGTCGTGGCGTCCCGCTCCGACAGAAGCGTCCTGGGCTGAGGAGCAGAAGCGTCTGCCGGTCTGGCCTAGGGTCTGTCCTCTACGCTCGTTCCTCGCGACTCGGACTCCTCGGCTAGATCGGCAGAGCCGATCCGTCCTCGCCGCTCGTTCCTCGCGACTCGGACTCCTCGGCTAGATCCGCAGAGCCGATCCGTCCTCGCCGCTCGTTCCTCGCGACTCGGACTCCTCGGCTAGATCCGCGGAGCCGATCCGTCCTCGCCGCTCGTTCCTCGCGACTCGGACTCCTCGGCTAGATCCGCAGAAATGCTTGCTCGGGTCGGCGGCCGACCGTAGCGTCGGGCTGGGCGGCCCGTGCGTACGCGGGTCCCGTTGACGTGGGCCTTGACGAGGCGGGCATGCCGACCAGGGCACGAACTGAGGAGCCTTCATGCTCGAGGTAGATATCGCGATCGTCGGTGCCGGACCCACCGGCCTCTTCGCGGCCTACTACGCCGGCTTTCGCGGTCTGTCGACCGCGGTCATCGACGCGCTGCCCGAGCATGGTGGCCAGGTCACTGCCATGTACCCAGAAAAAATGATCTTCGACGTCGCCGGGTTCCCAGTGATCAAGGGTCGAGAGCTCGTGGCGAACCTGGTGGAGCAGGCCGGGCAGTACAACCCGAAGTACCTGCTCGGCATCCGGGCCGACAAGCTCAGCTATGCCGAGGACGGGCGTCCGGTGCTCACCCTGTCGGACGGGGAGGCCCTGACCTGCGGTGCCGTGCTGATCACGGGCGGACTGGGCAGCTTCACCTCTCGGCCGCTGCCGGCCGCGGACGTGTTTACCGGCGCTGGAGTCATGTTCTTCGTCAAGCAGCTGGACGAGCTGGCCGGACATGATGTGGTCATCGTCGGCGGCGGGGACTCCGCATTTGACTGGGCGCTCGCGCTGCAGCCGGTGGCGAAGTCGGTCACGTTGATCCACCGGCGAGACAAGTTCCGTGCGCATGCCGGGACCGTGGCCCGAGTGCAGGAGCTGCCCGTCGAGATCATCGTGAACGCCGAGGTCACCAAGATCATCGGCGACAGCCGGGTAGCGGGCTGCGAGGTCCTGGTCAAGGGTGCCGAGCCCAGGGCGCTGCCCGCCGACACCGTGGTAGCCGCGCTCGGCTTCACCGCCGATCTCGGACCCCTGGCCGAGTGGGGGCTCAACCTCGACAAACGACACATCCTGGTGGACTCGACCACGGCAACGAACCTGCCCCGGATCTTCGCGGCCGGCGACATCTCCGAGTACCCGGGCAAGGTACGGCTGATCGCGACCGGATTCGGTGAAGCGGCGACCGCGGTCAACAACGCGGCGGTGGCGATCGACCCGGCCGCGCACCTGTTCCCGGGCCACTCGTCCGACGGCACCTGACCCCGACTCACTCCGGGGTTGCCGCCCCCGTGATCACCGTGCAGCGGTCGTCGCGTCGAGGAGCGCGGGTCGCCTCGTCGACCGTACCCAGTGACCTTGGTAGATGATCACCGGGTACGGCCGGACGCCCCGCTCGCGCCGCTACGCCGCTGTCCCTGCTGCACAGCGATCAAGGACGCTGGCGCAACTCGCGGCGCATGATGACCCGGGCTGCCGTCGGGTGGGCTACCGGAGTGAACCCGCAGGATGCGAAGAGCGGCTCCACGCCGACGAACGCTTCGCCGGCCCCGCGGCGCTGATCGCCCGCGAGCGGGAAACCCTCGACAGCCGTCGCGTCGTGGCGTGACGCGAGTGCCACGGCGGCTTCGAGAAGGGAGCTGGTCACGCCGCTTCGCCGGGCATCACGCCGTACGAAGAAACACGTCACCAACCACACGTCGGAATCTTCGGATGGGTCTCGGAGCTTGAGCATCGGCGCCCGCAGCATCCGGGCATAGCGCATCCGCGGGCCGACCGCGCACCAGCCGACCGGCTCCTCGTCCCGGTAGGCGAGCAGGCCCGCTGGCTCGGTCGCGCCCCGGGCGAACTCGCCGAAGCGCTCGCGGTTACCCGCTCCCCAGTTGGCGTGGCACTCCTTGACCGAGCCCAGGAACCACATGCAGTAGCAACCGGCAGGTGGTCTTGTTCGTGGCGAAGAGGGCGTCGAGATCCGCGAGCCGCTCGTGGACGACGGGCTCGATGCGCAGCGGGGTGGTGGTCGCCATGGCGACGACTCTATGGCCGCAGTCCGACAAGGCGGCTGATCGTCATGACCTGGTACGCGAACCAGGCGTCGCGGTCGACGATGATCGTGTCCAGCCGGCCGAACAGTTCGAAGCTCACCGCACCGAAGATCTCGGTCCAGGCGATCAGCCCGCGCGCCATTACCGTGTGGGGTACGCCCGGGAAGTACGTGTCGACCAGGTGCGCCAGGTCGGCGTGAAGGGGTGGCGCCAGCCATTCGGCGGGCGGCTGGCGCAGGATCCCGGCCGCCGCGCCGTCCACCAGGATCGCGCCAAGTACGGCGGTGACTCGGGTCGCCGGTCCGACCGTGTCCTGGGGGGCGTGGTACCCCGGCACCGGGCTTCCGTATGTCAATGCGTACTCGTGTGGGTTGGCCCGCGCCCACGTGCGGATCGCGTGACAGACGGCGTTGAACCGCTTCAATAATTCGGCCCGGTCCACGGACGCGTCCGCCGCCTCGACCGCGGCTCCGAGCGCCTCGTAGGCGTCGATGATCAACGCGGTGAGCAGCTCGTCCCGGCTCGCGAAGTAGCGGTAGACGGCCGAGGACACCAGTCCCACGTCCCGAGCGACCGCACGCAGGGATAACTGCGGCGCGCCCTGCTCGGCCAGATGCCGACGAGCCGTGCGCTTGATCTCTTCGGTCATCTCTGCTCGGACCCGGGCCCGAACCGACGCCGCTCGTGTCGCTGCCATGCCGGCATTATGGCATAACAGAGAGCACTGCTCTTGACAGAGAGCAAGCGATGTACGAGACTTGTGCTCTAAGATGAGAGCAATGCTCTAAACGGAGATCGGAGCAAGCAAATGGCTCTGCATGTGATCGTGGGTGCCGGCCCGGTCGGCACCGCGACGGCTCGTCACCTGATCAAGCTCGGCCACGAGGTCCGCATGGTGACCCGCTCCGGTTCCGGCCCGGACGAGGTGACCCGGGTGGCCGCGGATGCGACCGACGCGAACCGACTCGTCGAGCTGGCCGCCGGCGCGACCGCGCTCTACAACTGCGCCAACCCGCCGTACCACCGCTGGCCCGAGCTGTGGCCGCCGCTCGCCGCCGCCATGCTCGAGGCCGCCCAGCGCACCGGCGCGATCCTCGTGACGATGAGCAACCTGTACGGCTACGGACGAGTGACCGGTCCGATGACGGAGGATCTGCCGCTGCGGCCCACCACCGTAAAGGGCCGAATCCGGGTGGCGATGTGGGAGGACGCGCTCGCGGCGCACCAGGCCGGTCGGGCGCGGGTAACCGAGGCCCGGGCGAGTGACTACATTGGACCCGGAGCGAAGTCACTGTTCACCACGATGATCGTGCCGGCGGTGCGACGCGGGAAGTCGGCGTCCATACCGGCAAACCTCGACGTCCCGCACAGTGTCACCTTCACCGACGACGTGGGTGTCATGCTGGCCGTGCTCGGCACCGACGAGCGCTCGCTCGGGCGAGCGTGGCACGTCCCGACCGCGGCTGCGCTGACTCTGCGCGAACTCGCCACCCGGTACGGGGAGATCGCCCGTGCGCCGTCGCCGCGGCTTCGCGTCATGCCGGACGTGGTGCTGCGGCTCGGCGGGCTGTTCAACACCGAGGCACGGTCGTTTCGCGAGGTGAAGTACCAGTTCGACTATCCGTGGGTGCTGGACTCGGCGCGCCGCCCAGGAGACGTTCGGGCTGAAGCCAACCTCGGTCGACGAAGCCCTTCGGACGATGGCCTAGCCGGGGAACTCGCCGTCGCTGGGGAATGTGCCATCGAAGTCCACAATGGAGTAATCGCGCAGCTTCTCCAGCCGGTGGTAGGAATCGATGATCCGGATGGTGCCGCTCTTGGAACGCATCACGATGGACTGGGTGTACGCCCCACTGCCGCGGTAGCGCACTCCCTTCAGCAGATCACCTGAGGTGACCCCGGTCGCGGCGAAGAACGCGTTGTCGCCCTTCACGAGATCGTTGGTGTGCAGCACCCGATCGAGGTCGTGACCGGCGGCCAGTACCTTCTCCCGCTCTTCGTCGTCGCGGGGCCACAGCTTGGCCTGAATGGCCCCGCCGATGCACTTGAGCGCGCAGGCCGTGACGATGCCCTCGGGCGTACCGCCGATCCCCATCAGAACGTCCACTTCGGACTGCTCGCGAGCGGCGCTGATGGCGCCGGCGATGTCGCCGTCGCTGATGAAGCGGATGCGGGCGCCGGTCTGGCGTACCTCGTGCACGAGCTGCTTGTGCCGGTCCCGGTCGAGGATGCACACGGACACGGCGGAGACGCTGGTGTTCTTCACCTTCGCGATCCGGCGCAGGTTCTCGGCCACGCCGGCGTCGATGTCGATGACGTCAGCACAGTCCGGCCCGACCGCGAGCTTCTCCATGTAGAACACCGCCGACGGATCGAACATCGCGCCCCGCTCGGCGACGGCCAGCACCGCGATCGCATTCGGCATGCCTTTGCTCATCAGGGTCGTGCCGTCGATCGGGTCGACCGCAACGTCGACCTCCGGGCCACCCTTCCAGTCGCCGACGTGCTCGCCGTTGTAGAGCATCGGAGCGTTGTCCTTCTCGCCCTCCCCGATCACGACCACGCCGCGCATCGGGAGCGAGTTGATGAGGTGGCGCATGGCGTCGACGGCCGCCCCGTCGCCGCCCTCCTTGTCACCCCGGCCGACCCAACGGCCTGCGGCCATGGCGGCCGCCTCGGTCACCCGCACCAGTTCCAGGGCCAGGTTGCGGTCGAGGTCCTCGGTGCGGCGTGGCTGGGTCATGGTGAACTCCTCATGATCATCACCGTGGAGTCCGGCGAGGACGGAACGGCTTGATTTAGTTTTCGTGGAGTCCGAGCCGCGAAGGAGCGGACGGACCGGCCGACGACTGGTTGCCGACTGGGATACATGCTGCCGTAGAAATCCTGACAGATGCGACGGGAACGTGAAAAGGTTCGCGGGCCGCGAAGTCGATGATCGCGGCCGTAACGTGAGGATGGATGACGTGCCGAACACCGATTCCACTGGTCCCGCCGCCCCTAGCACCACCACTCCGGACGCACCGCCGGTCAGGGTGCGACACAGCCGTACCGGACGGGACATGACGCTGTCGCTGATCGTGCTGCTGATCCCGTTGGCCCTGATCGTGGCGGTATTCCGGCTGCGTGGCGGCGAGGATGTGGTGGTAGTGGACCCGGGGCCGGCGATCGCACAGGCACAGGCGGCGAAACTCTTTCCCGGTCGCGGCACCCCAGGGGCTGGGCTCCGACTGGCGGCCGATAACGGCCACCTTCCAGCAGTCGGACGGTGTGGGCACACTCCGGGTGGGATACCTCACTCCGTCCGGAGGCGGCGTCCAGCTGATCGAGTCGAACGAGGACGCGGGTTCTCTGCTCGCCCGGGAGCTCGGTGACCAGGTGCGCACGCAGGGCCAGGTGACCGTCAGCGGGAAGACATGGCAGTCCTCGGTGGTCCGCGGCGACGAGCGGACGCTGGTCGACACCTCGGCCGAACGGACGCTGATCGTGATCGGTAGGGCCGAACTCGATGAACTGACGGTGCTGGTGCAATCGCTGCGCTAAGTGGGTACTTGACGGGGCGTTGCGACGTGCGCCTACGCTCGGCCACGTCCGTCCACATTCGGAGGAACCCCCGTGAACAGAACCCGCCTGGCGGCCACCGGCATTGCTGTGCTCGCCGCGCTCACCTTTGCCAGCGGCTGTACGGCCAAGCCAGCCGCGACACCGACGCCCACGCAGAAGCCGGCGATGGACGTCCTCAACGACGCCGCGGCAAAGACGCGGGGCCAGAGCTTCAAATACACCCTCACGTACGGCGACATGCTGACCGGCGATGGCGCCCGGGATGCGACGGGTGCCAACACTGCGCGCAACGTCACGGTGAAGACCGGCACCAGCGGGCTCACGATTGTGGCCGAGGTACTGCACGTCGGCGACAAGGTCTACGCGAAGCTCGACCTCGGCGCGTTCGGCTCGTTGATCCCCGGCCTCGGCGGCGTCGGAGACCGCTGGCTGCTGGTGGACCTGACGAAGCTCAATTCCACCGGCCTGTCCGCGTCGCTCATCCCGAACGCGGACTCGTCAACGATCGACGCGTACGTCAAGGGCGTGGTCTCTGCCGAGAATGTGAGCGCGACCGAGATCTCGGGCACAGTGGACATCACGAAGTCGGCGCCGGTCGCATTGCCCACCTCCGAATTGAACAAGCTCACCAACGAGCAGAAGATCGTGCCATTCACGGCCACGCTGGACGACCAAGGTCGGATCATCAAGACGGTGATCAGCATGCCGCCAGTGGCGGGTTACCCCGCCGCGCCGCTCACCACGATGTACACCGACTACGGTGCCGCCATCACGATCGAGGCCCCCGCACCCGACCAGGTCGTCACGGCGCCCGACACGGTGTACCTGATCCTCCCGTAACCGCAAGATCGCGGCAGGGGCCCTCGGTCAGCCGGACGTCCCGGTGGCGGCGTCGGGGTCAGGCGTCGTTGCTGGGGCGCGCCGCCTCGAGGCGGGCTCGGGCGCCGTCCAGCCAGCGCTGGCAGAGCTCGGCCAGCTTCTCGCCGCGCTCCCACAGTGCCAGCGACTCCTCGAGGGTGCCGCCGCCGGACTCCAGCCGCTCGACGACCCGGGCCAGCTCGGCCCGAGCCTCCTCATAGGACAGATCGGCATCAGAAGGTTCCTTCGTCATGATGCGATCACCCTAGCCGCCAGCTCACCCTGCGCCAGCCGGACCCGCAGATCGTCGCCGACGGCAACCTCCGCAGGGTCCCGCAACACCGCCGAATCACGACGGCGCTGCACGATCGCGTACCCACGCTCCAATGTGGCCAATGGGGACAGTCCACGCAGCCGGGCCACCGTGTGGTGCAGTTCGGTGCCGGCCCGGTCGAGGCGGTGGCCAAGGGTGCGCACGGCTCGGTCGCGCAGCGCGCCCACGTGAGCGGCGTGGGTGTCGAGCATCGTGGTGGGCGCAGCCAGTACCGGTCGGGAGCGCAGCGCGTCCAGGCGATGCTGCTCCCGGTCGATGCGGTTGACGATGGCCCGGTCGAGGCGGCTCCGGGCCGCGGCGATCAGGGACAGCTCCTCGGCGAGGTCAGGCACCGCGCGTTTGGCGGCGTCCGTCGGCGTGGACGCCCGGACGTCGGCGACGAAGTCGACCAGCGGCGTGTCGGTCTCGTGTCCGATCGCGGAGATGACCGGCGTACGGCAGGCGAACACGGCCCGGCACAGCGCCTCGTCCGAGAACGGCAGCAGATCCTCCACGCTGCCGCCGCCCCGGGCAAGAATGATCACATCGACGCTCAGATCCTGGTCGAGCAGTGCGAGCGGCGTCGATGAGCTGCGGGACGGCCGACGGGCCCTGCACGGCGACCGGGATCACCCGGAAATCCACGGCGGGCCAGCGCCGCCGAGCGTTGGTGAGCACATCCCGCTCGGCGGCACTCGCGCGTCCGGTGATCAGCCCCACTCGACCCGGGAGGAACGGTGGGCGTCGCTTGCGGGCCGGGTCGAACAGGCCCTCGGCCGCCAGCAGTTTCTTGACCCGCTCCAGGCGGGCCAGCAGCTCGCCGAGCCCGACCTGTCGTACGTCATCTGCGCGCAGCGACAGCGTGCCCCGGGCGGCGAAGAAGTCTGGCTTAGCGTGAGCCACGATCCGGGCACCCTCGGTCAGGTTCGGCACTCCGGCGTCGAGCACGTCGCGATGCGCGGTCACCGTGAGGCTGATGTCGGCGGCCGGGTCGCGCAGGGTGAGGAAGACCGTCTGCGTACCGGGGCGGCGGGTGATCTGCGCCACCTGCCCGTCCACCCAGACCCAGCCCAGCTTCGCCACCCAGGCGCCGATTTTCTGGCTGACCACGCGGACCGGCCAGGGTTCCTCGGCGGTCGAACGGGCCTCAGGAGTGGGTGGGGCGGCGGGGTCAGCGGGAGTGGTGGGGTCGCTCACGCGGCCAAGCCTACGGGCGTCCGTACCATGGGAGCCGTGACTGCCAAGCGTGTTCTCCTGGCCAAGCCGCGCGGCTACTGCGCCGGCGTCGACCGAGCGGTGCAGACCGTCGAAGAGGCGCTCAAGCTCTACGGGCCCCCGATCTACGTCCGCAAGGAGATCGTGCACAACAAGCACGTGGTCACAACGCTTCAGGCGCAAGGCGCGATCTTCGTCGAGGAGAACGAGGAGGTGCCCGAGGGATCCATCGTGATCTTCTCGGCGCACGGGGTGGCGCCCGAGGTCTACGACCAGGCGCGCTCGCGCAACCTGCGCGCCATCGATGCGACCTGCCCCTTGGTGACGAAGGTGCACCAGGAGGCGAAGCGGTTCGCCGCCGAGGACTACGACATCCTGCTCATCGGCCACGAGGGCCACGAGGAGGTCGTCGGTACCGCCGGTGAGGCGCCCGCACACGTACAGCTCGTCGACGGCCCGGAGGGCGTGGACAAAGTGACCGTCCGCGACCCGAGCAAGGTGGTCTGGTTGTCCCAGACCACGCTCTCGGTGGACGAGACGATGGAGACGGTGGCCCGGCTCAAGCAGAAGCTTCCGCTGCTGCAGTCTCCGCCCAGCGACGACATCTGTTACGCCACCTCGAACCGCCAGCACGTGGTGAAGGAGATCGCGCCGCAGTGCGACGTCGTGATCGTGGTGGGTTCGTCGAACTCGTCGAACTCGGTCCGTCTGGCGGAGGTCGCACGGACCGCCGGGGCGCCCGCGTCGTACCTGGTCGACTACGCCCACGAGATCCAGGACGAGTGGCTCGAAGGCGCCACCACGGTCGGCCTCACCTCGGGCGCGAGCGTGCCGGACGAGCTGGTGATGCAGGTGCTCGACCACCTGGCGGAGCGCGGCTTCGGCGAGGTCGCCGAGTTCACCACCACCCAGGAGACGCTGACGTTCTCACTGCCGCAGGCGCTCAAGCGGGACATGCGCGCGGCCGCCGTCCAGCGGGCGAGCTCCGCGGCCACGTTGGCGGCCACCGTCCAGGAGTAGATCGGCACGTTGGAAGGGCCCTTCCAAAGGATTCTGCCTATGAAGGGCACCCCCTGCATGGCGACGGGCTACTTCAGGATGGCGAAAATGACGCCGAGCACGGCGATAGTGACCGCCGCGAGGACGAACGCGAGCATCAACGGACGTGGATCCGGGTGAGCCGGCACCCGTGGCGGCGCCGCCGCGGGCAGGTCATGTGTGATCTGGGCCAGGTCAGCGTGAGTGGCGGCACCGTACACGCGCCCGACCCGTTCGGAGAACTCGTCGAGCGTCAGCCGTCCGTCCGCAGTGTGTCGCTCCAGTTCGGACACGATGCGACGCCGGTCGTCGTCTGAGGCCCGCAGTCCCGCGTGGGTCACGGCGTCAGGTTACTGCGGCCCGTCCGATCCGCGCGACGCTCCGACGCGGAAGTAGTCCTCGCGCCCCCGGGGCGGTCGGAATAGTCCACCGCGCGGTCGGCGAGTGCCCATCGCGGTGTCCGGATTGTCGGGTCGCGGAACGCACCGCCGCCTGGATAGCGTGTCGCATGGTTAAGGACAAGGCGCAGCGCGGCCTCATCGTCGAGCGCATCATGCGGGACCGCGAGGGCATCTGGCGGCAAGTCGTCGAGGAGCGCGGCCTCGGCAGCATGGCGTTGCGGATGTTCGTGACGTCGTTGTTCAGCCTGGCCGTGTACGGCGCGGTGCTCGGTGCGTCACACAGCCCACTGCAGGCGGCATCGTCCGCGATCAAACTGCCGCTGCTCTTCCTGGCCACGCTGGCGATCTGCCTGCCGACGCTGTACCTGTTCAATCTGATCTTCGGCGCCCGGCTCGGCATGATGCAGGCGGTTGTGTTGATCCTGACCTGTGTCACCGTGACGTCGGTGCTGGCGCTCGCGTTCGCGCCGATCAGCCTTTTCTTCCTCATCACGGCGAACAACTACGAGTTCATCAAACTGCTCAATGTCGCGATCCTGTTCCTGTCGGCGATGGTTGGACTTCGCTTTCTCACCTCCGGCATGGCGGCACTCAATACGTATCAGGAGCGCCTCGAGGTAGAGCGCGAGCGGCTCGCCGGCGAGACGGTGCCGGCACCGGTCGCGGCCTCGGCCGCCGAGACCGTGGTCGAGCCGAACGACGCCGGCGGTACGGTCGCCGTCAAGGTGCTGCCCAAAGCGCCGCCGGTGGCGGCCGTACGGCTCACCGATCCATCACCGCTGCCGCCCACGCGACCGGCGAGCATGACGCTGCTCTACATCTGGATCGCCCTGTTCGGCTTCGTCGGAACCCAGCTCGCCTGGACGCTGCGTCCGTTTTTCGGCAGCCCGCACGAGGAGTTCGAGATCTTCCGGGAGATCGAAGGAACCTTCTACGCGGATATTTTCCGCACCATCGGGCACCTGTTCGGCGGCTGACGCCGCAGACGTAAGGGTTGCGAACGCCGTCTCCGTTTGCCAGCCGGAGTAGATCTGCCAGCGTCGTCCGGAATGTCTGCTGCGTCGGTGCTCACCCGCCGGATAGGGTGCCCCATGGCACAAAAGTCGGGTAGCGGTCTGCTCGTCATCGAGCGAATCTTGCGTGACCGGGACGGCATCTGGCGTCAGGTGGTCGAGGAGCGCGATCTCAAGTCGCTCACCGTGCAGATGTTCGTGACGTCGGCGGTGGGGCTGGCCTGCTACGGCATCGTTCTCGGTGCCTCACACAGCTTCGCCCAGGCCGTGTCGTCGGCGATCAAGCTGCCGCTGTTGTTCGTTGCCACGCTTGCGATCTGCCTGCCCACGCTGTACCTGTTCAACCTCATCTTCGGGGCACGGCTGTCGATGATGCAGGCCGTCACACTCATCATGGTGTCGATCACGGTCATCTCGGTGCTCGCGCTTGCGTTCGCACCGATCAGCCTGTTCTTCCTGATCTCGGCGGACAACTACCCGTTCTTCAAGCTGCTCAATGTCGCGATCCTGATGCTGGCCGCATTCGTGGGATTGAAGTTCCTCACGTCCGGCATGGCGACGCTCAACGCGTATCAGGCGACACACCCGCCCGCGGTCGAGGAACCTCCGCCAGCCGCGCCTGTGTCGGCCGCTGCGAACGGTGGTGGCGCAGGCAGCGAGGCCGAACCGGCCGTCGCCGGCCTGGTCGAGCCGATGACGAACCCGGGCTCGCCCGCCGTCACGACTCTGCCGCACGCGCCGGCGATCGTGCTGCCGCGACAGGTCGCAGTGCCGGTCGCTGCCCACCCACAGCACAAGCCCGCTAGCATGACGCTGCTCTATATCTGGATCGCGCTGTTCGGCTTCGTCGGCACCCAGCTCGCCTGGACGCTGCGTCCGTTCTTCGGCAGCCCGGAGCACAAGTTCGAGGTGTTCCGCAACATCGAAGGTACGTTCTACGCGGACATCTTCCGCACCATCGGGCACCTGTTCGGCGGCTGAGCTCTTATGTGAAGGGCACCGCGACAACGTAAGGCGTTGGTACGGCGCCCTTCCGCGCGTGTATGTGATGCTCGGCGGGTGACTGAGCTGACTGTGTACGGTGCCCCGTGGTGCCCAGACTGCAAGCGCAGCAAGAAGTTCCTCGCCGAGCACCGAGTGCCGTTCCAGTGGGTCGACATCGACCAGGACCCCGACGCGCTCGCTCACGTCGAGCGGGAGCAGGGCGGCGGCCGGACGATCCCGATGATCGTGTTTCCGGACGGGTCGCGACTGCTCGAGCCGGGCAACAACGAGCTCGCCCGCAAGCTCGGGCTGAACCTCGAGGCGGAGCAACACTTCTACGACCTCGTCATCGTCGGCGGCGGACCGACCGGTCTGGCGGCGGCCATCTACGCCGCCCGGGAGGGCATCGAGACGCTCGTGGTGGACAAGGCCGGACTGGGCGGCCAGGCCGGTGTCACCGAGCGGATCGACAACTATCCCGGGTTCCCGGACGGCATTGGCGGGGCAGAGCTGGCGGATCGGTTCGTGGCCCAGGCAAAGCGGTACGGCGTGGAGCTGCTGTCCGCTGTGGACGTTGCCGCGGTGGCGCGGGATGGCGCGGACCTGTGCCTGCATCTGGGCACCGGTCAGCGAGTGGCGGCCTCGGCCGTACTGCTCGCTCCGGGGTCGACGTACCGCCGCCTCGGCATCCCGGGTGAGGAGGACCTCATCGGAGCCGGGGTGCATTTCTGCGCCACCTGCGATGGACCGTTCTACAAGGGAGCCGAGGAACTGCTCGTCGTGGGCGGCGGAAATTCGGCGCTCGAGGAGGCACTGTTCCTGACCCAGTTCGCGCAACGGGTACGGATCGTAGCGCGCGAGCAACTGACGGCGGCCCGGCTGGTGCAGGACAAGGTGATGCATCACCCGCAGATCACTGTCCACATTGACTCCGAAGTGGTGTCATTTGCCGGCAACGTCGGCCGGTTGACCGCGGTGGTGGCGCGCACGCCCGAAGGTGAGCAGGTCTGGCATCCCGAGGCAGCGTTCATCTTCATCGGCCTCGACCCCAACACCGCCTGGCTGGGCGGCAGCGTTGCGGTGGATGCGTGGGGCTTCCTCGTCACCGACGGTACGTTCGCGACCTCCGAGCCCGGCATGTTCGCCGCCGGCGATGCTCGGGCCGGTTCCACCAAGCAGCGGGCGCCGCGGTCGGCGACGGGATCGCCGCGCTCATCGCTATCCGCTCTTACCTGCAGGTGCACAGCGACCTTCGCCGTTGGGAGGTCAACGCCTGAGCCGTGAGTGCGAGCGTGACTCGCCTGTGTACCGTCGAACAAGACGCACGTGGGGAAGGTGGGGGCTCATGTTTTGGCGGCGACGCAAGGAGCGGGAGCTGGCCGACGCCCGCGAGGAGGCATTGCGCTGGTACGAGCGCCTCGGCGGGCAGATCGCGAACCTGTACGGCGACCCGCCCGCGGTGAAGCAGGCGCTGGTGGACGCGGGTGAGCGCTACAACGCCGCTGGTGGGCAACTCGACCGGGCCGACTCGGTGGCGCAGTACGGGTTGGTCCGGGAGACCGCGCTGGAGGGTCTGGCCTACATCCGGGCAGCCCGAATCGCGATGGGCATCGACCCCGGGCCGGAGCTGCCTCCACTTGCGGCACAGCGCGGCGTCGGCCGGATCATGCAGGCTCGTGAGGTGGATGTCGAGGGCCACCGGTACCGGGCTTCGCCGGAGCCGGCCGAGTCCACGCCGTACTACCACCCGGGCGGGCGCGTCCAGGGACGCCCGGTGCCGGCCGGCTGGTACTCCGAGCCGTGGTGGAGGTCGGCGCTCACCACCGGGGCCGGCGTCTTCGGTGGCTTGGTGCTCTTCGACTTGCTGTCCGGCGGGTTCAATGACGGCGCCGGTTTCGAGCAGGGCTACGACCAAGGCTATGACCAGGGTTTCGAACAGGGCACCGACAGCCAAGAGGGCGGCGAGGGTGGCGACAGCGGCGGCGAGGGTGGCGACAGCGGTGGCGACTACGGCGCCGCGGGCGACTACGGCGGCGGCGACTACGGCGGCGGCGACTTCGGCGGCGGCGACTTCGGCGGTGGGGACTTCGGGGGCGGCGACTTCTGACGCTGCAGAGCCCGTAAGAGCGTAGATCTTGGCACCGGATGGTCGGCATCTCGGCCGTGCGGTGCCAAGATCTTTGCGCTGGGCAGTCGGTGACGTAAGTAATATTTGACATTGTGCGTGGTCTGCTTTACATTCGGTCGTGTCAGCAATTCTTTACACACGGCCGGAGGGCGTCATGTCGAGCGAGGAGAAGGGCACCTGGGTCTACCTCGTGGCCGTGCTCGTGACCTACGGGGCGTACGTCGCGGTCATCCTCGGCCGGATAGGCAGACACGCCAATCAGCGAGGTTCCGTACGTCTCCGCCCTGCTGTGGTCGATCGGTGCCTCGATCGTCGCGTCGATCGTTGGGCGCATCCTGGTCGCGGTCGTCAGCGAGGCCGTGTCACCCGGTCAAAGCCACGACAGTGACGTGCGGGACAAGGAGATCGACCGGTTCGGAGAGTTCGCCACGCGGTGGTTCCTCATCACCGGAGCCGTGGCGGCGCTGTTCATGGCGATGGCCGAGTGGGACTACTTCTGGATCGCCAACGTGATCTACCTGGGCTTCGCGTTGTCGGCGATCGCCAGCTCCGTGCTGAAGCTCGTCGCCTACCGGCGGGGTATCTAGGCGTGGTCAAGCCGACCAAGGTAACCAACTCCATCCGGGCACTGCGCTTCCAGCACGGCGAGATGACTCAGGCGCAGCTGGCCGAGCGGATCGGCGTGACCCGGCAGACCATCATCGCCATCGAGCAGGGTCGCTATTCTCCGTCGCTGGAGATGGCGTTCCAGATTGCTCGCGTGTTCCGAGTTCCGCTCGACGAGGTATTCCAGTTCCCCAACGGCGAAGGAGAATCGCGATGAAGGCCGCCGTGTACCACGAGTACGGTCCTCCGGAGGTCGTCACCATCTCCGACGTACCGACTCCGACCCCCGGGCACGACCAGGTGCTGGTGCGTATCCACGCCGCAACGGTCGGCGCCGCCGACAGTGCCGCCCGGGCGGGTAGTCCCGCGTTCGCGCGGCTCGCGTTCGGACTGCGTCGCCCGAAGTTCCCCGTTCTCGGATCCGAGTTCGCCGGGGTGGTGGAGGCGGTCGGCACAGCGGTTACCAAGTTTCAGGTCGGTGACCAGGTCTACGGCGTGACGGGTGCGGATTTCGGGGCACATGCCGAGTACGTATGCGTGTCCGAGCAGGCCGCGATGGTCGCGAAGCCGGCGAACCTCAGCTTTGCCGAGGCCGTCGCCATCGTGGACGGTACCGCGATGTGTTTCCTGCGCGACAAGGCGAAACTCCGAAGTGGACAGTCGATCCTGATCAACGGGGCGTCGGGAGCAGTGGGTTCCGCGGCGGTACAGGTGGCCAAGCACCTCGGCGCTACGGTCACCGGGGTGTGCAGCGGCTCGAATCTCGAGCTGGTTCGCAAGCTGGGAGCCGACGTCGTCATCGACTACACGGCTGAGGACTTCACCCGGGCCGGAGTGCGGTACGACGTGATCTTCGACGCCGCGGGAAAGAGCTCGTTCTCCAGGTGCCGCTCCTCGCTCCAACCCGGTGGGGTCTACCTGACGACCGTGCCGTCCTTGGGGATCATGTTTGCGATGCCATGGACCTCGATGGTCGGCAACCAGAGGGCCGTGATCGCATTCACCGGACTGAGGCGCGCGAAGGAGAAGCTGAGGGACCTTGTGTACACAAGGGAGCTCGCCGAGTCGGGCGCCATCGTCCCGGTGATCCAGGCAGTGCTGCCGCTGGAGCAGATCGCCGACGCCTACCGCGCCGTCGACGGAGGCCACAAGCGGGGCAACGTCGTCGTCACGATGACGTGAAAGGAAGGAGTCCCTCCTGGCCCGAAACGGTTGGGAGGGACTCCTTCCTGACAGCCGCTAGAACTCACACGAAACCGTGAGATCGCCGGCAGCTTCGGTGAGATCGAGCGCGGCGATCCGGCCTGCCGCGCGCAGGTCGCTCTCGGCAGCCGCGAGACGCGCCAGTACGTCCGGCGGTGCCCCGACCACGACCCGCGCCACTTCGGCCCGCATCGACAAGCTGCGCCCGGACTTGGCCCGGCGGACGCCGCTCAGTGCGGTAGCCGTTGCGGCCAGTACCGCGGCGTCACCGTCCGCGGCCAGCTCGGCGGGCTGGGGCCACGGCGCCCGGTGCACCGAGCCGGTGCGGAACCAGGACCAGATCTCCTCGGTCGCGTACGGCAGGAACGGCGCGAACAGCCGCAGTTGCACGTCCAGCCCGACCACCAGTGCGGCCCGCGCCGACCGGGCGGCCGGCCCGTCGCCGTACGCGCGTTGCTTGACCAACTCGATGTAGTCGTCGCAGAACTCCCAGAAGAATGTCTCCGTGGCGACCAGAGCTCCGGTGTGGTCGTAGGCGACGAAGGCCGCCGTAGCAGTGTCTACCACAGTGGACAGTCGAGCCAGCATGGCGCGGTCGAGCGGTTCGACCACATCCGCTAGCGCTTCGGCACCGGGCCCCTGCGTTGCGCCGAAGCCGAGCACGAACCGGGACGCGTTGAGAAGCTTCGTCGCAAGTCGCCGACCGACCTTCATCTGACCCTCGTCGAGGACCAGGTCCACCCCCGGCCGACCGGAGGCCGACCAGTAGCGCACGGCGTCCGCACCGAACTTGTCGAGCAGCTCGTTCGGCCCGGTGGTCGAGTTTCCCTTCGACTTGGAGAGCTTCTCGTTCGCCTTCGCCACGATCCAACCGGAGATCTCCGCGGTGTGCCACGGCAGCGTGCCGTGCTCGGCGCGCGAACGCACCACCGTAGCGAACAACCAGGTCCGGATGATCTCGTGGGCCTGTGGGCGCAGGTCCATCGGGAACACCCGGGCGAACAGATCGGGATCCTGCTCCCACCCGCCCACGATCTGCGGTGACAGCGACGAGGTGGCCCACGTGTCCATCACGTCCGGGTCGCCGATGAAGCCGCCCGGCTGGCCGCGTTGGGCCTCGGTGAAGCCGGCGGGCACGTCCGAGGACGGCTCCACCGGTAGGTCCGCCTCGTCGGGCACCAGTGGGTCCGCGTAGTCCGGCGCCCCCGTGGCGTCGAGCCGGTACCAGACCGGGAACGGCACCCCGAAGAAGCGCTGCCGGCTGACCAGCCAGTCGCCGGTGAGGCCGCCCACCCAGTGCTCATACCGGTGTCGCATGTGGACAGGCACCCACCTGAGCTCCCGACCTGCGGCGAGGAGTTCCTCCCGCAGATCCACGTCGCGCCCGCCGTTGCGCAGGTACCACTGCCGACTGCTCACGATCTCCAGGGGGAGAGTGCCCTTCTCGTAGAACTTCACCGGGTGAAGGATCTCCCGAGGCTCACCGATGAGATCCCCGCTGGCACGCAACAACTCCACAACGCGGGTCCGGGCCTGCTTCACCGTGCGGCCCGCCAGTTCGGCATAGGCCTCTGCGTCGACAGTCGGCGGTGGCTCAGGCAGCAGGCGTCCGTCGCGACCGATCACCACCCGGGTGTCCAGCTTCAGATCCCGCCACCAGGTGACATCGGTCAAGTCACCGAAGGTGCACACCATCGCGATGCCGGTGCCCTTGGTCGGATCCGCCAACGGATGGGCGTACACGGGCACGGTCGCTCCGAAGACCGGGGTACGGGCGGGCGTACCGATCAATGACGTGTACCGGGAGTCATCCGGGTGGCAGACGAGCGCCACGCACGCGGGGAGCAGTTCCGGCCTGGTGGTGTCGACCTCGATCGCGGTACCGTCCTCGCCAGTGAACCGCATCCGGTGGTACCAACCCGGCTGTTCCCGGTCCTCAAGCTCGGCCTGCGCCACGGCGGTGCCGAATGTCACGTCCCACAATGACGGAGCCTCGGCGGTGTAGGCCTCACCGCGGGCGAGGTTGCGCAGGAATGCGCGCTGCGAGGTGGCGCGGGCCCGCTCCCCGATGGTCGTGTACTGGTACGACCAGTCGTAGCTCAGCCCGAGCCGGCGCCACAGTGCCTCGTACGCCTGCTCGTCCTCGATGGTCTGCCGGGTGCAGAGCTCCACGAAGTTGCGTCGGGCGATCGGCACCTGACGTTGCGGGTCCGGTTTGGCGGGAGGTTCAAACGATGGGTCATACGGAAGCGAAGGATCGCATTTCACGCCGAACTTGTTCTGCACCCGACGCTCGGTGGGCAGCCCGTTGTCGTCCCAGCCGATGGGGTAGAACACCGCCTTGCCCCGCATGCGCTGGAACCGCGCCACCAGGTCGGTGTGGGTAAAGGAGAAGACGTGTCCAATGTGGAGCGGCCCGGATACCGTGGGCGGAGGCGTGTCGATCGCGTATACGTCCGAACGATCCTTGGACCGGTCGAACGCGTACGTACCCTCCTCCTGCCACGTCTGCGACCAGCGCTCCTCAAGCCCCGACAGGGTCGGAGACTCAGGCAAGCGCGGCGCTGCGATATCCGTCATGGCCACAGGCTAGGTCGCGCTCCGGCCGGGCGGCGACCCGATTAGAGTCAGGTGCCGTCGCGGAGGTCGCTGAGCGTGTGGATGCGGTAGGTGACGTCAGCGAATGTGGCACGGCAACCCTGGCCAAGCGGTGATTGCACCTCGAATCCGACCTCGGCGCTGACCTGCCCGCTGCTGACTCCGCCGAGGGTGAAGTGCCGGATCAGATGCCACCACTCGCCGTCGGTGGAGGCGTGGAAGGCGTACGCCCCGCTCCGTCCGGTGATCCGTAGCCACACGGACGGGCCATCCACGATGAAGCCATTCGCGTCATCGGACCGGTCACGCGTCACGACCGAGACGATCATCGGCTGGCCCTGCGGCGAGATCTCCAAACAGAGCTTCGCCCAGACGTCATCGGTGGCCCACAGCAGCAACGCGCCGGCGTCGTAGGTCGACTCGAAGCCGACCTCGACTCGGGCGGCGAGTTGGAAGTCGCCGGCGGGGGCCGACGTGAGCAGCCGGGGCGCGTTCACGGTTGCCTTGCCGTTGCCGGGGTCGACGAACAAGTCGGTGCGGTGGCCAGCGGTCCCCGTCAGCGACCCGCCGTCGAGCACCCAGCTGCCGGTGTTGTCGGGGGAGCGGTCTCGGAAGCTCAGTCCGGCCAGCGTGAGATCCACGCCCGCCTGTCTACCAGCCCCGGCGGTTTGGATCAACGTTCAGACCAGGCTGTCGGCCCACTGCTGGTGGAGCGTGGCGTAGCGGCCGCCACCCGCGATCAGTTGCGCCGGCGGACCGTCCTCGACGATCCGGCCACCTTCGATCACCAGCACCCGGTCGGCGATCTCGACCGTGGAGAGCCGGTGCGCGATGACGAACGCGGTCCGGTCGGCCAGGATCGTTCGCATCGCGCGCTGGACCAACCGTTCCGACGGGATGTCCAGGGAGGACGTCGCCTCGTCCAGGATCAGCACGGCCGGGTCGGCGAGGAAGCCGCGGGCGAACGCGACGAGTTGGCGCTGGCCGGACGAGAGCCGCCCTCCGCGCTTGCGGACGTCGGTGTCGAAGCCCTCGGGCAGGGCGCGGATGAACGTGTCCGCGCCGATCGCAGCCGCAGCGTGTTCAATCTCGGCCCGGGTGGCGTCGGGACGGCCGAAGCCGATGTTCTCGGCGATCGTGCCGGAGAAGAGGAAGTTCTCCTGGGTCACCATGACCACGCCGCGGTGCAGGTCGTCGCTGGTGATCTCACGCAGGTCGATCCCGTCCACCCGGACCACGCCTCGTGACCGGGTCGTAGAACCGAGCGACCAGCTTCGCCACGGTGGACTTACCCGCACCGGTGGAGCCGACCAGCGCCACCGTCTGGCCGGCCGGCACCTGCAGGTCGAACTCGGCAAGCACCGGCCGGTCGGGCCGGTAGCTGAAGCTGACCCGGTCGAACGTGACCTCGCCCCGGGGCTTGGCCGAGAAGCGGGCGCGGGTGCGCCGGTTCCGGCACCGCCGGCTGCTCCTGTAGCACCCCGGAGAGCTTCTCCAGCGCCGCGGTCGCCGCTTGCAGCGAGTTGTAGAACTGGCTGAGCTCCTGCATCGGCTCGAAGAACCGGCGCAGGTAGAGCAGGAACGCCGCCAGCACCTCCGGGCCGATCTGCCCGTGCAGCGCCCGGTAGGCGCCGTAGGTCAGCACCACCGCGATCGTGACGTTGCCGATCAGTTTGATCGTCGGGCCGAAGATCGATATCAGCCGCATGGTGACCAGATTGGCCTTGCGGTAGTCGTCGTTGACCGCGTCGAAGATCTCCTGGTTGCGCGGTTCGCGGCGGAATGCCTGTACCGCGCGGATGCCACCCAGCGACTCGACAAAGTGGACGATCACGAGCGCGACCGCCTCCCTGGTGCGCCGGTACGCCTTGGCAGAGGCGTGCCGGAACCAGTTCGACAGCCAGATCAGGAATGGGAACGAGAGCAGCGCCACCAGCGCCAGCGGCGCGTCGATCCAGAGCAGGACGCCGGCGATCGACACCACCGAGAGCGCCGCGAGCACGAGGTCGTCGATGCCGCCGTCGACCAGCTCGGAGATGGTGTCCATGTCGGAGGTCAGCCGGGCCACCATCCGGCCCGATGTGTACCGCTCGTGGAAGCTGATCGACAGCGACTGGAAATGCCGGTACACCCGGCGGCGCAGGTCGAGCAGCATCGACTGGCCGATCCGCCCGGACAGGATGAGGAAACCGCGCTTGCCGAGGTACTCGGCCAGCACGGCCACGACAAAGCCGGCCCCGATCGCGATCAGCACGGACGGGTCGCCATGGTTCAACGGCTCGATGCCCTTGCCGATGCCGACCATGACCAGGTAGGGCCCGGCCATGGCGGCCGCGTTCTGCAACAGGAGCAACCCGATCGCCAGCGCCAGCGCGCGCTTGTGCGGCACCATCAGGTTGCCGAGCAGCTTTCGGCTCGACGCGCGCAGCCGGATCGTCGCCTTCGCGTCGCTGGCCTCGGCGGCGGTCCGTTCCGCGTCGGCGTCCTCGGCGACTCCACGCCACTGAGTTACATCAATGCTCATGCGTGTGTCAGTGCTCCCCCGGCGGGCATGCCGTCATCGGTCACGTCGGCGCTACGAGGGCTCGCGACTGCATTCGCATTGCTCGCGACTGCGGGGCTCGCTGGCGCTCGCTCCTCGCGCTCGCGGCTGAGCCCCGCTAGCGACCGCTCCTCGCGCTTCGCGGGTCCCGCGGACAGCACGTCGCGGTAGGCCGACACGGTGGCCAGCAGATGCGAGTGGGTGCCTACCGCGGCGATCACGCCGTCCTGCAGCAGAGCCACCCGGTCGGCCAGCGCGACCGTGCTCGGCCGGTGCACCACCAGAATCGCCGTGGTGCCGGCAAGCACCCGGCCCAACGCCTCTTCGACCAGCGACTCAGTGTGCACATCCAGAGCCGACAGTGGGTCGTCGAGAACGAGCAGACGCGGCTTGCCCAGTACGGCTCGGGCCAACGCGAGTCGCTGCCGCTGCCCGCCGGAGAGGGACAGGCCCTGCTCGCCGACCCGGGTGGTCAGCCCCCACGGCAGGTCGCGCACGAAATCGGCCTGGGCAATGGAGAGCGCCTCGTCCACCTCGTCGTCGGTCGCGTCCGGGCGGCCGAGGGTGAGGTTCTCCCGCACGCTCATCGAGAAGAGTGTGGCCTCCTCGAAGGCGAAGCCGATGACCGAGCGCAGTGACCTGAGGGTGAGGTCGCGGGTGTCGCGTCCGTCGAGCGTGACCCGGCCCCCGGTCGGGTCGATCAGTCGAGGCACCAGGGTGGCGAGCGTGGTCTTGCCGGATCCGGTGGCGCCCACGATGGCGAGTGTCTCGCCCGGATGGACCTCCAGATCCACCCCGCGCAGGACGGGCTCAGCGGCGCCGGGGAACTGGAACCGTACGCCCTCGAACCGTACGGCTCCTCGCACCTCGTCCTTCGTTGAGCACGACCGCAGCGGGCCGGTCCACTATGGAGGGCTTCGCGTCGAGCAGCTCGTAGATGCGGTCGGCAGCGGTCATCGCCTCTTGCCCGTTGGCGATGATGTAGCCAAGGGCGTCGACCGGCCAGATCAGCATGAGCTGCAGCGATACGAACGCGACCAGTTCCCCGACAGTGAGGTGGCCGAGCGAAACCGCGACCGCGCCCCCGACGAGGCTGGTCGCGAGCATGGTGTTCGAGACGAGGTCGAATCGGGGCCAGGTGGTAGCGACCAGGCGTGCCTTGCCCACGGCGGTGCCGTAGAGCCGCTGCGCCCGCCCGTCGAACGCGCGCGACATGTGGTCGTGCCGGCGGAATGCCTTGATCACGCGGATCCCGCCGGCGGTCTCCTCGGCGAGCGTCGCGACGTCGCCCTGCTGATCCTGCATCGCTCGCGACATCGCGTTGTAGCGACGGGTGAAGCGGAGGCTGATCAGGGCCAGCGGGAGCGTGCTCAGCACGACCAGGATGCCCAGCGGCCAGTAGTAGCGCACCAGCAGCGCGACCACCGTCGTGTACGTGAAGAAGTTGATGACCAGGAAGAGCAGGCCGAAAGACAGGAACCGCCGGATCGCCGCGAGGTCAGAGGTCGCCCGCGACAACAGCTGCCCGGACTGCCAGCCGTCGTGAAAGCCGACCGGCAACCGCTGCAGGTGTGCGTAGATATCGCTGCGCAGCGCCGACTCCATGCCGAGCGCGGAGGCGGACGAGACCCACCGCCGGAAGAAGATCAGTGCCGCCTCGAGTACGCCGAAGGCGAGCGCCAGCAGACCCAGCAGCCACAGACCCCTGGACTCGCCGCGCGCTACCGGACCATCGATCACCCGTTGCGCGATGAGCGGAATGGTGATCGCGAGCCCTGTCGCTGCGCAGCCAGCCAAGATCAACCAGACGTACAGCCACCGGTAGGGCCGCAGATAATGACCGGGTCCGCCAGAGGTTTCGAAGTGGTTGGCGGTCGGCGGGCACCCTACGACGTTAGCCGATCGATGCGACATCACGCGCGCGGGTTTTCAGGCTGTCGATTCGTGGGCCAGGAGCTGGCGCTTGACCGCTGGCCCCCAGCGGAATCCGCCGACGCTGCCGTCGGCCCGCACGACCCGGTGGCACGGCACGAACAGAGCGGCGGCGTTACGGGCACAGGCCTGCGCGGCGGCGCGGTTCGCGGCCGGATTTCCGGTACGGGTCGGCGAGCTCCGTGTAGGTGACCGGCTGCCCGGCGTCGACCTCGCGCAGCGCCTTCCACGCGGCCGTGAGGAACTCGCCGTTGCTGAGCTGGCGCACGGCGACGTCGTCGACAGCGTGCAGATCGCCGGCGTGGTAGGCCCGGACCGCACGCGTCACCGCCCGAGATCGCGCCGCGCCCGGGGCGGCGTGGTCGGGCGCAGCCGCGAGTGGATCTGCGGCAGAAGCAGGCCGAGGTCGGCGGTCCAGCCCGACGCGAGCACCGCGCCGTCGTCGTCGACGATCGCCGTGAACGGTCCGAACTGTGTGTCTATTGTGGACGTAATCATGCGTGCCTCCACAGGCGGATCGTCGCGTAGGAGCGCCAGGGCGCCCAGTCACGCGCGTGGTCGGCCAGTTCGACGGGGTCGTCGGGTAGGCCAAGGGCGGCGGCGCCACGGCGCACGCCGAGGTCGGTCGGGAGCAGGACGTCGGGGTCGCCGAGCGCGCGAATGGCAACGTACTGTGCGGTCCACGCTCCGATGCCGGGCAGCTCGACCAGCCGTGCCTCGGTCTCGGCCCGGTCCGCGCCGGGGTCGAGATGTAGTCGTCCCTCCGCGACCGCGGCGGCCAAATCCGCAGCGTCCGCCGCCTCGCCGCCGGCATTCCGAAGGCCTCATCGGGCGCCTGCGGCCACTTCGCCGGCGGTCGGGAAGCCGCGCAGCCCGTCGCTCGGCTGTCCGTCAGAGGGTTCGGGCGTGGCGGCCGCGACGAGTCGGGCCAGCACGGTGCGGGCGCCGGCCACCGAGATCTGCTGCCCGACCACCGCCCGGACCGCGATCTCGAAGCCGTCGACGGCGCCGGGGACCCGTACCCCTGCCTCCTTGGCCACCGACGGAGCCAGCGCGGGATCGAGCGCCAGCGCCGCGTCCACGGCGACCGGGTCCGCGTCCAGGTCGAGCAACCGCCGGCAGCGGGCCACGGCCGGCGCGAGGTCACGCATGTCGGCCAGGTGCAGGGCCGCGCTTCGACGTAGCCCGGCCGGATCGCGAGCTCGACCTGGCCCGCACCATGCGGAAGTCGCAGCGCCCGCCGGTAGCGGTCGTCGATCGACCTCCTCAACGCCGGGAATCGCGCGCGCGCCGAGGAATTCGAGCAGCGACGCGCCGTGCAGCGGCTCCCGGTACGGCAACCGCAGCGCTATCACGCCGAGCTCGCCTTCCCCGGTGACCGCGCCGGGCCGCGCGCAGCTCGGACGGGGCTCGCCCGTACGTCTCCCGGATCGTGTCGTTGAACTGGCGCACGCTGCCGAACCCGGCCGCGAACGCGATGTCGGCGAGCCCCATCGCGGTCGTCTCGATGAGCACCCGCGCCGTCTGCGCGCGCTGCGCCCGGGCCAAGCGCCAGCGGTCCGGCGCCGACCTCAGCGGTGAGCAGGCGGCTGCAGATGCCGTTCGGTGTAACCGATCCGGGCGGCGAGTCCGGGCACCCCGTCGCGGTCGACGACGCCGTCGCCAATGAGCCGCATCGCGCGGCCGACCACGTCGGCGCGGTAGTTCCAGTCCGGCGATCCGGGTGCGGCGTCGGGCCGGCAGCGCAGGCAGGCCCGAAACCCCTCGCGCTGCGCGGCCGCGGCCGTCGGCAGGAACCGGACGTTGGCCCGCTTCGGGGTCAGCGCCGGGCACGACGGGCGGCAGTAGATGCCCGTCGATGTGACGCAGGTGACGAACCAGCCGTCGAAGCGGGCGTCCCTGCTGTCCACCGCCCGGTAGCAGAGGTCGAAGTCGAGCTGCGGTTCCATGCCATCGATACTGCCCCCGCCGGGCGCGAACGCTGGCGGGTTTCGGACCTTGCCGTCGCAAGTTCGATCTAGGGGCTTGCCGGGGTACGTGCGCCTCTGCATTGAACGCAGCGACCAGGTCCTGATCCCCCGCAGTCCATTGTGGAGTATTTGTCTTCCAAGCACGCGTCACTGGTGCGATTCGCCCACGCGGTACGAGATGCCATGCGACTCCACCTAATTGATCACGTAACGGTCGCCGTTTGATCGTTTAAGTGGATCGCGGGGAATCCGAACGGTGGACCCGCAGCGAAGACACCCGGCCTACGCTCTGCGCTGCAGCCGGCCTGACCGGCAGCTCAACAATCGAAGAGCTGGGAGACCAGGTGTCACGCTTCGTTGCGCGGAAATCGACGCGGCTCACCATGTACATGACGGCGATCGCACTCGTGGTGTCGTCCGTTTACATGGTGGTGTTATCAACACTGGCCGAGGCCTCCCTAGTCACGAACGCCTATCCGGGCGCCGCCTATTCATGGGGCAACGACCTGGGGCGCCAACTCGGCGATGGGCTCCCGCTCGGCACGGTCGTCACCGACCCGAGCCAGGCGGTCGGAATCGTGGGCGCCGACGCCATCGCCGCCTTCGGCGTCGGCACCTATGCGCACACCCCGAGCGGCTGGTCGGTCTGGGGAGGCGGAAACAACGGCGAGCTGCTGAACGGCACGAACGAGCTGAACTTCTCGCCGGCGACCTCGGGAATTTCGTCCACAGTGACGAAAGTCGCAGGCGGGGACCACTACGTCCTCTACCTCGACGGTGGCACTGTGTTCGGATGCGGTTACAACGGGAGCAGGGCGTTGGGAAACGATGGCCCCAGTCAGAGCAGCCCGATCCAGATTCCCGTACTCCCCGAAGGTGCGTTCGTCGACCTCGCGGCGGGATGGAACGACCGCTTCGCGATCGAGACGGATGGCACGGTGTGGGGATGGGGGACAACCTCAACGGCGAGCTGGGCGACGGGACGCGCGCGCCGCGCTACGAACCGATCGCGCTGCCTTTTCTGTCCAATGTGCAGAAGATCTCGACGCTCAATACGCACACTCTGCCTAAGAATGACGGGACGGTCGTCGCCTTCGGTGCCAACTTCTTCGGCGCGCTGGGCAACGGAACGACAACGGACAGCGACACGCCGGTGTCCGTCAGCGGCCTGACCAACGTCACCTCGGTGGCGGCCGGCGCGGGCTGGAGTATGGCGCTCAAGGGCGACGGCAACGGTGTGGACCTGGGGCGCCTTCGAGGGCGGGCAGCTGGGCACCGGCGCGTCCGAGCCGGCACTCACCCCGTACCAGGTCAATGGACTCCCTGCGATCGCGTGGATTGCGGCCGGCGTCCAGACCGCCGTGGCGGTGGCCACAACCGGAGAGGTTTACGTATGGGGCCAGAACAATCGTTACCAGATCCCCAACGCCGCACAGGATCAGATCGTCCCAATCCCGACGTTGGTCAGCGGTATCGACGACGCCGTCGCCGTGACGGCAGGAATGAACCACGTCGCGGTCTTGCGGAGCACTGGCAGCGTTGTCTCGTGGGGCGACAATGTCGACGGTGCGATCGGCCATGGCGTGCCCACTCCGGACTACTCTGACCGGCTGTCGCCGGGTCCAGTCCTCGCACCGGGCAATGCGGGACTCATCGACATCATCGGTGGATACGGGCACGCCTTTGCGCTGACAGACACGGGAACCGTGCTGGCGTGGGGCACGGGCCAATTCGGAAACGCTAGGTCGGAAAGCATACGACTCGTCGAGCGTACCCATTGCAGTTCTGGGCTCACCGATGTCAGTGGCGATCACGGCCGGTCTCTACTTCAATGCCTAGCGGTGAAGAACGATGGCTCGCTGCTTGCATGGGGACAAAACCCGTACGGCGAGCTAGGCGACGGAACGACCGACGTCAAAGATGAGCTGGCGCTGGTCACTGGCCGGCCCGCTGTCGCAGCCGTGGCCGGCGGCGGATATCACGCCTTGGCCGCGACGGCGGATGGGACTCGTGCGGGCCTCGGGCATCAACGACTTCGGCCAGCTCGGCGATGGCTCCACTACGTCAGCACCTCTCCCCGATCCAGGTGAACGGGCTGTCCGAGCGTCGTCGCCGTCGCCGCTGGTGAGTACTCGAGCTATGCCGTCACGTCAACCGGCCAGCTCTACTCGTGGGGCGCGCAACTCGTACGGCCAGCTTGGCAACGGGACCACGAGCAACAGCGATACTCCACAGCTGGTTACGGGGATCTCCGGCGTCGTGTCGATCAGCGGTGAAGTTGCATCTGCAGCGGCATTGGACTTCAACGGAACGGTCTGGACGTGGGGCGACAACCAGCATGGCAACTCGGCAACGGCACCACGACAGAGCGAGATGCCAGTCGCTGTCGTTCTCCCGCACCGCACAGTGTCCCTTTCCGCGCGCGGTCGCCACGCCATGGCGCTACTCGAGGACGGTTCGGTCTGGAGCTTGGGGCGGCAACTACGTTCGGCCAGATCGGCATCCGCACTATCACGAGTAACGAGGCTACGCCGGTAGAGGTGCAGGGCCTTCCGCCGATTGTTGTTGCCGTCTCCGCCGGCTTCTTCACGTCGTACGCCATCGCCGGCGCCAACCCGCGCCGCACAGTCTCGATCGGCTCGGTCAGCATCACGAAAGGGGCCGGCGGCAGTAAGTTGCTGACCTTCCCCATCACGCTCGACGGTCCGGCGGCGACAAATGTCAGGGTCAGCTATGCCACCTCCGATGGCACCGCAACCCAACCCAGCGACTACCTCGCCAAAACCGGCAGCGTGTTGTTCAGCCCCGGCGAGACGGCCAAGACAGTCTCGATCAGGGTGTATGGCGACATCAGCGTCGAGCCTGATGAGACGTTCTCGGTCACGTTGACCGGCGTGACGACCGGCTTCGCTGTGCTTGGGCAGGCCGACGCCACGGGCACAATCACGAACGACGATGCGATTTCGACCGTCTCGATCATCAGCCCGGCGCAGCTCGCCGAGGGCCGCACTTCGAGCCAGCAACTCGGGTTCACGGTCGGTCTGTCCCAGCGGGCGACGAGCACCATCAAGGTCGCGTATGCCACCTCTGACGGCACGGCGACCGCCGGGTCGGGATGATGTCGCCGAGAACAGGTACAGTCACATTTCTGGCCGGAGAGTCGTCGAATAGCTTGACTGTGAAGGTGTTCGGGGACGCGATCGAGGAGCCTGACGAGGCATTCCATGTCACGTTGACCGGTGCCACCAGCGGCCCGGCCGTCCTCGGCACAGCCATGGCCGACGGCACCATCACGAACGACGACGTCACTGCCACGGTCTCAATCTCGAACGCACAGGTCGTGGAGGGCAACACGGGGACGAAGAACATCGTCTTCACCGTGACGCTGCTCCCGGCCGGTGACAGGCACGGTCAAGCTGAACTACGCGACGTCGGATGGCACGGCGCTCAGTGGGGAGGATGATGTCGCGGAGACCGGTGTTGTCGCCTTCGCCGCCTGGGTCATCATGAAGACCGTCGCCATCGCGGCCGTCGGCGACACCACGTCGGAACCCAACGAGTCCTTTACTGTGTCGTTGACCAGCGTGGCGCAGGGTCCAGCGGTGATCGGGCCTCAGTCCACCGGCACGGGAACGATCACCGACATGGACTGACCGCGTGATCGCGTTGGCAAACGGCTAGCTGGCCGGCTTTGCCAACACGACCTCGGTAGCTCAAGGCCGCTGGGGCTAGGCGGTCGGTGCGGCCGCTCGACTCGTGAGGCGGCGGATCAGCAGGTATGCCTCGCAGCCCAGGCACAGCCCGAACGCGGCGTTGAGGAACGCGGCCACGAGTGCCAAAGCCGGTCGCGACGAGCCCGATCACGGCGGCTCCGCTGAGGTACGCCACGCTCGCCACGGCGAGGAACGCAAAGCCGACGCCCTGTGCGAACCGGACCGGTTCGGCCGGCTCGAACGCCTGCGGCGGGCCGAGGCGGGGCGCGACGACGATCCGGAAGAGCATGCCGTACGGCGCGTACCGGGCGTTGACCGCGCCGAGCGCGAACACGACCGTCTGCGCAAGCGCCAGCCAACCGTTGCCGGTGATGAGTACGGCGATCAGAACAAGTGTGGTGACGGCGGCCGCGAATCGGGGCCGCGCATATCGAGCTGCATGGGGACGCCTCCTGAGGCGGACGAATCGGGATGACTGAGTCGGGAGTCAGGAGGCTGGACAGAGGCTGGCGGCCAGGCGGCACAGGTCCACCGTCCGGCGCTTGGTAAGCAGGGTCGGGGTCATGCGGCCACCTTCTCCGCAGGTGCCGTTTCCGGCGGTGCCGCCGCTGGTGTCACCACGTCAGCGACCGCGGCGAGCAGGTGCGCCCGGTTGGTGGGTCCCGAGGCGCGGCTGCGGATCTCGCCGCGGGCGTCGATCACGAGCACCGTCGGGGTGCGCCAGATGTCCAGAGCCCGCACCTCGTCCAGGTGCGACTCAGCGTCCACCTCGAGGTGTCGTACGCCCGGTATCGTCGCGGCCAGCTCGGCGCAGTACACCCGTGTCGAGCGGCAGGGGGCGCAGAAGACCGTGGAGAACTGCAGCAGCGTGATCACGCCGGGGGTCACGCCCAACGCGGCGAGGGTCGGGTCGACCGCCGCGACCGGTTGTGCCTTGGTTGCGCGGAACCGGCCATTGCG
Organism: uncultured Actinomycetota bacterium; assembly: GCA_963773935.1. Classification (GTDB taxonomy): domain Bacteria; phylum Actinomycetota; class Actinomycetes; order Mycobacteriales; family Micromonosporaceae; genus DATBGZ01. Next base: position 608,134 of record CAVZCZ010000005.1, read on the forward strand.
GGCCGCCAAAACAGACCGATGGCGGTAGCCACCAGCACGATCGCGGCACTCGCCGCCACGCCGAACCATCCCGGCACACAGCTACGGTATCTCGGTCCGCAGAGTAAGGACCGTCGTCCCAGCCAGTGGATCACTCCGGTGACCGCAGTCACGGACCGTGACCGGCCGCAGGCTAGACTGGGCGCCCGTGAGCCTCACCATCGGCATCGTCGGACTGCCTAATGTCGGCAAGAGCACCTTGTTCAATGCGTTGACCAAGAACAACGTGCTGGCCGCGAACTACCCCTTCGCCACAATCGATCCGAACGTCGGTGTCGTTGGGCTGCCCGACGCGCGGCTGGACAAGCTCGCCGACATTTTCGGGTCGCAGAAGGTCATCCAGGCGCCGGTGACATTCGTCGACATCGCCGGCCTGGTGCGCGGCGCGTCGAAGGGGCAGGGCCGGGGCAACGCGTTCCTGGCCAACATCCGCGAGGCGAGCGCCATCTGCCAGGTGGTCCGGGCGTTCTCGGACCCGAACGTGGTGCACGTCGATGGCAAGATTTCGCCCCGCGACGACATCGAGACGATCAACACCGAGCTGATCCTGGCCGATATCCAGACCATCGACAAGGCGCTGCCCCGGCTGGAGAAGGAAGCGAAGGTACGCAAGGATCGCGCACCCCTCGTCGCGGCCGCCACCGCTGCCCGGGAACTGCTCGACGGCGGAACCACCCTGTCCGGCGGGCACTTCGCCGACATCGACCTGCTCGACGAGCTGCACCTGCTGACCGCCAAGCCGTTCCTGTACGTGTTCAATGTGGACGAAGCCGAGCTCGCCAACGAGGCCTTCCTGGATGAGCTTGGTGCGCTGGTGGCGCCGGCCGAGGCCGTCTTCATGGACGCGAAGATCGAGTCCGAGCTGACCGATCTGCCGGAGGACGAGGCGCGGGAACTGCTTGCCTCGATCGGGCAGCCCGAGCCCGGGCTGCATCAGCTGATCCGGGTCGGGTTCGGTGCGCTGGGCCTGCAGACGTACCTGACCGCCGGGCCGAAAGAGTCGCGCGCCTGGACGATTTCCATCGGCGCTACAGCACCCGAGGCCGCCGGCGTCATCCACAGCGACTTCCAACGCGGCTTCATCAAGGCCGAGGTGGTCGGCTACGACGACCTCATGGCGGCCGGCTCGATGGCTGCTGCGAAGGCCGCGGGCAAGGTGCGCATCGAGGGCAAGGAGTACGTCATGCACGACGGCGACGTGGTCGAGTTCCGCTTCAACGTGTAGCAGCGGCCACGAAACTGCCGCACAGCCCCGCGCGTCCCGGGACTGAAGCCATGAAGAAGTGGAAGTCCAAGGTCGATCGCGGACAGGACTCGGCAACGGTGGTGGATGAGACTAAGACTGGACTAAGAATCGGGGCTCGAACACGGACCAGCGCGCGGGAGTCGGCGGTGGAGATGCAGAGCGGGCTGCCGGTTTGGGTCGCGGCGTTCGTCGGCCGTGAGCTTGAACGTGCGAAGGTGGCCGACCTAATCGCGGATCTCGGGTGGTGACGTTGACCGGTCCGGGTGGCTGCGGCAAGACGCGGCTGGCGGTGGAAGTCGTCGGGGACGTGGCGTCGCGGTTCTCCGACGGGGCGTGTTGGGTGGACCTGCAGGGGGTGAGCGAACCCGGGCTGGTCGCGCAGGCCATTGGTGGGGCGGCGGGCGTCCACGAGCGACCCGAACAGGCGCTGACCGACACGCTCTCAGAGCAGCTTCATACACGGCAGCTACTGGTCGTGCTCGACAATTGCGAGCACCTCGTGGGTGCGTGTGCGGAGCTGGTCGGCGAGTTGTCCTCGGCGTGTCCGCACCTGCATGTGCTCGCGACCAGCCGCGTGCCGCTCGTCGTCGAGGGTGAGGCGACATTCGAGGTCGCCGGGCTGCCGGTGCCCGACCCCGATGCTGTCTCCGCCAGCGCGGTCGCGGCGGCGGACGCGGCGCGGTTGTTTGAGGTGCGGGCCCGGCAGGTGGCCGCGGACTTTCGGATCGGTGACGACAACGCTTCGGCGGTGGCCGAGATCTGCCGGCGTCTGGATGGGATCCCGTTGGCGATCGAGCTCGCGGCGGCGCGGGTGCGGGTGCTGGCGGCGGGCCAGATCGCGGCCGGGTTGTCGGACCGGTTCGGGTTGTTGACCGGCGGGGTCCGGGGGGCGCCTGCACGGCAGCGAACGCTGGAGGCGTCGCTGGACTGGAGCTACGACCTGCTCGACGATGTGCAGCGGTTGGCGTTGGCGAGGCTGTCGGTGTTCGCCGGGTCTTTTGAGCTGGATGCTGCCGAGGCAGTGGTAGGCGCAGAGGGGATCGACCGCGACGACGTGCTCGACCTGGTCGCTGGGCTGGTCGAGCAGTCGTTGCTGCAGGTCGTCCAGCGCCAGGGCACGGCCCGCTACCGGCTGCTGGAGACCATCCGGGTGTATGCCCGGCTGCGACTGTCCGAACTGGACGACGCCGATCGGGCGCGTGATCGCCATCTGGAGTTCCATGTCGGGCTGGCGGGGCGGGCGCAGGAGGGTCTGCAAGGTGCACAGCCTGAGCCGTGGATGGCGCGGCTTGCGACCGATCTGGATGATCTGCGCGCCGCGATGGACTGGGCGGCGGAGTCCGGAGACCTGCGAGGGCTGGTGGGCATCACCGAGCCGATCGTCCGCTTCTGGTTCGATCGCGGCCTGTCCCGGGAAGTACACCGGCGGCTGCACGACGCGGCCGATGTCCCGGGCATCCCCGATGACGAGCGCGTGCGGGGATTTATCACGGCGGCGGCCCTTGCCCTTGCCAGCGAAGAGCCGGCCAGCGCCTATCGGTCGGCGAGCAAGGCGGTCGATGCGGCACGCGCCGCCGACGTGGGCGGTGCGCTCGCGGTCGCGTTGGGCCAACGAGCCTTCTCGGGGGCGATGTCAGGGCTGCCGACCAGCGCCCAGGTGGACGCCGACGCCGAGCAGGCGGTCCAGCACGCGGAGCGGTGCGAAGATGCTTCAACCCACGCCTACGTCCTGGCGTTCGCTGGGGGGGCGCTGTTTTACCGCCGCTCGATCGACGCCGCGTGCAGCCGGTTCGAGCAAGCCGTGCAGGTGTGCGAAGCCAACGAGCTCGCCTTCCAACTGCCGGCCGCCCACGCGTCCCTTGGGCTGTGGGAGGTGTGGACTGGTCGGCTCGACCGGTCACACCGACACGCTCGACTCGCCGTCGAGCTCAGCCGGCAGGTCGGACGTCCCGGGTGGGAGGCGATCGGACTAACCGGCCTGGGCGCGGCCGCCGTCCTGCAAGGCAACCACGGTCAGGCGCAGGACTGGCTGTCCGAGGCGCTGGCGGTCCTGCGAAGACATGGTTTGGAGGGGACTCAGTACGACATGCACTTCCGTCCTTGGCTCGCTTTGTCGGCATACGCATCCGGTGATCTGGAGACTGCTCGGGCGGCGGCCGAGGGGATCGTGCGAATCGGCCGCGGTGGCGGCAGCCGATGGGGCGAGTCCATCGGCGAGTGGCTGCTGGGCCTGCTCGCACAAACCGAGGAGCGCCACGACGACGCGCGAGCACATCTGGCGGCAGGTCGCGCGCTGTCGACCGACCCGCGCATCCCGTTGCCGCTGGGTCGGTCGTTGCTGGGCCTCGCGGTGCTGGTCAAGCGCGACGGGGACCTCGACGAGGCGTGGGAGCTGGCGCACGAGAGCCTGGAGGTCCTGGACGACTACGGCGACCCGGTCGGCGCCGCGGTGGCGCTGGAGACGATCGCCGACCTGGCCGCAGCCCTCGACGAGCCCAAGCGGTCGCTTCGCCTGCTCGCCGCGTCGCAACGGTTCCATACCGACACCGGCCTCAAGCGCTTCCCCTTGGATGGCGACCGGTTCGGTCGTGCTCACGAAGCCGCCCAAGCCACCATGGACGACACCGATGCGACTGCGTGCTGGGACGCGGGCGGCGAGCTGACGCTGGCCGACGCGATCGCCTATGCCCGCCGCGGGCGGGGTGAGCGTCAACGCCCGCAGATCGGCTGGGCGTCACTTACTCCGGCCGAGCTCGACATCGTGCGGCTGGTCGCCAAAGGCCACACCAACGCCGAGATCGGTCAACGCCTGTTCATCTCTGTCAACACGGTCAAGAAGCACCTGACCCACGTCTACACCAAGCTCGACGTCGGCGGACGCACCGACCTCGCCGCCGAGGTGGCCCGCCGGGACCTGTAGTACCCCCTGACCGCGGACGCATACCCGGCCGGGTGACGTTCTCCCACATCTCCTGCGTCATGTTGCAGGCATGACCGCACGAGAAAGTGAGGAAACAGCGATGAGCAACCAACGCACCCATTACGTGACCACCTCCGACGGCGTCACCATCGGTGGGACCGTGCACGGCGAGGGGCCTCCGCTCGTTTTCCTGCAGGGCGCCGTTGGCGATTGCGACCTCGACTGGAACCGGGTGGTGGGACACCTCACGGGCAGGTTCACCTGCCACCAGCCGAGCCTGCGTGGCCGTGGTCTCAGCGGCGATCACCCCGACCTCAGCCCCGGTCGGATCATCGACGACATCCTCGCCTACGTGGACAGCATCGGGGAACCGACCGCACTGGTGGGTTGGTCCGGCGGCGCCACCTGGGCACTCGGCGCGGCTGCGCTGTCCGACGCTGTCACCGCGGTGGCCCCCTTCGAGCCTGGGATGCTGAGCCTGGCGGACGAGCAGGTACAAGCGGCTATCGGTAACGCCGTCGCCCGTACCGCCGAGCTGACCGCCGAGGGGAACCTGACGGCTGCGGTTCGTGCCTTCGCTGGGTTTCCCTTCAACGACGAGGAAATCGCCGTCGCCGAGGACGCCGGTTACTTCGAGGCCGCGGGCCGCTATGTCCCGAAGCTGCTCAACCTCCTCCAGCAAGCGATGAATTCCGAGGACCGCACCGCTGACCCCGCCGTGCTCGGCGCGATCCAGGCTCCAGTGGTGGTGCTGCTCGGGGCGCACACCAAGCCCTTCTTCATCGCGAGCGCGCGGTACGTGGCCGACCACATCCCCAACGCACGGGTTCACGAGATCCCCGGCGCGGGGCACGCCGCCCCACTGACCCATCCCGAAGCACTCGCCGAGGCACTCACCGAGTTCTTCTCGCCAGCCCAGCAGCGGGCCTGACCCTACGCGTCGCGCGAGCCCCGACTCAGGAGGCGAACAGTACCCGCTGTTGTCCGAGCTGCAGATCATCAGACGGGCGAACGCGCCTCGCGTCAGAGGTTCGGGCCGACCGTTAGCGGATGACGAAGGTTGTGCCGCCCTCGTCGTGGATCGCTCGAGCGCGGTCGAGGTCGGTGCCGGCCCGCTCGAGCAGTGCCGCGATCGCGATGGCGACGTCAGTGCCCGCCGAGACGTAACGCGCGGTCGCATAATCAAGCGCCGCCAGGCATCGAAGGCGACCCCGCCCACCGACGGATCACAAGGTTTCGGCTACGACGATCGAGCTAGGTCACGCGTGAATTCGGGCCTGGTCGCTGACGGTGGCGCCGCCAGGCCGAGTCGACGACAACTGCAGTCAGGGGCAATCCCAGCACGACGATCAGTCCGGGAAAGCTTCGCATCCACGCGACCCACCCACCGACGTACGGCGCTGACCAGCCGACGCGTCCGACCACTTCGTCTGATCGAAGCGGACGGGGATCGGGCTGCGCGTTCGCGTCACCTTTGGTCCGATACAGGATTCCCGCCGGTGTGTGTATGACCTCGATAACGCGATGAACGACCGTGCGCGATGGATCAAAGGGGTCTTGGAATGCGACCACGGACCGAACGGCCAGCGGATGGACCGGCGGGACGATGACGACCAGCGCGCCCCGGTCGATCTCCGGTGCCATGCTCGATGTGACGACACCCCTGACCTGCCAATGCTTGATTGCCGCGACCCCGTACAGGCTGACCAGGGCGACAAAGGCCGCCGCGACGAGCAAGGGCAGCGCCGTGAGTATCAGCCTCGGGATCACTCCGAGGCGTTGAAGCGCCAGTCCCACGTCGCCAAGTCCGTTTGCACCGTATCCAGGTGTGGGTCGTCGCTGTCCATTTCGGTGTTCAGCCGGAACGCCACGCACAGAACGCTTGTGGTGTCGATGCCGAACGCGCCGTTGACCGAACCGTTGGCCAACCCCACGGGGTTGTTGCTCACCGGGAGGGCCTGGATGCTCGCGCAGTTCGGGTTGGCGTATACCGACCAGAAGAGGACCTCGGTGATTTCGCCAGTGCCCGATGTGGCAGTGCCGCAGTTCGTGTCTCCTGCAGCAACTTCACCAGTCGAGCACGTGGGGTCTGTGGAGATGAGGTTCTCGACCGATATGTGCGCGGCGGCCTGCGTGATGGTGGAGGTCGCCGGGTTCAGCCGTACGCAGAAGTTGCTCGACCAATAGTTGTTTTGGCCAAACGTCAGGGACAGATTTTCGTCGAAAATAGCGGGAATCAATGATTCTTGCCATGTCAGACCGCCCCCAGCGCAGCTGCCGCTGACCGGCTGCGCAATTTGAACGTCCAATACGGCCAGTGGCCCGCCGGCGCGGTCGCCTGTCGATGCGCTGTTGCCCGCAATCAACGCGCTGTCGGTAAGGAGGCCGTATGCGACGGCGCTCGCGGCGACGGCGATTACTCCGCTCACTGCCATCACGCGCAGTGATATCGACCGAAGCCCGCCGCGACGCGGAAGCGCCTGGGCAGCCTCAGGGGCCACAATCTCGTCGGTCAAGGATCCCCCAAGGCTCTCGCGCTCACCGACGGCACGATCGCGCCGTGGAGACAGGAGCGTAAGCCTCCTCGATCATGGTGAACACTCGCCCATTCAGTCAGTCCCGTGGCAACGTCTGGTGGGCCGCTCTACCTTGCCGGTCACCTTGCGGCGGAAAGCCGCAGTCTCACGTCCGGATCGACGACCCGAACGTTTCGTAAGGATCTGGTAGGTGTGCTGAGGTGTGTCGGCCATGACTTCGAAGACGCGCCGGATGTACGCGATCGGTACTCTGGCGTGGAACAAGTCGCTCATCGAGTTGACGAACACGAGGCGCGAACCACTCCATCGGTGTGGGTCATCAAGTGCGGATTCATGAACTGCCACACCGAATCCGGGACCCGACGTGCGGGGGTCGCCGTCGTTTGGTACTTCGCGGCGCCCATCGCCTTAAGGCGTTTGGACAGCGTAAGGGCGTAACAGTTGTCGCAGCCAGAGGTTATGCGATCACAACCGGTCGTGGGATTCCAGGTGACCTCGGTCCATTCGATGCCGGTGCCGACTGTCATCGTTGCCTCCTCGTCGCACACACTAGATCATCTGTACGACGGTCGCGAGGCGGCGCGCGGATGGCCGTGAACGTGCGTGAACATCAAAGAGCAGGTCGTCCATGGCGGAACGGCTCGCGCAACGACATGCAATCGCTGTCGTGATCTAGACCCTGTCGGTCGTTGCGCCGGCTAGGTGGAGTTTGCCGCCAACGGTGTGCCGGCGCGTACGTCACGGGGAAGGTAGTCGATGCCGTGAAGTCCATCCGTGTCGCCCGCGTCTAAGCTGATGCGGCTGTCGAGGTTGCTCGCCTAGAGAACGGCTACTCGATGGATGGCGGGGCGCACCGGTCCGACGACTAGTGGATCGTCCATACTGGATGGAGCGGTGCGGAATCAGTCCGGGTGATGTTGACCATCGAGGGGTACCGACGAGTAACGAGGACCAACGTTTCGCAGGTCAGAAGCCCGCTTAAGCCTCTGCCCTGCGTCCGGTTTGTCCCGCCAGATGTTCCGCTTCAACGTCCTGAAACGGCCCCTGTTTACGAAGGTCACGAGCTCGGGTTAGCAAAGCTCGCGTTCGCCCACGGCGTCGTAAAGGACCATGCGAGCATGGACGTATAGCGCGCCAGACGGACTGCCGTACCGGCTATCGGCAGGCGTCGTAATCGGCCACCGGAGCCCGCCGCGAAGCCTTCCCTAGCTGCACCCGGCTCGAAGGTCCGTCGAGACCTGGCCCGCGGCCTGCCTACACCGCGATAGCGCGCCTTTGTTCAGCTCCAGACCCACGATCGGAAAGGACAGCGTGATGGCCGCGTACAAGGTCGGATACTTCGTCGGCAGCCTCTCCTCCTCGTCGATCAACCGGGAACTCAGCAAGGCCCTGATTCGTCTGGCTCCCGACGACCTTGAATTCATTGAGATTCCGATCCGGAACCTGCCGCTGTATAGCCAGGACTACGACGCAAACTATCCGCCCGAGGCCATCGCACTCAAGGAGGCGGTCCACAAGTCTCAGGCCATCCTGTTCATCACACCCGAGTACAACCGCTCCATCCCAGGGGGCTTGAAGAACGCTATCGACTGGGCGTCGCGCCCCTGGGGTCAGAACTCCTTCGACCACGTACCCACAGCCATGATTGGCGCGTCGGTCGGTGAGATCGGCACCGCACTCGCCCAACAGAGCCTGCGAGCCGTGCTGAGCTTCTGCAACGCGCGGCAAATGACCGCTCCCGAGGCCTACATCAAGTACACCACTGAAATCTTCGCGGGCGACGGCGTCGTCACTGACAGGTCCACCGAGACATTCCTCGCCACGTTCATGGCGGAGTTTCGCGAACACATCATGCGGGTCCTGACTGTGCTACCCCGCGAGGCGTTCGCCGCCCAGGCTCGGTAGCCACACTCGACGAGGGACTACATCTGGGAACTGGTCGAGATCTGTGCCGGTCGTCCCAGCCACGGCGCCCCCTCCGGAACGAGGTCGCTGCTCCAACCACCGGCACTGGCGCAGGCTTCGTAAGTACTGTCCAGAAAGGTCCGAATGACCCGCGCCGGATCCGCAGATGATCGCACCGCGTCGTAGGGCAGGATGAACTCACCGAGCTGCTGGTCCCAGCTGGCCTCATCAGGTTGGACCGGGACATCTTCGATGGTGTCCGGCTTCGGATACAAATAGGCGAAGAAAGCCGGCTGCGGGAACTGCTCGTGACCGGGCCAGAATCCGGTACAGATCTGGACGGCGTCCGCGCTGCGCCGGTAGATGATGCCTCCCTCTGCCGGTGGAGTCGCGGGCCGGCCCGAGAAGCGAGTCAGCGCGAGGTCGAACGTGCCCCAGAAGAAGTGCACCGGCGAACTTCGGCCCAGGAAGCGTGCCCGGTGTTCCTTAAGGACAACGTCCACTCGGGACAGAACCAGGAAGAACCGGTTGGCCCACTCGCGGTCATATGAGTCGTGCACCCGGTCGTCGGCGAAGGGAATGGGATCAGAAACTTCCGATGGCGTGCCGGAGATCGAGACGTCAACACCCAGGCGCATAAACGCATCGACGACGATCTGATAAAAGTCAGCAACGGCGCGGTCACGCAGCCCGATCACTTCCCTACCGCCATCGCTGGTCCGCAAGAGCAGTTCGTGATCGACCAAGTCGAATTCAGCATCGAACGTGCGTCGGCCGATCGGCACTGCCGACGTGGTAAGCCCGCGGGCGGTGACATAGAGCGGAACGTGTGCCCACTCAAGCTCGGCCGGCGAGAGCGCGAGCCGGACCTTGCCGAGCACCTGCGTGTACATGTGCAACGTGTCGCGGGTATCGCGCCACTCCTCGTACGGCAACGCGGGCCAGTCCTGCACGGCTACCTCTGTCTGTGGTGTTCCCAGTTACGGCCACTCGCCGACCACCCATAGAGCCATCGTCCAGCGTACGGCGGCGACGGGCGAAGGAGTCGGCATTGGCGAAGTGGCGGGACGCCCGGGGCTTCCATGAGCGCCTTGTGTCCAGGCCGGCCGGTATCGCCAGAGCGATATCGTTCCTGCGTGGATGACCAAAAGCAGTGGCTGGCCGGCGTCTTCGATCGAGCGGCGCCGACCTACGACGCGATCGGCAATGCCTATCACCGGTACTTCGCGCGGCGCCTCGTCGACCTCGCCGAAATCGCTCCGGGGTCCGATGTCATCGATGTGGCGTGCGGCCGGGGCGCTGTACTCTTGGCCGCCGCTCCGATCGCCGATTCCCTCACCGGTGTCGACGTGTCGCCCGGCATGATCGAGCTCGCCGAGACGGATCTGCGTGCCGCCGGCCTGGAGGGCGTCGATCTTCAGGTCATGGATGCCGAACGGATGGCGTTCGCGGACGAGAGCTTCGACGTCCTCACGGCCGCGTTCGCCCTGTTTTTCCTGCCCGACCCCGAACGCGCCGCAGCGGAGTTCCGACGGCTGCTGCGGCCTGGCGGAACCGTGGCCGTCTCGACCTGGGCCGAGAACGACCCTCGATGGGCCTGGGAGCACGACCTGATCGCCGCCGCCGGAACGCCGCTGCGCCGGGCGGTCCAGCGCCCCTTCAGCCGCGCCGAGGAGGTAGTCGATCTCCTGGCCGGCGCCGGCTTTGATGATGTGCGTGTCTGCCGCGAGGAGACCGACATCAGTTTCCCCACCGAGCAGGACTGGTGGGAGTGGCATTGGTCGTACAGCCTGCGCGGCGTGTTTGAGCAGTTCGATCCCGCGTCCCTCGACGCGCTGCGCGCCGCGTCGTTCGAACGGATGGCCGCGCTGCGCACCGCGGACGGCTTCCCGGTGCACCTCGCCGCATGGATCGTGACCGGCCGTCGCGACGCGAACCCCGACCGCGCCATGTGAACCCGTACGCCGGCGGCGCCGATGCGGGCCGGGCCAATGTCTACATTGGATTACTGTCGGGCTTCTCATCGCTGTAGCTTTCGGCTTCGCGGCGCCAGGGGCGCGGAGAGGGCTCGGCCGGCGGTGGCGCGTAGTCACCAGCGCGGAGTATTGCGGCTTCGATCCTGAGCAGTAGGCCGCTGATGACAAACAGCGAACCGAAGAAGTACGTGGCGCCGGGATTGGTCGACGTGGAGATGCCCGCCACGAGGATCACAGCGCCCGTGAAGATCGTCATTGTGCCGACGAAAGCGACGAGTTCCCGTGGCCTGTAGTTGGTCATCGCGGCAGTGTACGCAAATTGATCCGCTCGGTGTGGGCCGAATGGATCGTGGAGAGATTGGGTTGCCAGAGCGAGTTGCCAGAGCGACCGCGGCCATCCACGATCTACTTCGAACCGCCCGGTTCGACGACTCAATCCAGGCCGAGGGCGGCGCGGACAAGGGCGGCGTTGTCGGGAGCGGGTGAGCCGTCCGGCAGCGTGAGCGTGTCCTCCAAGCCGATCCGGGTGTCGAGTCCGAGCGCCTGCGCCCGTCGCAGTACCGGCCAGGCCGCTGCATCCTCGCCGTGCAGCAGGATCGGAGAAAGCCCGGCCAACGCATTGAGCAGTGTGTCGACGTCGATGGCGGGCGAGATGACCTCGGCGAGCACGCGCGTGACGCGGCTGACCAGCGGCGAGCGTCGGAAGAGACCCGGTGCGAGTGTGCCGCTGAAGATGCCAGCGTGCACCGCAACGCCCTTGTCGAGGAGTGCGCGGGCGACGTCCTCGGCGCCATCCTCGTGCCAGTTCACCGAGGCATGGTCGGGCAACACTGTCCACTCGCGGATAAGGGAAGGGCGGTCAGCCGCGGTCCACGCACCCGTGGTGACGCCGACGCTCACCCCGGGCACGGCCGCCCGTACGGCCATCACCGCCAGGCCAACAACATCAGCCGCCAGTGAATCGACGCCGTGAGGCGTCTTCGGGTGAAGGTGAATGTCCTCGGCGCCCGCGGCCACCGCAGCCCGGGCAGCCTCGGCGAGCTCGGCGGGCGAGACGGGCAGACCGGCGTGCTCGGCGCGACTACGGGCCCCGTTGAGGCAGACTTGCAGCACTACGACGGTCCTCAGTGGACTTTGGGTCAGGCGGCGCGCCAGCCGGGATCGCGTCCGCTGAACGCGACGACCCGGTCGACTAGCGGCGAGTCCGTTGGTACGTCGACAGGTGGCTCGAAGATTCCCAGGCGCCGTTCGAGGTGGTCGGGCGGGTACATGGCCGAAAGTGACGCCATGCACGCTTCGAGTGAACTGCGGTCGGGCTCGTACGGCTGGCTGGTCGCGAGCGCCAGATCCCAGGCGTGCAGGACCGTTTCATTGAGCGCGATCCGCCCGGCCACGTCGCCCGGAAGGGAGACGCCGCCGACCTGTGTCATGCCTTCCCACGCCGGGGGGTCTTGCCACGCGCGCGCGAGGCTCGCCACCTGGTTGGGAATCTCCTCGCGCCAGGAAGGGCTGAGCCGGCCGCCGTCTGGCGCAGGAGGGGTGGCCGTCATCGGCCCGAGATCCTTTTTCGCGGCCGCCGCGAAGCCCTGAGCAAATCCACCAATGTGATCGAGAACGTCGCCAACGTTCCTGTCGCCACACGGGGTCGGCAAACCTAGCTGGTCGTCGCCGACACCCTTGACGAGGTCCGAAAGCCGTCTGGCCGCGGGCCCGAGGTCCACGATCTCTGTCATGCGTACCACCTTGCCACCGACCGCCAAATTGCGTTGAGGGTCAGGGCGGATCAGGCCACCCTAGAGCTACCCCCAGGTTCGGAGATCTCACATGCGGCTGCTGCGCGACCTTTGGTCCACTTCGCCCCGCCGTACCGCGGTCGTCGCCTGGTTGATCGTGCTCGGCGCGGCCGGCCAGGCCGGCGCCTCGGCGTTGGCGGGAGCGGTTCTGCTCGACCGTTCGGTGCCACTGTTCGTGGTGCTCGCCGCCGCCCTTGTCGTCGCCGTCATGACCGACGTCAGCGTGGGTCTCATCATGTCCCGGTTGACCGCCGACTGGACTGCCGCCGTGCGCCGCGGTCTGTGCCGGGTCGCATTGGGTCAGGATCTCCCGACGTTGGAGACAACGCCGGTCGGGGAGCTGCTGGACCGCATCGACAATGACGTCTATCAGGTGGGCGCGGAGCTGCGCGGTAGCGGCGTCCGGATCGCCCAATCACTGGCGTACAGCACCCTGTCGATCCTCACTTCGCTCTTCGTCTGGTGGCCGGCCGGGATCGGCATGCTTGTCCTCGGCACGGTGCTCGTGTTAACGCTGCGCCGCCGGTTCGCCGAGATCGGCCCGCGGCGGGTCGCGGAGGAGGAGGCGTGGTCCGACCTCGCGGCGGTGATGGAGGAGTCGATCCACGGACAGGACGACGTGCGTACCAGCCTGGCCAGGCCGTACGTGATGAAGATGTTCGCCCAGCGCGCCAGCGAGGTGCTCGCGCGGGGACGGCTGGTGTGGCGTATGGGGGCGCGACTCACCACGATCGCAGCCGGCGTGACGCGGGTGGGAGTCGCACTGGTCGTGGTCGGCGGAGCATTGGCGCTGGCGGCCGGGCAGGTCGACGGCGCCCGGCTGACCGCCATCTGGCTGCTTACGCTGGGATTCGCCGGCACCGTGGGGCAGATCAGCCGGTTGGTCCCGGAGCTGCAGAACGCGCTCGGTGCTTGGAGTCGAGTGCAGCTGCTGCGCGATGCCGCGCAGGAGCCAGAGGGCGGACTGGCTCCGACCGACGCCGACCTCACTGTTCGCGGCCTGACATTCTCCTACTCCGCCGAGGGCGTCCGGCCGCCGGCATTGCGGGACGTCAGCCTCACCTTCACGAGGGGCCGCTCGTACGCCGTCATTGGGCGCACGGGCTCGGGCAAGTCCACTTTGGCCAAGGTGCTCACCCGGTCGGTCGACGTACCGCGGGGCACGGTCTACCTCGGCGCCACGGATCTGGTCGACCTCGACCTCGAAGGGCTCCGCCGCTGGGTGGCCATCGTCCCGCAGCGCACCGAGATTCTCGCCGGCACATTGGCGGAGAACGTGGCACTCTTCGACCCTGACCTGATCGCGCCGGCCGCCCGGGCCATGGCTGAGCTCGGTCTGGAGTCGTGGGTTGCCGACCTCCCCGACGGGATGGACACCAAGCTCGGTGACGGCGGCTACGTTCTCTCGGCCGGACAGGAGCAGCTCGTCGCGTTCGCCCGCATCCTGGTTCGCGACCCTCATGTCGTCATCCTCGACGAGGCGACGGCACGGATGGACCCGGTGACCGAGCGCCGAGTCCAGCAGGCCACGGAGCGTTTGCTGCGCGACCGGATCGGCATTGTTGTCGCGCATCGGCTCTCGTCTGTTCGCCGCTGCGACGAGGTCGTTGTGCTCGCTGATGGTGCGGTGGTCGAGGCCGGGCCGCTGCGAGACTCGGATCGGTTTGCTCAGCTGCTGGCCACCAGTGAAGCGCCGCCCAGTCGCCAGGGACAAAGCCGCGATGGACACAGCCGCGAGGGACACAGCGGCGATGCACACGCGCCCGTCAACGTCGTCCTGTCCGTGCCGACCGTTCCGCCCAAAGCCGCTCCACCACCTCTGCCGCCGCAAGCACCCGTGCGGACCTTCCGCGAGATCGTACGGCTGACTCTCAACGACCCGCGATACGGCGCGGCGGCGGTCGGGGTGTTCCTGCTGATGGTCCTATTTGGATTTGAGGGCTCGGTTCTTCCGTGGCTCTGGGCCGACATGGTTGACGGGACCGGCGATCTGCTCTGGCCAGTAGTGGGCATCGTCGCTGCCCTGCTCGTCCTCATTCCGGCGCCCTACTACACCGCGACCTGGTTCCCCGAGTGGTGGGTGCGGCAGATGCTGCGGATCAGCAACCGCTTGGTCCACGGCCAGACCGGCCCTCGCCGCGTCAGCGCCCACACGCCGGCGGAGGTCGTAGCCCAGGCTGGCGACACCGAGCGCGTCGTGGTGCTCGCGGACCACCTCATCGACAACTTCGCGGCCGTGTTCATCCTGATTTCCATGACCGTCGTGTCAGGGAGCCCGGTACCGGCTCTGTTCTTCGCCGCGACCATGCTTGTCTCCGGCGCCGTTGCGACCGTCTTCGGGCCGCTGCTCGAGCGATCGGGACGCCGTACGGTCGGCGCCCGGGCGGCGTTCGCGACGGCGCTCGTGTCGGCCCTGTCGGCGGCGCGCACCGTGAAGCTGGCCGGCGCGACCCAGCCGGTGCTCTCGCACCTGGCTGGCCTTGACCGCACGCGCAGCGATCGCCAACGGAAGGAGATCTCGATCCAGGTACTGGCCCGGTCGACGCCGTCGATCGTGAGTGGACTGCTGCCGATCGGCGCCTGGGCGCTGTACCTTTCCGGTGGCATGTCCGCGGGTGCGACGTTGGTCGCCGTCTCGACGCTCGCCGCCGCCCGCTGGTTCGCCTGGACCATCGCGTCGGTCGTGTCGCAACTGCCATCGGCTCGAGTGTGGACCCGGCGTACCGTCTCGATGAGCGGTGTGTCCTCGTACTCGGCCTCGGTACCCGGCGTCGACATCTCCGCAGGCACCGCCCCCGCACCGCCGGCGACGCGCCGGCATCCCCTGCGCACGCTCGACCTGGCCTCCTTCTCGGCGGTACACGAGGACGGCACGGTCGGGGCGAACGACGTTCATCTGACCATCCACCGTGGACAGCTCGTCCTCGTGGTGGGACCCGTCGGCTCGGGCAAGTCGTCGCTGTTGCGGGCGATGGCCGGGATCGTGCACCACACCGGCGCGCTGCGCTGGAACGGACAGTTGGTGACCGAGCCCGAGGTGTTCCTACGCCCCAACCAGGTCGGCTATGTGGCTCAGCTTCCGCGCGTACTGTCGGGCACGATCGCCGACAACATCCAGCTCGGCCAGGAGGTGGACCTCGACGGAGCCCTGGCGACCGCGCAGATGCAGCACGACCTGGCCGCCAACGGCAGCGGGCATGCGCTCGTCATCGGCCACAAGGGGACCCGACTGTCGGGTGGCCAATTGCAGCGCCTCGCCCTCGCCCGCGCGCTCGCGCCGGACACCGAGCTGCTGATCGCCGACGATGTCTCCTCCGCGCTTGACGTCACGACGGAGCTGGACCTGTGGCGGGCACTGCGCGAGCGGGGTGTCACGGTTGTCGGCTCGACGTCGAAGCGCGCGGCACTGGCGCACGCGGACCAGGTCGTGGTGCTGATCGGCGGACACGCCGTCGCCCACGGAACCTGGACCGAGCTGTCGACCCGGTGGGGTCACCTGGCCGGCTGATGTCCCGTACGAGTTCGAAGTAGGTTAGCGCCATGCTGACGCACTGCGAGTGCCCGCGGTGTGGCGCGACCTACGATGCCGCAACGATCCTCGGGGTGTGCACGTGCGGTTCGCCGCTGCTATGCCGCTACGATCTCGACGCGGTCCGGGCCCGCATCACACCCTCGCAACTCGCTGGCCGAGCCACCAACCTATGGCGCTACCGCGAGTTGCTACCGGTGGCTGACCAAACGCAGGAGGTCACGCTAGGCGAAGGCTGGACCCCGCTCATCGAGGCACCCCGATACGGCGCGAGGGTGGGCGTACCCGGGCTGCTTCTCAAAGACGAGAGTCTGCTGCCCACCGGTTCGTTCAAAGCACGCGGAGCGGCCGTCGGCGTGTCCCGCGCAGCCGAGCTGGGCATACGCCACATCGCCATGCCCACCAACGGCAACGCCGGCGCAGCGTGGGCCACCTATGCGGCGCGGGCGGGCATTCGGGCGAGCATCGCGATGCCGAGGTCGGCCCCGGTCGCGCCGCGTCGCGAGTGCCTGGCCGCCGGCGCTGATCTGTACCTTGTGGACGGACTGATCGGCGATGCTGCCGCCGTTGTGCGCTCGCTGGTGGCCGAAGCGGACGGAGCTGTCTTCAACGCCTCGACCCTGCGCGAGCCGTACCGGATCGAGGGTAAGAAGACCATGGGCCTGGAGATCGTCGAGCAGCTTGGCTGGCAGGCCCCGGACGTGATCGTCTATCCCACCGGGGGCGGAGTGGGGCTCATCGGAATCCACAAGGGACTGTCCGAACTGCGGGCGCTGGGTTGGCTACCGGAGGACCACAGGCCCCGGCTGGTTGCGGTTCAGGCAACGGGTTGCGCGCCGATCGTGCGCGCGTTCGCGGCGGGGGAGCGCCGGGCGCAGCCGTGGGCGGACGCGAAGACCATTGCCTTTGGCATCACCGTTCCCGATCCGCTCGGCGACGAGCTGATCATGGATGCGGTCTATGCCAGCGACGGAACGGCCGTGGCCGTCGACGACGCCGAGATTCTGGCTGAATTGCAGAGCTTTGCCCGGGACGAAGGGCTGCTGTTGTCTCCGGAGGGAGCCGCGTGCCTCGCCGGGGTGCGGCGGCTCTCAAGGAGGGGTGGCTGCGCGGGACGGAACGGGTCGTCGCCATCAACACCGGGTCCGGACTCAAGTATCCCGAGGCGGTGGACGCCGCCCTGGCGACTGGCGTGAGCGGTGCGGGCAACCCTGGTCAGGACCTGGTGTAGGCGATGTCGACGTCGGCACTGGCGTCCGCTTGTCCTGAGCAGGGTCGGGCGTACGCGCGTCACAGCCGTTGCCATCTCAGGCTCGCCGCCGGTCCAACCAACGGCCTCGAGGCGCCTAGCGAGCCCGGTCAGACGGCTCCAGCGCTAGGTCGGAGTACAGATCGAGCGGTACGCATCTTCGATCCGGGCGGCGAGGCGTACCTCGCCCGCGGTGATCGCGCCGCCATCCGGCGTGCGTAGGCAGATCTGGGTAAGCCCGTCGAGGCGGCGTACGTCTGGGCGCAACTGCAGGGCATCCGAGACCACCTTGATGCGCTCGGTGAGGGCGGCGTGCTCCGTCTCGTCCAGCCGCATGGTGCGTCTGAGCTCCCGGGTATCGCCAATCCACTCGGTCAGCTGGCCAAGCGCGTCGCGAAGATCGTCGCGGCCGACAGGCAGCATGCCCTCGTACCTCCGTAGTTACTCGGTGACTGTTCGTGTCATTCAGGTAACAGTGCCATTACAGCGTGACCCCAGTGTTACCTGTTCTTGGCCGGCCGTCTACAACTGCGCATCCCCTCTTTGGGCCGTCTTATGGGCGCAGCGGGCCATCTTGTCGGTGGGTCGGGCAACTGCCCGCAGGCAGCGTCTGGCACGCTTGACCGCCGTGCACACTAAACGGTCGGTTCCGCTGATCATTGTGGGCGCCGCGATTGTCGCCGACGGTCGGGTGCTCGGCTGTGAGCGTGCGGAGCCGTCCGACGTGGCGGGGAAATGGGAGTTCCCGGGCGGCAAGGTGGAGCCCGGGGAAAACGAACTCGACGCTCTCGTGCGGGAGTGCGAGGAGGAGCTCGGCATCAAGATTTCGGTCGGCGAGCGGATCGGTGTCGACGTACCGATGGCCCACGGTTGGGCTCTGCTACGGGTCTGGCTGGCACGTATCGTCAGCGGCGACCCGCAGCCGTTGGAGCACGCGTCGCTGCGTTGGTTGGCGGTGGACGAACTCGACTCCGTCCCCTGGCTGCCGGCGGACGCGCCGATCGTGGCCGCGCTGGCCAAGGTGCTCCCGACGCTGCCCGCAAGCCCGGGCACCTGACGGCCTCCGGCCGACAAGACCTCGGGTGCCCAGCAACCGCCTCGATCATTCCAGTCGGTCGCCACTTGGGGTCGAAATAGCGTGCGGGAGCCCAAGAGGTGACCAACTGAGTGGATCATGCCCGTGTGGATCATGTGGTGTGGATCATGTGTGGTGATCGCGGCGGGTGCGATCAGTGTTGCGGTGGTGCCGCGTCGCTCGAGGGGTGCTGGTACGTCAGGTTGGTGGCGGAAGTGGGAACGCGACGTCCTCACCGAACGGCGACGCCGCTCCAGCCTTGTCGTAGGTCGCCTCCGTGAGCGGCAATCGGCCGTCGACACCGACCTCTGCGTGCTGGCCCTCGGCCTGGGGCTGGTGCCAGGCGATGCCGGACGGAACAACTCGTTCGCCCAATGTGGAGCGTGGCGCCGGGGTGAACGCGTGCGGGGCCGCGGGCTGCGCGGGCAGCTGGTCCCGGCGGAAGATCTTCCGGCCGAGCCAGACCAGCGGGTCGTACCGGTTATCGACCACGCGCTCTTTCATCGGGATGATCGCGTTGTCAGTGATCTTGATGTGCTCCGGGCAAACTTCGGTGCAGCACTTGGTGATGTTGCAGTAGCCAAGGCCCTGCTCCTCGTTGCGCGAACTCCTTGCGGTCGCCGCGAGCGTCGAGCGGGTGCATGTCGAGCTCGGCGGCCCGGATGAACAGGCGCGGGCCCGAAAACGCGTGCTTGTTGTCCTCGTGGTCGCGCACCACGTGGCATGTGTTCTGGCAAAGGAAGCACTCGATGCACTTGCGGAACTCCTGCGAGCGATCGACGTCTATCTGCTGCATCCGGTACTCGCCCGGCGCCAGTCCGGCCGGTGGGGCGAAGGCCGGCATCTCCCGCGCCTTCTGGTAGTTGTACGACACGTCGGTGACCAGAGTCACGGATCACCGGGAACGTCCGCAATGGAGTGATGGTGACCGTCTCATCGGCGTCGAATGTGGACATTCGCGTCATGCAACCCAAGCGGGGCTTGCCGTTGATCTCCATCGAGCAGGAGCCGCACTTGCCGGCTTTGCAGTTCCACCGCACCGCGAGGTCGGGCGCCTGGGTGGCCTGCAGCCGGTGGATGACGTCGAGGACGACCTCGCCATCGTTGACCTCGACCTTGTAGTCGGCGAGCTCGCCGCCGTCGCCGTCACCGCGCCAGACCCTGAAACTGTGAAGGGCTCCCATCAGACGCTCGCCTTCCCGGTCGTCATCCAGCGCGGCCATTTCTTCCGCGGTCAGGTACTTCTTCAGTTCACTCTTGTCGAACAGGTCCAGCAGGTCGCGACGGATCGTCGGAACCGGCTTCGGGGTGAGCACCACGTCGTCACCGGCGAGCGCGCAGACCAGAGTTCAGCCGGCGCCACTTCGGGTCCATCGAGGGGAAGTCCTCGCGCGTGTGCCCACCGCGGGACTCCTCGCGCTCAAGTGCGGCCTTGGCCGTACATTCGGAGACCACGAGCATGTTCCGTAGGTCCAGGGCGAGGTGCCAGCCCGGGTTGTAGCGACGTCCGCCGGGTGCCTTCACCGCGGCGACCCGGGGGCGTAGATCCGCCAGGCGCTTGAGCGACTCCTCCAGCTCATGCCTGCGCCGGATGATGCCGACCAGGTCCTGCATCACGGTCTGCAGGTCGTGCCAGACGTCGTACGGGTTCTCGCCCTCGGCCCGCTCCAGCGGCGCGAGCGCGGTTTCGACCGCCGCATCCACATCGGACTTGTGCACCGATGGCCGGGCAGGTGCCAAGCTCATCGACGTACCGTCGCGGCGTACTCGACCGGCCCGCTTGCCGAAGACCAGCAGGTCCGACAGCGAGTTGCCGCCGAGGCGGTTGGAGCCGTGCATACCGCCGGAGACCTCGCCCGCCGCGTAGAGCCCCGGCACGGTCATCGTGGCGCCGGTGTCCGCGTCGACCTCAACGCCGCCCATCACGTAGTGGCAGGTTGGCCCAATCTCCATCGGTGATGTGGTGATGTCCACATCGGCCAGTTCCTTGAACTGGTGGTACATGGACGGCAGCCGCTTGAGGATGAACTCGGGGGAGCGCCGGGAGGCGATGTCGAGGAAGACCCCACCCGCCTCGGTGCCACGGCCGGCCTTCACCTCGCGAATTGATGGCGCGAGCCACCTCGTCGCGCGGCAGCAGCTCCGGCGGACGCTTGTTGTTGTCGGGGTCGGTATACCAGCGGTCCGCCTCGGCCTCGGTGTCCGCGTACTGGTTGCCGGAAGACGTCCGGCACGTAGTCGAACATGAACCGCTTGCCCTCGGTGTTCGTCAGCACGCCGCCATCACCGCGGACAGACTCGGTGACCAGGATCCCTGCCACCGACGGCGGCCACACCATGCCGGTCGGGTGGAACTGGAGGAACTCCATGTTGATCAGAGTCGCGCCGGCCCGCAGCGCGAGCGCGTGACCGTCCCCTGTGTACTCCCACGAGTTCGAGGTCACCTTGTACGACTTGCCGACGCCGCCGGTGGCCAGGACCACCGCCGGGGTCTCGAACAGCACCAGCTTGCCGGACTCGCGGTAGTACCCGAACGCGCCCGCGACCTTGCCCCCGGAGACCATCAGCTCGGTGATGGTGCACTCGTCGAAGACCTTCAGGCGGGCCTCGTAGTCGCCGAACTCGACCTTGTCGTCCTGCTGCAGTGAGACAATCTTCTGCTGCAGGGTGCGGATCAGCTCCAGGCCGGTGCGGTCACCGACGTGGGCGAGCCGGGGGTACTCGTGGCCGCCGAAGTTGCGCTGCGAGATCTTGCCGTCCTTCGTACGGTCGAACAACGCGCCGTACGTCTCCAGCTCCCAGACCCGATCCGGCGCCTCCTTGGCGTGCAGCTCGGCCATCCGGAAGTTGTTGAGGAACTTCCCGCCGCGCATGGTGTCGCGGAAGTGCGACCATCCAGTTGTCTTTTGGGTTCACATTGCCCATCGCCGCGGCGGCGCCGCCCTCGGCCATGACCGTGTGCGCCTTGCCGAACAGCGACTTGGAGATGATGGCCGTCCGCTTGCCCATCAGCCGAGCCTCGATCGCCGCCCGCAGCCCTGCGCCGCCGGCTCCGATCACCACCACGTCGTAGCGGTGTCGTTCGATATTTTCTGTCATGGCAGCGGCCCTCAGTTGATGAAGCGGAGGTCGGGGAACCAGCTGGCGGCGATGGCGAAGACGTACAGGTCGGTCACCAGCAGCGTGCCCAGGGTTATCCAGGCCAGCTCCATGTGCCGGGTGTTGAGCTTCGACACGACCGTCCAGGCGCGGTAGCGCACCGGGTTCTGGGAGAAGTGCTTGAGCCGCCCGCCCATGATGTGCCGGCAGGAGTGGCACGAGGCGGTGTACGCCCAGAGCAGCACCACGTTGATCAGCAGGACCAGGTTGCCCAGGCCGAAGCCGAAGCCCTCGGTGCCGTGGAACGACAGGATCAGGTCCCAGGTGTTCAGCAGCGAGATAAGCACCGCGGCGTAGAAGGCGTACCGGTGCAGGTTCTGGAAGATCAGCGGGAACCGGGTCTCGCCGGTGTAGGTCTGGTGACCGTCCGGCACCGCGCACGCCGGCGGGGAGAGCCAGAACGAGCGGTAGTACGCCTGCCGGTAGTAGTAGCAGGTGAGCCGGAACAGGAGCAGGAAGGGCAGGCTGATCGCCGCGTAGGGCAGGATCCACCAGTCCGGCAGCCACCGGCCGAACTCGGCCGCCTCCGGGGACACACGCCGTCGACACGCAGGGCGAAAAGAACGGCGTCAGGTAGTGGTAGCCGGGACCCTGGGCGAAGTAGTAGTCCTTGATGACCAAGGTATGGACGAGGCCCCAGAGCAGCCATAGGGAGAGCCCCACCACCGTGTACGCCGGCTTGAACCACCAGCGGTCGGTGCGCAGCGTCTTCGCGGAGATCGTGGCGCGGGCACTCTGCGGTGGCCGCGCGGCCGCCGGTCTGGCCGACGTCGTCGTCATGTTCGTGCTCCCTGACGGGCGAAGGAGTGCTGGTGTTCGAGCTCTGCGAGCGTCGCTCGTTGCCTTGGTCGGCGCCGCGCAGGCAGGGGCTCGTAGCCCACCGCGCCGCGTCGCGTCCGTGCACACGTTACGCCCGGTATTGCGACGCACATGCCAAGGGGAGTCTTGCCTGTGACATCGAGGTAACGAAAGCCCAAGTCGCACGATCGGCCACAACTGTGGACAACCTCACTCCGAGCGGGCCGGTCGGGTCGACGCGACCGCCATAATGCGGCATGTGACTGAGCGGAAGCCGATCGAGTCCTGGCTGACCGACATGGACGGGGTCCTGATCCATGAGGGCAGCCTGATCCCGGGCGCGGACGAGTTCATCCGGCGGCTGGTGCAGTCCGGACGCGGGTTCCTGGTGCTCACCAACAACTCGATCTACACGCCGCGGGACCTGCGGGCGCGGCTGTCCCATATCGGCATCGACGTGCCGGAGGCGGCGATCTGGACCTCCGCGCTCGCCACGGCGCAGTTCCTCAACTCGCAGCGGCCGGACGGTTCGCGTTCGTGGTCGGGGAGGCCGGGCTGACCACGGCGCTGCACGAGGTCGGGTACATCCTCACCGACAAGGATCCCGACTACGTCGTGTTGGGAGAGACCCGCAACTACTCGTTCGAGGCCATCACCCGGGCGATCCGGCTCATCAATGACGGTTCCCGGTTCATCTGTACGAATCCGGACGCCACGGGTCCGTCCCTCGAGGGCGCCCTGCCGGCCTGCGGCTCCGTCGCCGCCCTGATCTCCAAGGCCACCGGGGTCGAGCCGTACTTCGTGGGCAAGCCCAACCCGCTGATGATGCGCGAGGGCCTGAACAAGATCTCCGCCCATTCCGAGACCAGCGCCATGGTCGGCGACCGGATGGACACCGACGTCCTCGGCGGGCTCGAGGCGGGCCTGCGTACGTTCCTCGTGCTCACGGGCGTGACCACGGCCGCCGAGGTGGACCGGTTCCCGTACCTGCCCTCGAAGGTCGTGCCATCCGTGGCCGAGTTGATCTCGTACGTCTAGCCCGCCGTGTAAGGAAGGCGTCCCTCCTGATCAGAAACCGTTTGGAGGGCGTCCTTCCTAACATCGAGCCGCCGGGCCTAGCCGATGCGGAAGGTGCTGACCGCGATCGTGACGGTGCGGTCCACCGCCACGTCCCGGACCTCCACGATGGCCAGGCGCTGGGGCAGGTTCTGGGTGTTCGCGTCGGTCCTGTTGGTCAGCAGGCAGAAGGTGAGACCGGCTCTGGGCCGTGAGCACCAGCTCCTGGTGTGGCCTGGGTGCCGGCAATGAGCGCGGCGCAGACGTCCGGGTGGGGTTGGCGGAACTCGGTCGACGCGCCGGAGGTGCGGTCAACCCGGAACTCCGGCGTCGACGGGTCCTTGCAGGTGCTCACGTAGAACTCGTGCCCGGCCTGGATGCCGGTCGCCATCGTGTCGACGTCGACGTACGCGGAGTTGCAGGTGGTCGGTGCCGGGATCCTCAGTTCGACGCGCGACAAACTCGGGGAAGTACGTGACCCTCGGGCACCGACGCTGTCGGCGTCGCCGCGGACGCGATGGCGGCCGGTGCCTCGGTGGTTGACGTCGCCGGCGCGGCGAGCGCCTGGCCCTGCTCGGCGTTCTTGCTCAGCGCGTCGCGGGCCACCTTGAGCGAGTAGACGGAGACCCCGATGGCGCCGATGGCGACCAGGAGTGCGCAGACCGCGGTCACGAACGCTCCACCTGCGACTCCGCTGCCGTTCGACTTGGAGCGGCGGCGCGGGCGGGCGGGGCGGCGGCGCAGCCTTGGCGGTGCGGCCTTGGCCGGAGCAGCGGCGGGCGCGGCCGGCACGGCCGGGGGTGCCGGGCTGCGAGGTGCCGGCGTGCCGGGGTGGCCGCAGGCGTGGCGGCGGGCGTCGGGGAGGCGGCGGGGCGCGACTCCTGGGGGTCAGGTGCTTCGCGGTCATGGGTCGTCTCCTCCGGGGGCGGAAGCGCAGTGCCGTGCACAGACGGTAGCGGAGCCGGTCAACGCCCTCAATGCGAGCGGGGGACGGTTGAGTGACCGTCCCGCGAATCCGCTGAGAAGCCTCAGCCCGAGGCGTTGCCGGTGAAGTTCCACGAGGCCAGACGCAGCGCCGGTGCCCGGATACGCCAGCACGTCCCAGCCGGACGGTAGCCCGACCGAGTGCGAGCCGATGCCGAGCACCCCGCCCGGGGCCAGTGCCTGTGGGTACGACTGAGTGAACCGGAGGTTCTGCACCGGCTGGGTCACTACCCCGTCCTCGATGAGCCACACGCCGTTGCGGGTCAGGCCGGTGATGACGAGCGTGCGCGGATCGAGCACCCGGGTGTACCAGAAGTCGGAGACGAGCAGGCCCCGGCTCACCTGACCGACCAGCGCGGCGACCGACGAGTCGGCCGCCGGTCCGTCGACCTCACCCGGAGTCGGCCGCGTCGCCGGAGGGCAGCAGGTGCAGGTTGGTCGCGATCGCTCCGAACGCGGCCGCGCCTGGCAGGGCGTGACCGGTCGAGGCGGCACCGGCCTGCGCCGCGCTGCGGCGGTCGTGCGCCACGGTCGGCGCTGAGGCCGGCGTCGACGAACATCCGCCGCTGCTTGGGCGTGCCCTCCGCGTCGAAGGCGAAGCCGAGTCCGGACGGGTCGAACGGATCGTCCACGATGGACAGCGCCGGGTCGAACTGGGCCGTCGCCCACCTCGATGAACGACCGGCGTTCGTTCACCGCCTTGCCGTTGAAGGCGTAGAAGGCGAGGTTCTCAGCAGATCGACGACCGCGGTCGGTTCGAGCACCACCTCGTAGCGGCCGGGCGGCAGCTCCTGCGGTTGCAGGCTGGCCCGGGCCTTGGTCGCCGCGCGAGCGCCCAGCCGGCCGCCGTCCAGATCGGACAGTCGTGAGCTGGCGAGCCGGGATACCCCGTCGGCCGATGCCCGCGCGGGCGATCGCGTCCATCGCGGCGAGCGCACTGACGGCTTCGGCCGACATGCCGGCCGAGTTCGCGAACGCGGTGGCCAACCGTAGCGTGCTGCAATAGCCGGCGGTCTCCAGGCCATCGGCGGCGGCGACGAAGTCGCGCACCCGGGCGGCCCGGGCGGCCGGGTCGGCCTGGGCGGTCGCCTCGTCGACCGGCGGCAGCGGCAAGGTCGAGGCGGGCGGCGCGAGGCCCGGCCACTGTGGGTCGGGCGGGGCCAGCCGTGCGGCGGCGACCGTACGCTCCACCAGACCATGCAGCCCTTGAGTGTCCACAATGGTCGTCGTGCCGGCGGCGGTGCGTCCGTCAGCGTGCAGCCTCAGCCGTACCGTGGTCGTCGCCTCGGCCACGTTCTGATGGATGAACGAGTTGGCGAACCGGGTCAGCGCGAGATCCGTCGTGTCCACGGTGACCTCGGCCTCCGCGGCGGGGTTCTGCGACTTCACCAGGTCGAGTACCTGTGCCGCGATGTCGACGCTCATCCCGTGACCCCCACTCGTACGTTGGTGAACCGGGCCGCCGCGGCCGGGTGTCCGGTGTGGCCGACCTGGCCGGGCTGACCCTTGCCGCAGTTCGGCGTGCCCCAGGCGACAACGTCGTTGCTCAGCATGTCCATGGAGCGCCAGAACTGCGGGCCGATCCCGGTGTACGTCGGGTTGCGCAGCATCCGACCGAGCTTCCCGTTCTTGATCTCCCAGCCGATTTCGCAGCCGAACTGGAAGTTGAGCCGTTTGTCGTCAATGGACCAGGACCGGTTGAGGTCCATCAGGATGCCGTCTTCGGTGGCCGCGATCATCTCTTCCAGGCTGTGCGGCCCGGGCTCGAGCCCGACATTGGTCATCCGTACCATGGGCAGCCGCGCCCATCCGTCGGACCGCACGCTGCCGCCATAGTCCAGTCCCGCCACCGCGGCGGAGTCCCGCCCGGCCAGAACGCCGACCCAGATCCCGTCGCGAACCGCGTCCCGGGACGCGGCCGGCGTGCCCTCGTCGTCGAATCCGAAACTGCCCAACGCGCCGGGGATCGTCGGGTTGATGGTGATGTTCATGAGCTCGGAGCCGTACCGCAGGGAGCCTAGCTGCCTAGGTCCAACCAGGACGTTCCGGCGAAGGCCGCCTCCCAGCCTAGGATGCGGTCGAGCTCGATCGCGTGCCCGACCGACTCGTGGATCTGCAGCGCCATCTGCTCGCTGCCGAGGATCAGCGTGGTCACCCCGGACGGGCACTGCGGCGCGGTCAGCAGAGCCTGTGGCCTCCTCGGCGATCTTGCTCGGCGTGCGCGGCCAGGTCGAGCTCGCTGACGAGCTCCCAGCCCCGGGTGCCGAACTGGCCGCGGTACGACGGGTACGACCGGCGCTGCGTCTCGCCGTCGCCGATCACGGTGGCGGAGATGCCGGCGCCGCACTCGCGGATGTGCTGATCGATGCGATGGCCTTCGCTGGAGACGAACCACTTGCGGGTGTCCCAGACGTTGTAGCTGCCCTCGGCCTGGTCGGCGCCGGCCGTGTGCATCGCCGCTGTGGCCGATACCAGCAGGTCGCCCTTCTCGCTCAGTGGCACGCCGAGCGGGTCGATCTCACAGGCCGAGGCCCAGCTGCCGCTGGCCGCCGGCGCGGGGATGCGGGTCGCGGCGGGCCCGGGCACCGTGGCGCTCGCGGCTGCGATCGCGGCGGCGCGGGCGCCCGCACCGCGGGCGGCGGCGTCGGACAGGTCCGGTACGGCGAAGAAACCCCAGCCCGAACCGACCAGGGCGCGCACGCCGACGCCGGCGTCCTCGAACTGGCTCAGCTCTTCGATCTCGCCGTTGCGGGCGTCCATGGACTCGGTCCGCCGGTGCATCACTCGCGCGTCGGCGTAAGCTGGCTCCGGCGTCGAGGGCGGCCTGAACCGCGGCTGTCGCCGCGTCGAAATGGCTCATGGTCCACAGCCTGCCATGTCGCACCAGCCGCCGCGTCAGCGAAATTCCCCTTGTAACGTGTTACAGGGGCACCTTCATAGTCGAAAGTCGTATAAGAAGGGACCCTTCCTTACGGGTCAGAGGTTGCGGCGCAGGAAATCCAGCTCCAGGCGGAGCAGCTGTTGGGCCACCCCGCCGGCGGCCATGTGGGTGGCACCGCTGAGTGGGATGACCGCGTGCGGGCGACCGGCGGAGAGCAACGCCGCGGACAGGCGCAGCGTAGTGTGCGCGACCACGTTGTCATCGGCCAGCCCGTGCACGATCAGCATCGGCCGCGCCTCCTCCGGTCGCAATGGAGGCTCGGCGGCCGCTTCGAGCAGTCCGTTGTGCCCGTACACGTCCCGGCCGTCGGCGGGCAGGCCGAGGTAGCGCTCGGTGTACGCGGTGTCGTAGAGGGTCCAGTCGGTGACCGGAGCTCCCGAGATCGCGCATCGGTACACGTCCGGCCGTCGTAGCACCGCCAGCGCGGCGAGCCAGCCGCCGAACGACCAGCCGCGGATGGCGACCCGGCTCAGATCGAGGTCGGTGTGCTTGCCGGCCAGGGCGGCCAGCGCGTCGACCTGGTCGGTGAGGATCACGTCGGCGAGGCGGCGGTGCACCACCTTCTCGAACGAGGGGGCGATCCCGGGCGTACCGCGGTTGTCGATCACCACGACCGCGAAGCCGGCGTCGGCCCACCACTGCCGCTCCAGCCATCGGCTACGGGCGGCGATCACCTCCTGGTGGCCGGGGCCGCCGTAGATGTCCACCAGCACCGGCAGCCGGCGACCGGCTACGTGGCTGTCGCGGGTAGAGCACCCCGGTCGGCAGCCGCCGGTCGGTCACCCGTTCCAGCGCGGGGCGGGGCGCGTACGGCGGGATCTGAGCAAAGGAGGAGAGCACGCCCACAATGGACGATCCTGAGTGGATGGTCCAGCGAGTGCCGGCGTGGTCGAGCGAGAGCGCCCCGACGACCAGGGTGTCGCCGCCGGCGTGCCCGACGTGCCACCCGGGATCGGCGGTGAGCCGCGGACCTCGACGGTCGGGGCTCCGGTCCGGGTGCCGACCCGGTAGAGGTGCTGCTCCGCCGGCTCGCCCTCACTTGCCTCGATCAGCAGGTCGGCACCGAGCCGGCCGCAGATCCGCCGCACGTACAGCGACGCCGGAGTGAGCAGGCCGCCGTCGGCGAACAGGCACCGGGCGTCGTATCCGTCGTGGGCAAGCTCGCCGCCGATGAGCACCCGCCCATCGGGGAGATAGGCGGGCGATCCCGGTACCGGCTCCACCCAGCGCGGGTCGGCGAGCTCCGCATGCACCTGGGTCTCCCCGGTGCGCGGGTCGACCGCGAGCACCAGGCCGTGCTGCTGCATCCGGCGCAGCACCGTCACCAGCGGGCCACCGACCTCGGTCCAGGAAACCCCGACCAGATACGGGTACGTCTCCCGGTCCCAGTGCACGTCGACCCATCCACCGTCGAGGTCGAGCAGGTGCAGCGTCACCTCGGCGTTGGGCGTACCGGCGGCCGGATAGGCCACAGTGGACGGTGGCTGGGACGGGTCGGATGGGTCGTGCAGGTGCCAACGCTGCACCCGGGTGTTGTCGACCCGGGCGGCGAGCACGGTGGTGCCGTCCGGCGACCACCAGTAGCCGCGGTACCGGCCGAACTCCTCGGCCGCGATGAAGTCCGCCAGACCCCAGGTCACCTGTGGGTTGCCGGCCTCACCGGCGAGGAGCGAGTCCTCATCGGTCGCGAGGTCGAGCACCCGCAGGACGCCGTCGCTGACGTAGGCGACCCGCTGCCCGTTCGGGTCGGGCCGCGGATCAACGACGCCCGGGCGCGGCGGGACGCACCGTCGGGCCGGTGTCGGCGTCGGCGTGCAGATCGACGGTGACCAGGCCACCGCCAAGGCCGAACGCGGCCACCCGGGCGAGCGGGTCGATCGCGTACGAGCCGATGCCGCCGGCCGACAGCCGCAGCCGCTCGCGCAGCGCGCGTTCGGCATCGGGCAGCTCGCCCGGGCCGGCTCCGAGCGCGGTGGCATCGGCGACGAGCCGTTCCGTGCCGGTGCCGACGTCGAAGACCCACAGCGAGTCCACCGCGGTCCTCGGGGCCGGTGGAACGGAGGAAGGCCACCCGGGCACCGTCGCCACCGACGCTCACCGCGCGCGGCTCGCCGGCCCGGAATCCCTTCGTACGGGCGGCAAGCTCGGGGTAGTCCGCAGGTCCCCTCATCGCGGGCACGGTCGGGTCAGCGGGAAACTGCGGCGCGTTGTCGGTCACCTCCACCACGCGATCGTCGCACGCTGGCTCGCGTAGAGTGGGCCGGGTGACCATCACCGCGGAGCTTCCCGCCCGGCGGATTATGTTCGTTCACGCGCATCCCGACGACGAGACGATCAGCGGTGGCGCGACGATGGCGCACTACGCCTCCAACGGCGCACACGTGACTCTGGTGACCTGCACCCTCGGCGAAGAGGGTGAGATCCACGTACCCGGAGTTGGCGCTGCTCGCTCCGGGCGAGGCGGACCAGCTCGGCGGCTACCGGCTGGTCGAGCTGGAGCGGGCCTGCGCGGCGATGGGCGTCACCGACCACCGGTTCCTCGGCGGTGCGGGCCGGTATCCGCGACTCCGGCATGATGGGCACCCCGGCCAACGAGCACCCGCGGGCGTTCTGGCGGGCGGACATCGACGTGGCCGCCGGGCATCTGGTTGACGTCATGCGCGAGGTACGGCCGCAGGTCCTGGTCACCTACGACACCAACGGCGGGTACGGCCACCCCGATCACATCAACTCCCACCGAGTGTCGATGCGTGCCGCCGAGCTCGCCGACTGATCAGGGCTTCGGACCGGCGAAGGTGTACTGGACCGCGTATCCACGCAGCGTGATGCAGGAGGGGCTCGAGCGGTTCGCCGAGAGTAGCAACAACCCATTCGCCGGAGTCACCGACGTCGATGAGCTTCCGTTCGCCGTACCGGACGAGCGGATCGCCGCCCGCATCGAGGCGCAGGAATTCGCCGACGCCAAGATGGCCGCGGTACGGGCTCACGCCACCCAGATCCCGACCGACTCGTGGCTGTTCACGCTGGTCGGAGGGGTTCGGCAAGGAGTTCCTGGGCGTCGAGTACTTACGAGCTCGTGGTGGGCACTCGCGGACCGGGCAACGGCCCGAACGGCTGGGAGACCGACCTGTTCGCGGGCCTCGGTAACGCGTGACCGAGGAGCTGCCCCCGACGGATCCGGGCTCGGAGATCCTGGTCAGGGCCGGCGGTCTGGTGGTCGCGTGTTGGGGTGCGGTGCTGCTGGCCGCCGTGGGTGCTTTTCTTACCCCGTACCGGATCGGCTCCGTGCTGGTTCCGATCTCGGTGGTGCTGGTGGTGGTCGGCATCCTCGGGCTCACCCGGTTCGCGCACGAGGTGACGGGACACACCTGGCTGAGCCTCATCCCGGGCCTGATCTGGCTGCTGATCTCCTTCGCGTGGTCCGCTCGTACCAATGAGGGCGATCTGGTGCTGGTGGAGCAGAACTGGGTCGCGACCGTCTACCTGCTCGTCGGCGCAGTCACGATCGGCATCGCGGCGTACCGCATGATCGTCCCGCCGCCGCCGCCCCGGACTCTGACCCCTTGGATCATGGTCCGGTGCCATCTTGCTGACGCAATTGGTCACCAATTGGGGGAGCCGACGCGTGCTTTGGCCGCAATTGGTGACCAATTGAGTGGATCATGTGGGCGGGTGCGGTGCGGGTGCGGGTGGCGCGGGTGCGGGGCGGGTGCGGGTGCGGGTCAGGCGGCGGCGGCGCGGATGTCGTCGAGGTCGGCTGGGAGCAGCGGTGCCCGTTCGCACGCCGCCAGAGTCAGCTCCAGCTGGCGGTCGAGTGCCCGGTTCGCGTTCGGGTGTCGGCTCGCCGAACGCAGCATCCGCAGCGCCCGCACCAGGGCGAGTACGACCTGCGGGTGGGGCGCGGCGTACACGCGCAGCTGGGCGAACGCGTGCGTGATGTACTCCCCGTGGTCGAGGTCCCACGGGGTGAGCAGGATGCGGCGCTCGGTCGCCCACACCGCACTGGTCGGGCAGGTCGGCCTGCACCAGCGGCCGCAGCACCGACGAGAGCCGCAGGACCACCTCGATCGCGGTGGTCGGGTCGTTGACGGCTGGGGAGAGTGCTCGCAGCGCGATGTCGTTGAGCTGGCGGAAGCCGAAGTCGATGTCCTGCTGCATGGTCCGGGCGTACCCGATGATCACCGCATGGCGGATCAGCGCGGTCACCTGGCCGGCCTGGCGCGCGCCCAACGGCGAGGCGGGCCAGATCGTGGCGATCGGCTCGCCGGCGACGAGGTATGCGCCCGGCCGCGTCTCGATGCGGATCACCGCGCCCGGCGGGGCTGCGGCGACGACCGCCCGGCGGCTGATCTGCTGCACCCATCCATCGTTCGTCACTCCGAACCACCAGCGGCAGCCCGAGTTTGTCCAGGTCGGGCGGCTCGACCGGGTCGCCGATCCGTCTCCCGACCCGATGGCCGTACGGCAAATCCCGAATCAGTGACAGCGTCTCGTCCGAGATCCGTTCCAGGATCCGTCCGACGTACTGGTGCCGGGTGATCCGGTTGAGGAACGCGACGATGGCAATGATCGAGGCGAACGTCAGCAGCAGCGCCAGCAGCATCGTCAGTGCCGGCGCCGTCTCGGCCGAGGTGTCGATCTGGGTCAGCGCGAGCACGCAGAAAGCGAACGAGGCGAGTAGCAGTCCAATGAGGACCTGGCCGAACCGGTCCCGCCAGAACGTGCGCAGCACCCGCGGCGAGAACTGCCCGCTGGCCAGTTGCAGCGTGACGACCAGCAGCGAGAACACGACACCGGCGGTGGTGATCGTGGCGCCGGCGATGGTGGCGAGCAGCGTGACCGCGGCGTCGGGTGGCAGCGCGAATCGGACCGTCGGGGCGAACTGCCAGCGCCGGTCGATGGCGGCCGCCAACTCCTCGACCACGATCGCGCCGACAAGCAGCACCATCGGCAGGAAGAGCAGGCTCTCCCGTAGCTGGTTGGAGTAGGCGCGAAGGCGCAACCGCCGTGCATGCGGGGCGACGTGTTCCTCTGCGGCAGTCAACTCGGGCGGCGTCGGCGGGCTCATCACGCGTGCAGGTTAGTCGATCGTGTCCCACCCGAGGGTGTCGACGGTGACTCTCTGGTGCCATAGCATCGCGACGGGACAGCAGGTGCCATTACGGAGGGTGAACGTGTTCAACAAGCGCTGGGTACAGGTGGGGCTGGTCGCCCTCGCGATCTTCCTGATTAACGCGGCGTCCCGGTTGATCAGTCGACTGGCCGACCGTGGCGACGCCACCGGCATCGACCCGATGGCGTTGATCGGTGCGGGTGCCGTTGTCGTTCTGATGGCCGCGGCCGGCGCCTACTGGGCGGTGCGCTACCCGTTCAGCCGCATCGTCTTCGATCTCGGCGCGGCCGCCGCCGTGGGTGCCCTGCTCTCCTTGCTCATCGGCCCATTCGTCGGCGGGAACGTGCCGTTCGAGGAGGGCCTGGGCATCTTCGTCGGGCAGTTCCTGCAGTTCCTGGGGCTCGCCGCGCTCGGTGTGATGCTCGGGTTCGCCGGCACGATCGTGCTCGGCAAGGACTGGAAGAGCCGGGGGCTGAAGCGGTACGAGGAGCGGTACCAGAAGCGGCCGCACCGCACCGTCCGCTGAGCGATGCCACGTTCGAGCCGTCGTCGCGCCTTGGCTCGCTGGCGCTCGCCGGCGCGCTCCTAGGCGGTAGCCCCGCTCAGGCGTGGTAGGTCAGGTACGTGTGATGGGTGTGGCAACCGAGGCGTGCGTACAGCCGTACCGCGGCTTCGTTGGCCTCCTCGACCTGCAGGAACGCCCGGGTCGCGCCGAGGCCGCGGGCCCAATCGGCGAGCGCCGCCGACGCGGCCCGAGCCAGTCCGCGGCGCCGAGCCTCGGGTACGACCTCGACCAGGCCGATGTGCAGCCAGTCCTCGATCACGGCGCCGCGAGTGATGGCGAGCAGAGCTGCCGTCCTCGGTTCGGACCTCGGCGAACCGTACGGCCGGAACCGCCGTCAGGACGTGCTCCGCCGACGGCGGTAGGGCTGCCTTGCGTGCCCGGATCACGGCGAGGAACTCCGCGGACGGCCGCTCCCGCAGCTCCACCTGAGGCGATGGCCCCGCGTCGATCATGCCGGCCAGCGGCGCGGTCTGCACGAGTACCAGCGGCTGAGCGGTCCAACCCGCCGCATCCAGGTGCCGGGCGACGTCGCGACGGACCGGTAACGGAACGGTGATCTTGGGGGTGAGGCCGCGCTCGGTGTACCAGTCTCGGCAGGCGTCGGCCGTCTCCGCGAGCGAGATGCCCGCATCTCCCAGCGGCAGGGCGGAATTTGCCCGGTTGGTCCAGCCGTCGGCGGCACGCAGCAGCCATCCGCCGAGCAGCTCGATCTCGGGCGCGGGCCAGGCCCGGTTGGCGATCCGTTCCAGCGCGAGAATTTCGGAGTAACGCGCCGGCCCGGTCGGGATGCGCTTGGCCGCGACGACGTCGGCGAGTGGGATCTCCTGATCCGTACCTGCCTCGGTCCGGACCACGAGCCGGTCCTCATCAAGCAGCGTCAGCTCGCCCAGTACGTCGGTCAGTCCGCCGCTCAGTACGCCGCCGGACCACCACGCGGTGGCCGACATCACCGGCCTGGAGCACGCCATCTTCCGATCTGCGGTACGCGGTCATGTCGTCGTCCCCAGGGGATATTAGGCTGGGGTCGGATGCGGGAGTTCGTGCCGTATCCCAGGAATCGCTAATCGCTGTGGGTCGAGGGAAGGACCACCGGTGACATACATCATCGCCGAGCCATGCGTGGACCTGCTGGACAAGGCGTGCATCGAGGAGTGCCCGGTCGACTGCATCTACGAGGGCAACCGGATGCTGTACATCCACCCCGACGAGTGCGTCGACTGCGGTGCCTGTGAGCCTGTCTGCCCGGTTGAGGCGATCTTCTACGAGGACGACGTGCCGGAGCAGTGGAAGGACTACACCGCCGCGAACTACTCGTTCTTCGAGGGCATCGGCTCGCCGGGCGGCGCCTCCAAGGTCGGTAAGATCGACAAGGACGTGGAGTTCATCGCTGCCCTACCGCCGCAGGAACACGAGCACTGACCAAGGTGTCTGCCTCGCTGCGGGCCGGACCGGTCTCCGAGGGTCTGCCAGACTTTCCCTGGGACCTCCTCGAGTCGGCCAAGGCCCGGGCGAGCGCGCACCCCGACGGTCTGGTGGACCTGTCGATCGGGACCCCGGTCGACCCGGTACCGACGGTGATCCAGCAGGCGCTCGCGAAGGCCGCGAACGCACCGGGTTACCCGCAGACCGCCGGTACGCCCGAGCTGCGGGCCGCGCTGGTCTCCTATCTCGCGGACCGATGCGCGGCGACCGTCGGCACGGATGCGGTTTTGCCCACGATCGGCTCCAAGGAGCTGGTGGCCGCACTGCCATCCCAGCTCGGCCTCGGCCCCGGAGACACCGTGGTCATACCGACGGTGTGCTATCCGACGTACGAGGTTGGCGCCCGCCTCGCCGGCGCCAGCGTGCTGCGGTCGGACTCGATCGTCGGGGTCGGCCCCACTCCCCGGGTACGGCTGGTCTGGGTCAACTCACCGGGGAACCCGGACGGCAAGGTCCTTCCCGCCGAGCACCTCCGCAAGGTGGTCGACTGGGCCCGCTCTATCGGGGCGGTGGTCGCGAGCGACGAGTGCTACCTGGAGCTCGGCTGGGAGCGTGATCCGGTCTCGATCCTGTCGCCGGACGTGTGCGAGGGGTCGTACCAGGGCGTGCTCGCCGTGCACTCGCTGTCCAAGCGGTCCAACCTGGCGGGTTACCGAGCCGGCTTCGTGGCCGGCGATCCGGCCATCGTGGGGGAGCTGCTGGCGGTTCGCAAACACGCCGGCTTCATGGTTCCGGCACCCGTCCAGGCGGCTATGGTCGCTGCCCTCGGTGATCCGGCCCACGCGCGGGAGCAGCGGGCCGTCTATGCGGCGCGCCGGGAACGGCTTCGAGCCGCGATAGTCGCCTCCGGGTTCACAGTGGACCACTCCGTGGCCGGGCTCTACCTCTGGGCGACCCGAGGCGAGGACTGCTGGTCGACGGTGGAGTGGCTAGCAGACCGGGGGATCCTGGCGGCACCTGGTGCCTTCTATGGGCCGGCGGGCCAGCGACACGTGAGGTTCGCGCTGACCGCCACGGACGAGCGCATCACTGCCGCCACCGTCCGCCTCGCCGCCTGATCTTGCCTCGGTTCCTTCTCTCGCGATCTTGGAGCTATCGGCGTGGTTTGATCTCTGATCACCCCGATATCTCCAAGATCGCCGCGAGTCGGGGCCCGTCAGGCCGGGATCTCGAAGAGCAGGCAGGTCGAGGTGGCGTGCGCGACCAGGCGACCCTTTTCGTCGAGGAGCCGGGCCTCGGCCAGTGCGGTGGTGCGACCGCGGTTGACGACGGTGCCTTCGCAGCGGAGCACGCCGGAGTCCACTGTGACCGGTCGTAGGAACTTCACGTTGAGGTCGAGCGATGTGTAGCCCCACCCGGCCGGCAGGGTGGAGTGCACGGCGCATCCGGCGGCGGAGTCGAGCAAGGTCGACATCACTCCACCATGGACAGTGCCGAGCGGGTTGTAATGGAACTCCTGCGCCCGCATGGTAAAAGTGATCTTGCCTTCGTCGACGTCGATGCCGGCCATGCCCAGCGTGTGCATGATCGGGGGCGCGGGCAGGTGCCCGACGCCGATGGCGCGCAGTGTCTCCACGCCGCTGAGCTTGCCGATGACGTCGGCGGTGGCCCGCGGATCGGACCAGGAGTAGGTCCGCGTCCGGGCCGGCTCCGTGCGCGTCTCGACGGCGGCGCGATCTGCGTCTCAAACATGGACTTAGATTGGCTCGAGTCTTGCTGAGTCTGTCAAGTAGACGTAGATTTCGTCACATGACAGCTGTCGCGAGTCCGCGACCGATTGCGCTGGCGTGGTCGGCGGAGAATTGCACCATCGGCCGGGCCATGGAGATCATCGGCGAGAAATGGTCGGTGCTCGTGCTGCGCGAGGTGTTCATGGGCATCCGGCGGTTCGAGGACATGCGGGTGCGAACGACCATCCCGCGCCAGGTGCTGACCAACCGACTCGCGACGCTGGTCGAGCACGGACTGCTGCGTCGGGCGCCATACCGGGAGCCGGGCGCCCGGAGCCGCGACGAGTACCGACTCACCGACAAGGGATTCGACCTCTACCCGGTGCTGGCGGCGTTGCTCGAGTGGGGCGACCGGTACCTGGGCGACCCCGACGGCTCGCCCGTCGCGCTCACCCACCGCGACTGCGGCGCGCCGGTCCAGATCGAGATGCGTTGCGCGGACGGGCACGCGCTCGTGCCGCGCGCGATCCGGCCACAGCCCGGTCCCGGCGTCCGCCCGCTGGCACCCGTCGACTGAGCTGTCAGTCAGTCGTTGGCGTGCAGCGCCGCGTTGAGAGCGATTCCGCCGCCGGTGCGCGGCCGAGCCTCGATCGCGCCGGTGACCGAGTTACGGATGAACAGCAGGCCCGGTACGCCGGACAGCTCCCGGGCCTTGACCACCCGCCCGTCGGGGAGGGTCACCTTCGAACCGGCGGTCACATAGAGGCCGGCCTCGACCACGCTGTCATCGCCGAGCGAGATGCCGATGCCGCCGTTGGCGCCGAGCAGGCACCGCTCGCCGATCCGGATGATCTCCTTGCCGCCGCCGCTGAGCGTTCCCATGATGGATGCGCCGGCGCCGATGTCCGACCCGTCGCCGACCACCACGCCCGCCACGATGCGACCCTCCACCATGGACGTTCCGAGCGTACCGGCGTTGAAGTTCACGAACCCCTCGTGCATGACGGTGGTGCCGGCTGCGAGGTGAGCTCCCAGCCGTACCCGGTCCGCGTCGGCGATCCGTACGCCTGACGGCACCACGTAGTCGGTCATCCGCGGGAATTTGTCCACCCCGAACACCGAGAGCACCCTGCCCGCCGCCCGTTCGAGCACCCGCAGCTCGTCGACCCGTTCCGGCGGGCACGGCCCAGCCGAGGTCCATGCCACGTTGCTCAGCAGTCCGAATACGCCCTCGACGTTGGCGTCATGTGGCTTGATGTGACGCGTGGACAACAGGTGCAGCCGGAGCCAGACGTCGAGGGTGTCTTTCGGCGCGTCGGCCAGGGATCCGGTGACGACGAGCACGCCGGCGGTGCGGATCCCGGGCAGCTGGCGCGGCCCGACCGTACCGGGCGGAAGCCCGAGCAGCTTCGCGCTTTCGACTGCCGACAACGGTTCACCTGGCACCGGCGTCGGGTCCAGATCGGGCGCCGGACCGAGTCCGAGCCGAGGAAACCAAGCGTCGAGCACCTGGTCGCCAGCGAACGTTGCCAGGCCCAGACCCCAGGCGGGCTGCGTCAGCGTCATGGCTGCTGAGGCTACCCGGTAGCCTTCCGGCATGGCGTCACAGTCCCCACTGCAATCCCCGTGGCAGGCCGACGTACTCGCCGATCCGGTCATGTTGACCCGCGCGATGGTCGACATCGAGTCGGTATCCGGCGACGAGAAGGAGATCACGGACGCGGTGGAGCTGGCGCTGCGGACCGCCCCGCACCTCACCGTGGACCGGGTGGGAAACGTCGTGCGAGCCGCCACCAACCTCGGCCGGGCGCAGCGGGTGATCCTCGCCGGTCACCTGGACACCGTGCCGCTCAACGACAACTTCCCATCCACTTTGGACGGAGATCTGCTGTACGGCTGCGGTACCTCAGACATGAAGAGCGGCTCGGCATTGGCCCTACACCTGGCTATGAGCGTGGCCGAACCCGTCTTCGACGTGACGTACCTGTTCTACGACTGCGAAGAGATTGACGCCGAACGCAACGGCCTGAACAAGATCAGCCAGAGCCATCCCGAGTGGCTCGCGGCCGACTTCGCCATCCTGCTCGAGCCGACGTACGGCTTGGTCGAGGCGGGCTGTCAGGGCTCGATCCGTGCGGTGGTACGGATTGAGGGCCGCCGGGCGCACGCGGCCCGCCCGTGGCGCGGAGTCAACGCCATCCACGGCGCGGCCGAGGTGCTGCGCCGCCTGGCCGACTACGAATCGCGACGGGTCGTCATCGACGGGTGTGAGTTCCGCGAGGCACTGAGCGCCGTCTATATCCGAGGTGGTGTCGCCGGTAACGTCATACCGGACCGGTGCGAGATCGATGTGAACCACCGGTTCGCGCCGGATCGCGGTCCCGCCGATGCCGAGGCATTTCTGCGGGAGTTCTTCGCTGGGTACACCGTGGACGTGGTCGAAGCCGTGGCCGGGGCGCTGCCCGGCCTGGCCGCCATCCCCGCCCAGGACTTCATCACTGCCGTCGGATCGGCGCCAGTGGCGAAGCTCGGCTGGACCGACGTCGCGCGCTTCGCCGGCCTCGGCATCCCCGCGCTGAACTTCGGCCCAGGCGACCCGAATCTTGCGCACACCAAGGACGAGCACGTCGAGGTCAGCAAGATCATTGAGGGCGCGGCGGTGCTGCGCCGGTGGCTCGCCGGCTGACCCCCTCCGTTCGTCCCGGCGGTCGTCGGCACCAAGGTCTCGGCACGAAGGTCTCGGCACCAGGGTCTCGGCACCAGTGGTCTCGGCACCAGGGTCTCGGCACCAAGGTCTCGGCACCAAGGTCTCGGCACCAGGTCTCGGCACCAGGGTCTCGGCACCATGGTCTCGGCACCATGGTCTCGGCACCATGGTCACTGTGAACAACTCGGAAGTCAGGTACGCGGGCCGGTGCGCGACCGCGACACGGTGATCTCTAGTCAAGGTCACTGGGAACGACCGGCGCTGGAATGCCGCGCGTGGAGGTCGCTCGGTGGTGTGGACAGCGATCATGTCGCCGGTCGCAACGGACGCGGTGCGTGGGTTTCGTTACCGTGAGCCCATGGTGCAGAAGCCGCCGGACCGAGCAGAGCCGGAGCGCCGCCGAGGAAACGTGACCCTGCGGGGCGACGCGATCCCGAGCATGACCGCGGACGAAGGCCTGCTCGACTCGCGCGGCCGGGCCGACTGGAAGCAGAAGGACGCCTGGCGCAGCCTGCGGATCCTGTCCGAGTTTGTGGAGGGCTTCGACACCCTCTCTGAGCTGCCGCCGGCGGTGTGCGTGTTCGGCTCGGCCCGGTCCAAACCCGACAGTCTCGAGTGTGAGCTCGCCGAACGGCTGGGCGGTGCGCTGGCGGCCGCCGGCTACGCGGTGATCACCGGTGGCGGTCCCGGCGTCATGGAGGCGGCCAACAAGGGCGCGATGGATGCGGGCGGGCTGTCGGTCGGCCTGGGCATCGAGCTGCCGTACGAGCAGGGCCTCAATGGCCACATCGACATTGGGATCCACTTCCGCTACTTCTTCGTGCGCAAGACCATGTTCGTGAAGTACGCCCAGGCGTTCTGTGTGCTCCCGGGCGGCTTCGGCACGCTGGATGAGCTGTTCGAGGCGCTGACGCTGGTGCAGACCCGGAAGGTGACTCGGTTCCCGGTGGTGCTGCTCGGCACCGACTACTGGCAGGGCCTGATCGACTGGATGCGGGAGGCGATGCGCGCACCCGGGCCTGGATCGGCCCCGACGATCTCGACCTGCTCTACCTGACCGACGACGTGGACGACGCCGTGGCACACATCGGTGCGGCCGCCGACCCCGGCGCGACGGGCTGACCCGTGGCGGCTGTCTGCGTCTTCTGCGCCTCGTCGAACGACATCGATCAGCGCTGGCTCGACCTGGCCCGGGAGGTCGGGGCCGCCCTGGCCGCACGCGGCCACCAGGTCATCTCCGGCGGCGGCCGGGTCGGCATGATGGGCACCCTCGCGAGCGGGGCACGGGCCGGACGTGGGCACACCCTCGGTGTGATTCCGCAGAGCCTGGTGGACCTGGAGGTGGCCGACCGCGACGCCGACGAGCTGGTGATCACCGACGGCATGGCCGCCCGAAAGACCGTGATGGTCGACCGCGCCGACGCGTTCCTGGTGCTGCCCGGAGGGCTGGGCACGCTCGACGAGCTGTTCGAGGTCTGGACCACGGCCACCCTCGGCCTGCACGACAAGCCGATCGTGCTGCTCGATGTGGACGGTTTCTACGCCGGCTTGCTGGCCTGGCTGGAGGGATTGGTAGCGGCTGGATTCGTCCGGGCGCCGGCTCTCAGCACGGTTCATGTCGCGCGTGTTATGGACGAAGCACTCGACGCGGTCGAAACCTTCGGATAGCGTGCCGATCGTGGCGGAGGCTGACCTACGGGCGTTGCTGGAGCGGCACGTTGAGCTCTTCAACGAAGCGGTGTCGACTGGCGACTACAACCCGTTCCTGGCCACCTTCGCCGACGACGCGGTGATGCGGTTCGATGACTTTCCACTCGGGCCGTTCGTCGGCCGGCCCGCGATCGCCGAGGCGTACGCCAGCCAGCCCGCCACCGACACCATGGCCTTGATCGACATGGAGGAGGTCGGCACCGATGCCGTCAAGGCATCGTTCGAATGGGACGCCGGCGGCACCGGGCAGATGTACCTGCGCTGGAACCGGACCCAGCTGGTAGAACTGTCG
This sequence comes from uncultured Actinomycetota bacterium, assembly GCA_963773935.1. Classification (GTDB taxonomy): domain Bacteria; phylum Actinomycetota; class Actinomycetes; order Mycobacteriales; family Micromonosporaceae; genus DATBGZ01. The sequence goes on from CAVZCZ010000005.1 coordinate 648,880, forward strand.
ATCGCGTTCTCCGAGCCGTCCTCCGGCTGAGCCCGGGTCGCCGTTGCTGATTGGCTCGTGCCACGATCGGCGTCATGGCTACGGTGTTCCTGGTCCTGGTGGTGGTGCTCGTCATCGCCGGCCTGGTCTTCGGCGTGATCTCGCTGCTCTCCGGCGACGACCCGGGCATGTCCGCGGTCGACCCGGACGGCCGGGCCCGCCCGCTGCCGAACAACCGTTCCCTTTCCGAGTTTGACCTCAAGGATGTTCGGTTCGACACCGGACTGCGTGGGTACCGGATGTCGCAGGTGGACCGCGTGCTTCGGCGCACGGCGTACGACCTGGGATACAAGGACGAGATGATCGCCGTACTCGAGGCTGAGGTGATCGCGCTGCGCGAGGGTCGGACCGAGGATGCCGAGCTTCTGCGCAAGGCGCGCGAGTCCGCCGCCGGTCCGCTGCCGGCGCAGGCGGATCGCATGCCGCCAACCGACGACCGCGCGGCCAAGCACCGGCTGGCCGAGGAGCCCGGGTACGAAGAGCCCGATGAGGACGACGTCCAGGACTTCGTTCGTACGGCCGACTCACCGCCGGGTACGGCCGAGGCCGCCCCGGCCGACACGGAACCCGCCACGACGGATGTCGAACCGGAGGACCTGCCCCGCGAAGGCTCGCTGCGCCGGCGACCGGAGCCCAGGGACGACCTCGGCGACACGACTGACGCGTCGGCATCTGACAGTGCCGGGGCGTCCGACGGTGCCGGGGCGTCCGACGGTGCCGGGGCGTCCGACGGTGCCGGGGCGTCCGACGGTGCCGGGGCGTCCGACGGTGCCGAGGCATCCGACAACACTGCCACCGATTCCGTGGACCGGCCGGCGCCGCATGGCTGAGCGGCGGCCGGATCCCGGCCAGCCCGGAAGCGGTGAGGTCACCGCGACGGTGGTGGTCAATGCACCGGTCGATCGGGTCTATGCCGCGTTCACGGCCTGGGAACGGCAGGGTGAGTGGATCCCGATGACCAAGGTCCGGGTGGTCGAGGGCGACGGCGGTCAGGGCAGCCTGATCGAGGCCGTCACCTCGGTTGGCCCAGCGGTGCTGCGGGACCAGATGCGGGTGGACCGGGTGGACCCGCCGTACGAGGTCCGCGTCGTGCACACGGGCACGCTGTTGCGTGGACCCGGCGTGATGCGTTGCACGCCGCTTGGCGGAGGCCGTACCCAGATGGTCTGGCACGAATGGTTCCAGGTACCGGCCGGGCTGTTGGGCAAGATCGCCTGGCCGCTGTTGTGGCCCGGATCGAAGGCCAGCCTCAACCTCGCGCTGCGGCGGTTTGCTCGGCTGGTCGAGTCCGGCGCCTTGCCGTAACCCACTCCGTCTCGCGTCTGTCGGGGTCAGGCCTTGTCGGGGGTCGCGGCTACCGTGGCGACGTGGCAGATCTGGTGATCGGAGCCGATGGGTTGGCTCGCTGCTCGTGGGCAGCCTCTACGCCGGAGTACATCGCGTATCACGACGACGAGTGGGGCCGTCCGGTCCACGATGACAATCGGCTCTACGAGAAGCTCACCCTCGAGGCGTTCCAGTCCGGCTTGTCCTGGCTCACGATCCTGCGCAAGCGAGAGGCGTTCCGGGCCGCGTTCGCCGGGTTCGCCGTCGACCGGGTGGCCCGGTTCGGTGCCAAGGACATCTCGAGGCTGCTGGCCGACGCGGGCATCGTCCGCAACCGCGCCAAGATCGACGCGGCGATCCAGAATGCGAAGGCGGTAGCGCAACTGCCGGACGGACTTTCGTCCCTGCTCTGGTCCTTCGCCCCACCGCCTCGTCCCCGGCGGCTGCCCGCGTTGGCCGACGCGCCGGCGCTGACTCCCGAGTCGACCGCGATGGCCAAGGAGCTCAAGAAACGCGGGTTCCGGTTCGTCGGACCGACGACGGCTTACGCGCTCATGCAGGCGACGGGCATGGTCGACGACCACGTCGATGGGTGTCACGTCCCGCCGTGATGAGATGAGGGCATGGGTGAAGAGCGCCGGCGCCGCCCGAGCCAAGGCGAGGGCCAGGAACACTGGGCCGGCGTCGTGAGCGAGGAGCAGTTCGCCACGGAGCGGCTCTACGCCCGGGATGTGATCGTGGTCGATCCGGGTGCAGTCGGCGTAGCCGCAGCCGGTGATGCAGTGGCATTGATCGCGGCCGGCGAGCCGACCGTGCTGTTCGGCCTGGGGCAGGTCATCGGGGTGGACGAGTCCGGTCAGGTTCTGGTGGAGTACCGCACCCGGATGCTCGACGAAGCACCGCAGGTACCCGTCGACGCGATACCCGAGCCCACCCGGCTCGGTCTGAGCCCGATGGCCGCCGGGGCGTACCGGAGACTCGAGAGCGTACTGACAGAGGTCGACCCCGGTGCCGCCGGCCGTACCGAGTGGTTCGTCAGTGTGGCACTGCCGATCGAGGCGCCCACGCGGGCCGAGGCGGTACGGGAGTTCTGGACGTACGTGGACAGGCTCGGCCCGCGTGAGCTTCCGGCGTACGTCTGGCCACGCGGTGACGAACTAGCCATGCAGGCGTTTGTGCTCGGTGCCGTCACCAACCTCGACCCCGAAGAGGACGACGACTGAATCGCGCTGTCCGTTCCACCTTGATCTGCGCGTTCCGGCAGATCACGCAGTGCCGCTGCACGATCTGTCGGAACCCGGCGATCAAGGGACCCGCGCGGAACCGTTGCGGGCCGGTTCACCTGCCGGTGAAGACGGGCTTGGTCTTGGCCACGAAGGCGGCCGTGGCGTTGCGGTGGTCGGCCGTCTCGCCGCAGAGCGCCTGCACGATGGCCTCCTCGGCGAGGGCCTCGTCGAGTGTGCCGGACGACCCGACCCGCAGCTGACGCTTGATCATGCCGTACGCCACGGTCGGCCCGGCGGCGAGTCGGGCGGCCAGTTCCTGCGCCGTCGGCAGCACCGCGTCGTCGTCGTCGAGAAGGCGGTTGAGCAGACCGATGCGGTGCGCGTCGGTCGCCGGAACGGTCTCGGCGAGCATGAGCAACTCGGTTGCCTTGGCGTGGCCGACCAGTCGGGGCAGGCTCCACGATGCACCGCTGTCGGCGGCGAGGCCGACGTTCGCGAACGCCATCAGGAACGCGGTTCGTGGCCCACCGATGCGAAAGTCGGCCAGGAAGGTAAGCGACGCCCCGGCCCCGGCGGCCATCCCGCGTACCGCGGCGACCACTGGTTTGGGCATGGTGGCCAGCGCCCGTACCAGCGGATTGTAGTGCTCCTGCACAGTGTTGAGCGGTGGACCACCACTGTCCAAAGTGGCCACATGCTCCTTGAGATCCTGGCCGACGCAGAACGCCCGACCGGCGCCCGCCAACACCACCGCGCGTACCTCCGGATCAGCCGCCGCCGACTCCACTGCCTCGCGCAGAGCCAGCTTGAGCGCGATGTCGAGGGAGTTCATCGAGTCTGGTCGGTTCAGGGTGAGCGTGGCGACTCCGTCGGTACGGTCAACGAGCAGCACGTCGGTCATAGCGGTCCTTCCAGGTCAGGCAGATCGGCGCAGCGGAAAGCGTCAGACGCGACAGACAGGACTCCACGTACCGGTCGGCCGCGGGCCGCAGCCGTGCCTCGTGCCGGTCGAAGAAGTCGGCCGCGGCCGCGCCGGGCCAGGGCGCCGGGAGCAGCGCGGGCGGCAATTGTGGATCCCGGAACAGGAACGCGCGCCATCCGTGCACCAGCCGGAACCGTGCTGCGTAGGCGGTCTCGTCCGCGCTGTGCCGGGTGATCGCGGCCATCGCGGGATCTTGACTGGCCACGAAGTCACCGTAGGCCGCGGCCAGGGCATCGAGGTCCCAGGCCCGACGTACCAGCGCCGCGGCGCCGGACGTGCCCGCGGCGTGGGTGGCGGTGAACCGCTCGAAACTGATCCCGGCTTCCTTGAGCAGGGAGTCGACCTCGTCGGCGGCACGAGGCGCCACCCACGTCGCCGGGTCGAGCCGGCCGTACCCGAGGTACGACAGCGTGGCGGTGATCCGGGCCCGCTCGGTGCGGCGCTCCGGCGGCGTCAGGACCACAAGGTCGAATCGGCCGTCCCAGCTCGGCCGGCCGGTACGGTAGATCCGCGCCGCGGCCTCGTCGAGTCGCTGCACGGCGCGGACCGAGAGTTGGTATCCGGGTCCGCCGGCCACCCGGACCGGGAGCAGCCAACCTTGGCGGACCATGCGGGAGATCGCGGTTCGGACGGCCGGGGCGGCAACGTCGAGTGGGCCGAGGAGCCGTACCAAGGCAGCAACCTGCGCGCGACCGCCGCGTGTGCGTAGATGGTCGCCGAAGAGATCGAAGAGCGCCGAGCGAGCCTGCATGAAGCGTTCATTGTGACAGTGCGCAGTCACAAATGACAACATCTGTCACAACATGGCCGGCCCCGTTTGGGGCTGGGGGTGTCCATCAGGGAAAATCATCTGCTGGCACGGCCGTACGGCGGGAAAGTTCGTCGGCGGGTGTGCCCGGATTGAGTCGTCGCCGATCAGTGACGCCGAGGCCGCGCGGCCCCGCGTCTACGGGTCGGCAGCGCAGTACCGGCGGGTTGGCCCGGCGGCATAAGGCAAGAGGCGCGAGGGGAGACAAAATGGCGGCGATGAAGCCGCGGACCGGTGACGGCCCGCTGGAGGTCACCAAGGAAGGCCGCGGCATCGTCATGCGCGTGCCACTCGAGGGTGGCGGCCGGCTGGTCGTGGAGATGACGCCGGATGAGGCGACGGCGCTCGGCGAGGCGCTCAAGACTGCTGTCGGCTGATACCTCGCTCACCCAGATCAATTGCCACTGATCACCACTTTGGTTGATCGCCGCTTCGGGTACTCGGGCGCCATACCGGCGTCGGGTGCCCGAAGCGGCGATCTATTGTCTGCGGAGTCATGTGTGGTCGATCCGTGCCGATCCCGCTGAACCCGCCAACCTTGCCCCAGAAGAGGCTGTGACGTGCTCGACATCGCCGTATCCGCGATCGGTGCCCGAGGGGCGGCCGTGGCGCTGCCCGTCCGCGCCGGTGACGAGGGCGGCGTGCTCGTGCGCACCGACTGGCCGCTCGCTCCGCGGGTCCAGGCGGAGATCGTCGAGTTCCTCCTCGACGTGAGCCACCGGGGCAGCGCCGGATCCGCGCACATCCTGGCCAGGCCGACCCGGGACCCGGCCCACCTGGTGCTCGTCGGCATCGGAGACGGCGACGCGGGTGGCTGGCGCGACGCCGGAGCGGCGGTCGCCACGACCGCCTCCGAACGGCTGGCCTCGGTCACAGTCGCCATGCCCGAAGATCCGACCGGCGCCGCCGCACGGGAGTTCGCCCTCGGCGCGTGGCTCGCTGCCTACCAGTTCCAGCCTCGGCTCCGAACCGGCCACCAACCGCAAACTGCGCCGGATCACGATTGCGCACGCGTCCACCGATGCTGCCGACACCGTCCGGGCCGCTGTGGCGCAGGCCCGCGCGGTCGCCGACGCAGTCGTGCTCGCGCGCGACCTGACCAACACTCCGAGCCTGCAGAAGTCGCCGCGGTGGTTGGCCGACCGGTTGTCCAACGCGGCGGCCCGGCGCAAGGGCGTTTCGGTCGCTGTCCTCGACGAGGTCGCTTTGGCCGCGTCCGGGTTTGGTGGGGTGCTCGCGGTCGGCAACGGGTCCCCCCGCCCACCGCGACTGGTCGAGCTCTCCTGGCGACCCCGCGGCGCCCGTACCCATGTCGTTCTGGTGGGCAAGGGGATCTGTTTCGACTCCGGGGGCATCTCGATCAAGCCGCTGGACGCCATGAAGCTCATGCGCAAGGACATGGGCGGTGCGGCCGCAGTATGTGCGGCGGTGCTCGGTGCGGCCGACCTGGAGCTTCCGGTGCGGGTTACCGCGCTCGCACCACTGGCCGAGAACATGGTGTCGGGGTCGGCGATGCGCCCCGGCGACGTGATCCGCCACTACGGCGGAGCCACCACGGAGATTCTCGACACCGACGCCGAGGGCCGGTTGGTGCTCGCCGACGCCCTCGCCTACGGCGCCAAGCGCTACAAGCCGGACTACCTGGTCGACCTCGCCACGCTCACCGGCGCCCAGCACGTCGCACTGGGCAAGCGGACCGCGGCGCTGTTCAGCGACAACGCCGCGCTCTGCGATGCGCTGCAGGCAGCTGGCGATGAGTCGGGCGAGCCGGTGTGGCCGCTGCCGATGCCGGACGACTACACGGGCCTGCTGCGCAGCGACGTGGCCGACCTTGCGAACATCGGGCAGCCGTCCCAGGCCGGCGCCGTGGTGGCCGCCCTGTTCCTGCGCGAGTTCGCCGGCGACCGCCGCGACCGGTGGGCGCACATCGACATGTCCGCACCATCATGGATCGACCGCAACGATGGGTTGCTGGTGAAGGGTGCCACCGGCTGGGGCGTGCGGATCCTGCTGCGCTGGCTTCAGTCGCTCTGACGCACGGCTCAGGTCTTCGTGGCGCAGACCAGCTCCGGGCCGAGCGGAAGCTCGGACCACTCCGGCACGCTCAGGCGTACCTCCTCGGCCGGTCGGTGCACTACCAGCTGGCCGCCCGCGCGCAAGATACGGTGGGCCGCAACCGTACACATTGGATGATCAGCCGAGTCCACATCGACGAAGACGAGGTCGTACGCGCCGTCGGCCAACCGCGGCAGGATCTGGCTGGCCGGCCCGGTGATCAGGCGGGTGCGGGGCGGCCCATGACCTGCCGCGGCGAAGGATTGCCGGGCCATCGCGTGATGGTCCGATTCGGCGTCGATGGTGGTCAGTACGGCATTGGGTGGCAGCCCCTGCAGCAGCCACAGTCCGCTCACGCCAAGGCCGGTCCCGATCTCGACCATGCTCCGGGCTCCGGTGGTTTTCGCCCATCTCCGCAGTGCGACGCCGGTTGGCGGCGCGACACACTCCACTGCGAACTCCGCGGACCAGCTCATGGTGTGCAGCACCACGGGGTCGATCGGACCGGACTCGATATCGGCGGTCGAGGGCGAAGGGTCGACGTCGATGGCCGCCTCCTGGGGGTGACGTTCGAGAGGGCCGAGCGAGATGGGGTGTCGCGCAGGAGCCTATGCAAACCATGGCCGCCCTTGGCAGGGTCCGAGCATGCCATTCTTGAGCTACAGGATTCCAGAGTTGCGTTGACGCTTCGAGGTGTGGGGTGATCCGGGAGGTGACGGGCGTGACGGGCAGTTCGGGACAGCCGTGGTGGTCCGATGCCCTCAACGACCCCTGGCGTGACCCTGGCTCGGAAGCGGTGATCATGACGACGGCACCCGCTACCGAGCCACCGCCGGCGCCGTTGCCCGCGCCGGGACCGGCCGGAGTCGCCATGCGGTCGCTGGTGCTGGTCGCCGTCATCACGGGCCTGCTGGCCGGTGCCCTAGGTGGCACGCTGGGCTACGTGGCTGCCACCTCACGGGAGCAGCCGATCACGCTCGGGAACCCCCGCGGCGCCCCGCCCGCGCCGAACATCCCGGGCTCGCTGCCCGCCATGGTGCCGCTGGTCATGCCGAGCGTGGTCACGGTGTCCGCTGCGTCGAACCACGGCAGCAGCCTCGGCTCCGGTTTCGTGATCAGCGAGGCCGGATACATCCTGACGAACGAGCATGTGATCTCCGGAGTCGCCGACCACGGCCTCACGGTCACGCTGTCCGACAACACGACGCTGGCAGCCACTTTGGTAGGCCGGGAGCCCGAGTCGGATCTGGCCGTGCTGAAGGTGGCCCGCGACAACCTGACCCCGGTGCACTTCGCTGACTCCGACACGGTCAAGGTCGGCGATGCCGTGTTTGCCATCGGAGCTCCGCTGGCCCTGCCCGGGACCGTCACGTCCGGCATTGTCAGCGCTCTGGACCGCACCATCGAGACCCGTGACGTCGGCGGCACTCAGCGCTACTACGCCGCGATCCAGACGGACGCGGCGGTCAATCGTGGCAACTCCGGTGGTCCGCTGTTCGACTACGCGGGCCGGGTCGTCGGCATCAACTCAGTGATCAAGTCGCTGATCGAGGACGGATCAGAGACCGGCAACATCGGCATTGCGTTCGCCATTCCGATCAACCACGCCGTGCGGGTCGCCACGGAAATCATCGACACCGGCAAGGCCCGCCGTACGGTCGTGGGCGCCGAGTTCGACTCGAACTCCGGACCGGGTGGTGGCGTGAAGATCACTGCTGTGGTCGCGGGCGGTCCGGCTGCGGCGGCCGGACTCCGTGCCGGTGACGTAGTGGTGCGTATCGGCACACACCTGGTCGAGGCGCCGCACGATCTCATCGCGATGGTTCGTCGCTACGACCCGGGTACGACGGTGAGTCTGATGTACCGCCGTGGCTCCACCACCCAGGCGGCAAACGTGGTCCTCGCCGCCGACGCCAACTGACCGTGCCCGCCGTCTCCGGCCTGGGAACCGCTGGGTGACGACGCGGGCCAAGCTGCGTAGTCTTGTGGCGCAACGGGAGGAGGGGCGATGTTCTCGAACCTGAACATGTGGGAGATCATCTCCCTCGCCCTGATCGGGCTGTTCATCTTCGGTCCAGAGCGGCTGCCGAAGGTGATCTCTGAAGGCATGCGGATGCTCCGTGGCCTTCGTGCCATGGCCCGTAACGCCACCGACGACCTCAGCCGTGAGCTGGGCACCGACGTGAAGATCGAGGATCTGCACCCGAAGACGTTCATCCGCAAGCACCTCCTCTCCGAGGAGGACGAGGCCAACCTCCGGCGTCCCTTCGACGACGTCGCTCGCGACGTACGGGGGATCGCCTCGGACGTCGACGGCGGTCTTCGCCGCCCCGCCGGCGAGCTCCCCGAAGCGACGGGCCGCCATCGCGACGCCTACGACGACGACGCCACGTAGTTTCTGGCCCTCGTTGAGCTACTGCCCCTCGCTTCGCTCGGGTGTGCCGCGCGGCTTTTTGGCCAGCCCGCCCCAAGTTGATTCGCGGCAGCGTCTCACGGGCCGAGACCCACTCGGTGACTTTGGAGAAAAGCGCACGGATGAAGATCGAACTGCGCGCTTAAGTCCAAGATCGGAGGGGCGCGGATGGTTACTTGCGGGCGGGGGCGAGGCCCAGGGATTTGCCGGCGAGGGACTCGCGGCGCACGGCTAGGCGGTCGGCGATCGCAGCCAGCGCGAGCAGCCGCGGGTGCGTCCGGTTCAGTGAGCACGATGGGCATCCCGACGTCGCTGGCCTCCCGAACCCGGGTGTCCAGTGGGATCTGGCCCAGCAGCGGGACCTCCGCTCCAACCATCCGGGAGAGCGTCGCCGCCACGGACGCCCCGCCGCCAGTGCCGAAGATCTCCATCCGTTCACCGGTGGGAAGCTCGAGCCACGACATGTTCTCCACCACACCGACGAGCCGCTGGTGGGTCTGCTGCACGATCGCGCCGGCCCGCTCGGCGACCTCGGCCGCCGCCATCTGTGGCGTCGTCACCACGATGATCTCGGCGCTCGGCAGGAGCTGAGCCAGGGAGATCGCGACGTCGCCCGTGCCCGGCGGCAGGTCGAGCAGGAGAACGTCGAGGTCGCCCCAGTACACGTCGGCGAGGAACTGCTGCAGTGCCCGGTGCAGCATCGGGCCCCGCCACACCACGGCGGCGTTACCCGACGTGAACATCCCAATCGAGATCACCTTCACCCCGTGCGACTGGGGCGGCATGATCATATCTTCGACCTGGGTGGGGCGTGCCGACAGTGCCGAGCATCCGCGGCACCGAATGGCCGTAGATGTCGGCGTCGACAACGCCGACGGAGAGTCCCTTCGCCGCGAGCGCCGCGGCGAGGTTCACCGTGACCGAGGACTTACCCACACCGCCCTTGCCGCTGGCTACCGCGTATACCCGGGTCCGCGACGAGGGCTGGGAGAACGGGATCACCGGCTCCGCGGCGCAGCCGGACCGCGCAGGCTCTTCTGCAGGTCCTGGCGCTGCTCCGGCGACATGACCCCGAAGTCGACGACCACCCGGCTCACCCCGGCGACCGCACCCGCGGCCGCGGTGATGTCGCTGGTGAGCTTGTCCTTCAGCGGGCACCCGGCCACGGTCAGCAGGATCGCGATCGTGGCGGTGCCGTCGTCGTCCACGGTCACCGACTTGACCATGCCGAGGTCGGTGATGGGACGGCGGATCTCGGGGTCCAGCACTGCGGCCAGGGCGGCCAGGATGGCGGACTCGCGAGTCGTAGCGGGCGCGGACATGTCCCCATGCTAGTTCCGCCGGCGCATGAACGCCGATGGCGGCAGAGCCGGGGTTGTCCGGGTCACCCAGCGACGCAGTCTGGAACGTGCCATCGGCCCAGGCCGTCGGGGCTGGACCTTGACCGCACCGGATGCGACCATCGACGCAAGCCGCGCGCCCTGCCCCTTGTGGCGCGCGGCTCGATCTGTCGCAGATCCGGGACAGGGCTTCGCGGGGTCGATGGAGATCGATCCAACCCGCGTGGCCCTAGATCAGCTGGGGCTCACGTGGGGTTGGTGCGGCGGGCCATCCTTCGTTGCTCTTTGCGGACCGCCTTGGGCACCCGGGTGCGCTCGGCCGTACCGGGCGTACCAGCCGTACCAAACTCACGAGCGCCGATGTCGGCGATGGTCTCGCCCAACTCCTCGCCCAGCCGGTTCATCTCGCTGCGGAGGTAGTCGCGCGTGGCCACTTCGCCGAGCGCTATCCGCAGCGCCGCGATCTCCCGGGACAGATACTCGGTGTCCGCCTTCTGCATCGCCGCGCGGCGCCGGTCTTCCTCCAGGGCGAGCCGGTCCCGGTCGGCCTGACGGTTCTGCGCCAACAAGATGAGCGGCGCGGCGTACGAGGCTTGCAGCGACAGCACCAGGGTCAGGAACGTGAAGGTGTACGGGTCGAACCGCAGGGCTGGCGGTGCCAACGTGTTCCAGCCGATCCAGACCACGACCACCACGGTCATGTAGACGATGAACCTGGCCGTCCCCACGAACCGGGCGGTCGCCTCCGACCACCGGCCGAATGCCTCCGGGTCCCACCGGGGCAGCTGAACCCGCCGTTCGCGAGGCTGGTCCAACCGCACATCGCGGCGGGAGCGCGAACGCCCGTCGGCGCCCCGCCCCTCGGGCGGGCGATCGTCGGTGCGGCGCGGCTCAGTCATGGATCCGCAGTACCGGCTCGGCGTGGTCGCGGTCGCGCCAGTCGCGCGGCAGCAGGTGGTCGAGCAGGTCGTCGACGGTGACTGCACCCACCAACCGGTCGGTGTCGTCGACGACTGCGATGGCGACCAGGTTGTACGTCGCCAGCCGCTTGGTGATTTCGACCAGCGGCGTGGACGGGTCGAGCGGGTCGATGCCCTTGTCGACGATGCCACCGACCATCGAGGACGGCGGTTCGCGCAGCAGCCGCTGGAAGTGCACGACACCGAGGTATCGGCCGGTGGGTGTGGCCGTCGGCGCCCGGGTCACGAAGACCTGGGCCGCGACCGCCGGTGGAAGCTGCTGCTCCCGGATCCGGGCCAGCGCCTCAGCCACGGTCGCGTCCGGCGTCATCACCACCGGCTCGGATGTCATCAGGCTGCCGGCCGTCCCGGGTTCGTAGGCCAGCAGTGCCCGGACCGGCGAGGCTTCGTCGGGCTCCATCAGAGTCGAGTAGCTCGTCCTGGTCCGGCTTGGGCAGCTCTGCCAACAGGTCGGCGGCGTCGTCGGGGTCCATCTCTTCGAGCACATCGGCGGCCCGGTCGCGGTCGAGCGCGGAGAGGATCTCGACCTGGTCGCGCTCGGGCAGCTCGCCCAGTACGTCGGCGAGGCGTTCGTCGTCCAGCGCCGCGGCGACCTCGTTGCGCCGCGTGTCGGTCATGTCCTGCAGCATGTTGGCGAGGTCCGCCGCGCGCATGTCCTCGATCATCTCGAGCAGCGATGCGGTGCCCTGCGCCTGGGCGGTCCCGAGCAACCCGCGTACCTCGCCCCACTCGAGCTGGTGCAGCTGCCCCCGCCGGCTCAGCCGTCCGGTGACCTGACGCACCGCGACGCGGGTCAACGCCCACTGCCCGGCCCGGTCGGCCTCCATCGCCACATCGACCACTGTGGCCGGGATGTCACCGTCCACGATGGTGACCTGGCGGTCCAGCAGTTCCTCGAGGACAAGCAGCTCACCCGGCCGCTTCTCGAACCGGCGTAGGCTGATCGTGCCGGTGCCGAGCGCCACCGCCTCGGCGTCGAAGGTGACGACCCGGCCGATCGGCAGAAAGATCCGCCGGCGCAATGGCAACTCGGCAACCAGCCCCACGACGTGGGGCGGTCGCGATTCGCGAACCCGCGCAACGACATCGCGGACCCGCCCGACAAGGTCCCCGTTGGGGTCGAAGACACTGAGCCCGGCGATCCGAGCGACGTAGATCCGGGTGGACGTCACGGATCCAGCGTAGTTGGCGTGGCGGCGCAGACCGGCAGAAGTGCGAACCAATGGGGTGATTGGTGTCCCAAGGCATTAGAGTTTGCCAATGAGCGTCTTGTCGTACGAGGTCGTGGACGTCTTCACCGACCGACCGTTTGCCGGTAATCCGCTGGCCGTGGTGTTCGGTGCCGAGTCCCTGGCCAAGGACCAGATGCAGGCGCTGGCGCAGGAGTTCCACCTGTCCGAGACGGCGTTCGTACTTCCGCCCACAGTGGACGGTGCGACGTACCGACTGCGTATCTTCACCCCCACCGCGGAACTTCCGTTCGCGGGTCATCCGAGCGTCGGCAGCGCGGTGACACTGGTACGGCGCGGTCTGATCCCGGCTGGTGCCGTACATCAGGAGTGCGAGGCAGGGGTGCTTCCGGTGTACGTCGGAGAAGGGCGGGCGACGTTGACCGGCGGCACGCCGTCGATCGGCCCGGAACTCGATCCGGTGCGGTACGCAGCCGCGGTTGGCCTAGTGGAGGCAGACCTTGCCGGCCCGCCGGTACGCCTGGCCGGGTGCGGTCTCTCGTTCCCGTACGTGTCGGTCCGCCCGGACGCGGTGGCCCGGGCGATGGCGACAGCGGTGGCGGGCGTCGCGGATGTCTACGTGTTTTCCTGGGACGCGCAGCGACGGATGGCGCACGCGCGGATGTTCGCCACTGGTCTGGGCGTGCCCGAGGACCCCGCCACCGGCTCAGCCGCACTAGGCCTCGGCGTATGGCTGGTCGGAGTCGGCCTGTTGCCCGGTGACGCAGACTCCGACTACACGGTGCGCCAAGGCATCGAGATCCACCGTCCATCCACATTAGAGTGCACAGTGTCTGCTGTGGACAATCAGGCGGTACGGGTGACCGTGGCCGGCTCGGTCGTGCCGATCGCTCGGGGGGAGATCGCCGTTCCGCCGTTCGTCGGCTAGTCGCCCGACTCGAGGATCCGGCCGGAAGCGGGTACCAGGCGACTGACGACCGCCTCGGCGGCCCACCGTGATACCAGTTCCCCTGCCGCAGCACTGTTGAGCCGCTTGCCTGCGAGCTGTGGCACGACGATGTTCCACTGCTCGCTGTCCGGTCGCACCCGCTCGACCGCGGCGGACCAGGTCACGATGCGTCCGCCGTGGTCGCCACGGGCGTGCACCGTAGCTGTCGCGGCATTCGTCAGCCCTGGCGCGGGCTGTTCCCCCGGGCCGGAAACGACGTACAGCGCCCCGTCCGACCACAGGCACCACACCGGGTACGCCGGCCGGCCCGCCACCTCGAGCCACGCGACGGCCGCCTTCTTCATCGCCTCAGTGATCAGCGGGTGCACTGGACCATTTTCCCCAACGAACGGCAGGGACCCTTCCCGACACCGAGTGGAACTCCGCGACCGTGTAGCGGTGCACACGGATGCCCGGCGGCAGCCGGTCCGGCGCCCAGCCACCCTTGGCCAGGAGCGCGGCCACGAACTCGTCGGGGTCGGGCAGCCTCGCCCAGACGGCCGGCAGGAACGTGGCCTGGCGCCGGCCGGTGGACAGAATCAGGCCGTCAATACCTGGGCGTAGCAGTTGCGGCAGCTCGGCGAGTCGACGCGCCCGCATCGGCTCCGACGGCCCGAGCACGGACACGCTGACCGACAACTCGGGCCACTCGTCAGCGGTCACCGGTGGCAGGCGGGGGTCGGTCATGGCTCGGGCGGCGTTGCGGGCGACGTCACGATAGAGCGGACGACTCGGCTCGAGCGTTCCGATGCAGCCGCGCAGCGTGTGATCGCGCTCCAGCGTTACGAACGAGCACCCGATCCGGCGAAGCACGTGCGACCGGGGTGCCTGGCCGTCCACCGGGGTGCCGTCGAGGCGGGCGTGCACGGTCGCGGCGGCGAGGTTGACCAGGTACTCGCCGTCGGCGGCCGAAAGGTGGACCGGCCCGCCCATCCAATCATTGTGGCCGACCTGGCAGGATTCGGCGCGATGCGAGCTCAGCCAGGCTCCGACGGGCCCGTCCTCGCGGCGCTCGCGATCGGCGTGCTCGCGGTCTCTGCGTCGGGTGCCCTGATCGCTTACGCGGCCGCGCCGGCACTCGCGATCGCGTTCTGGCGCAATGCCATGGCGCTGCCGGTCCTGCTTCCGGCCGCCGTGGTTGGGCGACGCCACGAACTGCGGGCGTTGTTAGGGCCAGCTCGGCGGGAGGGCGTGTACTGCGTCCTGGCCGGCGTCGCCCTCGCGGCCCATTTCGGTACCTGGGTGCCCAGCACGAAGCTCACCAGCGTGGCCACGGCGGTGGCGCTGGTGGCCACCCAGCCGGTCTGGGCCGGGTTGATCGCGGTGAGCCAGGGCCGGCGACTGCCTCGTTGGACCTGGGTCGGCATCGGCGTCGCGGTGCTCGGCGCAGTCCTGGCCACCGGCGCCGACATCAGCGCCGGCGGCGAAGCCCTCGTCGGCGACCTGTTGGCCCTGGCCGGCGGACTGATGGCGGCCATCTACACCTCGCTCGGTGAACGGGCTCGCGCCACCACGAGCACGACGGCCTACACCGCGGTCTGCTACAGCGTGTGCGGCCTGGTGATGCTCGCGGTCTGCCTGGTCGGCCGGATTCCGCTCACGGGTTACCCGGCCACGGCGTGGGTGGCCCTGGTGGCGCTGACGGTTGGGCCGCAGTTGCTCGGGCACTCGATGTTCAACTTCGCCCTGCGCCGGGTGTCGGCGACCACGGTGTCCGTCGTGATCCTGCTCGAGGTGCCGGGGGCGGCGCTGGTCGCCTGGGCCTGGCTCGGACAGGTGCCCCGCCCCGCGGCCGTGCCCGGGTTGGCGTTGTTGCTCGCTGGTGTGATGATCGTCGTCGTCGCCGCCCGACGGCCCCGTGGCGCCAAGGTGCTCGAGGAGCCGGAGGCGGGCGTGATCAGCCCGGGTTGAGCTTGCGCGTAAGGAGGGCGTCCCTCCTGATCAGAATCCGTTTGGAGGGCGTCCTTCCTTACACCGCAACCCCGACGGCCTTCGCGCTGGCGTCCCAGAGCGCGGCGGCGAGACTAGGGTCGGTGGCCTTCGGGTGCGCCCGGCGCAGCCGCTCGTCCACGTAGTAGCCACCCGGGGTCAGCTGGGCCCGATCGACTGTGGCGAGCCAGATCAGCGTCCGTGCGCCCCGTTGCGGGGTTCGCAGCCCGGGTGCCCATCGGTAGAACAAGGCGTACATCGGGCTCTCATGACCGAACCGGGTCCGCACGACGCCCGGGTGGAACGCCGTGGAGACGATGTCCGGCCACCGTTTCGTCGCCTCCACGGCGAACAGGATGTTGGCCTGTTTCGCGGAGCCGTACGCCTGCATCATCCCGTAGGTCTGCGCGGCGCCGTTGAGATCGTTCGGGTCGAGCCTTCCTTGTGTGTGCACCACCGACGAGGTGTTGATGATGCGCCCGCCCCGCAGCTGCTGGCGCAACTCGTGCGAGAGGAGGAAGTGGGCAAGGTGGTTGCCCTGGATCGTCTCCTCGAATCCATCTACTGTGGACCGTCGTGTAGGGACATTGCCGCCGGCATTGTTCGCCAGCACGTCGATAGTCGGGTAGCGCTCGCGCAGCGTCGCGGCCAGATCCCGTACCTGTGCGAGCGAACCAAAATCACAGCGGTACGACTGCGGCGGTACGGCCGAGACCGCGCGTACTTTGTCGACCGCAGTGGCGAGCCGATCGGCGTTTCGGCCGAGCAACGCCAGCTCCCAGCCCTGCCGCCCCAGCCCGATCGCGGCCGCCAGCCCGATTCCGGAGCTGGCTCCGGTCACCACAGCGATCCGCGGAGCTATTGCGGAACCAGTGAGATCTTCCACAGGGCGGTTCTCGGACGTCATGGCGCGAGGTTACCGTGCACTCAACTCAACGTTCGTTCAGCGCCGACTCGCCATTGCCAATCATCGTTCGTCCGAAGGAGCCCGCCCATGGGCACGTCCCGTTCCCGCCGGTCCTGTCTGGCCGTACCCGGGTCGAGCGTGAAGATGCTCGGCAAGGCGCAGGGGCTGCCCGCCGACATGGTCTTCCTCGATCTCGAGGACGCGGTCGCACCGCTGGCCAAGCCGGACGCCCGCAAGAACATCGTGGCCGCGCTCAACGAAGGCGACTGGGCGGGCAAGACGCGCACGGTACGGGTGAACGACCTGACGACCTCGTGGACATACCGGGACGTGGTGGAGGTCGTCGAGGGGGCTGGGTCGAACCTCGACTGCATCATGCTGCCGAAGGTGCAGGGCGCGGACCAGATCGCCTGGCTCGATCTCACCCTGACCCAGATCGAGAAGACCGTCGGCCTGCCGGTGGGCGGGATCGGCATCGAGGCCCAGATCGAGAACGCGCGTGGTCTGGTCAATGTGGACGCGATCGCGGGCGCCTCGCCCCGCGTGGAGACGATCATCTTCGGGCCGGCCGACTTCATGGCATCGATCAACATGAAGTCGCTCGTGGTGGGCGCACTCATCCCCGACTACCCGGGCGACCCGTACCACTACATCCTGATGCGGATCCTGATGGCCGCCCGGATGCACGACCAGCAGGCGATCGACGGCCCGTTCCTACAGATCCACGACGTCGACGGCTACCGTGAGGTGGCCAAGCGCGCGGCTGCCCTCGGTTACGACGGCAAGTGGGTGCTGCACCCGGGCCAGATCGAAGCGGCGAACGAGGTCTTCTCACCGTCGCAGTCGGACTACGACCACGCCGAGCTGATCCTCGATGCGTACGACTACTACACCTCGGAGGCGGGTGGGAAGCTCGGAGCCGTCATGCTCGGCGACGAGATGATCGATGAAGCCTCGCGCAAGATGGCCCTGGTCGTCGCGGCCAAGGGGCGGGCCGCCGGGATGAGCCGCACCAGCACCTTCACTCCGCCCGAGTAGCCCGCCCGCTGCGTGCTCCGTCACCGAAGTGCGTATCCGGGTGATCTGAGATCGATTCACCCCGATACGTCCTAGATCACGTTGGCGGCCGCAGGGGTCAGCCGGCGGCGATCGTGTTGGCGCCAGCGCTGGCGACAATGGCCAGGACGAAGAAGCCGCAGACCACCACCCAGATTGCGGTGGTTATCCAACCGACGATGATGCCGGCCAGGGCGAATCCGTCGCCCTGCTCGTTGCGCTCACGGATCTGCTTGCGGGCGATGTGGCCCATGATCGCACCGATCGGACCGAAGCCCAGGATCGACACGATCATCGAGGCGATAGCCAGGCCGTTCGTCGGCTGCGCGACCATGTATTGCGGCTGGCCGTACGGCTGTCCCGGGGCGTAGCCCTGCTGCGGCGGGTAGTACGGCTGCGGCGGCGTAGGACGGGGTCGTGGTCGGATACGTGGACGGATCCCCGTACGTGTATCCCGTCTCGGGTGCGCTGTCGGGCGCCGCGGCGCTAGGCCACGGCTCCGAAGGCTGCGGCGGCTGGTATGTCGGGTCCGACCAGTTGCTGGGGTTGTCAGGATTCGTCATCGCCTGTCTCCGGGGTGGCGCCGTTGGAATGACGACCGTGCCCGGTGGCCCGTGCGTCGGAGGTCAGGGTAGCGGCTCCCGTCACGTCCCCGGTGCCGCCCTCGTCGGTGGGAGGCCGGCGCGTCACCGGCTCGGGGCTGGTTCGGCGGGTAAGTCCGGAGCGCCCGTTTGCCGGAGATGACGCGTACCGGCAGGATCAGCGCCATGGATGCAGACCGCCTCGATGGCCGGGTCGCGCTTGTCACCGGCGCCGGCAGCCCTGATGGCATCGGCTTTGCCACTGCCGCGAGGCTGCGCACGCTGGGCGCATCGGTTGCCATCGTCTCGACCACCAAACGCATCCACGACCGCGCCGCAGAGCTCGGCGTCACCGGATTCGTGGCCGACCTGACCGACGAGGCCGAGGTCGGTGCCCTGGTCGACGCGGTCACCGAGCAGGTCGGCGACATCAATGTCCTCGTCAACAACGCGGGCCTAGCCAGCAAGGCGAGCCCGGAGGTGCTCCGCCCGGTGGCCCAGCTCAGCTTCGACGAGTGGCGGATGGAGATCGACCGGAATCTCACCACCGTTTTCCTCACCAGCCGAGCGGTCGTCGCCGGCATGGCCGAACGGGGTTGGGGCCGGGTGGTGAATCTCTCCGCAACCGCTGGGCCGGTCAACGCGCTACCGACCGAGGCGGCGTATGCCGCGGCCAAGGCCGGCGTGCTCGGGCTGACCCGGGCGTTGGCCATGGAGCTCGTCGCCGACGGAGTGACGGTGAATGCGGTCGCACCCGGGATCATCCACACCGGGAGCTCCACAGTGGCCGAACTCAAGCGCGGCCTGGACACCCCGATGGGTCGCCCGGGAGCACCAGATGAGGTTGCGGCGGCAATCGCTTTCCTCTGTACGCCATCCGCCTCCTACATCACCGGGCAGATGTTGGTCATCGACGGTGGTAACAGCGTCCGCGAGGTGCCGTACCGCTGACACGGTGTGACGACCTGCTAGAGGCTGCCCGCGGCCCCGATCGCCACGACGACAAAGAAGCAGCAGGCGAGCAGGATCAGACCAGTGATGATCCAGCCGACGATGATGGCCGCCTTGGCCAGGCCGGCGCCCTCCTCGCCAGTCTCGGCTATCTGCTTGATCGCCATGTGACCCAGCACCGCGCCGACCGGGGCGGAAATCCCGGTGACGATGCCACCGAGGGAGCAGATGATCGCGGCGATCGCGAGACTGTTGGTGCCGCGAGGCGCTGCGGGATAACCCTGGTATCCCGGATACCCCGGCGCACCGGGGGGAAAGCCCGCGCCGGGAGGCGGTTGGTACCCCGATGGCGGGTATCCGGGTGGCGGGTATCCCGTTGGCGGCGGGTAGGCCGAGGATCCGGGCGGCTGGTACTCAGGCGGCTGGTACTCCGGCGGCTGGTACTCCGGTGGCTGCTGCTGGTAAGGCGGCGGCGGTTGGTAGGGCGGCGGCGGGTTGGTAGGGCTCGGCGGTTGGTAGGGCGGTGGCTGGTAGGGCTCCGGCTCGGGCGCCGCAGGCCAACTTTCAGCCGGTGGCGTGGGCTCTCCTCCCGCTGGCGGCGTTGCCGGAGGCTCGTCGGGTGGCGGGGGCTGAGGGCGGCCGGACGGATCCGTACCGCCGGGATCCTGGCTCTCGTCGTTCGCCCGGTCGGCTTCGTCGCCCGATGATGATTGCCACGTCATGGACCGTCCCCTTCTCTCGATCACATTCTTCCCTCGGGTGAGGCATTTGGTGAGATTTCGCACAAGGCGTCACCACCCCCGCGCATTGGCCGGCGCAGTGGCTTGCGCCCATACTCACGGGTAACACAATCCTGCCCAGGACAACTGGCAACGTCCCGCCCACTGCGCGGCGGGTGCTTGGTGGAGGCATCCATGGCTCGGCTCGCTCAGACGCCCGGTCTCACCGAGGTTCAGCGTGACATTCTCAGCACCGTCCGAGCCTTTGCCGAGAAGGAGATAATCCCGCACGCGCAGCGGCTCGAGCACGCCGATGAGTACCCGCGCGACATCGTCGACGGCATGCGCGAGATGGGTCTGTTCGGCCTCACCATCGACGAGCAGTACGGCGGCCTAGGCGAGTCGCTGCTGACCTACGCACTCGTGGTCGAGGAGCTGTCCCGCGGTTGGATGTCGATATCCGGCATCGTCAATACCCACTTCATCGTTGCGTACCTCATCTCGCAGCACGGCTCCCCGGAGCAGAAGGCGCGGCTGCTGCCCAGCATGGCCACCGGCGAGGTTCGCGGCGCCTTCTCGATGTCCGAGCCCGGCGTCGGCTCGGACGTGGCCGCCATCCAATCCCGGGCGGTGCAGGATGGTGACAGCTTCGTCCTCAATGGACAGAAGATGTGGCTGACCAACGGAGGCTACTCGTCGGTCGTGGCCACGCTGGTGAAGACCGACCTCGGTGCGCCGAGCGTGTACGGCAACATGACGACGTTCCTGCTGGAGAAGGAGCCCGGCTTCGGAGAGACCGCGCCCGGCCTCACGATCCCCGGCAAGCTCGAGAAGATGGGCTACAAGGGCGTCGAGACCACCGAGATGATCCTCGATGGACATGCGGTGCCAGCCTCGGCAGTGCTCGGTGGTGTCGACGCCGGACTCGGGCGTGGCTTCTACCAGATGATGGACGGCATCGAGGTCGGCCGCGTCAACGTTGCGGCCCGCGCCTGCGGCATCGCCATCCGGGCTTTCGAACTAGCCGTGGCCTATGCGCAGCAGCGCTCGACGTTCGGCAAGAAGATCGCCGAGCACCAGGCGGTCGCGTTCAAGCTCGCCGAGATGGCGACGAAGATCGAGGCGGCGCACGCGTTGATGGTCAACGCCGCCCGGCTCAAGGACGCTGGCCAGCGCAACGATGTCGAGGCTGGCATGGCCAAGCTGCTCGCCTCGGAGTACTGCGCCGAAGTGGTGCAGGAGTCCTTCCGCATCCACGGCGGGTACGGCTACTCCAAGGAGTACGAGATCGAGCGCCTCATGCGGGAGGCGCCGTTCCTGCTCATCGGCGAGGGCACGTCCGAGATCCAGAAGACGATCATCTCGCGTGGTCTGCTCAAGGAGTACAAGCTCTGACGATCGTTCGTGCGTCAGACGCGCTTGGTGATGCGTTCGATCGCGCGAATCACAGCCGTGCACAGGTCTTCGACGTAGTCCATACCGGCTTGCGCGGCGATCGCGCGGCCCTCCGGCGACACGATGCCCTGTTGCAGCCAGACCGCCTTCGCGCCGATCGCGGCGGCCTGGCGCACCACGGCGGCCGCCTGCGCGGAGGGGCGGAACACGTTGACCAGGTCGACCGGCTCAGGGATGTCGGCGAGGGTCGGGTAGCAGATCTCGCCCCAGATCTGGTCGGTGTACGGGTTGACCGGGATCACCCGCCACCCGTGCAGCTTCAACTGCAGTGGCACCGCGTACGCGGCTTTCTCCTCGTGCCGGGACGCGCCCACGACGGCGATGGTGGTGGATTCTTCGAGGAGCTGCCTAGGCGTACGCACGCTTGCGACCCTAGCTCGCCTCGGTGGTGCCGACCGGCACGCACCCGTCGCGGCGCTCTGCTCAGAGAAGGGTGAGCTGCTCCGCTGCGGGCGGCGTGGGTGGTGCCGCTTCGATACTGCGGTGTTCTGCCATGTGGGCTCGACCGATGCCATGCCGCCGGGCGGCGATGGCGACCCGGGCGCTCACCTCGCGTTGGTACGCCTTCGGCGCGTACGACCCGCTGCCGAAGACAGAGCGGTACTGGTCCACCAGGTGCGGATGGGTGCGCCCGAGCCAGGCGGCGTACCACTCCCGGGCACCGGGGCGCAGGTGCAGCACAATCGGCGAGACGCCGGCCGCGCCGGAGGCGGCGATGGCGGCGACGGTCGACTCGATGGACTCATCGGTGTCGGTGAGACCGGGCAGGATGGGCGCCATCAACACATGCACCGGGAACCCGGCGTCGGCGAAACGGCGCACCGCGTCGAGCCGTCGCAGCGGGCTCGGCGTGCCCGGCTCGACACCGCGCCAGACCTGTTCGTCGACGAACCCGACCGAGAAGCTGATCCCGACCTGGGTCACCTCGGCCGCCTGCCGCAGCAGGTCGATATCACGGGTGATCAATGTGCCCTTGGTCAGGATCGAGAATGGGTTGCCAAAGTCGCGCAGCGCTCCGATGATCCCGCGCATCAGGCCGTACCGGCCCTCGGCCCGTTGGTAACAGTCCACATTGGTGCCCATGGCGATGTGGGCGCCGGTCCATTTCGCTGCGGCCAGCTCCCGGCGGAGCAACTGCGGCGCGTTGACCTTCACCACCACCTTGGTGTCAAAGTCACGCCCCGCATCAAGGTCGAGATACGTGTGGGTGTTCCGCGCGAAGCAGTTGTGGCTGACGACGCCGTTGGCAACGAAGTCGCCCGTGCCCGTGGTGATGTCGAACATCGGCAGGTCGAGCCCGAGCGGCGTGACCGACAGGACGCCCAGCTCCCCATCAGACTCGACGGCTGCGCCGGCGATGACCCGCTTGCGGCTATCGGCAGGGTCGACGGTGTGGAAGAAGCGCAGCCGGTCGGCCAACCCACCCACCAACACAATCGTCGGATTCATGCCGGGCGCTCGTGGCGGCTCCAGCAGGAACCGGAACCCCATCGCCCGGAGCGCGGACTGGGCCCAGGTCAGGACTCGCGGGTCGGAGTTGCGGATGCGGATGCGACCGGCGCCGCGGCCGTCGGCGTCGAAGATCCCGGCGAGAAACCCCTTCTGCCAGTCCTCGGATGGAGCCGCCGGCCATTGCGCTGGCGGCCAGGGCTCGTCATCGGGCCCGTCGAAGGTCGCGAGGTATTGACGAACGCGGTCCAGTACCTCAATCGGCGGGCTCTGACTCGGGCGGTCGCCAACGACGAGGCCGTTGAGGTAGCCGGCCCGATAGTCGGCGGTGTCCTTGGGCGGCTCGGCGAATTGGCCGGTGCCCATGAGCCTGTTCGACGGCGCAAGGATGGGCCGTGGGCGCCCGTGCGAGTTGGCGGCCCGGACGTACCGCCAACCGCGGTCGGTGAGGTAACGGTGGTCGCCGCTTGCGGTCAACTCGGTGCCGTCGGCCAGCCGAATGCGGTACGCGGCCTTGGTCGTCGACCAGTGGGCCAGAACGGTGGTCCTGACGTATCGGCGCCGGCCGCCGATCCGAACCGTGCCGTACACCTGATCGCCGACGCGGATTTCGGCGAGCGGCCTGGTGCGGCCGTCCGCCATCAGGATGGGTGTTTCGCCAACCTGGCAATAGACACAGGCATGGCTGCAGCCCCGGTAGGGGTTGATCGTCCACTCGAACGGCATCCGCGACGCCGCCGGGACCCGGCTAATGATCGACTTCGCCTGGATCTCGTAGAACGTCATGCCGGCGAAGCCGGGGGAGTCGAACGTTCGTGCAACCGCGCCAGGAATCGCCAGAGGCAGCGCCCCTGGCGACTCGGGTGCAGCGACGCTCAGGTTGTTCCAACGCACGTACTAATCCGAACACACGTACGGGCGTTTGTCCACCTCGAAGAGGCGGTGTTCGACAATTACGCGGCCGCGGCCTTGACCTCGTCCATGTCGAGCTCACGAACCTTGCTGATCAGGTTCTCGAGCAGGTGCTCGGGCAGGGCGCCGGCCTGCTGGTAGACCACGACTCCGTCGCGGATAGCCATGATCGTGGGGATCGAGTAGATCTGGAACTCGACCGCAAGCGCCTGTTCGGCTTCGGTGTCGACCTTCGCAAAGGTGATGTCCGGGTGCTTCTCGGAGACCTTCTCGTACACGGGAGCGAAGCGGTGACACGGCCCACACCACTCGGCCCAGAAGTCGACCAGAGTAATGCCCTCACCGCCGGTTGCCTCGACGAATTCGGTCGCGGTCAGGTTCTTCGTCGTCATGCTCACTCCGTTCGATCGTCCGGGACGGATGTTCCAGCACCCGACATAACAAGAGTTCTCCCGTCAGCCATTCCACCGCGCCGCGCCGATGGAGTGTGCGGCGGGTCACCGGCGGTCGAGCGGTGTCCGGCATCAGGGCGGGCGCACGATGAACGGGTGAGAGCAGTGTTCGTGTTCGACGGCGACTGCGCGTTCTGCAGCACGTGTGCCGCTTTCGTCGACCGGCACATCCCCAGCCCGGCCGCGGTGGTGGCATGGCAGCTCGCCGACCTCCCCTCGCTCGGGCTGACCCGGGCCGAATGCGATGAGGCGGTGCAGTGGGTCGAGCCGGGTCGCCGGGCCTCTGGTCCAGCTGCGATCGCGGTGCTGCTGCGGTCCTCGCGGTGGCACTGGCGGCTCACGGGTCGGGTGTTGGGTTGGCGTCCAATGCTCGCCCTGGCGTGGCCCGTCTATCGCTGGGTCTCCCGCAACCGCCATCGGCTGCCCGGTGGTACAGCGGTCTGCTCGCTGCCCGCAGACAGGCGGTCCGCCGATGGTCCGGTTGCGACGACAGATCACCGAGTGAGTAATCGAACCTCACGGTTTGATAACTGTGACCCAGGTCTCTGCGTGGGCACTATTCATATGCGCACTGCGGCTGCACAATTCTTGTCATCAGAGCGTGGGCGGCGGGCGCCGGGGAGGGCCCCGCCGCTCATTGCGTCCGGGGTCAGTTACGTTCGGAAGGCCCAGTAGCGGCCAGTGTGTGGAGGACCCATGCAGTTCGGGCGGTATTTCGAGGAGTTCGAGATCGGCGCCGTCTACCGGCATTGGCCCGGCAAGACGGTGACCGAGAGCGACGATCATCTATTCTGCCTGATCACGATGAACCACCACCCGCTTCATCTGGACTCCCACTACGCGCAGACGTCCACCCAGTTCGGCCGGAACGTGGTGGTGGGCAACCTGGTCTATTCACTCCTGCTCGGCATGTCGGTTGCCGACGTCTCGGGGCGGGCCATCGCCAACCTTGAGGTCGAGTCGCTGCGCCACGTCGCGCCGACCTTCCACGGCGACACGATCTACGGTGAGACCACCGTGCTGGACAAGAAGGAGTCCGAGTCTCGGCCGGACCGCGGGGTGGTGACCGTGGAAACCCGTGGCTACAAGCAGGACGGCACAATGGTGTGCATCTTTCGACGCCGGGTCATGGTCCCGAAGCAGGAGTTCGCCGGTCCCGAGCATCCGAGCTTCCCCACGCCGGCCGCCACCTGACCGTGGCCCGAGCCGGGCGCGGTTGGGCCGGTCGCCAGTCGGACGCGCGATCGGGCTGGTTTGTCCGGCGGACCGGTTCCGTGTCGGCGGGCGTTCTGACAGACTCGAACGCTGGAGCCGATCCATCCTCGCCGCTCGTTCCTGCGGTTGGGCGCTTCGGTCCGGAAACGTTCGAGTACCCCTCCCGCGCAGGAGTTCCTCATGCCGCGCGTCTAGGTTCACCGAGGTGAGCGACTGGTTCACCGAGGTGAGCGACGGGTGAGCCTGATTGGCCGCCTGCTCGGCAGGCAACGATCGCGCTGGATTGAGTCGTGGCAGACCTATCCCGGTATGGCCGGCGGCTCGCCCGCGCTGTGGTCGGTCGACCTGGGCGCAGTGGACGCCGCGCCGGTATCGAGCCTGCCCGTCCGGGTGGACATCACCGCTGCGTACCCAGCCGGGTCGGACGGACTGCCAACGGGACACCTGGCCGAAGCGGAGGACGCCGTCCGTACCGCTGTCGAAGCCGTGGGCGGGGCATACCTCGGTCGGGTCGCCAGCCAGGGCCGGTGCCGCTATACGGCTCACCTGCCGACGCAGCCTTCGGCGGAGGTGAGCTTCCTCGTTCTGCCCGGCGCCGAGGTGCTCGTCGAGTACGACCCGCACTGGGCCTATGTCCGCGACACCCTCGCGCCCGACGTTCGCCAGCACCGGTTGCTCGCTGACCAGGACGCGTTGGCTCTGCTCGCCGCTGAGGGCGACCAGTTCGATGTCGCCCGGGCCGTCGCACATGTGGCCGTTTTCGCCGATGAGACGCTGGCCGAACAGGCCGCCGCGGCGTTGGGTGCGGACGGCTTCCTGGCCACGGTCGAGCCCGACGGCGAAGGCGATTTCGCGCTCACTGCGGTCCGGGACGACCCGGTCGCCCCGCCACGCATACACGACGTCAGCTGGGGAGTTCAGGAGATCGTCGAGCGCTTCGGCGGCACCTACGACGGCTGGACGTGCTCCCTCGCCGCCTGAGTGCCCCACTCGCGGCTCCCATCGCACCCGGTCCTCCGTCGGCGGCGAGTGCGGGACTCGCAAGTTCGCTCCTCGCGCTTCGCGCTCGGGTGGCTCCGCACACGCGTGCAGGGAATATGCTGACCACGGGTGCTGACCTCGGGAGGTCGCCATCATGTCGAACGAGCCCCGTCAATTCGCACTAGCCCTCGCCTTCGATCGCGACGAGTGGGAGCTGATCGTCACCCTCCCCCGCCGGGTGTTGATGGCTGCCGTCGCCGCCGCGCCGGCCGATGGACGGCGCGCCGCTGAGGGAATCGCCGGCATCGAGGCGATTGCCTCGGGACTCGCGTCGACGAGCCCGCTGGTGCGGGAGGTGGTGGGCTCGATCTACTCGGAGTCGTACCACGATCCGGAGGCGCTGCCGGGTGACGGTGATGTGATGACCGTGCAGACCCTCGCGGCCTGTCGGTACGCCTCGGAGGCGGTGGCTGCCAAGTGCGGGGAACAGGACGCGACCGCCTACCGGAACTGGCTTACCCACATCGCCGCCGTCGTGACCGGCGTGGCGCAGGGAGTTGCCGTACCGCAACCCGGGCGCATCGGTCTGGCGGAGAGCCGATTCCTCTACGCCCTGGGTGGCGTGCTGCGGCCGTAGGCGTCCAGTGTTAAGAAGGGCCTCTCGTACGTCGCGGATTGTTGGGCCGCGAGCGCGAAAGGGGACCTTCCTTGCCCGAGGACGAGGCGGACGTGGGCGTCGGAGCGTGGGTTGGCCCGTGGCCGCAGGACGCGCGATACGACCCTGAGCTGCTCGCCGCCGGCGACCGCCGCAACGTGGTCGACCGGTACCGGTACTGGCGCCTCGACGCGATCGTGGTCGACCTGGACCGGCGCCGACACGATTTCCACGTGGCGATCGAGAACTGGCAGCACGACCTCAACATCGGCACCGTGGTGCGCACCGCCAACGCCTTCCTCGCCCGGGAGGTCCACATCGTCGGGCGCCGGCGGTGGAACCGCCGGGGCGCCATGGTGACCGACCGGTATCAGCACCTTCGCTACCACGCGGACGTAGCCACGTTGGTGGAGTGGGCGCAGGCGCAGGGGCTGGTCGTGGTCGGCGTGGACAACCTCCCTGGTGCGGTGCCGATCGAGACGGTCCACCTGCCGCTGCGCTGCCTGTTGCTGTTCGGGCAGGAGGGGCCAGGTCTGTCCGATGATGCCCGCGACGCGGCGGCATTGGTTTGTTCCATCGCCCAGTACGGCTCTACTCGGTCGATCAACGCGGGCGTGGCGAGCGCAATTGCGATGCACACCTGGATTCGGCAGCATGCAGAACCGCCGCCTGCGGTCTAACCATGCCCCGAATGAAAGACCGCGGAGGAGAATGGAGCCGTGGGCCTCTCGGTGAGCTGTCCTCGCTGTGGAGGCAGGGTGCGGCCGCCAGATCTCATGCATTCGGACTGGCGCTGTGAAGTGTGCGGGCCGGTGGCGCCATTTCATGTGGCCCACCGCGTCGGGCACGAGATTCTGGCGGATCTGCGAGACCGGATCCGTCGGCTCAGTGGCGACGATGGGACGGTCCCTATGTGGTGCCCGTGGCCGCTGCCTCCTGGATGGACGGTGACTGGCGTGGGTTGGGCTGGCGACGATCGCTGGTCGCCGCGCGCCACGGCGATAAC
Source organism: uncultured Actinomycetota bacterium (assembly GCA_963773935.1). GTDB lineage: Bacteria > Actinomycetota > Actinomycetes > Mycobacteriales > Micromonosporaceae > DATBGZ01. Next base: position 676,495 of record CAVZCZ010000005.1, read on the forward strand.
GGTCTCGGGGCCGGCACCATTCTCGACCGGCCCGGCCGATGTCGTGTTCGTGGCCGAGGATCCCGGTGTGGGCCTGGGGAATGGGTTAGGTGGTTTGGGCGGCACCGATCCGGGGCCGGCACTCCGGGAAGCGGTGCAGCACACGGCACCGCATGCCAAGGTTCGCGTCGGCGGGCATCCGACTCCACTGTGGGCAGTTCCGGCGGGACCGGGCCGCAGCCTGCATGTCGGCGAGGCACGGGCCATGTGGCTGTACGCCATCGCGTGGCCGGCACCGGCCGGCTACCTGCTCGCCGACGGCATCGCTCTGCATGATCTCGTCGATTCCCTGCCGAGCGAACTCGTGTACGGCGCCGCCTCGGGAAGGCTCCGGCCGACCCTGGCCACGGGCGCACGGGACTCGCGAGCATAACTGAGTGAATTCGGCGAGTTGTTCCGAAGCAATTAACGAGATCGGGCGAAACTGCTACCGTAGGGCAGACTCTGCGCAAGACGCTCGCGCTCGGTCCACACGCGAGAACTTTCCGCGCCGCGGAGTGCGCGTATATCGACGCTAGCCAGGCCACGACGGCGCCCGACCAAGGAGGAATTACCGGGATGGGCAAGAAGATAGCCACGTGGGGTGGGGTGGCGTTCCTGATCTTCTTTATCGCCTTCCGCCCGGCTGCTGCCGCGGAGGTCTTCAAGTCGATCGGCGCCGGCATCATGGACATCGCGACCGGGTTCGGTGACTTCTTCACCAACCTCGTCGCGTAACCTTCATCTATGTCCGAGGATCCCCGCCCCGGCGAAGACTCAGACGACGAACGTCGACGACAACCTCCGGAACGCAACACCGAGCCGATCCCGATCATTGCCAGCACGGGGCAGATCCTCGAGGCCGACGAATACCTAGGTGCTGGCTTCGGAGCCAGCTCGGCGGGGGTTGCGATCGACCAGGTCGATCTGATCGCCACCCGGGAACCAAGCGACCTGGTGCGCCGGTATCTGTTCCCGACCGAGAAGTTCCGCGGCGAGTGGCGCCGGCACTGGATCCATCTGGTCAAGCGGCTCAGCCTCGGCGTGCTGGCCACGTTCATCCTCGGCTACTTCGCTGGCTACTTCGCCAAGCAGGGCATCCAGACCGGGCTCACAGCCCTGGTGTTGGTGTGGATCGCTGTGATCGGCTGGGTGTTGTGGGACGTGGCCGAGTGGTATTACGACCGGTTCATCCTCACCAACAAGCGGGTCATGCTGATCGAGGGCATCGTCTCCCGCAGGGTCGCCATGATGCCCTTGGCCCGAGTTACGGACATGAAGTACACGCAGTCGCCGATGGGCCGCGTGCTCGGGTACGGCCTGTTCGAGATCGAGTCCGCAGGCCAGGACCAGGCGATGCGAAACGTGAAGAACCTGCCCAACCCGACCGACCTATACCTCCAGGTCGTCGAGGAGATGTACGAGCCTGAGGCTTCCGAGGCTCGCCGCCGCCCCGCCCGCGTCGACGACGGGTTGTAAGGTCTGACAACCTTTCACTTCCGTTCGGGCGTCGAATCGTCTGTGGGAGCCGGGAAGGGGACCAGGGTGGGGGAGCCGGGGCAGTCAGTCGAGGCCGACTTCCGTCAGTTCGTGGCGGCACGATCGGCGTCGCTGCAGCGCACGGCATACCTGCTGGTCGGTGACTGGTCCCACGCGGAGGACGTGCTCCAGACCGCGCTGACCAAGACGTACCTGGCCTGGAAGCGGCTCGGTGAGATCGAGGCCGTCGAGGCGTACGCCCGCAGGGTTCTGGTGACCACCGCGACCAGTTGGTGGCGCCGGCGCTGGCACGGTGAGCGGCCGACGGAGATCATGCCGGAGCACGCCACGCCGGACCTTCTCGATGAGCGGCTTGAACGTCACGTCATGTGGCGGCATGTGCAGGCGCTTCCCACCCGGCAGCGCGCAGTCTTGGTGCTGCGCTTCTACGAGGACCTGACCGAGGCCGAGACGGCCCGGGTACTCGGCGTCGCGGTTGGCACGGTCAAGAGCCAGAGCGCCCGGGCGCTCGCGACCCTCCGCAACCGGCTCGCGGAGGCGGGCATCGAGCCGGCCGGAGCCACCTTCCGCGTGCCGCCATCGAGACCGCCCGCGCCGCCACCGGTGTCGCCCACCAGGTCTGAGCCGTCGATCTCGGAGGGAGGTGCGTGATGGGTCTCCTTGAAGACGCGTTGCGGGACACGTTCAGGACCCAGGTGGCCGCTCCCCCCGTGCTGGACGGCGTCGCCGACCAGGTGATCCGCCAGGCCGGCCGGGTGCGCCGGCGCCGTACCGTGCTCGTCTCGGCGGTGACCGCCGTCAGCGTTGCCGTCGTGGGCGTGGGTGCCGTCTCCATCGCCGCTGGCCGAGGTCCGGGCCAGGAGATCGGAGGGCCGCCCGTCTCGCCGAGCCCGAGCGGTTCGCCCGAGCCCGGTCCGAACCCGGCGCCGTTACCTCTCGTCGGGGCGATGCTCCCGGTGGACGTGCTCAACGGTGATCGGATCCAGGTCGCGAACGGTACGGTCGTCTCCGTCGCCGGAATGGGCGCCGCCCAGCGGGCGTGGCGCGTGGAGGGCGGCTGGCTGGTTGAGACGTACCAGTCGGATCAAGAAAAGGCCATGGTGTGGCTGGTGTCCGAGGCTGGCGGCCAATCCCTGCTGGCAACTGGCCGGTCGGCCATCGTGAGTCCGGGTAGCGCGGCCCGGCCCGGACCGCAGGTCGCTTGGGTGATGGACGACGAGCTGTTCCTCGGGACTTACGAGGACGGGCACCTGTCCGGCATCGTGTCCACCAAGGGTGTCGCGCTCGACCCGCAGCGCGTGGTCGGCTCCGGCGTCGTACTGGCCGGCTCCAAGACCGGCGGGGGCCTTGACACTTGGGACATGTGGTTCCCCGACCAAGGGCCATATGTGGCTACCACAGAGAACCCTGGTGGTCTGTCCACTGTGCTCGGTACGACCGTCGACAATGAACGGATCATCGGGTTGTACGGCGGGAAGCCACCGTGCCTGGGCGAGTTGGATCCGAACGGGTTAAACCCGGTGAAGTCGAACTGCGCGGTCAATCTCCGTCTGGACGACAGGGCGTTCCCGTCACCCGATGGCCGCTGGTTGGCCGTCATCGGTGAGTTCGGTGTCGCCGTCTACGACACCGAGAAGGTGTGGACAGACGCGACCCCGACCGCGACCTGGTCCTCGGTGGGTGCGTCGCACGCCTTGGTATGGACGGCCGATGGCACCGGATTCGTCGGCGCGACGGCAAGCGACGTGGTCACCATCTACCTGGACGGCGGTCGGCCGAACGACACAGTGTCACTGCCGGCCTCCGGCGTCGGTGGCACGATCATGCCGGTCGTCGACCTCCGGTAGCGTGCGGGCGCGAAGCGCGAGGAGCGAGCTGAAGCGAGGCTCAGACGCGAGCGCGAGGAGCGAGCGCCAGCGAGCCCCGCAGTCGTGAGCAAACGCGGCGCAGTCGCGAGTGAAGGGGTACCGATGCGTATCGACCTGCATACCCATTCGACCGTCTCGGACGGCACCCTGTCGCCGGCCGGGGTGATCGAGGCGGCGGCCGCGGCCGGCCTGGACGTCGTCGCCCTCACCGACCACGACAGCCTGCGCGGCTGGCCGGAGGCGGCACAGGCGGCGGGCCGGCTCGGGCTCGAGTTCGTCCCCGGCGTGGAGATCTCCTGTCGCTGGTACGGCGTAGACCCCGCGATACCGCTGCACCTGCTCGGGTACTACGTGGACGCCGGCAGCGCGCCCCTGCAGACCGAGCTGGCCCGGGTCCGGGAGGCACGCGAGCATCGGGCCGAGCGCATGGTCGAGCTGATGAACACCGACGGAGTCGACGTCACCTGGGCCGAGGTGCAGGGGTACGCCAACGGTGGAACAGTCGGGCGCCCGCACCTGGCCCAGGCGCTGATCCGCCGCGGATTGGCGGCCACCGTCTCGGAGGCGTTCGCCCCGTCGATGCTGGGGCAGCGGTGGCGCCTACCGAAGGCGGACACCAACGTCTTCACGGCCCTTGACCTGGTCCGCGACGCCGGTGGGGTCTCCGTGTTCGCGCATCCCCGGGCCACCCGACGGGGACGAGTCGTCCCGGACTCGCTCATCCGCGACATGGCGGCCCAGGGCCTGCGCGGCCTGGAGGTCGACCACGAGGACCACTCGCCGCAGGAACGGGCCGAGGTACGGACCCTCGCCACCGATCTGGGACTGGTCGCCACCGGCTCCAGCGACTTCCACGGTACGAACAAGACCATCCCGATCGGGGCCAACCTCACCGAGCCCGGAGCGTTCGCGGCACTCCGCGCCGCCGTCCGATCTTGACCCCCGTGCCCTCGAAGTCACTTCTTGGGCAGTTCCGCACCGCCCAGGTGCCCTGAAACTGACTTCGAGGGCCGTACGGCCGGATTCGGGTTGCTCCGCCAGGATGGACGCCGTGGACGTGCGGCTGCTCGGCGAGGTGTTCGTGACTCTGTTCGTGATCATCGACCCGCCGGGGATGGTCCCGATCTTCCTGGCACTGACCGGCCCGCTGCCCGCCAAGGAGCGCAACCGGGCGGCGTGGCAAGCGGTCGCGCTGGCCGGCGGCATCATCGTGGTCTTCGCCGTGGCTGGGCAGCAGATCCTGCGTTACCTCAGCGTCGACCTCCCGGCGCTGCAGGCGGCCGGCGGGATCCTGCTGCTGCTGGTGGCGTTGGAGCTACTCACCGGCGCGGCGGGCGACCCCAGCCGGCAGGCCACCGCCAGCGTGGCGCTGGTCCCGATCGGCACTCCACTGCTGGCCGGACCGGGCGCGATCGTGGCCACGATGCTGTTCGTGGAGCGCGCGGAGGGCGTTCGGGGCTATCTGGCGATCGCGGCCGGCATCGTGGCCGTGTTGATCGCGGTGTGGGTGATCCTGCGCTTCTCCGGGTTCATCGTGAAGGTGCTCCGGCCGGCCGGGATCGAGGTCGTGACGCGCATCGCCGGCCTGCTGCTCGCGGCGATCGCGGTACAACTGGTGGCGGACGCGATCGGCGAGTTCGTGCGGGCCTATCAACCCTGACCGCGCGCCGGTGCCGATGCCGCGGTGTTGACGTACCGGGGTGGAAGTATCAGACCCGTGCTGGACAGCGAGCAGATGGGGCTATTCGCCGAGCCGGTGCGGTTGTTCACCTGCACCCCGAGCAAGCTGGCGGCGTACGAGGATTGTCCCCGGCGGTACCGGTTCAGTTACGTGGACCGGCCGCAGCCGCCCAAGGGACCACCGTGGGCGCACAACTCGCTCGGCGCGAGCGTGCACACCGCGCTGCGGTCGTGGTTCACCCTGGCACCAGCCAAGCGTCAGGCGTGGGCGGTTGATTCGCTGCTGCGCGCGACGTGGGTCCGGGACGGGTACCGGGACGAGTCCCAGGAGCGGGAGGCCTACCGGCGCGCCTTGGGGTGGCTGCGGACGTACCTGTCCACGTTGGATCCCGAGTTCGAGCCGCTCGCCGTCGAGCGGACGGTCGGAGCCAAGACGCGGACACTCGCCCTGTCCGGCCGGGTCGACCGCATTGATGACGTTGGTGCTGAGCTCGTCATCGTGGACTACAAGACCGGTCGGACGGGTCTGGACGCGGACGATGCCCGTGGCTCACGCGCGCTGGCGCTGTATGCGTTCGCCGCGCAGCGGTTGTTCCGCCGGCCGTGCCATCGGGTCGAGCTGCACCACCTGCCGACCGGTACGGTCGCCGCGCACGAGCACACGGATGAGTCGATCACCCGGCATCTGCACCGGGCGGAACAGACCGCGGCGGACGCGATGGCGGCCGAGAAGGCGGTCGCGGCCGGTGGCGATCCGGATGCCGAGTTTCCCACCACACCGGGCGCGATCTGCGGCTGGTGCGACTTCCGTAGGATCTGCCCGGCTGGTTCGGCGCGGCCCGGACATGACCCGTGGGCCGGTCTGGACCGGGCCCAGGAGGCCGTTGTCGCGGAGTGAGTGCGTTCCGGGGTTGCGTGACCGTGGGTGAGCGCGGGAGGATCCGCGAAACATGAGTAGGACTCACCTCGGAGGAATCCCGGATGCATAGCGCAGAGCTGACGGCGCCAGGGGCACGGCCACCGCTGGCGAGCGCGTCGGACCGCTGGTCGCGGGTGTGCGCCTCGGCATTCTTCGCGGTGCAGGGCCTGAGCTTTGCCTCGGTGATCTCACAGGTGGAGCCGTTTCGGGACAAGTTCGGCCTGGACGATACGCAACTCACCGTGACGTTGGCCGCCGTGCCGGTCGTCGCTGGCGTGGGTAGCGTCCTGGCCGGCGCGCTGGCCCCGAGAATCGGGAGCGGTGCCGTGCTCCGGATGGCCGCGCTCGGTGTCGCCACGATGACCGCGGTAACCGGCTTCGTTGACCGGCTGGCGTTCTTCTACGCGGCGGTGGCGCTGTTCGGCCTGTTCCTCGGCGCGGTCGACGCATCGATGAACATGCAGGGTACTTCGGTCCAGCGCCGGTACGGCCGGAGCATCCTGGCCTCGTGCCACGCCTGGTGGAGCATTGCCGGAATCGCTGCTGCGCTGGCCGCGATCTGGGCCGCGGACCACCTCAGCCAGCGGCAGTATCTCGGTGGCGCGGCCGCCGTGGGGGTCGCGATCGCCCTCGCTGCCGGACCTGGGCTACTCAAGAGAACGCACGAAATCGCGCCGGTCGGGCCCGTTGCGTCGCCCGCTGCGCAAGCCCCGACCGCGCGGCGCGGCTGGGTGGTCGCGTTCATCGGCATCGCATTGATGACCATGTTTATGGGTGACGCCGCAACGACCAGCTGGAGTGGCATCTTCCTCAGCGACGTCCTGTCCGCGAGCGACGCCATCGTGCCGTCGGCGCTCTTCGCCTACCTGGTGTTCCAGTTCTTCGGCCGTACCCGAGCAGATTCAGTCATCGGGCGGATCGGCGCGGTAAAGACCGCTGCTGCTTGGCGCGCTGGTCGCCGCCGGCGGTTTCGTCGCCGTCGCACTGGCCCAGCAGTGGCAAGTCGCGGTGGCCGGCTTCGCGCTGGTCGGGCTGGGTCTGTCGGTGGTCGTGCCATTGACCTTCTCGGCCGCGGACGCGCTCGACCCGGCGGGTACCGGCTCGGTGATCGCCAAGGTGAACCTGTTCAATTACGCGGGCGTGATCGTCGGGTCGGTGCTCATCGGAGTCGTGGCCGGCACCGGCGATGACGACGGCCGCCTACGCCTGGCCTTCGCCGTCCCGGCCGTGCTGGTCTTGTTGATCATGGCGTTGGCGCCGGCGTTCCGGGTCGTGGACAAAGCCCGGACCCGGGACTGGGCGGCCTTGTAAAGGGGTCCTTCCAACGCTTCCGTGGGCAACGCCCGGATGATCGATCGGATCGTGCGACTGGTCAGCGACGCGGCCAGGTCGGTCGTCGGCAGCCCGGGCCAGCCATACATGCGGCGCGCCCAGCTCGGCAGCAGGCTGAACGCGTAGGCCGAGACGCCGAGCCACAGTGGCCGGACCGGCGTCCAGCCCAGACCCCACGGCAGCGTCGGCACAGCGAGGAAGCGTGCCGTGGCGTGCGCCTCGGCGGTGGCGCGCAGCATCGGCCGCATCGACCGGTAGTACGCCTCGATGCCGGCCGCGCTCGCCGGGACGTCGTCCGGGTTGAGCCCGACCAGCTCCGCCACCGCCCGCTGTTCGTCGTAGTACCGGTCCACGTCGGTCGGCGTGAGCCCGAGTCCGGCTCGTTGGGCGGTGCTGCAGAACGACTCGGTCGCCGTCACATAGATCCAGCTGAGCAGGTCGGCCTCGTCCACCCGGAACGCCGCTCCCGTTTCCGGGTCGGTGCCGCCGAGTCGCGCATGGATCCGGCGCACCCGCGAGCCAGCCTGCGCCGCGGTTGCCGAGTCGCCGTAGATCACCTGACCGTAGAAGCGCGCGGTCCGGATCAGCCTGCCCCACGGATCCTCGCGGAAGTTCGAGTTCTGCACCACGCCGGCCAACGCCCTCGGATGCAGGCTCTGCAGCAAGCAGCGCCCGATACCCGGCGAACCAGAGGATCGGCTCAGCGTGCAGGCGCCAGGTCACACTGTCGGGTCCGAACAGGCCCAGATCGGCGGTAGGCGTGGCCACGAGTCCAGGGTGCCACGAAGGCAAAGGCAGCACGACGAGCAAACGGAGGCGAGGGTCAGTGCGCCGGCCGAGTCTGGCAGGACACGCACAGCCCCCAGAAGGTGACCTCGGCCTCGTCGATAACGAAGCCGTTGCCGGCGGAGGGTTCCAGGCACGGGGCCTCGCCCACGACGCAGTCAACGTCGCCGATGGCGCCGCAGCCGCGGCAGACCACGTGATGATGGTTGTCGCCGGCCCGGTTCTCGTACCGGGCAGAGCTACCCGCCGGCTCGATGCGCCGCGCCAGGCCGACCCGAGACAGTGCGCCCAGGACGTCATAGACGGCTTGGGTGGAGACCGAGTCGAGCCGCTCGCGGACCTTGGTGGCGACCTCCTCGACCTCGAAGTGACCACCCTCGCCCAGCACTTCGAGCACGGCCAGACGCGGCCTGGTCACGCGCAGGCCGCGATCGCGGAGAAGCTCTTCCGGCGACATTTCGTCTCCATCACATCACGACCCGCGTGAATGGCCAAAGATTCCGACTCGGAAACAGTGAGACTTATTCAGATCTGGACATGGGCTGAACCTGATCGACTCCCGTGTGCGTGTGGGAGGTCAGGCCCGCTCGCTAAGGCAACAGCGGCGAGGGCGGCGGATGCGTAACCTAACCAACTAGCCGGCGGCCCCGCCGCCCAGAAGGAGGCGATAACGGTGTTCAGGGAGTTCATGGGCTTACCCGCGCACGCTCTGATCGTGCACGCCGCCGTGGTGTTCGTGCCGCTGGCGGTCGTTTCGGCAATCCTGTACGCGGTTCTGCCCGCCAGCCGGCGCTATCTGTGGTGGGTCGTGCTCGGGCTTGGCGTCGTGGCCCCGCTCACGGCTTGGGCCGCCCGCCTGTCGGGGAATGAGTACAAGGCGTACTGGCTGGAACACGGCGCCAGTGGCGAGTACCTGGCCAACCTCGACAACCACCAGTCGTACGGCAACACACTCTCGCTCGTCGTCACCGGATTCGGACTGGTCATGTTGGCCATGGTGCTCTTCGTACTGCCGCGGCCGACCGAGCTGGGCGGTTCGCCATCGACGCCCGTCAACACAATCGTGAGCATCGCGACGGCGGTGGTCGTGGTCGCGCTCGGTGCGGTCACCGCGTACTACGTCTTCAAGACCGGCGATGCCGGGGCACGGCTGACCCACCCGGACATCTCCAACGGCTAGAAGATCAGCCGACCGCACAGCAGCATCACGATGAACACGAGGATGACGGCCGCGATGATCCCAACGGTACGGGTGAGGTCACGGGCGCTCGCCTCCGCCGCATCGATGCCGGCGTGATCCTGCGGCGGCAGCCGCCGGGGCGCGGGTGGATTCACCACCTGTGGGGGGCGCCACCCGGCCGGCGGTGCGACTGTGGGCGGCGGCGGCTGGTAGCCGGCCGCCCGCTGCCGTTCCCGCTCGAGTTCCACACGGTGGACGCTACCGGGTTCCGCGCTCACTTTCGGCCGATGCGGCGGGCAATGAGCCAGTAGCGATCACACCGTCGTGGTCGGACCTACTCCTCGCCAGCTCCGTCGACCGAACCGGCTGCACCGGACGAACCGGCACCGCCGCCGCGACGGCGGCGCCGACGCGGACGGGCCGACCGCTCGCGTCCTTCGACTACCGCGGCATGCGCCTCGGTCAGCACGGGTGCGGTGATGTCCTCAGTGGACACTGAATCGACTGCTCTTGTCTCGACGCCGTCGGCCGGCACGGTCCGCTTGGTACGGCGCCGGGTCCGCGGGGTCGCGGATCGCTCGTCGTCCCCGCCGGAGCTTCGCCCACCGCGGTCGCGGTCGGCGGAGCCGCGTCCGGCAGAGCCACGGCCACCGCGCTCACCCGAGCCACTGCCTGACCCGCCCCTGCCTGACGAGCCACTGCCTGACGAGCCACTGCCTGACGAGCCACTGCTTGACGAGCCACCGCGGCGCGGCCGGCCCACGCTCCCGAGATCCTCTTCTACCTCTGCTCCGAGGCCGGCTCGGGTGCGGCCAGCCTTGGGCAGCGTGCCGCTGACGGACGGGTCGATACCCAGGTCCTCGAAGAGGTGCGCCGAAGTGTGGTAGGTCTCCGGCGGCTCGGCCATGTCCAGACCCAGGGTCTTGTCGATGATCCGCCAGCGGGGCATGTCCTCCCAGTCCACAAAGGTCACCGCGAGGCCGGTGGCGCCGGCCCGACCAGTTCGGCCGATGCGGTGGGTGTACGTGTCCGGGTCTTCCGGGCAGTCATAGTTGATCACGTGGGTGACGCCGGAGACATCGAGGCCGCGGGCCGCGACATCGGTGGCCACCAGTACGTCAACCTTGCCGTTGCGGAAGGCCCGTAGGGCCCGCTCCCGGGCGCTCTGGCCGAGGTCGCCGTGCACCGCCGCGACCGCGAAGCCGCGGAAGTCGAGGTCTTCGGCGGCCCGGTCGGCGGCCCGCTTCGTCCGGCAGAAGATCATGGTGAGGCCGCGCCCCTCGGACTGCAGGATCCGGGCCACCACCTCCACCTTGTTCAGCGGGTGCGTGCGGTAGACGACCTGCTTGGTCAGTGGCGACGCGCTCACGTCGTGCTTGGCGTGGATGGTGACCGGCTGACGGAGGAACCGGCGGGCCAGAGTCACGATCGGGTCTGGCATCGTGGCCGAGAAGAGCATGGTCTGGCGGTCCTCGGGCAGCATCTTCAGGATCTTCTCGACGTCATCGAGGAATCCCAGGTCGAGCATCCGGTCGGCCTCGTCCAGCACCAGGGCGCGCACGCGGTCCAACCGCAGGTACGGCTGCTGCTTACCCTTCGCGGGCCTGGACAGATCGAGCAACCGGCCCGGCGTTCCGACGATGATCTCGACGCCCTTCTTGAGCGCCTCCACCTGTGGCTCGTAGGCGACGCCACCGTAGACCGGAAGCACCCGGATGCCCCGGGTCTTCCCGGCGGCGGCGATGTCGCGGGCGACCTGAAGGCCGAGTTCGCGGGTGGGTACGACGACCAGCGCCTGCGGCGAGCCGTCGGCGCCCTCCGCCGGTGCAAGCAGTCGGTCGAGCAGCGGCACGCCGAAGCCCAGCGTTTTGCCGGTGCCGGTCGGTGCTTGGCCGATCATGTCGGTACCGCGTAAGCCGATCGGGAGCGCGTACTCCTGGATCGCGAAAGCGCGGGTAATTCCGACGGCGGCCAACGCGGCCACGGTCTCGGCGCGGGCGCCCAGCTCGGCAAAGGTCGGCGAGTCGGGGCGTACCGGGGCACGAGCGGCGAGCTCTGCGATGCTTTCTTCGGTGTTCTCTGGGATGGTCAGGGTTTGGTCGGTATTCGGCAAAGGGGTGTCCCTCATTCGGGAGCGCCCCGCTAACGGTTGTCGGAGCGCTCAGTCTTCTCGCGGGCCGCTCACGACGATGTTGTCCAGTCCGCCGGGGGGCGGTTCCTTGGCCGTCGCGGGCCTACACGCGCGCCGGGGTGCTGGTCACGCCGCGTCCCCGGGCTGTCACCCATGCTACGGCCCGTTCTGGTGGATAGCTAAGACGGGTGTGGCGCCGGCCTCATCCGTGTCGCCAGCGGTAGCCTGCGGGCGTGTCGGACATCACTGCCGGCGCCGGACCTAGCCACGACGCGAGTCGTGGCGGTAAGCGCCCGTTCGGTCTGGACTGAGCAGCGAGCGAGCGCAGCGATGCGAGTCGCGAGGGAAGGCCGAACACAGGGGCGCGTCGCCACGCGAGCCAGCCGAGCGGAGCGAGGCCCAGTTATGACGCCGTGAAGCCGACCTTTCGGGCAGCGGACTCGTCGATCTCGACGTAGGCGATCTTCGCCACTGGCACGATGACCTGGCGTCCCTTCTCGTCCACCAGGGTCAGTACCCCTTCTGGTTCGGCGAGCGCCTTAGTGACGGCGTCGGCAACTTCCGCGGGCGTCTGCGCACTCTCCAGCGCCAGCTCCCGGTGGGCGTGCTGAACGCCGATCTTGACCTCCACGGACGATCCTCCCTCACATAGCCGATGGCCCCACGCACGCTAGCCGATCGTGGGTTCGCTCCCCTGCAAGGGGAAGCTGGCGATCCCGCGCCACGACAGCGCGCTGAGCAGAGCCTCGGCCTCGGCCTTGGGGACCCGGCGGCCCCCGGTCAGCCAGAACCGGGCCGCGATCTCGGCGGCGCCGCACAGACCGGCGGCGAGCAGTTCCGCCCGCTCCCGCCCGATCCCCGTGTCGGCCATGATCGTTTCGGTGATCGCCTCGAGGCAGCCCCGCTCGACCCGCTCAAACCGCGCCCTTACAGCCGGCTCATTGCGCAGGTCTGACTCGTAGACCAGCCGGAACGCTTCGCTCTCGTGGTCAATGAAGTCAAAGTACGCGCTGGTGGCCGCCGCGACGCGCATCTTGTTGTCGGTGCTTGACGACATTGCCGTACGCATCCGATCGATGATCGCGTCGCAATGCATATCGAGCAGCGCGAGGTAGAGCTCAAGCTTGCCCGGGAAGTGTTGGTACAAGACCGGTTTGGAGACGCCGGCTCGCTCGGCGATGTCATCCATCGCGGCGGCGTGATAGCCCTGCGCGACGAAGACCTCCTGGGCCGCCTCCAGCAGCTGCTTGCGGCGCGCCGACCGTGGCAGGCGCGTCGGTCGGCCAGCCGCGTGTGTGTCAGTGGCCGGTGACAAGACTCACCTCCGGATCGGTTCGGACGCGCAGTGCGGGCTAACCGCTCGAGGTTACTCCGCAGTCGCCGCGGCTGATGTTGGCTCGCGGGTTCGCAGAAATTCTTCTACGCCGTTCACTACTTGCACACGGTAGCCTCACGTGAGGCGACCGAGGAGCACGTGGGTGGGGATTGTGGGACGGGTGGACGACTCTGGCGAGACGAGCCTGGCCGCAGCGACCGCCGCCATCATCACCGAACGGTGGACGGCCACTTCTGGGTCCGGCGGGCGTGGCCACTCCGGTAGCCCGGGACAAGGCCAGGGCGGTCACAGCCATGAGCTACGCGGCGACGGCTATGAGTACGGCCATGAGTACGGTGGCAATGGCCACCAACTGGGCGGCCATGATCTGGGTGGCCATGATCTGGGTGGCCATGATCTGGGCGGCCATGACGTAGGCGGCGAACTAGATGGCAACGGCAATGGGTTTGCCGCTAGCGCTGGTTACCGCGACTGGGCCACTGTGCCACCACCTTCGGACGGCTTCGACCCACCAGATGACGGCGGAACATACGGCGCCTCCTTTTCACCGATCGGCCGCTGCGGGAGCGGTGCCGCCGGTTGTGCATGGCGGATCAGCCATCGGGTCGGCCGCGGCGACCTTCTTCGCAGCGACGCACCCGGACCAGGTGCCGGAGGTCTTCCCGACCCGGATCCCGGGTCAGCGCGGCCCGGATCCGATCACCGGCGATGTCGGGTCCGTGATGTCGGACCTGAGGTTCCCCGAGCCCTTCGACACCGGATTCAATGCCTTCGAGCCGGTGGCCCGGCCCCATGAGTCCGCGGTACGGCCTGACCTACCAGAACACGTTGAGGGCCGAAGCCATGTTCCGCCTGGCTTTGAACGGCGTACGTTCAGCCCAGCCGAGTCTGGGCCGGACTCGGGTGGTGCCGGCCTCGGCCTCGCCGAACCTGGCCACTCTCGACCAGCCGCCCAGCTACGACGAACCACGAGGCTTCGAGACAGTGGCGCCGCCGGCTCCGCTGCTCGGGACGCTGCCGATGCCGCCCACCTTCGCCCCGCCTGAGCCGGCACCGTGGACGGACTCCGGCTGGACCGAGTTTCCCGGGCTGGACCTTGACCGGGAACCGGCTGAGCTGGTCGGCGTTGGGACGGGGACGGCGCGACTTCCGCGGCGGGTGCCCCAGACCCCCGATGTGCCGGACTTTGCGCTATTCGACCATGACACGCTCGACTCGGCGGCCGATGGTCTGGAACTGAATCGGATCGCGACGTTTCTCCGCGATGACGAAGACAGTCCGAGCACTGATCCGCGGCCGGATGGCTTCGACGTCGCTTCCGTGCTCGACGCGGTCCGCGGTGTCCGCGACGTCCGGGACGCGCAGCTCCGGTGGAATGCGAGCGCAGGGCACACCCTGCGGATCGAATTCGTGGACGGCGCGGATGAGGGTGAGGTCACCCGCGCCGTGGTCCGCCTTCTGCGTGAGCAGATGGGCCTCGCCGCAGCGCCGAGCGCGGCCGCGCCGTGGCTCGGCAGCGACGAGACCACATTGGACCGTGCGCTGGCTCGACCGCGCGGCGTCGCCAGTGCCCGGGTTCCGATGCGCCCGCAGGCCGCTCCCGGAGTTACCGCGGGGCTGGCGCTACCTCGACCATCCGGTGTGGACACTCCGAGGCTGGTGCTGGATAACGTGACCGTCAGCCGCCTTGGTCCGGAGGCGACGGTCGAGGTACGGCTGAGTCTGCCCGGTCGCGGCACCTCCGCGGTGGGAGTGGCCCGAGGCCCCGGAGTCGATGCGTACCTGTCCCGAATCGCCGCGACGGCAGCCGCGCACGCAGTCGACCAGGCGTTGGCCGGCGGTGGCAGCCCACGGGGCAAGGCCTTCGTCGAACACGTCTCGGTTGTGCCGTTCGGCGTGGTGGAGGTCGCCGTCGTGGTGCTCCTGCTGTCGTACGACGGTCAGAACGAACAGCTGTCCGGATCCGCGATCGTTGGTGACGATCCGCAGCAGGCTGTGGTCAGGGCCACACTCGCCGCGCTGAACAGGCGCCTGGAGTCGCTGCTCACGTAGCACAATTGATCGGGTGAAGCGTGCCCGCCTTGTCTCCGACGAAGGAACTTCCCGCGCTCGACGGCGTGATCCCGGCGTGGCCGGGGGAATCGGTGTCCGTGGACGGGACCAGGACATACGTGCGCCGAACTCCCGCGACCCGTCCCGACGCCGAGCCGGCCCTCTACGTGCATGGCCTGGGCGGCTCGTCCCTGAACTGGACGGACCTCGCCTACTTGCTCGCCGACCGGCTCGACGGGGAGGCGATCGATCTGCCCGGATTCGGCCACAGCGATCCAGCGCGCAGCTACGCGATAACGAACATGGCCGACCGGGTGGTGCGCTGGATCGAGCATTCCGGACGGGTCCCGGTGCACCTGTTCGGCAACTCACTGGGCGGGGCGATCACGGTTCGGGTCGCCGGAACCAGGCCCGACCTGGTGCGCACGCTGACGCTGGTGTCTCCGGCGATGCCATTCATGGACCCGCGTCGATCGCTCCAGTCGCGCCTCCTGCCGCTGTTGCTGATCCCTCGCGCGGAGCGGATTGCGGCCTGGCGGCTGGCCACGATAGCGCCCGAGGCGCTAGCGCAGGAGGTCATCAACGCCTGCTTCGCCCGCCCGGAGCTGGTGCCTCCGCAGCGGATGGCGGAGGCGGTCGAGGAGGTGCGCCGGCGTTACGACGCACCGTGGTACGTCGACGCCTACCTGCGCACGCTGCGTGGCCTGGTGAGCAGCTTCCTGCTCTCCTTCGTACCCGGGCCCAATTCGATGTGGCGGATGGCCACGCGGATCACGGCGCCGACCCTGGTGATCACTGGGCGGCAGGACAAGTTGGTGGATGTCCGGGTGGCCCCCGCGGTCGCGAAACTGATTACGGATAGCCGGCTCCTGGTCCTGGATCAGGTCGGTCATGTGGCGCAGATGGAGCGGCCGGACCTGGTCGCCCGGTCGGCGCTGGCGATGCTGGACGAGATTGCACTGGAGCAGGCCCTCGCGGCACCCGAGCCGCACCCGAAGCACCACCGGACGCCACACGCGAAGCCGGCCTCCGACGCCATGGCGGCGAACGGCTAGCGCCTGTCTAGCCCGAGCCAGACACGCCGCGTCGTTCGTCAGGCCTGAACCGGTGGATTCGTGCGAACCTAGGAGAGATGCCGTCTTCATCCCTGATGTCGCGATCATCAGGCATATTGTCCGGATCGCCGGCGTTGTCAAGTGCCCGGCAGGGTTCCCGGCTTGCCGCGGCTCGGATGCGGGCCCGCCAGGTGCGCCGCCGCCGCACCGCCGTGCTTACCCTGCTCCTCGCCGCCGCTCTGGTCGGGTTTCGACCTCGCCCGTGGCGGCGATCCGCTGAGCGCGGGGACGGCACCGCCGCCCGCACCCGCGCCCGCCGCGAAGATCTCGGCCCGAACAGAACCGTCGACCGCGCCCCCGACGCTGATCGTGGTCCAGGCTGGCGCGGGCACCTTCGCGTTCGCCTCCGGACCTGGATGCTGTGCTCGGGCAGGTCGGACCGGTGGTGCCATATCGGGTCGCGGCGGAAGACGGCACGGGTGTGGCTGTCGACGCCTTCGCCGCCAGGGTCGAGGCGATTCTCGGCGACCCTCGAGGCTGGACCGCCGGGGGAATGCTGCGTCTGCAGCGGGTGGGCGGAACCGAGCCGGCCCAGTTCACGATCTATCTGGCGAGCCCGGTGACCTCCGCAGGCGATGTGCCGGGAGGAGTGGCTGGAGACGGACCAGTACACCAACTGCCGCCTCGGCGACGGGCGGGTGGTGATCAACTCGGCGCGCTGGCTGACAGCCGTGCCCGAGTACGGCGCCCCGCTTGAGACCTATCAGGCGTACGCGTTGAATCACGAAGTCGGCCACCAGCTGGGGTTCGAACACGAGCTGTGCCCGGAGCCTGGCCAGCCGGCGCCCGTCATGCTGCAGCAGACACTGGGGCTGGACGGCTGTGTGGCCAACGGCTGGCCGTACCTCGACGGCCGCCGGTACGAGGGACCACCCACGGACCAGTAGCCCGGCGCGCGGGGCGTCGGCAACCCGACGATCAGCGGTGATCATGGCGAGGGGTCGGACATATCGGCGCGATCATGTCCCGCGGACATGATCGCGGGGGTGGCGCGTGCGCAAGCCCACCGCCGGTCCGGAATATGGGCTAGGGGGCCCACGTTGGCGACGGTGTGCCGCCGGAGCCGAGAATGGATGACGGCCCGCCGTTCGCCAGGGGAGACTGCCGTGTCGTTGCCACCGCTTGTTGAGCCCGCCGACGCCCTCACCACGGATGAGGTCCGCCGGTACTCACGCCACCTGATCATCCCGGACGTCGCCATGGCCGGGCAGAAGCGGCTGAAGAACTCGAAGGTGCTCTGCGTCGGTGCCGGAGGTCTGGGATCGCCCGCGCTGATGTACCTCGCCGCCGCCGGGGTGGGCACGCTGGGCATCGTCGAGTTCGACACTGTCGATGAGTCGAACCTGCAGCGCCAGATCATTCACGGGCAGAGCGACATCGGCCGGCCGAAGGCCGAGTCGGCGGCGGAATCGGTCCGGGAGATCAACCCGTACGTCAACGTGGTCATCCACAACACGGCGCTGTCCAACGACAACGTATTTGAGATCTTCTCTCAGTACGACCTGATCGTCGACGGCACGGACAACTTCGCCACCCGGTACATGGTCAATGACGCCGCAGTGCTGCTCGGCAAGCCGTACGTGTGGGGCTCGATCTACCGGTTCGACGGTCAGGCGTCGGTGTTCTGGGCCGAGCACGGGCCGTGCTACCGCTGCCTGTACCCGGAGCCGCCGCCGCCCGGCATGGTGCCGTCGTGCGCCGAGGGCGGCGTGCTCGGCGTGCTGTGCGCGTCGATCGGGTCGATCCAGGTGACCGAGGCAATCAAGGTGCTTACCGGCGTCGGCGAGCCGCTGGTCGGATCGCTCATGGTCTACGACGCCCTGGAGATGTCGTACCGCAAGATCAAGGTGCGCAAGGACCCCGACTGCGCGCTCTGTGGCGAGAACCCGACCATCACCGGGCTGATCGACTACGACGACTTCTGCGGCACGGTGTCGCAGGAGGCGCAGGACGCGGCCGCGGGGTCAACCATCACTGTCAAGGAACTGAGCGACTGGCTCGACGCGGATAAGCCGATCCACCTGGTCGACGTCCGTGAGCCGGCCGAGTACGAGATCGTGAAGATCCCCGGATCGATCCTGGTGCCCAAGGGGGAGATCGTCTCCGGCCAGGCCCTGGTCGACCTGCCGCAGGATCGTCAGATCGTCCTGTACTGCAAGACCGGCGTGCGCAGTGCCGAGGCGCTGGCGGCAGTCAAGGCGGCCGGCTTCAAGGACGCCGTGCATGTCTACGGTGGAGTGTCCGCCTGGCAGAAGCAGATCGACCCGTCGCTGCCCGCGTACTGATGCTCCAAGATCGCCATTACTGGTCAGATTGCCGAGTTCCTGGGATCTGACCGGTCAGTTCTTGTCTGGCACCGATGGCCTGTCACATTGGAGCACGCGGCATGTCACCGCGGGTGATCTGCGCGTTCGAGATCCCTAGCACCGCCGTGGCGCCGGTGCGCGTTCGGGTGGCCGTGCGAGCCGGGCCGCAGGGCCGGTAACCTACCGGCATGGTCGACATCGACGCCGCGATCGGGTTCATCGTGGCCCGCGGGGATGCCGTAGACCGGGCCCGGCTGTCCCACCTGCGCACGGGCGCGGCCCCTGCGGCGGACGTATTCGACCACGTCGAGCGCGGTCAGACCGAGACCGGCGGTTGGCCGGCGCAGCCGGACGATCTCGGTGGCATCGATCGATGCGACCTGCTTCCGTCTCGCCGAGCTGGACAGCCTTTCCGGGCTGACCCGGCCCTCGGTGTGTGCGCGCGCTGCGCTGGCTCGCCGCCCGGCAACGCTTCGACGGGTGTTGGGAGGAGGACCGAGTCCTGGCCGGCTCTGCTCCGCCCTGGGCTACACCCGGCGACCCGGAGGCCCGCTTCTACCTCACCGCGACCGCCGCGTTCTGGCTCGCTGTCGCTGCTGCCGACGTCGAGTGAGAGCCGATCCCGACACTGTCGGCGCCGTACGAGATGAACCTCGACCGCGCCGCGACCGCCATCCGGGACCAGGTGGACGACAACGGTGCGTGGCCGGGATTCCTGATGTCCGGTTGGCTGGCCGGGGCGGTGCTGCACCGCACCGGCTGGTTCTACGAGTCGGCCCGGATCTTCGTCGTGCTCGGCGACCGGGTGCAGGCGATGTCCGCCTCGGACACCGCGTCGATGATGGCGGCGCTACGCCGGGCCGGGGTGAGCCCGGACGACTCGCTCTTTGGTGCGGCACGCCAGCGGCTCACCGAGACCCAGCGCCAGGACGGCGCCTGGCCCAGCGACGACGCACCCGCCTTTGACGTCCACACCACCCTCACGGCGCTACGCGCCTTGCGTTAGCTGGACCTCGCTCCGCTCGGTCGGCTCGCGCGGCGCCGCGCCCCTATGTACGGCCTTCCCTCGCGACTCGCATCGCTTCGCTCGGTCGCTGCTCAGTCCAGGCCGTACGGGCGCTTACCGCCGCGACTCACGACGCGGGTTCTGCTCACAACAGGACGAGATCGTCGCGGTGGACGACCTCCTTGGCGTAGTCGGGGCCGAGGTCGCCGGTCGAGCGGCCGAGCAGGCCGGGCAGTTCGCCGGCGTCGTAGTTGACCAGACCGCGCGCCACGCGGTGGCCGGCCGGGTCGACCAGGTCCACCGGATCGCCGGCGGCGAACTGGCCGTCCACGCCGACGATGCCGGCTGCCAGCAGCGAGGCACGCCGGGACACCACCGCCCGTACCGCACCATCGTCGAGGTGCAGCCGGCCCCGAGACTCGGTCGCGTGCGCGAGCCAGAACAGCCGCGCCGCCGGCCGCTCGCGGACCCGGTGGAAGATGGTGCCGATCGGCTCGCTCCGGAAGGCGTCGGCCGCCCGCTCGGCGGAGGTCAACAGCACCGGAATGCCCGCGCCGGTGGCGATCCGGGCAGCCTCCACTTTGGTCACCATGCCGCCCGTACCGACTCCCGCCCGTCCCGGTCCGGCCGATCGCGATCTCGGCGAGGTCCTCTTCGCCGCGGACCTCGGCGACCCGGCGCGAGTCGGACTTTCGACGGGTCGCCAGTGTAGAGAGCGTCCACATCGGACAGTAGGATCAACAGGTCGGCGTGGACGAGCGCGGCCACGAGCGCGGCGAGCCGGTCGTTGTCGCCGAAGCGGATCTCCTCGGTGGCGACCGTGTCGTTCTCGTTCACGATCGGGATCGTGCGCAGATCGAGCAGACGACGCAGAGTGCGGTAAGCGTTGCGGTAGTGGGTGCGCCGGATGACGTCGTCGACGGTGAGCAGGACCTGTCCGACGGTCCGGCCATGCCGGCCGAACGACTCGGTGTACGCCCGCATGAGCAGGCCCTGCCCGACGCTCGCGGCCGCCTGCTGGGTGGCCAGATCCCGAGGCCGGGCCTTCAAACCCAGTGGTGCCAGTCCGGCCGCGATCGCGCCGGACGAGACCAGTACGAGCTCGCGGCCGTCCGCGGCCGCGTGCTCAGCGAGGGCGTCGACGAGCGCGTCCACGCGGGCCGGGTCGAGTCCGCCGACTGCCGTGGTCAGCGACGAGGAGCCGACCTTGACCACGACCCGGCGGGCCGAGGCCAGGATCTGCTCGCGGGTCTGATCCTCCACGCGCCCCATTGTTGCGGGTCGCTGCGCGGGCCCCGGCTCCGATCCCGCGTGTGTGGATACGCTGCCGACATGGCGGCGCGGGTTGGGGGCGGTGGGGTCAGCAGGGAATCCCAGGATCCGGCCGAGTATGTCGAGGCGGTGCTGGATCTGGTGGAGCGGATCCCGCCCGGCCGGGTCATGTCGTACGGCGCGATCGCGGAGTACCTGGCGCCGCGGTTCGAGCGGGGCTCGGCCCGCCGAGTCGGGACGGATCATGGCGCTGCACGGCGGCTCGGTGCCGTGGTACCGGGTCGTAAACGCGGCCGGGCGGACGCCGCCGGGCCACGAGGCCCAGGCCCGTCGGAAACTCGCCTCCGAAGGCGTCACATTCCGTGGCGAACGGGTGGACATCGCAGCTCATGGGTGGTTCCCGGGCGCCGGCTGACCCGCATGGCGGGATAGCATCCGCGACCATGACCCTCTCCCCCGGCGTGGCGCCCACCGGCGATCCGGCCGGACCGCGGCCAGCCGTGCCGGCGCCGCGCGACCGAGCCGCAGCTATCGCGCCGGGTTCGGCTGGGTTACGCCACCGGATCGCTGGTCACCGGCTCGTTCGGCACCGTGCCCGGCCTGCTGTTGCTGCCGTACCTGACGGACACGCTCGGCGTCGCGGCGGGACTGGCCGGGCTGCTGGTACTTGCTGCCCAAGGCATGGGACGTCGTGGTGAATCCGATCGCCGGGCGGCTATCCGACCGCACCACCGGCCGCTGGGGCGCGCGTCGACCGTACCTGCTCTTCGGCGGGCTTAGCCTGAGCGTGCTGTTCGCGTCGATCTTCGCGGGGGTCTTCACCGGCGGGGCCGGAGCGGCGTGGGTCTGTGTGGCATTCGTGGCCACGGCGACCGCCTTCGCCTTCTTCCAGGTGCCGTACGTGGCGATGCCCGCCGACATGACCGAGGCCGCCGGGCTGCAGGACGCGAACGGCGAGCGCACCCGGATGATGACCTGGCGGGTGGCGGCGCTGGCGCTGACGATCCTGGTCTCCGGTGCGGTGGCGCCGATGGTGGTGGACCTCTTCGGCGGCGACGAAGGCACGTTCGCCGGCAGCATCCGCGGCTATCGGGCCATGGGCATCTTCGTCGCCATCCTCATCGTGATCGGCACGTTGGCCGTGTTCGTGCTTACCCGCGACGCGCCCAAGGGCACCGTGGTCGAGGCGGAGAAGTCGCTGCGGGCGCAGCTGCGGGTGGCCGCCGGACAACAGGCCGTTCCGGGTGCTGGTGGCGTGCTTCGTGGCCCAGGCGGCCGGTGTCGCCGCGATGCTCGCCGGGGTGCAGTACTTCGCCGACCACGTGCTGCACCAGCACAACGCGGTGACGCTGCTGTTCGTTTGCGTGGTCGGCCCCGCCATCCTGGTGATGCCGCTGTGGAACCGGGTCGGGGCGCGTATCGGCAAGCTCAAGGGGTACGTGTTCGCCTCCCTGATGATCACTGCGGGCACGATCGGACTGGTCGCCTCGCCGCTGCTGCCGATCTGGGTCGTCTACGCCGTGATTGGCTTCATCGGCTGTGGCTACGCGGGGCAGCAGCTGTTCGGGCTTGCGATGCTGCCGGACTGCATCGCGTACGACACCATCCGCACCGGCAAGCGACAGGCCGGCGTGTTCACCGGGGTGTGGACCGCCGGTGAGACGTTCGGACTGGCGCTGGGCCCGTACATCTTCGGCCAGACCATCCAGTTCTTCGGTTATGTGCCCAGCAGCACCGGCGACGCCGCGCCACAGTCCATCGACCGCGGAGCTCGGGGTTCTGCTCGGTTTCACCGTGGTCCCCGGCATCGTGGTGGGTCTGGCGCTGCTGTTCCTGCGCGCGTACAACCTCGGACCGTTGCCCGGACCGACAACCGCGCGACCGGCATCGCTCGCCGCCGAGGCCTAGCCTCGGACCCGCCCCCCGCCGGACGGCCTAGCCGCCGAGGGCGTGGGCCGGCTCGGGCAGGCTGTGGTGCAGCGCGGTGGCCCGCTCCAACGGGGTCATCTCCTCCGCCTCTGGCTTGCGCCGGGCCTGCGGTAGCGCGGTCTGGCGGGCCGGGGCGATGCTGAACCAGTACGAGCCATAGCCGGGCAGGGTAAGCAGGTACGGTCGCAGCCCGATGTTGGGGAACGCGGTGCCGCCGGTGAGCTCGATCGGCACGTTGTGGTGGAACCGCCGCGACAGGTTCAACTGAACCGGCTGCGGGTGCCGCGACAGGTTGTGTACACAAAGGACAGTTTCGACATTGCCCGCGTCATCGGTGTACTCGCGCAGGAACGACAACACCCGCGGGTTGGAGCCGTTGAGGTCCTCGAAGGTGCCCTGCGCCAGCGCCCGGTACCGCTTGCGGACGGCGAGCATCTGCCGGGTCCACTGCAGCAGCGAGTCGGGTTGGTCGATCTGGCGCTCCACATTGACCGCTTGATATCCGTACACCCAGCCGGCGTTGACCGGCAGGTGCAGCTTGTTCGGGTCGCAGCGGGAGAAGCCGCCGTTGCGATCCACCGACCACTGCATCGGCGTGCGGACGCCGTCCCGGTCGGCGAGCCAGACGTTGTCCCCCATGCCGATCTCGTCGCCGTAGTAGAGCACCGGCGAGCCGGGCAGCGACAGCAGCAGCGAGGTGAACAGCTTGATCTGGCCCCGGTCGCTGGACAGCAGCGGCGCGAGCCGGCGCCGGATGCCGCCGTTGAGGCGGCCGCGCGGGTCCTCGGCGTAGTGCTCGTGCATGTAGTCCCGCTCCTCGCCGGTGACCATCTCCAGGGTCAGCTCGTCGTGGTTGCGCAGGAACGTGCCCCACTGGCACCCGGACGGGATCGAAGGAGTGTCCCGGATGATGTCGGAGATGGGCACCCGCGACTCCTGGCGTACCGCCATGAAGATGCGCGGCATCAGCGGGAAGTGGAACGCCATGTGGCACTCGTCGCCGCCGGTCGCCTCTTCGCCGAAGTAGGAGACCAGCTCGGTCGGCCAGAGATTTGCCTCGGCCAGCATCACCCGGCCCGGATACTCGGTATCGATCATGGAGCGGATCCGCTTGAGGTAGGCGTGCGTCTCGGGCAGGTTCGCGCAGTCGGTGCCCTCCCGCTCGAACAGGTAGGTCATCGCGTCGAGCCGGAAGCCGTCGATGCCGATGTCCATCCAGTACCGGACGACGTCGAGCATGGCCTCCTGCACCGCCGGGTTGTCGTAGTTCAGGTCCGGCTGGTGGGCGAAGAACCGGTGCCAGTAGAACTGCTGCCGTACCGGGTCGAAGGTCCAGTTCGACGGCTCGGTGTCGCTGAAGATGATCCGCACGCCGGCGTAGTCGGTGTCCGAGTCCCGCCACACGTAGTAGTCGCCGTACGGGCCGTTGGGGTCGTACCGCGATTCCTGGAACCACCGGTGGGTGTCCGAGGTGTGGTTGAGCACCAGATCGATGACGACCCGGATCCCGCGAGCGTGGGCTTCGTCGACCAAGGTCACGAAGTCCTCGACGGTCCCGTACTCGGCGGAGATCTGGTAGTAGTCGCGGATGTCGTAGCCGCCGTCGCGCCGCGGCGAGTCATAGAACGGTGGCAACCAGAGGCAGTCGACGCCGAGCCAGTGAAGATAGTCGAGCTTGGCGGTCAGGCCTCGCAGGTCGCCGTAACCGTCGTCATTGGAGTCGAAGAACGCCTGCACCAGAACCTCGTAGAACACCGCCCGCTGGTACCAGTCGGTGGACACGGGCATCTGGCGCGCGCGCCGAGCGGGCGCGGCGGGATGCGGCAGGACTTCGGTCACAGTGGGTACTCCTCGGAGCGCAGAGGCGAGCGGACGGCAGCGGCCGCGGAGCTGTTCGACGGTTAGAGACAGTTACCGCCTTCGTGCCCCGCAAAGAGCACTGGGTAATCGGACATATTCGACGCACGGATGGGGGATGAAACCTCACCTGTTCGTGGGCTTGCGCGAAGTGAGGACAGCGGGATCGACAATCGCCGGTTCCGTATAGTGGGACGCCAGTTTGGTGCGGAGGTCGAGATGCAAGCGTTATCTGCACATGGGATGCCTGCGGCGCAGGTGCTCGAGGAGATCGCCCAGCTGCGTGCCACCGACCTGCCTACCCACGGCGGGCGCCTGTTCGCGTACGTCTACGACCCAGGTGTGGACGGCGTCGAGGAGCTCGCCCTCGCGGCCCACGCACTGGGCGCGCCGGTCAACGGACTCGACCCGACCGCGTTTCCGTCTCTGCTCGCGCTGGAGAACGCGGTCGTCGGCGCCGCCTCCGCATTGCTCGGTGGCGGGCCGGGCGGTGTCGGGTCAGTCGTCGGCAACATCACCAGCGGTGGCACCGAGTCGTTGATCCTCGCGGTCAAGGCGGCCCGCGACGCGCACCCGGTCCCGTCGCCGGCGATGGTCATCCCCAGCACGGCGCACGCCGCGTTCGCCAAGGCCGCCTCCTACCTGCGGGTACGGCCGGTGGTGCTTCCGGTCTCGCCGACCACGCTGCGACCGTCTCCTTCGGACGTGGCCGCCGCGATCACCGACGACACCGT
Organism: uncultured Actinomycetota bacterium; assembly: GCA_963773935.1. Lineage (GTDB taxonomy): Bacteria > Actinomycetota > Actinomycetes > Mycobacteriales > Micromonosporaceae > DATBGZ01. The sequence goes on from CAVZCZ010000005.1 coordinate 701,516, forward strand.
GCTCGTGGCCTGCTCTGCTCCGTCCTACGCCCATGGCGTGGTCGACCCGGTCGACGCCATCGCTGCGGCGGCGCCGAGCGCGGGGCGTGCGGTGCCACGTGGACGCCTGCTTCGGCGGATGGACCCTGCCGTACCTGCGCCGCCTGGGCGTGCCGGTGCCGCCGTTCGACTTCTCGGTGCCCGGGGTCACCTCGGTCTCGGTGGACCTGCACAAGTACGCGTACTGCCCGAAGGGTGTGTCGGTGCTGCTGCACCGGGACGAGACCCTTCGTGCGCCGCAGTACTTCGCCTACGCCGACTGGCCCGGGTACACGATGGTCAACCCCACGATCGCCTCGACCCGATCGGGTGGACCGATCGCGGCCGCGTACGCGACCCTGCGGCACCTCGGCGACGCCGGATACCTTCGGCTCGCCTCGGCGACGCTTTCCGCGGTACGGTCACTCGCCGCCAGCTATCTCCACAGTGGACGGATTGCGGCTGGTGGTCGAACCGGAGTCCACTGTGGTCGTCTTCACGTCGGCGGACCCTTCACTTGACCTGTTCGTGCTCGCCGACGAGCTGGCCGCGCGCGGGTGGCACACCCAACCGCAGCTCGCCTTCGCCGACCTGCCTCGGTCGATCCACCTCACGGTCACCGCTTCGGTGCAGCCGCAGGTGCCGTCATTCGGGCCGGACCTTCTGGACGCGGTGGCGGCTGCCCGGGCGCTGGGACCTGTTTCGCTCGACCCCGACCTGCTCGGCGTCGTGGCCGCGCTGTCGCCGGACCAACTGACGCCCGACACGGTCGCCGCGTTGGCCGGCGGGCTCGGCTTCACCCTGGCCGGCTTCACTCTGGGTGGCGGTGCCCCGCTGCCCGACCGCCGGGCGACGATCAACACGCTCGTCGAGGCGGCGCCCGTTCCGGTTCGGGAAGCGCTCTTCGGCGCCTTCCTCAGCCTGCTCCAGCGCCCGACGTACTCGTGACGCCCGCGCCCGATCAGTCGAACAGATCGTCGACCGACTCGGCTGTGACGGCGCGTCGAATCCACGATCTTGAGCTGCTCGGTGTCGGTACAGCTAGAGATCCGCTCCTGGGCGTGCGTCGGAAACGTCGATCTTGCGAGCATCCAGCACCTCGAGCAGACGCTGTTGCCTCGCCCTTTGCCTCGCCCTCGGCCTTTCCTTCGAAGAAGTAGCGGCGCGCGAAGTCACTCTGGTACTCGTACGTGCGGGTCGTCATGAGTGCCTCCAGATAGTTCCGCGCCGCCGCCGGGAGCGCGGTGAGCACGACGTCAACGTACGGCTTGCCGCGGTCTTCATCGACGGGAGCGAGCGCGCGACTGGCCGTCTGATCACTGTGCACCGGGTCACGCGCGGGCGCGATCTGCGCGTCGTCCGGTGGTGCACGGTGATCTTCGTTGAAGATCACTGTGAACACCTCGCTGTACGGCATGAGCGCTCAGCGCGGCGAGATGTGTGCACGGTGATCATGCGCGGGGTGCAGGCGTCCGATTGCAAGCAGCGAGTTGGGGCGTGCCGGTGCGGGCGTATGTCGGCGGCGCGTGGTTGCATGGCGTCGTGACCGAGGCGGCCGTAACCCGAACGCGGACACCCCTTCCCCGGTACCGGCTGGTCCGGCCGGTCGGGGTGGACCCCGCGCCGGTCGTGCTCGACCAGGAGCAGCAGGCCGTGGTGGCGCACCGGGCCGGACCGTTGCTGGTGCTCGGCGGCCCCGGGACGGGCAAGACGACCACCCTGGTCGAGGCGGTCGCCGCGCGGGTCGTCGAGGGCGTGGCGCCGGACAACATCCTGGTGCTCACCTTCGGGCGCCGTTCGGCCGCCGTGTTGCGCGACCGGATCGAGGCCCGCATCGGTCAGGCCCAGAACAGTCACGAGCCAGGGCCATCGGTCGACGATGTCGGAGCCCGTGGTGCGGACCTTCCCGGCGTACGCGTTCGGGTTGCTGCGCCTCGCTGCCGCCGAACGCGGTGAGCCCGCACCAAGGCTGCTGACCGGATCCGAGCAGGACGCGGTGATCCGCGACATGCTGGACGCGCCGGACGCGGCGCAGCGCTGGCCCGCCGCACTACGCAAGGCGGTGCGTACCCGTGCCTTCGCAGGTGAGCTGCGCGACCTGCTGCTGCGCGCAGCCGAGCGGGGGATCGGTCCACGCACCCTCGCCGACCTGGGCCGCGAACACGGCCGCCCGGACTGGCTTGCCGCGGCGGGCTTTCTGGAGGAGTACGGCCGAGTTCTCGCGTTGCGCGATGCGACCACCCGCGGGAGCGTCGCGTACGACCAGGCCGAGCTGGTCCGGGCCGCGGCACTGCTGCTCGTGGACGAGCCGGCGCTGCTCGCCGCGGAGCGGTCGCGGTGCCAGTACGTGTATGTCGATGAGCTCGCCGATACCGATCCCGCGCAGATTGAGCTGCTCGGCCTCATGGCCGGCGGCGGCGGGCACGTAGTCGGATTCGCGGATCCCGACTCGGCCACCTTCGCCTTCCGTGGTGGTGACCCGACCGGGGTCCGCGACTTCACCGAACGCTTCCCGACCGCCGCCGGCAACGACGCGCCCCAGATCATGTTGGGCACCTCCTATCGGTCCACAGTGGAGCTTGTTACCGCGACCCGCCGGGTCGCCGCCCGCCTGCGCGGCCCGGCCCGGCACCGGACCAATACGTCCGGCCGGCGTCGTCTGGACTGAGGAGCGCAGGGAGCGAAGCGACCGAGCAACGAGGGAAGGCGGCGCCCGCTGGGCTGGGACCGCGCAGCGGAGGCGAGCGCCGGAGTCACAGTCTGTACGCTGCGGTCGGCGACCAGCGAGTCGGCATACGTCGCGCATTGGCTGCGACAGGCGCACTTGCACGAGGGCGTGCCGTGGTCCCGGATGGCCGTGATCGTACGGTCACTGCAGCATCATCATGCCGCGCTGCGCCGGGCGCTGACCCAGGCCGGGGTGCCGGTCACCACGGGCGCCGAAGATACCGCGCTGGCCACCCAACCCGCGATCGCGCCCCTGTTGAACCTGCTCCGGTGCGCGCTGGGAATGTCCACACTGGACGAAGGTGCCGCGGTCGATCTGCTGCACTCCGCGCTCGGTGGTGCCGACCCGTTCCAGGAGCGGAAACTGCGGCAGGGCCTGCGCGCGGCGGCCGCCGCCACTGGGGATACTCGGCCGTCCGGCGAACTGCTGGTCGAGGCACTGCTCGACCCAGGAGCACTGGCACTAGTCGAGCAGCGGTGGGTCCGCTCCGCCCGCGCCATCGCAGCGCTGCTCGCCACCGCGCGGACCGTTGCCGCCCGGCCCACCGCGACCGCGGAGGATGTGCTGTGGGAGGTATGGCGCGCCAGCGGCCTGGCCGACCGTTGGGCCGCGGCAAGCGCGCGTGGTGGGCGACGCGGCGCCACCGCCGATCGGGACCTTGACGCGGTGCTGGTGCTCTTCGACGCCGCGGCGCGTTTCACCGACCGGCTGCCAGGCGCGCGGATCGAGGTGTTCCTCGACCATCTGCTCGACCAGCAGCTGCCCACCGACACCCTTGCGCCCACGGCCGACCGTGGCGAGGCGGTACGGATGCTGACCGCCCACGCCGCCAAGGGCCTGGAGTGGGACGTCGTCGTGGTGGCCGGCGTGCAGGAGGGCGCCTGGCCAGACCTGCGGCTGCGCGGCAGTGTGCTCGGCTCCGAGCGCCTGGTCGATATCGCCGCCGGCCGGGCCGTGCCATCCGGCCGGGCGGATGCCGCCGCCCAGGTCGCCGCGCTGCTCGACGAGGAGCGGCGGCTGTTCTACGTGGCTACCACGCGCGCCCGGCGCAGCCTGCTGGTGACCGCGGTGGATCCAAGCTCGACCGGCAGCGGCGGCGACGAGCAGCCGAGCCGGTTCCTGTCGGAGCTCGGCACGCCCGGGGCAACCGAGGTGGTGCACGACGTCCCGGCACAGGTGGATTCTGGCGTGCAGGCGGGCCTGCTGCGGCGACCGCTCACGCTGCCCGCGCTCGTGGCCGAGCTGCGTACGGTCGTGGTCGACTCCGACCAACCCCGACCGCGGCGGCAGGCGGCCGCGGCTGAGCTCGGCCGGCTGGCCGCTGCTGGGGTACCTGGCGCCGACCCGGACGAGTGGTGGGGGCTTCGTTTCCTCTCTGACGACGGCGACCTGGTTCCGGCCGGCGAGCTGGTCCGAGTCTCTCCCTCCACAGTAGAGGGTGCGTTGCGGTGCGGGCTGCGGTGGCTGCTCGAGCGCCACGGCGGCAGCAACCCGCCCACGCCGAAGCAGGGCATCGGTAACCTGGTGCACTCGGCCGCGATGCTCGTCGCGGAGGCCGTGGACGGGCGCCCGATCGACGAGGCGGCGGTACGCTCCTATGTGGCCGATCGGTTCGATCAGATCGAGTTGCCGGCACGGTGGCTGGGGCAACGCGAGCGCAACCGGGCCGAGAAGATGGTCGACAAGTTGCTGAGCTGGTTAGGGAGTAACCCGCGCGAGCAGGTAGCGATCGAGCAGGAGTTCGACGTCCGGCTCGCCCCAACCGAGACCTCCATTGGACGCGCGGTGCAGGTGCGCGGCCGGGTCGACCGGCTCGAGCGTGACGCGAAGGGCCGGCTCGTCGTGGTCGACCTCAAGACTGGCGCGGGCGCACCGAGCGCAGAGGAGGCAGCCGCTCACCCGCAGCTCGCCGCGTACCAGGTCGCGGTCGAGGCGGGCGGATTCGGTCCGGGCGAAGTGGCCGGAGGCGCAGAGATCGTGGCGGTCGGGACGAGCCACGCCGCGGCTGCGGTGCGGACCCAGCCGCCGCTGGGCGACGGCGCAGATCCGGCCTGGGCCGAAGCGTTGGTGCGCGACGCGGCCGCGGCGATGGCGGCGTCGACATTCCGGGCCGTCGTGAACGACTCCTGCCCGTACTGCGCGGTGAACACCTCATGCCCGGTGTCCGGCAAGGGAAGGCAGGTCACGGGATGAGCGAGCGAGCTGGCGCGGCGGCGCCTGGACTGAGCCGAGCCGCCGACGAAGTCGGGCTTCAAGCGACGCTTGCGGAGCTGGAACAACGTGACTCTTCGGGGAGGCGAGGGAAGGCGTCGCCTTCAGCGCCGCGCGAGCGAGCGAACTCATGAGCACGGCGCTGGTGGGGCCGCGGTACGCACCTGACGAGCTGCGGGTCCGGCTCGGCATCGGCTACGAGTTCAGCCCGGAACAGCTACGAGTGATCAGCGCGCCTCCGGACGAACCGCTACTCGTCGTCGCCGGTGCCGGCTCCGGCAAGACCGAGCTGATGGCGCTGCGCGTCATCTGGCTGGTCGCTAACACCCATGTACGGGCTGACCAGGTGCTCGGGCTGACGTTCACCAGGAAGGCAGCGGGGGAGCTGGCGCACCGGATCCGGCTCTACCTCGGCCGGGCCCAACGTCTGCTCGGTCACGACGGTCAGCTCGCCGGTGAGCCGACCGTCGCGACGTATCACTCATTCGCCGCCCGGGTGGTGCGCGAACACGGCATGCGGGCCGGCTTCGAGCCGACCGTACGGCTGCTCACCGAGGCGGCCTGCTGGCAGCTAGCAGATGCCGTGGTCCGCCAGTACGACAGTCCAGCCATGCGCGCGTTTCCACTGGGCCAGGCGAGCGCGACCGCCATGGTGCTCGACCTCGCCGCAGAGCTGGCCGAGCATGTGCGCGACATCGAGGACATCACCAAGTTCACCCTCGGCCTCACCGCATCGATCGAGGGCACCAGCGCGGGCAGGATCCTCCGGCCGGTTCAGGACGTGCTCGATCGTCAGCAGGGCCGTCTCGCACTCTTGCCGTTGGTGCGCCTGTACGCGCAGCGAAAGGCCGAGGCGGAGGCGATGGACTTCGGCGACCAACTGCGCCGGGCCGCAGTGGTGGCACGGGATCATCCCGAGGTCGGCGACGCGGAGCAGGACCGGTTCCGGGTGGTGCTCCTGGACGAATACCAGGACACCTCGCACGCTCAGGTCGAGTTACTGCGGTCGCTGTTCCGGGCCGGTCACCCGGTGACTGCGGTCGGCGACCCGTGCCAGTCCATTTACGGCTGGCGAGGGGCCAGCGCTGGCACCTTGGACCGGTTCGCGACGGTGTTCCCCCGGGCGACCGGTGAGCCGGCAGACCACCGGACGTTGAGCGTGAGCTGGCGCAACGCCTCACAGATCCTCGCCGTGGCCAACCGGGTCTCCGACCCGCTGCGCGGCCGCGGTGCGCCCGTGCTGCCGCTGAAGCCGGCGCAGACGTACGTGCCCAGGTTTGCCGATCCGATTGTCCGCTGCGCGTACGCACCGACCTATGTGGACGAAGCCGGGTGGATCGCCGAGCAGATCGACAAGGCGTGGCAGGAGTGGGAGCGCGACCCGGCCGATGTGCCGGCCCCCGCAAGTGGTCCGCCGACTACCGCGGTGCTCGTACGAGCCCGCTCGCAAATCGCCAATCTGGAGCGGGCGCTGCGTGAACGAGGGCTGCCGGTCGAGGTGGTCGGCCTCGGCGGTCTGCTTGACACGCCTGAGGTCCGGGATGTCGTGAGCACGATGCAGGTGCTCGCCGATCCGACCGCGGGCGCGTCGCTGCTGCGGCTGCTCACGGGTGCTCGGTGGCGGATCGGCCCCCGGGATGTGGTCGCCCTCTACCGTCGCGCCCGCACGCTGGCCTGGTCGCGCCGCGCGGATGTTGACGCTGGGTCGGGCGGCTCACCGACCGCTGCCGTCGACGAGCCGGATCTGGGCGGCGAGCGTATCGACGACGCTGCTCTGGCCGACGCGCTCGACGACCTCGGCCCAGCGCCGGGACTCTTCTCGAGCGAGGGCTACCGGAGGCTGATGCTCTGTCGCGACGAGCTGAGGGCGCTGCGAATGCGGCTCGACCAGTCGCTGCCCGACCTGGTCGCCGACATCGCCGCGACGATCGGTCTCGACGTGGAGGTCGCGGTCCGGTCCGGGATCCGGGGTTCGGAGGCCGGGCTGGCGCGGGCGCACCTCGACGCGATCGGAGACGTGGCCGCCCGGTTCGCGGAAGAGACGGAGGGCGGAACACTCTCGGCTTTCCTCGCCTACCTTGCTGCCGCCGAGGAGGAGGAGCGCGGGCTGACTCCGGGCGACGTCGAGGTGGTCGACGGAGCCGTGCAGATCTTGACGGTGCACGCCGCGAAGGGCCTCGAGTGGGACGTGGTCGCGGTGGCGGGCCTGTGCGCGGATGCGTTTCCGGCCAAGCCGAAGGCGAGTGATCACTGGCTCAAAGGGATGGGCGTGCTGCCGTTCCCGCTTCGCGGCGACGCGGTGGGACTGCCGCGTCTAGCGCTGGAGGCGGCCACCGATTGTGCGGGCGTGCGCGATGCGGTGGAGGAGTTCGACGAGGCGTGGAAAGCGCACCAGGAGCGGGAGGAGCGCCGACTGGCCTACGTCGCGGTAACCCGGCCCCGGCATCTCCTGCTCTGCTCGGGCTTCCGCTGGGGCGACGGGCTGAGCACCCCCCGGGAGCCGTCGACGTTCTTAAGCGAGATCGCCGAGGTTTGCCGCGATGGCGCCGGGACGGTCGCGATCTGGGCGCCGCCGTTGGGGCCGGACGAGACCAATCCGACCCTGGCTGTGGAGATCGCCGCAATCTGGCCGTTGGATCCGTTGGCGGAGCGGCGCAACGCGGTGCTCGAGGGCGCCGCGATGGTCCGCGAGACTGCCGCCGGAACCACGGCGCGACCCGCGATTGCGACGGAGTCCACTGTGGAGGGTGGACGGGATGACGTAACCGCCCGGTGGGCGGTGGAGGCACAGCTGCTGCTGGCCGAACGGGAACGGCAGCAGACAACCGAGACCATCGACGTGACGCTTCCGGCACACCTGTCGGTGTCGCAGTTGGTTGCCCTGCAACGTGACCCGCAGCGGTTGGCTCGCCGGTTGCGGCGGCCACTGCCTGAGGCGCCGGATGTCTACGCCCGCCGTGGTACGGCGTTTCACCTGTGGCTGGAACAGCGCTTCGGGGGCGGTGCCCTTCTCGATCTGGACGACCTACCCGGCTCAGGCGATGCCGAGGCGGCCCCCGACACCGAGCTCGAGGTGTTGCAGCGGGCCTTCCTCGCCAGTGAGTGGGCCGACCGCACGCCACACCGTGTGGAGGTGCCGTTCGCGACCGTGGTGGCCGGGGTGGTGGTTCGCGGCCGGATGGATGCGGTGTTCGCGGTCGCCGGAGCACCGGGCCACTACGACGTCATCGACTGGAAGACGGGTCAACGACCCACTGGGGCCGACGCGACCGCTGCCGCGGTACAGCTCGCCGCGTACCGGATCGCCTGGGCCGAACTGGCGGGTGTACCCGTCTCGCAGGTGGGAGCCGGGTTCCACTACGTCCCGGATGGCGTGACCGTACGGCCAGCCGACCTTCTCGACGCCCCCGCCCTGATCGCTCTCGTCGCCAGGGTGCCCGAGAAGTAACCAGGGTCCTCCCTGACGCCCTGCTCCGCGCAGGAGGCCCGGGCTGACACGACGTTAGCGTCTGTTGCATTAGTGTGTGAGACACAGTATCGTGTGACGCGTGGAAGACGAACTGCTCTCCGGGCACCTGCAGGAACTGCGACGCGGCACGGTCGTGCTCGCCTGCTTGCTGATCCTGAGCGAGCCGAACTACGGGTACGCGCTGCTCGACCTGCTCGAGCGACGCGGGTTCGCCGTCGACGCCAACACCCTCTACCCGCTGTTGCGTCGCCTTGAGAAGCAGGGGCTGTTGACCAGCGACTGGAACACCGACGAATCCAGGCCGCGCAAGTTCTACCGCACCAGCGACGAGGGAGTCGCCCTCGCCGACACCCTCAGCCGCGACTGGGATGACCTCGACGCCGCGTTCCGCACCTTGAAGGGCGAGTCATGACAACCACCACGAACAGCCTCACCGATCGCTACGTCGAGGCGACCCTGCGCCGCCTGCCCAACGAGAAGCGTCCCGACATCGAAAGGGAACTGCGGGCCGCGATCGCGGACGCTGTCGACGATCGGGTCGCTGACGGCACCGATCCGGCCGAGGCGGAGGTTGCCGTACTGACCGAGCTCGGCGACCCGGCCCGACTGGCTGCGGGCTACGCCGATCGGCCGTTGCATCTCATTGGTCCCGAGCTGTTCCTGGACTACACACGGCTTCTGCGCACGCTCTTCGTCACGATCGTGCCCATCGTCGCGGCCGCGGTCGGGCTCGTCCAAGTGGCCAGAGGCGGCCCGGTTGGGCCAATGATTGGTACGACCGTCGGCGCGGCCATTACGACCACTGTGCACATCTTCTTCTGGACCACGCTCGCCTTCGTCGCAATCGAACGCACCCGGGCCGTGCGGGCGCCGCTGACCGGACCATGGACACCCGCCTTGTTGCCGGTGCAGCCCAGTCGGCTCGCCCGGTTCGGCGAGCTGATGGCCGAGACCGTGGCGCTTGTGCTCTTCGGAAGCCTGCTGTTGCTGGCGCCCAGGTTTAGCCCCAAGTCGGACGCGGACGGCAATCCCATCAATATCCTTTCGCCTTGGCTGTGGGAGTCCGGCTTTGTGTACGTCTTCATCGGACTGGTTGTGCGTCAGCCTCGGCCTCTCCTACGCCAACCACTACGCGCGCTGGTCTGCTCCGCTGTCGGTCGCCGCGACGATTGTCGATCTCGCCGCTCCGCTCGCGTTGATCTGGCTCGCGGCCAACGACCGGGTGCTCAACCCCGCCTTCGTCGAGGCGGTCGGATGGACGCCGACGGCCATCCGATGGATCCACATTGGACTGATTGTGATCTCCGTGTTCACGATCCTGCACACCATTGGCGAGGGGTTCAACCGGATGCGTCGGCGCTGAGCGACCGGGTCCATTGAAAGACAGGACCCATGGAAAGGAGGACGCGCCATGAAGGCGATCGTTTACCAGCAGTACGGCCCACCGGAGGTACTGCGCTACGCCGACGTCGCGCAACCCACGATCGCTGGTGATGAGGTGCTGGTGCAGGTTCGCGCTGCTTCGATCAACTTCGCCGATCGGGCGGCCATGCGCGGCGTACCCGTCCTGGGGCGACTCGCGTTCGGGCTGCGGGGCCCGAAGCACACCATCCTGGGTCGCGACATCGCCGGAGTGGTGACGGAGGTCGGGGCGAACGTGACCGGCTTCCGGATCGGCGACGAGGTCTTCGGCGAGGTCGAGCAGCGGGGCTTCGCCGAGTACGTGGCTGCACCGGAGCGGCACCTCGCCAAGAAACCTGTCGGGCGTCACGTTCGAGCAGGCGGCGACCCTTCCGGTGGCGGGGACGACCGCGGTGCAGGCTCTGCGGCTCGGCCGAAGTTGAGCCGGGCCAGACGGTTCTCGTCAACGGCGCCTCCGGCGGGGTCGGCACCTTCACCGTTCAGGTCGCGAAGGCGCTCGATGCTGAGGTCACCGCCGTTTGCAGCGCCCGAAACGCCGACCTCGTGCGGTCAATCGGCGCGGACCATGTCATCGACTACAGCCTCGAGGACTTCACGCGAGGCACCCGCCGATTCGACGTCATCGTCGACCTCGCCGGCGGCCACACGATCTCTGAGCTTCGCCGGGCGCTCGCACCCAAGGGTGTCTACGTCGCCTCAACCGGCGCCGGCGGCGCGGATAGTCGGCCCGCTGCCGCGCATGTTCGCCGCCTTCGCGACCACGCCGTTCGTGCGCCAGCGGCTTCGTGTGCTTGCCGCAAGGCGCAACGTTGCGGACCTGAACCACCTCGCCGAGCTGGTCGCGGCCGGGAAGGTCACCCCGGTGATCGAACGCACTTACCCCCTGAGCGAGACCGCCGACGCCATCCGCTTCATCGAGGCCGAGCACGCCCGTGGCAAGATCGTGCTCACGGTGCCCTAGCTCCACAATGGACACAGGCCCGGGTCGTGAAGACCCGGGCCCGTGTTGCGAGCGGGAACTATTACTGGCCAGCGACCGTACGGCGACGGCGGAACACGAACAGCAGGCTGATCAGCGCGACGCCAGCGGCGACCAGGCCGGCACCAATGCCGATCGTGCCGGTCACGCTGGCACCGGTGACTGGCGTTGTCGGGCTGGGGGTCGGCGTTGCGGTCGGGCAGTCCCGCGGCTGCTGCCAGGTGTGCTCGAGAGCGTTGTCCTTGCCCGGGGTGCCGGCTATTTCGACAGTGATCTTTCCGCTGCCGGCGGGAATCGTCACGTCGAGCTTCTGCCCACCCGGCACAATCTTGTGCCCGCCGCCGACAACGAAGTCCGCCGGGGCGTTGCCTTGAAGGTTGTCGAGCGTCACGGTCACCGTGCCATCGCAGTTGTCCTTAAACGTCACCTTCGGATCCGCCACGCAGTTGGGCGCTGCGATCAATCCGGCTGGCCCATGTCGTTCGGCTTCGGACCTCGGGCTCAGTCCCGCCGGCGTTCTGCCACTGCGCCGTGACCTGTAGCCATACGGATGCGACCGAGCTCGAGAAGCTCTGGGTGCCGGTGAACGTCTGGGCTTCAGCTTGAAACCGGTCGGGAAGCGGGCCGGCAGTTCGCCGGTGAACGCCGCCGCGATGTTCGCGCTCGTGGTGCCGTCCTTGGCCGTGCACGGCAGTGATCTTGCCACTCGGCCTTGTCGGGGCTGTGCCGATGGTCCAGTTCACGTGCCAGCCGTCGTCGCATGAGGTTGCAGACCGCTTCGCCCTCAGGGGTCGGATGGTGGGCGAAGCGCGGGGGTCGCGATGAAGAGGGTGGCGGCTGCGCCGGCGAAGGCGGCGGCGGCGAAAGATGAGACCCGTCGCAGCGACGGACGGAAGCGCTTCACATCTACTCCTGGAGGGTCAGGAACCGGGGGTACCAGATCGACACACGCCAGCGGCAGGCGTCAACAACGCAGACCCGCAATCTAGCGGAAAGCCACGCCGGCTGAGCGCACGAGGTGGCGGACTTTTCTCGGCACCTCCGGCCATCGAGAGTGCGTCGACGAATGTGCAGGTCAGAAGCGTTAGCGCGGCGGGCGGCGTTACATCGACAACTGTCCGGTCTTTGTCACTACCCGCACGGTCGCCGGCACATCACCCTGAGTCGCGCCGGCTTTGCCTGGAACGGCCGGAAGGTCAGCGCACCGCGGCGCGCAACAGGGCATACCCCTTGACAAGTTCGTCGCGCTCGGCGGCCACGGCCGGACTCGTCGGTTTTGCTCCCGCCTCGACCCAGTCGTCGGAAATTCGCATGGCCTCAGCCCGATGCGCCGCGGCCTCCCACACGGCTTCGGCCGGCAACGCCATAGAGGTGCGAGTAGAGCGAAGCGAGGGCGCTGGTGAGGTCGTCCAGCGCGTAGACATGGTCTTCGTCCCGGGGCGTCCCGCGCTGAAGGTAGCGGTGGATCCGCCACCACTCGACCTCCAGCTTCGCCGCCTCATCGAGGTCGAACGTCTCCCCACTGTGGCGGGCGACGAGGGCGTAGAACAAGCGCATGTATTCGCGGGCCCGGTTGGGATCGTTGTCTGGATACGGCGCCCAAGCCTGGTTGGCCCGCATGACGTACCAGGCCCCGCGCAGTGTCGCCGGCCAGGGCAGGCCGAAGCCCTCCCGGACGAGGCCGAGACGGCACGAAGGAACGCGCCCCAACGCCGCTGGTAGTAGGCCACCCAGGCATCAGCCTCATAGCCACCCAGCTCGACCGGGTCGAATGATCGCACGGAGATATCCTCCCGTGCCCGAGCGGACCGGCCGAGGAGCTAGCCTTCATGGCGTGTCGGGTCACGATCAGGTCACCGGGTCCATCTCCGCGCTAGAGCGGTTCACCTTGCCCAACGGTTTGCGGGTGGTGCTCGGCCCGGACCGGTCCGCCCCGGTCGTCGGGGTGGCGGTGGTCTACGACGTCGGGCATGCGGTCCGAGCCGGTCGGGCGTACCGGCTTTGCCCACCTCTTCGAGCACCTGATGTTCCAGGGCTCGGAGAACCTCGAGAAGTTGGCCCATTTCCGCCACGTCCAGGGCTCCGGCGGCATGTTCAACGGCTCGACCCACATGGACTACACCGACTACTACGAGATGCTGCCGAGCAACGCGCTGGAACGGGCGCTGTTCCTGGAGGCCGACCGGATGCGCGGCCCGCGGCTGACCGAGGAGAACCTGCGCAACCAGGTCGACGTGGTCAAGGAGGAGATCCGGGTCAACGTGCTCAACCGCCCGTACGGCGGATTCCCCTGGCTGAAGTTGCCGCCGGTGGTATTTGACACCTTCCCGAACGCCCACGACGGTTACGGGTCATTCGACGATCTGGAGTCGGCCACGGTCGCTGACGCCGCCGAGTTCTTCGAGCGCTACTACGCCGCCGGCAACGCGGTGCTCGCGGTCGCCGGTGATCTCGACGTCGCCCGCGCGACCGAGCTGATCGAGCGCCACTTCGGCGACGTGCCGGCCCGTCCTGCTCCGGCCCGACCCGCCTTCGCGGAGCCGGACCTCACCAGCGAGCGTCGTGAGTCGTACTCCGGATCGGCTGGCGCCGCTGCCCGCCTTTGCCTCGGCCTGGCGGGTGCCCGACCCGATCGACGGACTTCGCCGGCTACCTGCCGTACGTCGTGCTTGCCGAGGTCCTCACCGACGGCGACGCGTCTCGGCTTGTGCAACGGCTGGTCCTCAAGGACCGCTCCGCGACCAGTGTCGGCGGCTACGTGAGCTTCATGGGCGAGGCATTCGACGTACGCGACCCCACAGCGCTGCTGTTGCAGGCGTTCCTGCCGCCGGGCACCGCGGTCGACCCGGTGCTGGCCGCAACGGCCGAGGAGTGTGACCGGCTAGCGCAGGACGGGCTCGAGCCGGGTGAGCTCGCCCGTACCGTGGCGCGGATGTCGACACACGTGCTGCGGGACGCGGACACCGTGCTGACCAGGGCGCTGCAATACGCCGTGCATGAGCAGCAGCGGGCCGACCCCGCATTGTCGCTGGAGCTGCCGGCTCGGCTTGGCCGAGGTCACCGAGGACCAGGTACGCGCCGCGGCCGCCACCCTGGTACCGGCCGCCGGGCCACGATCGAGGTCTTCCTGGCGGCGCGATGCGCGAGGAGCGAGCGCCAGCGAGCCGCAGTCGCGAGCTCAGATGGAGGTGCGGCGTGACGGCGCTAGCGGGTCCGCGGGAGTTGCCCGCGCTGGAGGAGAATCGGCCGCTGGTCGTGCCGGCCTCGTCCGAGCGCACACTCGGCGAACGGGCTGACCGTCATCGTGGTGGAACGGCGGTCGGTGCCGCTGGTCGAGGTACGGCTGCGGCTGCCGTTCGGCCGGGACGTGTTGGACCCGCCGTTCGTGGCCCGGGCCGCGCTGTTGAGCCAGACCCTCTTCTCCGGCACGGAGACAATGTCCACTGTGGACATAGCGGCTGCCCTGCAGACCGTGGGTGGCGCGCTCTCTGCCGGAGTCGACGCCGACCGGCTGCTCATTTCGGGCAACGGGCTGGCCAGTGGGCTGAACCGGATCCTGGAGATTCTCTCCGATGTGCTCCGGGAAGCCACCTACCCCGACGATGAGGTGACCACCGAACGGGGCCGCCTGCTGGACCGGCTCAAGGTGGCCCAGAGCCAGCCCGCACACCTGGTCCGGGTGGCGCTGCAGCGGCGCATGTACGGCACCCACCCGTACGCGGTGCAGACCCCCGAGGCCGCTGACGTCGTCGAACTCGGTACCGCCGAGATGCTGTCCCTGCATCAGGCTCGGGTGCACCCGGCCGGCGGGGTTCTGGTCATCGTCGGAGACGTCGAAGCGACCGCCGCGCTCGATCAGGCCGAAGCCGCCTTGGGAGGCTGGGACGGTGCGGGCGCCGCGGACGTCACGCCGCCGACCCCGGAGCTGGTCACTGGCCCGATCGTGCTCGCCGACCGGCCCGGGTCGGTGCAGTCTTCGGTGCGGCTGGCGCTTCCGGCGGTGGGTCGGACGCATCCCGACCACGCCGCGCTTCAGCTGGCGAACCTGGTCTTCGGTGGGTACTTCTCGTCCCGTTGGGTCGAGAACATCCGGGAGGACAAGGGCTACACATACTCGCCACACTCCGTTGTGGAGCATTCGATCGCCGGATCGGCGACCATCCTCTCGGCTGACGTGGCGACCGACGTCACCGCGGCGGCCCTGCTGGAGACCTGGTACGAGCTGGGTCGGGTGGCGACAACGGTGCCCGAGGTGGACGAGCTGGAGCAGGCGCGACAGTACGCCGTCGGTTCGCTGTTGCTGGGCATGTCGACCCAGGCCGGCCTGGCCGGGCTAGCCACCACGTACGCCGCGTACGGTCTGCGGCTCGACTTCCTGGCCGAGCACACCGCCCGGCTGAGTGCGGCAACCCGGGACGATGTTGTCGCCGCCGGGGCGACCTATCTCGCGCCGGCCAAAGCGGCGACCGTGATCCTCGGCGACGCATCGCTGGTTGAGTCATCGCTCGGCACACTCTCCACTGTGGAGAGGTTGGCACCGACGTCCCCACCCGACGCCAGCGTCGAGACCTCCGGTGCCTGACCGGCTTCCCCGGCGGCTGGAGTTGCCCCCGCTGGCTCGGTCCACACTGGACCGGGCCAGCCAGCTTCGGACCGACCCGGTCTGGCTGGACGAGGCGTGGGCACGATCGAAGGTGCTCGTGATCGACGACAGCAAGGCGATGGTCGCCGGCGACCGGCTGATCCTTCTCAACGCCGACCAGGCACCCGACGGTGAGCGGCTGTTCCTCGGCGTGGACCCCGATGGCACGCCCCACTTCGCGGTGGTCGCGCCGCTGCCGCCGACTCGAGCCGACGACCTGGTCCGACCGTACGGGATCCGCGATGTCGGCAACATTCTGTCGTCATTTGAGGCGGGTCTGTTGATGACCGCGGTGGCGATCGCCAACTGGCACGCCCGCCACCTCTACTCACCCGTCACCGGAGCGCCCACGACGGCCCGCAACGGCGGGTGGGTGCGAGCCACCGAGGACGGATCCGAGATGTGGCCCCGGACCGACCCCGCCGTCATCGTGTTGGTGCACGACGGTACGGCCGGCGAGGACGGCGTGTGCCTGCTCGGCAACAACGCGGCGTGGAGTCGGGGACGCGTCGGCGACCTGCCCCGGTACTCGTGCCTGGCCGGTTTCGTCGAGCCGGGTGAGTCGGCGGAGCAGACGCTCGTGCGGGAGGTGGCCGAAGAGGTCGGCGTGCACGTGAGCGACCTGACGTACATCGCGAGCCAGCCCTGGCCCTACCCCGGCTCACTGATGCTCGGGTTCCACGCCGTCGCCGACCCGGACGAGCAGCTCAACCTCGACCCGACCGAGATCGCTGACGCCCGGTGGTTCACTCGAGCCGAGATTCGCGCCGTAGCAACCGGTAATCCGGATGCGTGGTTCGGCATCGCGATGCCGTCCTCGATTGCGCATTATCTGATCATGAAATGGCTCAACGACGAGTAACGGCTTAGACCGGGTCTGGCATCGCGTTCATCGACGCGAGGTGCTCCCTGACCTGGACGATCGAGGGGTTGGTCAGCGCGGTGCCGTCCGGGAAACGGACAGTCGGCACGGTCTGGTTGCCCCCGTTGACGCTTATGACGTAGTCGGCGGCGTCCGCGTCACGTTCGATGTCGACCACCTCGTAGGCGAGGCCTTCCCGGTCGAGCTGGGACGAAAGCCGGTGGCAGTAGCCGCACCAGGAAGTCGAGTACATCGTGAGCACTGGTGGTTCCTCCGAGGGGTAATCGGATCCGTACGGCCGGTATGGGTCTAACCGGCCCGCCGCGAAGCTAAAACCCACAACGTCGTACTGGGCTGGGAGAATGCCGGACTGTGGCGCGTTACTCACCTGAGGCCGAGGCGGTGCTGGCCGGGCTCGACGAGGAGCAGCGGGCGGCGGTGACCGCGCCCGCCGGTCGGGTGTGCATCCTCGCCGGCGCCGGCACGGGCAAGACCCGCGCCATCACGCACCGCATCGCGTTCCGGGTACTCACCGGTGAGATCCAGGCCCGACACGTGCTCGCGGTCACCTTCACGGCTCGGGCGGCGGGCCAGCTGCGGTCTCGGCTGGCCGACCTCGGAGTGCCGTCGGTACAGGCGCGCACGTTTCACGCCGCGGCGCTGCGTCAGTTGCGCTACTTCGCCGAGCGGCTGCTGCGGGGCCGGCCGTTGCCGGACGTTGTCGACAGCAAGGCCCGACTGGTCGGTCTGGCGGCGGCGCGCTCAGGCGTACGGACCGACCGTACCGCGGCAAGAGATCTTGCCAGTGAGATCGAGTGGGCCAAGTCGAGCCTGGTGGAGCCGGCCGACTACGTGCTCGCGGCGACAAAGGCGGGGCGCGAGACCCCACAGGAGCCGGCCAAGGTCGCCGAGGTCTACGCCGCCTACGAACAGGTCAAGCGCTCCACCGGCGTGATCGACTTCGAGGACCTGCTCCGGGCCGCGGTGTGGGGGATCGAGGAGCACCCGGACGTGGCCGACCAGATCCGGTCGCAGTACCGGCATTTCGTCGTCGACGAGTACCAGGATGTGAACCCGGCCCAGCAGCGGCTGCTGCAGGCGTGGCTCGGCGAACGGGATGATCTGACGGTCGTGGGGGACGCCAGCCAGACCATCTACTCATTCACCGGGGCGACCTCCGGTTTCCTCAGTCGGCGTGGCCCGCGAGTGTCGCGGCACCGGGGATGGCGGCACCCTGGTCCGGCTCGTCCGCGACTACCGGTCGACGCCGCAGGTGGTAGCGCTGGCTAACCAGATCATCAAACAGGCACAGGGCGACGAGGCCCGGCTCCGGCTGGAGCTGATCGGCCAGCGCCCGGCCGGTCCAGAGCCGGTGCTGCGGGCGTACCCGGATGAGCCGACCGAGGCCGCCGGCGTGGCCGCCCGCTGTGGCGAGCTGATCGCGGCGGGGGTGCCGGCGCGCGAGATCGCCGTGCTGTTCCGTACCAACGCCCAGTCGCAGGCGTACGAGGAAGCGTTGGCCGAGGCCGGCGTGCCGACCGTAGTGCAGGGTGCGGAGCGCTTCTTCGACCGGGCCGAGGTACGCGGGGCGATGGTGGCGCTGCGCGCGGCGACCCGTACGGCCGACGAGTCCGCTGGTCTGCGCGCCACCGTCGTCGCGGCGCTGGACGCGGTCGGGTGGCGCCCGGACGCCCCGCCCGGAGGCGGCGCCGCGCGGGAGAAGTGGGAGGCGGTCACGGCTCTGGTCGGTTTGGCCGAGGACTTCGAGCGACGGCCGCGGAGCTCGAACGGCGAGCAGAGCGGAGACGCTCGGTCCCTTGTGGACTTTACCGAGGAGCTGGCGCGTCGGGCCGCGTTGCAGCATGCGCCCACTGTGGACGGTGTCACGCTGACGAGTCTGCACTCGGCCAAAGGCATGGAGTGGGACGCGGTCTTCCTGGTGGGCCTCGTGGAGGGTGTACTGCCCACCACGTACGCGAAAACGCTCGCCGCGCTTGAGGAGGAACGGCGGCTGCTTTACGTCGGCATCACCAGGGCTCGACAATGGCTCACACTGTCGTACGCCAACGCCCGGGCGGCCGGGGGACGGGCGCGCCGCCCATCCCGGTTCCTGCCAGTGGAGGAGTCCGATCGGGCAACTGCCCGAGGCTCGCGCCGCCGTGAGCGGCGCGATGCCGACGGCACGCTCCGCCGCGTCATCGCCGCTCCCTGCCGGGTTTGCGGGGCGAACCTCACCGCGCCGGCCGACCGCAAACTCGGCCGGTGCTCCACTTGTCCATCCACAATGGATGAAGAGCTGTACGGGCGACTACGGGAATGGCGGATCGCGGCGGCGACGGCGCAGAGCGTCCCGGCGTACGTCGTCTTCACCGACGCGACGCTGATCGCGCTCGCCGAGCGCCGGCCGCAGTCGGAGTCGGAGCTGATCGGCATCGCCGGGATCGGGCCGCACAAGCTGAGCCGGTACGGCGAAGCGGTGCTCGCACTCGTCGCCGGCGCCCGCCCGGACGACCTGGTCCCGCCGGCCGAGACCGAACCGTCACAAAAAAGTTCGGCAACGTTCCCGTAAATGGTTTGCCCTGCCCTAGGGCGGGAGGCTTAGCCTTCACTCACCGGCGCGAAAGCGCTGGGCATCACTAACTGTGCGCATGATCAAATATGCGCGTCGTCCGGAGGGCGACGGGCTCAAGGGTAGAGAGGCGGTGACGACGATGGCCACGACATTCCTCGGGTGGCGACCGTCGACGCTGGCTGCTGCCTGCGCGCCGTCCGCCCTCGCCACTGTTGCCCAGACGTATGCGCTGGGCCAGCCGGCTGTAGCGATCAATGTCCGTACCGCGCCCACCTTCGGCCACCCGGCTCAGGTTGGCGCCACGAAGATCAACAACTACATGGGCACCGTCGCCGCCGTATCGGCCGAAGGTGTGACCGAGTCCAGCCTCATCCCGATGAACGCCGCCGCTGCGCGGGTCCAGAAGGTCCAGGGCGACAAGGTCAAGGGCGGAGACGCCCGCGGGATCCCACCTCGAGGTAGGCCGGTCTAGAGAACCTAGACCTCCGGCTCTCCTCGAGGCCGCGGAACCCGACACCGGGATCCGCGGCCTTAGTTTTTGCCCGCTCGATTCAAAAGATCAACGAGTAACAACGAACGAGGAAGGTGAAAGGGATGACTCTGGCGTTTGCTCCGCTCGACGGCGCGCTGACCGCGCTCTCCGTCGGGATGGACTCGGAGCTGCCGTGCCGCCAGTACGACCCCGATCTGTGGTTCGCCGATGTGCCGGCCGACCTTGAGGTTGCGAAGGCCCTCTGCGGGGATTGCCCGCTGAAGGTCGAGTGCCTCGCCGGTGCACTCGAGCGTGCCGAGCCGTGGGGCGTGTGGGGTGGCGAGATCTTCGAGCGTGGTGTCGTCGTGGCGCGCAAGCGTCCGCGGGGCCGTCCGCGCAAGGAGGACCTCGCTCGTGACGCCGTCTTGATGGCGGAGGTCGCGAACCGGACCAGCATGCTCACCGCCGAGCTGAAGGTTGCCTGACCCCATGACGACCACCCTCAAAGCAGAGAAGACACCGATGACCATTCAGCCCGCAACGACCTCCGTCACTGTTTCGACCTCTGGAACCAGGAGCTTTGACATGAATCTTCTCCAAGAAGCGCTGTCACGTGCGCGAATGCGATCGCCTCGCAATGAGGCTTCCCGCTCCGCGCGTCGCGTCGCGATGCAGGCCCGCCGTCGGCAGGCCCGCGAACTGGGTGACCTTTCCCAGTACGTCATTCGTTGACAGCACATCACTGAGTAACCCAAGATCCGCTACCACGGAAATGGCGCCCGTCCCCACACTGGGGACGGGCGCCGCCGTTGTCCCCCTTTGACTCTTTCGTACCACCGGTTGATCACCTTGGTACGGTCGCTTGATCACCTTCGTACGGTCGCTCGATCGCCTTCGTACGGTCGCTCGATCGCCGGGAACCGACCCGCCGCGCCACGCCGTGCGACCGGTTCACAGCGATCATCGTCGATGGTCACCGTGCACACACCACACCGCACCACGCCGAACAACGGTGTTCCCGGTGATCATGTCGACGCAGCCCGGGCGACCGCGCAGGCGACCGCGCAGGCGACCGCGCAGGCGACCGTACAGTCCCGACGATTCACGCGATTCAGGCGACTCGCTCGATCAGAGGACCGGTATGGGCTCGGCGAACCCGGGCAGCCAGCGCTCGACCACGCTCCGGTAGGGGGCTCGGGCCTCCAGCTGGCACAGCACGCCGATAGAGCCGAGGGTGACCCGGTGGATGAGCATGTACGCCGGCGGCAGGTTCAGGTTTCGCCCGAGCTGGTAGGCCGGGCCGCGCGGGTTGGCCACCCGGACCGCCTCCGCCCGCAGCCACGCACGGGTGAATTGGAACTCGTCGGACATGATCGGTTCCAGCATCGGGGTGATGAAGTC
Source organism: uncultured Actinomycetota bacterium (assembly GCA_963773935.1). Classification (GTDB taxonomy): domain Bacteria; phylum Actinomycetota; class Actinomycetes; order Mycobacteriales; family Micromonosporaceae; genus DATBGZ01. The sequence goes on from CAVZCZ010000005.1 coordinate 722,292, forward strand.
GAGCACGCCCTCGGCATCGATCTCCGCATCGCCGCGTACGAATCCTTCTGCCCGCAGACCGGCGAGCACCTCCTCTGCCTTGCCCTCGATGGCGAGGCGGCTCAGTCGGCCGACCGGCTCCGGATGCCCGCCGGGCAGGCGGGCCACGGCGCCGAAGTCGAGCACCCCCAGGCGGCCGTCGTCGAGCAGCCGGAAATTGCCAGGGTGTGGGTCAGCGTGGAGCAGGCCGACCAGGCTCGGGGCCGAGAAGTGCAGGCTGGCTAGGCGAAGTCCGGCCAGGTCCCGCTGTGCCGGCGATCCTGATGAGATCACAGTGGACAGTGGCGTACCGTCGATCCACTCGGTGATCAGCACCTGGGGCATCGCGGCGACCACCCTGGGCACCAGGATCTCGTCGCTGTCGGCGTATGCCTTCGCGAACGCCTTCTGCGAGGCCGCTTCCAGGTCGTAGTCGAGTTCCTCGGTCACCCGTACGCGCAGTTCGTGAACCAACGGTTTGACGTCGAGCCCGGGCTGGATGACCCGAAACAAGTTGGCCATCCGGGCCAGTTGCCCGAGGTCGGCGAGCAGGGCGTCCCCGGCACCTGGGTACTGCACCTTGACCGCGACCGTGCGCCCGTCCCGCCACACCGCCCGGTGTACCTGCCCAATGCTCGCGGCCGCCGCCGGTGTGTCGTCGAGCTCCCGGAACCGCTGCCGCCATCGTGGTCCGAGCTGTTCGGCAAGGACCCGGTGCACGCTCGCGGCCGGCAGCGGCGGTGCGGCCTCCTGCAATTTGGTCAGCGCTGCGCGGTACGGGCCGGCGATCTCCTCGGGCAGTGCCGCCTCGAAGACGGACAACGCCTGGCCCATCTTCATCGCGCCGCCCTTGAGCTGTCCGAGCACCTTGAACAGGTGCTCGGCGGTGCGCATCTGGATCTCGGTTGAGATGACCTCGCTGGCCATGCCGGTGAACCGCTTCCCGAACCCGAGGGCTGCCCGGCCGGCGAAGCCCAGAGGCAACGCCGCAAGCCGAGCAGTACGGCCAACAGCGTTGCGGGGGATGTCGGTCACGCGATCAATTGAAACACTAGGAATGCCGCGCGGGGGGTTCTCCTCGGCGAGACCTGGAACTCCGCCGACAACCACACCCTGGGTGTTGCGTCCATTGACGCCGCGTGGTCTGGCCCGGCTCGCTGATCTCGACCGTGGCACCGAGGGTGGCTGGTTGACCACCGTCGATGTGAGTGAGTACCTCGAAAGCGGCGTACGCGGCTCCGGTCAGGGCGGTCGTGGCGGCGACCGGCTCGGGCAGGTCCGGTCCGGTGTGCAGCTGCGCCGCGACCGCATGCCAGTCCGGGTCGCGGTCGGCTCGATGCAGGTCGAGGCAGTTCAGGCACGGCGAGCTGCCTGGCTGCACCAGCGGTCCGACGACGACCGTGCCATCCCGTACGGAGACCGCCAGGTGCGCCAACCGGCGCCGGGCGTAGGAGAGCGCGGTGAGGCTGGCCGGCGCGGCGAAGCCAACCAGTACGGCGAACGTGGCCCGGGTCCGGCGCAGCGGTGTGACGTCGAGGTCTGGCGCGACCCGGCGCAGAGCCTCGGCCGCGGCCACCCCGCGCGGCCGGTGGGCGTCAGTGGGGAGCAGGCCCCCGGGTGTGGCGTCGGCGATTCTTGCGATGCCTGACTGATCGGGATCGACATGGCCGACGCCGGATGCGGCGAGGATGCAGGCGATCGGTACCGCGAGTCGAGTCCAACCGGTGACCAGGACCTGCGCCTGCAGCCGGCGGTGCATCGCGGCAGCGGGATCTGTGCGCAGGGCCAGCGCCGTGGTCTCGCCGGCGAGGCGGCGCCGGGCCGGCTCGGATGCGCGGTCCAGATCCAATGTTCGGGCGTCCACGACATAGCCGGCGGCGGTGAGCGTACGGAGCAGAGCCACCGCGTCGTCGCTGGTGATGCCAGCGTGCCGGGCGGCACGGATGAGTCCCCGCTCGGTGTGGCTGCCGTCCAACAGGTCGAGTAGGCGCGCGTGCACCGGGTCGTCGAGCTCCAGCACGACGGCTCGGGCGGGATCGGTTCCCAACTGCAACCGGTGCGGATCGCGCCAGAGCCGACGGACGGTCGGCAGCAGCGTCGGGCGGCGGGCGGGTTGGCGGCTCATGGGGCGACATGGTGTCACCCGATCAGCCCGATTCCGCCACTTATCCACAGGTGAGAGGTAGTTGCAGCCGGGTCATCCACAACGACACGCCGCCCTGTCCACAGACAGGGCGGCAGTCAGGCGTTGTCACCGCAAAGTAGTAACCACCGAGGTACGCCCGATGACGAAGCACCGTCGGGGCCCGCGTTCCGCGCAGGCTCGCCGGCGTCCGCCCTAGGGGTTAACCCAGCTATGCGGTGCGAGGACGCGCGCTAGGACGCGGCCTTACCGAGGATCCGGTTAACGGTCGTACCACAGACCGGGCACTTGCCCTTAGCCATGTTCATGCCGGTCTTGCTGACCTCGACCGTTCCCTCGAAGTCGCGCTTCTCCTTGCACTTCACGCAGTAACCGTTGTACGTCTGGGCCTTTGTGGCCACGGTGTCCTCCTCCGTGGATCTTCTTCCTCTGGCGAGTGTGACGTGTAGCCGGAGCCTTTCCGATCCTGACACGCCGGACAGGAACAGTCAGTTGATCGCCGCGGCCGTGCGGAATCTTCTCCGCAAATCACCCTAAACCTATCTACGACCCGTCACGATCGTGAAATTGACCCTTGCGGGGGGTGGGTGCCGTCCGGCTACGGTCCCGACGTGGGTGTGTTCCCCCTGGTTCCAAACCACCGCAATGGCCTCACCGCGAGCGTACGCAAGCCTGCCGTAGAAGTCAGGCGCAGTGCGCGGCGCAGGCGCACCGTCTCGGCCTATCGGGACGGTGAACGGGTCGTTGTGCTCATTCCCGCCCAGTTCTCCGGCGCCGAGGAGCGGGAGTGGGTCGACCGGATGGTCGCCCGGTTGGCCGCTCGGGAGCGCCGTGGTCACACCGACGAAGCCCTGCATGATCGGGCCCTGCGCCTGGCCGAGCGGTATCTGGCCGAGCATCCGAAGGCCGCGCAGCCGTCGAGCGTGAAGTGGGTCCGTAACCAGAACGGCCGCTGGGGCTCGTGTACGCCCGCGGACCGGAGCATCCGGATCTCCGAACGGATCCAGGGCTTCCCGGACTGGGTCGTCGACTACGTGATTCTGCATGAATTGGCCCATCTGGTGGTCGCCAACCATAATGCCCAGTTCTGGGCGCTCGTGGCCCGTTTCCCGAAGGCGGAACGGGCCCGTGGCTACCTCGAAGGGATCTCTGCTGCGGCCGGGCTCGGCATCTCGGACGAGTAGCGCCGGGCATCAACATGATCACTGGGTACGCCTGGAGCTGCTTTTGGGCAGTCAGGGCCACGCTGTTCCGGTGACCTTGATCGATGACACCGGGTTCCCGGTGAGCTGTCGGCTCGATGATCACCGACGGGTACCGGCCTGATCGATGATCGGGTACAGCTGCAGCTTTGGCCAGTTCAGGGCACGCACCCGTTCCCGGTGATCATGACTTGGGGGCGGCGCTAGGTTGTAGCGGTGCCCCGCCGTGTCGCGATCGCCGTACTCGCTCCGCCCGCGTGGGCACCACCGGGCGTCGACACGGAAGCCTGGCGGCTGGCGCTCGCCGACGACGTTCTCGACGTCCTCGCGATGATGGCCGAGGTGGACGCCGCGGTTGCGGTCGAGGCTGGCGACGAGGTGATCCTGGCGGAGCTGGGCTGGCCTGGGCTGCGTTCGTACGTCGCTGCCGTCTCTGGACGTCGTATCGGTGCTCGGCGCCGCCGCCGAAGACGGCTACGAGCAGGGTGTGGCGTTGGCCGCGGACGCACCCGACCTGCCCGGCATGGTCATCGCGAAGCTGCTCCGGCCGCTAACCACCCGGCCGGTGTCGGCCGCACCCGTGACCGGCGCGGAGAAGGGCCTCATCGGAGTGGGAGCGAACCTGCCGGCCCCCGCCTGGCTGCCGGCCGTACGGCTTGATGACCTCACGCCGCAGTCGCTGCGGCGCTACGCGCCCGAGATCACGGAGGTCGCTCCAGCCGCCGGCTGGCACCGACTACGTTCACCGATCGACCTGGCTCGCCTCGACCCCCGGCTCGAAGGCTGGGACGCCACCCGGGCCTTGCTGACCGCCAGCCGTTGATCGGCTACGGTGTCGGATCTCGATCCCCGCCGACGGGCGTCGACGGGGCTAGTCGGAGGGCGGGAAGTCGGGGAAGGTGTCCTCGCGGGGTCGCGCGAACGCCTCCGGATCGGCGAAGTCCTCGTCGCTCGGCAGCAGGTCGGGGTGACTCCACAGGGCGTCGCGACCGTCGACCCCCCGGTGCTCGGTGAGGGCGGCCCAGAGCGCGGAGGCCTCGCGCAGCCGTCGCGGCCGCAGCTCGAGCCCGACCAGCGCGGCGAACGTCTGCTCGGCCGGGCCGCCAGCGGCCCGGCGGCGCCGGAACGTCTCGTCGAGCCGTGCGGCGTCGGGCAGCCGCTCCGCGCTGGCCCGGTCCACGACGTGGCAGACCCAGCCCTCGACCAGGGCGAGCGCGGTCTCGAGCCGGGTCAGCGCCGCCTTCTGCTCGGGCGAGTCGTCGGAGCTGAAGATGCCCTCGAGCTGGATGTTCTGCATCGTCTCGGGGTCGGTCGGGTCGACGCGGCTCATGGCCTCCTCGACCGCCTCGCGGTCGACCTTGATGCCCCGGGCGTACGTCTCGACCGCGCCCAGCACGTGCCCGCGCAGCCACGGCACGTGGCCGAAGAGCCGCTGGTGGGCCGCCTCGCGCAGGGCGACGTACAGCCGTACCTGGTCCTCGGGGATCTCCAGGCCCTCGCCGTACGCGGTGATGTTGGCCGGGATCAGCGCCGCCGTACCGGCCGGGCCGAGCGGCAGGCCGATGTCGCCGGCCGAGAGCACCTCGGCGGCGAGCGAGCCCAGCGCGGTGCCGAGCTGGCCGCCGAAGACCGCGCCGCCGACCGAGGTGAGCATCGCCGCCATCGGGCCGAGCTGCGCGCGCATCTGCTCCGGCACCAGGTCGCCCATCGCGTTGGTCATCTGCCGGGCGACCGGGTCGCACAGCTTGTGCCACACATCGAGGGTGTTCGTGAGCCAGTCGGCTCGCCGCCACGCCTCGACCGACCGGATGCCCGACGGCAGGGAGGACTCCGCGTTCGAGCCACAGGTCGGCCAGGCGCAGCGCCTCCTCGACCGCCGCGCGCTGCGGCGTGGCGACGGCCGGGTCGTTGCGCAGCTGCTGCTGGGCCACCTGGTTGGCCAGATCCCAGTTGACGGGCCCGCTGCTCGGGTTGGCCAGCATCTGCTGCAGCTGGGCCAGGAACGCCTGCAGCTGCGCCGGATCGTTCGGGTCGGGCCCGCCCGGACCGCCGGGCAGCGCAAAGCCGAACGGGGGGTTGGTCATGCTGCAACGGTACCCGCCGCGTACACCGGTCGTCCGGCTTCGAGTGGCTACGCTCGCGCGGACGGCTTTCGCATACGGCGTAACGGCTCGCATCGCGAGGCGCGGCGTGATACGGCGCGAGACGGGACGGGACGGGCATGAAGCGACGCGGGATGACGGTGCTGGTCGGGGCGTACTGGTCGTCGTCCTGACCATGCTCCTCAGCCAGGCGCCGGTGCCGTACGTGCAGCTCGAGCCCGGCCCGACCTACGACACTCTGGGCAAGGACGACCGCAGCACCGACATCATCGTCATCGACGGTGCGACGACCACCATGTCGGCCGGGCAGCTGCGCTTCGTCACGGTCGGCGTGGTGCCGGAGCTGACCCTGCTCGAGGCGATCCGACGGGTGGATCGCGGCGACGACGCGGTGGTTCCGCGGGAGCTGGTCTATCCGCCGGACAAGAGCAAGGAAGAGATCGACCAGCGTAACGCCGAGGACTTCGCCAACTCCCAGTCCGCCGCCGAGACGGCCGCGCTGACCGAGCTCGGCTACCCGCTGCAGATCGTCGGTGAAGGCGGTCAGCGCCGGCTCTCCGGCGGACGGCGTGCTGAAGCCGGGCGACGTGATCACCTCGGTGGACGGCACGCCGGCGACCACCGCCGACGCGCTGCTGGGCGCGATCCGGGGCAAGCCGGCAGGCAGCACGCTGACGCTCGGAATCACCCGGGACGGCCAGCCCATGACCGTGGAGGTCACGACGGGGCTGGCGACGACGGGGTGCCGCGGGTCGGCTTCGCCCCGGAGCTGAAGTCGTTGGCTCCGTTCACGGTCGACATCCCGATCGAGGGCATCGGCGGTCCGTCGGCCGGCCTCATGCTGGCGCTGGGGATCATCGACAAGATCAAGCCGGAGGACCTGACCGGCGGCAAGATCATCGCGGGCACCGGGACCATCGACGAACTGGGCAACGTGGGCCCGATCGGCGGCGTGCCGCAGAAGATCATCGGCGCCAAGGGCGCCGGCGCCACGTTCTTCCTGACTCCGAAGGACAACTGCGCCGAGGCGGTCGCGAACGCCCGGCCCGGTCTCATGCTGGTGCAGGTCGACAATCTCGACATGGCACTGACCGCGCTGGACACCCTGCGGGCGGGCGGTACGCCACAGCTGTGCCCGGGCGCGACCGCGTAACTCGGGGCTCAGAACGCCGGCTCAGAGCACAACGAGATAGCGTTCGCGCGACCGGAGAGCGGAACTCTCAGGAAGAGCCAGTAGTCTGGCCGACGTGGTGATGCGAAGCTCGCTGCCCAAAGTCAGCCGTCGGGGCAAGGTCACGTTCGCCGTGGTCGGCGCGGCCCTCCTGTTGCTGATCTTCTTGAACCAGATGGTCGATCTGTGGACCGACTGGCTGTGGTTCGACGAGGTCGGCTACCCGAGCGTCTTCGGCGGGGTCCTGCGTACCAAGATCTGGTTGTTCCTGCTCTTCGGGCTCGGCGTGGGCGCGTTCATCGGCGGCAACCTCTACCTGGCCTTCCGGCTGCGCCCGCTGATGCGGAACACCTCGCCGGAGCAGCAGGCGCTGGAGCGCTACCGGATGCTGCTCTCGCCCCGGATCGGGCTCTGGATCATGCTGGCTGTCGGTCGTGATCGGTCTCTTCGCCGGCCTGTCCGGCCAGGCGCACTGGCAGCAGTGGCTGCTGTTCCGCAACCGGGTCGACTTCGGCATCAAGGATCCCGCAGTTCGGCACCGACGTCGGGTTCTACGTCTTCGACTACCCGTTCTGGCGCTACCTGCTCGACGTGGGCTTCACCGCCACGGCGCTCGCGGTCATCGGCGCGCTCGGCATCCACTACCTGTACGGCGGGGTACGGCTGCAGGGCGTCGGCGACCGGATGAGTGTCGGCGCCCGGGCCCACCTGACCGCGCTCGATCGCGCTGTTCGTGCTGCTCAAGGCCGTCGCGTACTTCCTCGACCGGCGGGCGCTGCTGCTCGAGTACAACTCCGGCACCGAGCTGTGGGGCGCCGGCTACACCGACATCAACGCGGTGCTGCCGGCCAAGGAGATCCTCACCTACATCTCGATCGTGGTCGCGATCGCGATCCTGATCTTCTCGAACGCGGGGATGCGCAACCTGGTCTGGGCCGGCGCGTCCCTGGCGCTGCTGGGCATCGCCGCGGTGGCGATCGGCGGCATCTACCCGCTGGTGGTGCAGCAGTTCACGGTCAAGCCGAACATCCGCGACAAGGAAGCCGACTACATAGGACGGACGATCGAGTTCACCCGTCAGGCGTACGGCATAGCCAACGTCGAACGAACGCAGTACACGTCGCAGAACGAGACCCCGCCGCCGTCGCTGGCCACCGACCAGACCATCGTGCCGACGATCCGGCTGCTGGACCCGGCCGTGGTCAACGAGACGTTCACGCAGTACCAGCAGATCCGATCGTTCTACGACTTCCCGGACAAGCTCGACGTCGACCGGTACATGATCGACGGCCGGCTGCAGGACTTCGTGGTCGGCGTTCGGGAGATCAACTACTCGAAGCTGACCGGGCAGCAGACGAACTGGCAGAACCGGCACACGGTCTTCACGCATGGGTACGGCTTCGTGGCCGCGCCGGCCAACACGATCTGTGACGGCGCGCCGTTCTTCGTCTCCGGGCTCATCGGCGGCACGCCGGGCGACGGAGAACAGCGCCAAGTGCGTGGCGCCGGCCGAAACCATCCAGGTGGACGAGCCGCGTATCTACTACGGCGAACTCACCGGCGACGACGACTACGTCGTGGTCGGCAAGCCGCGCCGATGCGCGCGGACACCGAGTTCGACCGGCCGGCCGGCGAGAGCGAGAAGCAGTACACCTACGCCGGCGCAGGGCGGCGTTCCGGTCTCGTCGATGTTCCGTCGGGTGCTCTACGGCCTGCATTTCTGGGAGGCGAACTTCCTGCTCTCGGACGTGTTCAACGACAACTCCAAGGTGATGTACATCCGTAACCCGCGCGAGCGGGTCGAGCGGGTGGCGCCGTTCCTCACCATGGACGGCGACCCGTACCCGGCCGTGGTCAACGGACGGGTGACCTGGATCCTCGACGGCTACACGACGTCGGCCACCTACCCGTACTCGCAGCGGGTCGACCTGCGCGTCGGCCACCTCGGACACCACGTCGGACCGCGGCACCGTGCTGCAGGCCAGGCAGAACATCAACTACATCCGTAACTCGGTGAAGGCCACTGTGGACGCCTACGACGGCACGGTGACGCTGTACGAGTTCGACGAGACCGACCCGATCCTCGAGGCGTGGAACAAGGCGTTCGGCGGCGACATCATCAAGCCCAAGAGCGACGATCCCGCCGGAGCTGGCGGCGCACTTCCGCTACCCCGAGGACCTGTTCAAGGTGCAGCGGGACCTGCTCTCGAAGTTCCACGTCAGCGACCCAAGGCAGTTCAACTCGGGGCAGGACTTCTGGGCGGTGCCGGACGACCCGGCCTCGACGCCGTCGGGAACCGGGGCCGGCAAACAGCCGCCGTACTACCTGCTGACCCAGTTCCCCGGTCTGGAGACGTCCGCGGTTCCAGCTCACGTCGGCGCTCACCCCGATCTCGCGGCAGAACCTCTCCGCGCTGCTCACCGGCGTGCTCACCCGCGGACGGGCCGAAGCTCGAGCTGCTCGAGCTACCCCGCGACGGCCGAATCCCCGGGCCGGGGCAGGCGCAACAGACCATGGTCAACGACGAACAGGTCCGAAGTCGGATCACCCTGCTCAGCGGGCAGGGTGCAGGCCCAGGTTGTCTACGGCAACCTGTTGTCCTTGCCGTACGGCGGAGGCCTGCTCTACGTCCAGCCGGTGTACCTCAGGAGCACCAACGTGGCGAACCCGTTCCCGCTGATGCGGCTGGTGCTGGTGAGCTACGGCTCGACGGTCGGCTTCTCCGACACCCTCGGCGGGGCGATCCAGGAGCTGGTGAAGAAATCTGGCCAGACTCCGCCGACCGGGGGAGCAACCGCCGCCGCCAACACGGGCCAGCCACCCGCCGGCCGGCGGGGTGAGCGCGGAGCTGCTCGCGGCGGCGGCGAGAGTCGACGCGGCGATCACCAAGGTGCAGCAGGCGCAGACGTCGGGTGACTTCGCGGCGTACGGCGCGGCGCTCGCGGAGCTGCAGGCGGCCATGGCCGACTTCAAGGCCGCCCAAGCCCGGGCCAACTCCAGCGGCGCCACGCCTACCCCGACCCCATCCCCATCCTGAGAGCGTCACGCCGGCCCAGCCCACGGCTGGGCCGTCGTGACGCCGTCGGCTGGGCCGCACCGCTGGCGATCGCGATCTTGGAGCCTATCGGCGTGGTTTGATCTTCAGCGACGCCGAGAACTCCAAGGTCGCCGAGGTGTCGTACGGCGTCGGGATGGTGGTCGCGACGGATTTGCGGCAAAACCTGCCGATGAGCTAATGTTGCCAAGCCAACGACGCGGGGTGGAGCAGCTCGGTAGCTCGCTGGGCTCATAACCCAGAGGTCCCAGGTTCAAATCCTGGCCCCGCTACGAAGAAACAGGTCAAGGGCCGGTTCTCGAAGAATGAGAACCGGCCCTCGATCTTTTGTCACCCAGGTGTCATCAGGATTGGGTGCTACTCGGCGTTCAAATCTGACATCCCGGCAACCTTGATCACTTCGGTGGAATGTTCGCCACCGAAACCTTCATGTTGAGCCTGCGCAGATGACGGCGGCCCGGAAGAGTCCGACCTTAGAGAAGGTGAACATCGACGCGGCGGTCCAGCGGTCGGCCCTTCGGCAGTTGGATGGCGAAATACGAACTCGGGACGACGGGGTACGTCGGATCGGCGCTGCGGCGGCAGCATCGCCAGCAGCTCGTCGTAAGCCCGATCGCCGTCGGTGAGGTCCTCGGCGGCGACGATCGCGCTGGCGTTGCGGTGGCCCACCTTGCCGGTCCGTCGTGGCGGCGACGTGATCGGGAGCCCAAACTACGAAAGAGCGGCTGAGTCTAATGATCGGGCTCAAGATTGCGGAGGGCCGCGAGGCCGAAGTGTACACATGGGACAGTGAGGCCGCGGCTGTCCTCAAACTGTACCGGCCAGGATACTCAGGCTACGTGGCGGAGTCGGCCGCGCTGACGCGGCTCTGGTGGCGGGGTGGCGCCCCGGCTCGTCGACGTCTTGAAGTCGATGGGCGCCACGGCCTAATTCTCGAGCGCCTGGACGGGTCGGACATGCTGGCGATGCTGCAACGACAGCCATGGCGGCTGCTGGCGTACGCCACAACCCTGGCCGAGGCCCACATCCGCATCCACAGCGTCCAGGCGCCACCGGACCTCCCAGACGCCAGGCAGACGCTTGCCGCCCGCATCGACGCCGCAGCTCTTCGGCCACAGCTGCACGATTTCGCCCAGCGATTGCTTGACGGGCTCCCGACGGGAGATCGACTCTGCCACGGTGACTTTCACCCCGGCAACGTGCTCGTCGGCGTCGAGCGAGTCAGTGTCATCGACTGGGCCAACGCCACCCGGGGTGTTCCAGAATCAGACTTTGCCCGAACGATGTTGCTGCTGGAGCAGGCAGACCCATTGCCGGGCACATCGCTAATCTTTCGTGGGCTGATGGTCGCTGGACGGTCGTTGTTCGCCCATGCCTACGCGCGGGCCTACCGGAAGCACAACCACGACAGGTTGAATCTGGTTGATTCGTGGGCGATCGTTCATGCGGCGGCTCGCCTGGCCGAGGGAATCAAGGTTGAAGAACCCACGCTCGTCGCACTCCTCGAGAGTGCCTGGCGTACGGCGCGGGCCTGACGCCGGCCAACGTGACCACCTGCTGTAGGGCCCGGGTGCGCCGTCAAAAGGCGAACCTCAGCACGTGGTGCCCCGCACTGAACTTCCGACGGGAGGTTCTCGCTGCCGGCGCTGTGCGATGACCTTGACGGCGTCCATCGTGGCCGAGTTACGTCTGCGCTAACACTCCGGCTAGGGCGTGGTCGGTGGTGGCAGCAGTTCGCGGAGGGAGGCGGCGCGCAGGGTGAGGTAGCGCTGTTCGGGCCGGCTGGCGGTGGCCCGGGCGGCCCGCTCGTAGGCGTCGCGGGCGGCGGCGGGGTCGCCGGCTTGCTCGAGCAGGTGGGCGCGGACCGCTTCGAGGCGGTGGGTGTGGACCAGCCGGGCGTCGTCGTCGAGCGTGCCGACCAGGGCGAGGGCCGGCGGTGGGGCCGTGGACGTGGGCGAGGGCGACGGCCCGGCTGAGCGTGACCAGCGGTCCCGGGGCGATGGTGTCGAGGACCTCGTAGAGGGCGAGGATCTGGGGCCAGTCGGTCTGCTCGGCGGTGGGGGCCTCGTCATGCAGGGCGGCGATCGCCGCCTGGATCTGGTACGGGCCGACGGTGGCGGTGCCCAGGGTCCGGTGAGCAGCGCGAGGCCCTCGGCGATCGCGGCGGTGTCCCACAGGTCACGACGTTGTTCGTCGAGCGGGACGAGCGACCCGTCGCGTGTCGGTGCGGGCCGCGCGGCGGGCGTCGGTGAGCAGCATCAGCGCGAGCAGCCCGGCGGCCTCGCCGTGGTCGGGCAGGATGCGCGTGCAGCAGCCGGGTGAGGCGGATGGCCTCGGCGGTGAGGTCGGTGCGGTGCAGCGAGGGTCCGGCGCTGGCGGTGTAGCCCTCGTTGAAGATCAGGTACAGCACGTGCAGGACGAGTCGGATGCGCTCGGCGCGCTGGTCGGCGGGCGGCGGCTCGAACCGGGCGCCGGCGGCGCGGATGGTGTGTTTCGCGCGGCTGATGCGTTTGGCCATGGTCGATTCCGGCACGAGGAACGCGGCCGCTATCTCCGCGGTGGTGAGGCCGCCGACGGCCCGCAGGGTGAGCGCGACCTGCGACTGCGGGGACAGGGCGGGATGGCAGCACAGGACCAGCAGCGTCAACGTGTCGTCATGGTGCGGCAGCCGCGCCGGCGGGATCGTCGCCGCGACGGGTCGAGCGCCGCGACGGCCTCTTCGCGGCGCCGGCGGGCGCTGTCGCTGCGCCAGTGGTCGACCAGCCATCGGGTGGCCACGGTCAGCAGCCAGGCGCGGGGCTGTTCGGGGATGCCCGTCTGCGGCCACTGCACGACCGCGGCGGTGAGCGCCTCCTGCACGGCGTCCTCGCAGGCGTCGAACTGTCCGTGCCGGCGCGCGAGCACGCCGAGGACCTGCGGCGCGCACTCGCGCAGCAGGTCCTCGATGCGGGCCGGCGCCATGCTCAGGCGGGGACGGACTCGTGCATGACCTGCCGGACCTCCATCGGGATGCTCGGTGTAGGCGACGACGCGGGAAACGATCTCCAGCGCCCGCTCCTCGGTCGCGTCGATGACCCAGTACCCGGCCAGCGACTCCTTGATCTCCGCGTACGGCCCGTCCGTCGACACCGGCGCACCGGCCTCGAACCGGACCGTCTTGGCCTGGGTGGGGTCAACGAGCCCATGCCCTGACACCAGCTCGCCGGCCTCGGCCAGTTCGCCCTGGATCGTCATCATGAGCTCGCCCATGCCCTTGATCCACTCTGGTGATCCGGGTGGACAAGCTCGCGCCCATTCCGCCGAACATCATGATCATGTACTTCATCTCGGTTCCCTTCGGGCGGCGCCCGGCGGGCGCTTCCCCCATGGTCGGAGCCGGCGGCTGATTCTGGACGTCTGCCGACCGACACCCTTATCGTCCCGGCGCGGACCGATAACCGAACGGCGGACTCGGTCGTGGGACCCACGATCGCGGATGGCGTTCCTTATCCGCGGCGGCGATCGGCGATGAGGTCGAGCTCTCGATCCAGTCCACACCAAAGCCGTGGGCGCAACGAAATGGACAGCCCCGGTTACGTGGGGCGGTTGTGACGGCTCGCCCGTAACAGTTGCCGTTGTTTGCGCGGGGACGGCCTGCCGTTTTCGACGAAGTGGCGAAGGTCGTCGCCGAGATGTTGGCTCGTGCGGCCGAGCTGGGCGATCGTGATCATGAGTGGTGAGTCTGGTAGCCCGTTCGGGGACCGGCTGCGCCAGTGGCGCCAACGTCGAGGTCTGAGCCAGCTCGCGTTGGCCGGCCTGGTCGGCTCGACCACGCGTCATCTCTCCTTCCTGGAGCTCGGCCGGCTCTCGCTCGCCAAAGGCGAGCAGGTCACGGTTTCCAAGCGACACGTCCTCCGGAGCGCTATGACCACCCGACGGATCTACCCAGGCAGGCACCAGCTGGAGGTCCGGATCAACGGGCACTCGTACGCCATCCAGCCGTTCTGGATCATCTGATCGCACCGTGCGCGCCAGGTTGCGCGCGATGAGCCGAGCGGCCGCACCAGGACGAGGGGGTCCGGGATCCTCGGTGGGCGCAGGTGCAGTTGCCTACCAGGTAGCCCGCCCAGCTGATCAGGTCGGATCGAGGTGTGGGTCTGTACCGGCCTCATCCCGGCCGATGTCTGGCGACCATCGATGTCCGTGGCAGCGCCGAGGCCGGACTCGCGCCAGACGTGTTCGCCATGGCTTCCCAGGGCCGCCTCTGTGCGGCTGCGCGACGATATCGTGGCAATCCTGCTCAGCGGTGGGACCCGACCGGACCGAATGATTCGAATACGCCTGGGGAGACGAAGCCGGTGATGGCGCTGATGTGCGCACCGTCCACAGTGAACACCTTGACCGCGAATGGGGTGTGGCCCGGTGCGTACACGGCCAGGGCCGGTTGCCGGTTCGCGGCGGTGGGCACCAGCTCCAGGTCGCGTCCCCACGGCGTTGAGAACAGCTGCCGCAGGTAGGTGCCGATGTTGTCGCGGCCCTGGTACCAGGACGGGGTGGGCGGCATGGCCATGTGGGCGTCGGCGCGCAGCAGGGCCACCAGGGCCTCGACGTCGCCGGCCTGCCAGGCCCGCATGTACCGCTGGACGAGCTCGGCCGGGTCACCCGTGGGCCGGTGCAGCGCCTCGTGGGGCAGCCCGGCGTCGAGGAGGGCGCGGGCCCGCTGCAGCGCGCTGTTTACCGCGGCCGGGGACGTGTCCGAGCAGGCTCGCGGTCTCGGCGGCGCTGTAGCCGATGACCTCCCGCAGCAGGAGCACCGCGCGTTGGCGGGCCGGCAGGTGCTGGATGGCGGCGACGAATGCGAGCTCGATGTGCTCCCGGGCAATGACCACTGTGGACGGATCCGCCGCGTCGTCGGGTAGCGTCCAGGAGCGCATCAGGGATCGGTTGTAGCCACGGTGTGTCGAGGTCGTCCGGTGCGGGTGCCGTGTTCGGGTCGGCCGGTCCGGTGATGGCGGTGGGCAGGATCCGCCGGGCCCGCCGGTCCAGCGCGTCCAGGCACACGTTGGTGGCGATCCGGTACAGCCACGCCCGCACCGACGAGCGACCTTCGAACGTGTCGAGGCGCCGCCAGGCCTTCAGCAGCGTCTCCTGAACGGCGTCCTCAGCGTCCTCGAGGCCGCCGAGCATCCGGTAGCAGTGCACGAGCAGCTCACGGCGGTGCGACTGGACGACCTGCTCGATGACGGCGTCGCCGCGAGCGTCGCCGGCGGACCGGTCGGTGGTGGTCGTCACCGGTCCAGGCTAGATCCCCTCGGCCGTCGCGATGAATCGGCACCCGGTGCGCCGTCACAACGGTTAAGAGGCACTCACCGACCGAAGGGACCACCCATGCCCACCATCCGTAACACCGTGACCATCAACGCCACGCCGGACGAGGTCTGGGCCGTGCTGTCCGACATGCCCGCCACCCGGCAATGGCTGCCAGGCGTCGTCGCGGCCCGCATGGACGGCGACCTGCGGGTGTGCACCATGGCCGACGGCCAGGAGGTGCACGAGCGCATCAGCGACGTGTCTGACGACGCACGCAGTTTCCGGTTCGACCACATCCGGGTACCGCTGCCGGTCCGCGAATCGGGCGGCACGTTCACGGTCACCGGCGGCAGCCGCAGCCGGAACCAGCGACGTGGTCCTGGAAACCACGTTCGAACCGCTCGACCCGAGCAGCGTCGACCAACTCACCGCTGGCGTGCAGGGCGCTTTCCAACAGTCGCTGGACTCGCTCCGTACGTACGTCGAGGAGAAGGTCGCCTGGGACGCGCGCTGAGCCCAATCGATCCTTACGTCGCGGGTTTCGACTAGCCAGCGCGGCAAGGCCGCGTTGGCGACGTGTATGTGGGTAGGTAGTCGGTGCCCTTGCGTGCGTAGTTCTGAACTGTCCGCTCTCTGCGGTTGGCGCGGGGCAAGGTCCGGTAACGATCGTGATGGGGGCCCTGTTCCCGTCCGTCACGGCGCGTAGATCAGGCGCTGAGGTAACGATATGCAAGTCGACCGCTGCAGCGCACGGCCTCTGGCGCGCCCGAAGGGATTCGAACCCCCCAACATTCTGATCTCTGATCACAGCTTCTACGCTTGACTGGGTGAAGGAGGAGGCACCGACCGGCAACGAGGAGGTCCGAGCTGCCGAGGTGATCGCGGCCTGCTGCCTGGCGACGGACCTGGGGATGGGCTTTCCGTTTGAGCACGGGCTGCACGCCACTCTGATGGCACAAAGGCTGGCCGGTTTACTCGGCGTCGACGCCGAGACGATGTCGCAGACGTATTACTGCTGTCTCCTCACGTACACGGGATGCACCACGGATGCCGACATCTCCACCGCGATCTTTGGAGGAAACAGGACCGAGAACATCACTCCCGTCCAGTTCGGGTCGACGGCCCAAATGCTGGGCGGCGTCGTACGGGCCGTTCAACCTCCCGGCCTACCGCCGTATCGACGGGCCTACGAGATCGCACGAAGGCTGCCGAAGGCGGCTCGATTCCTCACCGGGGGACCCCATTTCGAAGCCCTCTGCGACGTGGCCGAGATGATGGCCCAAAGGCTCGGTCTCCCACCGTCGATCCACCGACTGTTCGCGTACCTGACTGAGCGATGGGACGGCAAGGGGATCCTGGGTCGCGCCACAGGCGACGAAATCCCGCTTCCGCTCCGTATCAACAGTGTGGCCAGGGACGCCGCATACCAGCGCCTGCTCGCCGGGGACGAACGCGCCATCGAGGTGATCCAAGAACGAGCCGGCAAGGCCTTCGATCCCGACATCGCCAACGCATTCGCCGTCCAGGCGGCCGAGGTGATGGCGGCCGCCGACGCCCCCGAATCCGCCTGGGAAGCGACCCTGGCCGTCGAGCCCAAACCGTGGTTGACACTTCAGGGAAAGGAGATCGACCAGGCCCTGGCCGCCATGGGTGACTTCGCCGACCTGTTGTCACCGTTTCATTCCGGGCACTCGGCCGGGGTGGCGAAGCTGGCGGTCTCCGCGGCTGAGCGGTGCCGGTTCGACCGCGCCGACGTGGAGCGGGTGAGGCGGGCGGCGCACCTGCACGATCTGGGGCGGGTTGCGGTGTCTCCGCGTGTCTGGCTGAAACCGGGGCTGCTCTCGGCCAGCGAATGGGAGGAGGTCAGGCTGCACCCCTACCACACCGAGCGGGTCCTCTCTCGTTCCCCGTTCCTCGCCTCCTTGGCCGAGATCGCCTGCAACCACCACGAACGGCTCGACGGGAGTGGCTACCACCGCGGAGTCTCGGCGGCCTCGCTGTCCCCGCCCGCCCGGCTCCTCGCCGCTGCCGACGCGTTTCATGCGATGACGGAGCCGAGGCCCCATCGCGCCCCTCTGTCGGCGGAGCAGGCTGTTGAGGAGCTGATCGGAGAGGCGGCCGCGGGTCGGCTGGACTCGGACATGGTCCGGGCGGTGGTGGAGGCAGCCGGCCAACCCGCCCCCCAAGTGGAGCGTCCGGCCGGGCTGACTGAGCGGGAAGCCCAGATCGTCGGTCTCTTGGCCCGCGGCCTGCAAACCAAGCAAATGGCCCGCGCCCTCCATATCTCGGTCAAGACCGCCGACCGCCACATCCAGAACGCCTACCGGAAGATGGGCGTGTCCAGCCGGGCCGCCGCCATCCTGTTCGCCATGGAGCATGGCCTGGTGTCATGGGGTGACCTCCCGAGGACCCCGGCCGCCGGTCACCCCTAGCGCGTCCTCCGCGAGCGGCATGCCTCTGGCCCCGGGCGCGGAAACAGTGGCGGATTGGGGAGAATTCCCGATTCCCCCGCCAGGTGGGTTGCCTGGACGGTGAACGTATGGAAAGGCGAGATCCACCGAGCGTCGAAGCCATGATCCGCCTGGCAAGCGCCGGCGCCGCCGCCCTGATGTTCTCGGGCCTGGTAGTGGCGACGGCGTGGAGAGACGCCACCCCACTCGGCGCTCCCCGATACTGGCCGTGGCTGCTTACCGGACTTCAGGTTCTCGCCCTGTGGTCGGCGGGAAGAGGCCGGTGGTGGGGATGGCTGCTGGGCGGGTCGGTCCAGCTCCCCTGGATCGCCTACGCGGTGGTGACCACACAACTCGGGTTCATACCCGGCTGCGCCGTCTCCGCCGCCGTCCAGACCTACAGCTTCCTTCGCCGCGGGAGGTCCTACACGATGCCGGTGGTCGATTCGAGCGTCGGCGCAGCCAAGCAGGAGATGACATGAACGAGCGACAAGAGCACGTGGACACCCTCGTCATCGGGGGCGGACAGGCTGGCTTGGCGGTCGGGTACCACCTCAGCCGACACGGCCTGCCCTTCCTAATCGTCGACGCAAATGAGAGGGTGGGCGACGCTTGGCGGAACCGGTGGGATTCCCTTCGGCTCTTCACCCCCAACTTCTTAAACGGGCTGCCCGGCATGCCATACCCCGGCGATCGCTGGGACCTCCCGACCAAAGACGAGTTCGCCGACTACCTCGAACGGTATGCCAAGGAGTTCGACCTGCCGGTGCAGACCGGAGTCAAGGTGAAGAGGCTGGCCCGGAACGGACAGCAATTCGTAGCGACAGCCGATGACCGGCGTTTCGAAGCCGACAACGTCGTGGTGGCCATGTCGTCGTGGCAGCAGCCACGGGTGCCCGAATTCGCCTCCGAGCTCGACCCCGGGATCGTCCAGCTCCACGCCGCCGACTACCGCAACCCCGGCCAGCTCCGAGAAGGGGATGCCCTCGTGGTCGGGGCGGGCAACTCGGGGGCGGAGATCGCCCTCGAACTGTCCCAAACCCATCGGGTGTGGCTGTCGGGACAGCCCTTTGGAGTCCTCCCGTTCAGGCCCACGAGCGCCGTGGCACGGGTGCTGATGCCCTTCGTCGGGCGGATCATCTTTCATCGAGTGCTCACCACGGACACCCCCATCGGTAGGAAGGCCCGTCCCAAGATGCTCGCCGGTGATCCACTGATCCGGGTCAAGCCCAAGGATCTGGCAGCGGCAGGAGTAGAGCGGGTGCCGCGGACCGTCGGGGTGGTCGAGGGCCTACCACAACTAGAGGACGGGCGCCGCCTCGATGTCGCCAACGTAGTGTGGTGCACCGGTTTCCACCCCGGCTTCTCGTGGATCGACCTTCCTGTGCTCGGCCCGCAGGAGCCGAAGCACAACCGAGGCATCGTCGAGGACGAACCGGGTCTCTACTTCGTCGGCCTCAAGTTCCTCTACTCAAAGTCGTCGGAGCAGATCCACGGAGTAGGACGCGACGCCGCCCGCATCGCCGCTGCCATCTCCGTTCGCCACAGGGAACTCAACTCGCGGAGATGATGGGGGGCACAGGGGATATGTCGGTCTCGTGGGCACGGCGGCCGATCTGCGATCGATCTGAATTCGACTCTACGACCGGGCGCCGCACCGCCCAGTCATCCGCTCTCGTCAGCAAATCCGGTAACTAGATCATCGTGCGACGTCCAGAGGGTGATTCCCGATCAACGAGCGCCGCTTCGACGTCGACGTCGAGGCGTGTGGATCACAAACGCGGGCGCGCGCTGAACGCTCCAGGACACCGCCGGGATGATCTTCTCATCGGTACTGGTCGTCAGCCCTTGCCGGCAACGCCGTTTCAGATCGCCGGACCTATAGCGCCAAGGCCGCGTCGAAGAACGCGAGTTCCAGATGCATTGCTCGCCGGTAGACCGCGTGCGCGCGCTGATCATCGATCGCGTAGCGGTCGAGGAGGTGCTCAAGCCTGGCCGCGAGGTCTTCGAAGGCTGGATCGGCGTACGTATCGATCCACTCCTGATACTTCGGGTCGTGCGGCTCGCGGCTTAGCGACTGCCCGATGTGGGCGTACAGGCGCATGCACGGTGTCATCGCGGCGCAGGTGAGGCCGGTCCCGCCGACGGCGGCGGTGGCGAGGAGGAACTCCGTGTAGGTCAGGGTGGCCGTTGTCGGCGTGGTCCGGTTGAGGTCGATGCCCAGCCGTTCTGCGTGGGACGCGTGGAGGGTGAGTTCGTTGCGCACGCCGGCGAGGAGATCGGCGAAGGTCTCCAGGCCCGACCGGTCCGGGCAGTGCGCGAGCGCGAGGGCGTAGGCGCGGGCGAAGGCCTCGAGGAAGAACGCGTCCTGAGCGATGAACGCCGTGAACCGGGGCGTGGTCAACGAGCCGTCGGCCAGTTCCCGGACGAACGGGTGGCCAACGGCGGCTGCGGCGAGGTCGGCGTTGTCGTGCCAGAGGACGGCCGAGAGCGTCACAGGTCGTCCCATGCCATGTCCCAGAAGGCGATCTCGGCCTCCATGATCTTGGGAAGGAAGTCGTCGACGGCCGCGTCGTCGGGTTGTGCATCGGTTGCGGCTACCGCCAGGGCTTCGACATAGGCGGCGAATGCTGGCGTGGTCCAGTGTTCGACGACGTCGCGGTACTCCGCGGCAGAGGGCGCCGCGAACGACCAGGCGTCCAGGTACGTGCGCTCGACGGCCCACAGCATTGCCAAGGCCACCGGAAAGTCCACGGTGTCCAGCTCGTCAAGAAGTTTGTCGTACGCGATCGTGGCCGGGCGTGGCGCGGCGGTCAGGTCGACGTCGCGTTGCGCGGCCAGGTGCTCGAACCACGACAGTTCCTCGACGAGCCCGGTGACGCCGTCAGTCAGGACCGCCTGCGCGAATCGGGGCGCCCGTCCGAGCAGCCGTGCCTGGAATCTGAGCAGGGCAGCCACGAACTGATAGTCCTGAGCCAACCACCTGTCGAAGGCCGCCGGCGCGAGCCCGCCCTCCCGCACCGCCACCAGCAGCGGGTGGCGGGTCGCCCGAGACCATCGATCTGCGTGACGCTCAAGCAGCCGGCCAACATCCACACCCGGCAGCCTATCTGGGTCGACCCACAGCGAGACGCCCAGCGGGTTGCGTCACCTGATAACAGCGATCATGGGGAGAACCATCTAGGAGATGATCTTGTCTCAGGGCTATTTCGACAACCGGCTCTGTCAGTGCAGGCCCGTGTGGCATTGGGGGTGGGTTTCGCCCGGCGGAGCGCTACAACGCGCGGCGGCGCAAAGTCCCTTGTGGACACCCTCGCTGCGCCGCTATGACCAAGATCTCCGCGCGTTCGCTTACCCGGCGGTACCACGTCCGCGCATCTGCCAGCGGTTGTGGGTGGCGGCCAGGCGGGGACGTCTGGGCGGCCGCGTCGGCGGTCGAGTCAGCTTCCGGTGGGTACATGACCGAGCCCCGTGCCCCGGCACCTGGACTCTGGTAGTAGCTATGCGGAGCGATCTGCAGACCACAGGCGGTCAGTGCCCGGCGGGCCGGTGCGACTCCGAACCGTTGGTGCGCTTCGGCGATGAATCCGTAGAGGTTGACGGTCGCGGGTCCCACTCGTGCGCGAAGAAAGCCACCGCTGGCTTCAAGATCTCAATGGTGGTCTCGAGCTCTGCCTAACGTACCGGCAGCTCGGCGATCTCCCGTTGGGTTCGTACCGCAATACGCGACTTCTTCCCCAGCGAATGGCCTGAAACTTTCGAGTTGCCTATCGGCAGCCAAACCACAGGTAAGCGATTCGCGAGAATGAACGCGCGAAAACGAACAGACTGTGATCAATGTGAGGGCGGCAGGGCCACCCGTCGATCTCACGACATGAAGGGGCAGGTGGTCCAGCCCACGGTTCCGCCGTGGCGCGCAGGTGACTCTGGCCGTACGTCTGATGTGATCGTCGGTGCACTGACATCAGGCTATCGAACAGACTTGCGCGCGGAGTTAGGCGAGTGGAGAAGCGGATGCGTCGTGCGACGGAGGGTGCCGCGACCCGGACGGTCATGACCGCGCGCCGGGTGTGGTTTGGCATGTTGGCCAGCACCGCGTTCGTCGTTGGCTATGTAGGAATTTGGCAGTATGTGCATACGGAGCGCGGCTCGGCATACGGGCGCCAACCGTGGGATATCGCGTACTACGACCTGCAGTTGTTTGTTCTGAGCTCCAACCCTCTGCAGGGGCCGTCGCCGTACAACCCTTTCCTCGAGGTCGCCCGCTATCTCGCCGCAGCGGCCACCGTTTACGCGTTGTTCCTGGCGGCATCGGCGCTCTTCGGCGACACCTGGCGGCGGTGGCGGCGGCGCCGTATGCGCGGGCACGCCATCGTCGTGGGCGACACCCCCGAAGCCAGGGCCGTCGCGGCGAAGCGAGCAAAGACCATGCGAGTACTCGAGATCGATCGCGGCGATCTCGCATCGCTGCGCGGTGCCGGGATCGCCGGCGCCGACGTGGTGTACGCGTGTGAGTACGACCGCGGGGACATCGCGACCAACGTAGCCACCGCTCTGGCCGCGGCCTCACTTCGCCGCGGTGGGAACCTGCGGATCAACGTGCAGGTCACGGATCCCACCTTGGCGTTGGGGCTCAAGGCCCGACGGCTGATGAAGGACAACGAGCACGAGCCCACCATTGACTTCTTCTCCATCGACGAGATGGCCGCGCGCAAGTATGTCGAGTCCGACGAGCTCCCCGGGCCGGGAACGGTGCACATCCTCGTGGCCGGGGGCGGCGTCTTCGGCCAGGCGGTGCTCGTGGAGTTCGCCCGGCAATGGCGGCAACGTCATGGAGTGGGGGCCGGGCGGGTCGCCGTGACGCTCGTGGACCCGACCGCCAACGAAGCCGCTGAGCTGCTCCTCGACCGTTGGCCGGCGCTTCGCGACGTGTGCGATATCGAGCCGGTCACCGGTCCGATCAACGATCTCCTCAGGTTTGACCGGCTGCGAACTCCATACCGCGCATACTTCTGTCACGAGGACGAGGAACTCGCGCTCAGCACCGCGCTCAGCGCCGTCTCCTTATGGAGGGGCGGAACGAACTCCGTCGTTGTGCGGCTCAGCGCACTGGCCCGGCACGGTGCCGCGTTCCAGGGGACCCAGGTACTGCTTGACAACCTTGGCGGTCGCCTGCACGTGGTGAACGTGGCAGAGGTTGGCAGCGACCTCGTGGTCCAGGACCGTGACCCGGTCCGCGACCTCGCCGCCGACGTTCATGGGTGCTACCTCACCAGCCAATCGGCGGCTGGCGTCGAGATGGGCTCGAGCCCGGCGATGCGACCGTGGTCCGAGCTGCCTGAGGATCTGCGCCGGTCGAACCGCGCCGTGGCTCGCGACTTCCCGGCGAAGCTGAGCCGGATCGGATGTACGGTCGCCCCGCGCTCGGCACGGATGGGCCGAATCACGCTCACGCCGGATGAGATCGAGGTACTGGCCAAGCATGAGCACAAGCGTTGGATGGCCGAGCGGCATCACCAGCGGTGGCGGAAGGGCAAGCAACGGGACGACCGGCGAAAGATCCACGATGACCTCGTGCCCTGGGAGGAGCTCTCCGAAGAGTCGCGGAACAATGACCGCGACGCCGCCCGCAATGTGGAAACCATCTTCCAGGACGCGCTCGCCGAGGTCGGCCTTCAGATCGTTCGACTGAACCCAGCATCATCCGACGAGCACTCGGATGCGTTGACGCAGGCCCTAACCTGAGATCGTGCACCTGGACTCGGCGACGATCGAACTGCTAGCCAGAGCGATCCACGACAACTACCTCGCCGCTCAACACGGCACGGCGTCTTCGGTTCCGTGGCGCGAGCTCCCGGAACGTCTCAAGGAGTCCAACCGCGCTCAGGCGCGTGATATCCCGGCCAAGCTCGCGCGCATCGGCTGCACTATCCAACGTGGACAAGGTAGGCCGTTCACGTTCACCACCGATGAGCTGGACCGCCTCTCCGAGGAGGAGCACGAACGCTGGGTCGTACAGCGGATCTCGGCCGGATCGGCGAATGGCGAGCGTGGCCTGGAGAATCACCCGGAAATCGTGCCGTGGGCTCAGCTTCCCGAGATCGAGCGCGAGAAGGATCGCGATGCCGTCCGGAACATCCCCACTGTGCTGGCGACGGTCGGACTCGCCGTCGAACGATCGGCCTGAGCACGGGATACACCACTCTGGCCGACTTGATTCAAATTGTGCTCAGACGATGGCCGTGCCGGATTGGCTACTAATGAACCGGTGTGGGCGTCGGCGGGAAAGGCAGTCATACCCCCGACAACACGACCGGGGGATTCATGGCCACAATGTGCCTCGTGGACGAGGACAGAGCACTGATAGCCGAGCTGACCGAACTTGCGCTCGCGCACGCCGCACCCGATGAACTCGCGGTGTTCGACGAAACGGCAGAAGAGTACTTCGCGGACCCTCAAGGCGCCGTGACGGCGGCCGGCAAGGGTCAGGCGGTCGGGTTTGGCGTCGAATTCGCGATGCTCACACCCGCTGCACTGGCGGTCGGATCGGTGGTGCTGCAGGCCCTGGTCTCCATCGTGTCTGAACGTACGCTCTCCGCTGGCGCGCGCACGGTGTCTGGCCAGGTACGGCGGCTGTTGCGCAAGGAGGAACCCAATCCTCAGCTCGTCCTCACCCGGGAACAGGCGGATCGTGTGCGGCAGGTCGCGCTCGCCCAGGCCCACGCGCTCGGTCTTCCGGAGACGCAGGCAACCCTGATGGCGGATTCGTTCGTCGGGGCGCTCTGGTCGGCGGCCTAGAGCCTTGACTACACCTGCGGTAGAGCTGCGCCCAGCCGTCGATCAGACACAGCTGCGCCCGAACGTCCTCGCCCATCCCTCGCCGACGACCGGTCGCTTTGTGCTGCTCATCGGCACGCTGCTGAGTGTCGGCCTGCTCGCCGGAAACCTCGTCTACAATGGACTATTCGAAGCGCGTTGGCTAGCAGCGGCACGGGCCTGCATGGGCGAGGCGAATGCCGCCATCCCCAGCATTGTTGATCTCGCCGACCAGATCACCCACAACGACGTGATGGTGGCCTGCCTCGCACCCACCGAGTGGACGAGGGCGCTCTTCAGCCTCGGTGGCGCCGCAATGATCGGCTTGCTCGGCTTGGCCCTCGTCGTGGCCATCCCGCCGGCGCAACGCCGCCGGCACCGGCTGCGCCCAGCTGGGCCGCGTCTGGACGGGGCGACGAGCCGGATTGCCGAACTCGCGAGCCTCGCCGGCCTGCGCCGCCCGCCGCGACTCCTGGTCGGACCGGCGTCCCAACGCGACGCTTTTGTCTTCGGGCTGCCCGGTCGCTACAACATCGTCCTGCCAACTGGGCTACTGGTTCGCTATCGGCAGGCGTCGATCTTCGATCCGGTCGTACGTCATGAGCTCGCGCATATTCGAAGGCACGACGTGCCTCTGGCATGGCTCGCCACCGCAGTGTGGATCGCTGCGATCCCGGTGCTGGCCGTTCCTCTTGGTTTTGCCGTGGCGAGTGGCGACTACTCACTGATGCCGGCATACCTGTGGCGTGCCGTTGCTGTGATGGGCATCCTGTGGCTGGTCCAGCGGCAGGCTCTGCGCTCCCGCGAACACGACGCCGACCTGCACGCGGCTCGTCAGGCGGGAGACTGGCGTCCACTCTGCTCGGTCCTGGAGACGAACACGGGCACGGCCGGCTGGTGGCAGCGCCTGCGGTCGCATCATCCGACCATGGCACAACGCCTCCGGGTGCTCGCTGATCCCGGCCGGGTGCGCGGAGTCTCGGTGGTCGACGGCCTGGCGGCGGGATTCCTGACCGCGCTCCTGCTCCCGTTGATCAGCGACGTAGTGCGGCTCGCGTCCACCGGAACTCCGATCTTCAGCTGGTCGCTTCACATCTCCGCGGCGATCGTCGGCCCGATCACCGGGCTCGCCGTGGGCGTGGGACTCTGGCGCCAGGCAATGATCGACCACGTGACCGGTGCGACGACCTGGCCCGGTGGCGCCGTTCTTGGGGTGGTCGCCGGGCTGGTCATGGGCCTGTCATTGGGTGTCGACAATTTGGGGCTTGACGAGACAGCAGCCAGCGCGACGCCGTTCGCCATCCTCTTCGGCACGGCCGCGGTACTTCTCAGCGCTGGGACCGGCCGTCTTTGGGCCGACGCGGCCGCTCGCCTTCCCGGCGGGCCGCGGTCCTGGTGGATCGGCTTCGTCGTGAACGCGTTGATCTTCGCCGTGACACTGTGGGCGATTCAGTGGGTTCCGGTCGTATTCCAGGCAGCCACGCTTGGTGGATTCACCTCAATCGATCTCATCGTCTCCTCCGGCAGCCTGGTAGGGCCGGTGTTCTACCTGACCGTCGTGCCGCTCGTCGTCGCGACGGCCGCGATGGTATGGCGGCGTAGCCACCAGCCGACTCCACAGTGGCTGGTCGAGGGACCCGTGCCGCTCGAGTCAAGGTCGGCCCGGAAACCAAGCCTGACGTCGGCCCTGCTCGCCGGTTCGATTCCGGGGCTGCTCGCGGCGACTACGGTCCACGTGCACAGACTCCTCGTGAGCCGTCCTGTCACCGACGAGGAACTCGTCAACCGGTATGCCCTGTGGCTCCTCATCGGTTCGCTGGTTGCGCTCATGGTCTCATTCGTAACCATCGCTACCGTGCCACGCTCGGGTGCTGCGGTCGGCTTGGTGACCGGCTCGGTCGCCGCCATCGTCGCCGCGCTGGGGATCGTCGCCGCCAACACGTTTCTCGTCGGCAACATCTTCGAGCTGTCGTTCTGGTGGCACACCATCGTCTCGACGGCGACGCTGTGGCTCGCCGGCTACCTGTTCCTCCTACCCTTGACGCTCATCGTGTGGCCAGCACCGTGGCGAAACTTCTCGGGCGGCATCCTCGCGAGCGTGACGGGGGTTCTCGGCGCACTCTTCGCGGTGTGTGTCATCGGCCTGGTCCTCGCTCTTCGATGACAGCGGGTGTCGCCGCCGCAGTCAGCTACCCAGTCTGTTAGGCCCGATGGGCGTCGGCGTCCGGCGGCGGAGGAAGCGGCCGGCGGCCTGCGCAGCCACCGGAGTACGTCTTGACCTGACGATCGCTCACGTCGGTGAGCCCGAATGCTGACAGGAGCCGCGCCGCACGGTCACGCGCGGCCGCCTTGTTGTGTTTTCCGCGCGCCGCCGAGCGGATCCACGCCGAGGTTTTCCACGTCCACCTCGCGACCGCCCACAACCGTTTACGATTGCTTCGCCGTCCTCGCCGTCTCGGCTGACCAGTGTTCAAGGTCGAGCGTTCATCGCACGCGCGTGCGAGCCGAGATGGGCGGCTAATCGTGTGTTCAGCGTGGATCGGATTCCGATCGGTTGAACCGCGCCCGCGGGAGGGCGTGTAGTTGGGGGATCGCGGGGGGTACGGATTGCCGGTGACCTTGGAGTCCCGGAGCGCGGAAACGTCGGCCTCAGAGGTGTTTTTTGATCCCTCGGGCCGCCGGTGGCGTCGCACCAAGCGGTGCACGTTCGCATTCGCGGCCTTCGCCGCGGTGCTGTTCTCGGTATCGTGGCCGTTGGTCCAGGACCCGCCGTCCGTGCACGCGCACGGGCGGACGGCGCCCCTTCCGGAACTGTCGGGGCTCAGCGCTCCGCCGATGGTTGGCACCGGTCCGCTGGTACGTCTCGTGCGCGTCGAGCGCCAAGGGCAGGCGACGGTGGCGGTGGATCCACTCGGTGGCTCGACCGTCGGGACCCTGAGCGAGGCGGACGTAGCTGCGGTGGACGAGAGCCCGTACGCGTTCTACCGGTACGGACTCGACCAGGGCGTTCACAAGACGATTCTGTTGACCTTCGACGACGGACCGGACCCGCGCTGGACGCCGCAGATCCTGGACGTGCTCAGCCAGTACAAAGTCCCGGCAACCTTCTTCGTCGTCGGTTCCGCCGTGGTCAAACACCCGGACGTCGTGAACCGCCTGATCCACGAGGGTCATGCCGTCGGCAATCACACCATGACCCATGCGGAGATGACGGTGCCCGTGGTCAAGCAAGAGGTCGTGACGACGGACCGGATCCTGACCGCGACCACCGGCGTCCGGACCGACCTGTTCCGGTTGCCCTACTTCGGCGACGACCCCTCGAAGTACAACACCGAGGGCCTCCCAGTCCTGGAGGCGCAGCGGCTCGGGTACGTGGTGTCCATTCACGACTTCGACACCAACGACTGGAAGTACGGTGAGCAGAGCATCCGCCCGGCCGAGCCGATCCCACTTCCGCCATCCACAGTGGACAATATCACGATGCTGCTCCACGACTCGGGAGGCGACCGGTCAGCGACGCTGGAGTATCTGCGCCGGCTCATCCCCTGGGCTCAGCAGAACGGCTTCACCTTCCATACAATCCCGCAGGTCAGTGCCGAGGTCCGATCGCGCACCACACCGAAGGCGCCGAACCTGTGGGACCGGGAGACGCTTTGGTCGTACCAGCTGAGGTGGTTCGTACCCGGTGATCTCCTGCGACTGTTGTTCTGGTTTTCCGTGGTCTCGGTGGTGCTGGGCGGTGTGCTCAACGTTCTGCTCGCGGTGGTCCGCGCCCGGCGCGATGGGCCGAGGTCCCGGCCGAAACCCAGCGAGCGGGCGCCTCCGGTGACGGCTGTCGTTGCGGCGTTCAACGAGTCGGCCGTCATCGCCAGCTGCCTCACGGCTCTAGCCCGGTCCCGCTACCGCAAACTTGTCGAGATCATCGTGGTCGACGATGGCTCGACGGACGACACAGCCGCCATCGTTAAGGCCCTGGCGTCGAAAGATCATCGCATCCGGCTCCTGCGCCAGCCCAACCGTGGCAAGCCGAGCGCGCTGAATCGGGCGTTTGCCGCGGCCAAGACCGACGTCGTCGTTACGCTCGACGCGGACACGGTGTTCAAGCGGCACACCATTGACAGACTGGTCCAGTGCTTCGCCCACGATCCGCAGCGGCGGCTGGGCGCGGTCGCGGGCAACGTGAAGGTCGGTAACCTCGGTAATCCGCTCACCCGGTGGCAGGCACTCGATTACATCATGCAGGTCGGCGTGGATCGATCCGCTCAGGAGCTGCTTCGAGCCATCGTGGTGGTGCCCGGAGCGTGCGCAGCGTGGCGACGCTCGCTCGTGCTGGGCGTCGGCGGCTTCTCGTCCGAGACACTTGCTGAGGACTGTGACCTCGCCCTTCAACTGCAGCGGCACGGCTACCGGGTTACCCAATGCGTGTGGGCGGAATCCTTCACCGAGGTCCCGGAGTCGCTACGACAGCTCGGTCGCCAGCGCTTCCGGTGGATGTACGGCAACCTGCAGGCGTTGTGGAAACATAGATCGATGATACTCAATCCACGGTACGGCTGCCTCGGCCTCCTCTCACTCCCCCTGGCCGCGCTCTCGATAGTCTTGCCCGTGGTGTTTCTTCCGTTCGTGTACTTGATGACCTTGGTCGCGATAAGCCAGCAACGCGGGTCATTGCTACTGATCTACGGTGCGGTCTTGTTGTTGATGCAGTTACTGCAGGCGCTCGCCGGCGTGGCATTGACCCGGGAACGCCCGTTCCATCTGCTGATCGTGCCGATCTACCGAATCATCTCCGAGCCACTGCGCGCGTACCTGCTGTACAAGTCGGCGCTCACCGTGCTGCGTGGCACCCGGTCGAAGTGGCACAAGGTGACCCGCCGCGGAAGCGTTGACGCGCCTGAACCGGCGGGAGTACGTCCGTGACGGTCACTGCTCTGCTGCGCCTGGCTTTCGTGGCGTTACTCGGCACGGTGCTGGCCGCCTGCGCCAGCTCGTCGGGTGGTCCGGGCACCGGGCAGAGCAGCCTCACCGTTGCTGGCTATCTGGTTCCGTGGGACCCCCGCAGCAATCCGGCCGCGGGCGCCGGAGTCCTCGACGAAGTGAGTCCGGTCTGGTTCCAGCCGACCGAGGCGGGCACCATCGATTACGCCTCGGAGCAGGCGCGAGCATCCGCGGCGGCCCTCGACGCTACCGAGATGCGGGTCGTCCCGTCCATCTCCAACTTCCGAGGCGGCCGCTGGGACGGGGAGTTGGTTGCGCGGCTCATCGGCGACCCCCAGCGGCGAACCGCCCATGTCCGGGCCATCGTCGATCTGGTCCGATCCCATGGCTGGGCAGCCGTTGACATTGACTACGAGTCCCTGCCTGCGTCGAGTCGTTCTGACTACAGCGCGTTCGTGTCCGAGCTCGCCGGCGCGCTGCACGCGGTGCCGGCCCAGTTGTCAGTGACGTTGCACGCGAAGACCGGAGAGCCCGGATCGTGGCACGGTGCCCAGGCGCAGGACTGGCAGGCGATCGGTCGGGCTGCGGACGAGGTACGGGTGATGGCCTACGACTACTCCTCAGCGTCATCGCCGCCTGGGCCCATCGCCCCACCGTCCTGGGTGGACCAAGTCCTCAAGCTGGCCACGGAACAGGTGCCAAGGGACAGGATCACCCTCGGACTGGCAACCTATGGATACGACTGGGCCGGCGACGGGAGTGGAGCGGCGGTGCAATGGGCGGACGTTCAGGCGATCGCCGAACGCCACGGCGCAGCGCCGCAATGGGACACCCCCACCTCGTCGCCGTGGTTGCGCTATGCCGACGAGCAGGGCCGCGAGCACACAATCTGGTACGAGGATGCGCGCAGCCTCGGCGGAAAGCTCGACCTCGCACGACGCTACGACGTGCGCAGCGTCGTACTGTGGCGACTCGGAGGAGAGGATCCGGCAATCTGGTCCGCCCTACGCGCCGACCGCTAGCGACCAGGCATTCAGTCGTCTGCCGCGGGTCTCGGTTCCGCACCGCTCACGGCTTCGATCAGGGCCGCGAGGCAGCTGCTCACGGCCTCGAGGCCATCCGTGGGCGGGCCACCCGGCTCGACCATGTAGAGGTCGCGGCGGATCTCTACCATCAGTGCGGAAACCCGCCGGTTCGTGCCGTAGTGCGTCTGCGGGACGTAACAACCCGCAAATGGCATGTCGATGTCGACATCACCGATCTCGGCGAACGCGTCCTGCGCCGCGCGGAGCAGCCAATCCGGCGTGTGGACTTGGTCCGTACCAAGGCATACCGCAGGTCGTTCCTCGCCGCCGATCTCGTATGGGAGCCGCTGGCTCGGATACGAATGAACGTCAATGATGGTCGCCCGGTCGGTCGCGGTGAGTCGCTCGTCGACCAGGTCGCTCATGGCCTTCGCGTACGGGTGGAACCAGTCGGCCAGGAGCTCGTGCTCCGCTTCGACATCGTCATGGCGCAGCATCTCGCCCGTGGCCGTACGGGTGTACACCGCCCCCATACCGACTCGGCGCATCGTCTCGCGCTCGTCGTCGAACCGTTCCGGATCGACCACGAGCCGGGACAGCTGGTTGACGAACGTCCACGGTCGTTGCTCGGCGGCCGAGGCGGCCCGCTCAGCGATGACATCCGTATGCGCGTCCGTCATCAGCGCGAGCTCGCGGGACAGCGCATCGTCGCCGAGGACGATTCGTTGGCGGACATCTGGCGGGATCGTCACAGAGCTGTGCGGCACGTGCAGGATCGTGGCGTTGTTCGCCGCACCGTCTATCACTCGATGTCCAATGTGGATGTTCTTGCGATCTCCGCTGCGCATGTGTCAACTCTAGGGTGAGCGGCGTCAAGTAGAGGTGGACACCGCTTCCGTACATGAGAGTTCGATGAGCACCTGCTCCGCGACCGGGTGAATGTGCCGGAGGACGGCTACGGTGTCGCTGTGTACGACCAGACCACGGTGCAGACTCCGCGACGACCCGGACGCACCGTCGCCTTCGTGGTTGGGCTGGCACTACTGGCGTGTTGTGTGGGCGGCACCACGGCGGCAGTGGTCGGCGCGGCGCTGCTCGAGGACGACGGCACTCCCGCCGCGGTGGCAGCCAATGGCGCGGACGGGTTGGCCGCCGACGGGTCCCCGAGCCTGCCGACGCTCAACCAACCCGTACGGGACGGCAAGTTCGAGTTCGTCGTGACCGCGGTGAGCTGTGGGCATGAGGAGATCGTCAATGGCTTCCTGCGCGCCGAGCCACAGGGTCGGTTCTGCGTCGTCGACATGACGGTGGCGAACATCGGCACCGAGCCACGCCATTTCGCCGACGGCCAGCAGCGAGCGTACGGACCAGACGGCAAGCAGTACGCCGCCGATACGGCGGCAGGTGTTGTCGCGAATGGCAATGGCGACGCCTGGTGGAACGTCGTCAATCCGGGCAACTCGGTCGCCGCCAAGGTGGTCTTCGACCTCCCGCCTGGCGCCACGATCACAACGCTGGAGCTGCATGACTCAGCGTTCTCCGGTGGCGTAAAGGTGACCGTGAGTACCTCCTAGCGATGCCAGAATCTCTGCATGGTTGACGGCGTCAAGTTGCTCGTGGTCGGGATCGACGGACTGCGCTGGGATCGGGTCGAGGACGTCGGGGCGGCAAGACTCACCTCGCTGCGTGATCGCGGAGTCTTTGCGCCGAGCCTGATCCCGTTCGAGTACGGCGCCGAAACCGTGTCGGGACCGGGCTGGTCGACGATCGCGACCGGCGTCTGGCCGGCCAAGCACGGCGTGCAGGACAACGAGTTCGACGGGAAGCGGTACGACCGGTATCCCGATTTCCTCACCCGGATCGCGCGCGCGGGACACTCCACGTTCGCCGTGGTGGACTGGCCACCACTGGCGGAGGAGGGCGTGTTCTCGGCCGAGCTCGGTCAACTCATCGTGGGCGACGGTGAGGCGCACGGCTACCTGGTCGAGGATCGCCGCTTGACGGCCGAGGCGGTACGGCTGTTGCGACACGGACCGACGGATGCCGCATTTGTCTATCTCGGCAGCGTGGACATGGTCGGGCACGGCTGGGGCGCGATGTCGCGTGAGTACGGCGAGATGATCCGCGCGGTCGACGGCTGTTTTGGGCAGCTGCTCGACGCCATCCGGGAGCGGCACAGTCGCGCGGTCGAGCGCTGGTTGATCATGGTGACGACCGACCACGGGCACCTGGACGAGGGCGGCCATGGCGGGTTCAGCGACGAGGAGCGCCGGACGTTCGTCCTCTACCACGGCGGCGGGATTGTGCCGGGCGCAAGGGATGACGCACGAATGGTCGATGTCGCCGCAACGGCGTTGACGCACTTCGGGTTGGAGATTCCGGAGGAGCTCGATGGCGCATCGTTAACCGCTTGCGCCCCAACAACCGCCTCGTAGGCTCTGGGCAACCCCGGCGGCAAGACCGACCGTCAGTACGGGGGACGAAAGGAGAGCCGACGCAGTGCCCGACGTCGACGAGGGCCAGTTCCGCGAGTACGTCGAGGCGCGAATGGTCACGCTGCGTCGCAGTGCGTATCTGATCTGTGGTGACTGGCAGGTGGCCGAGGACGCGGTGGCGGTGGCCCTTGGCAAGCTCTACGTGCACTGGGCGAAGGCAAGCGCCAGCACGAATCTTGACGCGTACGTCCGACGGATCCTGATGCGGTCCATTGTGGATGAATGGCGCCGGCCCTGGCGGCGGGAGAGCCCGGTCGAGTACGTCGTGTCGACCGAAGCGCAGCCGCCGCCCAACGAGGATCGGCTGCTGCTGATCGGCGCACTGGCGAGGATGCCGCCGCGTCGGCGTGCGGTGCTGGTGTTGCGGTACTTCGAGGATCTCTCCGTCGAGGAGACCGCGGAAGCCTTGGGCATCAACGAGGGCACCGTCAAGAGCCAGACCGCACGCGGCCTCGCCGCGATGCGCGACCTGCTCCCTGAGGAATACGCGTTCCGGCGCCGGAGGCATGATGCGTGACACGGTGCGGGAGCTGTTCGACGCCCTGCTCGCCAACGAACCGCCGATCCGTACGACCGCCGGCGAGGTGCGGCAGCGGGGGCGGCAACGCCTGCACCGGCGGCGGATGCTCGTCGCCGCGGGGTCGGCCGTCGCAGCCGGCGTGACCGCGAGCGCGGCCGTAGCCTATGTGCCCGGCCACGGGCCGCCGGTGGGATCGCTTGCAATCAGCGTTTCGTCCGACGGGAGTGCGGCGCCAAGCGAGGTCGTCGTGCCGTCCGCCACACGAGTTCAGCAACGGTTCGAAATTCCGCGGTGCGACGGCGACGGTACGCCGAAGCTGTTGGCCAACACGGACGGTTCGGTATTGCCCGATCCGGCGGTCGCGGCGTCGGCGGTGCTCGACGCCGCGGCGACGATCGCACCGGGCCGGACGTTCCGTAAGGTCTCGGCCGAGCGGGTGGGCTCGTCGGAGAACCATCCGAGATTGTCCCTTATCTTCGACGTCACCGACGCCCGCGGCACCGGCTCGATCGACCTGGAAGTGTTTCCGCAGACCGGCATGACCGCAGCCGAACGGGCCACGATCGACGAGCGAGCCAAGCCGTTCAGCAACTGCTCCCCGGCGACCCGGACTGATTTCCCTGATGGCGCGGTCGGACTTGAATACACCGCATTTGGTACGGGCGAGCCGAACGAGTCGGTGCAGCACACGTACTACTACAGCGCGGACGGATTCGACATCGACGCCGGCGCGTTCCTGACCCCGTCGAGCCCGACCCTGACCCCATCGACCAACGCCTCCGGCCAGGCGCGGGCGCGCACGTCGATGCCGCTGACGTCGAGTGAGGTGCTTGCCGTGTGCCGGGTCGTCGCGTTGAGCTAGCTCCGCGACCTCACTGGCAGTCTGTGTCAGCGCTTCCGGATCAGTGTCACGACGACGCTGAGCGCGAGCGAGACGACCAGCATCGATGTGATCGGAATGAACACGCGGGTGCCGCCGCTGCCGAAGCGAAGGTCGCCTGGGAGGCGCCCGAACCAGGAGAGCAGCCCGGCCCACGCCAATCCGCCGACGACCACGATGAGCAGCCCGATCCCGACGAGCCACGGCCCGAGCTGCCTACCCATCGGACCAGTCTATGTCCCAACCTTGATTCGAAGCTGCAGCTCAGCGCTCTACTCGGCCACCGTCCATTGTGGTCTCAGCGACCCCCTTTACTTATAGTTGCGAATCTGTCGGTGGTCTGGGTTAGACTAGGCACATGTGTTCGAGCGGGGGTTCCGAGCCGTGGCAGGGGTTGCAGGCCGCGGCGCAGGTGTTGGCGGATGAGGATGTGACGTCGTGGTCGGATGGGCAGGTCCGCGACGGGCTGCTGGCGTTGCTCACGGTGGTCAACCAGCTCACCGCGGTGGTCTCCACCGTGTCGGCGTCGTTTGATACCCGGGACCTGGCCGAGCGGGACGGGTTTCGCACCGCCCGGTCGTGGTTGATCGCGTTCGGGCGGATGAGTCAGCGGGCGGCCACCGGCTGGCTGTCGCGGGGTCGGCTGCTGCGGCAGCTGCCGGCGCTGTCGGCCGCGGCGCACACCGGGGCCGTGTCGGCCGAGCACGTCCGCACCGTGGGCGATCTGGCCGCCCACGTCGGCATCGAGCAGGTGCAACCCTTTGATGAGATCCTGGCCACCCTGGCCGCTACTACCGGCCGGCACGCCGACGTGGAGGCGGCCTGTCACCGCATCCGCGCCCATGTCGACCCGGACGGGCCCGACCCCGATCCGCACGCACGCGAACGAAGGGCGCTGTCGATCTCCCGGTGCGGATCGTTGTTCTCCGTGTCGGGACGCCTCGACCTCGAGGCCGGGGCGACGGTGCTGACCGCATTGGACACGTTGATGCGCCCGGTCACCCCCGATGAGCCGAGCACCGCGGTGCAACGCCGCGCCGACGCCCTGCTCGAACTGGCCCGCCAAGCCCTCGACCGCGGCACCCTACCCACCGTCGGCGGGGTCCGACCCCACCTCGGCCTGCTCATCACCCCCGAAACCCTGCTCGGCCTCCGACACGCCACCGGCACCCCAACCACCAACCCTGCCGCCGACTCGAATGGCGCTGCCGCAGCGCATGGCGGCGCGGCGTACGGCGGAGTTGCGGCCGGCGGTGCAGCGGCCGGCGGTGCAGCGTACGGCGGAGTTGCGGCCGGCGGTCCTGGGGCCGGCGGTGCTGGGGCCGGAGGTGTTGGGGCCGGCGGTGCGGCTGCCGATGACCCTGCGGCCTCCGGCGCTGCGGCGGGCTGTGCGTCCACTGCGGACCCGCCACCGCCACGCCAACCCGATGCGCTGCAGTGCGCCGGGGTGCCGATGGCGCCGGAACTGCCCTGGTCCGCCTGGGCCGACCGGCTGCCCGCCTCGGTGGCTCAACGGCTGGCTTGCGACAGCGAGGTGTGGAGGGTGATCTTGGATCCGGCGACCGGGCTGCCGCTGGAGGTCGGCCGGGCGCACCGGATCGTGCCAACCTGGATGCGCAAGGCGCTCATCGCCCGCGACCGGGGCTGCCGATGGCCCGGATGTACCTCACCGGCGAGCTGGTGCGAGGTCCACCACCTACTCGCCTGGTACTCCGGCGGACTGACAAATGTAGATAACGCGGCCTTGCTGTGTCGTTTCCACCATGGCAAGGTCCACGATGGACTCCCCGACCACCAACGCTGGCAGATCAC
The DNA here is from genome assembly GCA_963773935.1 of uncultured Actinomycetota bacterium. Lineage (GTDB taxonomy): Bacteria > Actinomycetota > Actinomycetes > Mycobacteriales > Micromonosporaceae > DATBGZ01. The sequence goes on from CAVZCZ010000005.1 coordinate 758,209, forward strand.
CCTCGACCCGACCACCGGCGACGTCACCGTGTCCCGCCCCGGCGGCCAACCCTACGAACTCGGCCCTAGCCAGCCACACCGACCACCACCCGAGACAACCCCACTCGCCAGTCCAGCCGACTGACCCGAGGCAACGGCCAGTCCGGGACGCGAGATCCGAGCACGTCGAGCCCCGCTGCACGAGCCCCGAAGCACATCGAGCCCCGGACGCACATCGAGCCCGGTGCACGGCCTAACGCGCCGACGTGCTGTCGGGTGCTAAGCCCGCGCGACCGCGGGTTCGGCCGTGGGGTTCACGGTTGGGGTGGTCGCGGGCTCGATGTCGACGTCGACCGCGCGCACCACGAACACCAGTGCCGCCAACGCACCGAGCAGGCCACCCGCGATGATCACCGCCATGGCGAGGCTGGTGCCGCCCAGCGCGCCGACCAGCGGGGCGGCGATCGCACCCACGCCGAATTGCACCGCACCCAGCAGCGCGGCGGCAGTCCCGGCGGCCTCGCCGTGTCGAGTGAGTGCGAGCGCGGGAGCATTGGGCAGGGCCAGGCCGGCACTAGCCAGAACTATCCACAGTGGAAGCAGAATGCCCATCAGGCCGCCCAAGCCGGTGGCCGCGAACCCGAGCAGGACCAGGCTTGCCGCCGACCCTACGGTCAGGGCGCCGACCAGCACCTGGCGTGGGCTGTATCGGTTGAGCAGTCGCACGTTGAATTGCGTCGCGGCGATCAGACCGGCCGCACCAGCGCCGAAGACCAGGCCGAACTGCTGCACGCTCAGCCCGTACTGCTGCTGCATCACGAAGGACGATCCGGACACGTACGCGAACAACGCCGCCATGCTGAGACTCGCGACCAGGATGAGCCCGACGAAGGTACGGTCGCGCGCGATCGAGCCGTACGACCGGATCGTGGCGGCGATGCCACCGCGCACCCGCCGGTGCGGCGGAAGGGTCTCCGGCAGCGCCAGGATGGCGACCAGCGCCACCCCCACGCCGAGGATGGCCAAAGCCGCGAACACGCCCCGCCACTGCGTCCAGCGCAGCACCTGGCTGCCGAGCGTGGGCGCCAGGATCGGGGCAGCGCCCATCACCAGCATCAGGCGGGAGAAGGCCTTCGCCGCGGCGAGTCCGGAGAAGAGGTCCCGCACGACCGCGGTGGCGACCACGGTTGCCGCGGCGGTGCCGAGACCCTGCAATACGCGCAGTCCGCCGAGCACGCCGATGGTGGGCGCGACGACACACAGCAGTGAGGCGATGACGTGGGTGGCCAGTCCGGCGATGAGCGGCCGGCGCCGTCCGAGCGCATCGGAGAGCGGGCCGATCAGCAGCTGTCCCACCGCGAGCCCGACCAGCGTGCCGGTGAGGGTCAGCTGCACCGAGGTCGCGTCGGTCATGAGATCGGCTGTGATCGATGGCAGCGCGGGCAGGTACATGTCGATCGTCAGCGGGGCGATCGCGATGATCGAGCCCAGCACGATGATCATGCGGACGAGATTGTGCGGCCGCGTCGTTTCGTTGCGAGCTGCCTCGTCCGGTACCGCGTCAGGCGATCTTTCGGTCACACTGGTGACCAACCGGCACACCACTCACTCATTCCCGATCTGTCGCAGGACATGTCCTACGTCACATCGACACGCTCGGCTGAGGCACCATAGGTGACGTGACCGCCGTGGATACGCCTGCGTCGTCCGAGCTCGTGAACGTGGCTGAGCTCAGAGGCGTGGCTGAGCTCGAAGGCGTGTCTGAGCTTGCGGAGCTGTTCGAGCGGGGCGGGGTGGTCGTGCTCAGCGGCGCCGGGCTCTCCACTGAGTCGGGCATCCCGGACTACCGGGGTCCGACCGGCCTCTCCCGCCGGGTCACGCCAATGACGTATCAGGCGTTCACTCGAGATCCGCTCGCCCGGCAGCGGTACTGGGCCCGCAGCCACCTCGGATGGCGCACCATCGCGCGCGCCGAGCCGAACGAGGGCCATCGGGCCGTGGCCACACTGCAAACCCTCGGACGGCTCGCCGGCATTGTCACCCAGAACGTCGATGGGCTGCATCAGGCCGCCGGTGCGCGAGATGTGATCGAGCTGCACGGAGGGCTCGACAATGTGAAGTGCCTCCATTGTGGACAAAAGACGGCGAGAGCCGACGCTGGACGATCGGCTCCGGGATGCCAACCCCACATTCGCGGCGACGGCAGCGGCGACGGCGATCAATCCGGATGGGGACATCGAGCTGCCGGCCGAGGCGGTGGCGGCGTTTCGTACGGTCGACTGCCTCCGATGCCGCGGTCTGCTCAAGCCGGACGTGATCTTCTTCGGTGAGTCGGTGCCACGGGACCGGGTGCAGGCGTGCTTCGCCATGGTGGAGCGCGCTACGGCGCTGGTCGTGCTCGGCTCGTCGTTGTCGGTGATGTCGGGGCGGCGGTTCGTGCTCCGGGCGGTGAAGGTCGGCCATCCAGTGGCCATCGTCAACCAGGGCGTCACCCGCGGCGGATGAATGTGCATCGGTACGAATCGATGCTCCGCTCGGTACGACCCTGGCCGCGGTCGTCGGCTCGTTTGTTCCGGTGATTGACCGTCGACGAGCGTGAGACCATACCCGCGACGCGAAGCGGAGGAACCACATGCCGATCAACGCCAATCTCGACAAGATCCTCGACAAGGCTACGAGAGCAAGAATCTCTTGACAAGGCGTACAAGAGCCAGAACCTCGAGCTGAGCTGGTGGCCGCGCTGGTCGACCTCGCGGAGTCGACCAAGTAGAGGTCGACGCCGGCGACATCTGCAGCGGTGTGCGCGTCGGCGAGTCAGGTAATCTCGGACCCATGAAGATCGGCATTGTCGGGGCCACCGGCCAGGTCGGCGGCGTGATGCGTCAGGTGCTCGCCGAGCGAAAGTTCCCGGTCGACCAGCTCCGCCTGTTCGCCTCCGCCCGCTCGGCCGGCCGCATGCTGCCGTGGCAGGACGACAGGTGGTCGTGGAGGATGCCGATACGGCCGACTACGCCGGCCTGGACATCGTGCTCTTCTCCGCCGGCAAGGGCGCATCCAAGCAACTGGCGCCCGCCGTGGCCGCACAGGGCGCGGTGGTCATCGACAACTCCTCGGCCTGGCGGATGGACCCGGACGTACCGCTCGTGGTCTCGGAGGTGAACCCGCACGCGGTGGCCCGTCGGCCCAGGGGCATCATCGCCAATCCGAACTGCACCACGATGGCCGCGATGCCGGTGCTCAAGCCGTTGCACGTCGAGGCCGGTCTGGTGAGCATGGTGACCGCGACCTACCAAGCCGTCTCCGGCGCCGGCCTCGCCGGGGTGGCGGAGTTGGACGGTCAGCTCACCGGTGTCGAGGGCCGAGTGAGTGACCTCACCTTCGGTGCCGACGTGGTACGCATCCCGGCGCCAGCGGTCTTCGCGCGGTCGATCGCGTTCAACGTGCTGCCGCTCGCAGGATCCATTGTGGACGACGGTTGGGCCTCGCCAACACGCGGCCGAAGTCCCTCCCGAACCGCAGCTGACCCGGGT